>NZ_PVTE01000007.1 GCF_003002825.1 Spirosoma oryzae | reverse complement strand
ACAGTTTATTCCGGCATGGTCTGGACGAACTCCGTGACCGAGTCCTCAATCATCGACCACTTATTGACCTGATTCCGCTTTTGTCATGTCATTAGGGGAAAAGCTTAACTTTTCAATTGGCAGACGCTTTTGTATAGAAGCTTGAGTATACAAAGCATTTTAAAACTTTCTCTTTTTCATCAATCAACACATGGCTTCTCCAACCACTCCAAAGAAAATAGCCGCCCGGCAACACGAGATCACCGACGATTTCCTGGCCATTCTCGACCGGCACTTAAGCGATTTACTGGCCGGGCGCGTAATCGATATGTACGAAATTCGGGACGTTGCCGGAGAGATGAATATTCACCCGACTCACCTGAGCAATACTATCCGGCTCACGACGGGCCATGCGCCCTGCTACTTCTTCGAACGAAAGATCATGGACATCGCCCGGAGCCTGCTTGAAACCACAGCTCAACCCATTGCCGAAATAGCCCGTACACTGACCTACGACCCGTCGAATTTCACCAAGTTCTTCAAACACTTTCAGGGAAGTACACCAAAGCAGTATCGGGAGCAGCATTGGGCGCAGCAGCGCGAAGCGAGTGACCGCGCAAAAACTGAACTACTCACCAATTAATCGGAACTACTCACCACGTTCAGGTCAGCCATTCGCCGGAATTTTGGGTTGAAGAAGAGGAAAGAGAAAAGAGGTGAGAAGAAAGACGGATCAGCAGCCGTTGTCTACATCCGTTTTCCAGCGTCTTTTCTCTTTCCTCTTACATCTTTCTTCTACAAACGAAATGGCAACTGAACAGAAAATTGCACTGGTGACCGGTGGTAGCCGGGGATTAGGTAAAGACATGGCCCTTCGCCTGGCCGACAAGGGTTTCGACGTTTTACTGACGTACAACAGCCAGAAAGATGACGCGGAAGCCGTGGTCCGGGAAATTGAACAGAAGGGGCAGCGGGCCGCTACGCTTCAACTGAACACGGGTGATATCGCTTCGTTCGACAGCTTTTACGAACAGGTAAAGACCATATTGTCGGACACTTTTCAGACCGACAAATTCAACTTCCTCATTAACAATGCCGGGATTGGCATGTATGTCCCCTTTGCGCAGGTGAGCGAAGCGCAGTTCGACGAATTGCACAACATCCATTTCAAGGGCGTTTACTTCCTGACGCAGAAAGCCTTGCCGTTGCTGACCGACGGTGGCCGGATCATCAACATCTCGTCGGGCCTGACGCGGATCACGATGCCCGGCTCCTCGGCGTATGCCAGTATGAAAGGCGCTGTCGAAGTGTTCACACGCTATCTGGCCAAGGAACTGGGTTCCCGAAAAATCACCGCCAATGTCGTCGCGCCGGGTGCCATCGAAACCGATTTCGGTGGCGGGCGGACCCGCGACAATGCCGACATCAACAAGATGATCGCGTCGCTGACGGCGCTGGGGCGCGTTGGGTTGCCGCACGACATTGGCGGGGTGGTGGCTTTCCTCTGCACCGATGATGCCTACTGGATTAATGGGCAGCGTATCGAAGTGTCGGGCGGGCAAGGCTTGTAAGCTGTCCGTCGGACCGGGGTAAGCAGACGGCACGACAAATTTTCAATCCTGGTTGGGTTACCTTTTCAGGTTCAGCGGATTAATCGAAAAATCCCAAAAACGACTACAACCATGTTGAAATCTGCTTTTTTCATGATGACGATGGTCGCGCTGGCGACGGCTTGTTCGAGCAACAAACCCGAGTCGACCGGCACGGCGGTAACTGACACGACGATGACGACCATGTCGACGGATTCAGCTACATCGACCACGGCTACGACGATGAGCACGGACTCCATAAGCACCGACACCACCAAGCGCGATTCGATCAAATAAGTCGATCACCGTTTGTCAATACAGCAGCAGGCTCTTCCGATTCGGGGGAGCCTGTTGTCATTATAGGCTATTCAATGGTTTTCCGGCCGTTTGCAAGAACAATTGCCCGATCAGCAGTTTGAGTAACAGGGAATGATCATACCTATTCGTCGTTCCTGTCTATTTGTACCGCAAAACCGCTTATCACCATGAAGACGCTGAAACCAGACACCGCCCTGCGCGACCTGGGTACCGTTATCGGCATTGGTATTCTGGCTGGTCTGGCTGGCACCGTTGCCATCACGCTTTCGCAGACTGCTGAGATGTCGATCACCAAACGCCCACCCAGCACCGTCCCCGCCGACGCCGTATCGAAAGTGCTGAACGTGAAACCCACCAAAAAGCGTAAGAAAGAGATTGTATCGCAGGAAATCCACTGGACCTACGGCACCGCCTGGGGCATTCCGCGCGGGCTGTTTGCCTTGTTCGGACTACGCGGCTGGCCGGCGACCCTGGCTCATTTCGTCACGATCTGGGCAACGGGTCTGGTGATGCTTCCCAAGCTGAATCTGGCACCCCCAATCACCGAACAGGATGCGCCGACGATTGCGACCGACGCCCTCCACCACGCCGTCTACGCGATTGGCACAGGACTGGCCTACGACGCGATCGATCATAAATAGAGGAAAGACGTAAGAAGAAAGAGGAAAGACGGGGGGGGAGAAAGACACGTGGCTATGGCTGGGTCTGTCTTTCATCTTGTGTCTATCCTCTTTCTTCTTATTTTTGCAGCATGATGCTTCTGACAGCGCCCGCTTTCTGCTTCCGACATCGACGCTAGCTGCGTTCTCTGGCCGTCCGGCCACATTGGCTCCGTGTGCTTCATCCACGTATCAGCCGTTTCCGTTACTTTTGTTTTATTCGTTTTCCTGAAATCAGCCCGGTCGTCCGTGCACTGACTTCGTTTACATCGGTTTGGCGTTAGCTGGCACTGCTTTGCCTGACAACGTTTACCGCATCAGAATTCCCCCATGACATCTGCCTTACGCATTGCCCTTCAAAAGTCCGGCCGGTTGAGCGAGGACTCGTATCAGCTATTCAAAGAGTGCGGTATCCGCTTCGACTACGGCACCGGTAAACTTCGGTCAGTATCGTCCAATTTCCCGGCTGAATTTCTCTTTCTGCGCGACGACGATATTCCCGGTTACGTCGAAGATGGCGTCGCCGACCTCGGTATCGTTGGCGAAAACGTAGCCGTCGAAACGGGCCGGTCGGTCAACACGATTCATAAGCTGGGCTTTTCGAAATGCCGCCTGTCGATTGCCATCCCGCGCGGAACGGAGTGGTCGGGTATTCAGGATCTGACCGGCAAAAGTATCGCTACCTCCTACCCGACCTTGCTGGGCAATTACCTGAAAGGTGCGGGAGTAAATGCCGACATTCACGAGATAAGTGGCTCGGTGGAGATTGCGCCGGGTATCGGGCTGGCCGAAGCCGTATGCGACATCGTTAGCTCGGGTAGTACACTGCTGAGCAACGGCTTGCAGGAAGTCGAGACAATCTTCCGGTCGGAAGCCATTCTCATCGCCAACCCCGAACTGGACGCCGACAAACAGACGTTGGTAGACAAGCTGCTGTTCCGCATCAAAGCGGTGCAGGCGGCTAAAAACAACAAATACATCGTACTGAACGCACCAAACCACGCGATTGGTCAGATTACGTCGCTGCTACCCGGCATGCGCAGCCCAACCGTGACCCCCCTGGCGACGGAAGGCTGGAGTTCGGTGCATTCCGTGTTAAACGAAAACGAATTCTGGGAAAACATCGAAGCCATCCGGGCCGCCGGTGCCGAAGGTATTCTGGTTATCCCAATCGAGAAAATGATCTATTAGCCAAAGGAGATGAGATAAAAGAAGAAAGACGCTACGGCTTTACCCCCTCTTTTTTCTCACATCTTTCTTCGTTCATCACACAAGCCCATGAACATCATCCCCTTTCCCGACCGCACCGAATGGCCTGCTTTGCTGGCCCGGCCCGTACAGTCGACACAGCAGATAGAAGCCATCGTCACGCCGATCATGGAGCAGGTCCGGGCGGGGGGCGATGCGGCCCTGATCGAATTGACGCAACGCTTCGATAAGGTGTCGCTGACCACCGACACGCTGGCTGTTTCGCCAGCTGTGCTCGATGCGGCCGAACAGCAGTTGAGCGATGAACTGAAAGCGGCCATCCGGCAGGCGTACCAGAACATCCGTACCTTTCACGAAGCGCAGCGGCAACCAATCGAAAAAATCGAGACGATGCCGGGCGTCACCTGCTGGCGTCGGAGCGTGGGCATCGAAAAAGTGGGGCTCTATATTCCGGGCGGCACGGCTCCGTTGTTCAGCACCGTGCTGATGCTGGGCGTACCGGCGCAGCTGGCGGGTTGCCGCGAAGTCGTACTTTGTACGCCCGCAACGCACCCGGCCGTGTATTTTGCCGCCAAACTGGTTGGCATAACGAAGGTCTTTCAGGTTGGCGGGGCACAGGCCATTGGCGCCATGACCTACGGCACGGAGTCGGTACCGAAGGTGTACAAGATCTTTGGCCCAGGCAACCAGTATGTTACGGCAGCGAAAATGCTGGCAGCGAAAGACGGGATGGCCATCGACATGCCGGCTGGTCCGAGTGAGGTAGCCGTTTACGCCGACGATACCGCTGTTCCGGCTTTCGTAGCCGCCGACCTGCTTTCACAGGCCGAACATGGCCCTGATAGTCAGGTGCTGCTGGTATCGACAAGCCGCAAACTGGTCGAACTGGTGAATCTGACGCTCAGTACGCAGTTGGGCAAGTTATCCCGCGAAGCCGTTGCGGGCAAAGCACTCGACAACAGCAAAGCCATTCTGGTCGACACGCCCGCCGACGCCATTGATTTACTGAACGACTATGCCGCCGAACACCTGATTCTAAGCGTCGCCGACGCCGAACAGGTCGCCGAGCAGATCGTCAATGCCGGATCAATTTTCTTAGGAAATTACACGCCCGAATCGGCCGGTGACTACGCATCGGGTACCAATCACACCTTACCGACCAACGGCTTCGCCCGTGCCTATAGCGGTGTATCGCTGGATAGTTTCGTCAAGAAGATCACGGTGCAGCACATCACCCCCGACGGTTTGCAGCTTCTCGGTCCGATTGTCGAAGCGATGGCCGAAGCCGAATCGCTGGACGCCCACAAGCGCGCCGTCAGTCTCCGCCTGGCCAGCTTGACCGAAATGAATCCGGCCTGATTTTGTTATCTTGCTAAAAACGAACGCTATGAGTCAGCTACTGATTGAAATCGATTCGCCAGAGGACGAAGCACTGGTCCGTCAGTTACTAACCCGTCTTAACGTGCGGGTCGTACGCGACACTTCGCTGGATGAGCGAAAAAAGAAATTCAAACAGGCTCTTAATAATCTCATAGCGAGTAGAGCCGCCGAAGCATTTGGAGACCCAACCGAGTGGCAGCGAGAGACTCGCAAGGATAGAGTGCTTGATGGAAGAGACGAATGATTGTAGACAGTAATGTGATTATCTACGCCATCCAAGATAATAACGAGCAATTAAAGGACTACCTAACGAGTCAGCTGGAGAGGATTTGCACATCAGATATTGTTAGAATCGAAGTTATCGGTTATCATAAAAACACACCGACGGTAAGGGATCAGTTCGAACTCTTTTTTGAGTCGATAGCCACATTTGTAATCAGTGAAGCGATTGTTTCGAAAGCCATCACATTACGTCAGCAACGCAAACGCTCGCTAGCCGATTCGATTATTGCTGCTACGGCACTGATACATTCGATGCCTGTGCTAACCAACAACGTCGCTGATTTTACCGACATCAACGGCTTACAGGTCATCCGGTTGGCCGACGTACTAAACCCATGAAACACCTGACTGATCTGCTACTGCTGGGTGACCCGCGACTGTACGAGCGCTGCGAACCGGTAACCGAATCGGACTTGCCGCTCGTGGCGGGTTGGGTGGCCGATCTGCATAATGTGATGGAGGAAATCAGAGCGACGTATCAGTTTGGGCGCGGCATTGCAGCACCCCAGCTCGGCATCATGAAACGGCTGATTTACCTGAACACGAGTCATCCGGAATATGGCGGTCCTCGGGTACTTCTCAATCCTGAACTCACCAGCCTTAGCCCGGAAATCGCTGAACTCTGGGACGACTGCATGAGTTTTCCCAACCTGCTGGTACGCGTTCAGCGCCATTGTCGGCTCACGCTCACCTTCCGCGACGAGCACTGGCAACCAAACACCTGGACTGTCGACGACTGGGCGCTGGCCGAACTGATTCAGCACGAATACGATCATCTGGAAGGCGTTCTCTGCACGATGCGGGCTATCGACGCCCAATCATTCCGCTGGCGACCGACGCCAACCTGTTCTTAACCAATCCCACCGTTCATGCCTGTCATATCGCTTTTCTGATGATGAACCCACGCGTATTAAGCGTTCAGCCAACCACAGATTTTCAGTTATTGATTCATTTTACGAATCAAGAGCGGAAAGTATTTGATGTGAAGCCATACTTGTCCGTTGGTGTGTTTCGAGCCCTTCAGGATATAACCTTATTTAATCAGGTCAAGCCGTTCAATGGCACAGTCGTGTGGCCCAACAATCTGGACATCGACCCGGATACACTCTACCTAGACGGTGAGCCAGCAAATTGACGATAGATAAACGAGGAAAGACATAAGATGAAAGACAACGGACGACTAACTCTTTCATCTCACGTCTTTTCTCTTTCCTCAAAATCATGTTTCAACTCGATACACTGCTTCGCCCGCACATCGCTGCGCTGATCCCCTATTCGTCGGCACGGGATGAATACACCGGTACGGTGGGCGTTTTCCTCGATGCCAACGAAAACCCGCTTGGCTCAACCACCACCGAAGGCGATTACAACCGCTATCCCGACCCGCATCAGCAGGCAATCAAGCAGCGGCTGGCCCCCATCAAAGGCGTCCGCCCGGAACAGATTTTCCTGGGCAACGGCTCCGATGAACCCATTGACCTGCTCGTACGCGCCACCTGTCGGCCCGGCCTGGATGGGCCCAGCCAGGATAGGCCCGGCGTCGATCATATTCTGATTATGCCCCCTACTTACGGCATGTACGAAGTGTCGGCCTCGATCAATGACGTAGCGATTACGAAGGTGCCGCTGACGCCCGATTTTCAGGTCGACACCGACGCCGTACTGGCCGCCATTACCGACACGACAAAGCTGATTTTCCTGTGTTCACCCAACAATCCGTCGGGTAACCTGCTGCACCCCGACGCTATTCGCCGGATTCTGGAAGCCGCCCAGACAGCGCTGGTTATTGTCGACGAAGCCTACATCGACTTCGCCGACGTGCCCTCCTGGGCAGCACAGCTCGACCAATACCCGAACCTCGTCGTGCTGCAAACGTTCTCGAAAGCGTGGGGGCTGGCGGGGCTGCGGCTGGGTATGTGTTTTGCCTCGCCGGAACTGATTGCGGTGATGAACAAGATCAAGCCGCCGTATAATATTTCGGCACCGACGCAGGCGCTGGCGCTCGACGCGCTGACCCACGAAGCCGACAAACGGCAGATGGTCAGCGAGATCATGGCCGAGCGGCAGTGGCTGGCCGACGCGCTGCAAACCCTGCCGATAGTACAGCATATTCATCCGTCCGACGCAAACTTCCTGCTCGTCCGTTTCGCCGATGCAAAGGGTACCTTCAAGTATCTCATCGATCAGCAAGTCATTGTGCGGGACCGCTCGTCGGTAAAACTCTGCGACGGCTGTTTGCGCATTACCATTGGCACACGGGCTGAAAACGAGCGGCTCATCGAGGTGCTGCGCCATCCCGCCCCGGCCCCGGCCGACGATCAGTTGCCGCTGGGCACGGGCGATCAGGCGACAAAGCCCGAACTGGTGTCGAACGACTGATTATCTTTGGCTACTGTTACGGCCACGGCGTCGCGATTTCGTAGTGCCGTGGTCTTTTGTTTACCCCAAATCGTTTGCGTATGCGTAACCTCGTTTTTCTGACTACCGTCTTGGTACTTAGCTTATTCGGCACCCTCAACTGCGCTCAGGCGCAGTATAACAACTGGGCCGTTGGTTTCCGAATCGGCGAACCGGCAGGTATCAACGTCCGCAAATACTTCGGCGAGAAAAAAGCGTTCGACCTGAACGTCGGCACGTTTGGTGGCCTGTATGGTACGAACCGGAGTTACCGCAGCGGACAGTACCGCAGCGTCGGCTTTTCGGTACAGGGGCACTACATTCACTACGCACCGATTACCAAGAGCGAAAGCATCCGGGGCTATTACGGCTACGGCGGTCAGATCAACACGCGCCGGTATTACCCGGTCCGGCTCAACGGGGAGTACGAAAACGCCCTGTCACTGGGCGTGTCGGGCATTGGCGGGGTCGAGTTTTTCCCGCCCAACAAACCGTATTCGTTCTTTCTGGAAACCGGCGTTTATGTCGAGTTACTACAGGCACCGTTTTTCCTGAACCTCAATTCCGGTCTGGGGCTGCGGTATAATTTTTAATGGGTTACGGTATTCAGTCTACGGTTTACAGTGCGCCGAGCGTTCATCCTGTCGCTCAGCTCACGAACGAATACAGTCCTTACTCCCGTAAACCGAAAACGGTGAACCGAATACCGTAAACCTTTCTCAAGCCTTGTTTAAAATCTATAGTTCATCGGCAGGTTCCGGCAAGACGTACACCCTCACCAAGGAGTACCTCAAGCTGGCGTTGCACCCCGATCAGAAAGATGATTATTTCCGGACGATTCTGGCGGTGACGTTTACCAACGCAGCGGCCAACGAGATGAAAGACCGGATTCTGAAGGAGTTGCAGAAAATGGGCGGCACGGAGGAAGCGACCCCGCTGCTCAACGACCTCACGGCTGAACTGTATGACAAGGCGGTGCCGGGCACAGCCTTGTTCGCTGACGCGCAACAGTTCATTCGGCAGAAAGCCGAGCGCGTATTTCGGACCATCCTGCACCGGTACGCCGATTTCAGCGTCACCACCATCGACTCGTTTACGCAGCGCATCGTTACGGCTTTCACCGATGAACTGGGCCTGCCCTATTCGTTCGAGGTCGAGATGGATACCGACGAAGTGCTGGGCGAAGCGATCGACACCCTGCTCGAAAAGGCGGGCACCGATGAGATGGAGGAGATTACGACCGTGCTGCGGGAATACTACATGCACACGGCCACCGAGGGCGGTAGCTGGATGATGCTCCCGGAAACCCTCAAGGAATTTGGCTACAACCTGACCTCCGATCAATTTTATCAGGCTGTCAATGCCGCGCAGGAGCTGACTCCCAAAGCATTACGGGGTATCCGGCAGCAACTCCTCGACCACAACAGTCAGGTCGACACCGATATCGTCGCACTTGGTCAGCGGGCGTGGGGCCTGATTACCGAACAGGGGCTGAGCGAAGCCGATTTCAGCTACGGCAATGCCGGTGTCGGTGGCTTTATTCGGGCAGTGGCCCTGGGCGACTCGGGTAAGGAAGTCGGCACGCGTGTTCTCAACGCCATTAACGAGGGAGCCTGGTACGGCAAGAAAGCCCCAATGGCCACGCAGGGCAGTATCGATAGCATGGCCCCCGACCTGACCGATTGCATTCAGCAGATTATTGCCATTCGGGAAGAGCGCGGCAGTCAGGTTACGCTGTTCAACGCGCTGCTGCCCCATCTGCAAAAGCTCGCGCTGCTGAAGCAGATTCGACTCGAATTCGATGAGCTGCTTCGGAAAGACGGGCGCGTGCACATCTCGGAGTTCAACAAGAAAATCCTGAACATCGTCACGTCGGAGCCGGTACCGTTTCTGTACGAGCGGCTCGGCACGCGCTACAACCACGTGCTGATCGACGAGTTTCAGGACACGTCCCGGCTTCAGTTTGCCAACCTGCTCCCGCTGATTGAAAACTCAGTGGCCGCCAGTCAGTTCAACCTCGCCGTGGGCGATGGTAAACAGGCGATCTACCGGTTTCGGGGGGGCGACATGGATCAGATCGTATCGCTGCACAAGGGAGACCTGGCCAGTCTGCGCGAAGCCCACGGCCCCGACAGCTGGACCGCCGATCGAATCGATACGCTCCACGGTCACATCGAACCCGCCCTGCTCGATACCAACTGGCGCAGTGCGCAGCCTATCGTTCGGTTCAACAACGACTTCTTCGAACACACAGCCCGCCGGTTCGAGAGCGAGCACCGACGGGTAAGCGACGTCTTCGACGCGGAGCAGCAATTCCACCAGAAAGTCAGCAGCCGGGCGAATCCGGAAGGGCACGTACAGATTGATTTCGTGGCGGCCAATCTCGACGAAGGCATCGACCTGACCGGGTCGATGCTGGCGAAAACACTCGAACACCTCAACAAAGCCATAGCTGACGGCTACACCTACGGCGACATCGCTATTCTGTGCCGGACCAAACGACACGCCCGCGCCCTGGCCAACGAGTTGTACAGCCAGCATATTCCACTGGTGTCGGCCGACTCGCTGTCGCTCGAATCGTCGGAGCCGGTGAAATGGCTGGTCACGGTCATGCAGGTGCTGCAACGGCCCGATCAGAAGCTGCTGCGCTACGAACTGTTGTACCTGTTTCAACGGGTTGTCCACAACGTATTTCCCGACAATGAACTGGCAAGCGCCCTGCGGCAGGTCGCCGAAACGGGACACGAAGCCGTGTTCGACTACCTGCGCGACGAAGGCTATCCGCTCGACCCCCATGCGCTGAGTCAGTTGAATCCGTACGAGCTGGCCGAGCGGCTGACGGCTCAGTTCAACCTGTTTTCGCAGACCGAGCACAACCCGTTTTTGTTCCGCTTCCTCGATGAAGTGCTGACGTTCAACGCCAGACGAAGTGGTCACCTAAGCGATTTCCTGCTGTACTGGAAAGGAGCAAGCAGCAAGATTTCGGTCGAAGGTACCAAGCGCGACGCCGTTCATATTCAGACGATTCACAAATCGAAAGGACTGGAATTTCCGGTCGTCATCATTCCGTTTGCCAACTGGCAGACAAGCCCTTCGCCCCGCAGTACCATCTGGGTCGATCTCGCTGACCTCCGCACCGACAAGCTGGCTTACCAGACCGAAACCGGCGAGTTGATGCGGCTGCTAAGTGCGCCCGTACACCCGGTCAGCAACCTCAAAAAGACGCCCGACGTCGTTCGGCATCAATACGAAGACGAGGTAACGCGGACGTTCCTGGAGAACATGAACCTGCTCTACGTGGCGTTCACCCGCGCGGCCGACCGGCTGTACGTCGTCAGCGAGCAGCTCCCCGATTTCAACAAAGGCCGTGATTCCGTTACGCAGTGGCTACACGGTTTTCTGCGCGATAGTCTGGTCGCCCAAACATGCGGCTGTGGCTGGCAGGAAGGTCAAAGCAGCTACGTCATCAGCGACTGCATACAGCGGTGCGAGCCGAAAGAAAGTACGACCAGCTACGCGATTGAGCTGGACGAGATCATCAGCGGTAGCCGGGGGCAGGACCTGCAACTGCGTCGGCAGGCCGACCGTGTGTTCGACGTCGCGACCTTCGAACGAAACCGCGAGCAGGACCGCAAACTGGCGGCTGCGCTGAGTCTGATTCGCGGTCCCGGCTGCATCGACAAGGCGTTGCGCCAACTGACGAGCGAGGGCCTGGTCCGACAGTCGGAATGTGAGGCTTTGAGTGAGCGCCTACAGGCCATCGTGGGGCATCCCGACCTGACCGGCCTCTTCGACCCGACCCGCCGAATCGACACCGACCGGAGTATTCTGAGTGCGCGTCGGCTTCACGGTGCTCCGCATCGCGTGGTTCACGGCCTGCACAACGAGATAACGCTGATTCAATACATATCCCCTTCCGAAACCACCGACGAATCGATGACCGACCCGGCCGACGGTCTGCGGTATTTCATCCGCCTGTACCGCGAGATGGATTTCCCCGAAGTCGACGGACGATTGGTGTATCTATACGAAGCACCCGTCGTTGTCCGGATAAACTAATTGCTGCCAGTATTTTGTAGCCTGGACCTCCAGGTCCGGGTGGCCATCAGGCCAACTTTTGTAGGCGGCAGCTTTTTGGCCGCTGCGCGTCCACCCGGACCTGGAGGTCCAGGCTACAAAATCATCAGGCTACACCCACAATCACCTATGCTATGCGCTTTTTTCATCACATTACCCTTGTCGCCGGCTTGTTTACAGCCACCACGGTTTCCGGACAAACCCAGTCGCCTTACGAGTTGCGGACGGGACGTGAACTCAGTCTGTTCGGCGTGGGGGCCGCAACGGGGATCATGGCGCTTGTGCTGGAGAAGGCGGTTGACCCGCTGACACCCGCTACAATCGCGACCCTCGACCGATCGACAATCAATGCCTTCGATCGGGGGGCCACATACCGCTACAGCCATACCGCCGACCGACTCAGCGACGTAACACTGGCTGGAAACGTAGCCCTGCTCGGTGCGCTAACCCTGGGTACTCAGACGATGCGACAGGAGGTAAAAACGGTCGGTGTCATGTTCCTGGAAACGGCCCTGCTGGCCAATGGTATTCAGCGTTCGGTGAAGAACATCGCGCAGCGTACCCGCCCCTACGTCTACAACCCCGACGTACCCCTGGCCGACAAGCTGGATCGTGAAGCCCGGCAATCGTTCTTTTCAGGCCACGCGACCAATGCCTTCGCAGCCGCCGTCTTTACCGGCACGACATTCAGCCATTATTTCCCGACCTCGCGCTACCGCTCCGTGGTGTGGATTGGCTCGCTCGGTCTTGCGTCGGCCACGGCGGTGCTGCGCTACGAAGGCGGGCTGCACTACCCCACCGATCTGCTTGCCGGGGCCGCGTTCGGGTCGCTGGTAGGCTGGGGCATTCCGAAACTGCACGAAGTCAAGAACCGCTCCGGTATCGGGCACCGACTCGATATCCAGCCGTTCAGCAACGGGCAGGCCAATGGAATTTACGCCCGACTACTCGTGTTTTCCCGTTAGCTTTGCGTGCTCCCATGACGAAAATTACCGACCACATCAAGGCCGCCAACGGCAAACCAATCTTCTCCATTGAAGTAATTCCGCCCATCAAAGGCGACAACCTGAAGAACCTGCTCGACAACATCGAGCCGCTGATGGAGTTCAAGCCGCCGTTTATCGACGTCACCTATCACCGGGAAGAATACATCGAACGGCCCATGCCCGACGGATCTATCCAGAAAATCGTGACCCGCAAACGGCCCGGTACGGTCGGTATCTGTTCCGCCATCCTGCACCGGTTTGGCGTTGATCCCGTGCCGCACGTATTATGTGGCGGCTTCTCGCGCGACGAAACCGAGGATTTCCTGATCGACCTGCAATACATCGGCATCGACAACGTACTGGTGCTGCGGGGCGATCCGGCCAAACCGTTTTCAACCTTCAAAGCCAAAGAGAACGGCTACTCGTACGCCAGCGAACTCGTCGAGCAGGTAGCCGACATGAACCGGGGGCACTATCTTCACGAGGAAGACACCGCCCTGGCACCGAGCAACTTTTGCATTGGCGTAGCGGCCTACCCCGAGAAGCATTTTGAAGCACTCGATCACGATACGGACTTTCAATACCTGAAACAGAAAATCGACAAGGGGGCCGATTACATCGTCACGCAGATGTTTTTCGACAACCAGAAGTACTTCGACTTTGTCGACCGTTGTCGGCAGGCAGGTATCACCGTGCCGATCGTTCCCGGTCTGAAGCCGCTTAGCACCCGCAAGCAACTCCAGATTCTGCCCAAGCTCTTTCACCTGGAAATGCCCGCCGATCTGGTGAAGGCCGTAGAACAGTGCGAAAACGATCAGCAGGCGCGGCAGGTCGGTGTGGAATGGGGTATTCAGCAGTGCCGCGAACTGATGGCTGCGGGCGCACCGGTGATGCACTTCTACACGATGGGTAAAGCCGACAATGTCATGAAAATTGCCAAGGCAGTATTCTGATTACCATTGGCTAAACCGCCGTAGTTTTTCTGCGTCTAATTCCCGTTCTTACGTACTGTTCTGTACTCCCGTTTCCATGATCCGCGTTTTGTCGCTTGTCGTTTCAGCAGGCCTGATGGTCCCTACCCTGCTGGCGCAGCGTATGCCCACTGATACGTTTTACCAACAGCCATTTCGGCCCTTTTTCCATTACACTCCGCAAAGCAACTGGATCAACGACCCGAACGGGCTGGTATACTTCGACAGTGAATATCACCTGTTTTATCAGCACAATCCGCAGGGTACGAAATGGGGGCATATGAGCTGGGGGCACGCCATCAGCCGCGATCTGGTTCATTGGCAGGAGTTGCCCATTGCCATTCCCGAAGCGGGGCCGGTCATGATTTTCTCGGGTAGCTGCGTCATCGACAAAGCGAACAGCAGTGGCCTTGGCGTAGGTGGCAGACCACCGATGGTCGCTATCTTCACGGGTCATCGCGCCGACAACCAAAGTCAGTACCTGGCGTACAGCAATGACAAAGGCCGCACCTGGACCCGCTATGGTACCCAACCGATTCTCGATCTGGGAAAGAAAGAGTTTCGTGACCCGAAGATATTCTGGTACGAACCGGCGCAGCACTGGGTGATGGTCAGCGTTTTATCACCTGAACGCAAGGCGCTTTTTTACACATCGACCAACCTTAAAAACTGGACCCGCTCCGGCGAGTTTTCCATTGATGCTCCGGCCCCGAAACGACCCGGTGCTCCACCGACGGCACGGGGTGGTATCTGGGAATGTCCTGATCTCGTTGAATTACCGGTCGAAGGGTCGATGGAACGTAAATGGGTACTGCTGCTATCGGTCGGTAGTGGTGCCGTCGCCGGTGGGTCTGGCATGGAATACTATGTCGGTCAGTTCGACGGGCGTACGTTTACCCGCGACGCAGCCACCGCTGCCGCCCGTCCCGTCGACTGGGGAAAAGATTACTACGCTGCCGTTACGTTCAACAATATGCCGATTCGGGGCAACCGGGGTGCAATCAGCATTGGCTGGATGAACAACTGGCAGTATGCTACCGAGACACCGACCCGTTCCTTCCGGGGGGCCATGTCGTTGCCCCGCGAACTGCGCCTGACGAAAGCCGCGACGGGCTACGAACTGCGGCAGCGCCCGGTTCAGGAGTTAAAAAGTTTACTCGGACCCGCCTTTCAGTGGGCGGGCTTTGACCAGGGCGCGCTCAACCAAAGCCTGACCGACAACGGCTTTTCGGGCGACACCTACCAACTGACGCTCGATCTGGAAGCGACGAAAGCCGAAGCCGGCGTACGCCTGTGCCGCAACACAGACCAGGAAACCGTGGTAGGCTACGATCCCGTTCGGCAACTGCTCTACGTCGACCGGACACGCTCGGGTGATGTGGCCTTCGCCCGTGACTTTCCGGGTCGGTTTGCCGCCCCCGTAAAACCGCAGAACGGCCGGGTGTCACTGCAAATATGGGTCGATCGGTCGTCGGTTGAAGTATTCGCCAACGACGGACAGGTAACCCTGACCAACCAGATTTTTCCCGCGCCCGACAGTCGGGGCATTCAGTTTTTCGGCGACGGGTTGCGTTCAGCCAGTATTCGGCCGATTGAGCCAATCTGGAAATAAGTTTTTTTGAGTTGTAGAGTTTTAAAGTTTTAGGGTTGTAAAGTTGGCTGGCGCGTCCGAGTCTGGCGGTAACAACTTTTCAACCCTACAACTTTAAAACCCCACAACCCCCGTCCTCCGGGCGGAAGGCTTAAATTTTCTTAAATTC
Source organism: Spirosoma oryzae (assembly GCF_003002825.1). GTDB lineage: Bacteria > Bacteroidota > Bacteroidia > Cytophagales > Spirosomataceae > Spirosoma > Spirosoma oryzae. Next base: position 311,273 of record NZ_PVTE01000007.1, on the reverse strand, counting down.
GCCCATCGCCCGAATTGGGTTCTTATTTTTGTTTACTAACACGATCCGGCTGAATGGCTCGTAAAAAGAAAAAAGTGGGGGCCTACCCCGCCGGCATGATTCTGTTTAGTCTCACGCTGGCGCTGTTTCTGATTGGTTTTTGCGGGATGCTGGCCATCGAATCCAAACGACTGGTGCAGTACATCCGGGAAAACTACGAAGTGCGGGTCTTTCTCGACAAGGACATCGACTCGACCCGGGCGGCTACGCTGATGTACCGCACGCTGGCCAACAAGCCGTACACCTTGTCGACCGACGGGAAGCCACAGCTTACGTTTGTGTCGAAAGATGCCGCTGCCCGTGAGTTCATCGCCGAAACGAAAGAGGATTTTTCCCGCTTTCTGGACGAGAATCCGCTACGCGACAGCTACCGGCTCAAGCTCAACGAAGCCTACTTCGATGAGTCGAAACTGGCGGGCGTCAAGAAAGACCTGGAACGCGTCGATGGTGTCTTTGAAGTGGTGTACCAGGAAAATCTGGTCGACAGCATCAATCGCAACATCAACCGGATTTATCTGGTGATGGGTGTTTTTGTGGCCGTTATGCTCCTGATTATCGTGGTGCTGATGAACAACACCATTCGGCTGGCGCTATACTCGCAGCGTATGCTGATTCGGAGTATGCAACTGGTCGGTGCAACCAACAGCTTCATCACACGGCCTTTTCTGGGTCGGGGGGTGTGGCAGGGGGTCATAGCCGGTGTGCTGGCGGTCGTCATGCTGCTGGTCGGGTTGCAGCTAGCCACGCATAACCTGCCTGAACTGGCTTACTTCCAGGACACGCCCAAGCTGATTATGCTGCTGGCAGGTCTGGTCGGTTTAGGAGCCGTCATTGGCTTCGTCAGTACGTTTCAGGCCGTTCACCGCTACCTCGGCCTGACGCTCGACGAATTGTATTAGTAGTAGTTGAAAACTAAATGCCGCCCGGCGGCTTTATAACGAAGAAACAGTATGACCATGGCGAAAGATAAGCAATCGGCTCAACCGACGCTGACGCGTGAGGAGCCACTCCGTAAAACAGCAACGACCACGTCGACCGATACAGCCACCCGGACCCCGTTTACGCGTCCGACGGTATCCGAGCCTTCCCGGCAGGCGGCTGCGTTGCCATTTGGCCGGCAGAACTATACGCTGATGCTGGCTGGTATCGGCATTATTCTGGCCGGCTTCTTCATTATGAGCCTCGACAAAGAAGAGTTTGGCTTCGGCTTCCTGGGCCTGACGCTCGGTCCGATTGTCGTAATGGCGGGCTTTATCCTGGAGTTTTTTGCCATCCTGGCCCGGCCGAAGCAGGCATAGTTGTACAGTTACAGGGTTGTATGGTTGTATAGTTAGCTGGCGCGATGAATATCGGCGGACTTACTCGACAACTCTATAACTTTACAACCCTACAACTGCACGACTTTTTTCAATGGATCTGATTCACGCGATTGCGCTGGCCATTATCGAGGGACTGACGGAGTTTCTGCCAATTTCCTCGACGGGGCACATGATTATTTACTCTTCACTGGCGGGCATTGCCGGTAACGAATTCACCAAACTGTACACGGTCGACGTTCAATTCGGTTGCATTCTCTCGGTATTAGTGCTATATCACCGCCGGTTTCTGGTCGATACGCGCACCGACGATTTTATAGCCCCGGCCTGGGCACAGCGGCTCCCCCAGAAAACGCAGCGGCTCGCCGATTTTTATTCTAAAATTCTGATCGCCTTCCTGCCGGCGGCTGTCATCGGCTTCTTACTCAACGACTTTATCGATTCGCTGCTCGAAAACGTAACGGTCGTTGCCATCATGCTGGTTGTCGGCGGCTTTATTCTGCTCTTCATCGACAAGATCACGCTGGCTCAGCCCAAAGATCATGACGTCACCGCGCCCGACGCCTTGCGCATCGGTTTTTTCCAGTGTATCGCGATGGTACCGGGTGTATCGCGTTCAGCAGCTACCATTATCGGCGGTATGTTTCAGGGACTTACCCGTACCCAGGCCGCCGAGTTTTCCTTTTTTCTGGCCGTCCCGACTATGGCTGCGGCATCGGGGTATAAGCTGCTGAAAACCTACGAGCTCCTGCAACCCGACGACTACAAGATTCTGTTGCTTGGCAATACCATCGCGTTCATCGTCGGCATGCTGGCGATCCGTGGTTTTGTTGGCTTCCTGACCAAGCACGGCTTTAAAGTGTTCGGCTACTACCGAATCGTTGTCGGTCTGATTTTGCTGGGTCTGCTCGCAGCCGGCGTCAAGATCGACGTATTATAACCGGCTTTACAGTGTTCAGTATTCGGTTTACGGTGGTTTTTGCTGGGAGCATGTGCCATCTGAACGGAGCAATCCGAAAACCGAATACTGTAAACCGTAAACTGACTACCGTATACCCGCAAACTGAATACCTTTTTGACACAGCCTACTCCTGACCCCGGACAAGTCATTCTGATTGATAAGCCGCTGACATGGACGTCGTTCGACGTAGCCAACAAGCTGAAATACGCCTGTAAGTTCAAGAAAATCGGGCATGCCGGTACGCTCGATCCGCTGGCAACCGGCCTGCTGATTCTTTGCACGGGCAAGATGACCAAACAGATCGATCAGTATCAGGCGCAGGAAAAAGAATATACCGGCACGCTGGTACTGGGAAAAACGACGCCATCGATCGACCTGGAAACAGCCGTCGACGCCGAGTACGACACGAGCGGCATTACGCCAGATGCCATTCGCGACGCGGCCCGACAACTGACGGGCGAGGTTACACAAGTGCCGCCCATCTATTCCGCTATTCGGGTCAATGGGGAGCGCTTGTACGAAAAAGCCCGGCGGGGCGAAACAACGGAGATCAAAAGCCGACAGGTCACGGTGTCGGTTTTTGAGGTAGACACCACGCGGTTCCCCGAAGTCGATTTCCGTATCGTATGTTCGAAAGGCACTTATATTCGCAGTCTGGTACGCGACCTTGGGCTGCTGCTGGACAATGGGGCTTACATGAGTGCGTTACGCCGAACCCGTATCGGCAGTTTTCGCATTGACGACGCGGATTCACTCGAAACGTTCATAGCCCGGTGTCAGGCAGACCGACAGCCGCAGCCTGACCAACAGCCGCAGCCTGACCAACAGCCCTGACCTTAGTACCTGCCGACTCATCAACGTTTATGCTTATTCATCGCGGTCTCGACGAATTACACCCCCTCCCCAACGCCGTTGTCACAAGCGGCACGTTCGACGGGGTACACCGGGGCCATCAGACAATTCTGGCCCGGCTGACCGAAGTTGCCCGGGCGAGCGGGGGCGAATCCGTGCTGATTACCTACTGGCCCCATCCCCGAACCGTGCTGTCGAACGATAGCATGGACCTGAAACTCCTGACGACGCTGGACGAGAAAATCGACCTGCTCGAACAGGCGGGCGTCGATCATCTGGTTGTCATTCCGTTTACGCGCGCCTTTTCCGAACTATCGTCGGCGGAATACATTCGGCAGGTGCTGATCGACAAGATTGGGACGCGCAAGCTGGTGATTGGCTACGATCATCGCTTTGGCCGCGACCGGGAAGGCGGTTTCGACTACATTCAGGCGCATCAAAACGAGTACGGGTTTGGGGTCGAAGAAATTCCCCGGCAGGATATCGAAGCGGTGGGCGTCAGTTCATCGCGCATTCGGGCCGCTCTCGACGCTGGACAGATCGACATCGCCAACCGGCTGCTGGGGCGCCCATACAGTCTGTCCGGCACCGTTGTGAAAGGGCGGCAACTGGGCCGAACGATCGGCTTTCCAACGGCGAATCTACAGGTCGATGACCCAGTCAAGCTGATTCCAGCCAACGGTGTCTACGCGGTCGATGTGCTGTATGCCGGCCAGAAATTCAGTGGCATGCTGAACATTGGCTTCCGCCCGACGGTAGCCGGTACGCATCAGACGATCGAAACCTACATCTTCGACTTCGACAAAGACATTTACGGCGAACACCTGACGTTGCAATTTCGGGCGTTCCTGCGTCCTGAACAGAAGTTCGATGGTCTGTCGGCCCTGGTCAGTCAGCTCAAACAGGACGAAGCCGCAGCGAGAAAACTGTTGGTATGAGGTTTATGGTATTCGGTTTACGGTATACGGTGGTTCACAAATCGTTATTCATGTTGGATACCGACTACGACCGTATGCGGATCTAGTTTTACCAGTTATGCCGCGACCAATAAACCGTGAACTGAATACTGTAAACCGAAAACTGAACGACTATGCCTTACCTTGTACTTGACCTGGAGATGACCGGCCCGGAGCCGGATTACAACGAAATTATTCAGATTGGCGCGGTGCTGTTCGACGATCAGTGGACCGAGAAAGGACGCTACCTGACGAACGTATATCCGGAGAACGAAGACGCGTTTTCGTCGTCGTCGGAGAAGATACACAACCTGTCACTGGCCGATCTGGATGATGCGCCGATGATGTACGACGTACTGCCCGAACTGGAAAACTGGATTTGTACGCAGCTTGGTATTCGCGTTCCTGCCGGTCAGCTCGATCGGACGCCCTACCTCCGCGACGTGATTATCTGCGGGCAAAGCGTAATCAACGACATCAATTTTCTGAAAGAAGCGTACCGCTACGAAAAGCTGAAGTGGCCTTTTTCGCGCGTCCTGCTCGACCTGCACACGCTCGGCTATTTTACTTTCCGCGTGCTCAAAGCCAACGGGCAGAAAACACCGGATCGGCTTAGCCTGACCGCCATTGCCGCTCACTTCGGCTTCGCCCGTGAAGACGGCTTTCACAATGCGCTGGAAGACGCGGATCTCACCGCTAAATGCCTGAAGGAAGTCTTTGCGCTCGCCGATCGAATGAAACTGTAAAATGTGTCGATTGGCACTTTTTCTGCTTTTGGCTACCTTCAGGCACACAACCTGATCCACTCATGATTCTACGTTACGCTCCCCTGGCAGCGGGTCTCCTGCTGGCTGGCTGCTCAACATCGGCCATCGGCCCCGGAACGGCATCGTCTATAAACGGCTCATATCAATTCGCCGAGTACTCGACAGCCACGTCGCTGGATATGAATCCAACGGGAACCGCCACTGTAACCGCCACCGACGATACGCACGTGGCCATACTCGTAAAAGGCATGTCGGGTAAAACGCGGGTTACGTATTCGTACACAAACGTCGTTGTCGACGGCCCTGGTCCCGATTCGTATACACTGCTGTATAAGGGCCATACGATAGGCGAAGCGGGCAACGATGGCCTGAATCGCTACCTGACGCTGACACCCAGCAGCAGCATTATCATCAAATCGATCGAATATTAGCAGATCGTTTCAGCCCCAGCCCTGTTCGGTCTGAACGCTGAACACCTGGTCTGTAGTCACTTTTGTCTTTAGGCTTATGCCCACCTGTATCAACAACTTTCGTTAATACAGTTGGGCATAAGTCTTACGCGGATGGTGGATTTACCGCAATCGCAGCCCCTGACGAACAGTCGGCCAGTCGAGCTGACGGACATCGCCCGGCTGCATACCTTCAGCGGTCAGGTCTTCGATAGCCCAGCGTACCAGCCGTAAGGTCGGGAATCCGACAGCGGCCGTCATCCGGCGCACCTGCCGGTTTTTGCCTTCGTGCAACCGGATCGACAGCCAGGAGGTCGGGATAGCGGCCCGGTACCGAATGGGCGGTACGCGCTCGGGCAGGGCGGGCTCGGCCAGCGGCCGCGCATCGGCGGGGCGGGTATGGTAGGGCTTACCATCGACCGAGATCGTCACCCCCGCCGACAGTTGCGCACAGGCGTCGGTCGTCAGTGCCCCATCGACCTGTACGTAGTAGGTCCGATCGTGCTGAAATTTAGGATTCAGCAGCCGGTGATTCAGCTGCTTATCGCTGGTCAGCAACAGCAACCCTTCACTATCGGCATCGAGTCGCCCAACCGGATATACATCCGACGGAAACCGAAAATCAAGATCAGCCAGTGTCGTCTTGTCGCCCTCCCGGCTAAACTGCGACATCATCAGATACGGTTTGTAAATAAGGTAGTACATGAGTCAAAGAGCGAAAGAGTGAATGAGTGAAAGAGCGATGGTGTAGAAGATTCGCTCTTTCACTCATTCACTCTTTCGCTCTTTAAGGACAGCCAAACGGGGCAGTGGTCGGCGTGGACGGCGTCGGGGAGCATGGTGCAGTCCTGAATACGGTGGCGGAGGGGTTCGCTGACCGACGCATAGTCGATACGCCAGCCTTTGTTACTACTGCGCGCACCGGCCCGGTAGCTCCACCAGCTGTAGGCCACGTCGGCAGGGTGTTTATGGCGGAACGCATCGATCATGTCGGCCGCAAACCAGCGGTCCATCCAGGCCCGCTCGTCGGGTAGAAAGCCGGTTACGTTCTTGTTACGGACGGGGTCGTGAATGTCAATCGCAGTATGGGCAATGTTGTAGTCGCCCACTACAATCAGGTTGGGTCGCGTCCGACGGAGTTCCTGCACGTAGTCGTAAAAATCCCGCAGAAATTCCATCTTGACACCTTGACGCACCTCCCCCGTCGTACCGGACGGGAAATAGCAGTTCAGGACCGTCAGATCATCAAAATCGGTGCGCAGGATACGCCCTTCGCAGTCGTAGACCGACAGACCGCAGCCCATCACGACGTTGGTCGGGGCGATGCGCGAAAACGTAGCGACGCCGGAATACCCTTTCTTTTCGGCTGCGTGCCAGTGGTACTGATAGCCCAGTTGCTCGAAGGGCGTCAGGTCGACAACGTCGTGCGTCGCTTTCACCTCCTGAAAACAAAGAATATCGAAGTTATGCTGAGAAAGCCAATCGGCCAGCCCGTTACGGAGTGCCGCCCGGATGCCATTGATGTTGTACGAAATAAGCTGCATAGTTGATTATTGGCGCGATGGCCACCAATTGACTGCAAGTTACCGCTGTCGGTGCATCGTACCACCGTTCTGTGCAGCAATCCCGAAAGACGGCCAATTAACCGATGGACTATCCTGATATTTCCTGCTCAGGTTGTACTTTCACCAACAAAATAGTTACTCCCGCCCGTACCCGCCCCGCTGAATATGACTGTTACCGCTGAAGACGAACTATGGCAACGTTTTCGATCCGGTGATGAACAGGCTTTTACGGCCATTTACAACACCTATTTCGCCACGCTGTACCGGTATGGCTACCACATTGCCAGCGACGATGAGCTGGTGAAAGATACGATACAGACGCTGTTTGTCGAGCTTTGGCGGGCACATCGAACGCTCTCCCCCACCGACTCAATCAAGTTTTACCTGTTGAAAGCTATGCGTCGGCAAGTATACCGGGCCATCCGGCAACAGACGCCCGCATTGATGGGTACTGATGCTGACAACTCGCTGGGGTTTTCACCGGAATTTGATTTTATCACGCTGGAAGTGCAGCAGCAGCAACAGGCCCAGCTCCGGCAGGCCATCAATCAGCTTAGCCACCGCCAGAAAGAAGCCATTACGCTCCTGTATATCGACGGACTGTCGTATCCCGAAATTGCGGATATGATGGCGGTGCAGGTTCGTACGGTATACAACCTCGTCTATGAAGCGCTCGAACGACTTCGTAAACTGCTGAGTCAGCCGGGTTTCTGGTTATTAACACTGATGGGACTGATGGTTTAAACACGGAGATAACAGAGGGAAGGCACAGAGTAAACGGAGAAAAGGCACCGATTAGATCAAGTTCGGCCCGCCTGTACAATGCACCCGCGACGACCGGGCTGAAACTAGCTTATTTGTCTCTGCGTGCTCCGTGAAAACCTCTGTTTCCTCTGTGTTTAGAAAAAGTATCAAAATTTTTTCACCCCAACCCGGTAAAAACGCCAAACAATCGCCATTGCTTTTCCGAACCGACCCAATCTTGCTACAGTCAGGTATCAGCGGGTGGGCGTTAGGCATGAAAAACGAGTATTCTTCAGCGGAAGCACTTGCCGCCGACCCCGCGTTTATCGAGTGGGTACAACACCCGACCCCGACCAACACGGCTGTCTGGGAACGGTGGCTGGTCCAACACCCCGACCGATCAGCAGAACTGAACCTTGCCCGGCAGTTGGTGACGATGTGGCAGCTTTCGCCCATCAACCCACCGGCCGACGCGCAGGCTACGGTCTGGGCGGCTGTTCAGGCGCAGAAAAACAGCCCTGTCTACCCCGTTCGTCAGCACCGTCCAGCCCCCACCCGTCGCCGGCGTACTGGCGCACTGGCAACGGTAGTCAGTGCAGTACTGTTGCTGGTGGGAACGGTCTGGTACTGGCAAACGCAGCCGGTGGTCGAGTACGCGGGTGCCGACGAACCCCGAACGGTAACGCTGCCCGACGGCTCGACGGTCGTGCTGAATACCGGCGCGTCGGTGCGGTTCCCCCGGCATTGGTCGGCCGACGAAGACCGGACGGTATGGCTGGTGGGAAAGGCGCAGTTTTCGGTTACCCATCAGTCGAACAAGCAGCGGTTTATCGTACAAACCCCCGATCAACTCCGGGTCGAAGTGCTGGGGACGGTTTTTACTGTCGATGAGCAGGAACGGCAAACACGCGTCGTGCTCAACAGCGGTCGGGTTCGTCTGCACATGGCTGGTCAGCCGAAGCCCATCAACATGGTACCGGGCGAACTGGTTGACATTCCCGCGAACACCAGGCAGGCTATTGTCCGTCGGCGGGTCGAGCCGGCCGTGTACAGCGCCTGGACGACGCGGCAGTTTATTTTCGACAATACGACACTGGGTGATATGGCCGATCTGCTGACGCAGGACCTCGGCTACCGAATCGAGTTCGCTGATTCTACGTTGCGTAATCGCCGGATGACCATTCATTTGCCCACCCGCGACCCCGCCATACTACTGGCCGCCATCGCTGAAGCCAACGACCTTACCGTATCCACCGTAACCCCCAACCACATCCGTATCAGCCCAAAACTGTAGCCGATGGTGTCGCCTGGCGCTAGTGTGTAGCCTGGACGTCCACGTCCGGGTGGCCGTCAGGCCAACTGTTTACGGTGGATGCTAACAGGCCGCTTCGCGTCCACCCGGACCTGGAGGTCCAGGCTACACACATACACCAACCACCGTAAACCGTAAACCGAGAACTGAAAACCTGAATAATCCTCCGTTATATGCCAAACGATTTACCCATTTACCGCCCCGTTGCGACCGGCCTGCTGCTGACCCTGCTGGGTTGTCAGTTGCTAAACGCGCAACCTGCCGTACCACAACTGCTGGCGACGACCCGGCAGAGTCAGGTCGTTCACCGATCCAAAGCCGTTCGGTCGACCCGCGAGGCCCTCGCCGAACTGGAACGACGCTACGGTGTGACGATTGGCTATGCCGCCACTACGCTCGATAACCGACCTGCACCGTCGGACGACTGGATGCAGGCAGCCGATCTGAAAACCGCCTTGAATCGCCTGCTCATCCCGCAGAATCTGACGGTCAAGCAGGTCAAAAAAGATGTGTTCATCGTAAAGCCCGCCAACCGGTCAGGTAACGACGGATCAGCCACGACTACCAACCCGACGCATGCCAGCATCGAGTCGCTGGGGACTAATTTCGGGCAGGCGGTTGCCGTGACGGTACGAGGCCGCGTGACGGGCGAGGACGGGCAGGGTATTCCGGGCGTCAGCATCGTGCTGAAAGGCACCAATACCGGCACCGTCACCAATACCGACGGCGACTATTCGCTGACCGTTCCCGACGCAAACGGCACGCTGGTCTTTTCGTTTATCGGCTATACCACGCAGGAAGTTCCGGTCAACAATCGCGCATCGATCAACGTAACGTTAAAAAACGACATCCAGCAACTGGGCGAAGTTGTGGTTGTCGGGTACGGTACGCAGGAAAAGAAAGACGTGACCGGGGCCATCTCGGCCGTGAAAGGGGCTGATATTCAGAACCTGCCGTCGGGTGGGGCACAGCAGGCCTTACAGGGCCGGGCAGCGGGTGTCAACGTCGTGCGGAACGGAGGTGCGCCGGGCAATGCGGGCTCCATCCGCATTCGGGGACTGGGCACGGTCAACAATGCCGACCCCCTGATCGTCATCGACGGAGTACCGGCCGGTAGCATGAACGATGTCAACCCCAACGACATCGAAAGTATCGACGTATTAAAAGATGCGTCGGCTTCCGCGATTTACGGAACGCGGGCTGCGAACGGCGTTGTCCTGATTACAACGAAACGCGGCCGGTTCGACGACAAACTTCGGTTCACCGTCAACGGCTATACGGGCGTATCGAACCGCATCAAAACGCTGCCCGTACTAGACGCACCCACGCTGGCTGGCATCAAGCGGGAAGCCTACACCAACGACGGCTTGACGGTTCCATCGATCTGGCAGGATGCGCAGTACCAGACCCAGCAGACCAACTGGCAGGATCAGATTCTTCGGCAGGGCACGACGCAAAACCTCGACGTAGCGCTGCGCGGGGGTGGTAAATACTCGTCGTTTGCCATTTCGGGCGGGTATTACAACGAAACGGGTATCATCGGCAACTCGTATTACAAACGGTACACGTTCCGCATTAACTCCGATCATAAGATTACCGAGCGGCTCAAAATCGGGCAGAACCTCCAGTTTACCAACACCCACGACAACGCGCCCAATACCCTCTCAGCACAGGACGGACTGCTCTGGAGCGCGATCCGGTTTCACCCCGGCCTGCCGGTGATGAACGCCGATGGCACCTACAGCACCACGCAGGGAAAAGGCGCGTTCGGCGACATCAACAACCCGCAGTACACCATCGATACGCAGGATAAAGACAACGCCCGCAACCGACTGCTGGGCAGCGTAACGGGTGAGTTCGAGATCGCGAAAGGACTAAAGGCACGCGCCAACCTTGCCCTCGACGCGACGTTCACCAACACGCGCGAATTTGCTGTCAAAATCACCGACCAGTACCGTACCAACCAGTATAACCAGTTGACACTCACCAACGACAAGTACTGGGCCTTTTTGCAGGAATACTTTCTGTCGTACGACAAATCGTTCGGGCAGCACACGGTTGGGCTGGTAGGTGGTTACACCTCGCAGACCTTCAACGACCTGTATTCGGGAACGCGGGGCCGCGAATTCGCCAGTGAGGACCCCGACCTGCGGTACATGCGCTACGCCGGTTCGATTGTCGCCATCGGCAATGGGCAGGATGGCGGTCGTAGTTATGACGCGCTGCAATCGGTATTCGGCCGGGGTACCTACGCGTACAAAGATCGCTACCTGCTGACCGCTACGTTCCGCGCCGACGGCTCATCAAAGTTTGCGCCGGGCAACAAATGGGGTTACTTCCCGGCTTTCTCGCTTGGCTGGCGCATCTCCGACGAACCGTTTTTCAAGAACGCCCTGTCGACCGTCAGCAACCTGAAACTGACCGGCGGCTGGGGTCAGCTAGGCAACCAGAACATCAACTCACTGCAATACCTCGCGCTGATCAACTCGAACTACCGCTACTCGTTCGGGGATCAGAATACGTCGGGTTCCGCGCAGGGACGACTGGCCAATGCCAACATCGGTTGGGAAACGGCGGAGATGAGCAACTTCGGCCTTGACGCGGGCTTCCTGCAAAATAGCCTGCAGGCATCGGTCAACTACTTTATCAAGGACACGAAGAACATGCTGCTGTCGCCCCCTTCGCTGGGCACGCTGGGCCGAGCCTCCATTCCCGATCAGAACGTAGGGCAGCTACGCAATCAGGGCCTTGAACTGGAACTGAGCTATCAGCACAAAGTGGGCGACCTGACCCTGTCGGTCAGCGGTAATGCGACATTCATCAAGAACCGGATCACTAAACTGCTGACGCCCGGCAGCTTCCTCGGCTCGCAGACGTACGGCCGCACCGATCAGGAAATTACCCGCAGTTATGAGGGCTATGCCTACGGCACCTTCTACGGCTGGCGCACCAACGGCCTCTACCAGACGCAGGGCGAAATCGACGCTGACCCCGCACTGGCCAAGGACCCTCGCCGGGCGCAGGGCCTGATTCATCCCGGCGATGTACGCTTCCAGGATTTGAACGGTGATGGCGTAATCGACAACAACGACCGCACGATTCTGGGTAGCCCACAGCCAAAAGTTACCTACGGCTTGAATACGGGTCTGACCTACAAAGGCTTCGACCTGACGCTGTTCTTCCTCGGGCAGGGTGGTGTCGATATTTACAACGCCGACCGGATGCAGGGGCTCGACGCCAGCTACTCGTTTAACCTCTACGCCGACGAAACGAACCGCTGGACCGGCCCAAACACGAGTAACAGCATTCCGCGTGTCAGCATCACCAACTCGAACCGTAACTTCCGCACCTCCGACCTGTTCATCGAGCGGGGCGACTTCCTGCGGCTGAAAAACCTGACCCTCGGCTATACGCTGCCCAAGCCGCTGATGAACCGGCTGGGGCTGTCACAGGCGCGGGTTTACGTGACGGGACAAAACGTGCTTACGTTCACGAAGTACTCCGGCCTGAACCCCGAACTGGGCTTTGCCGATGGCGACCGGTCGCAGGGGCAGTACGCGCAGCAAAACGTCGATTACGCGCAGTATCCGCAGGCCCGTACCTTCACGCTGGGCGCGACACTGGCATTTTAAACCCATCGTATTCTGTCTGAAACGACCCTCTTAAAACGACATTTCTCCCAATGAAACATATACCTGTACTAGCCAGTATGCTGTTCGTACTGGGCCTGACGAGCTGCCAGAAAGACCTGCTCGAATCGACGCCCTACGGCCTGACGGCGTCGAACAAATTCTGGCGCAACGGCGACGACGTCGTGTCGGCAACCAACGCAATCTACGCTCCACTGCTCGACGAAGACGGTTTCGCGCATACCGAATACACCTTCGACAACTGCTCCGACGACATGAACCGGGCAGGCGATCACCCCGATGAAACCTCGCTCGAACTGTTCACCTTCGACCCGACAAACACGCACATTCTGAACACCTGGTCGACCAAGTACGAAGTCATTTCCCGCGCCAACGCCGTACTGATCAACGCGCCGAAGGTGACGATGGACGAGAGTATCCGCAACCGCAGTCTGGGCGAAGCGTATTTCCTGCGCGGTTTCGTGTACTGGCGGCTGGCGGTCATCTACGGTGAAGTACCTATCCTGCTCGAAGCCGACGTACTGGCCGGCAATTTCAACAAAGCCAAATCGTCGCTGGCGGATGTACAAGCACAGGCCGAATCCGATTTCCTGAAAGCGGCCAGTCTGCTACCGGTATCGTACGGTGGCAGCGACGTGGGTCGGGCTACGCAGGGAGCCGCCAATGGGTTCCTGACCAAGCTGTACGTGTACCAGTCGCAGTGGGCTAAAGCCATTGCCACCGGGACCAAAGTGATTGGCAACTCGGCCTACCAGCTGGCCCCCAGCTTCGACCAGAATTTCCAGTTGGGTACGGAAAACAACTCCGAAATCCTGTTCTCGCTACAGTACAAATCGGGCTGGACAACCGACGACTCCCCGGCCTACTACCACACCGTGGGCTCATGGGGCGGCTGGGGTTTTCACGAACCCATCGCCGACCTCGTCAACGAGTTTGAAACAGGCGACCCGCGCCGGGTTTACACCGTACTGGTCGACGGCGATCAGGTCGACCGGAAAGCGAACGGTATCAGCACCTTTACCCCCGACCTGACGCGTGTAACGGGCCATGCGTTCCGCAAATACACCAACTTCACCGACGCCGGCGACATGGATCAGGGGCTCAACGCGCCCTGGCTTCGGACGTCGGATGTTTACCTGCTGGTTGCCGAAGCCAAAATCCGCTCGGGCCAGTCGGGCGATACCGAGTTGAATACCGTACGGAAGCGGGTGGGTCTGAAAGCGAAAACGGGCGCGACCATGACCGACATCATGCACGAGCGCCGGGTCGAGCTGGCGGGCGAAAACGAACGGCACCAGGATTTGATGCGCTGGGACAAAGCCGGCCTGATCGACATTGTGTCGCATTACAAAAAAGACCGGGGTCCGTACAAACCCGGCCGTACGTTCGTCAAGCCCAAGCACTATTATTTCCCCCTGCCCCAGCGCGAAATCGACCTGAGCAATGGTGTGCTGAAGCAAAATCCGTACTACGTGAATTGATGGTATCGACTGGTGGTGTCGGGTCGGCGTTCCAGACCCGGCACTACTGGCAATACACACAAACTACCCGACCTGTAAATGCCCTATTTCCTTCTACTTGTTACCCTGCTGCTCGTGGGTTGTCAATCAAAAGTCCGCGTCACTGAGTCCGATCTGAAAGGAGCCTGGAAGACCGATTCCATCTACCGCTACACCAACGGATTTGCGGAACGGAAAGCGGTACAAAACGACGCCGACAACATCGTTTACGATTACGACGGCAGCGGAACGATGACGATGCGGAAGGAAGCCGAAGCGCGCCCCGTTCGCTACCGGATTATCAATGGCGATTCACTACAGTATGTCGGGAAGTCAGGCACCGTGTTGAGCAGTTTTCGTATTCTGGCGTTCGAACCCGGCAAGCTGGTCCTCCGCAAAATGCAGGAACCGCTGTTTTCGGGCAAGAACCAGCTCGTCTACGAAATTCGTCTGTTTTCGCCAGTGAAGTAATGTAGTCCAGACCGGCCACCGCGTGGGCCCACGTCTGGTGGCCGCCAGGCCAATCACTCGTTGCGGTAGCTAGTTTGGTCGCTCTCGCGCCCTCCAGACGTGAACGTCTGGGTTACACGGCTACAATCCCGGCTGAATGGGTTATTTTGCCCGTTCAACTAAACCACTAACCAGCCATGGCTGTGCTGAGAACGCTCATCGTAACCCTTTTCTTCACCGGCTACGCCCTCGCCGGCTTTGCCCAGATTGCCCCCAACGCCCTGCGCGAATGGCGCGACCAGAAATACTCGATGTTCATCCATTTCGGGGGCATCTATTCCGTGCTGGGCGGTGTCTGGAACGATAAGCCCGTGACGGTGGGACTGAGCGAGCAGATTCAGGCCCATGCCGGTATCTACAGCGACACCTACGCCAAGGTGGCCCGGCGGTTCAACCCGACGCGCTGGAACGCCGACTCGATTGCCAGCCTTGCCAAACGGGCCGGCATGCGATCGATCGTCATTACCAGCAAGCACCACGACGGTTTCTGCATGTTCAAAACCGCCACGACCGATTTCAACGTGGTCGATGCCACACCGTACGGCCGTGACATTATCCGCGAACTCAGCGACGCCTGCCGACGCAACGGCACCAGTTTCGGTCTGTATTTCTCGCTTATCGACTGGCACTACCCGCAGGCGTCCCCCATTTCGAGCCACAACTCCGACCCCATTACGCCGGAGCACCACGACTATAACAAACGGCAGATCACCGAACTACTGACCAATTACGGACCGGTCTCGGAACTGTGGTTCGACATGGGGTCGATGAGTGAAACGCAGAGCCGTGAAATGCGCGACCTCGTCCACAAACTCCAACCCAACTGCCTGATCGGTAGCCGTATCGGCAACGACATGGGCGACTTTACGGTCATGGGCGACAACCAGGAACCCGACTACACGATTGGCGTACCCTGGCAGTCGCCCGCTTCATTTTTCGATGAAACCTGGGGATATCGCTCGTGGCAGAAACGCGTACCGGAAGCCGAAAAAGAACACGAGAAGCTGACCAGCCTGATTCGGGTCGTAAGCCGG
This sequence comes from Spirosoma oryzae, assembly GCF_003002825.1. GTDB lineage: Bacteria > Bacteroidota > Bacteroidia > Cytophagales > Spirosomataceae > Spirosoma > Spirosoma oryzae. Next base: position 295,619 of record NZ_PVTE01000007.1, on the reverse strand, counting down.
GGCGGAAAATACCTGCTCAACATCGGCCCCAAAGGCGACGGTTCGGTGGTACCCTACGAACGCGACGTGCTGCTGCAAATCGGCCAGTGGCTGGCGAAAAACGGGGAAGCAATCTACGGCGCGTCGGCCGATCCCTTCTATCAGTCGTTTGCGTGGGGTAGCATTACCAGCCGACCAAACAAGCTTTATCTGCACGTGATGAGTCAGCCGGCCGGGAATCAGCTTACCCTGCCGGGGCTGAGCGGTACGGTTAAGCAGGTGTCGGTGCTGGGCGAACCGAATGTCAAACTCACAACCGTTCGGGGCAAAGATGGCCTGGGTATCAACCTGCCCGCCGGGTTCATAGCAGGTAAGACCATCCGCGTTGTCGCCGTCGAGTTTACCAATGGCTACCGGGTACGCCCGTACAATCCCGTTCCGCTCACCGACACGACCCGGTTGACCCACGCCAACTCGTACAAGCACTACAGCAACTCAGGCGTCGACTACAATGCGCGGTTCCAGAGTACCATTGCCGAATCGTGGACGCTACAGGTCGAACAAGGCGGTACCTATCGTCCGCTGCTGCTGTTCTCCGATGAAGAAAAAGGCCAGTCCATCGACCTGACGATCAACGGCGCGACGCAGACGGTAAAGCTTACGGGCGATAGTCCGGCCGAACTCGATGTCGACCCGGCTACGCTGACGTGGGGACCGCTCTACAAACTCGGCCCTATTCAGTCAGGGATTGAAGGAGGGCCAGCAAAAAACGGGATAGTCGACTTAAAAAAACCGGTACAGGGCCAATCGTGGCAGGCCATGACCGATTGGAAAAACGGTCCCGTTTACACCCTCCCCGCCGACCTGACCACCGCTTATTTCGTCACCCAGACCATCACTGCACCCGCCGATCGGCGGGTATTGGTTCGCATCACGAGTGGCGACGGCGTGCTGGTCATGCTCAACGGACAAACCCTGCTGTTACGCAACAACCCGGCGAAAGCACCGGAGCAGCGCGACGTCGTATTGCTGCCATTGAAAAAAGGAGCCAATCAACTGCTGGTGAAGACGTTCAACAACTTCCAGAAAACAATGCCTATCGGTATCGACTACGGCATTTCTCAACTGCTTTACCAGCAGGATCTGCGACCAGTAACACTATCAGGTGGCTCGGCGACAACGGTACAGTGGCAGGCCCACGACCCCGCATCACCCCATCGTACGCTGGTCCTGCCCAACCTGTCCCTACGCTTGCTGCGGTAATGTAGCCTAGACCGGTGCTGTGTAGCCCAGACCTCCCGGTCTGGAGGACGCGAAGCGGCCAATAGAGTTGCCATATTGAGTAGTTGGCCAATCATTATAAAGTTTTCGCTCGGCGCAATTAGCCTTGCGGCTACCAGACCTAGAGGTCTGGGCTACATTAACCCTCCCAATTATGCCCCTACGATTATCGCTATTCCTAATCACCCTCTGTATTGCCAACCTAACACAAGCCCAGTCAGCGACGCCGGGGCTGGACGAACGCGCGACCTACGCGCTCATCAAACGAATACTGCCGAGTCACGCGCAACAGTTCACCATCGCTCCGATTCCGAAAGATGGGGATCATGATGCGTTTGAACTGGAAAGTCAGGGCGGAAAAATCGTGCTGCGGGGCAACAACGGCGTGTCGGTAGCCAGCGCGCTCAAGCATTACCTCAACGAGTACGCCCACTGCGACATTAGCTGGAACGGAACGAATCTTAATCTGCCCAGCCCCCTGCCGGTAGTACCGAAAAAGGTACACAAAACCACACCCTATCAATACCGGTACTACCTCAACTACTGCACGTTCAACTACACCATGAGCTGGTGGGACTGGCCCCGCTGGCAACAGGAAATCGACTGGATGGCACTCAACGGTATCAACCTGCCGCTGGCGATTACCGGTCAGAATTCGATCTGGGACCGGGTGTACAAAAGCATGGGACTGACCGACAAAGACCTGGCAAGCTTTTACAGCGGACCGACCTTTTTCAACTGGTTCTGGATGGGTAACATCGACGGCTGGGGCGGTCCGCTGCCGCACTCGTTCATGGAACGGCACGAAGCGTTACAAAAACAGATTCTGGCCCGTGAGCGCGAACTCGGCATGACACCCATTCTGCCGGCATTCACAGGTCACGTACCACCCGCCTTCAAGGACAAGTTTCCGAAAGCCAACGTAAAACGCACGAACTGGGACGCCGGCTTCGACGACGTCTTCATCCTCGACCCCGAAGACCCGCTGTTCCCCGAAATTGGTCGCCGGTTTATTCAGGAAGAGATCAAAACGTTCGGGACCGATCACCTGTACACCGCCGATACGTTCAACGAAAACATCCCGCCGACCAACGATTCGACATTTCTGGCGCAGGCAGGCAGCAAAGTGTATCAGGCCATGGCAGCAGTCGACCCAAAAGCCGTCTGGATCATGCAGGGCTGGTTGTTTGTCTACCAGGCCAAGTTCTGGCAGCAACCGCAGATTCGCGCCCTGCTGAGTGGCGTTCCCGACGACAAGATGCTGATTCTGGATCTCTGGAGCGAAACAAAACCCGCCTGGCGCGACACAAAAGCCTACTACGGCAAACCGTGGCTGTGGTGCATGCTGCAGAATTTCGGCGGCAACATCGGCATGTTCGGGCGTATGGAGAACGTCGCCAACGACCCGGCCAACGCGCTCCACGACCCCAACGCGGGTAAACTGCGGGGTATTGGCCTGACGCCCGAAGGCATCGAACAGAATCCCGCCCTGTTTGCCCTGATGCTTGACAACGTCTGGCGCGATCAGCCCATTCAGCTCGATAGCTGGCTCAACGACTACGCCCACCGGCGCTACGGCAAGGTCAACGCCGACGCAGAAGCTGCCTGGCAGATTCTCCGCAAAACGGTGTATAACGGTGGTTTGACGGAAGGAACGCCCGAATCGATCATTTCGGCCCGCCCGACGTTCGCCAAAGACGGCCACCGCACGCTGACGACCCTGAACTATACTCCCGCTGACCTGTTGCCCGCCTGGGATCATTTTCTGAACGCCACCAATACGTTGCAAACCAGCGATGGCTTCCGCTACGACCTCGTCGACCTCACCCGACAGGTACTAGCCAACCATGCCAACGCGCTCCAGCAGCAGTGCGCCCGCGACTATGACGCCAAGGACACGAAGGCACTCGATCAGCACAGCCGTCAGTTCCTGACACTCATCGATGACATGGACCGGCTGCTGGCTACCCGCTCCGACTTTCTGCTGGGTCGCTGGCTGGAATCGGCCAAGGCGTGGGGACAGTCGCCCGCCGAGAAAGCACTGTATGAGCAGAACGCCCGCGACCTCATTACACTGTGGGGTGACAAAAACAGCCCGCTGCACGATTATTCGAACCGGCAATGGTCAGGCCTGTTACGTAGCTTCTACAAACCCCGCTGGCAGCAGTTTTTCGACAAAGCGCAGGCCTCCCTCAAAACCGGCAAACCGCTCGACCTGACAGCCTTTGACCAGCAGATGCGCGACTGGGAGTGGAACTGGGTCAACAGCCGCGAGCCCTATCCCACGACCCCCACCGGCAGTTCCGTCGACGTTGCCAAAGCCCTGTATAAGCAGTACCGGCCGGTGGTAGTAACTAAGTAGCCTGGACCTCCAGGTCCGGATGGGCGCGAAGCGACCTGTCAGCATCCGCCGTAAACAGTTGCCCTGACGGGCACCCGGACGTGGACGTCCAGGCTACTATAGCCGACGCACCGGTCCAGGCTACGTTTCGATGTCTGGGCTAGAAAATGTATCTTGTCACTTTACAATCCTTCTCCCTGACTTTATGGCCAACACTGGTACCCGATTTTTATCACTCGATGTCTTTCGGGGTATGACGGTCTGTTTCATGATTATTGTCAATACCCCCGGCAGCGGTTCCGATTCATTCGGACCACTCAACCACGCACAGTGGAATGGCTTCACCCCCACCGACCTTGTCTTCCCGTCGTTTCTATTTGTCGTCGGTAACGCCATGAGTTTCGCCATGCAGAAGTACCATGCGCTGGGTACCGGAGCCGTACTGACGAAAGTCGCCAAACGCACGGCATTGATCTTTCTGCTAGGCTACCTGATGTACTGGTTTCCGTTTTTCAAGCTCAGCCCAACCGGCGACATCCTGCCGTTCCCGTTCAGCGATACGCGCGTCTGGGGTGTGCTACAGCGCATTGCCGTCTGCTACGGGATCGCGTCGCTGCTGGTTTACTTCTTTTCGTTCCGAACGGTGGCCGCACTAAGCGTCCTGTTTCTGGTCGGCTACTGGGGGCTACTACTAATTTTTGGTGACACCCTGAACCCGCTGACACCTACCGGCAACGCGGTGCTACGGCTCGACCGGTTTATGCTGGGCGAAGCGCACCTGTACCACAGCCACGGTCTGATTTTCGACCCCGAAGGCTTGCTCAGCACGCTACCGGCTATCGTGAACGTTGTAGTCGGCTACTATGCCGGCAAGTTTGTTCAGAACAAAGGCAAAGGCTACGAAAGCATCGCTAAACTACTGCTGACGGGTGCTCTGTTCCTGTTCGTAGCCTACGCCTGGGATCTGGTGTTTCCCATCAACAAAAAGCTGTGGACGAGTTCGTTCGTACTGCTCACCACCGGTCTTGACCTGTTGATTATGGGGGCGCTGATTTATGTCATCGAAGTCCGGGAATGGACCTGGAACAACTGGACACGTTTCTTCGTCATCCCCGGCAAAAATCCGCTGTTCATTTACCTGCTATCCGAAGTGCTGGCCATTATCCTGTACATGCTCCCCGTCGGTCCGGGTATTAGCGCGTTCGACGCCATTAATACGGCACTCTTTCAGTCGGTAGCCCCCGGCCCGATCGGCTCGTTGCTGTTCGCCCTCTGCTTCATGCTCCTCTGTTGGGCTGCCGGCTGGTGGCTCGATCGCCGGCACATCTACATCCGTGTCTAGGTTTTTCGACAGGATTACAGCCGGGCCGCCGGGCGGATTGACAGGATTTATTCAACACATCGCTCATGCCATAAAAAATCCTGCCAATCTTGTAATCCTGTCAATACCCATTTTATCTGTTTGTTAAATCACGGGCTGCCGGGGCCGGGTGGGCAATCAGAGCGGTATTTTTGCGGGATCGGCCGACGGATAAACGGGCGACATTACATGAAAAAACTAGTGTTGACGGGTCTCTTTCTGACCCTGACGTATGCAGGCTGGGCGCAGAATCGGCCCGTTTATTCACCGGCGCAGGCCCACGCGCACAACGACTATGAACACACGATTCCGTTCTGGCAGGCGTACGATCAGCAGTTTGGCTCCATCGAAGCCGACATCTATGCCCGAAACGGTCAGCTTTACGTAGCCCACGACTCCGTCGACATCAGCGACAGCCGCACCCTCAGTGCCCTGTATATTCAACCCATCGTCGGGAAGGTGCGGACCAACAAAGGCAAAGCCTACGCCGACGCGCCGTACGGCCTACAGTGGCTGATCGACCTGAAAACGCCGGCCGCTCAATCGCTACCCTTGCTGGTGCAGCAGCTTGCCGCGTATCCGGATGTCTTTGGCCCGAACGGACCGGTGCAGGTCGTGGTCAGCGGCAACATACCTAAGCCCGAGCAGTTTGCGCAGTACCCCACCTGGCTTCAGTTCGACGGTCGGCCCGGTGTTGCCTACACACCCGAACAGCTCGCCCACGTAGGCTTGATTAGTCAGGCATTCCCAACGTACACGCGCTGGAATGGTAAAGGATTGATTGTCCGAAAAGAGCGGGACCGGATTCAGGCCGTCATCGATCAGGCGCATCAGCAGGGCAAAAAGATTCGCTTCTGGGCCACGCCCGACAACGTCAATACCTGGAAGGCCCTGATGAACCTGGGCGTCGATTACATCAACACCGACAACCTGGCGGGACTGGGCCGGTTTCTGAGTACCCGACGGGCGGCTGAGTACCAGGAAGCGCATCAGCCACACACTATCTACCAGCCGACCTATCGAAACAACGACAGCCGCAGCCGGGTCAAAAACGTGATTCTACTGATCGGCGACGGTATGGGATTGACGCAGATCTACGCGGGCCTGACCGGTAACCGGGGTGACCTGAATCTGGCCCACATGCTGAATATCGGCTTCTCGAAAACCAGTTCGGCCGACACCTACATTACCGATTCAGCAGCGGGTGGTACGGCCATGGCGACGGGCGAAAAAACCAACAACCGCGCGATCGGTGTCGATGCAACGGGCAAGGCGATTCCGGCGACTCCGGTGCAAATCAAACCCTGGGGGATGACCAGTGCTGTCATCTCGTCGGGGCCTATCACCGACGCGACGCCAGCCGCTTTCTACGCACATCAGCCCGATCGCATGTTCGAGCGCGAAATCGCGTCCGACTTTCTCCAAAGTCCCGTTTCGATTCTCATTGGGGGCAACTACCGCCACTTCGATGAGCGAAAGGTGCTCGATACGCTTCGGCAACGCGGCTTCCAGACCAGCCACACGTTTGCTGACCTGAACAAGCTGAAAGCCCCCTTCGTACTACTCGACGATTCCGCCGTCGTGGCGATGAACAAAGGACGGGCCGACTTTCTGGTGCCGTCGCTTCACAAGGCGACGCAGGAACTGAGCCGCAACCCGGCGGGCTTCTTCATCATGGCCGAAGGCGCGCAGATCGACTACGGCGGTCATGCCAACAACGTCGGCTATGTCGTGCAGGAGATGCAGGATTTCGACCGGGCGATCGGCGAAGCGATGAAGTTTGCCGACAGCAATGGTGAAACGCTGGTCATCGTCACGGCCGACCACGAGACGGGGGGCCTGAGCCTGCTCGACGGCGATATCAAGCGCGGCTACGTTGACGGCAATTTCAGCACCAACGATCACTCAGCCGTCATGGTCCCGGTTTTCGCCTACGGCCCGCATTCGCTCGACTTCCGGGGCGTCTACGAGAATACCGAGATTCAGCACAAGATCATGGCGATCCTGGCGAAATACCATAAGAAGTAGTGTATTGGGAGTGAGTGTAGCCTGGACCGGTCCGCCGGCGCGGGTCTACGTCCGGGTGGACGCGAAGCGGCCTGTTAGCGTCCGCCGGAAACAGTCGCCCTGACGGGCACCCGGACGTGGACCCGCGCCGGCGGACCGGTCCAGGCTACATATACCCCCACTGCGCCATTTTATATCAAGCCCGAAAAGACGCCTTGACCAGTTGGCCCGGGCGGCCACCAGACCTGTAGCCGGGCCAACTGGTCTGGGGTACAGGTACCGGCACTTACACCGCCAACTGATCCTCCTGCGCCAGTACGCGCTTTTTATCGGAGAAGAAGACGATGAAGAGGACAAGGACGACGGCGGCAATGCCAGCTGGCACGAGCCATACGCCAAGCCAGTCTTTCGACCCGTCGGGACGAGTGTAATAGTCGAGCACGATACCCGCTATTTTCGAGCCGATCCCCATACCGATGCCGTAAGTCGCCAGCGAGATAAGCCCCTGTGCCGACGATTTGATCTTGTCGCCCGCCTTATTATCGGTGTAAATCTGGCCCGTTACGAAGAAGAAATCGTAGCAGACACCGTGCAGAATGATCGCCAGATACAGCAGCCACTCGCCCGACCCGCCATCGCCGTATCCGAAGCCGATAAACCGTACAATCCAGGCAACCAGCCCCACGATCAGCATTTTCTTGACGCCCAGGCGGGTGTAGGCCAGCGGAATCAGCAGCATAAAAATCACTTCCGACGCCTGTCCCAGCGACATTTTATTTTCGACGTTCTGCATGCCACCATCCGTCAGTGAGGGGTTGGCCATAGCGTAGTAGAACGACAGTGGAATACAGATCAGCACCGACGACAGAAAGAAAATAGCGAACGACCGGTCTTTAAACAGCTTGAACGCATCGAGCCCCATGATCTGGGTGAATGAAGTCGATACGATTGCCTTAGGCGGGGTATTAGGCAGGAAAAAGGCGAAAATCCCCAGCGCAATGGCGGCTACCATCGACAGTTGGAAGATCGTTACCTGATCGCCGAAGCCGTAGATACCGACAATGTTCGTCACCACGATCCACGACACCGTTCCCAGTACCCGGATTGGGGGAAATTCCTTCTCCGGCACGTTCATCTGCTGCATCGCAATGGAATTGGTCAAGGCCAGCGTGGGCGCGAAGGTTAGGCAGTAGCCCAGTATGAGCAGGAAGAAATTATCGGGACTGGTGTTCTGCGTAATCAGGTAGAGCAGCGCGGCACCCAGCAGGTTCAGCACACCCAGTACCTTCTGCGCGGCAAAGTAGCGGTCGGCAATCATACCCACGAAAAACGGCGAAATCAGCATGGCCAGTGAGAATGCAGCATAAGCACTGCCGACCTGATCGCCGGACGCATGCAGCGTCGTCAGCATGTATTTACTCATCTGGCCGTACCAGGCACCCCAGACAAAAAACTGGAGGAACATCATCACCATTAATTTTACGCGGGTTGAAGCGAGCATCGAGGTTGCAGGAAGTTAGGGGTTAAACCGGATGAAGGTAAAAAACACCCGTCAGCCCTGCAAGCCGCCTACCCCCTAAAGTTGCCAGCCAGCCCCAATGTTGCTGCGATTTCGGCCACAACCGCTGATTTTCGCGCCGGCTTTGAGCCCGTATTGCTTACCTTTACTGACCTAGTTTGACTACTTTATTCATGAAAAAACAACTCTATACGCTGATCGTCCTGCTGGGCACCTCAGCGTTGTCGTTCGCGCAGACGGCCGACGAAATCGTTGCCAAGCACATCACGGCGCTGGGTGGTGCCGATAAAGTCGCTGGTGTAAAAACGGCGCAATACGAACAGACCATGTCGGTTGCCGGTATGGACCTGGTCGGCAAAACGTCGGTTGTGGTTGGCAAATCCGCCCGTAGCGACATATCGGTTATGGGACAGACCATTACGCAGGTGGTCGACGGCGATAAAGGCTGGGCGATCAACCCGATGCAGGGTGGTACCACCGCGCAGGATTTACCTGAGGATGTGGTGAAACTACAAAAAGCCACTACCGAGCCGACGGGTATGCAACTGGCCTACGCCAAACTGAACAAGCAGCCGTACGAACTGGTCGGCAAGGAAAAACTGGACGGCAAGGATGTCTACAACATCAAAATCACGAAGCCTGAAGGTACGTACAGCTATTACGTCGACGCGAACAACTATCAGTTGGTCGGCACTAAATCGGACATCACGGTGCAGGGCCAGAAAGTGAACGGCTCGGCCATGTTTGCTGACTACAAAAATACGGATGGCCTGATCCTGCCGTACACGCTGACCCTGACGGGTGGCGGTATGCCGGGTACCGTCACGGCGAAAGTAACGAAGCTGCTGATCAACGCCCCCGTCGATCCGTCGGTATTCGCGAAACCTAAGTAATTATGGAGTGTGTAGCCTGAACTTCCCGGTCTGGAGGCCGTCAGGCCAACTACATTAAGCGGTAGCCTTTTTGGCCGCTATCGCGTCTGCCAGACCGGGAGGTCTAGGCTACACCGGCTACACAATACGTCAGGTTATACCATCGACTCCACAAATCAAATGGCCAGTTCGCGCTTGCGAACTGGCCATTTGATTTTTCGTCAATCACGTTACTCCGTGAGTATCAGCTTCTGCGTTTGCCGTTGATTCCCCTGCGTCAGCATCAGGACGTAACTGCCCCGGTTGAGTGAGCGGACGTTTAGCCGGATAGTATTTTCACCAGCCGTAACGGCCTGCTCAGTTTGTAACACCGCTTGCCCGGCCAAACTAACTAATTGCACCGTCGCGGTTCCGGCGGTTGGCGCGTCGTAACGTATCCAAACGGTTTCCTGCGCCGGAACGGGGTATACCAGCACCGTCGCCCGGCTCGCTTCCGCCACGGCCTGCCGCCCCGACCCCATACTGGCCGGGTACAACCGTACCTGCGGAATCGGCTGTTGCCCCTGACCAGGATACAACCAGAGCAATTTCGCCGTAGCGCCACCGCCGTATTCGAAGTATTCCATCCGAATGTCGTACCGTTGGCCAGCCGTCAGATTCAGCACCTTACCCGCAACGAGCGTCGGTCCCTGCGGTACCCACTGATCGATAAGCTGCGTACCATTAACCCACAGGCGCACGCCGTCATCGGTCGTGGCGTAGAATGTGTAACTGCCGGTAACGGGTGCTTCGACCTGCCCTGTCCAGCGAACCGAGAAGTTATCGGTCCCTACCCGGCCCGCTGCAGGAGAACTATCACTCCACTCGAAATTCACGGTATCGTCGCGACGCGTCAGCGCGGCCGAGCCGCTCAAGGTTGTATTCGGATAGTAGTCGCCCCGCAGCCCCGTACCGGACCCGTTGCCGGCTACCGGCGTCGTTGTTGCGCCACCCGTCGGAATCAGTCGGGCACCGGCCCAGTCGCCGTGGTCGCAGGCAGCCCCATCCCCCCCGTCGGTAACCACCAGCGTCAGCGTTTGCTTGCCCGACACATCCAGCACCAGTGATTTAGTTGCGGTGGCTGCATTTACAATTCCACTGCTATAGACCTTATTGCCGTCCAGGAAAACCTGAAACTCGATCGTCCCACAACCCACGCTGGCAATCTCGTCATCCAGCCCCATGTCGGTAATGAACTGCGTATACTGTCCACCCAGGTTATAGCTAATCGACGAAGCCGCGTGTACCCCCAGCCCTTTGGTGTAGGTTTGCCCGTTAAGGGTGATGGTCCGCCCGTCGCCCGCGTTGGCTTCACCGTTGCTTTTGTCTTTCTCAACGGGGCCATAGCCATTGGTGACCGATGTCCAGCTCAGGTCTGACAGATACACGCCCGATCCCGATGGGGTTGGGGTAGGTGTCGTTGTCGGGACGCGGAAGAACGCGCTGGCTGGTATTACCTGTTTGTTGAGGCTGGGGCCGCTGTAGCTGGCGCTTAGCGACTGACCGTTCACCCCCTGAAAATAAACCACCGTGATGGCGTGTTTCCCCGCTTTCAGGCCAATCGATCCCGACCGTTCCTGATCGCCATGAACCCCATCATTGCTCACAACCTCGGTATTGCCGATATAGAGTTTAGTACCATCGTCAGAGGTCGTGTAGAAGGTGTAAGAACCATCGGCAGGCGCGTTGATGTAGCCCGTGAAGCGAAGACCGTAGTTCTGATCCCGGCTGCGGGGTGACAGGTCTACCTGCCCAGCCGTACCCGTTTTGACCGGCGTCAGCGCAGCGAAGTTGGGCAGCGCACTCCAGTTGCCTTCGTAGTATTGGTAGTCGAGCCCGTTGGTAGTCGACGCCGGATTTTCGGGATCGCGCAGCGTCACGGCCGGCGGGGGCGTCGGGGTGTTGTTGACCTCTTTGAACAGGATAACCGATGCGTAGGGCTCGACCGTGACCTGCCCGTTATAGGAGTTGTTTTTCGCGTCGCGGTATGCCCCATTTAGCGACTCGACTTTCGTCTGCGCTGTCGTATTGTATACCAGTTTGATGTAATCGTCCGGGTTGACGGGACTCAGCGACACTTCATTCAGCCGGATATTGTCGAGCCAGGCCGACTGGCCGTCTTCGTCGGTCTGCACCACCAGAATCGCGTCAGATTCGTCAGCCGTAGCCGTAAAGGTGATATCGTACCCCTGTCGGCTGGTATTCAGCACATAATCCTTGCGCGGAGACAAATCCTGGTAGCTGCCGACGCGCTGCCGCAGGTATACCTGCACCCGCTTGGTAGCCGACGACGCAATACCGTCGAACAGTAACTGATAGGCCTGTCCTTTCCGCACCGACCCGACAGTCTGTATGGCGAGCGAATACGAGTTGCGCTGATTCGAGGCCGACGCAAACCAAAGCCGCATCGAGCCGCCGTCCAGCCGGTTCGAATTGTCCCAGTCGACGCGTCCGTTGCCATTTGGCGACCAGACACTCCAGCCGTTGGTACCGTCGGAGAACGAGTTATTAAGTCGGTTAGCCCCCGTCTGCGATACCACTTCCTGCTTGTAGGTAAACGGGCTACCGGTGGAATTGCGGTCCTGATTCCACTGCGCCTGCCATTCCGCCAGCGTCAGTACTTTACCCGTCAGGCCCGAACCGGGGTTCCAGACGGCCTGAATTTTAAACGCATCCTGAAACGGACTGATATACCGGTTGTTGTCGAACGGCCCGTACTGATTCAGGTCGTTGGCATACGATTCGTAGTCGGCCACCAGCTGATTGGGCGTCCGGCTGACAAAGATATTGTCCTGGAGCGTGTTGTTGCGGAAGGCACAGGGCTCGTTGTAGCCCAGCCGGATCTGCTCTTCACCGTTGTTGTAACTGGTGTTTCCCCGCACTACGACATTCGATGTACCGCGCAGCAGCAGCCCCTTCGATTTACAGTTGAACGTCGTGTTGTTGACGATCTCCGCGTTCTTCGAGCAGTCGTCCAGGAAAATACCGTTGGCCCCGGCGTAGAAGTCGTTCACGGTTCCTTCCGGCGCCCCCAGGCCGTTGAAGATCACGTTGGAAATGATACGGTTACCGCCGGGATTGCCATAGTCGCCGTTCCACGAATAGACGCCACTGCCATCACTTTTCGTCAGACAGAAGTTCGACACGACGTTTTTCTGAATGGTCGAGTTACTGAACACCGAGATACCGTTGTAGCCAATGTAATCCAGCACGTTGCTCTCAATCAGTACGTTAGCCGTCGCAACGGATTGCAAGCCGGTGTAACTACCATCGCCACTCCCGCCCCGGCCAGGCACCATGGCAATGCGTTGCAGCGTGTTCCCCCGGATCGTCACGTTCTGGTAGGGGCCGACGTACACACCGTTGTTGTTGACATCCTGAATCAGGTTGTTCTCGATCAGCAGCGTATTCCCCGAACCGACGGCGGTAATCGCATCGGCACCCAGCTTTTTCAGGTCGTTACCCGACAGCACCAGGTTCGAGCCATTGTTGACGGCGATGCCCGTGGTAAGCGTTTCGGCGATTTGCAGGTTACGAACCGTCACGTACGATACATTGGTCAGGTTGACAGCCTCCGAAAACGTGGTTACGGTAATCTGCTGATTGTTGGGGTTGCTCTGGTTATCGAACAGCCGGATCGTTTTGTCGGACGGATTATAATACCACTCCCCCGGCTGATCGAGCGTACCCGGATGTTTCTGGATGAAAAAGCCCCAGCCATCGTTCGGCTGGTATTTGGTTCCATTATCCGCCATCGACAGCGTGTTCCCGCTCTGACCGGTAATTGTCGCCCGGTCGAGTACCCACTGAACCGGCCGTATCACGACTTCACCGCCCGTCCAGTTACCGGGTAACGATTGTCGGCTGGTCAGCTGCGTTTTGCCGCTGTGCGACTGGATATTGAGGTAACCTCGCTCGGTATCGCTCAGATTCGGGTAGCGCCCCAGCGGCAACACTTCGCCGTTGCGGTACACACCTGTTACGTCGTTGCCGCAGCTCGAACAGCTTGCCTGCCAGGTGTTGTTTCCGATGTTGTTCCAGTTGCTGAGTTGTATGGAGCCCGCCAGCAAGGGCTTGTTCCCTTCGCCAAAGGCATCGACCACGATGGGCCGGTTGGCGACACCGGATTGCCGTATTTTAAGGCTTCCCCGGAAGGTATCACCCCGCCGGAACAACACCTGATCGCCGGGCTGGAGCGACAGGCTGTTGACTTTATCGATCGTTTTGTACGGCGCGTCGCTCGACCGACCGGAATTGCCATCGTTACCCGAGGCCGCTACATAATAGGTCGTTTGGCCAAAACTCGTCGACGAAAGACCGGCCAGCAGTAGCCAGCTGGTAGTCAGGCGCAGGGCCTTTGCCGGCCTGCTTAGTTTGCTAGTAAATAAACGGTGCACAAGTAAACGGAATAGGTACTAAAAAGAAATCTCCTCAGCTTTCAGTAGCCGGGCAGTAGTCACAGCGGGTCAGTGGGATAGCGAAACGCACGTAGCGGGGACTGAGTAGTAACCCCTAGCAAGCAGTCGTGTGGACGTAGGGCCGACGAAATAGCAATAGTCCAATTTCGTCGGAATAATGTCTAAGCAAATAGAAAACCTGCGTAGACTTTTATTTATTAAACGTACCACTACCAAATATTATTCCGGTTTTTACATAAATTGGGCAAGGTCGTAATTTTTTAATCTATGTTAACCAAATATATATGAAGCAACCGTACATGATCAGTAAATGCGCAATAGCCATTAGTGCGCTGATTGTCAATCTATCCTCATCGTTCGCGCAGCAGTCTTTGTCCGGCTTCGTACCGGCCCGACAGGCCGATCAGTACAAAATCGAGGCCGATTTTAAAGCAAAACAATCGTCGACTGCGTTTAAAAATCACCTGGAAAAGCTGAGTAGCGTACCGCACATTACGGGCTCGAAAGAGAATGAACAGGTCCGCGACTACATCGCCGAAACCATGCGCAAGGCGGGCTGGCAGGTCGACATCTATCCGCACGATGTGCTGCTGCCAAAGGGTCCCGGTGAGATTGCCGTCGAACTGGTCGAGCCCATCCGGCAACCCCTCAACATCAAGGAGTTCATCTTCACGCAGGACAAATACGCCAGTGACCCGCGCCTGACGCCCGGCTATAATGCCTGGTCGGGGTCGGGCGACGTAACGCGCGAAGTCGTCTACGCCAACTACGGACGTAAGGAGGATTTCGAGCAGTTGAAGGCGATGGGCATATCGGTCAAGGACAAGATCGTACTGGCGCGCTACGGTGGTAACTTCCGGGGTTACAAAGCGCAGTTTGCGCAGGCAGCCGGTGCTGCGGGCGTCATCATCTTCACCGATCCGTCGGATTCCGGCTACATGCGCGGGCTGACTTTTCCCGAGGGACCGTATTACTCGGAAAGTATCATTCAGCGCGGTTCGTTGCTAACCACGCCCTACACCGGCGATCCGCTCACGCCCGGCGAAGCAGCACTGCCCCTGGACGCGAAAAACACCCCCAAACGACTCGATCAGCAAGCCGTCGGGCTGCACACGATTCCGGTGACCCCATTGCCGTATGGGTCGGCCACCGAGATACTGAAACGCATGGCGGGTGCCCGTCCCGTACCCAACGGCTGGCAGGGTGGTCTTCCCTTCACCTACCGGCTTGAAGGTGGGCCGACCCTAAAAGTGCGACTGATGGTCAAGCAGGAAAAAGCGATTCAGCGCATCTATCAGGTTGTCGGCACGCTGACCGGTACCGAATTTCCGGACGAATGGATCATTGCCGGGTGCCACTACGACGCCTGGTCATACGGCGCGACTGACCCCAACTCCGGCACCGCCATGCTACTGAGTATGACCGAGTCGCTGGGCAAAATGGCCAAGGCCGGGCAGAAACCCCGCCGGACGATCAAAGTCTGCCATTGGGATGCCGAAGAGCCGGGCGTGATCGGCTCAGCCGAATGGAGCGAGCAGTTCCGCGACGAGCTGACGCAGAAGGCAGTGGCGTATATGAATTACGACGCGGCCGTGTCGGGTCGGACGTTCGGTGCGAGTGCATCACCGAGTATGAAAAAGCTGATTATCGAAGCGACGCAGGCCGTACAATACCCCGATTCCAACAAAACGGTGTATCAGCACTGGATGGGCAACCGGGCCGCTGGTAACCCGACGCGTGTAACGGGTTCGTCGGCCCCGGCGGTGGGCGATGGTGAACCGACGATCGGTAACCTCGGCGGTGGTTCCGACCATATTGCGCCATACATGCACATCGGCATTCCGTCGTTGAGCGCCGGAATGGAAGGCCCCACGCTGTACCACTCGCAGTACGACGATCTGTTTTTCTACGACAAGTTCGCCGATCCAACCTACAAGATGGGTCCGATGATGGAGCAGGTTGTCGGAACGATGACGCTGCGACTGGCCAACGCTGATCTGGTACCCTACGACGTCAAACGGTACCCGGCCGATCTAGCCGTTCATCTGAAGGCCGCCGAGAAAGCCATTCAGGCCTACGCGCCCACCTACTCGATCAAGCCCCTGCTCGACGCTGTTACCGAGTTAAGCCGTAACGCCGATGCAGCCGAAGCCGCCCGGCAGCAGTATCTCAAGGCAGGCCGCACCGACAAACTGGTGGCGCTGAATCGCGAGCTACGGATGCTGGAACGCTCGTTTATCGACCCTAAGGGCAACGCCTTCGGGGGCTGGTATAAATCGCTCTATGCTTCGTCGGACCCGAACAGTGGGTACGCATCGTGGATGCTGCCCGGTCTGCTCTACGAAGCATCGCTGAAATCAACAGCGAACCTGCCCGCTATCGAAGCACAGTATAAAAAGGCAATCACATCACTGTCGGAGAAACTTCAGACTTTGTCGCAGGGCATGGGCAGCGTACCGGCCGCGCTGGGTAGTGGGAAATAGCCGATTGGTTTATCTACTAAAAAAGCGTCCCGGAGCCGGGACGCTTTTTGTCTTTTTAAGACAGCTGGCTGTTTACAGCTTACGTTGTTTCACGCGACTCGCGCAGGCTTGGCGTGTTCGGGTTTGAGCACGACGACATCGCGGACGGCACCGCCGGCGTTAATCTTCGCGACCATGGCGTCGAGCAGCGGGACCGCCCAGCTGGGAATGTATTTATCCGTCGTTTCGACGAACACTTTCGGAAAATCATACAGCGCCCGGCCCAGTCCGAACTGCACGGCGCAGCGTTTCATCGCATCCGAAATACCCCCTTTGACCGGCTCAATACCCGTGCGGCTGGCACCATCGGTTTTACTTACGGCACTACCATCGGGGAGCATGACGGTGATGGTACACAGAAAGCCCCCGTCGATCTCCTTGATCTCATTGTTCCAGCCCGACCAGCCAAACTGCTCGTCGAAACGCTGCATCACACACCGGTTGGTGATGTACGGCACGACGATGATTTTCTGGCCATCTTTGGTCTGGCTTTGTACCCGCCATTCGATCTCGTGGGCCGTCAGCGGAGCGTTCAATACGTTCAATTCCATTTGTTGTTTATGTGTTGTATGTACAGGCTGGCTGCGGGTGTGAACCTGGTTAATTACCCTTGAATATCGCCATTTTTAGCCATTTCTGCAACGTTTTTGCCACTTATTTAAGGGCTAAAAACAGCGCCCAGATCAGTAGTTGTACAACGATTCCCATAGCGATGGTAGCCAGGCTGTAGACGCGAAACATGGTGGCTGTCGGCAGGTCAGAAAAGCGGCTGATTACCCAGAAATACGCGTCGTTGGCGTGGCTGACAACCATACTCCCGGCCCCCATACTCAACACCGCCAGCGTGACGCCCATCGGCGATTGCAGGCCCAGACTGGCAAGCAGTGGCGTTACCAGCGAAGCCGCCGTGATAACCGCCACCGTCGAGGAACCTTGCGCCGTTTTTAATAAAGCAGCGATCAGAAACGGAAAGAAAATACCAAGCGGTAGACCGTTCAGGGCATCGCCGAGACTTTTGCCGATACCAGTCACCTGCAACATTTCGCCGAACATACCGCCCCCGGCGATAATCGCGATAATCATCCCGGCCTTGTCGACACCCTCGGTCAGCCAGTTTGTCAGTTCGCTGCGGTGTCGGGACTGAATGAGCAGCAACGACGCAATGATCCCCACCCCCAGGGCAACGACGGGTTCGCCGACGAAAATAAGTAGTCGCCACCCCAGCTGTTCAGTGGCTTGTTGCGCTGAGATTGTAAGCAGCGCCAGCGATTTACCAGCAATCAACATGATTGGCAAAACGACCGGTAGAAACGACAGACCCGCCGAGGGTAGCTGCTCATCGACTACCGGTTCTGCCGCAGCATCGGGCTGGTCGTACGAAACGATCTTTCCTCGCCAGATACTCCAGCCGTAGCCAACGGCCGTTGCCGGAATAGCGAGTCCCAGCCCGACCAGCATGACCATACCGACATCTCCCCCCATGGTACCGAGTGCTGCTGTAATCCCCGGATGGGGCGGCACCAGACAGTGTACGGCATACAGCGACGTTGCCAGCGCAGCGGCCATAACCGGCATGGGCATCCGCGTTTTGCGCACCAGCGACTGATTCAGCCCACTCAGAATAATGAACCCACTGTCGCAGAAGATTGGAAAGCCGATGACAAACCCCGTCAGGGCGATGGCTAGCGGGGCGTTGCGTTCATCGACCAGCCGCAGTATGCGGTTGGCCATGCTCAGCGTAGCGCCGGTCCGCTCCAAGATAACGCCCAGCGTAGTACCAAGGATAATCAGCAGCCCGATTTTCTCCATCGTGTGACCAAAGCCAGTTTTCAGCGTACCAGCGATACTGTCCAGCGGTTGGCCACTCAGTAAACCAACACCCAGTGCGGCTAGTAGCAACGCGAAAAAGGCATTAACTCGCTTGTACGCGGTTAGCCAGATGATGAAGCCAATACTGGCGGTCAGCAGCAGAAGAGAATACGTAGTAGATGTTGTCACAACCAATAAAGACTGAAAACGACAGGGCATACCTCATCTAGCTACTAGCCCGCAGATACCAGTCTTACGCTGTCACAGAATTACAACCCATTCAACGATCAAACTGGCATCCGACACTCCCGCCAACCCAGCTACGAAGTCCCAACCCCCAACCCGCAGGGTTGTTAAGTTCTTGATTTGATACTACCAGAAGCCAAATTTCCTTCGGCTAACCATACCCCCCGCCCCCCTGAAGGGGGTGAAATTTGCAAGCAAACTACTCCCCCTTTAGGGGGCTGGGGGGTAAACAGGCTAGAACTTAACAGCCCTGCCCCACCCCCAACCCGCTCCCGCTATGGTATTTTCAACGCCAACGGTAGGCATAATTTCGACGGATTTGTTAAACGACAAAAAATAAGTTACCCCTGCTACCGATTCTGTCTGAAGCTAGTAGCAGGGGCAACTTATTTTCTATTAATCGACCAGCTTAAGCAGTTCGTTGAGTTTCAACAAGGCTTCGATGGGTGTCAGCCGGTTGACGTCGATGGCGCGGAGTTTTTCCTTGATCAACTCGGCCTTGGGGTCGCCCGCTTCGAATATTTTCAGTGCCAGTTCCCGCTCCTGCGGCACAGCGTTGTGGATCGATTCCCGATTCTGCTCCGTCCGGTTCGATGATTCGAGCTGCTTCAGAATCTCACTGGCCCGGCTCACGATCTGCGCGGGCATACCCGCCATCTGCGCGACGTGAATGCCGAAGCTGTGTTCCGAACCACCTTCTTTCAGCTTGCGCAGGAAGATTACTTTGTTGCCAACCTCTTTTACGGCGACGTTGAAATTGCGGATACGCTCGTTATCGTTGGCGAGGTCGTTCAGTTCGTGATAGTGCGTAGCGAACAGCGTTTTGGGGCGGCAATCGGTTTTGTTGTGCAGGTATTCCGTGATCGCCCACGCAATCGATACGCCGTCGTAGGTACTTGTTCCGCGCCCGATCTCATCCATCAGCACCAGGCTCCGCTCGCTCAGGTTGTTCAGAATACTGGCGGTCTCGGTCATCTCGACCATAAACGTGCTCTCCCCCCGCGACAGGTTATCACTGGCCCCGACCCGCGTAAAAATCTTGTCGACCAAACCGATTGCCGCCGACGAGGCCGGCACGAAACTACCCGACTGCGCCATCAGTACAATCAAAGCCGTCTGTCGCAACAACGCCGATTTCCCCGCCATGTTCGGCCCCGTGATGATGATGATCTGCTGGGTTTCGTCGTCGAGGTAAATGTCATTCGGAATATACGGCTCACCGGGGGGCAGTTGCTGCTCGATCACCGGGTGACGGCCGTCTTTGATCTTCAGCGCCTTGCTCTCGTTGATTTCCGGCCGAACGTATTTGTCCTTCACCGCGACCCGCGCAAACGACGACAGGACGTCGAGCACCGACAGGACGCGGGCGTTCTGCTGGATAGCCCCGACATATTCCCCAGCCGCCAGCACCAGTTCGCCGAACATGCGCGCTTCAATCTGGAAAATCTGCTCTTCAGCGTTCAGAATCTTCTCTTCGTATTCCTTGAGTTCGGGCGTGACGTAGCGTTCAGCGTTTACCAGCGTCTGCTTCCGAATCCAGTCGTCAGGAACGCGATTTTTGTGCGCGTGCGTTACTTCGAGGTAGTAGCCAAACACTTTGTTGTACGACACCTTGAGCGACGTAATCCCCGTCCGTTCAATTTCGCGCTCCTGCAACTGCACGAGGTAGTCTTTACCGGTGTAGGCAATGGCCGTCAGTTCATCGAGTTCCGCATTGATACCGGGCTTTATCATCCCCCCCTGATTCGACAGCGTCGGCGGATCTTCGCGTAGCTCTGCTTCGATGCGATCGAGCAGAAACGCGACGGGGTTGAGCTGATCGGCGTACTTTTTCAGGGACCCCGGGTTGCGATCCGGTGCGTCGGGCTGACTCAACGCCGTGATCAGCATTTCCTTGATCGGCAGTACGTGCTGCAACGACCGCTTGAGCTGCACCAGTTCGCGCGGATTGATACGACGGACCGCTACTTTCGAGACCAGCCGTTCCAGATCACCAATCTGCCGGAGGTGGTTCATCATGGTGTCGGCCAGATCAAGGTCCTGTACCAGCAGATCGACCATGTTCAACCGCTCATCGATCAGGGCTTTTTCTTTAAGCGGCAGGTTGAGCCACTTCCGCAGCAGCCGCGCACCCATCGGCGTCACGGTCTGATCGAGAATCTGAATCAGCGGGACGCCCCCCTCCTGCTGCGCGACGGTCAGTTCGAGGTTACGAATCGTAAAGCGATCGAGCCAGACGTAGCGGTCTTCCTCCAGCCGCGTAATACGCGTAATGTGCTGCAGGTCTTTGTGCTCGGTCTCGTTGAGGTAGTGCAGAATTACGCCAGCCGCGATGATGCCATCGGGCAACCCTTCGATGCCAAACCCCTTGAGCGAGGTCGTCTGGAAATGCTGCCGCAGAAAGTTATAGCCGAAGTCGTAGGTGAACGCCCAGTCTTCGAGCGTATACGTGTGAAACTTGTCGCCGAAGAGCGCCCCAAACTCCTGCCGGTTGCGCTTGCAGTACAATACCTCCGACGGGTTGAAGCTCTGTAGCAGTTTATCGACGTAAGCGGCATTGCCCTGCGACGCCAGAAATTCACCCGTCGATATATCCAGAAACGACACCCCAAACTCATCCTCGCCCTTGCCGAACTGAATGGCGGCCAGATAGTTGTTGCGCCGGGTGTCGAGTACGTTATCGTTGTAGGAAACGCCGGGCGTCACCAGTTCCGTAACGCCCCGCCGGACGATTCCTTTGGCCAGCGCCGGGTCTTCGAGCTGATCGCAGATGGCGACGCGTTCGCCAGCCCGAACGAGCTTGGGCAGGTGTGTATCGAGGGAGTGATGCGGGAAACCAGCCAGTTCTTCGTTGGACCCGCCGTTGTTGCGTTTGGTGAGCGTAATGCCCAGAATTTTACTGGCCCGCACGGCATCTTCACCGAACGTTTCGTAGAAATCACCAACGCGAAAGAGCAGCAGCGCTCCCGGATATTTAGCCTTGATCTGGTTGTATTGGCGGTTGAGGGGCGTTTCGTTTTTCTTCGCGGATGACTTAGTTGGAGCGGCTGTTTTCACTAAATTTATCGTAGGCTGATCTAGACAAATATAGCAATTTTTCAGGGGAACCCTGCCGTTTCAGCCAACGAACCAGCAGGGCTATCACAGTAAAAAACCATCCGGTTAATGTAGAGACGCAATACTTTGCGTCTCAGCACGCGTCAGCAATCACATGCCGTGTCAGCCAAACTATAATGTAGACGAAGCCATCCGGGTAATGAGACGCGAGGGGTCGCGTCTCTACAGTTGCGGCAACCACATGCCGTGAAAACCGAGGGGAATGTTGTGGGGTAGTCGCAGGCGGGCAGTAGTAGTCAGCGTGGCGGCATCGGCGACAATCAGGTCCGTCGTTCTCGTTCGATCATCGAACAGTAAATACAGCAGCCACGCGTCGTCCTCCGCCGTACTTCCGGGTCGAGGCACAACGATCGGTTCACTCGGCAGGGTGTGATCATCGCCGGTATGTATACCTTGTCCGGTTGTCACGTCGATCTTGACAAGCTGATCGGCCAACGGGCGACTATGGCTCAGCGGCCGACCAATGCCCCAGGCGTACTGGTACGATTTACCGACCCGATCGGGATGAACTTCGGGTAATTCCCCCTCATAATCAGCCAGTGGTTTGTGTGTTACCCGCTTACCAGCCAGGTCGATCACGTAGCGGGTGAAGCGGGCACCCGTACCGTCGTCGGCAACGTCGCCGTTCAGGTACGCTTTCATCAACTCCGATTCCGGGAAATAATCCAGCATCAGTCCATCGACAATAAGCGTCCCGTCGCGCTCCTGATAGCCGTTGACAAAGTGAAAGACAAAGCAGAAGTCGGTCGTCAGCCGGTGAATTGTGCCATCGGGGTCGATAACCAGGACCAGTGTCGGCTTGTCGCGGTCGACCCGAATCGAAGCTGCCGGAGAAGTCAGACCAAGCAGCGCCCGTGGCATATCGAAGGCAACGGGCGTCAGAAACAGGATTCGATGACCGCTTTGCGTGACGACAAAATCGTGTGAGAAGGTCATATCGTCCATCTCAATCACCTGATCGATCATTGCCTTGCCGGCAGGATCGACTTTGTACAGTACCAGCCGTTGCTTCGTACCGGCCACCGTACCGAAATTGTACAGCACACCCGTGTCGGAATGAATCTTGGGGTGCGCCGAAAACGGCAGTTCCGGCATAATCTGACTGTCGAGCCACGAGAACTGGTTTTTCAGTACGCCATCGTAGTCGTAACGGTCGATGGTGTCGAGCGTGGCCGGATCGATGCGGTGGGGCCAGCCACCTTCCCAAAGCGCCATCATATGCCCGCCATGACTGACAACGCTGGTATTGGCTGCGTTTTTAAACTGCATGCGGAAGGCATTTTTCAGTAAGCCCCCCGGCAGGTTCGTCCCGAAACTCCGGTGCAGCATCCGACCCGCTTTCTCCTCTTCCAGGAACTCCCGTGTGCGTACGTATCGGTTGCGGTAGCATACCCGTTGGCCGTCGAATTCGAAACGCGAAATCATACCATCGCCGTCGAACAGATGATCGTACCACACCCCCTGATGCGCAAACCGACCGTTTCCGTTGCGGTACAGCACACCTGTCAAATCGGCCGGCAACGCCCCTTCCAGTAGCGGTAGTACAACATCATCATACTCATCCACCACCGTTTCGTTGGCCTGAACGTAATCGTGCAATACCTTATAATGCTGAATGGCCATAATCGCGCAATGAAGTGTATCGGTTCATACACTGAACCCTGGGTGGCTAAGCAATGTTCGACCCTGCCGTTGGCTGACCGGGCAGCTTACCCGGTTGTTCCATTCACCTATAGCAAGCGACTGGAACAACCGGACAAGCGACGACTTTTAGTCTCGTCCGTAAATGACTGATTTCATCGATTCGCGGGCGGGCTCATAGCCTTCTGCCGCACTCAGTCGGGTCGCCAGTTGACCCAGCATCACCCCGTAAATCACTTTCGAGGTGATGTCGGCGATGGTGTACAGGATCTGCCGGGCAACCATACCGTTCGGCGTCGGCGACAGCCAGGGAATCAGGTACGCGATCGGGTACAATGTCCAGGCAACGACGAGTAACCAGAAAAGCGCTTTGGCCAGTCTGGCGGCCTTTGGCGGCATACTTACATTCGTCTCAGCAATCGAGATACCCACGATGTAGCAGATGTAGATCATGAACACGGTACTGATGGCACCCCAGATCAGTAGCTTGGTAATGTCTGTCGTTTCGTAAAACTGCCCGACGTAGCCGGTATAAATCATCAGGATACCCGCGACGACCAGACCAACCCAGCGCCGGCGGAAAGCAGCACCCGACACGCCCAGCACGATTAGTAACTGCGTGAGCAGCATCGGCACGTCGATCGACCAGTTGACATACCGGAAGCCATTGGAAAAGGTAGTAGCCGATGGATTCCACTTGTTGCCATCCCACGCAAACGCATGCTGCCAGCTTTGCTGCTGATTAAACAGAATCAGAGCCGCCGACACCATAACGACGGATGATATGACCGAGGTCAACCGATAACGGGGTGAACTGTCTTTTATCGTCATGATGAAATAAGCGAGTCCCGACATCATAGCGCCCACCCCCAATACCAGCACGTGATTGATAATGTCGTACTGTACAGACGAGTAGCTGAAAAGATTCTCCATGTTTTCCATAACCGTTTCTTTAATCTTATTTTAATAACACTACGGATACGTAACCTGTGTATCTACATCTTGTTCGCCAACTACTCAGTAAAAATCCTTAGAATTTTCCCCTAGTGCATCGGCGAGTTAGGAACAAGTGAGTTTGAGCCGTTCTTATTGTGATTTGACATAGGCGGTAGGATAGCTGGATAAACAATTCCTTCCCTGGCCGGTTGGCATTAGCGACAACAACCGTTTATGGCTGCCTCTAAACTGCCGATTTATAGTGCGCTGGCTGCGAATCTGGGGATTGCTGCCACCAAGTTCATTGCCGCCAGTGTGACGGGTAGCTCGGCAATGATTTCGGAGGGTATTCACTCGCTGGTCGATACGCTCAACGAGATCCTGCTGCTAATCGGCATCAAGCGCAGTCATAAACCGGCCGATGCCAATCGTCCGTTCGGGTATGGGAAAGAGTTGTATTTCTGGGCGTTTATCGTTTCGATTCTGATCTTTGGCATTGGTGGGGGCGTTTCGTTCTACGAGGGCATTACGCACCTGCAACACCCCAAATCCATCGAAGACCCATATTGGAACTATGTCGTGCTGGGGATAGCGTTCGCGCTCGACGGCACGTCGTTCGTAACAGCCCTGCGCGAATTCAACCGGCAACGCGGTACGACGCCGTTCTGGTCGGCCGTCAAAGGCAGTAAAGACCCGTCGACGTTTGTCGTGCTGTTTGAAGACGCGTCCGACCTGTTGGGATTGATCGTTGCTTTTCTGGGCGTCTTTCTGGGTCACCAGTTAAACAATCCCCTCTTCGACGGCATTGCCTCCATCATTATCGGGCTTATCCTGACGGCGGTATCGCTAATGCTGGCCCGCGAAAGCCGAAGCCTGCTCATGGGCGAAAGCATGAGTCAGGAGACGCTGGAACGGATCGTGACAATGATTGAGGCAGACCCGGCCGTATCGGCGGTACTGGAATCGCCATCGATGTATATGGCACCGGAGGAAGTGTTCCTCATTCTGGTAATCGACTTCAACGACCGGCTCACCATCGATGACATAAACAGAACGATTCCCGCCATTCGACAGACAATTCGTCAGCAATTTCCACTTGTGAAACGCATCATTATCGAGCCGGGCGTAGCCGGACAACCAACGGTATAGATTTTCTTTGCGCCCATTTTCCACCATCACTGCACAATATGCCCCCCCGTAAACTTATTCTGGACGAACTGAACCGACTGTCTGTCGATGCTTTCAAAGCGGCCCCCAAGTTCCCTTACTGCCTGATTCTGGACGATGTCCGCAGTATGAACAATGTCGGTTCTGTTTTTCGTACGGCCGATGCTTTTCGCGCGGAAAAGTTGTACCTCTGTGGCATAACCGGTCAGCCGCCCCACCGCGACATTACGAAAACGGCCCTGGGCGCTACCGAATCCGTCGATTGGGAGCACGTATCGGATATTACACAACTTATCACACAACTGCAACAGGCGGGCTGGCGGGTGATGGCAGTCGAGCAGGCGGAAGGCAGCGTAAGTCTGGCGGATTTTCAGCCGGAGCCGGAGCAGCGCTATGCGTTCGTACTGGGCAATGAGGTAACCGGCGTTCAGGAAGCCGTTGTCGAACAGGCAGATAGTGTACTGGAGGTGCCCCAGTTCGGAACGAAACACTCGCTCAACATTGCCGTCACGGCGGGGATCATTTGTTGGGATTTTGTGCAGAAAACGTAACAAAAACTTAACATTACCCTTTTGATTCTGCCAAATTTTTCGTATTTCTTTGTAAATTTTTTTCTTCCAATTATGGCAACCCCAAAGAACAAGTCCCAACACCAGTCACTGGCCACCGATCTGATCAGTTCGATCGAAGCAAAACTAGGCGAAGCAGGCACAGCTACCAAAAAAATGAAGAAGTCGATTGAAAAATCGGCAGAAAAGCTGGCCAAGAAGCTGACCAAGTTGATGAGCAAGACGGAGAAGAAGACCGACAAGTCGGCCAAAGCCGTTGCCAAGAAAGCGAAGAAAGAGTCGAACAAAGCCGCTAAAAACGCGAAGAAGGCTGCCAAAAACGCTAAACGCGCGATCAGCAAGAAAGTAGAATCGGCCGAAAAATCGGAACAGACACCGGCAACGCCAGCGGCTCAGCGCACCCCGGCTCGTCCGGCTGCTAAGCCAACCTCGTCGTCGCGCACGCGTCCGGCCCAACCCAAAAAACCGGCCGCAGCAGAACCCACTCCGGCGACAGACGACACTACGCAAACAGCCTGATACTGAGTAATAGGTTACGATTGGCCTCCAATTGATCAATAAGTAGGCCAATCGTACGCATTCGTAGGATACTTCCGTTTTTCTGATCCCGCCCCGAGCGGGATTTTTTGTTTACTTTTTTTTCTTTTTATTAATTCCGTACCCATATTTACATAACTTAATTGCTTTGCGCTCTACATTATAGCCGTTGCTGTTTACAGCTTTATCGTACCTTAAAACCCAGGCGATATGCCGCATCGCTCTACATTACAACTTCTATTAATCATTGCGCTTTTTCTGGCAATTCTGACAGTTGGGCTACTATGTGTTAGCTGGCCGGGGCTTGACCATTTTTCGCTGACTAGTCAGCCGGCGCTGCGTTGGCTGGTCATGCTCGTGCTGGCCTTATTTGCGCAGGTGTTGTTCGGATACGCGTTCTGGCAACTAATGACGCAAAAGCAGCAGTCGACCGTAAAGACGGAATCGCTCAATGCCATCGTCCATGAGTTTCAGACGCCGATCACCGCGATCCGGATGGCAATCGATATTCTCGACTCGCCCATCGCCCAGAATCAGCCGGAGCGCGCCCGGAAGTATTTTCGGATCATTCGCGAGGAAAACGAACGCCTGCAAAAGCAGGTCGAGATGATTCTGACGCTGGCCCGTGCCGACAACAACACGTTATCGCTCAATCAGGAGCCGATTTCCCTCAACGACCTGCTGTCTTCCATCGCCGAACGGCATGGCGACTACCTGCAACTTAATCTGGGCTCGAATAACCATCACCTGATGGCCGATCGGATGCACCTGACCAATATCCTGCACAACCTGCTCGACAACGCCATCAAGTACAGCGCCGATGCGCCCGATGTAACGATCCAAACCAAATCTTCAGTCGACGGCTTTGTAATTTCGGTAAAAGACCGGGGGGTCGGCATCGCGCCAACAGTCATCCCCCACATTTTCCAGCCTTTCTACCGCGTTCAGGACCGCAACAGCCCCAGCGTGAAAGGTTTCGGCCTCGGCTTGAGCTACGTGCAGCGCATTGTCCAGGCACACAACTGGGATATCTGGGTAAAAAGCGAAGTCGGTCAGGGGAGTGAGTTCACGATTCAGATTCCGCCCGACGCGCTTGTCAACCCCCATCTGAGCAACGTCTCCCGGCAGTACGCCGGATTGACTAATTGAGTGATGGAGTGATTGAATGATAGAATGGGTCAATGGTCGGGATCAATTACTGACGAGGCATAGACTTCGTAGTTGATATATAGAAATTCGTACAGAAACGGCATTCACGTAACGAGCGAAGGGTTTAGCGCAATTGCCGTTTCGGTAATTGCGCTAAACCCTTCGCTCGTTATAACCAACCTACGGCTCAACGACCAGCAAACGAAAGAGTGAACGGTCCGCCGTCGCGGTGAATGAGCTAACGCAGTTATTCACCGCGACGGCGGACCGTTCATTCAATCACTCAATCATTCAATCATTTTATTATTTACTCACCGATGCCGTTTTGGCGGAAATTACCCGCATCACCCCGTTCATCAGGCGCCAGTGGCCGGGGAAGGTGCAGACGTATGGGTAGTCGCCGGGGGTGTTCGGAACCGTAAAGCGCAGCCGGACGGTCTGATCGGGATTGACGAGCGCCGTTGCGGCAATGACCTGCGGAATCGACGGTACGTAGTTTTTCTCCGCCCCGTCTTTCGCCGTAATCATCTTATCAGCCGCGCTACCGATTACGTCCATACTCTTCGGCTTACCGATAACCAGGTTATGCTGCATGGCGTCGGGGTTTTCGAGTACGATCTCTACCTGCTTGCCCGCCGTTACGGTAAACTCTTTCCGGTCGAAACGCATAGCCTCACGTACCGTTTTCATCCGGATCACTTCGACGTTCGGATCGGCAGGCTGCTCGCTTACCAGGCCCCACGCTTCGTAGAGCCGCTGAAGCCGAAGCTGATTGTCGGCCGATGCCGAGCTGTTCAGACTGGCCAGGAATGTCCGGTCGTCGGGGCGGATCGTAACTTTCTTTTTCGGATTCCAGCCTTCGCTGACGCCTTTTACGATAGCCTGTCCCTGCTCCGCTCCCATTTGCTGACTTTGCCGCAACAATGCCATGACCGAATCGATGGGGGCTACCGACGCGTAACTACGGCTGGCCCGTTCGAGCACGTACGAACTCATATTCTGCGGAGCGCGGTACGTCAGCTTATGCGACTTGTTGTTGTTCTGCTCGTTGCCTTCCACGATTTTGTTATCCCGGTCCAGCATCACCGTGATCGTGTAATCGCCGGGGCGGTCGAAGTTAACGTTGAAGTCAGTCGACCACGGGCCGTTGTTCCCCTTGCTGATCGTGACCGTTTCGCCGGGCTTGATGCCGGTAGTGTGTGCCATGCTGACGTAATCGATCTTCGACTTATCCGTCGCATTCGATGGTCCTTCGATACGAATCGACAACGGGATGGGCGTACCCGCCGGAATTTCGACCCCACCCGCGTTCGTTACGTCGACGAAGATCTGCGCCCGCTCACGCAGGGCCGGGCTTTGTGGCGTCGTACGAATGGCAGCAACGATCAGGTCCGGTTTATCAGCCGATGTCATACCAGCGGGTTTGGCCGGGGTCGACGCTGGTGCCGGTGTCGTTGCCGCCGACGCGTTGGGACCATGGGCGTCGTGCTGATGCTGACTCATGTCGTGGGTCGGCGCCGTTTTCGGCGCGTTCATCCCCACTTGTTTCAGATACGCTTTCATCAACCGGCCATCCTCACCAACCAGGGCACTGGCAAAGGCTTCGGGCAACCAGCGGTCGTTCACGTCCGTCGATTTGTCGAGCCGCGCCAGAATCGCCTGTTGTACGGCGGGCGACTGCGGCACCTCCGATAGCTTCAGCAGCGAACTCAATACCACCAATGGCTCGGTATCGGTCATCAGGTTGGCGTTGAGCACAGCCGTAGCCGTTTCGGCCGTTCTGGGCAATGCCTGAACGGCGGCCCGGCGAACGTAAGCGACAGGGTGTTTCAGGGCCTGCGTAGCAGCCGCCAGCGCCTGTTGATCGGAACCGTCCAGTGCGCCCAGTCCCTGTAGGGTCCAGAGTGCGTGAATGGCTGCCGGGTTGTTGCCGATCTCATCCGTCGATTGGTCATTGACCAGTGCAATCAGTTGCGGTACGACGTCTTTGTTCTTCCGGTCGACCAACAGCCGCTGGGCAGTCATGCGCCAGAACATATTGCTGTTTTTCAGCGCAGCGACCAGTTCAGCCGGCCGATCCTTGCTCAGTACCAGCGGTGTGTAAGCAGGTGCTTTACCGTAGCCGACGCGGTAGATACGGCCGTGGGTAAAGTCGCGCAGGGGGGTTTCGTAGGCATTACCAGCTCCGTTTTTGGCACCTTGTGGCGTGGGGTTGTGCTGAATGATGTAGCTGTACCAGTCGACCACCCACACCGCGCCGTCGGGACCGGTTTCGGCGAAGACGGGCGCAAACCACTCGTCGGCACCGGCCATCAGGTTGAACCCTTCGGCATCTTCAAAGTCGGTACCGTCTTTTTGCAGTACGTTCTGGTGAACGATGTGCCCGGTCGGCTCCGATACAAACGCGATTTTGTTCCAGTACTTTTTCGGGAACGCGCGGGCCGTGTAGAAGTTGTGCCCGGCTGCTGCCGTGAAACCACCAAACACGTCGACCTGCCGCACCTTCTCGGTAATCGGCTTCATGTCTTTGTGCGTGTCGGTGCTCCGGCTGCCGTTCTCGCGCAGGTGCATACCACCGTGGAAATACTGATTCGGAATAGCCATGTACCAACCGTGTGCGTTGTTGGCAGTACTGCCGAAGACGTCGCCCGTTTCGGTGAAGCCCAGGCCCCACGTGTTGTTCGACGTGCTGGTCATGTATTCCAGTTTCGACCCGTCGGGCTTGAACCGGAAGAAGCCCTGCCCGAACTGGATCGAGTCTTTGCTGTCGCCGACCAGTCCTTTGAAACCAGCGTAACCCACGCTGCCCCAGATCCAGTTATCGAAACCGTAGTGCAGGTTGCTGGGTCCGGCGTGGGTATCGAAGGTACCGAAACCCGTAAACAGGACCTTTTTGACGTCGGCTTTGTCGTCGCCGTTGGTGTCCTGCAAAAACAGCATGTGCGGAGCCTGCGACACATATAGCCCACCGTTGCCAAAGGCCATGCCCGTCGGGATGCTCAGTCCTTCGGCGAAGTTGGTAAACTTATCCGCTTTGCCGTCTTTATCGGTGTCTTCACAGATCACGATCAGGTCGGAACCGCCTTCGGGCTTGCGCTCGTTCGGGTAATCTTTGGTAATCAGTGCGTAGAGCCGACCCCGTTCGTCCCAGGCCATGGCGATGGGGTGCATCACGTTCGGCTCATGGGCAAACAGATCGAGCGTAAAGTCGGCCGGTACCTGAATATGTTTCATCGACTCTTCGGGCGACAGGGGCAGTTGCTCCATCTGTGGGCCGGGACGATTCTCGTAGTTCGGTAGTTGGGGCGCTTCCTTATACGCGAATGCCTGCGGTTTCAGGTCGTCGTGCAGTTTTTTCACGTCATCGCCCACGGCCCATAGAATACCGCGCTCCAGCAGTTGCTGGAAACCGGGTTGCCGCCAGGTGCGCTCATCGTGTCCATAGGCGGTGTAAAACATCCGGCCTTTGCCGTACGTCCGGGTCCAGGTATACGGCTCCTCTTTCGCGTTGGGCCGACCGGCATCAGCCAGGTCTTTGAACTGATCGGCTTTTACCTCCCGAACGGCCAGTACGTTGTTGTCGGGTTGCAGATGACTGTGCAGGTAGGTTTCGTCGTACGCCTTGAACGACGGCAGGCCCGCTACGATTGGGCTGTTCGGCTGGGTAAACCGCGTTTGAATGGTATCCATTCGGTGCCGCCAGAACTGCCCGCCCACCACTTTATCGACGTATTCGGGGGAGTTCCGAAAGCAGAACGATGCGCAATGCACCGGAATGATTCCGTGGCCCGCAGCGACGTAATCGAGCATGGCTTTCTCCTGCGGTTTCGGAATGCTGTCCCAGTTGGCGTAGATCAGCAGCCCGTCGTACTTATTCAGGTTTTCGGGGTTCAGGTCTTCCAGCTTATCCGTGTAGGTAAAGTTTATTCCCTTGTTACCCAGTGCGGCCATAATCTCCGGCACGCGCTCGATGGGCCGGTGGTGCCCGTTATCGCCCAGGAAGAGTATCTCCGTTCGACGTGGCCGGTTCGCAGCCACCTTCGTCCCCCCCTGTCGATCACTCGTTTTTTGTGAGTTCGTTTGCCGGGCGCACTGCGTCGTCAGGAGGACGACTGCGCTCAGCAAAGCGATGAAGCTATGTTGTCTCATGTATGTATTGGTTAAAGGCACTGTTGGTTATTGATTAGCCAGATACGTCTCTACCCGACTAACCCAATTCGTATCTACTTACGGTGTTTACGGTGTAATCAGCTTCATCGTCGTTGCCTAAGCTAGTAGTCAGTCAAGCTGCCACAGATACCGGCATTTCTGCCGTTCGCCGTCCTGATACATGTCCAGCTCTTCCGGCAGATCAATAATCTCGACCAGTCTGGCACCGATGCGTTCACACGTTCGGCGGGACGGCCAGTTGTCAGGATCGCAGGTAATCCAAAGTTCGCTAAAACCGTGTTCTAATGCGCGCGCTTTTAGCAGCATGCACGCTTGTTGCGCGTAGTGATTTCCCCGGTATGCTTCATTAACCCGGTAGCCGACATGCCCAGCGTACAACCGAATATCGTCCGTATCGCTCAACCGTAACCGAATCGTCCCGACGCTTTGCCCTGAGACCGTTTCTACGATCGCGTAATGCTCGGTCATTGCCCGTCCCGCAGCCGGATCGGCCGGGGTTATCCGTTCGAGTACCAGTTCAATCATTGGGTCTGTAGTTTGTGGTTTGTCGTTTCTCCGGTGAAATGGCTTCGCGCCAGCCAACTACAAACCACAAACCACGAACTAGCAACTAATCAAAGTCCGGAAGTTTCATGATTTCGCCACCGCGTAGGGCTGACTCATGCGCCAGGATACCGACGCTTGTCCAGTTGGCCGACTGAGCCGCGTTGGGGAACGGATCACGATCTTCGACAATCGCCGATACGAACTCGTGTACCATGTGCGGGTGCGAACCACCATGCCCGCCACCCTGCGTGAACGACAGGTGCTGGGTTTCATCGGCATCGTACACGCCTTTTGTCGTAAACCGCTGAATTTCTTCCGGCAGGTAGTGCGCGTAATCGGGAACGGTTACCTTTTCGGGAATCTCCGGTTCGGGTTTCTTAGCTGTGTGAATTACGGGCTGCTCATCCTCGATCAGCTGCCATTCAAATGACTTTTTATCGCCGTATACCTCGAAGCTTTCGCGGTACTGCCGCGCCACGTCGAACAGCGACCGGTAGACGTACGCCGACAGGTCACTGTCTTTGAACTTGATGTGCGCCGATTCGACGGCGAAGGGCGAATTGTGAATCTTCGCTAGTTCTTCGCGGATCGTTCCCGAGCCGAAGCACGATACGTAATCCGCCTGGAGCCGGAGCAGCCCCGCGACCGGCCCGACGCAGTGCGTAGCGTAGTGCATCGGTGGCAAGCCCGGCCAGTAATCGGGCCAGCCGTCCATATCCTGCTGGTGGCTGGCTTTCAGAAACTGAACTTTACCCAGCTCGCCCGTTTCGTACAACTCCTTGACGTACAGAAACTCGCGACTGTAGACCACCGTTTCCATCATCATGTATTTCTTGCCGCTTTCCTTGCAGGCCTGCACAATGGCTTTGCAATCGTCGACCGATGTCGCCATCGGCACCGTACAGGCGACGTGCTTACCGGCCCGCAACGCTTTCAACGTTTGTTCGGCATGGTTGGGGATAGGCGAATTGATGTGAACCGCATCGACCTTCGGGTCAGCCAGTAGTTCGTCGTAGCTGCTGTAGCGTACCTCGATGCCATACGCATCGCCGATCTTATTTAGATTCTCGACGTTACGCTGGCAGATGGCGTACATATTGGCCTGTGGATGGCGCTGGTAGATAGGGATAAATTCGGCCCCGAACCCGAGACCAACAATAGCAACGTTTAGCATAGTGATTGAATTAATGAGTGACGGAATGATTGATTAGCTGGACCGACGTTGGCGATTCAATTATTCAACAACTCAATCATTCTACCTTTTAAAAATTGTAGTCCGTCGGCGGCCAGTTGCTCCGGGGAGTCGAACATGGGGCGGAAAATGTGCGTGGCAGCGGCCAGGTCGGGCGGGTTGATACCGAACGCTTCGATGGCGATGGGGCCTTCGTAGCCAGCGTCCTGCAAGGCCGCGAAAACCTCCTCGAAATTAATGTGTCCCTGCCCCGGCGTTGAGCGATCGTTTTCCGAAATCTGTACGTGAACCAGATAGGGCGCGACTTTGCGGATAGCTTCCCCGATCCGTTTCTCTTCGATGTTGGCATGAAACGTATCGAAGGCAGCCCGGCAGTAGGGATGATTAACGGCTTCGACGTAGCGCACGAGTTCGTCGGCGCAGGTAAGCAGGTACGTCTCAAACCGATTCAGGTATTCGATCGCCAGCACGACTCCTTTTGTCTCGGCATACTCGGCCACCTCCCGCATCGCCTTTACCGACCAGTTCCACTCCTCGTCGGTAGCAGGCTTACCGGTAAAAACACAAAAGCCCGCGTAGAGCGGACCCATCAGAATCGTAGAACCGGCGGCTGCCGAACAGTCGACCATAGCCCGCAGGTACGAAATACCAGCCTGCCGCTGCTCGTTGTCGGGACTAATCAGGCTGCGATCAGGTGGTAGAATGGCGCAGGTTTGTACACCCAGTCCCAGCGTGGATGCCTGCTGCCCGATACGCTCCCACTTCGACAGTACAGCCGGCCCAGCGTCTGTATCACCGATGGGTAATTCAACGAAGTCAAACCCGGTCTGCCGCAGGTAGCTTAGTGTATCACTGAGATACTCGTGCGTTGCAGCTGTCCAGGCAAACAAGTTCATTCCAAGTTTAGTCATAGTCAGTCACTGAATAAGTAAACAAAATTAATTTATGCCCGAATAAGGTGTAAGGCCTTTTTTGGCAAATAATGACTATATATTTGCACAAGAAGGCACTATTAGCCCTTGCCCTTAGCAATAAAAGCACAAATCATGCGTCAGCCACTACGCAAAGAGCTTGAACCCGTTGCGGCTTCTTTTCTGGTGAAAGAACTCGTTGAACCGTACTTCGACCCGAACTGGCATTTTCATCCCCACTACCAGCTTTTTCTGGTCAGGGAAGGCACGGGAACCCGCTTCATTGGTGATTCGATCAGCACATTCGGCCCCGGCGATCTGGTATTTCTCGGACCCAATTTGCCGCACCTGTGGCGCAGTGACCAGCCCTACTTCGATCGCCATTCGACCTTATCAACGCAGGGTATCGTTGTCTATTTTCCGGAAGACTTTCTGGGTGACAGCTTTTTTGAAAAGCAGGAGATGAGCGCGATTCGGCAGTTGCTGGCGAACGCCCGGCACGGGTTGACCTGGTCGAATCAGACGCATAACCGGGCGGTATCGTCGCTAACGAAGCTGGTAGCGCAGCCGGTTAGTTTCAGCCGGCTGATGAACTTGCTGACGCTACTCAACGAACTGGCCGAGAGTGATGATTATCAGTTGCTGGCCAGCGCAACGTATGTGAACAGCCTGCGACCGGAAGAAGCTGATCGGAATATCTATCACCGCATGCAGGTCGTGCACGACTACGTCCTGAATCACTTTCCCGAGGAGCTGAGTCTGGAAACCGTGGCGGATCTGGCGGGGATGACGGCCCCGGCCTTCTGCCGCTATTTTAAGGCGCGGGCGAATAAGACGTTCTCTGAGTTTGTCTCGGAAGTACGCATCGGGCATGCCTGCAAGTTACTGATGAATACACCGCTGAGTATTACCCAGGTAAGCTACGAAAGCGGTTTTCGTACACTCTCCAATTTCAACCGGCAGTTCAAAGACATTACCGGACTTACTCCATCCGGCTACGTCAAAACCTATCGGCAATTGTAGAAACGCAACGACCCCGACCAACTGGCCGGGGTCGTTGCGTTTCTGCCGTTTACGGTTTTCAGAGAGCAGTTTTCGGTTAATAATTTATGGGTATGCAAACTACCGAGAACCGACTTCCGTAAACCGTAAACCGACTTAATACAGCGTCGTAGTGCCGATAGGCTCGCGTACCGAAACACCTTCCTGAATAAAGCTCAGCAGGTCTTCGATCACCCGGTCTTTCTCGCTCACGACCAGGCCGTGCGGAGCCCCTTCATAGACAATATATTCTGCGTTGGGCAGTGCCGCAGCCGTACGTTCAGCCGAGGCTTCGATGGGCACGACTTTGTCGGCATCGCCGTGAATAATCAGGGTAGGTACGTGAATCTGCGCCAGGTCGTCGCGGAAGTCCGTTTCCGCGAAGGCCGTTACGCAATCGACCGTTGCTTTTTGACTGGCGGCATAGGCGCGGGCGAAATCGCCGTCTAGTTGCGCCTGACTGACCGGCTTATCGAGGAAGCCCATACCATAGAACTGCTTACCAAACGTTTGCAGGAAGTCGGCCCGGTCTTTGGTCAGTTTTTCCTTCATGTCGTCGAATACATCGCCATCGACACCATCCGGATTGTCATCCGTTTTGAGCAGGTATGGCGTGATCGCACTCAGAAATACGACTTTCGATACCCGGGCACCACCGTGACGGCTCATGTAGCGTGCTACTTCGCCCCCACCCATCGACATACCGACGAGTGTTACGTTTTGCAGGTCCAGCGTATCGAGTACCGCTTTCAGGTCGTCGGCAAAGGTGTCGTAGTTGTAGCCGTCCCAGGGTTGCGACGATTTGCCGAAACCACGGCGGTCGTACGCAATTACCCGCAGGTTATGCTTCGGTAATTCTGCCAGTTGGTAATCCCAGAGTTGGCTGCTCAGGGGCCAGCCATGGATCAGTACGACGGGGCGACCGGTTCCCAGATCCTGGTAAAATACTTCGATGTCGTTGCCAGAGGCATCGGTGCCTACTTTGATAAAATTCATAACCGTTGATTCGTTTTACAGTGCAAGAAATAAGTCCTCTATAACAACCGGCCTGAGTCTGAAAGGTTGGCCTAAGTCAACGAATTTTGAGAATACGGCATAAAAAAGCAGCGATCCCGGACCCGGCCGAAATCGCTGCTTTTCCGCGCACCCAGTACGGGTTAGTTTTTCAGCACACGAACCGTTTTGGTTTGCTCCGGCGTACTGACAGTCAACAGATACACACCAAGCTGACGACCCAGTTTCACCGTTTGCCGCTCAACCGTCGCAGCTTGTTTCACGCTACTGCGGCTTACCGCCTGTCCGCGCTCGTCGACCAACTGCCATTCGAGCGGCTGACCCGACGCACCCCGTATTTCCACCTCGATGGTTTCGCCCGCGCTTGGATTGGCCAGTACCGCGACATCCAGTGCTTCCCGGGTCTCCGACACACCCAGGCGACTATTCGCCGTGCAGACGGCCAGCCAGTTATAGGTATAGGTCGTAACCGTGCCATCCTGTTCGGCACGAAGCAGAATAGTTGGATTATCGGTGTACAGATTCAGTGAATAGGGGCCCGCGTTCGTCGTTGGCATTGCCTCGTTTACGGCATGGAACATAATCGGTGCCCCCGACGCACCTGCGTATTGTGGCGTAAACGTGACGAGCCTTAGCGACGGTGACAGCCGCTCACAACCGGTTGTGTTTACGCTTGTAATGGCAAAGGTCACCGGTGCTGTTTGTGTGATCGTGATTGGCAGCGTTCCCCTTGCTGTCAGGGCACCCGGATCACGGGCCGTAAGCTGAACCGTATACTGACCAGCGGTTGTGGGTGTGCCGCGAATGACGCGTGTCGACGCCGTAAACGTCAGGCCGGGCGGCAGGCTGGCAGCGGTATACGTCAGGCCGACCTGTCCGTCTGGATCGGTGAACGTTGTAGCCGGTAGCGTATAACTAAATGGTACGCCTACCACGCCCGACTGCGCCGTGGTTCCGTTGAAGACGGGCGGGCGGTTGGCAACAGGTGCACTACCGCAGGCAGCCCGGAAATTCCAGACGAAGTACGTCGACCGGGTCGCCTGATCCTGAATCGGCAGTATGTACTGATTCTCGTCGTAGAAATAAGTGTAGCGAACGCCCAACTGGCCATCACCCGTCACCCCGTTCATAAACAGCGCGGGCAACGCCGGTGTAAACGTGCCGTTGCTGTAGCCAACGACGAAATCGACACTGAATCGATTCGTCGAAAGGGTATTGCAGGTAAAGCTGGTGATTGTCAGCGATGCCGGATCGGCTGGTGTTGGTGCTGGATCGCTGACACTAATTGTCACCGTACCCGACGTAGTCGCACCCGACGGATCGGTGGCCGTTAGTGCCGCATGGGTTGTACCAAGCTGCTGGGGCGTACCGCTAATAACACGCGTCGGCACGTCGAATACCAGCCCGGCGGGCAGGTTCGTCATAGCAAACGTCATGGGTTGCCCTTCAGGATCGGTAAAGGCGGTAGCGGGTATTGCATAACGAAACGCCGTATTGATCGTTCCGCTCAGTGTCGGTACGCCGTTGAATACCGGTGGCTGATTGGTTGTCGTAGCGGTAGTACAGGCCGCCAGCCAATTATAGCTAAACGACGCTATACCCGCTGCACCAGCCTGCTCGGCACGCAACGTAATAACTGGATTATCGGTGTACATCCGTATCGTGTACGGACCTACATCAGTCGTCGCGTCTTTTTCGTTAACAACCCGAAACGCAATGGGCTGTCCATTCGAGCCGCTGTACTGCGGGTTGAACGTTAGTTGCCGCTCCGTTTCCGAGGTACTGACGCAGCTCAGCGTATTGACCCCCGTGATAACCAGCGTGCTGCCACCCAGCGTTTGGAGCGCCTTGTCGGCCTGAACGAATCCGTAGCCCGTACCGAAGTCGAAGCCCGTATCGAAGCCCGGCGTCACCGGATCATCCATATCGAGGGCGGTCTGCTGCATCGTGGCCAATACCTGCGCGGGCGACAGTCTATTACCGGCACGCTCCTGCATCAGCGCAGCGACAGCAGCCGCGTGTGGCGCAGCCGCCGACGTACCGAAGAAGTTCGGGAAACCATCGGGTTCGTAGTCATTGCCGAAGAAGGTGTTGTTGCCGCCATCGACCGCCGTAATCTCGGGCTTTTGCCGCGTAACACCCGTTGTTCCATTGATCCGCTGCCCCGTAGCGTCGAAGTAAATGGGGACACCTCCCGCCGACGAAAACGTTTCGATCACGGCTGTCGATAGCTGGCTGTTGTACGCTGGTGTGCTGAAATAGGGGGCCGCCCCTACGCAGATAGCCCGTGTCGCATTACTGTGCCCGAAGGAAGCCCCCGTTTGCGTATTGTATTCGACGATACTGGTTCGGCTCCCGACGTTAACCCAACGGATCGTGCCCGGATCAGGACCGGCGTATTTCACAATCACGACATTGACTTCCAGCGGAGCACCGGTAGTGTTGGTATACGTGCCCGTTATTTCGACAGGGTCACCACTAAAAATATTGTCAGAAGCACTAGAAGAAACAAGTGAGTTTCCCCGGTATATCAGGATGTCGAGATCCGTCTTTGCGCCAGTTCCTCCGCTCACCGATCGAAACGGGTCATCCCACTGAAACGACAGCCGGATCGTGCCGCCCGTCGGGATGGTCACTTTCTGGTAAATATCGCCCCCACCAAAGTCGTGCGCAACCCCGTAACCGGGTAAGACAATACCCGAATTGCGAAACTGACTCATGTACGACGCCCGCCCCTGGTTACCAGCCGACGAGAAATAGCTGACATTGTTGTTAGTTACCACCTGATCGACTGCCTGCCCGATGATACCATCCTGAAAGAAGGGTTCCGCAAAGTAGATGACGTCGTCTACAATGATGTTACAGCCCGCATTGGCTAAGTCGATAATCCCTTTAGCAAAACCAGCCTGACCACGGAAAGCCGTGTTGAACGCAATGGCAGCGCCGGGCGCTACATCGTGTACGATCTCGGCCATGGCACGCCCCTCATCAGTTCCTGACGGTAAATCGTCGATAACCTGCACGCCTTCGGCGGGTAGATCGCCCGAAGCCACACCGGCAGCGGCTCCTTTCAGCGCGTTGTAGGTATCAGAGATAACGCCAACTTTAGAACCGGCTCCGGTTACGCTATAGGTTGCCCGAGCGACGTCGGCCCGCAGGCTTTTGTCGCCCTGCGACGTGACCTTACCCGCGTTGTTGATGGGTTTGTAATAAGGCCGGGCGTAGTGCAGGCCGGATACATCCTTCAGCTCATCGAGTCTGTCGATGGGGAGGTAACCGAAAATCATGCTTTTGAAGGCGACGCCTTCGCGCAGGCCCAGCGCCTGTAGCTGCGCCAGCAGGGCATCCCCGCGCTGATCGACCGCTACGCCTTCAATGGCAACAGCTCCGTCAACAATTACGTAGTCATCAGCAGACCCGCCGGGCCCCGGTGCCGCCATGCGACCGTTGGTACTTGGCCTACCCTTCATCACCGCCAGCAGATCGGGCGTCATTTTGGCCACGCGGGCCGCTTCCTTGGTTGGCGTCTGCGCACTAGCGTCCCTGGGAACGCTTAACAGCGTTCCGCACAGCAAAACCACCAAGCTTCCTGCTCGTAGTTGTTTAATCATTAAAGGATGAAGTTAGTTGATTAGGGAATTCTGTTATTTAATTGATAGAGTATATCAAATATGCTAGCTTCTTTTCACACATATGCGAATCGACGTAGATAAAGTTGGGCAAATAGCCTATGTGGCTTGCACTTAATATGTCTTTAATCGTCTATAACGTAAAAAAGCCCGGAACACCTACGGGTCGGCAGGTGTTCCGGGCTTTTTCAAAATCGTGTTTACTCAGCCAGTGCCTGACTTAGCTGCTGAACGAGTACCTCGTTGATTCGGACGTAGCTTTCATGGGTCCAGCCCGCTACGTGGGGGGTCAGCACAACTTTGTCTGACTGGCGCAGGTAGTCGAAAGCCGTCTGCTGCTCGGGTGTCAGTTTGCCGAGTTTTTCGTTTTCCAGTACGTCCAGACAGGCTCCGCGCAGTTTACCACTCTCCAGTCCCCGCACCACTGCCGACAGCGACGCGATTTCCCCCCGGGCGGCATTGATCAGGTAAAACGGTTTACTCGCCTGCTGAATGAGGTTGTCATCAATCAGCGTCCGGGTTTCGTCGGTCAGCGGGATGTGCAGGCTCAGTACATCGGCTTCTTCGAGCAATTGGCCCATCGACGCTTCCTGCGCAAACGCATCGCTATAGCTTGTCCGGTATTTGTCGTAGCACAGTACCCGGCAGCCGAAGCCGCTAAGCCGACGGGCGGTGGCCTGTCCGTTATTGCCGTACCCGACAATGCCGACCGTCATACTACCCAGTTCGTAGCCCCGGTTACCTTCGCGGTCCCAGACGCCCTGCCGCACTTCCCGGTCGGCCTTCACGATATTGGCAATCAGGCCCAGCAACATACCAACGACATGCTCGCCCACGGCATCGCGGTTGCCGGTACCGGCATGAAATACCTGAATGCCTCGCTGCTTGACCACGTCCAGATCAATCAGGTCAAGCCCGGCACCCGCCCGCCCGATCAGTTGCAGGGCCGGGGCATGCGCCAGCAGGTCCGCATCGACGGTGGTTTTACTGCGAATAATCAGCCCCTGGTAGGCACCGATCGTTGTCAGTATGTCGGCCCGGGTCAAGGTCGGCTGGTAGCTGTAGGCGAAGCCAGCGTTGTCGAGCATGGTAAACAGCGACGGGTGCATTTCGTCGACAATCAGAAGAGAGAAGGGAATCTGGGACATCCGTCGGGTTTTCGTACCTTGCGGCTTTATCGATGAAACAGGAAAATCGCCAATCGTCGGTAACCCATTGGGTACCTCAATTGGTTTAGTAGCTAAACACCTGGCGAAACTAGCAAAAGTAGATGGAACAACGCCAATCTGAAGATAGTACACCCGATTCGTTGGTGCCCTTGCCCAACTCATCGGTCGATATAGAGGCTACCCAGCCCACCGCATCTGCCCCGGTGGAGCCAACTGCCCAGCCTGCCCCCGCTGAAAACACCCCAGCCAATCCGCGCGAAGGAGGCCGGCGTGGGCAACCCCGCCGTGAGTTTACGCAGGGCGACAACAACGGGCGCGACAACCGGCAGAACGGACGGCACGACATGGTGCAGAAAGATAGCCGGCCGCAACGAGACAACGGACGCCGTTCCGACGATACCCGCGACCAGCAAACCCGCGAAACCAATCAGCGACCCGCCCAAAACCAACGCACTGGCGACCGGCAGGCGAATCGCGAACGCGATGCGAACAGTCAGGAACCGCGCAATCGGGAGCAAGCCAGTCAGGCACGGGAGACCGACAAGCAGGAGCCGCGCAATCGGGAGCAGTCGGGTCGTGACCGGGAAAACGGAAATCCGGAAAACCGGCAACGCGAGTCCCGGCAGCGTGACGCTTCCGTCAATGAATCCGACGATCAGGCCAGCCGCGCCGACCGCGACGGCGGTCAACCGGGTGATAACCGGCTGGTGATCGGTATCTCGATGGGCGACTACAACGGTATCGGGCCGGAGGTAATCCTGAAAGCCCTTCAGTACAACCGCCTGCAAAAGCTATGTACGCCGGTCATTTATGGGTCGATGCGCATCATGAACCGGTATCGGAATTTGCTGGACATGAAAGACTGGAACCTCAACGGAGCCCCCAGCATTTCGCAGATCAGCCATAAGATGACGAACGTCATCACGTGCTGGCCCGATCAGCAGCAGGAAATTCAGCCCGGTCAGGTGACACCCGAAGCGGGGCAAGCGGCCTTCGCCTGCCTGCAACGCGCCGTAGACGATCTGAAAGAAGGGAAGATCGACGCGCTCGTAACGGCTCCGATCAACAAATACAACATTCAGTCTGAGGAGTTTAAATTTCCGGGTCATACCGAATACCTCGCCGAGCAG
The DNA here is from genome assembly GCF_003002825.1 of Spirosoma oryzae. Taxonomy (GTDB): domain Bacteria; phylum Bacteroidota; class Bacteroidia; order Cytophagales; family Spirosomataceae; genus Spirosoma; species Spirosoma oryzae. Next base: position 253,308 of record NZ_PVTE01000007.1, on the reverse strand, counting down.
TTTGGCGTTGCCGACAACCTGATGTTCATGGTCAGCGAGCAGTTGCGCGTGGGCGTCGTTACGGGCCACGTACCGCTGGGCCGGGTACGGCAAAACGTTACCCGCGAGCGGATTTTGCAGAAACTGAACCTGATGATGCAGTCGCTGAAGCAGGATTTCGGTATCGAAAAGCCGAAAATTGCGGTGCTGGGCCTTAACCCCCATGCAGGAGAAGAAGGGCTGCTGGGCAACGAAGAGCAGGACATCATCAAGCCGTTGCTGAATGACCTGCGCAACAAAGGGCAGCTGGTGTTTGGCCCTTACCCGGCCGATGGCTTCTTCGGTACGCGCAGTTACGGCAAGTTCGACGCGGTACTCGCGATGTACCACGATCAGGGACTGATCCCGTTCAAATCGATTGCGTTTGAGGAAGGCGTCAACTTCACGGCCGGTATGCCAGCCGTACGGACCTCCCCCGACCACGGCACCGCTTATGATATTGCGGGAAAAAATCTGGCCGATGAGACATCCATGATGCAGGCTATCTACACGGCCATCGACGTGGCCCGGCAGCGCAAGGAATACGCCGAACTGGCTGCCAATGCCCTTAAATAAAGTTATAAAGTTGGATAGTTATAAAGTTTCAGAGTTGCAGCGCTGTAGAGTTGCGGTTTCCCGCCGGGGCTGACTCGTCCTGGCTGCTGAATGGCAACTTTACAACACGACAACCATGCAACTTTACAACTGGCTAACGCTACAACCATCCAACTTTACAACCTTGTAACTCCATTCGTATGCTTAAGTCAATGACCGGTTTCGGCAACGCGACCATAGAAACCGGTAGCCTGTCCGTTACCGCCGAAGTAAAGACGCTGAACTCTAAATTTCTGGATATTTTCTGCCGCCTGCCCCGGCAGTACGCCGACAAGGAAATCGAACTGCGCGCCCTGGTTACGCAGCAGCTTGAGCGTGGGAAAGTCGAGTTGTCCGTCAGCGTTACCCGTACGCAGTCGGTGAAGCCGGGCGTTGTTATCAACCGCCCCCTGCTGACAGCTTATGTCAACGACATCCGCGAATCGGCGGCTGGCCTGTTGATGACTATCCCCGACGGCGACCTGCTGAAAATGGCCCTTGGTCAGCCCAATGTTTACCAGACAGAGGTTACCGAAGCCGCCGACGACACGACCGACTGGTCTGCGGTGCAGCAGGCGGTGCAGGAAGCTCTCCGGCGGTGCAATGCGTTCCGGCAGCAGGATGGTGCCGTGCTGGAAGGCAAATTCGGCGAATACATTCAAACGATCAGCAACTGCCTGAGCGACATCGAGAAGCAGGACGTCCTGCGGATTCCGGCGGTGCGCGAGCGGCTGATGACCAACGTGCGCGAACTCCTCGACAGTGAAACCTTCGACCGGAACCGCTTCGAACAAGAGCTGATTTATTACGTCGAGAAGTTCGACATTTCGGAAGAGAAGGTTCGGCTGAAAAACCACCTCGATTATTTCGTCGACGTCATGAACACCGAAGAAGCCAACGGCAAAAAACTCAACTTCATCGCGCAGGAAATCGGCCGGGAAATCAATACCATCGGCTCGAAAGCCAACGACGCAACGATTCAGCGCTTCGTGGTTCAGATGAAAGACGAGTTAGAGAAGATCAAGGAGCAGACGATGAACGTGATCTGATGGAACGGCTTGGCGCAGCTTTTTACAACAACGACACGCTGACCGTTGCCCAACAGCTGCTGGGTTGCGAACTGGTCCACGAAACGCCGGAAGGCCTTACCACCGGCATCATTGTCGAGACAGAAGGCTACGTGACGGGCGACCCCGCCTGTCACGCCTATCGGCGGCAGACAACGCGCAACGCAGCTATGTTTGGCCCCGCCGGAACGCTCTACGTGTACCAGATCTATAATCACTACAACTGCATCAACGTCGTTACCAGTCCCGAGGGTGTGGGGGAAGCCGTACTCATCCGGGCGCTGGAGCCAACCGAAGGCATCGACCTGATGGCCGATCGGCGCAACGAAGCGTTCAAGACCGGCTTCGAACGCTACCGCAACAACACCGTCGACCCCGGCACCACAAAGGGTTTCCGTAACCTCTGTAACGGTCCCGGCAAACTGACGATTGCACTGGGTATCAGCCGGCAGCGCGATAACAACAGTTCGCTCATTACTGGTACCATCTACATCCGTGGGCCGGTTCAGACCGATTTCGACATGGTCACGACGACGCGTATCGGCCTAACGCAGGGCGTCGACTTACCGTACCGCTATTACATCAACGGCAATCCGTTTGTCAGCAAGAAATAAAGCACCTCAACGGGTGCTTTATTTCTTACTACCGATGCCCATTTACGTTGTAGAACCAGCAGACTGTCAGAGTCGCTCATACCTGCCGACCAACCGATTATATTATGCATACGCAACGGTCTGCGCCAACTCCTGTTGACTGAGCAAAACCAACAGGTACACAAAACGTCATTCGCTGAAACACTACGGCCCGTACAAGCGGTTGACAGCCTATGACGTTACCTACCCTGACGCTGTCGCAACGACGGTCACTGCGCTACGGCACTTTTTTTTACCTCTACGTCATGCAGGGGCTGCCCTCCGGTTTCGCCCTGACCGCCGTTACCAATTACCTCGCAGCGGAAGGATTAACCCCGCAGGCTTTGGGTAGCTTTGGCGCTATCGTTGGCTTACCCTGGGGCTTTAAGTTTGTCTGGGGACCGTTTGTCGATCGGCTTCAGGCATCAGCTATGGGCCGTCGACGCCCCTGGGTACTGGCCGCTCAACTCATGGCGTTGATTGCATCCGTCGGTATCATATTCATCCGTGATCCAGTCAGTCAGTTTTCGGCGCTGGCCATTGCGTTCTCATTACACGGCGTTTTTGCATCGTTGCAGGACGTCAGCGTCGATGCCCTCGCCATCTCGACTGTAGCTGTAGCCGAGCGGGGCCGCGTCAATGCCTTTATGAAAGGCGGCATGGTCGTGGGGCAGGCAATCGGCGCGGCCGGACTGGCTTACCTGATTCGCAACGGTAGTTTTCAGCTAGCGGCTATAGCCCAGTCCGTTACGCTGCTGGCCTTTACCGTGCTGACATTTTTCATCCGGGAACAACCCGGCGACGCGTTCGTTTCGTTCAAGCGCCGGATAGTTACCCCCACCCCGGCCCCCGGCAAATTGCCGGTTACGCGACCAGACTGGTCGTTCGGCCCCCTCCTCCGTACCTTGTTACGGGCCATTCTGTTGCCCCGACCCTTGCTGATTTTTGGGGCTATCGCCCTGGTCTTCATCGGCGAACGGCTCTTCCAGCGCGCATTCAATATTCACTTAATTCAGCAACTGGGCTGGACCGACACCGATGTATCTGTACTCAGCGGCACATATGGTACGCTACTAGCGGTTTTGCTGGCGCTGTTGGGGGGGTGGCTGGCCGACACTGTTGGTGCGCAACGAATGCTGCTGGGCACCACGCTGGGCATGGCAATACTGCACATTGGGTACGCACTGGCGGCTTCGTCCTGGAACGATCCGACGGTAGCTACTGCCGGACTGGTGGTCCGTCAATCACTCGAACCAATCTTCAGCATTGCCGCGCTGCCGATGCTGATGAGTCTGTGTCAACGCGGCATCGAAGGGTCACAGTTTGCTTTTTATATGGCGATAAGCAATCAGGCAGATGTAATCGGCATTTTTCTGGCCGGGCAGTTACAACCCATGATAACGACGTCGACGCTTGGTATTGGCTGTGGAGTAGCCATGCTGGTAGCCGCAGTAGTCCTCCGGAAGACAGTGCACCAACCAAACGCGCAGGCTTCGCCGGCCAGTTGACCCAGCGCTACTAGCCGGCTATCGTTGTAGGTAACGGACCAGATCGGGTATCGAGCGAATGCCCAATGCCTGCGCCTGCTGGCGACGCATCATCAGCGCATAACTGTTGCTGAACCCCAGCGGTTTTAACCACTGTATGTTGTACGAAACCCTGAACTGCGCGTCGACAAACGCGTAGACCGAATCGGACTGCATCGACATCGTTCGCAACGTATCAGCTGGTGGTTGCAGGATGACCAGCAGGCCCGTCCCCGTGTATTCGGGGTAAAAATCGATGGCACCAGTACGCAGGGCATCAAAGCAAATCTGCGTACCGCCCAGTCCCGTCTTCGTGACCATCCGTAGTTGTGTTTGCCCCTCGATCAGTTGCCGGTAGATTTCGGCCAGAATATACTGCTCGGTAAACACCTTCGACCCCATCACAATCGTCTGCGTTCTTTCGCCCGGCGACGGCGTTTTATACAGCCCCGTCCGTTGCAGAAACTGACGCGCCACCGCTTCCGGCGACTGCTTCTGGTAATCGACCTGGTAATTCAACGTAGTCATGACGGAGTCTGACAAGCGACCAGCCAATTTATTCAGCGTTGTTCCCAGAGCCGGGTAGCGATCCAGAGCCGCCTGCCGTACGATGGGCGCGGCATCGTAGGGTGGAAATGCGTGTCGGTCATCGGCCAACACCAGTAAATCGAACGCTTTGATACGACCATCGGTTGAATAGCCACTGATAAGGTCGACCTGCCCCCGGTGAATGGCCTCGTACATCAGATTCTGGTCGATCAGCTTAGGCGTTAGCTGCAAGCCGTACGTTTTCTGCAAACCGGGATAGCCATCGGCCCGGCCATAAAACTCATGAGCGAACCCGGCAACCAGCCTATCATGTCCTGCCGGAAGCAGCGCAAACCCGGATAGCATGGGCAGCAGCAGGGCAAAGACCACCGCGCCCACACGCAGGCGCCGTCCCGATCGATGTTGCAGCCAGGCCAGACCAGCATCGAACCCAACGGCCAGTAACGCAGCCGGAATGGCACCCGCCAGAATCATACTGGTATTACTCAGCGCAATGCCACCAAAAATAAACTCACCCAACCCACCAGCAGCAACATAAGCAGCCAGGGTAGCCACGCCAACATTAATGACGGTTGCGGTACGAATACCGGCGAAAAGCACAGGTAACGCTAAGGGCAGTTCAACTTTGAGCAGGATTTGATTATCGGTCATTCCCAGCCCGCGAGCCGCATCCGTCACCGACGGGCTTACCTCCGTAATACCGACATAGGTGTTCCGAATGATGGGTAGTAGCGCATACAGGAACAGAGCGACCAGCGCCGGCCCGATACCAATACCCAGCACCGGAATCAGAAAGCCCAGCAGGGCGACGCTAGGAATCGTTTGCAGCACGCCCGCCACGCCCAGTGTTACACTCGCCAGTCGGGCATGGCGCGCAATCAAGATACCCAGCGGTACGCCGATCAGCAGCGCCAGCAGCAACGAAACAAACGTCAGTCCGATGTGAGTTAGCGTCTGGCGAAGGAGTTGATCAGCGTGGGTACCGACAAAGGCAACGAAGTCGTTCATCCGCGTAACCGGTGGGGTTTATCATCCAGAAAATCACGGACAAAATCGTTAGCCGGTCGCTGGAGTAGTTCATCAGGAGTACCGATCTGTACAAGACGGCCTTTATCCATGAGTGCAATACGATCGGCTAGTTCGATTGCTTCGCTGACGTCATGCGTAACCAGTACGACCGTTGTCTCGCTTAATTCGGTCAGACCAAAAAGCTCCCGCCTGACGTGCCGACGTGTGAATGGGTCGAGTGCGCCAAACGGCTCATCCATCAACACGACTGGTGGCCGGACTGCCAGCGCACGTGCCAGTCCTACCCGCTGGCGTTGGCCACCGCTTAGTTCAGATGGATATCGATTCAGGCTTCCTACCGGCAACTGTAGTTTATCAAGTAATTCACGGGTGCGCTGATCAATGATGTCCGGTGTCCAGTTTAGTAATCTGGGCACGGTGGCAATGGCTTCGGCCACCGTATAATGCGGAAATAGTCCCCCATCCTGGATAACATAGCCAATGCGTCGACGCAGTTCCGGAGCCGGTTGCTCCCGAACATCGATTCCGTCGATGTGAATCGTACCGCCGTCCGGCTCAACCAGCCGATTCAGCATGCGGAGTGTCGTTGTCTTGCCACAGCCGCTCGTACCGAGCAACACGAGCGTTTCACCGGCGTCCACCGACAAGGATAAATCGTCGACCGCCTTGAAACCACCAAACTGTTTGGACAGGTGCTGTATGTTTATCATCAACTCGTTACCTGAACGCCTTTCCAGAACGATACACGCCCCGCGATCTCACGCGCGGCCGGTTTTGGGTCAGGGTAATACCAGGCAGCATCGGCGTTACTCTTACCATCGACTTGTAAGTTGTAATAGGAAGCGACGCCTTTCCACGGGCAGGTCGTGTGCGTATCGCTGCTTGTTATGAAGTCAGCCCGCACCGATTCACGAGGAAAGTAGTGGTTATTTTCGACAATCACGGTGTCGTCGCTTTCCGCAATGACCTGTCCGTTCCAAATAGCTTTCATTTGTTAGTTATTTCGTAAAAAAAACACTAGTTTTTCACAAACGGGTATTGATCGGGTACGCATACGGCTAAAGCACAGCGGCCAGTTGGATAACCCGGCCCGTTGAAAAATAACGGAAATGTATCAAGGTGTAAACCGCTGTGGTAGTACCTTGTTCACGCCATCTAAAGGGCTGAAGAATAAGACAGATACGCTAGTTTATTTATATCTACACTATTATACTTATCTGTAACTTACAAGAAAATACGACTCTTCTATAGATACGTTTTCAGGAAAAAAAATACTTTTATATATCAATTAATTAGCTAAATACCAATAACATACACAAATCATATTAAAGCTTTTTAATATACACTGACCTACCGTTTAGAATATTTCTGGTGGAGCTGATTAAAATTAATCCTGCGTATTTACGGGCTTGGGAAACGCAGAAGATCAGGACAAACGTATCCACTACTCTACTGAAAGACAGGATTTTATTAACATCGTATACAGGTACGATATAACACGATATGCCGCTAATTTTTGCCTTGGGCAAATTCTAGCGGCTAACGACTGCGCTGATTTGTGTCACCAAATCAGTAACCTTGAAATGACTTACTAGTCTAATCTACAGACGACCCATCAATGTGATCCGAAACTTTACTTTGCAAATGAATAGTAAACCACGCTTGCTGATTGTTGACGGCAATCCATTTATAGCAGGAATACTGGTAGAAAATCTGAAGAGTGACTTCGCTATTTCCGTAGCAAATACCGGGCCAGAAGCTGTCCGTTTATTAACGCAGGAAAATCGATACGATTGTGTGCTGACCGAGCTGAACCTGCCGTTCGTAAACGGTCTGGAACTAACCAAGCTGATTCGGAACAACCGTTTTCTGTGCAACATACCCGTATTGGTGCTGTCGAGTGCCACAGACAGCGAAACCCGTATTCAGTGCCTGAATAATGGCGTCGACGATTTTGCCTCAAAACCCTTTAACCCGCTGGAAATACGGGCCAAACTACACGCACTGCTACGCCGGGCAGTCGCACCAGTCTACGAATCAGCTTATTCACAGCCTGATTCGGCTCGATTATTGCCCGATATCAAGTCGTTTTGGCAACAAAAGACACGCGTTCTGTCAATGATTCGACGCAGTGATCCTGTAAAGCAAAGTGCGTAACAACCAATAGCAGGCGTCACTTTGCAGGCAGTATAGTATAGCTGCTGCACGGGGCTTAGGCAAAGCGTGTGCTGATGTTCACTGGAACGGCACATCTGTCCTTACAGCCTCTTTCGTGACTACCTCAACCCTACCCTGTTTAGCATTCATTGGAGCAGACGGCTTTACCGCCAATCATCTTACTGACTCATTATCAACCCATTGCCAAGTAGTTCACTTCACAAACGCGGTTGAAGCCAGGCAGGGGTTTGCCGATGCCAGCAACATAGCGCTAGTCGTTACCGACGCACCGATGATACAAGCGGTGTACCAACTGGTGCGAGCCGACAAGCAGAAACAGAACGTACCGATCCTGATGATCATATCGCCTGACAATGCCGAGGGCACCCCAGACTCCGCACTGCCCTATGCCACTGATTTACTGGACATTACGAATATGTCGGGCGACTGGCAGGATAAGATTAATTATTACCTCGATTTGAGTACGCGTTTGGCAACGGTCTACGTTAGTGCGCCCCCAACCTATTATCAGTTCCGCCTTCCGCTATGGAAACGGAGCATCGACATTGCCGTTTCGCTATCAGCGCTCCTGCTTTTGTCGCCCCTGTTACTGATCGTGGCACTATTGATAAAACTGGATTCGAAGGGCCCGATTCTGTATAAATCGGCACGAGCCGGGGCCAATTTTCGCATCTTCAATATGTACAAATTTCGTACGATGAAGGCGATGGCAGACCGTTTGATCGGCGACATGAAGGCAAGCAATATTTATGCCAAAAAAATCAACTCGTCCGACAATAGCGAAAACGAGCAGGACGACCGGTGCAACGAGTGTCAGTTGCTGAACAGCAGTTGCCGGCAGCCGCTATTCGATCAATCGCGCGTCATTTGCGAGAAGCGCTATCTGACCGACACCGAAGGCGCGGCCAAATTCATGAAATTCCGGAACGACCCCCGGATCACCCGGCTTGGTACTTTCCTGCGCAACAGCAGCATCGACGAACTACCGCAATTACTCAATATTCTTCTGGGCGACATGTCGCTCGTTGGCAATCGCCCACTTCCCCTCTACGAAGCTGAAAAGCTGACTACCGACCAGTCGGCCCAGCGATTCGCGGGACCAGCCGGCCTGACGGGTTTGTGGCAGATCAAGAAGCGGGCGAAGGGCGAAGGGCCCGTTACCGATAGCGAACGCATCGCGCTTGACATCGAATACGCGCGTACATTTTCGTTCCGAACGGATATGTACATCATCTGGCAGACCTTATTCAGTGTATGGCAGAAGGAGAACGTCTGACCGATTCGATCCCGCTGGTATCCATCGTTACCATCAACTACAATCAGGCGGAAGTCACCCGTCAGTTTCTGGACTCGGCGCGCCTGCTGACTCATCCCCGTGTTGACATCATCGTCGTCGATAACGCATCGGAGCCAGCCCTTACCAGTTGCATCGACACGAGTCAATACCCAAACCTGACGGTTATTCGCAGTGAGGAGAATCTCGGCTTTACGGGCGGCAACAACCTGGGCATCGCCAACGCCAAAGGAGACTACTTCTTTATCGTCAACAACGACACCGAACTCAATCCCGACCTGTTGACGGAGTTGCTGAAACCGTTCGCTGCCGACAGCCGGATTGGGGTCACCTGCCCGAAGATCCGCTTCTTCAGCAACCCAACACTCGTGCAATACGCGGGCTACAATCCGATGAATATGCTGACGGGTACGGCCGTGCCGGTCGGCTACAAACTACCCGATGATCCCCGCTACGACGAACCCAGCCCCACGGCTTTTGCCCACGGCTGCGCCATGTTGGTCAAGCGGGCGGTTGTCGAGCAAGTCGGGCGGTTTGCCGAGCGTTTTTTTCTGTATTACGAAGAACTCGACTGGTCGCAACGGATACGGAACGCCGGTTTTATAATTCAGTATCAGCCATCGGCTTACATTTTGCACAAGGAGTCGATGTCGGTTGGTGAGTTCAGCCCGCTGAAAACGTATTTCCTGACCCGCAACCGGATTCTGTTTATGCGTCGGCACGGTTCGTCCGTCCAAAAGCTTGTTTTTTACTTGTTTTTCGCGGTTTGTGTGGTCCCGAAACACCTGGCAACTTATCTGCTGACGGGCAAATGGGAACATGCAAAAGCCTTTGTGCGGGGGGTACGGTGGAACCTGCACTCGCCCAGTACATCGCCGGTATAGTTTACCAAACTGATATAGCGTACCTGAATGATTAGTCTGTACTCGCTGGCCTCTGTCCTGTTCTGGCTGCTGGCTTTTGTGGTTTTTTACACGTACCTGGGTTACGGCATCGTTATCTGGGTGCTGGTCCGGTTACGCCGGGGCTACGCGGCCCCGCCAGCCCAGCCGGTCGAGCCGCTACCCAGTGTGACGATGGTGGTACCCGCGTATAACGAACGCGATTACCTGCCCGCCAAGCTGGACAACTGCCTGGCCCAAACCTACCCGGCCGATAAGCTTAATCTGCTGTTCGTCATCGAAGGCTCGACAGACGGTTCGGCGGAGTATCTGGCCAGTCGGCAACTCAGCATCCCGGCACTGTCGGTGATATCAGGTACGGAACGCCTGGGCAAGATCGTCGCGATGAACCGGGCCATGAGTCAGATCAAGACCGATATTACCATTTTCACGGATGCCAACACGACGCTGAATCGGGAAGCGGTCAGCCGATTGGTGGCCCGCTTCGCCCCCCCCAGCGTCGGTGCCGTTACGGGCGAGAAACGCATCAATACGGAAGGGAAAGAATCGGCAGCGGGCAGTGGCGAAGGGCTCTACTGGCGTTACGAGTCGTTCCTAAAAAAACTCGACGCGCAACTGTACACCATCGTCGGAGCCGCCGGGGAGTTGTTCGCCGTCCGGACATCGCTCTACGAACCGGTCGAACCCGACACGCTGCTGGATGATTTCATTATCTCGCTGCGCATTGCCCAGAAAGGCTATCGCGTCGAGTACGCGCCCGATGCTTACGCGCTGGAACGCCCGTCGCATTCGGTCAGCGAAGAAACCAAACGTAAAGTCCGTATCGCAACGGGTGGTTTTCAGGCCATTCGCCGACTGGCTCCGCTGTTGTCGGTGGGCCGCTACGGCTGGCTGAGTTTTCAGTACATTTCGCACCGTGTTCTGCGCTGGGCCGTAACCCCATTCTGCCTGCCCATACTGCTGCTACTCAATATATTACTGCTTACCCAGCCGAACGTGCCGCCACTCTGGATTGGCTTATTCTGGGCGCAGGTCCTGTTCTACATCGCTGCGGGTGTCGGGTACATCCTGGAAAGCCGACAGACGCGCTGGAAGCTGACATTCGTGCCGTTCTATTTCGTGTACATGAACGTATGCGTGCTCGCTGGCTTTCTTCGTTATCGCAGGGGCGGTCTATCGGGCAAGTGGGAGAAATCGCGCCGGGCTGCCTGATTTTACCGTATCTTCGTCGGTGATTATCACCTGTTTCTTCGTCACACCAACCCATGGCTGAACAACTCGCTCACCTTGCCGACCAACTCCGCGACAGTCGCTGGTTCTACGGCGTACTCAGCGTTTTTGTGGCCTTGCTGACGGGTTGGCTCATTGGCACGTTTGGCGTGCTTGGAGGTGCCGTCATGGTTGTGCTCCCCCTGGCACTGGCCGTCGTGGTTGGTATCTTGCTCCAACCCAAATTCGGCCTGCTGATCTATGTGACGCTGAGCTTTTTGATCGGCTTCATGCGCTTCGTACCGGGCGATGCTCCACTTGGTCTGTCGCTCGATGCGGTGCTGATGTTTACGCTGGTAGCCACGTTCATGAACGGCAAACAGATGAACTGGAAGCGGCTGCGCAGCCCGATTTTCTACCTCATGGCCATCTGGCTGTTCTACAGTATTCTGGAGTATTTCAACCCGGAGGTACCGAACCCGGTGGCCTGGTTTTACAAGGTTCGGTCGATCTCGTTCAGCTGGTTCCTGTTAGTGATTCTGACGCTGGTCATGCCCATCAGCCGGCAGGATATCCTGTGGTTTCTGCGCATGTGGCTTTTCTGGTCCTTGCTGGCGGCTTTCTGGGCGTTCAAGCAGCATTATATCGGGCTGGCCGATGCCGAAGCCCAGTGGCTGGCGGCTGGCGCGGCCAAGACGCACTTACTCTGGGGGCAACTGCGCTGTTTCTCTTTCTACTCGGACGCGGCTCAGTTCGGCGCTGAAATGGCCGGCGCTACCCTGATTACCGTCATTCTGCTTTTTGCGACGCATTCGACGGGGCACCGGCTGCTGTACATTCCCCTCTTCCTGATTTTCTTCTGGGCCTACGCGCTGTCGGGCACGCGGAGTGCGCTGTTTGTAATGATCGGGGGTATACTGGCTTATATCGCGCTACGCCGAAGCATCAAAACGATTCTCTGGGGCGTCGGCATCATGGGACCGCTCATGCTCATTTTGATGTTCACCCACATCGGCGATTCCAACTACCAGATCTGGCGCATGCGAACGGCGCTGCATCCGAAAGAAGACGCGTCGTTCATGGTGCGTATCGAAAACCAGCAGCGGCTGAAGTCGTACATGAAGGATCTGCCCTTCGGCGCTGGTTTAGGTACCTCGGGTTCGTGGGGTGCGCGCTTTGCACCGAATCATCCGGCCGCCCTGATACCGCCCGACAGCTGGTATGTCGAACTCTGGATCGAGACGGGGATGGTCGGGATGGTCCTCTACCTGCTGATTCTGGTAACCATCATCGGCATCGGTACGTACCAGATCTGGCAGTTGAAAGACCCGTGGCTGCAAACGACCATGATTCTTTTTCTGGCCGAATTCTTCGGCATCTGCGTTATGAGTTACTCCAACGCCACGCTGGGTCAGTTTCCAACCAGCACGCTGCTGGGCATTACGTCCGTCCTGTTCACGACCTGTTACCGCTGGGATCTCGATCCGGCGCGGACCGACGCACGCGTACAACCGACCTATGATTAGCCAGCCCATTCGTCGGCTCAATACCCTATGAAAGATTTCGATAGCATCGTCTGCGTCGGTCAAACCCCGTGGGAGGGCGATTTTCAAAAAGCCATCGTTCAGCTTATGGGCGAACTGGCCGCCCGGCACCGCATTCTGTATGTCGATTATCAATACACGCTGAAAGATCTGGTGATGGGGCTGGCAAAAAAACAGGCCGTTCCCGTCGGCACGCTTACGTCCCGCGCGAAGGCGTTGACCGTGAAGACACTCGCTGGCGGAACCCAGGTACACGTCTGGCAACCCCCGGTGATGTTACCCATCAACTGGCTCCAGGCCGCTGCGCACGACAGATTGATTCAGCATAACGTCAACCTGCTTGTCAGAGGTCTACGGGCCGTCATGGCGCAGTTGAACATGCATCGGCCGCTGGTCATCAATGGCTTCAATCCGGTATTCGGGTTGCCCATGCTCCACAAGCTGAATGAGGCTGGTACGATCTACTACTGCTTCGATGAGATTACAGCCAGCGACTGGATGGGTCGTCACGGGCGTCGCTACGAACCGGACTACCTCCGGCAGGTCGACGCCGTTATTACGACGTCTGATGCCCTGTGCCAAAGCAAAGCACAGCTACAGCCTAACGCGTTCTGCGTAAAAAACGGCGTCAACTTCGACCTGTTTCATCAGGCCCGGCTCCTGGCCGACAGGCAGCCGGTGGAGCGGCCGGTGGTTGGCTATCTGGGTACGGCCGATAATAGAATCGACGTTACTTTGGTTGCGCATTGCGTGCGGACAATGCCCGACGTTCTGTTTCGCTTCGTGGGGGAAGTGAACGAACCAAAGGTGCAACAGCTTTCGGATTATCCCAATGTCGAATTCGTACCGCCCCACCAGCCTCATCAACTGCCGGCGCTGCTAGCCCAGATGAGCGTTGCCATCATTCCGTACGTTTGTAACGCACACACCAACACGATCTATCCGCTGAAGATCAATGAGTACCTGGCAGCGGGCCTGCCTGTCGTATCGACGCCTTTTTCCAACCTAACTGACTTCAACGGCATTGTCGAACTGGCGGCTAGTCCGGAAGCATTTGCCGACGCGCTGGAACGTGCCCTGAATGATCGGGAACCCGCCAGCCGCGATCGGCGCGTTGCCACGGCACGGGCCAACTCCTGGGCGCGCCGGGCGGAGGAATTTGAAGCGGTTATCGAGCAGTTGTGAGCGGACCAGCCAGCCAGCGCCGGGTGTCCGCATCGTAATAACGCAGGACACGGGCCGGGTTACCGCCCACGACGGTAAAGGGCGCAACGTTGCGGGTGACAACACTCCCCCCCGCAACGACGGCATGCTTGCCCACGGTCACACCCGCCGTAATCGTCACGTTAGCCCCGATCCAGCAATCGTCTTCCAGCACAATCGGTTTGGTAATCGTCGGCTGGTAGCGAATCGGTGTGTCGATGTCCTCGTATCCGTGGTTCAGGCCCGACATCACGACATGCTGCGCGATGATGATGTTGTTACCGAGCGTTACCGGTCCGATAACGACAGTGCCGATACCCAGGTGGCAATGCTGCCCGATGTGTACATCACCAACCCCATTGTTGACCACGCTGAAATCTTCGATCGTACTCCCCGCCCCCAGCTGGAAATCATTGAACGGTACGACATCCATCCGTACCGACGAGCGAATTCGCGACGAAGCACCCCGTTTGTGAACCAGGGGGTTTACCAGCCAGCTTACCCACAGGCGGGGCCGGGCCTGTTCAGGTCGAATCAGTAGCCAGTGGATAAACCGTTTCAGTGCAGGTCGATCGTCCAGGTATTGTTTAAGATTCATGGGATTTACAGCTATGGGCGTGGCGTATTGACAAACAGATCGCAGGATCAGAGTCGTAACCAGGTGTCGGGAATCAGATCGACGGTATTCCAGGTGGGTTTGTTGCGAAACCAGGTACGGGGTGCAATCACCAGTTTGTCGGGGCGTGGATTGAGCCAGGCTCCCCACCAGCTAAAGGAGCTATTGGCAATGACGTGGTGGTGACACAGGCTCATCAGTTGCAGGTCGTCGACGTCGGCGTCAGGACCGCTGTTTCGCACGTACACATGCGGGGCGCTCAGGTGCAGGTTAGCGGCTACCCAGTCAGGATCGTCGCTGAACACGAAGAACCGCGCGTTGACAAACCGGCGATTCAGTTCGGCCAGCGCAGCCTGGTAGTAATCCAGCCCGATGAAGCCAAACGACTGACTGAACTCGGGATGGTTCACGTAATCACCCCGACGGATGTGGACCGACACAGGGCAGTCCGTTTGCGCAATTTGGTCCGCGTACCGCGCAAAGTCAGGTCCGGGTTTCCGTTGAAACGTCAGCTCGCGTCGAACGGCGTCCGCACTCGCCCGAAAATACCGCTCTGACTGCCAGAAGCCTTCCAGTGTGACGACGGCAGAACGGGCCTGTTCTACGCTTGGGTCGACGTGGAACTGCTGTTCCTGCACGAAGTGAAACACAGGCTTCAGCGTTCGGTTGGGCAACAGCTTGGTGAACTTCGAGACGTACAGGAAAGGCGAGTCATTCAGTACGTGATAGTGCGTGTTGAACCGATCCAGCTTGAACGAGCGAAGCGTATCGGTTTCATACGCCTGCCGGTAATAGCTCAGGTCGACGTAAAGCGAGGTCTTGTTTTTCAGCGCCAGATGGCGAGCCAGGGCGTACTGAAACAACTGATTTCCCAGTCCACTCGTAATGCGGGCGATAATCATGAGACGGCTTGTCCGTAGTGTTGCTCAACCAGATCGATCACCTCCTCGGGCGTCTTTGCGTGCCGGATGGTAGCGCCAGACAGGGCGGGGAATATGGTGTTGTACTCGTCGAAATGATGTTCCATCCCCCCACCGGGCCGCGACAGAATGATGTTTGTTCCTTCGAAATAACTGGCCAGCGCAGCCGTCCCGCCGTGCATCGAAATAAACCGGTCGCAATTGGCATAAACCAGCAGTTGCAGGTGATTAAAGCTGCTGACCCGATCGCGATACTGCTCATGCAGGTCGTTCATCAACAGCACCTCGGGGTGGTTTTCGCGAATCCACGCGTGTTCGCCCAGGTCCATGATTTCACTATTGTCGAGTACGATCTGCGACGACAGCGGGCGGTTATAGACGATCTGATGCGTGGTTTTGCAACGGCTGATGATGCGGTCGAGCGTTGGAATATCGAGGAAATTACGCGGTGGGCCGTCCCACTCGATATTGTATTTGTTGGCGATGACCAGCAAGGGTTTTTCGTAGCGAAACAAGTCGTTCCGATAGTGACTTTTGAACGGCACCCGCTTCCACTTCGAAAAGTCGAACGTGGGGCTATGGGTCATGTTCGGTACGTCGTAGTAGTCGTAGCCTGCCTGCCACACCCGCTTCGGGTATTTTTCCTGATGATCGGGGCTGAAATAATAGAACTCCTTCGTATTCGTGCAGGAGATGGTTTGTTTCAGCGTTCCGTTGCACTGGTGCCAGTACGCAAAGGGCAGCACGTAACGCAATTCCTGATCGAACTCGCCGTGGTAGTCCGTTACTTTATACGGCTTTTTAGCGACGTAATCGGCCTTGTAAAACTGGATCTGATTGAGCCGGGCAAAATAATTATCGCGAACGAAATAGCGCAGATCGCGTCGGATACGCGGGTACTTGAGCGTCGCTACTACGTACAGGGCCTTTAGTATCAGTCGTTGCATGGAGAACACATAGCACGTGTCGAATGAGGATGCACTCGTCCGGTACGGCTATGTATATGACCGACACACGGTAGCTCGGTCACCCAAACCGATGATACGTTAACAAATCAGATGCCGTTAGCCGATAATAGGTTGGTAATTCACGAAAAGACTGGTAAGCTACGGCCGCTGTGTGTACCGAATCGACAGCAAAGCTGTCAACGCGCCAGTTGACTTCACCAGCGTCGATAGCTAGCGGAATGACTGTTCGGCCGGCCAGCGCGGGTACGGTATCCAGCTTATCGATCAGTCCCCGCCCGATGGCTTTCAGCAACGCTTCCTTACGCGTCCAGAGTTGCAGAAAGGCAGCCGTGGCATGTTGGCTTCCCCGGACATAATGCTGCTCGGCCGCACTACAGATGGTCGGCAATAGGGTGTCGAGCAACAGGTTCACCGAAGATGACTCGACATCGATTCCGACCGGTTGCCGATCGACCGCTACCAGTACCCAGTCGCCGGCATGCGACAGGTTGACGTGCCAGCCCGTATCAGCCGGGAAGTCGGGTTTACCGTAAGGCCCCGTCAGCAGTTGAGCCGGACGCCCCGTCAGGCGGTAGCTGACCCAGCGCAGCAACAACCGGCCGTAGAGAAACCGGAGCCGGTCGGCGGGTTGCCGGAATCGATCGGCCCGCTGCCGTTCTTCGGGTGTCAGGCTGTTTAGCTTGTCTTCGGAAAGAAGGGCTACGTCACCGAGGGGAAGTCCAATTACAGACACGCCCCCCTGACGCCATTCGCCGATGGACTGCCATTGTATTGGCTCAGTCAGTTCACAGGTTACCCAGGCCATTTGTCGTGCTTTGACTCGTCGTTTTGCCAAAAATAGCAGCCTGAAGCCGCCTGTCATACAGTAGCCTGATGCCTATTAACTTACCGGGCCTGGCAAGTGACGATATGGTCACGAATTCGTCACAAGTACGGTCATGCATATCCCAACCCATCGATGTAGTAAACTAATCAGGTCCGCCTGGTTCACGCTCTGCCTGTTGGGATGGGCCGTTGTCCTAACCATATGGTCTGGCGCTCCGCTACGGGCGCAGTCGTGTACGGGCGGTCCGCCCGAATTAGCCGTCGATGAATCGTTTGGCCGATTGGGCTCTCCGGCTTCTCTCAGTAACCGCACCCGCTATCAGTTGACAACCGTTGCCTGCCCCCTCGACGGGCAGTATTCGCTGACGGATCACGTCGACGGTTCGTGCTACAACAGTCTCTGGCACACGATTTCTCAGGATCATACGCCGGGTGAAACGGGCGGGCTGATGATGGTCGTAAACGGAGCACCGGGTGCCGGAGAAGTCTTTTCGCAACTCGCTACGGGCCTGTGCGGGCAGACGACCTACGAATTTTCGCTCTGGGGCATCAACCTGCTGCGACCGGGCATCTGTACCGACCCAATCTTACCGAACCTGACCCTCCGCGTCGAAGCCGCCGACGGCACGGTCTTGCAGAACATTGACTTTGGCTCGATTCCATTGAGCGCTACCCCCGTCTGGAACCGCTTCGCAACCTTGTTTACCACCCCAGCCTCGACGGAGGGCGTCATCATCAAACTCATCAACAACCAGGGCGACCTGGGCTGCGGAAACGATATGGCCATCGACGACGTGCAGGTAAAACAATGTACGTCCTGTCCGGCCATGCCGGTGTTCGTTCCTGACGTGTTTACCCCTAACGGCGACGGTACCAACGACGTACTGGGCGTTTTTCTCACGGGCGCTACGGCCTTTACCATGACCGTGTATGACCGTTGGGGAAGCCCGGTTTTTTACAGCAATTCGCTTGACCAGCGCTGGGACGGTACGGACAAAGGAACACCGTGTTTAGCCGGTACCTACACCTGGCTGCTGACGTATCGGCAGACGGGTGCCGACCCCAACGACAAACCCATTGTGCATCGTGGCCAGGTAGTGCTGGCACGCTGACAACGTAGCGGACGATCCGATCGCCCGGCCCTGTAGTACGCGTACCTGACTAACCCGCCCGGAAACCCATCGGGCTACATTTACTTGACTGATGAAAAAGCTACTCGTTTCGACGGGGGTGTTGCTGGTGCTGTTGTTACTCCTGATGCCCCGCCCCCGGCTACTACTGGCACTCAGTACCGGGACAGAAGCCCCCACCGACACCACCAAAATCCCAATCGTAGGCGCTCGCTGGTACCAGCTCAACAACGTCAGCAACGGACTCGACGGGCTTTTCGATGGCAACACCAGTCAGGAGGTCAATACGGGGTATGGTAAACTGCTCACCAACTACGACGCCTACTACCCGCTGCGCACCGGCGAACAGATGACCATCGAGCGTATTCGCATGTACGACGGCAACGGTACCAACGTCGACGCCCCCCTAACCATTTCGATCATTACCGATACCTGGGAGCGCATCCCGATTGCCCAATTCATCGGGGATAAATACGACACCTGGGTTGGCCCGGACCCGTCCAAACCCGACGTGTTTACCCTCACCACGCCAGTCACGGGGGCCCGCTATCTGGTCATCAACACGTCGGGGGCCTATCCCACCGAACTTGAATTCTACGGGAGTTACAAACCCGGCCTATCTCCGACACCCGCGCCGACCCGGAACACGCCCCTGGCACAACAACTGGGGGTCAATGTCTTCGAGTGGAATATCGAAAGCGCCGAAGCGTCCTGGCAGGTCGACGAAACCCGCATCCCGCCCCTGAAAGGATTCACCGCCATCCGCCACTACATGGACTGGGAAAAGCTGGAATCGACACCTGGCCAGTACACGTTCAACCCCACGCTTAGCGGCAACTGGAATTACGACGCGATCTACGAACGGATGCAGACCGAAGGCATCGAGGTGCTGGCCTGTTTGAAAACCTTGCCGAAGTGGCTGGAAAACACGTACCCGGATGGGCAGCGTGACTACGAAAACGTGCCGGCGATCTATGGCCGCGACCTGACCAAACCCGCGTCGTACGTCGAGCAGGCGCGCGTCGCGTTTCAGTATGCCGCCCGCTACGGCCAGAACAAAAAAGTCGACCCGGCGCTGGTTACGGTTAGCCCGGTGAAGACATGGGCGGGCATCAATTCGGTAAAGATTGGCTTGGGCCTGATCCGGTATATCGAATGCGACAACGAGCGCGACAAAACCTGGAAGGGCCGCAACGCCTACCAGACCGCCCGCGAATATGCAGCCAACCTCTCCGCCTTCTACGACGGCCATAAAAACACGCTGGGACCGGGCGTTGGCGTAAAAAATGCGGACCCGGCCATGCTCGTCGCCATCGGCGGACTAGCCGCGTCGACCACCGATTACGTGCGGGGTATGATTGACTGGTGCCGCGAGTTTCGGGGCTATAAGGCCGACGGCAGCATCGACCTTTGCTGGGACATCATCAATCAGCACCTGTACGCCAACGATGCAGGAACGTCGCAGGACGGGGGTGGCACGCGCGGAGCCGCCCCGGAAGTGTCGGGCGTGGGGGCGCAGGCAGCCGCCTTCGTACAACTGTCGCACGAACTGGCCAACGACCGGCCAGTCTGGATCACCGAAGCGGGCTACGATACCAACCCTGGCAGCCCACTGCGGGCCATCGGCGTTGGCGACAAGACGGTCGAGCAAACACAGGCCGACTGGATTCTGCGGACGGCCCTGCTCTACAACCGCGTTGGTATCGACCGGCTGTTTTTCTACCAGTTGTACGACGAAGACCCCAAGAATCCGACGCAGTTCAGCTCGATGGGATTGATTAATGGCGACAAGAGCCGCAAACCCGCTGCCGATTTCCTCCGGCAGGTCAACAACTTGTTGGGGGCGTACCGCTTCAGCGACACAGTCCGTGTAACCAACGGCCCGGCCCGGCTGATTATCGACCGGTATGAACCCGGCCCAACCGTGACGGGCCTGGGCGAACGGCGCTCCGCCTACGTACTGCTGATCGGGGATGAGCGGGGACGAACGGGGACGTACAACTTACCCGTGCCCCGTGGCGACACCGTGCAGTTATGCATCCCCACGATCGGCCGGAGTACGATGACGCGCAGCCGGCTCGTCAGTCGGAACGGTACGGTACCTGTTCCCGTCAGCGAGACGCCTGTTTTCGTAATGCCGGGCGCAGGCCCTCCCCTGATCGATGATAGCCATGCTGATCTGTCGTCGCTACAGGTTTTTCCCAACCCCACGGCCGACTACGTCGACATCGTCCTGACCAACGACAGCGAACAACCCGTCCGGGTCGACATTTACAGCATAACCGGTCAGTTGCGGCAATCGGCACAGTTTGTGAAAGCAGACCCTACCCTGTCCGGGCGTATCAATCTGGCGAATCTACCACACGGCGTTTATCTGCTTAGCGTGCAACAGGGCCAAAGCCGTACGGTGCGAAAAATTATCCATACCCAGTAGAGACGCTTTGGCGGCTTCCCAGTCTATATAGAAGAGCGTCTATACTGTTTTCATCCCTTAGTTAACCAATCCGTACTACGTACACCGTCAACAAACCAATGAGTAACAAAGACAAGGCCATGAACGGTGGCAAATGGATTACCGTCGCGACGGTGATTTCGACCATCTTTCAGTTTGGGCAAATGGCGATTCTGGCTCGCCTGCTCGACCCTACTGATTTTGGTATTGTCAGCATCAGTAACCTGGTCATCGGCTTTTTCACCATTTTCTCCAGCCTGGGCTTCTCCAACTCGATCATCTACAAGCAGGAGAGTGACCGGCGGGTACTATCGACGCTGTATTTTCTCAACCTGCTGGTGGGCGCGCTCATTTTCGTGGCAGTCTACCTGAGTACCCCGTTTATCGTTTCGTTTTACAAAGAGCCCAAGCTGGCGGGGGTCGTACATCTGTCGTCGTATTACTTTCTGATCGTCTATTTCGGGCAGCTTTACCTGTTTCTGCTTCAGAAGGAACTGAAGTTTCGGTCCGTTGCGATCATCGACATTGCGGGCACGGTGATCGGGTCGATTGCGACGGTTTTGCTGGCCTACAATGGCTACCATGAATTGTCGCTCATCATTGGCTCGCTGATCAATCAGACGGTCAAGACCATCTTTCAGGTCATTTTCGGCCTGCCGTATTTCCTGCCGACACTCGCCCTCGACCTGCGTAACATCGGCGAACACCTGCGCTTCGGCCTGTACAATCTCGGCGACGGCCTGCTTGGGTTCGCCCAGTCGAATGCCGACAATATTTTCATCGGCGGCATGCTGGGCGTCAAGCTGTTGGGTTATTATACCATCGCGTATCAGCTCTCGATTTTTCCGATCACCAAGCTGAACCCGATCATTTTGCAGGTGGCCTACCCGATTCTGGCCAAGATGAAAGATAGCACGGCCGAGCTGAAAAAGTCGTATCTGAAAATTCTGGACTTTGTCAGCTACTGCAACATGCCGCTGCTGGCGGGGCTGTACATTACGGCCGAGAGTGTCGTGCCGCTGGTGTACGGTCCCGGCTGGGACAAGACCATCGAGCTGATTCGTCCGTTCGTCTTTGTCGGCTGGTTTACCTGCCTGAGCCACCCCCTGTTCACGCTGGCGTTTACCAAGGGCAAGCCCAACCTGCTGTTCTACCTCAACCTGGTGACACTGGTCGTGAAGATCCCGCTGGTGTATTACCTCGGCACCTATTTCGGGGTTATGGGTATTGCGGCTGCTTTCGTCCTGTCGACGCTGTTCAACCTGGTCGCCAACTTCGGCATCGTACACTACCTGATCGGTGATTTCTTCGGTGCCTTCTTACGCAACATCGCCTGGCCCACGGCATTCTGCCTGATTATGGTACTGGTCGTTTTCGCCTACAAGCAGTTGGTTGGCTACGAAGGCATTGTCAACACCATTGCCCAAGTCCTGCTCGGTGGCCTGACCTATGGCCTGCTGACCCTGAACTACAAGCTTTCGTTCTCAGAGTTGAAAACTTACCGTCAATCGCTGCTATCTTAACCGCTGATTTATCTGATCATTTTGATTGCTCTGATTTCCTTATTTGAATCATAGTCGGCCAAAGTAATCAGACGAATCAAAGTTCGAGACTATCTAAACTGTGATTCGTGTGGTTGTTTTGATCCGTCTGATTGCCTTTTTTGAATCACAGTCTATCAAAGCAATCAAATAAATCACAATTCGAAACTATCTGAACCTTGATTCGCCTGATTTCTTTGATTACTCTGATTTCCTTTTTTGAATCATAGTCAATCAGAGTAATCAGACGAATCACAGTCTAAGACGAAGCTGTCGCTTACGGAGGTGTTGGGTAGCGCCCTAAACCATTTGTGGTTCGGGTCGTTTACGAGACATGGATAAAAAATTACGCTTTCCGAAGGCGATTGCCGGCTGGTGCTGCCTGCTTATTGCCGTTTTTGGCAGCATTCCGACACAGGCGCAGCTACGGCTCGACCTGGAATCAGGGCTGGTGCTGGGCACCCGCTATAACGACGTCAGAATACCCAATCAGGGTGGTACGCTCGTCAACCTGCCCGATAACCTAAGTGTCAATCCAACGGTATTTTACCGGGCCCGGCTTGGCTATACCATTGCTGATCGACATACGATATCGCTGTTGTACGCGCCGTTGACAGTACAGTACCAGGGATCGTTCGGGCAAAACGTCAACTTCAACAATCAGCAATTTGTGGCCAATCGCCCGCTGACCGTCGACTATACATTCAACTCCTACCGCCTGACGTACCGCTACGATTTTGTGGCCCGTACGCACTGGCGCGTCGGTGTCGGTCTAACGGCCAAGATTCGGGATGCCAATGTCCGGTTTGCCAGCGAATCGAACAGCACCAATTTCGATAATATCGGGTTCGTGCCGCTCATCAATTTTTACGTAGCCTATAAACCGAACGAGCACTGGAGCGTGCTGGCGGAAGGCGATGCGCTGGGTTCCCGCTTTGGCCGAGCAGAAGACATCTTCGTTGGGGGCGCTTACAACGTCAACCGGACGCTTGGTTTTAAAGCCGGCTACCGGGTCGTCGAAGGCGGGGCCAACGTCGACGAGATATACAACTTCACCTGGATCAACTACGCGTCGGTCGGCGTTCTGCTCACGCTGTAAGTAGTTGCTCAATTGACCCAACTGTCCGTGCTTTGCTGTTAAACGAAGCATTCAGACAGTCAATGGAGCATTACCGGCAACACTACAACACGCAGGACGATCTACCGAATCAGTGGGCAGGGCACACATTCGAACAATGTACGTTTCAAAAGCTGAACCTGTCGCAGGTACTTCTGGCGGGCGCAAACGTTATCGACTGTCGGTTCGAGCAGTGTAATCTTAGTCGGGCGATTGTCAAAAACACACAATTCAACGATGTGTCATTTGCGGACTGCGTACTGCAAGGCGTAGATTTTGGTAGTTGCAACACCTTCGGCTTTCACGTTGACTTTCAGACGTGTCAGCTCGACCAGAGCCTGTTTGTCGGCCGTCGGCTGGTGAAGGCAAAATTTGTGGAGTGCTCACTCAAGAGCGTTCTATTCGTGCGTTGCGACATGACCAGCGTACTCTTCGATCGGTGTGATCTCGAACTGGCCAAATTCGACGATAACAACCTGACACAGGCCGACTTTACGACCTCGTTCAACATCGCCCTCGATCCCGACGAGAACCGGCTGAAGAAAGCGAAGTTCTCCCTCTACAGTTTGCCCGGTTTACTGACCAAATACGGTCTCTCCATCAGGGAGTAAGTCGTTAGTTCACCAGAAAAGACAGGTTTGCTGAGGCAACATGATTGTGCGTATCGTACACGTCGATAAAGAGCCGGTACGCACCGGGCTGGCGTGGCGCTCGAAATGTCGTTGCTACCGCTGTCGCCGATTGCATCAGACCGGTCAGAGCAGGAAGTGATGTATCGGTATAATCGGACGTGTGCTGTGCCGACGGTTTGATTTGCCAGTAGTATGTCAGGGAATCGCCTTCCGGGTCAGTCGCCAGCACGCGCACCCGGTGCTGCGTAGCCGGGGCCAGCACCGCGTACGACACGGGCTTGCCATCGGTTTGTATGGCCCTGATCGTCGGTGCCCGATTAGCAGGCCGCTTCCCCGTCCACAATTCCTGCGACAGCCCGACCAGTGCCGACTCCCGCCCGTTGTCGTCAAAAAAGCTAAACCAGGTATGCGTTTCCTCCTGCTTGCTGCCCCAGAAGAACATATACGCGCCCAGACAGCCCGGTGGCCGTGAACCGATGTACTGCTGGTAGGTTTGCTGCACAAACGTCGTTTTCGCCTGCGGCAAGGGTTCGATGGGTGTTTTCCAGGGCGTTAGCGGCACTTCCCAGTATCCTTTGGGACCAAACTCCGAGATCAGGTAAGGCTTCGTCCAGCCGCCTTCATCCAGAAACTGCCGAAGCTGCGCCATAACACCGTAGGCGTTGACCGAGAGAATATCGAGTTCGGGACAACGCTCGCGTACGAGCCAGATCGAGCGGCCGCTGTCGGGGGAGATCGCCGTAGTAATCGGGTGACCGGGGTCCAGTTCATGCACCAGTGCCGTCAGCCGATTGACTTCATCGAACACGGCAAAATTCGTCGCGTCCTGCGCCCATTCGTTGCCCATGCACCAGAGCAGCAGAGCCGGGTGATTTTTGTACTTGAGCACCGTCCGCCGGACCCGCTCATACTGCCGGGCTACGGCTTCCCGGTCGTTGTAATCGAAGCCATCCGTTTCCCGTTCGACCCATATACCCAGCATTACGGTCATACCCCGTCGCTGCGCGTCATCAAGTACCGCGCCCGCATCGAGATCGTCCCAGACCCGAATCGAATTCCCTCCGCAGGCTTTCAGTCGGTCGAGGTGGATATGGCCACCTGCCCCCCGAATAAAATACGGTTGTCCGTGGCGAAGCAGCACCGCCGAGTTGCCCCGCTGCTCGATACGAACCGGCGCTGACGCGGGTACCGTTCGCCCTGTTTTTTCCCGACAGCTACTTACCAGCAGCAGACTGACTACCCCTACTACCCAAACAAAAAAACGCATCCGGTAATGAAAGCCGGACGAAATCAGTACCGGCTTATTGTTAGATAGCCGTTCGCTTTATCCGGTCACCGCTACCAACCTTCCAACCCTGAATTATGTAACTATCAGCGCCATCCACAATTGTATCTTTGTCGTCCTACTCGCGCGTATCTTCACCTGATTACCAGCGCCTAACCCTGCTTTATACCATGAACCGGCCTGTTCAGCCCCAGCCGTCCCCCAACGAACACTACACCGTTTCATACCGCCCCCGCGACACCGGCCGCATCCGGCTGCTGATTGTCGTCGGGCTGCTGTTGATGGCGGGTTTTGTGTGGGTGTATTTCCAGCCGGGCAACCGGGGCTATGGCTGGCTCTACGCGCTGCTCACCTTCTCGGTCGTCCTGAAGCTGGTACGACTGCTCCACGAATGGTATCACTACTGGCGGGTCGTTCCGCCGGTTCCACCACACCAGCATACTCAGTCGTACACCGTCGACGTGCTGACGACCTACTGTCCCGGCGAACCCTACGAAATGGTGCTGAATACGCTGCGGGCGATTCAGGCGATCCGTTATCCGCATGCAACCTATCTGTGCGACGAAGCCAACGATCCTTATCTGCGTGAACAGTGTGCCCTGCTCGGCGTCCGGCACGTTACGCGTACCGACCGCACCGATGCCAAGGCGGGTAACATCAACAACGCGCTCCGGCAGGCCACGGGCGACATTTGCCTGGTTATCGACCCCGACCACATCCCCGTTCCCGATTTCCTCGACCGGGTGCTACCGTATTTCAGCGACCCGGCGGTTGGTTTCGTGCAATGCGTACAGGCCTACTACAACCAGCGGGAAAGCCTGGTCGCGTTCGCAGCTACCGAGCAGACGTACACATTTTACGGGCCGATGATGACTGCGATGGGCAACTACGGTACCGCGCAGGCCATCGGTGCCAACTGCACGTTCCGGCGGGCAGCCCTCGACAGTATCGGCGGTCATGCGCCCGGTCTGGCGGAAGACATGCACACGGCGATGCGCCTGCACGCAAACGGCTGGCAGTCGGTGTACGTCCCGCTCCCGCTGTCGTACGGGCTGGTTCCAGCGACCCTTTCGGCCTATTACAAACAGCAGCTGAAATGGGCACGGGGTACGTTCGAGCTACTGTTCGTTGTCTATCCCACCTTATTCCGACGGTTTACAGCCCGGCAGCGACTGCACTACTTCACCATGCCGCTGCATTACCTGCTGGGGCTTACCCAGCTGGCCGATTTTCTGGTTCCGATCGGGGCGCTGCTACTGCTTAAACTCCCCCTCCAGCTCGATCTGCTGGTATTTGCCGTAGCGTACGTCCCGCTGCTGACGATGGCTTTTTTGATCCGGCAGTACGCCCAGCGCTGGCTTATCGAAGACCACGAGCCGGGCTTTCACTTACTGGGTGGCATCCTGAGCGGTGGCACCTGGTGGGTCTATGTACTGGGGCTTGTCTACACAATTTTTCGAATCGAGGTCCCTTACCTGCCAACGCCGAAAGACGATAAGCCCCGCAACAATCTGGCCCTGGTACTACCCAACCTGTTGATGGCCGGGCTGACACTGTGCGCTATAGCCTTCAGCGTTTACCACTACGGGCGCTTTGCGCTCAACAATGGCTTTTCGCGATTCATGATTGGCTTCGGGCTGGTCAACGTCCTGCTACTGGCGGGCAATGTACTGATCGGGCAGGAAGTGTGGCTAAGTCGCCTGCAAACGCTATTACGCCGGTTGACGTTTCGTTTACCACTTATTCGATCGGTGCGGATTCAGGGCTGGCACCTCCGCTACGGACTCTACAGCCGACTACGACTGCTGGCGTTTCCCCTGTTCCTGCTACTGGTTCCGGCAACAATGGGGCTGGTGGCGTACACACATCGAAAGATCAACGATCGGTTACCCCACGACGTCCGCTACGCCACGACCCAACCGTTCTACTACGGCGTTCGGTCGATGGGTCAATCAGCAGATTCGCTGCTCCCCGCAGTACTTCCGTTTCCGGACCGGATGATTCGCCCACAATCGCTCCGCTGGACGCCCGGTCAGACCATTACAACACCGGTCTGGTCAAACCTGCCGAATCAACTGCCACTGCTGTATCTGGAACCGGCGCTTACGAATCAGACTGGGGCGCTGAACCAGTTTTTGACGGCCATCATTGCGGGACGTTATGACGCGGATTTACAACGAATTTTTCAATCGCTAACGGTTTACGGGCGGCCTGTCCTGGTTTCGTTTGCGCCTGAATTCGATAACGCCCGGCATCCGTGGGGCACGACGCAGCCGGCAACGCTGACGCTGTACGCCCGTGCGTGGCGGCACATCACCTTACTGGGGCAGGCACGGGTCCCGACGATTAGCTGGGTATGGTGTCCCGCTCAGTCATCGACCATCATCGCCCACTATCCCGGCGACGACGTTGTCGACTGGCTGGGGCTGGCCATCCGTGATCCGTCGCCCAGAACGGACGGGGTAGCCCGCTCGTTTGCCGCGCAGTACCAGCAGCCGCACAAAACCGTCAGGCTGCACACCAGCTACGACATCCGGCAGAAGCCGATTTTACTGACGCAGCTAGGCCAGCAGGTTTCTCCGGCTCAACGCCGTGCGTGGTTAATCGACGCGCTTGATATAATTGACGAACGCTACCCGGAGATTCGGGGTATGTTGCTGTCGCCCGACCAGATTCAGGCCCTGAAACCTACAGCGTCAGCGATGAACAGACTCGTGAAGAAGGAGTAGTACGACAAGACCTAAAAGGTTTTGAAAACCTTTTAGGTCTGTTAATCGGCCCGACTGTAACAGCAAAGTCTTACCACAAAGGGCGGTTTTTGTCATCCCTCCTATCGTCGGGATGACAAGAAGCTGACACAGTCGCCCTATCTGTCGAGCGCGCGCTGTAGCATTTCGGCAAATACCTTGTCGTTGGGGTGAAGCATCATCATCCGATGATCGCCCGGTACCTCGTGCACCCGTACTCCTTGTTTCGCGTATTTCCGCCAGCCCAGAAACTTGTTGTCATCAACGAAATAAACCCGTTTTTGGGCCTTGAACAGGTCGATGACGCCATCGTACGGCTTAAACACGTAGTTTTCGTACGCAATTTCATGCTTCTCCATGATCCGGTTCAGATGCTCCATACCGGCTTCCGGTTGGGGTGTCTCGTAAAAGCCAAATCGCTGCTTAAAGCGCTGCACCAGCGACTGGGCGAAAGCGGCCTGGTAACGGATCGTCGACAGCGGATTTTCGAGCAGTGATTTACCGATCCAAAGCATCTTCGGGACTTGTTTGGCAACCCGCCACTGTAGTTTTGCCGCTTTCGACCAGTGCTTGGTCGACGGCTCGGCATTGGTATCGAACATGGCCAACATCTTCACCGATTTACCCAGTTGCTGAAGCTGCTGCGCCATTTCCAGCGCAACGTACCCCCCAAACGAATAACCCGCAATGGCGTAGGGTCCATCGGGGTTCTGTTGCAGGATTTCACTGATGTAAAAAGCAGCAATGTCCTCCATCCGGTCAAACGGCTCGTCCGTTCCGTCCAGTCCCCGCGCCTGCAACCCGTAAATCGGTTGGTCGGGGTCCATGTACGACACCAGACTAGTAAAATTCAGCAGGTTGAGCCCGATGCCGTGAATAATATAAATCGGCACTTTGCTCCCCTCGGGCCGTATCGGCACCAGCGACTTCCAGCTCGTTGCCGGCTTTTCCGTCTCGAACAGCGACGCTAGTTTCTGGATCGTTGAATGAGTCATCAGCGTCGACAGCGGCAACCGGCGACCGGTTTCGGTTTCGAGCTGCGTCATCACCTGTACCGCGATCATCGAGTGCCCACCCAGATCGAAGAAGTCGTCTTCGACGCTGATCTGTTGCACGCCCAGCGCATCCCGCCAGATGGCCGCAATCGTTTTCTCGATGGCCGTTTCGGGTTGCCGTCGCTGAGCCATATCAATCAGCGCACCGGGCTTTGGCAGCGCCTTCCGGTCAATTTTACCGTTGGGCGTAATCGGCCACTGACTTATCCGTACGAAGTCAGCCGGAACCATGTAGGTCGGCAATACGTCGCGCAGGTTGTTTTTCCAGTCGCCGACGCGATTGGCGAAGGTACTGTCGGTCAGGTCGGGGGCCAGCACATAGGCTACCAGCCGCCGGTCGCCGGGACGATCTTCCCGCGCCATGACCAGTGTCTCGCGAACACCGTCTTCCCGCAGCAGGATCTGCTCAATTTCACCCGGTTCGATCCGGTAACCCCGAATCTTGATCTGCTGATCGATACGGCCCAGGCAGTTGACTTCCCCATCGGGCATGAACAAGCCCAGATCGCCCGTGCGGTACATGCGGGCACCGGGTGTTTTGCTGAACGGGTCGGCAACGAATTTCTCGGTAGTCAGTTCGGGACGATTCAGATAGCCCCGTGCCACACCGTCGCCCGCCAGGTAAATCTCCCCGGCGACCCCATCGGCTACGGGTTGCTGCTGCTCGTCCAGAATATAAATCTGCGTGTTATGAATCGGCCGACCGATGGTAATCAACTCATCGTCAGGCATAATTTGCTTACCCGACGAATAAATCGTGGTTTCGGTGGGCCCGTACATGTTCCAGAGCGACGCACAGCGGGCCGTCAGTTTCTGCGCCAGATCTTTCGGCAGCGGTTCACCACAGCACAGCACCTTCACCGGCAACGGTTGCTCCCAGCCAGCCGCCAGCAGCATCCGGTAGGTAACGGGCGTCGCCTGAATCAGGCTGATCTGCTGATCGGCCAGCGTATGCAGCAGCGCCCGGCCGTCGCGGGCCGTTTCGGCATCGGCCAGCACCAGTGTGGCCCCCACCAGCAGCGGCAGGTACAGCTCCAGTCCGGCAATATCAAACGAAATCGTCGTGACAGCCAGCAACCGGTCGTCGGGCGTAATACCGGGCCAGTCGATCATGCTGTCGAGCAGATTGACCAGACTACGGTGTTCAATCTGCACGCCCTTCGGCCGTCCCGTCGACCCCGACGTGTACAGGATATAGGCCAGATCGCGTCCGTTCAGTGGCAGGTCAGGTACCGTCGCGGGTAGATCAGCGGATTCGGTCAGCAGCGTTTCGATCAGGCGTTCCGGCGTTTGCCCACCTACCCCGCCCCGGCCATATTTGCGGGACGTCAGCAGTAGTTTGGCACCCGAATCAACCAGCATGAAGGCGATACGATCCTGCGGATAATCGGGATCGAGTGGTACGTAGGCAGCGCCGGCTTTCAATACCGCCAGCAATGCCACCAGCAGATCGGGCGTGCGGTCGAGCAGTACCCCGATCACGTCGCCCCGACCGATCCAGGACCGATGCAGTACCTGCGCCACCCGACTTGATGTTTCATCGAGTTCGCGGTAGGTACGCTGCTCATTCCCAGCGATCAGTGCCACCTTATCCGCAAATTGGCCGGCCGTTTTGGTCAGCAACTGCGTCAGTGGCTGCTTGTCGGGGTACGCGAACGCCGTGTCATTCCAGACGGCCAGTTTGTCTAGCTGCTCGTTGCGGTCACTCAGGTTGACGTCGCCCAGCCGAACAGCCGGATTTTGAACAACCGTGTCGAGCACCGCTTCAAATTCCGCCATCATCCGGTCGATGGTATCGGGTCTAAAGAGCTGCGTATTGTACGACCACTCCATCGTCAGCTCGTTCACCGAACCGCTGATATTCAGGAACAACTCGACGGTTTCGTAGGCTCGTGGGTTGCTGATAAACCGGTACGTCAGGCCCTCGAACCGAATATCGTCCGTCAGGCCCAGATCGACGTTGACCAGCACCGGCACCATCGGCACCCGAGACGGATCGCGGGGGATGGTCAGCTTTTTCAGGAGACTGCCAAACGTAAGCTGCTGATGTTCGAGGGCGTCGAGCAGCTCATTTTTGCGAATACGCAGGTAGTCGACAAACGACAGATCGGGTTGGGGGCGACTCCGCAGCGGTAACAGATTGACGCAGTGCCCCACCAGCCGAAGGTTATTCGTCGCCGATTGACCCGCCGTCGGTAAGCCGATAATCAGGTCGGATTGGCCCGTCAGCCGGTGTACCAGCACTTCAAACGCAGCGATAATCGTCGTGACGAAACTGGCACCCGCTTTCGCCCCTACTTTACGCAGGGCCGGCCCCAGATCAGCCCGCAGGGCATAATCCTGCCGGGCGCTGGTAAAGGTGCGCAACGATGGCCGGGGCCAGTCTGTCGGTAAGTCCAGTGTCGGCACTGCATCCCGGTACTGATCGAGCCAGTACTGTTCGGTCTGCCGGTAAGCCGGACTCTCGCCATACACCCGTTGGTCAAGGGCATACTGACTGATCTGCGTCGGGTCGGGCAGTTGAACCGGTCGATGCTGCACGAAACCGGAATAGAAGCGGCCTAAATCCTGCAACAGGATACCAACCGACCAGCCATCGCAGATGATGTGGTGCGCGGTCAGCAGGAACAGGTGATCCGTTTCGGTCAGCCGGAGCAGGGTTGGTTTAACCAGTGGCCCGTTGAGCAGATCGAACGTATGGTGCGCGTCAGCCGTCGTGTATCGCAGCCGTTCAGCATCCTGGTCAGCCACCGACAGCTGGCTACAGTCGTGGTAAACCAGTGGTACGGTCAGTTCCGCAAACACAACCATTTGCGTACCATCGGCACTGAACGCGGAGCGGAGTGCTTCGTGGCGTTGAACCAGTTGCTGCCACGCCCGGTCGAAAGCCAGCCGGTCGAGCCGCCCCGAAAAACGCAGGGATACCGATTCATTGTAGGCGCGGCTCGCATCGTCGCCCCCGAGCATGCAGGACGTCCAAAGCTCCTGCTGGGGCTCGGTGGTCGGTGCGACAAGGGCGATAGGCGGTCCCGCGAAGGGGTCAAAATCGACGGCGACTGTGTGTAACTGTGTAAGACTGTCCACCATCCGTCATATCGTTAGATCAACCTGTAAATAAGCGCCGGGGCGATTCGGGTCGGGCAAAAACCAGGCGGGATTACCGGCCGGGTCACGACCCAGTCGCGCACCAGCCACCGGTGGCTCACTTGAATAGGCGGTTACGCCTTCGTGTACAGCGGGTTTGTTACTACCTGCTTTCTTAGGGAAGAACGTAGCCTCGATCATCTCGTCGACGCTTTGGCGGAAAGCCGTAATGACGGTCTCAACCTCCTCGTCGGTATGCGCTTCGGTCATGAAGCAGGGGAAGCCGTCCCAAACGTGAATGCCTTTCTGCCGCAGCAGCGTGAAGAGCAGTTCGCTGTACGGCAGATCGTCGGTATACTTCAACTTCCAGAGCGAGCCGAAGTGAGCAATGAACATGGGTAGTTGCCGCTCCGTCAGGTAGGCGTTGAGCGTGTCGGCCAGGTAGGTCGTTTTGCGGGTCAGTGCCTGTTGCAGCCCCGCACCCTGCTCCCGCAGGTGCAGCATCGACGCTTTGGCAGCTGCCAGCGCCAGCGGGTGCCGCACGAACGTACCGGCGAAATACGTTACGCCCACTTCCGGCACCGACGCATCGCCGTACTGCCAGAACCCGCCGTCCAGCGCATCCATGAACGACCGTTTCCCGCCAATGATGCCAATCGACATACCGGCACCGGCCACCTTACCGTAGGTCGCCATGTCGGCCCGGATACCGAGCAGGGCCTGCGCACCACCCAGGTGCATCCGGAAGCCGGTAATTACTTCGTCGAAGATCAGGGCGCTGCCCGATGACGCCGTGATCGACCGTAGTTCTTTCAGGAATTCGATCGGCACAAATTCCGGACGGCGGCTTTGGATCGGTTCGACCAGTACGGCCGCCAGTTCGTCGGCCCGTTCCCGGATGATCCGCAGACTTTCGTCGGTCCCGTAATCCAGAATCAGCATGTTCTGCACGACGTTGCCCATGATGCCCGACGCGGCCGGAAAGGTTTTCAGTTTTTTGGACCCCCGCACCAGCACTTCGTCGACGATTCCGTGGTACGAGCCGGAAAAGGCGACGATGAGTGAGCGGCCGGTAATCGTACGGGCCACGCGCATGGCTCCCAGCACGGCCTCCGAACCGGTATTACACAAGGCTACCCGTTCCGAACCGGTCAGTTCACAGACCAGCTGACTGACTTCGCCCGCGAGTTCGTGCTGCGGGCCAACTTCAAAGCCTTTCTCGATCTGTTCGTGCAGCGCCTGTTTGATGAAGTCGGGCTGGTAACCAAACATGTTCGACCCAAACCCGTTCAGCACGTCGATATACTCGTTACCGTCGACGTCCCACAAACGGCTCCCGGCCGAACGGTTGACGACGATCGGGTACACGATTTCTTTGGTCACCGGCCGGAAGCCCGACACCACACGCGGGTCGGCCATCTGCGACCGATGCTGCTGCGCATAGGCTTTACTGCCCGCCGTCTTCTGGTTGTACTGTTTGGTCAGCCGGTCGAGGAACTGCCGCTGAACGGTCGTCAGTTCGTGGCTGTGCTTTTCAATTTTCGCCGTGGCACCGAAGGGTTTTTTGTGCTCGATCTGCTCCTCCGGTGTCAGGTCGCTGGTGCCAGTCGTCGGCATCGACACGGTCACGGGTTTGGCAGGGGCTGCGGCTGCCGGAGCAGCGGCTACCGATGTAGGCTGCGGAGCCGGAGTCGTCGGGACTGGTTGCACTACGGGAGGAACCGGTGCCGGCTGAACGGCTACGGGTTGCGGAGCGACACCCTGCATCAGGGCCACCTGCCGGGCCAGCAGTTGTAGCTGCTGGGCAATCAGGCCGAGGGCCGAATCACCACCGGGCATGGCAACAGGTACCATCGCGGGAGCCGCCATTACCGGCATTGGCGCGGCTGGCGGCATCATTGGTATCGCCACGGGAGCGGCTACCGTAGCAGCGGCTACCGGTACTGGCTGACTGACCGGCTGCGCAACCGGTGCTGCGGCTGGTGTTGGCTGGTACTGCTCGGCGGGCAGTTGCTGATCGAGGAAAGCGGCCAGTGCTTTCGGGCTGTCCAGATCGGCCGTCAACTGCCGGAACGTGATAGGGGTGCCAAACTCGTTGCGCAGCGTAATCGCCATCTGCGTCAGCAGCAGCGAGTCGAAACCGAGTTCGAGAAAGTTCGTGTCGGGCGATGTACCAGCCATCTCGATGCCTGATGCATCTTCCAGCAGCTGGTATATTTTATCGATGAGTGCAGTTGTTCGCATAGGTGGTGTGGTTACAGGGATATCGATCGGTTGTGTATTGATAGAGCGTTCATTGGTTGACGTAGTTACGGTAGCTGGTATTGGTGCGTTGACCCAGCAGCGACGCCGGTCGAATGCATAAGTCGGAAGCGATACCCGGCGCGTTGCCCGACCGGCATAGAACGCCTGCCAGTTGATCGGCAATCCATGCAGGTACAGTTGGCCCAGGGTGGTTAGTACAGATTCGTACGTGGTTTTCGTATCAGCCTGCGTAGCCAGTCCGGCCAGAGCCGTCATGGTCTGATCGGTGGCCTGCTGACGGGCCAGCGTTGCCACCGTCCGACCCGGCCCTACCTCCAGCAGCAGCGGCTCATCGAGACCAAACAGGGTATCGAGGGCGTCGGCAAACCGAACCGTCGCGCGTAGGTGCGTAGCCCAGTAACCGGGGTCGGTAGCCTGCGCGTCGGTCAGAAACGTACCCGTCACCGTCGACACAATAGGACGTTGCGGGCGGCTCAGCGGAATAGTCTTGACGATGTCGGCGAAGCGCGTCACGACCGGGTCCATCATGGCCGAGTGAAAAGCATGACTGGTCGCTAACGGCCGGTTGGGAATTTCCTGCTCGTCGAGTAAGCGGGCAAAGTCGGCAATATCCTCGTCAAGGCCAGCCACAACACACAGGTGCCGGCTGTTGATCGCAGCGACGGACAGGGTATCGGGTACCAGCGATCGCAGCTTCTCAATACCGACCCGTACCGACAGCATACTACCACGAGGCTGTTCGCTGACCAGCCGTCCGCGAGCTGCAACGAGCCGCAGAACGTCGGGCAGCGTAAACACACCCGCCAGATGAGCCGCGACAAATTCGCCGACACTATGCCCGCACAGAATCGACGGTTCGATACCCCAGCTCATCCAGAGCCGGGCCAGTGCGTATTCCGTCACAAACAGGGCTGCCTGCGTATACAGCGTGTTTCGCAGTTGTTGCTCGGCTTCGGAACTGACCGTATCGGGGTACAACACCCGCCGAATATCGGCACCGAGGTACGGCAGCAGATGACCCGCGCAGTCATCGATGGCCTGCCGAAACGTGGCTTCGTGCTCGTACAGCGCGCGGCCCATGTTCAGAAACTGCGCACCCTGACCCGGAAACAAAAACACTACGTCGCCGGGTACCCGGCTTAGCGTCCGGGCGTTGGCGGTACTGGTCAGTGCGCCCGAAAGTTCATCCGGCGTGGTTGCCAGTGCAAACTGGCGATGGGTATAGGTGGGCCGGGTAGTTTGTAAGGTAAAGGCAGCATCTGCCAGCGCGGGCGCATTTGGCTGGCGCAACTGGTCCGCCAATTGCCCCCCGTAGGTATCCCGGCTCTGCGCCGACTTCGCCGACCAGGTCAGCAGCTGAACGGGCCGCGCGGGAGTAGTGGTATCTGGCGCATCAACCGTGGCTTCGCGCGACTCGACAGCCGCTTCTTCCAGTACGACATGCACATTGGTGCCGCCCACGCCAAAAGAGCTGACCCCCGCCCGGCGGGGCAGTCCGGCTTCGTCCTGTACCCAGTCGCGCAGGGTCGCGTTTACGTAGAACGGGCTGCTGGCGAAGTCGATTGTGGGATTGGGTTTCTCGTAGTTGATCGACGCCGGTATCTGGCGGTGGTACAGGCTTAGCACCGTTTTGATTACCCCGGCTACACCCGCAGCCTGGGTCAGATGCCCCATGTTGCTTTTGATCGAACCAATGGCGCAGTATTGCTGACGGGTCTGTGGTCCGAAAGCCGCCGTTAGCCCTTCGATCTCAATAGGATCACCGACGGGCGTAGCGGTACCGTGGGCTTCGACATACCGAATCGTTGCCGGATCGACCTGCGCGTCGGCGAGGGCCATCCGAATCGAACCCGCCTGCCCATCGGCGTTGGGGGCCGTGAAACTGCCTTTGTTACCCCCGTCGTTGTTGACCCCGACACCTTTGATGACAGCATAGATCGTATCGCCATCGCGCCGGGCATCGTCCAGTCGTTTCAGGAGTACGACACCAGCCCCGTCGCTAAACACCGTTCCGGTAGAATCGGCGTTGAACGACCGTGTGTGGCCATCGCGGCTGAACATAGCCCCTTCCTGGTACAGATGACCACTGTTGACAGGAGCCGTAATACTGGCTCCACCCGCCAGTGCCACTTCGCACTGACCGCTGCGCAGACTCTGCACGGCCTGGGCAATGGCCAGCAGCGATGTCGAACAGGCGGAGTACACACTCACGGCAGGCCCGTTGAGATTCAGCTGATATGCCGTCCGCGACGCGATGTAATCTTTCTCGTTGACGGTCATGGCCTGAAACGAACCGACCTGCGCAACCACAGCGGAGTTGGGCAGTACGTTGTTCAGGTAGTAGGTATTGTTGCCACAACCCGCGAACACCCCTACCCGACCGCCATACAACTCGGGCAGGTGTCCGGTGCTTTCGAGCGCTTCGTAGGCGATTTCGAGAAAAATGCGCTGCTGCGGGTCCATCACCTGCGCGATGGCGGGCGTCAGTCCAAAGAAGCGGGCATCAAACTGATCGGCCCCGTCGATGACGCCCCGCGCTTTCACGTAGCCCGGATCGGTACGCAGCGTCGCGGGGATGCTGGCGTCGAGTTCAGCGTCGGTAAAGAAACGGGTCGTTTCGCGCCCTTCCGTCAGCACCGTCCATAATTCATCGATCGTACGGGCACCCGGAAAACGACCACTCATGCCGATCACGGCAATCGCGTCGTCGGCCGTAGCGGGTCGACGGCTGGTTGGTTCGGGCGTTGTCTGTTGCGGACGGGCGTTGGCAGCGGGCTGCATGAAAGCCGCTAAGCCAGCCGCCGTCGGGTGCTGGTATAGTTTGGTGATCGGTACGGTAAAGCCTCGTTGCTCCAGAGCCGCCACCGTTTGTTGCGCCAGCAGCGAGTTACCACCCAGTTCAAAGAAGTTATCGTCACAACCCACCGGATCGAGTTGCAGCCATTCTTCCCACAGACCGACGATCTGTTTTTCCAGCGCCGTGCGGGCCGGGCGATACAGCGTCGTCAGGTCAGGCCGACCGTGATCGGGCGGGGGCAGCTGCGCCTTATCGACTTTACCGCTTGTGGTCCGGGGTAGATCGTCGAGCCGGACATAGTAGGTGGGCAGCATGAAGTCGGGCAGGCGCTCGGCCAGCACCGCACGCAGGGCCGGTACCGAAAAATCAGCCGGCGATGCAACCACGTAGGCCACCAGTCGCTTGTGCCCCGGTATGTCTTCCCGCGCCACGACGACGGCCTGCTGCACAGCGGGCTGTTGCGCCAAAAGCACTTCGATTTCACCCAGTTCAACCCGATTCCCCCGAATCTTGACCTGCGTATCCCGCCTGCCGTGGAAGTCGAACGTACCATCGGGCAGCAGCCGGGCAAGGTCGCCGGTACGATACAGCTTCGTCGGACCGAGTCGGGGGTGTTGCCAGTCGACGAAAGCGTCGGCGGTACGTTCGGGCTGATTCAGATAACCATCCGCCAGGCAAACACCACAGATACCGATTTCACCCACCTCACCGTCGGGCACTACCGTAAGCTGCTCATCGATGATGACGACCTCGCAGCCAGCCACCACCCGGCCGATGCTGGGTAGTTGTGGCCATGACTGGGCATTGCCCCGAAGTCGGTTTTCCGTCACCCAGACACTGGCTTCCGTCGGTCCGTAGACGTTCATCAGCGTACAGTCGGGCAGGGCTTCGAAAAAGCGGGCGATGGCGGGGGTTATCTTGAGCAGTTCGCCCCCCGTAATGACTTCCTGCAACTGAGCCGGAAACCGGCTGTCGGCGACGGCGGCTTCGGTCAGGTATTGCAGGACGACATAGGGCAGGAAGACCCGGCTGATGTGCTCCTGTTCGATGTAATCGAGCAGCCGTCCGGCATTCAGCCGGTATGAATCGTCGATGAGGTGAACGGTGCCGCCCGTCAGCAGCGGCACGAAGATTTCCTGAAACGATGCGTCGAAGCTCAGGTGGCAGAATTGCAGCGTTTGCAGGCCCGGCTGATCGGCCCAGCGACGAATCTGATTGGTCAGCATGTTGACCAGGCCCCGGTGCGTCAGGCAAACGCCCTTTGGCTTGCCGGTCGAGCCCGAGGTATAGAGCACACAGGCCGTTTCGCTTTGCTGCGTAACCGGGCGAACGGGACCCGTGTGTGACTCGTCTGACCGCAGCACTTGCAACCCCAAATTCGTGAACAGTGCCTCATCGACCGCCGTCGCCAGGCAGACCTGCACCTGCGAATCGGCGATAAGCTGCTGAAGTCGGGCTTCAGGATAAGCCGGGTCAAGGGGTAAATACGCTTTACCGGCTTTCAGAATCGCCAGCACGCCAACGACCATCTCGACGGTGCGCGTACAGCTGATACCGACTCGTTCGGCCTCGGGGGCCGCGCGTAGAATAGCCTGACTCAGCAGGCCGGACTGTTCGTCCAGTTGCCGGTACGTTTTTTGTTGCCCAAAAGCCCGGATCGCGGGCGTATCCGGGTTGGTACGCCCCATCGCATCGGCCACCAGCTGCTGAACGTAACCGAAGTCAGGCAGAACCCCTTCCGTCGATATGGCTCGTTGATCAGGCATATACTTTCTGGGTTAAAGTGGATAGATACGGCCTCCTCAGCGGTTGAGTCGCGTCGGCTGTAAGGGTCGTTCCGAATCGGTACGCAGGGGATGTTCGCTGCTGTCGGCCTGCGTCGGCACGTCGACATAGTTCTCTTCCACCTTGTTCAGCACCGTCAATAGCGGCTGATTGGTTACGCGCAGGTACAAACTCAGCAACTGCTTCTCGGCCCGTCCCCAGGCGCTCTGTGCATCGACCACCAGGATCGACAGCACGCTCGACTTGAGCAGGTATACCGGTATCTGACTGCTCATCAGCGACGGCAGTTCCAGTACGATCCGGTCGAACTGAGACGCGTCGAAATTATGCTCCGCGTCGAGCAGGTAATCCAGCCCGGTCACGTTCATGAAGTCGGGCCGGACGGTGTACGGGAAATAGGTAACCCCCGGCCGGTCCTGCCGCCGTTCGCGCCCCGTCTGCCGTGGGTAGCAGTACGCCACCTGCTGATCGGCATTTGCGTAGGCGTCGATCAGTCCGTTGGCCAGCCAGGTTTTGCCTTGTTTGGCCCGCACGCTGAACAGCGTAATCAGCGGAGGATATGGCTTACCGGCAGCCTGCGCAATTTCGATATTGATGGTATTGAGCAGTTGCTCCATCATGGCCCGCGACGCCCGCGTTACTTTCGAGTACACCTGCGGCTTCCGCACCAGCGGGAACAGCGCCGTCAGGGGTCGCCCGATCAGTTGTTCCGCCTGCTCGGGCGACTGAATCCGTTTGTCGAGCCAGAAGCGGAGCGCCAGCAACAGCAGCGCCAGGAACACGCCAACACCCGCCCCGACAATGACCAGTTGCATCCGTTTGGACGACAGTGGGCTTAGTGGATAATCCGGCGCGTCGAGCACTTCGAGCTTACCACCCACGGCGACGTCCTGCTGCCGCGTGCGTGACTGCTCAACGTTTTGCAACAGAGCCAGGTATTCTTTTTCGGCAATCTCCAGATCCCGGTTCAACTGCCGCAGCTGCGAGCCCAAGGGGCCGAACTGACTGGTTTTCGCCTGATACTCGTTCCGGCGTCGTTCGTAGACCCGAAGCCGGGCCACAGATTCTTCGTATTCCAGCGTTTTCGCCAGCCAGTCGTTCTGCATGGTCTGCGCAGGCATTGCATCGGGCGAGCTACCCGC
The DNA here is from genome assembly GCF_003002825.1 of Spirosoma oryzae. Lineage (GTDB taxonomy): Bacteria > Bacteroidota > Bacteroidia > Cytophagales > Spirosomataceae > Spirosoma > Spirosoma oryzae. The sequence goes on along the minus strand of NZ_PVTE01000007.1, from coordinate 213,202 downwards.
CGACGAATACTTCTGGGCACTGGATTTCAGTTCGTTCGACAGCTGATCGACAGTAGCCTGTAAACGCGTCAGGGTCGCCCGCGACTGCCCGTAAGCTTTCGCGTTCGACAACTGGTTTTCAGCCGCCGTCAGCCGGCGTTGTTTTTCGTTGAGTTCGTTGGTTGTTGCCGATGAGCCACCCTGTTTTGCCATCTGCCGGGCCACCGCATCGACGGCCGCTTTTGCGGCATCCCGGTGCATCAGCTCGCGGTTATACTCCTGGTCGAGGGCTTCGCGCGATGCGGCTACGGTGCGGGCTTCTTCGTCGTAATCGAGCACCTTGTTCTGCATGGTGAACGCCCGCAGCCGGGCTTCGGCCTTGCTCAGGTTATCTTTGGCCGCCTTCAGCCGATCTTCGTAGTAGCTTACGACCGACTTGGTTTCCGACGTTTTGAAAAACGAGTTACGCCGGTTCAGGATGTCGATGGCGTACCGCAGCGTCTGCTGGGCGACGGCCGGGTCATTGGCCTCGTATTCCATCAGCAGCACGTCGTTGGTATTTTTCCGGGCAGACGCCTGCAATTTATCGGCGATGGTGTTGATCGAATACGGCAGTGACGATTTCAGCAGTAGTTCTTTAACCGGGTTGTCGGTGGCCGTTTTCGACAGGCTGTCGAGCCGGGTCCACAGGCGCAGCGAATCCGGTTCGCCGAGCAGAAAGGGCTGCCAGTCGGCCGGGATTGCCTGGTGCAGCTGGTCGAATCCTTCCGGACCCAGCACCAGCGAGTCGGGCTGTTGCAGCCGCAGGTGATCGTTCAACAACGAAACCCCGACCTGTAGGCGGGTTTCCTTGGAGTTGAGCGTAGTAAGCAGGTTGTCGAACGCACTCGACGAACGGTCCATCGACTGGCCTACCCGGTCGGTCAGCAGCGTGTACCCCGACGCCAGTCCCGTGTATAAGGTAGCTTCCGAGCGGTACGTTTTCTGGGTATTGCGCGTAACGTACCAGGCTGTCGCGGCCGTGACGACCGGCAACAGAATAATCCAGAGCAGATTCTGCTTAAACAGCCTGAACAGTGCGTTGATAGACATTAATTAATTCGTTTTAACCGTTGGATAGGTTGCCCCATGATGGTTTCAAAGTAGCGGACGTTCTTGATGAAGTCGCCTTTTACCTGTTCCGAATACGACTTGGCCTGCGCATAACGGTTAACGGCATTGGCCAGCGTTTCAGCATTACCCCGCCCCTTCTGCGTTTCGGCCTCGGCGATACGGTAGGCTGTCAGCGACGACTGTTCATCGAGCAGCCGCGTTTTCAGCACCTGCTGTGTCGTAATCATATCCTGGTAGATACCGATCAGCGCCCGGCGGATGTCCTGGGCGATAATGTCTTTCTGCACGATCGAAGCCCGGTAGTTCGAATACGCCTGCTTCATCTGTTGCTTGCGCCCGAAGAGATCGTACAGCGTAACCCGCAGATCCACCCCAAACCGGTACCCGTTGGCAATCTGCGCCACCGGATCGACCCCGTTGACGATGTTTACCCCTGAGGACACGATGGCCTGGTTACCGTTCGAGTACCCACCGTATGCCGACATATTCTGCAATACTTGCAGCTTCGAAATCTGATAGCCGGCATCGAGCGAGTTGGCGATCTCGTTCTGGTATTTGAGCAGGGGTGAATAGGTGGTAGCAATTCTGACCAGTTCGTCAAACGGCAGTAGTTGCACGGCAATGTCTTTGTCGACGTCGAGTACCGACGTATCGCCGGTAACGCCCGCCGACTGCCCGAAGGAGACTAATCCACGAACACTTTTATTCGGGGCCTGCCCAACACTGTTGTGACTGATCAGCAGCCCCAGCAGCAAGCCTAATCCTATACTTAGTTGTACGACTGTACGATTACCAACTACTTTCATACTTGTTGTAAGAGCGCGGGATGCAGCACTCGACGCTAGACGTTTAGGTATTGACAACGCAGTACACCCAGACCGTCAAACCCTGAACCAGTTATCATGAAGCGTTGTCGCCAGGCTGTTACTGACGATGCCCGGCTGTTCCGGCCGAGCACTACGCTACTACTCTAGTTGTTCAGACTGCTTTTCCGGACAGCTGTCACTGCGCTGTTGACTAAACGGATTTATTTGATTGCAACTGAACGTCAGGGGTTCCGGTATGCGGTGTATGCATGAACCGACGGAACGCCTTGCGCATGTTCAACGCAGCACGCGCAAAGCGAAGCATCAGCATCGGAAGCAGTAGCAATTCCCGAACCGTTAGTCGTTTCCAGAGGTAATTCGGGACCGAAATCACCAGGCTGAACCCGAAAACAAGCAGTAATACGGGAGCCGTCAGTTGGAAGAAAGGCCGGGTGGCCAGCAAACTTAGTGCCGATAGCAGGGTCAGCACGCCCAGCAGCATCACCCGTGGCAATACCATAGCCTGAATCAGTTTGAACCCACTCATCATACGCCCCGCAGCCAGTTCGCGCAGACCGGGCCGGAAATAGTTCGTCAGAAACTGCCACTGTGCCGCAATCCAGCGGGTACGCTGATTTTCGAATACGGCCTTACTCGCTACTTTTTCATCGTAGATATACGCGTCGGCGAGGTAGCCGATCGAGCGGCCCGCCATCACGATATTCATCTCCAGCTCTTTGTCGTAGCCGCCCATCGTGTGCAGCTTCGCCATACCGGCCCGCATCAGTTCGGGTTCAAACGCCATCCCCGACCCGATGATCGACGAAGCCAGCCCCAGCGCCCGACTTCCCTGCCGGAACAGGTGGTTGCTGATTTCTTCGCTGATCGCATCCAGCACCGCCACGCTGGTGTTGGTATTTTTCGCTACCCGGTGCCCCTGCACCGCCTGCCAGCCCTGCTCGAATGCCAGGTTGATACGGCTCAGGAAGTCAGGAGCCATGTGGTTATCGGCATCGGCCACCATCAGCACGTCGTACTGCCCGGCTGGTATCTGTGCCAATGCCGCATTGATGGCCTTTGAAACGGTCGAGGTTTCGAACGAGACAGGGATGATTCGGATGGGCAACTGCGCCAGTTGTGTCAGCACGGCCGGCTGAATCGAATCGGCGATTACGATCAGTTCGAAGCGGTCGGCGGGGTACTGCTGCCGCAGGTTCGCCTGCACCGACTCGATGATGACCGCATCTTCCTTATAGGCCGGGATAAGCACCCCAATTTTTCGGTAGACCGTCGGTATGGCCTGTGGGTCTACGTCGTCGGTACCACCGAAGCGACCGGCGACGGCAAACACGGTCAGGTACAGTACGCTTAGCCCCAGATACAGCAGGAGGGCAGCGTAGACGAAACTGAGAATCAACATAGTGTTGGTATTGGTACTTTTTTTATGGGCTAGTAGTATCCGTCGGGGGTGTTACAAAGGTGGACAGTACTGCTGTTACCGCAGCCTATTTTCTATGAACGGCCCCAAACGGAGGGTAATCACCAAGAAATGTACGGAGTCCGTCTCAATTGGCCAACCTTATTGTACAACCGGCAGCCAATCTTTTGATGCGTATCCGACCAATCCCTAGCTGTTCTTTTGACTACTTTTTTTCGTTTTGGTTACACTTAACGGAAAAGCCGGAACCCGTTTGCGAACAGGTTCCGGCTTCGATTTATCTACTCGTCTAAATAACAGGTACGGTTACTTCAGCACCGATACCTCAATAACCGAGTCGTCGTAGACGCGGTGCGTCGCTTTCTGGAAGTCAGCCGCGTCGGCCTTGTAAATATTGTCGACGTATTTCTGCGGGTTCCGGTCGATCAGCGGGAACCAGGTACTCTGCACCTGTACCATAATCCGGTGGCCCTTCTTGAATGTATGCAGCACATCCTGCAAGCGAACGTTCACCGGCGTTGCCTGATTGGCCACGAAGGGTTCGGGCTTTTCGAATGAGTTGCGGAACCGGCCGCGCATCACCTCCGACCGGACCATCTGCTGGTAGTTGCCGAGCGTAATGTTCTTATTCGGCATATACGGATGATTCGGCTCGTCGGGCGGGTACACGTCGATCAGCTTTACGACCCAGTCGGCATCGGTACCGGTGGTACTGACGTTGAGTTTCGCCATGAGCTCACCCGCCAGGGTTACGTCGTCGGTCAGCACGTCGGTCTGGAACGTCAGCACGTCGGGGCGACGGCTGGCGAAACGCTGATCTTCCGACATATAATTGAACGGGGTGAAGCCAAGCGTCGTGGTATTGTCTTCCGTGTACGGTACGGGTTTGGCCGGATCACTGACGAACTCGGAGAAGGCGCTGGCGTTGCCTTTACCACCCATGTCGAGCTTACCACCATTACGCAGGGCGAGCTGCATGGGCTGGGCGTTGGGGGCAGGCCACTTGTCGAAGGTTTTCCACTCGTTACGACCCGTGTTGAACAGATACGCTTCGGGCAGTCCCGTTTTGCCGTCGCCGGGGCCTTTCAGAAAATGGTCGAAAAATTTCGCTTCGATATTCCGCTGATAGAAGGTCGCGATGCTGTCGCCGAAATACACGTTGCTGTGCATCGTATGGCCCGTCTCGCGCGACCACCGACCGTGCCCGAACGGCCCCATGACAAGCGTGTTGTACGTGCCGGGATTGTTCTTCTCAACCGTCTTGTAAATCGTCAGCGGACCGTACAGATCCTCCGCATCGAACCAGCCGCCTACCGTCATGACGGCATGCTTGATGTTTTTCAGGTGCGGGATGATGCTGCGCTTCTGCCAGAACTCGTCGTAGTTGGGGTGGTTGACCGTCTCCTGCCAGAAGAAATTGTCTTTGTAGTACTTGTCGGCATTTTTCAACGGACCGAGATCATACTGCCACTGGAACCCGTCTTTCGAGCCCGTGTTGATCATATCATTTTCGTACCATGCCTTTGTCGTTGGCGCGGGGTGCTGAACGCCGAACACCGGGAACGTGAACAGATACGCCTGAATGAATGCGCCGTTGTGGTGGAAGTCATCGAAGAAAAAATCCGAGACGGGAGCCTGTGGCGACGATGCTTTCAAGGCGGGATGCGCCCCGACGGCTCCGGCGATGGTGTAAAAGCCGGGGTAGCTGATACCCCACTGCCCCACCCGGCCGTTGTTGTTCTTCACATTTTTGAGCAGCCAGTCGATGGTGTCGTACGTATCCGAGCTTTCGTCGACCGCCAGTGCCGACTGTCGGGCGGGGGCTTTGCCGCGTTTCTTCAACTCGGCCGCCGACGGCTGATCGGTGACGGTCGGTGTCATGTTGGTCCAGGTACCTTCCGACGCCCAGCGCCCCCGCACGTCCTGATACACGAAGATGTATTTGTCGCGCATCAGCGTTCCCGACGGACCCAGGCCATTGGGATAGGTATCAGGGCCGTACGGTGCCACACTGTAGCAGGTCCGCTGCATCAGAAACGGGTACTTGTTGGTCGCCGACGCGTCTTTGGGGATGTATACGTTGGTGTGCAGCTTCGTGCCGTCGCGCATGGGAATGTCGTATTCCATTTTCTGGAAATTGTCGCGGACGAAGGTGTTGGTGGGTCGGGCGGGTGGGGTCTGCGCGAGGGCGGGCAGCACCGCGACGCATACCGACAGGCTAAGCAGCCATTTTTTCATGGAGTTGATGCGTTAAAGAAGATTCGTGACTGTTGGTAAAGATAAGGCCGACGCCTGATTTAGCCGAACGACATAAAAAAAGCGTCCAGCCACCGCTGAACGCTTTCGATCGGGTTAGTCCGTCTCGTCAAGTTGAAAAATAGCCTCGACGGGCTGGTCGAACACCCGGGCTATTTTCAGCGACAGCACCGTCGACGGCACATAGCGGTTTGCTTCGATCGAATTGATCGTCTGCCGACTCACCCCGATCCGGTCGGCCAGCTCTGCCTGCGACAGGTTCTGTTCCGCCCGGCACACTTTCAGCCGGTTTTTCATAAGGTCAGCAGGGTGTTCGTATGCCGGTGCAGGAGCCAGCGAAAACGCCCGATAAACACCAGCAGTACCGTGAACATGTTGTAAACCATGACATCGATGAACGCAGTGTCATAGACAGCCAGCATAGCGATTGCCAAAACTACATAATTGGCGTAGATACTCCACTGCAACGCTTCCAGCCGTAATCGACTAATCATTTCATCCTCAACCTGTTCTTTGGAGAATGCGATTAGCAAAAGTCCGGCAATCATACCCAGTCCGGCCAGTTCGTCGGTCAGGTTGTTCATACAACTTCCATCCCAACAGCCTTGAAAAAATGTACCTTTCACCGTAAGCCACTTAACCATAAACCCACCGTACCGATTGGCGATACCTAGGAGTAGAGACGGCACGAAAAGAACCCAGCCAATCAGCCGGTACCGATGTGGAAACAACCATTTTGCCTGCATGCTATGTAAAGTTTATTTGACAGCACAAGTGTAAATTTAGTTTTACATAATAGCAAGCAAACTTTACATATCTGGCAAAAAAAATTTCCGACAATGGATGTATTGCCGGACTCTATGTGCGTGTCGAAGGGGCTCGACTGCATGAGAAGGCCATCACGGTGTTTACCGTGTCCTTCCGGGAACAGGATTATTACTTACGATAGTCCGTAGGCAAACAACATACTGCCTACTAAAGCGCATACGGTCTGAAAGACAGTTGAAACTATCAATACGTGCAGTGGCTCTGAAAAATCTTTCTGTTTACTGAGTGCAACAATTAGGACACTACCAAGCGCTATGATTGATGATAGAGCAACTCCCAGCAACGTGAACGCAGCGAATCGCTTCATGACTAGAAGAACTATACCTTCTTCAGCGAGTAGCCTTTGCGTTGTTTGGGCAGATCCAATCGAAAACACCGCTGACCAAAATGCGACGAAGATTCCGCAGATCGATATGAAAATCATATAGAAGCTATCGCACAGTATATCAATGCATTTGTCCACTGCTTCAACTGTTCTTTACCCACTTATCCAGTCCTGCCGTCTCACCGCGTAGATCAGTTCATCGACGTATTCTCCGTTTTTGTAAAGCGTTCGGTCAAAACGGGCTTCCAGTACAAAGCCATTCGTTTCCAGTACTTTCTGTGACGCTGCGTTAGTACCAAACGGGCGGGCGAAAACGCGATCGATGTCGTACGTCTTGAAGGCAAAGTCAACAACTCGTTTTATCGCGGCACGGACGATTCCTTGTCCCCAGAAAGGCTCAGCCAGCCAATAGCCGAGTTCGGCATTTTTCCGGTGAATGTCGGTTTGCGGATGAATCCCAATACCACCAACGGCTTCCCCCTCAACGTCGATGGCAAACAGATGAATCGGACTGTCAGCCGTCGCAAACGCGATAAAGGACTGCCCGTCGGCTTCCGTGTACGGATGCGGAAACTTGTCGGTCATATTCCTAGCAACCTGCCAGTTGTTGGCGTACTTGACCAGGCTATTTAGATCACTCATCGCCCAGGGTCTGAGGGTAAATGCTACTTGTGGATTCATCGTTCGCGTGTAGACCTAAACGGTTTTGAAAACCGTTTAGGTCTGTTAGTCAAGTAATTAGTTTTCATACTGTTAACTTAACAACTATGCAGTAATCCAGCCGACTCGTTTGCGCCAGGCGTCATAGCTTTCCCGTTCTGCCCGCCGGTCGGCTGCCGTCGGCGTTTTATTCTGTTCCACAGTCAGTTGCGCCATCCGCTCCGCAACGGTGTTTAGCCCCAATTGCCGACGCCGTTGATTCACCTGATCCAGCGACCCGTCGAGTTGGTACGGTACGAGACGCCCCTGCTCATCGCTGACAAATTGCGTTCCGTACGACTGAGGTCGATCGGTGTACATGGCAATCCGGTCGGACAGAAAAGCGAGGTTGACCGGGTCGATCGTGCGCGTCTGTTTCTGCGCGTTCATCAGGGCAAACGCCTGTTTCATGAAGTCAGGCAAACTGATCGCATGCTGAACGATTAACCAGGCCGCCTGACTAGCGGCCTCCCCTACCTGCTCCCGCGCTGGCCAGCCAATCTGACTGATTATCGTCTGAAGCCATCGGGCGTTGCTCAGGTGGACCGCTTCCATGTCCGGGTCATACCCACCCGACAGCTTACCCGCGTCGAACAGTTGCTGCCGAACGGCCAAATCGTGGTTGGCTCGTTCGATCAACTCGTTTGCAATGGCAGGATACAGCATCTCAACAGATTAGCGGATTATTTTTGGTGAACGTTGGTAAGCTAGTCAAGCGTATGAGATGTAGGAAACGAGACTATTTGGTACATATGCTCACGCTTTACAAATCAATAAAGAACCGAACTTTATCCTTACCTATTGCACCAATACGCTTGTAAAATTTGATAGCTCTATCATTGAAAACAGGCGTTTGCCACTGAATATTGACGCAACTAGTTTGGTCAGCAACAATTCTCAACTCGTTGAAAATATGTTCACCGATCCTGAGCCCTCTGAATGGTGGGTCTAGATACACGCAATCTACGTGTAAAAACTTCTCAGCATCCCAGGTTGAGAAATCGAACGTGTACGTAAAATAGCCAACTAAGCAAGAATTGACTTCAATGACGTAGCAGAAGAGTTTCTGACCACTAGTAAAAATTGCCGCTCTTAGCGCTGATTCTTTATTCGTTGACGTGTACTCCGCTTGCTCAAATTCAGCGTGTCGTCGGCATAATTCAATCAATTGACTAAGTTCCCCTTCCCGAATTTTTCTAATTACGTATTCCATTGCAGGTTAATTTCGGATTGTAAGAATTCGACAAAGCGTTCGAAATAAGCCGGATACGCCTGATGGGCACGAAAAGCAATGTAATGTTTCCGCTTCAATCCGTTCTTGCCGATCTTTACTGTCTTCAGTTCCCCGTTTTTGAGGTATGGCAATGCCGCCCATTTCGCCATTGCCATTACCCCCATATCGGCCTTTACCATCTCGATCGAGGCTTCTGTAAGCGGCAGGGGCGTTATTTTTTGGGGCGATACACCAGACGGAGCTAAGAAGAACTGATGAACTGTTACGGTCTCCAACGGTAATGAGTGAATAAACAAATGTTCATTCACAAAATCTTCAGCCAATACGTATGCTTTAGTAGCCCACTGATGATTTTCTGCAACGACCATTACAACTTCATCCTGAAAAAGCTCAATATACTGTATGGTAGCCTCTTCCAGTACATCACTTATAATCGCCACATCCAATACATTATCGAGCAATTTCTTTAGTGGATAATGGGTCGCTTCAACAACAAGTTTCAACTCGATATTTGGGTACAGCAGATGAAACTGCTTTAATACCGAAGGCAACCAGTGATAACTTGAGTAACATTCAGTGCTAATTCTAATTTCTCCAACTTCACCGATTAACAGGGATCTGACTTCCTTTTCCGTTTCGATCAGTTTATCAAGCACCATAGTGGCCGTCTCGTACCATTTTTCTCCGGCCTTTGTCAGAACCAATCTCTTATTTTGCCTTAAAAATAGCTTCGTACCCACCTGATACTCTGCTTCCTTGAGTTGGTGACTAAGGGCTGACTGAGTCAGGTGTAGCTTATCGATAGCTTTGGTAATACTACCTTCTTCGACAATAGCCTTAATTAAACGGAGATGTCTGATTTCCATTTTTTAAAGAAAAGCACAAAAATAGACCATGTATAAATAATCTTTTTATGAGAAATTTTGATGTATACGATGAATTCTTTTCGTTTTTATGGTCAATTAGACTACAATAGCTTTGGCCCATCGTTCACCTAACTGATTTGTAATTATGCATGAGCAACTAAACCACTATCAGAACAAACTAGCGTATGAGATGGACCCGTCGGACTTGTTCGACGCGCTGACCAATGGCGAAAATGTTATAGCGCTTGATGCTCGAAAGCCGTTTGGTTATGAAGCCGAACGCATTCCCACAGCTATCAATATTCCGCACCGGGAGATGAATGAAGAAACCACCAAACATCTAGACAGATCGGCTGTCTATGTTACCTACTGTGATGGAATTGGCTGTAACGCGTCTACGAAAGGGGCCCTGAACATGACGAAGCTCGGCTTTACCGTCAGAGAACTCATAGGAGGCATTGAGTGGTGGAAGTTCGATGGGTACGCGACGGAGGGTAAACAAGCCGCTGCTACCGGACAAAAAATTGCCTGTGCCTGTTAGCTGTTACAACGTCAGCGAACCCAGCTACGATAATACCATTCGGGTTTGTAGTAGTTGGGTTCGCTGACGTTGAACTAGCTAACAGGTCATAAGCTAGTACCCAATTTTAGCCAGTAGTTGCCGACTGACTCTTACCGGTAAAGAAGGTATTTTTTCCGCATCGTCCGGTAGGCCGTCAGGCCGGGTTCCCAACTCGCCCGGATGGCCTTCTCCGACACGCCATCCATGACCTGTTTGCGAAACGTATCGGTCCCGATCAGTCGCTCGATGGTACCCATTTCCTTGCTCAATTTGTTGTCAAAGAATTTCTCTTTGTGCGGGTGCGCATTGTACAGCTCGATCAGCCAGCTTATGTTGAGTTGCCGGCTTTTACGCATCCGGTTCACATCGTAGGTGCGCAGGTCGAGGCCGTAGCAAACCTGATCCGCAAACAAGGGCGTTTCGGCCATGCCTTTTATGCCCGTGGGCGTGTAGGAAAACGGATAGATTCCTTTCAGTTCCGGACTACCGACGACGGTAAAGGGGAAATACGTACCGCGTCCGTGGTTGAGGTACGTACCTTCAAACAGGCAGGTCGACGGGTAGAGCAGGATACCCTGCTGCGTGTTCAGGTTCGGCGAGGGCGCAACGGGCAATGTGTACGGCGTGTCGTGCGTGTAGTTGGCCACGCTGATAATTTTCAGTCGGCACTTCGCCTGATTCGCCAGCCATCCTTCACCATTGGCCATCTGAGCAAATTCACCCACCGTCAGGCCATGCGCGACGGGAATGGGGAACTGACCGATACCTGACTTGAACCGCATGTCCAGAATCGGACCGTCGATCAGGTAGCCGTTGGGATTGGGCCGGTCCAGAATCAGCAGTTCCAGGTTGCTTTCCTGACAGGCGTCCATCAGCCGGACAAGGGCGTTGATATTTGTGTAAAAGCGACAGCCGACATCCTGAAGGTCGTAGATGAGCACGTCGACGTCGGCCAGATCCTGCCGGGTAGGCTTGTTCTTTTTGCCGTACAGGGACACAATGGGAATACCCGTCGTGCTGTCCCGCTCGTCGTTCACAGCCACCCCCGCACTGGCTTTCCCCCGAAAGCCATGTTCAGGCCCGAACACTTTAACGATGGTTATGCCGCGACTAAGCAGACTGTCGACCAGGTGTTTCTTCCCAATGATCGATGTCGGATTGGCCATAATCGCCACCCGTTTTCCTTTCAAATACGGCACATACTGCTCCGTCTGATCGGCCCCGGTTCGTAACGCCTTATTAGGCAAATAGCTAGTCGTGCGATAGCTGCTGAGCCTGTCAGGGCTGTACGCTGTCAACACAAGCGCAGTTATAGCAAGCCAGCATACACTGGCAGCCAGTAAGGTTGGTTTAGTCATAATGGTTTGACCCGAACAAAGGGCCTTCGTCGTGAACCCGAAACGTCAGATTTTCAACTTTTGCAAGCTCTATTTTTCCTCGCTCGTATAGGTACAGCCCCAATGGTCGATGTGGGGTCTTTCGCCATAGGGGCCTACGCGTTTCAGCTAGCTGATTTTCTACAATATCCGTATTGGTCTGATCGATTGGCGACCGTAGAATGCGCTTGATATGATGACGATACGTCTGGTTGACCCAGCGTTTTCGCCACCGGATACCCTTGCGCGAACTTTTATTGCCCTCCATATAATCGTCCCGCCGGTCGAACTGATAGCTCAGTCGCTTTTTCTCCTGAGGTGTCCTAAACGTGCCCATTTCCTACAAATCATACACGACTTTCATCGTGCTGGTAATACGATCCGTTAGCAAATCGATTAGTTCTTCGTCCATGAATTCGTAGTCATCAGGAATATTTAAGACGTTGATGTCTGGCAAATCCAATTGACGAAACTGATCCCGAATTCTGTTCCGTTGCCCGGCATCCATAACGAAGGCCAGATCTGCCCAGTTTAAATCATTCTCGGTGAGTTTATGATCACTTTGCGGACTTAAACCCGCCGAGCGAATATTGAAGCGGTCGTCATTTTTAAAGATATGTTCGGCCGTTCGGCTCCGCTTCTTATTCCGCCCACAAACCACAAGCACATTCGGTCGTCGATTCATTATATTTATATCCTTCTCGATTAATTATCTGAGCATTCGCAGGCGCAAGGAATAAAAAAACTACGGGCTATATAAGTAAACGACTATTAACACACTTCACAGTTTAATAAACCAATGAATTAATTCACGTAGATCAAAAATAGGTTATTCGTCAATATCCTCGAACACAAGTATATTACTATCCTTATCGATTTTTATTTTTCTAAACGTAGGCGCATATCCATCACCTTGTGGCTCAAACAACTCTCTCACAAAAAATTGATCTGTTGCATAGTTACGGATAATTCTTCTTCCTGTATACCGATTCGGCGTTTGAAACAAGCTATCGTCTATCCAGGTTTCATCTTTCTTATGACTGAAATCCGGCGAGTCTATGATCAAACGAATGAGCTTACGCCTATCATTTTCTGTAATTTTTAGCGTAAACGTGTGATAGTAGTCTCCGATAGCTGACATCGATTCATTTTTCAGTAGTTCGAAATCATCTTTTAGTTTAACATTCTGCTCTGTTAACAACTCTTCAGCATCGCTCTTGGAAAAGAGCTGATCTTCGAAAATCATATATGCAGTAAACAAAACAAAAAGTAGATAACTACTAACTAACAATCTCTTACCCAATTTTGGATGTCCCAGTCGTTTGGCTATCCATTGAAGGGTATACCCGACGGCGACAAAAGCAAGTAGAATCGACAAATAGGCTAGTACATACGGAACCATATTTTTTATGCAAGCACAAGTTCTTTGTTATATATAGCTTAATTCGTTGCGAAACATGTTTTGTCATGCTGACGCAGGAAGCAGCTTCGGAAGGAAAACTATTTTGTTGTTAGCGAAGATGCTTCCTGCGTCAGCATGACAAAATATAATCCGTTGTATTTTCAATAACCCGCTTAAACAGAGTCAGGCTCATTAGTCAGTCGATTTTTCGGATCAGCGAAAGTCTGCTAATGAGCCTGAGAACCAACAATCAGGTTCTTCTACTACGATAACTATTTACCTTTCTTGCAGCGCGAAGATCTGCTTCATCGGCACCCATTTTTCGCCGGGTTTGGCGAAGGGCAGCGGTTGCTGAAATGTGCTGACGAACGCTTCCCACTCCTGCACCGCTGGGTTGGCGGCATCCATGGCCGCTTTGGTTTCGAACGAGAAATCGTCGTCGGTTTCGATGATCATGAACAAGCGGTTGCCAGCCCGGAAGATCTGCATGTCGTTGATACCGGCCGAGCGAATGCTGTCGGCAATTTCTGGACGCGCTTTTTCGTGCTGCCGTTCGTATTCGGCAATCAGGGCAGGGTCGTCTTTTAAGTCGAGCGCAAGGCAATAACGCATATCAGGGAACGAGTTCAGGTGGGGTGTTGGGTGTATGCAAATCCGTCGAGGTAATCTTGTAGCCGTTGGCCGCGAAGAACACGATATACGCAAAGCAGACCAGCGGTACGATCAGGGCATAGACCGCGCCCCGCTCGAACAGGCCACCAGCGACCAGCGGCATCAGTGCACCGCCGACGATGCTCATAATCACCAGCGATGAAGCCAGTTTCGATTCGGCACCCAGGCTTTTCGTCGCCAGGGCGAAGATGGTTGGGAACATGATGCTCTGACAGAAATAAACGAAGCTCAGCGCGATAACGGCGGTCAGTCCACCGGCGGTAATGGCGATGGCAACCAGCGCCACGGCGACGGCAGAGAAAATCGTCAGGACCAGATTCGGCCGCATTTTGGTCATCAGGAACGTACCGACGAAGCGACCCAGCATCAGCAACACCAGCGCAAACGACGCGTGGAAGCCAGCAATCTGCGTCGCCGACAGCTGACCACCTTCGTTACCCGTCAGGCCGTTGATCAGGTGCATGAAGCCCAGCGCAGGTCCCCAGTGAATGTCCCGCGAAAAGTCGAGTTTAAGGTCAACGAAGTAGCCCCACAGTACGGCCTGTGCGCCGACGTTGGCAAACTGCGCGATGATACCCAGTACCAGATGCCGGTGCCGGAACAGCCGTCCGATCGATACATTGCTGCTTTCCTCTTCTTCCTCCCCAACTTCGGGCATCTTCGTCACGGCGAACAGAATCGTCACCAGCGCGATGATTGTTCCGATAACCAGGTACGGTCCCTGCACGGACAGGGCTTCCTGCACGCGAATCGCTTCGGCCTGCGCCGGGGCCATGGTTGCCATCATCTCCGGCGTGTATTCGGTTTTCGAGAAGATGAACAGAGCCCCGATTATCGGCCCCATGATGATGCTGATGCCGTTGAACGACTGCGAGAAGTTGATACGCCATTCCGATTTGGCCGGATCGCCCAGCACGGTCACGTACAGGTTAGCCGCCGTTTCCAGACAGGCGATACCGCACGCCATCGTAAATAGCGCGACCAAAAAGAAGCTGTAGACGCGGGCTTCGGCGGCCGGATAGAACAGAAGCGCCCCCCCGCCGTACAGGATCAGGCCCAGCAATATCCCGCGCTTGTAGCCAAACCGGCGCATGACATAACCCGCCGGCAAGGCCATAAAGAAATAGCCGAGGTAAAAGGCGAAGTCGACGATACCGGCCTGAAACCGGTTGAGATCGAGGGCAATCTGAAACTGCTTGATGAGCGAGCCGTTGAGGCTGTTGGCCAGTCCCCACAGAAAGAACAGGCTGGTGACCAGCCCGAACGCCAGGCCGTAATTCCCCCCCGAGCCGGGCTTTACCTTAACGGGGGTAGTTGGTGTTGGCAATGCCATAAAGAGGTAGGGTTTCGATAATCGGTTTTCAGTGTACAGTATTCGGTACGTGGAGAGTCTACAGCCGGTAAAAGGTCGTGGCGTTAGTGCCGAACACCTTGTCGCGGACGTCGTTGCCCCAGGGATCGACGTATTCTTCGATCAGCGTTTTGACCTGCGTGTAGTTGGCAGCAACCAGACAGACCGGCCAGTCGGAGCCAAACATGAGCCGGTCGGGGCCGAAGCTTTCGAAGGCGAAATTCAGGTACGGGAAGAAGTCGCGCTTGCTCCAGTGCTGCCAATCGGCTTCCGTCACCAGTCCCGACAGTTTGCAGGATACGTTGGGCTGCGCGGCCAGTTGCGTCATGAAATTCGACCAGCGCGTAATCTCACCCGTTTTGACGTACGGCTTCGCCATGTGGTCGATGACAAAGTTCACTTCCGGTACTTCCCGCACCAGGTGCAGCGCGGCTTTCAGCTGATTCGGGTAAATCAGAATATCGTACGTAAAGCCAAATTCAGCCAGTTGCCGGATGCCCTTGACGATAGCCGGACGCGTCAGGAAATCGTCAGGCTCGGCCTGGGCAACATGCCGAAACCCTTTCAGGGCCGAATGCTGCGCCAGATCCGTAAGCTGATCGCGCAGATCAGCAGCCGTCAGATCGACCCAGCCCACCACACCCTTGACGATGTCGTAGGCCTGCGCCAGCTGCATCAGAAACCAGGTTTCTTCCAGCGACTGACTGGCCTGCACGGCCACGCACCCATCGATGCCGTTCTGCTGTAGCACCGGTTCGAGATCTTCGGGTAGAAAATCACGACGGATCACCGCCATGTCGTCGGTAATCCAGCTATCCCGTACCGGATTGTACTGCCAAAAATGCTGATGTGCGTCGATGGTCATGGGAAAATGAGTGATTGAGCGAATGACTGATTGAGTGATTGAATAGGCTGTCGCAAAACATTCAATCACTCAATCATTCATTCACTCTATTATTCTGTATACGCTACTGCGGTTTGTTTTTGTTGTCCTAGTCCGTCGATGCCCAGTTCGACGACGTCGCCGGGCTTCAGGTAGCGCTGGGGTTTCAGACCCAGACCAACGCCGGCGGGGGTACCCGTCGAGATGACATCGCCCGGCAGCAAGGTCATGAACTGACTGATATAGCTCACCAGTGTCGGCACGTCGAAAATCATGTCGTCGGTGTTCGAGTCCTGGAGTTTCTCGCCGTTCAGTGTCAGCCAGAGGGGCAGCTTGTTCGGCTCGGTGATTTCGTCGGTCGTGACCAGGTACGGCCCCAGCGGAGCAAAGGTATCGGCGCTCTTGCCTTTCACCCACTGACCACCGCGTTCCAGTTGCCAGGCGCGTTCGCTGTAGTCATTGTGCAGCGCGTAACCGGCGATGTAGTCCATCGCTTGATCAAGCTCGACGTAGCTGGCCCGCTTCCCGATCACGATAGCAAGTTCGACTTCCCAGTCGGTTTTTTCGGACCGTTTTGGAATGACGACATCGTCGTTCGGGCCGCACAGTGCTGTCGTGGCTTTATAGAACAGGATAGGTTCTGCCGGGATAGGCGCATTGGTTTCAGCCGCGTGTTTGGCATAGTTCAACCCGACGCAAATAATCTTCGAGGGTCGTTTTACGCAGGGACCAAACCGCTCGTCGGGCGCTACCTCGGGGCAGTTCTGCGCGTGTGATTCCAGCCAATGCGTCAGCCGGGCAATGCCGTCGGTTGTAAAAAACGACTCGTCGTAGTCTTCACCAAAGTGGGTTACGTCGATCGACTGACCGGATGGGAGAACGACGCCGGGCCGTTCGTGGCCGCTAGGACCGAAGCGAAAAAGTTTCATCTAATCATTCAGGCTTTTGGTCAAAAGTACGGCAGGCAGACTCTTTAACCATGCGATGTCGAAAGAATAGCCCGGTTTGCGTTACTTAACCGGCTATACTGTGCAAATAAGCTGCTCCCCGCACCTTGTTTACAGCCCCCTGTTTGTCAAGCCTGTCGGGCCTGATCCCGGCATTCAATTTGATAAATTTGTCGTACGTATTCTCCCATCCTCCGCTATGCGCCTGTTATTAGTCCTTGTACTATCCTTCCTGCTCCTGCCTGTTTACGGACAGGTAGTAGCGCCCAAAAAGCCACAGCGAACGCTCTTTACCCTCAAGGCAGTCGACAGTCGGACGTCGGCTACAGTGTCGGCGCAGTTTTCGGTGACGGCGATCCAAGCCCGCAAAACGTATTCCAGCCCCCGCACCACCCTGTTCGATTTTATCCTGACGCAGACCGACACGATCAACGTACTGGCTAAGGCCCCCGGCTATTTCGACGCGGAAGAACTGATGGTCGTTTCCTGCGATACCTGCCACGACTACGAGTACGTAATCAAACTCGACCCGAAAGCCCAGAAGCAGCCACTACTGACTCCAGCGAAAGCCAGCGAGACGGCCAAAGCCGACACGGTATTTCGTAATCTGGCGATCAATCAGGCCATTCAGCTCGACAACGTCTACTTCGAACAAAGTACCTACACGTTGCGCCCCGAGTCATACCCGCAACTCGACAAGCTGGTCAAGACGTTGCGAACCAGTCCCCAGCTAATCATTCTGGTGGCGGGCCATACCGATAATGTGGGCGACAAACGACTCAACCAGGCCCTTTCCGAAAACCGAGCCAGCGTCATCCGGGCGTATCTGATGCGGCACGGCATCGCTGAAAACCGGTTACAGGCCCACGGCTTTGGCGATACCCAGCCGGTGGCCCCCAACGATTCCGAAGCCAACAAACAAAAGAACCGGCGCGTCGAATTCGTTGTACTGGCGATGTAATGTCGGTTTATGGTTTTCAGTTTTTCGGTATACGGTCAGCGGCAGACATGCTCCTCGCCGGCTAACCGGACAGGCGTTCACTGAAAACCGTAAACTGCATACCGTAAACCGTAAACGCTGCTATGCACTACTTCGTCCGGCCTAGCTCGGTCGTTCGCCGAATCTGGGGCGATGCCGACGTGATTCTGTTGATCTTCGCTGGGTCGGCGGCTGAGTTCGCGCTCAACAAAGCCGTCGACTGGCTGTTTTTTACGGGCCGGCTCCCCGCCGATCCCATTGCCCGGCTGTTTTCGACGGTTCGCTACGCGCAGGAAATCGTGTTTGCGCCCGACGACCGCGCCCGACAGGCCATTGCCCGGATGCATACGATTCACAAAGGCGTCGAGCAGAACCGGGGATACAGCATCCCGGATTGGGCCTACCGCGACGTACTGTACATGCTGATCGATTACTCGGAGCGGGCCTATCAACTGCTGCACCGCCCCCTGACCGATCCCGAGCGGGAAGAACTGTTTACGACGTTTCGCGCCGTAGGGGCTGGCATGGGCGTACCCGATCTGCCTGTTACCTACGCCGACTGGCAGGTCGACCGGCGAAAGCACCTGGACAATGATCTGCTACGAAGCGACTACACCGACCGACTCTTTCAACGGTATCACGAACAGCTCGGCACATGGCGCTACAACCTGCTTCGGCGCGTGCAGTCGATTCTGGTGCCGGAGCAGGTCCGGAGCCCGCTGGCACTTACCCCCGACCCGATCCTGCCGCACAGCATCAGTCTGTATAAACTGCTAAATGCGTTCAAACTCCGATCGGTCGTGCAGCGGATTCTGCTGCCAACGGAATACCTGGCGCAAATTCAGGGGCTCGACCAGCCAGTCAGGTAGCTCGTCTCAACTGGCAAGGTACTGTTGAGCCAAACAGAGCCAGTAATCGTTACCTTTACCGCGCTGACCTTCATCAACATGCTTCCTGTTAACCCCATTACCACGTCCATTTTTGACCTGTTCAAAATTGGTCCGGGCCCGTCGAGTTCGCACACGATTGGCCCCATGAAAGCCGCGTTCGATTTCCGCGAACGACTCGCTACCTTACCCGACGACCTGCAACATCGTGCCGACGCCGTTCAGGTACATCTGTACGGATCACTGAGCGCCACGGGAAAAGGTCACGGTACCGACCGGGCCGTCGTTGCCGGGCTGCTGGGCTGGCAACCCGAAACCACCGATCCGGCCGCCCTGCTCAACCTGCTTCGTGACCCAACGGTCAGCTATGCGCTCCCGGTTGGCCCGTACACCGTTCAGCTACGACCGGAACACATTCGGTTCGAGCGCGTCCGCTACGAGTCGCCGTACCACAACACGATGGTGTTGCGCCTGACCCAGCAGGGCGAGACACTGTACAGTGAAGAATATTATTCGATCGGCGGGGGCTTCATCATCCGCAAAGGCGAACCCACCGTCGATCCGGCCAGCGTATCGGTGCCGTATCCGTACGGGACCATGACCGAGCTAAAGGGGCAACTCACCAAACACGCGATAACGCTCGATGCCCTGCTGATGGCCAACGAAATGGCCCTGACCGGCCGAACACGCAGCGACGTCAACCACCGCATCGATCAACTGCTCGACTACATGCACAAGGCCGTCCGGCGGGGGCTGCGCCATAGTGGTACGCTACCCGGCTCGATCAAGCTTAGTCGGAAAGCGCCCCAGTTGTACCAGCAGGCGAAAGGCATGGGGCAGTTAGGACCAGCCCTCCGCTCCGACAGTTTCCTCATTTTCCTGAACGCTTACTGTCTGGCCGCGTCGGAAGAAAACGCAGCCGGCGGCATCGTCGTTACGGCCCCCACATCGGGGGCGTCGGGCGTCATTCCGGGGCTGACGTACCTGGCCAAGCATCAGTTTCACTACGATAAGGCGACGCTGCGCAGTGGCATGCTGGCAGCAGCTGTCATCGGCTTTCTGGTCAAGCACAACGCCAGCATCTCCGGGGCCGAAATGGGCTGCATGGGTGAGATCGGTACGGCGTCGGCAATGGGGGCGGCTTTTCTGACGCGCTGCGCCCAGCCAACCGGCTCGATCAGCGCCATCGAAGCGTCCGCCGAAATCGCCATCGAACACCACCTGGGCATGACCTGCGATCCCATCGGCGGGTACGTACAGATTCCGTGCATCGAGCGGAACGCAATGGGGGCCGTCAAAGCCTACAACGCCTTTTTGCTGGCAACGGCAGGCTCGGCCAGCAAGCAGAAGATTTCCCTCGATGCGGTCATCAAAGTCATGAAAGCAACCGGCCGCGACATGTCGACCAAGTACAAGGAAACCTCAGAGGCCGGGCTAGCCCTGAGCGCCACCGAATGCTGAGCTTAACGGCATCTTAAAACAATTGTGGGGTGGAAGCAGGTTAGGTCGTATACGTTTCGATACGACCAACTACCTTCTCCCATGGTTAACGTATACACAACCAAACAGCAGCGGGTGCTGCTCATCACCGCCCTGGTTATCCTGGGCGGGTTTATCATTTTCGGCCTTAGTGGCTACATCTCTGCTTTCATCGGTGCAGGCATTCTGTATGTCGTGCTGCTACCCTGGTTCAACGCACTGGCCATCAAGCGCGGCTGGAACCGGTCGCTGGTCGTTACGCTACTGATCCTGTTTTCGCTGCTGGTCATCATCCTGCCGTTTCTGACGCTCAGCCTGTTGTTGATCGGTCGGATTCAGTACTACATTCAGCATAGCGATCAGATTCTGGCACTGGCAAAAAAACTCGAAGACCTTACGGGCTACGAGATCACCAGTCAGCAGAATATCCGCACGGCACTGTCGCAGGCGGGCACCTACGCCAGTCAACTGTTGCCTTCTATCGCGGGTAGTACGCTGGACTTTATCGTAATCATCGGGCTGATGTTCTTCACGATGTGGTATATGTTTACCCAGAAGGAAGACTTTGAGGGCGGTCTACAACGCTACCTGCCCTTCAAGAACGATACGCAGAAAGAACTGGGCGAATCGCTGAAAAACAACGTCAACGCCAACGTACTGGGGCAGGCACTGGTTTGTCTGGTGCAGGGCGCGCTGACGGGACTGACGCTGTGGATTTTTGGTGTACCCGACGCGCCGTTCTGGGGGGTTGTTTCCTTCTTCATGGCCTTTATCCCCGTCCTTGGCACGCCCATCATCTGGGCACCAGCGGGGTTGATTCAGCTGTCGGAAGGGAATACGGCGCAGGGTATTGGCATTCTGGTCGTTGGTACGATCGTCATCATCAATATCGACAACCTGCTACGGATCGCACTGGCCAAACGCATGGGCGATATTCACCCCTGGATTACACTGGCTGGCATCGTGCTGGGTGTACCGATCTTCGGTATTCTGGGTCTGGTCGTAGGCCCACTGATCCTCTCCTATTTCATCGTACTCATCAAGGTCTTCGAGCGTGAAAACCGACGGCAGGAAAAAGAAGTCGTCCGCGACAAACTGGAAACCCAGCGCGAAGCCCAGCGGGAGGTTTGATAAGGATTGAATGAAAGAATGATTGAGTGATTGAATAGGCTGACGCATGCCACCATTCAAGCACTCAATCATTCTTTCATTCAATCACTAATCGTTCTGCCGCGTTACTTTGCTGGCGCCAGACGCGTTGGAGTTGAGGTTGGTAACGTTCCCCAGACTGACGTGGCTGGCCCCACTGGCGTCGACAGTGGCCGTGCTGACCTGCATTGATTCGGCGTCGATTTTGCTGGCTCCACTTAGTTCCGCGTCGAGCTTGGTGGCTGTGCCCCGTAGTACGAGATTCGATGCACCCGACAGATCGACTGACAGATCCTGTACGGTTCCGTCAAATACGGTCCGGCAGGCACCACTCATCGAAATCTCCAGGTTGTCGTAGCGATCGAATCCAGCCAGGTTTGCTTTCGAGGCACCCGCCAGTTCCAGTTTGTCGATCGACGGCACGGTAATCGTCAGGCCGATACGCTTCCGGTTTTTCCAGTCGAACATACCGGTTTTCTTCATCGACACATTGGCCGTTTCGCCATCCACGTCTACCTCGACTTCGTCCAGATCCTCTTCGCTCCCGTCGGCGACGACCTTGTATTGATCCCCCTTGCGGAAACGAACGACGAATGCGCCACTTACGTTGACCTTCGAAAACTCGCCAACGGTGAACTGACGGGTATGATCGCCAATGGCCTCAAAGTCGTCACCCAGTTCATTGGCAACTGCACTTTGTACCTCGTCGGTCAGGTCGGTCACGTCGCTATCATCATTGTAATAGGTAGTGTTTAGCTCGCGGGGGAAGTTCAGGCAGGTCAGCCCTTCTTCTTTGGTGAACACCCACACACTGGTTTCCATCCGGTCGATTTCCTTGCTGCCGAATTCATTACGGATGAAGTGCGCAAAGGCTTCCGTCATGCGGAACGGTTTGCCGTAGGGAATTTTCATCGTTATGTTCAGATTCTGCCCACGGAAGCTGGCTCCGGGTGCGAGCGACACCCCATCATCGAACCGCACCGTCGAGTCCTGCACCGTATACTGGTAGCGCAGTTGCAGCGCGTTGGCTTTGGCCTCGTCCCGGTTGCTTCCCTGCGACCGGTAGTGTTTCACCAGTTGAATGGCGGTGCCGTTATAGCCTTCGAGTTCAATCGACGGTTTCCAGTCAGCGTCTGAATCTTCCATGGCGAAGGTCACTACACGACCTGCTACGTTCAGCGTAGCCGTCTGCTCGACACTACCCCGGCGCTGGAAACTGCTGATCACCGGCGTGATCGTACCCCCGAAGACAACCAGGGCCAGCAGCCACACCCCCGCCAGCGACAGGGCTACCCGACTACCGATGAACGGACGGGTCGTGATGAGCATGATGCCCAGCACCGCCAGCCCGAAGGCAGGAATGAGTCCGGCCACGACACCCGACAGGACCATCGGCATGGTGATGTCGTTGCGGATCATCTCGAAGGGAAAATTACCCGTTTGCACCGTGTTCAGGCCGATGGCGGCACCCAGGAATGCCAGACAGGCAATCATCAGTGCGAAGCCCAGCAGCAACAGAATGATACCGGCCG
Source organism: Spirosoma oryzae (assembly GCF_003002825.1). GTDB lineage: Bacteria > Bacteroidota > Bacteroidia > Cytophagales > Spirosomataceae > Spirosoma > Spirosoma oryzae. The sequence goes on along the minus strand of NZ_PVTE01000007.1, from coordinate 190,439 downwards.
TCACGCGAATCAGAGCCACTATGCCGTTCAGAAACGGTCCCAGTGCGTTGCCCAACCCCTTCAGAATCATGGCTACGGCCCGGAAGGGAAACAGCAATATGCGCGTCATACTGCTTTCGCTATTCGGCGTATCGTTGATGTTCAGGCTCTGTTTGATGCTGTTTTCGATGTTGTAGAGCGTAATCGGCTGCCCCTGCATCTCCATTTTTTCCGTCACGGTATTGGCCGCCGGTGAGATGATCCAGAGGACGATGTAGAACAGGAAGCCGACGCCGAAGAACACGATTCCGAGCACGAACAGCAACCGCACCACACCGGGGTCGACCCCGAAATAAGCCGCAATACCCGACGCTACCCCGCCCAGCACTTTGTCGTCGGGGTTCCGGAAAAACTTCTTCTTGGTTTTGTCTTCCTCGATACCGACCGAGCCCGGCAGCGCAATCCACATGGCGATGTATATCAGTACCGTAAATCCTGATAGTGTTCCGGAAAATTCACCATCACTACCCGAGACACCGGCCAGCGTCGGGAAACCAACGACTAGCGCGACAAACAACAGACGAATCCAGACGACGTCGACGCTGAAGTAGTGGGCCAGACCAGCGGCTACCCCACCCAGCGTTTTCCGGCGCAGGTCGCGCACCAGCCGGCGCGGACCCGCATAGTCGCCCGCTGGCGGAACCGTACCCGATGCGGTGCTGCTGCCCGACGACGTAGCCCCCACCGGCGGCACCTGACGGCTGCCACCGGTCGAGTTACGGCCACCCGTCGTCACGAGGACTTCTTCTTCTTCGACCGCTTCGAAGTCGGCGACGGAGCCCATGGCCGCTACCAGTTCGTTGACGTCTTCAAGCGATACGGCCTGCTTATCGGCGGCTTTCAGCTTGGCCAGCAGCTTTTCGGCGATCCGGTTTTCGATGTCGGTGACGATTTCCTGACTGTCTTCGTAGGTCGAGAAATACTGTTGTACCGATGATAAATAGTGTTTCAGCTTGTCGTAGCCATCCTCCTCGATGTGGAAGATCACCCCGCTGATGTTGATGCTGATTGTCTTTTTCATGGCGTTTTACAGAAAGGGGAGGTCAAGCGTTGGACGAAGGAGTGATTGGCGAGCCCGGCAGTTCCACCGATACGGCACCGTTGCCCGGTTTTTTGTGCTGATCCGTTTTACTGACAATGGCGTTGACGGATTCGGCCAGTTCCTGCCAGGTGTCGTTGAGGGCTTCCAGTGAGGTGCGCCCCAGATCGGTCAGCAGGTAGTATTTTCGCGGTGGCCCGGACGTCGATTCGACCCACTTGTAGTCGAGCAGTCCGGCATTTTTCAACCGGGTCAGTAGCGGATAGAGCGTACCTTCCACGACCATGATCCGGGCCGACGTTAGCTCGTCGAGCATATCGGAGGCATACACTTCGCCCCGCGATATGATGTGAAGAATGCAGAATTCCAGAATTCCCTTCCGCATCTGCACCTGCGCGTTTTCTATATTCATAGCGACGGTATGTAAATGAGTGAGTGGTTGAGTGAATGCGGGAACGACGAAATTGATCAGGCACCTGGCCATTCGATCACTCAGTCATTCACTCATTCAATCTTGATAAGACAAATATATACATAAGGTACTATGCAATGCAAAGTACCTTATAAAATTAACCTTGTTTTCAGGATAAGCGGTAATGATCGTGGGCCGAATGGTTTGTCGGTAAAGAACCCGGCATGAAGTGTGTACATAGTCAGGCACGTTGTCTCTATGCACCACACCTACCTGACCTTCATACTGTTGTTGATCACCCGGTTCGGCTGGGGGCAGTCACCGCGAGCGGGGAATGAATGGATTGTCTATACCCAGTCGTACCTGAAGATTCCGGTGGTTCAGCCGGGTTTGTATCGCATCACACCGGCCGACCTGCAACGGGCTGGCTGGCCCGTGTCAACGATCGATCCGACTGCCATTCAGCTTTTCCACCGGGGTACCGAACAGGCCATTTTCGTTGCCGGTCAAACTGATGGTCGTCTGGACGCCGACGATTACATCGACTTCTACGGCCAGGGGAACGATGGCGCGCCCGACTCGCTGCTGTATCGGCCGGCCAGCGCCATGCCCCACCCCTACTACAGTCTGTTCAGCGACACGACGGCTTATTTTCTGACCTATCGGCTCGACGGCAAAAGCGGTAAGCGCATGGCCAGCTACACAGACAGCGACGAAACCGGTTTAACGGCCGAGAGCTGGCACTGGGCTGAAGAACGGCGCGTATTCACGCAGACATACCCCACCGGAACCATCTATCCCCTTGGTGCCAATGCGGGTAACGGCGCTATCCTGAGTAGCTACGACACCGGCGAAGGCTGGACAGGCCCAATTCTCAGACCGGCTGACCGCTACGATCAGCTAGTCAACCTGATTGATTACGCGAGTGCCGCCGGTGTCAGGCCACGCGCCAGTTGGCTGGTGGTGGGTCGTACGCCAACGCCCCACCGCATGGCGTTCAGCGCCGGCGCAACAGCGGGTTCATTACGCGCACTGGGCGCGGTTACGTACGACGACTACGCGACGAGCCGCTTTGACACCGAGCTTTTTTCATCTGATCTGTCGGCAACCGGTTCGGTCGTGTTGACGGCGCAACCGGGTGAGACCAGCGAAGAGGCCTCTGTATCGTATCTGAGCCTGCGGTATCCGCAGCGTATTTCGGTGCCTGGTCAAACGAATCAATGGCTTCAACTGCAGACAGATTCCACCGGGCGCAGCCTGCTCGATCTGACCAGTCTGCCCGCCAGTACGCCCATCCTTGACATTAGCAACCCCGACGCAGTAACCCTGATCGGCAGTAATACGACCGATCACTGGCGGGGTATCGTTCGGGCTACGCAGACAGGCCGATCCTTGTTTGTCAGCCACCAGCCGCGATCGGTACCGACGCTGCTTCCTGTCCGCTTCCGCCAGATCACGCCAGCGCGACACAACTACCTCATCGTCACGCATCCGTTGCTCCGACAGCCGGTGGGTACCATAGCCGACCCGGTGCAAACCTACGCGGCTTACCGGGCGTCGCTGGCGGGCGGCAGTTACGACACACTGACGGTGAACATCGGGGAGTTGTTCGATCAGTTTAGCTACGGCGAGCGGCACCCGCTGGCGATTCGCCGGTTTGCCGCTTACATGCTTTCCGGCGGAGCGGGCCCCAAATTTATGTTCCTGATCGGGCAGTCGCGCGACCCGCAGAGCATCCGCAAAAACGCCAGTGGCCCGCTGCTCGACCTGATTCCCAACATCGGCTGGCCGGGTTCCGACCTGGGGCTGGTAGAAGGACTGAACGGTGAACCCGCCAACGTACCGGCCCTGCCCATCGGTCGGCTGAACGCCATCCGGTCGCCGTCAGTGCTCGATTATCTGGCGAAAGTACAGGCCCACGAATTGCTGGACGAACCCGCTCTCTGGCGCAAAAACAGTCTGCACCTGAGTGGTGGGCGTACTCCCGCCGAGTTACAGACATTCCGGAGTTATGTCGATGATTTCAAAGGAGTGATCGAACAATCGTACGTCGGCAGTCGGGTTACGACCGTATCCAAACGGACGAACGATCCGGTAGAAATCCTACAAATCGCGGATATGGTCAACAAAGGCACAGGCATGATTTCCATGTTCGGCCATTCCAGCCTCGCCGTCTCCGATATCGACATCAGCTTCGTCAGCGACGACCGGCTCGGGTATCGTAACAAAGGGCGGTATCCGTTTCTGTTCGCCAACGGCTGTGCAGCCGGCAATTTCTATTTTGGCCGATCTACCTTTGGTACCGACTGGATACTGACGCCCGACCGAGGGGCAATCCTGTTTCTGGCGCACACGCACATTGGCTTCCCCTTTGCCCTCAAAACCTACGCCGATCAATTGTATAGTCTGCTGGCTGACAGTCAGTTTGTGACCCGACCCGTTGGACTGGTGCAGCGCGAAGCCATCCGGCGTTACCTGCGGGCGAGCAACACCATTTATACCGCCACGACGGCGCAGCAGATGACGTTGCAGGGCGACCCGGCCGTGGCTGTTTTTCCGTTCGCTCAGCCCGACTTCGCTTTCCTGCCTCGTAGCCTGCGCGTGACCGACAGCCGGGGCGATTCGCTGACCGTCCGTTCCGACTCCGTGGTGCTGACAGGCATTGTTGCCAACTACGGACGCACGACGAACCGACCGCTTACGGTCCGCATTCGACGGTATACGGCAGCGGGCCAGTTGGTGCGGGACTACCGCCTTGCGCAGGCGGCCCCGCTCTACGCCGACACGCTCCGCTGGACAGTACCCAACGACAAAACCGCTACCGGACCAGCCTTCTTCGAGTTGCTACTCGACCCCGACGACCGCATCCCCGAACGGATCGAAACGAACAACAAAGCCGAGATCAGTTCGGCCGGATCGCTCGACGCCCTGCCCTTTCCACCGGACGTGGTCGCGCCTACCCTCGACGTTGCGTTCGACGGGCAACACATCAGCGACGATGCCATCGTTGCCCCCCAGCCCCGCATCGACGTACTGCTTCAGGATGACAACAGCCGCCTGCTCCGCTCGGACACAACTAATCTGGAACTGTACCTGCAACGACCCTGTGCAAATTCGCCCTGCCCCTACGAGCGGCTGAGTCTGCGTGGCCCCGGAACAAGCTGGACCGCTGCCGGTACCGACAATGCGTTTCGACTCCAGTACCAGCCCGCCACCCCGCTGCCCGATGGTACCTACACGTTTGCGGTGCGCGGCAGTGATCTGAGCGGCAATCAGGCGGCTCCGTATCAGATTCAGTTCACGGTATACAATCGGTCCGAACTCCGCTCCGTAACGGCCTACCCCAACCCATTTAGTCGGCAAATCCGCCTGTCGCTCGTCCTGACCGGTCAAATCCCACCCGCCCGGTTGACCCTGCGGCTGTATGATGTAGCGGGTCATGCAGTGCGAACCGTATCGATACCGGGGCGTATTGGCCTGAACGAGTGGACGTGGGACGGCAACGATGACGCTGGCAATCCGTTACCGGCCGGTTTGTATCTGTATCAGATCGACGCTACCGGCTTACCCACAACTACGGTACCCTTGTCGGGCCGCCTTATCCACTCGCCATGAACCGACCACTCCAACTGACGCTCCTACTTCTGGTTACCGGTGGCCTGATTCTCGGGTTGTGCGTCGTCAACCCCAACCGATTTACTACCGTCGACTCAGGCTATTACCTACAATCAGCGACGAACCTGCTCAACGGACAGGGCTACGTCATCAGCAACAACGGACAACTGGTTTGGAACGGTATTTTTCCCATCGGCTACTCCATCCTGATTGTGCTATCGTCGTTTCTGACAAACCTTTCCGTGCTGTGGGCGTCAAAACTGGTCAACGTGCTGGCGGTTAGTCTGTCGGCGATTGCCTGGCAGTACCGAATTGGCACTACCCGGACCCTTTGGCTGCTATCGGTCTGGTGGCTGGGCGGTTTCCTTAAAATACTGGCGTCGACCTGGTCCGAGACGGTCTTTCTGGTCGTGCTGGCGGAGTGGGTGTGGTGCCTGTTTCGCTTTCTGCCCGAACCTACGCGGTGGCATACAGTCCGCCTGTTTCTGGTGAGCTGTGCCTTATTCCTTCTCCGCTATGTCGGTGTTTACGTTGTCCTGACGACGCTGCTACTGACGGGCCTAAGCAGGCTAAACCGCCAACGGCTGGAACGTACTCTGCGGCTCACATTTGGGCAGGGCGCACTGGTGTGGCTGTTGATCTGTTCACTGGCAGCCCTGACAGGCTTTCGCGCTTATTTTTACCTGAACAACCAGCTATCAGGATCGCCGTTCGGGGGCGAACGCTTTCTGGCTACCGAGCCCGCCCCCGTTTTGGCTCACTTATTCGGGCAATCGTTGCTGAATGAACTTTTGCTCATCCGGCATTTTACGCCGAACCAGCCGACCGGACTAACCTGGTTGGGTACGGGGCTACAAACTTTTTTATCCGTCGGTTTATACGCCCGCTGGCGTAGGCATACCCGCATACAGGAATCAGCGCCCCCGCTCGGTGCACTCAGCCGGTTGTTTATCCTGACCGGGGTCACCTATCTTCTTGTGCTGTTTGCGTTGCGCACTGTCAGTCCGTTTAGCGGCCCGAATCTGCGGCTCATGGCCCCTGCTACCTTTTGCCTGTTATCGGCTACGCTGCTTTGGGTCAGTGCATCGCACCACCTGCGTCGTCTGGTTCTGCCCGTCTGGATCGCTCTCCTGTTCTGCTCCTGGCTTCAACTCCTACCCCAGGCCGATATGAGCCGCAAGCTGAACCGTATCCTGCCGTTTAGCGAGCAACACGCTCCCCCAAACAATCCCTGTTCTCCACCGGGCCAGTTTTCGCATTAATGCTTTCTCAGGCCGCGTTTGGTTAGGTAAACAAGTCGGCCAGTACCCGGTTAGCTGCGTGGAAGCCGCACATGCCATGTACACCACTACCCGGTGGCGTCGATGAGGAACAGACGTAAATACCCTTTGCCGATGTATTGTAGGGCGACAGCGACAGAACGGGGCGCGTGAAGAGCTGGGTGATATCGAGTCGACCGCCGTTGATGTCGCCCCCGACGAAGTTCGGGTTATACGTTTCCAGTTGGGTCGTGTTCAACGTATGGCGCGCCAGAATCTGATCGCGGAAGCCGGGCGCAAACCGTTCGATCTGCCGTTCGATCGCATCGGTACGGTCCAGCGTCGAGCCGTTCGGGACGTGGCAGTACGCCCAGGCGGTATGCTTCCCGGTGGGGGCACGACTGTCGTCGAACAGGCTTTGCTGGGCAAGCAGAACGAATGGCCGGTCGGGGTGATTGCCGGCTGCGGTCTGCTGCTCGGCCTGCCGGATTTCGTCCAGCGTCCCCCCGAGATGCACCGTGCCCGCCTGCCGACAGGCCGATGCCGTAAAAGGAATCGGACCGTCGAGCGCCCAGTCAACTTTAAAAACGCCCATCCCGTATCGGAATCGCGCCAGTTGACGCCGGTACAGCGTCGAAAAGCGGTCGCCGGCCAGCGCCAGCAGTTGCCGGGGCGTCACGTCGAGCAGTACGGCACGGGCGGGGGGAAGTTCCGCCAGTGAGCGTACCGGCCAGTTGGTAATGATCGTACCGCCGAGGGATTGAAAATAAGCTGCCATCGCCTGGGCAATGGCCCCGGAGCCACCGATCGGTATGGGCCAGTTATGCCGGTGGCCCATGGTCATGAGCACCAGCGCAATAGCCGAGGTCGTCAGATTCGTCAGCGGTAGTGTTGCGTGAGCCGCCATGCCCGCCAGCAGGCCACGGGCTTCGGGCGTTTGAAATCGCTTCGCCAGTACAGTGATGGGCTGAATGGCGTTCAGGCCGAAGGCGGCAAAGTCAAGGGGATGCTTTGGCAGACCCAGCGGCCCCAGTACGTCGGGAGCCAGCCCCGGCCAGCGGTCGACCAGCGGTTCCAGCAGGTCGCGGTAGACTTGTTCGTCGGCTCCCAGCGACCGGGCGGTATTCGCAACCGTACCCTGTAAGGCCGCTGCCCGGCCACCATCGACTGGGTGCGCAGCGGCAACGGGTGGATTGACAAACCGCAACCCGAAGTCGGCCAGCGGTACGGATTGAAAGAAGGGCGACCCAACCGCCATCGGGTGAATGGCCGAGCCGATGTCGTGCCGGAAGCCGGGCAGGGTCAGCTCTGCCGACCGCAGCCCACCCCCGACCGTTTCTTTACCTTCGACAAGGAGTACCGAAAGCCCCGACCGTTGTAGAGTGATGGCCGCAGCCAGCCCGTTCGGCCCCGCCCCCACGACGACCGCATCGTATGTTGATTGACTCAAAATCAGGTGTATTTAGTGACGGTACGCACGCGACAAAGCCAGTCGTGCAAACAGGGTTAGCGTATTTCGGGCCGGTGTAGCACGCGACCGTCCCGTTTGATTTGCCAGGCGGTTATAGGGTTCATGTGGTAGCCACTGTTGCCCCCCCGCGCATCGAGCAGTTGCCGGTATGTAGGCTGGACATAACCCGTACTGTCGACAGCCCGGCTCATGATTTCGGTCTCATCGCCGTTCCAGTGCCAGAGCAGGCGGAAGCGGGTGTGCGCTTTATCAAGTACCGGCTGTTGCAGCGTGGCTACCTGCCAGCTTTTCCCCGCGTCGGTACTGATCTCGACCCGCTCGATAGTCCCCCGACCACTCCAAGCCAGGCCCCGAATTTCGATCCAGCCCCGCTGCACGGGGGCCGGATAGGCCGGAAACGTGATGATCGACCGGGCGTCGATGTCGAAGCTGAACTGCCGGATTTTTCCATCACCGACGGCTTCCGTGTATTTCGACGTTTCTTCACGGGTTTGCCAGGGCGCATCACCGAGTTCGATTCGACGCAGCCATTTGACACTGGTATTTCCTTCCCAACCGGGCAGAAACAGCCGTACTGGATAGCCCTGCTCAGGCCGTAACGCTTCACCGTTTTGGGCGTAGGCAATGATGGCATCGTCCCATCCTTTTTGCACCGGTATGCTCCGCGTCATCAGGGCCGCGTCGCCCCCTTCGGCCAGAAACCAGCTTGCACCGGGTCTGACACCGACTTCCCGAAATAACGTCGCCAGCGATACGCCCGTCCACTCGCTCTGGCTCGTCAGACCGCAAATATCCTGTGGACTCAGCGTTTCCTTGCCCGTTCGGAAGTTGCCGGAGCATTCCAGAAAGGCGATGTGCGACACCGACGGAAAGCGTTTCAGGTCGGCTAGCGTAACCACGAGCGGTTTATCGACCATGCCGTGAATCAGCAGTTCGTGCTTCGCCGGATCGATGGCGGGAACGCCATTGTGGTGCCGCTCGAAGTGGAGGTCAGATGGTGTCAGGATACCGTGCAGGTCCTGTAACGGCGTACGCGACGAAATATCCGACGGATTTTTCACCAGCTTCTCAAACGGCGACCGCGTTCCAACCTGACCCGGTGGAGCGCCACCCGGCTGCTTGGTTGGGTCATCGGCCCAGAGCTGGTCTATCGGGACACCCACCTGCACCGCTTTGGCCGTAGCCGTCTGCGCAATGGCAACAGCGGCCGTAGCAGCCCCACTCAGCCATGTCCGACGATTTACTTTTTTCATAGAAAAGGGTTTTGACAGGATTTACAGGTTTAGGGCGGATCAATAAAAACTTGTAAATCCGCCCGGCGGCCACCGTGGCGCGGCCCGGCTGTAATCCTGTCAAAAATTTTGTCTGTTACCGGATTTCGGAGCCACCGCGTCGGTCGTCCGGGATAAATAATGTCTGGGCAGGCATCACCACCGTTGGCAAGGTCTGCGCGGTGATAGTCGCTTTCTCGTCGATGATGCCGTTGGCATGGAGCAGGTAGGCGGTCAGGTGGTAGACCTCCTCGTCGGTTAGCGAACCGGGCTCGTTGAACGGCATGGCCCGGCGGACGTAGTCGAAGACCGTCGTCGCATAGGGCCAATAATTACCGATGGTTTTCTCGGGTCGTTTGCCCGCGACACCAGTCGTAGTCATCGTCGTCGTTACCAGTGCCCCACCGAGACCGCCCGTTCCTCCAACACCGTGACAGGTGGCACATTTGGTCGCGAAGATAGCCTTACCTCGTTCGGCCGTTCCAGCCCCCGCCGGTAGCCCCTTCCCGTCGGGCCGCACGTCGATGTCCAGCCGGGTTAGTTCAGCCGTCGTAGCTGGTCGACCAAAACCGAATCTGGCGGGCGCGGGTATAGTGTCCAGCGAATGGGTTTGCGCGGAGGAGGTCAGCGGGGGGCCTGTCGTTGGGCGAAAACCAGCCATCAACCCAACCACACCCAGCAGGAAACCAGCACGCCAGCATGTTCTGTTCGTCATCAGCAGCGAGCGGCTTAGTGATCGCCTTTGTACTGCTCACCGGCCCGAATGGCTACCGTCAGGCGGTTTTCTTTCGGCGGGGTCGGGCAGGTGGCGTAGGGCGTAAAGGCGCAGGGCGGGTTGTAGGCTTTGTTGAAATCCAGGTCGACAAGTCCGTTGGCGTCGGGTCCTTTCAGGTCCAGAAAACGCCCCCCGCCATAAGTCTCGTGCCGGGTCGTCTGATCGGCGAAGACCACGAACAGATGTTCGGCGGTACCCGTCGGAATAAGCACCTGTTCTTTTCCGTCAATAGTGAACACTAGCCGACCGGGTGAATCTTCCTGCGACGCCCGACCCGTGATGTCGACAATGCCGATTTTTTCGCCGGTCGTCGGTACGAACGTCGCTTTCACGCGCCATTGTTCGTTGATGGGGAACGTGGGAATGCCGGCAAACGCTTTCACCTCCGGGCTTTCCAGATCGCGCAGCCGCACGGCGTATTTGTCGCCCCGTTTGATGATGAACCAGCGCAGCGACTGATGTTCCAGCACCACCGGTTTGGTGTATGGGAACACCTCCTGCCGCGTCACCGGCTGCCCGGCCACCGATACAGCCGCGTTAGGGGCTGCGTCGAACGTAACGGTGCCGTTCTTTAGCGTCAGCTTACCCAGTGATGCTTTACTGTGGTCGGACGGGAAAACGATGCTGTTTTTATCGCTGCTGCCCAATGTATTTTCACCTTCTTTCAGCCAGAACAGACCCGCCAGATTCAGCCAGCCGTTTTCGCTTTTCAGGCCTTCGATTCGTTTCTTCTGCCAGTCCCGGATACTTTCTTCGTAAGGCGTATCGGCCGTGAACGCCAGCGCTGGCAAGAGCGCCAGCAGAATCGCGATTGATTGGTGTAATGCTCTCATTGCATGTGTTTGTTTGTGTGTGACTTGTTTGACTTTATGCCTTGACTACTTTTCACCTAAACCATCTCATCGACACGCAGTTAGCATCCCCTAACGCGGAAAAAGTTCGGCAGCGTCGGGTTGCGTAACGGAGTCGAGTAACTGCGCATATTCCCGGCTTTTCGCCGTGTCGCCCTTCTGTTTATAGACCTTATACAGCCCCCAGTACCCGTTGGCGGTGTTAGGATGCCGTTCCAGCAGTGCTTTGTAGGCCGTAATGGCTTTCTCGTACTGCCTGGCTTTCAGATGCGTTTCGGCCAGACTGATAAGCACCGGACGGGCGTAGGTTGGCGGTTCGCTGTAACCCAGTTCGTGTTCTTTCTGAACCGCCTTTTCCAGCAGCGTAACAGCCTCCGGGTAGTGCTGCTCGGCGCTTTTGATAACGCCCTGCAACTCCAGCGACGCTACGTTCAGATCGGCCAGTCGCCGGGACGAGATGGTCTCTTTTTCGCCGGCCTGATTTTCGTTGCGCCATAACGATGCATCGAGCGCATCCGCGTATTGCCGGGCTTCATCGAGCTGATTGCGCTGTACAGCGTCCATGCCCGACGCAAAATAGAACAGGCCCTGCTTGTAAGCAATCGCTTTGCCGGTAAACAAACTGTCTTTGTCGAGCTGAATAGCCGCCAGCCGGTCGGCCGCCCGCTTGTAGTAGCCGAAGCACAACTCCATTTTGGCGGGAGCAATGATTCCCTGATAAAAAAAACGCCCCTCATGCTTTTGCTTTCGCTCCTTTGTGACGGGCATATGCTGCAACTTCTCAGCGTAATACAGCGCGGTTGAATACCGACCGTCTTCAGCACAGTTTGATAGCAGGTAGTTGATGTTGTGTATGTAATTCCAGTTGTCGACTTCGGGGATATGCTGTTGTTTCATATAGGCCGAATCGACCCGGACGGCCGCCGTAAACGCCTGGTACGCCCGTTTGTAGTCACCGAGTTTGTAGTAGACATGGCCCGGCATGTGCACCATGTGTCCCGACGACGGAGCCAGCGTGGGTAGCTTCTCCGAACTAGCCAGTGCCTGCTCCGGACAGCAGTTTTCCATCAGGTGAATCCAGTAATGATGCACGGCCGCGTTGTCGGGATACGTTTTCAGCAAATCCCGGAGCAGGTATTCTGCGTAGAGTTGCCCTTCACGCGGATTCATATCCGGATCGTAGCCGCTCATCTTACTCAGGGCCAGAAACAGCTTCGCTTCCAGGTCGTCGGGAAATTTGTGGACGATCAGTTCCAACTTTCGCTGGTAGTCGCGCTTGCCTGTTTCGCCCATGGCATCACGCGCCAGCATGCCCTCGGCGTACAGGCGCTCATGTTCCGATGCGTTCTTTTTCAGCGCGTTCAGCTTACGGAGTGCCAGCTTTTTATCGGCCGCAAAGTCGTTTCCTTCGATGGCACCTATGGCGCTGTATAGCCCCCAGTACGGCATGATGGCCGCTGAGTCGTGCCGGATCGCTTCCTTGAATGCCCGGTACGCTTCAAAATCCCAAAAGCAGTGCAAAAGGGCGACCCCCTGCCGGAAGTACCGCTGCGTCAGCGAGTCTTTGGTCTGAATCGCCAGCGTCGACGAGCCGATGCCCGGTAGCAGTCGGGGCGCGGGCAGGTTGTGGACGTAAGCCGTTTCTTTTCGATACTCCAGAATATGATTCAGGTGATCGTGGCTTTCGCCGTCGTGCGCTTCGTGCTGGTGTTCGGCCTGCCGCACCCGCTGGGCCGTTGCAACCCCTGCCAGCAGACACAACGTAACGATCCAGCCAACAATACGATTTTTTGCCATAACGTAGTGTCTGTCAGTGGATAGTCGCTGGGCATGCCATGCAACTATCCACCGGTTAAGGGGTTATTGCAGCAGCAATTTGTTGGTAATGATCTCTACGTTTGGCAGCGGATAAATGTAGTTATCCTGGGCCGGGGTAACGGCGGGCGCACTGTTCGAACTGCTCGACTTCGCCGGGAACGTCTGTAGGTTACGAACGATATCGTTTGTGCGGAACCCTTCGCCCAGCAGCTCGATCCGACGCTCTTTCCAGATCGTACCGACCAGCGCCGTTTCCGTCGACAGTGCACTGGCGGGGAAGCTGTACGACGCATCCGAACGGTTCCGAACGGCTTTCAGCAGGTTGGTGGCCAGCGTCAGATCGCCCGTGCGCGCGGCTGCTTCGGCGTAGTTCAGCAACACTTCCGAATAGCGAATGATGGGCATGTAATCCAGAAAGGGCGACGGTTTACTGTACTTGGTCAGGAACTGCACCCCCGACGCGGTGCGGGCGAACGTCCGGCGCAGGTCGGTCGATTTCCACTCAGTGTCGCCCCAGATACCGGCTGGGTTCAGGTTGTATTCCGAGTTGGCGTTGAACACGTACGGAAACGACGACTGCCCCGTCACGTTGTCCAGCTCCGTCATCGGCACCGACAGGATCGATTCAGTACTGGTATAGTTGGTCGTGAAGATCTCGACAATGTTCTGCAAGCGATGATTCACGCCCGTCGAAGCTACATACGGCGCCGATGTCGACACGATCTTTCTGGCTTCCTCGACCACTTTCGCCCAGTTGCCCGTATTTAGGTACACCCGCGTTTTCAGCGCAATGGCCGTGTTGCGGTGGGCACGTGTCGTATTGAGCAGGGCCGTCGAATACGTCAGCGGCAGGTCTGCTTCGGCCTCATCCAGATCCTTGATAATCTGCGCGTATACCTCAGCGACCGAGCTGCGTTTCAGGTCGTTGTTGGCAGACGTTGTTTCCGCCTGTACCCTTAGCGGCAACCCCGGCGAGGTTCCTTTGTTTTCGTTGTAGGGCCGGGCGTAGGCCGTGACGAGCGCGAAGTAACTCAGCGCCCGCAGGAACTTGGCTTCGGCGACGTACTGCTTCGCCAGCGTAGCATCGACCTTTCCTGGGTTGTCGGCCAGTCCTTTGATCAGAATGTTGGCATTGTTGATAGCCGCGTAGCCAGCGATCCAGAAACCCGCCACGAAGTTAGAGCCGGAGTTCAGCGTCTGGTTCCAGGCTTCGTAGGCCGTAAACGTATTACTGGTTCGGTTGATAAACTCCTCACCCCGTGCTTCCGAGTAGGTATAGTAGTTACCGCCGTAGAAGTTTACGCCTTTCACGGCCTTGTAAATTCCGTTGACCAGCCCCAGTATGCGGTCGGGTGTATCGAAGGCGTTGGCCCCGCTTACCGCCGTTTCGGGCGCGGGGTTCAGCAGGTTCGTTTCGTTACAGGCCGTCGCCGTCAGCAGCAGGCTTAGGGTCAGGTAGCCGCTAAACCGGCGGACAAAAGAAGTAGCTCGTTGTATCGTCATGGTTGTCTAGTCGATGGATGGTTAAAAACCCAGGTTCAGTCCGAGGGTGAACGTACGGGCCTGCCCGATCGAGTTTTTCTCGACACCGGGTGTCGTGTTGGAGTTGCCGTTGACCGATGATTCGGGATCGGTACCGCTATAGCTGGTCAGCAGAAACAGGTTAGACCCCTGCGCGTAGACCCGTAGCGACCCCACACCGATTTTGCGCAACAGCGTAGCGGGCAGCCGATAGCCGAATGATGCATTTTGCAGGCGCAGGAAATCAGCCTTCTCAGCATTACCCGAGATGGGAAACGACGAGCCGCTCGACGTTTGATCGTTGTAGACCAGCCGGGGAATGTCGGTGACGTCGCCCGGCTTTTGCCAACGGTTCAGAATTTCGGTCGAGTTGTTATAGGCCCGCTGATCAAGCAGCGTAGCGCGGGTACCGTTCTGTACCATATTGCCCCCTGCGAACGACAGATTGACACTTAAATCGAAGTTACCATACTTGACATTGTTGGCGAACCCACCGTACCAGCGGGGTAGCGCGTTGCCGATCAGGTAATAATCAGCGCCGGTAATTGCCGGGGCTTTCGTGCCATCCAGATACGTCCACTGACTCTGGCCGGGGGCTACCACCTGACTGTACTGCACTTTTTCGCCCTTCGCGTTGACGAAAATCCGCTGCCCGTTGGCCGGGTTAACGCCGTCGGTTTTGGCCCCGTACAGGCTACCGACCGAGTACCCCACGCGCGTGATGTTGGTCGTTTCGTACGATACGTGCGTTGTACCGACAATCTCGGTGTTGCCGTCCGCCAGCGCCGTTACCCTGTTGTTCAGGTTGGTGTAGTTAAACGAGGCATTCCACGAAAAATCACCCCGGCGCAGCACCGATGCGTTGATGCCCAGCTCGATACCCCGGTTGTACATGGACCCAACGTTGCCCAGGATCGCGTTGCCGGGAATGCCTTTCGACACAGCCTGTGGCGCACTCAGAATCAGCCCGTTGACGTCGTTATTGAAGTATGTCAGTTCCACCTGTACCCGGTCGTTCCAGAAGCCCAGGTCGGCACCGACGTTGGTTTGGTCGCTGGTTTCCCAACCCAGGTTTGGGTTACCAGCCTGCGAAATCGCCCAGGTCGGCGCATTGCCGTACAGCGAGCCGCTGTACAATTCCAGCGAACTGAAGGCATTGTCGAGATTCCCGTTGCCGACCCGGCCCCAGCTCGCCCGCAGCTTGACGTTGCTCAGCGTATTGGCGATACCCGCATCCTTATAGAACGGCTCTTCCGATAAGGCCCAGCCACCCGATATACCGCCGAAATTTCCGTATTTCCGGCCCGTTCCGAGCGCCGAGTTACCGTCGCGCCGGAGGTTGACCGTCACGAAGTACTTCTTGTTCAGGTCGTAATTGAGCCGGGAGAAAAACGACAGGTACGCCCGCTCGCTGAGGTCATTGCCCGACGCCGTGATATTTCCCCAGTTGCCCTGATAGTTCTGAAAAAACGGATCGGCCGACTGGGTCCGGTTGGCACCCCAGGCCGAGTTGGTAAACTTCTGCACGTCGTAGCCCAGCAGTACCGCCAGACCGTGTTTACCGCCGAACGTTTCGTTATAGGCCAGCGTGTTCGTCCAGTTCCAGTTGTCGCGCACAGCCGACACGTTCGTAACCGATCCCCGGCTGGAAAAACCGTCGCCCTGAATTGCGCTGTTAAAACTGACGTTATCCGTCCGCAGCCGGTCGATGGCGTAGGTCGTCGTAAAATCCAGATTTTTCAGCAGCTTCGCCACTCCACTGAAACTCCCGATGATGCGGTCGTTAGTCGACGTAAAACGGTTCAGATCGAGCAGCGCAACCGGATTCCCGAAGTTGCTGACGACCCGGTTGTTGCCCATGCCAATCGTGTTCAGGTTGGTCGTGCTGATGTTGTAACTACCGTCCGGGTTAAAGGCCGGAACGTTCGGCGGAAGGGCGATGGCCAGCCGGGCCGCGCCCACCAGGAAGAAGTTGGAGCCGGGTAGCGATCCCGCGTAAGGCGACTGATTATAGCTGGTATTGTACGACAGGCTTCCCCGAAACTTCAGCCAGGGAGTTACTTCCTGATCGATGTTGAACCGGGCCGCTTTCCGCTTGAACTCGTTGGCTACCAGAAAGCCTTTCTGATCGGTGTAATTGGCCGAGAAATAGTAGGTCGTGGTTTTGGTTCCGCCCGATATGCTGACGTTGTGGCTTTGGGAGACGCCCGTGCGGTAAATGTAGTCGTACCAGCGCGTGTCGACGGGCGATCCGTCGGGGGTGGTATTCGGGAAAAACAGCGCCGACGCAACGTTGTCGTTGGTTGCATTGCCACCCAGTACTTTGGCGTTCAGCACCGCTTCGTTCTTGATACTGATGTACTGTTCGGCGTTCAGTAGCTTGGGTAGCCGTACCACGTTGGACACCCCTGCCCAGGTTTCATAGTTGATGCGCGGCTTACCTTCCTTGCCCCGTTTGGTCGTAATCAGCAGAACGCCCGCTGCGGCCCGTGACCCGTAAATCGAGGTCGATGCAGCATCTTTCAGCACGTCGATCGACTCGATATCAGCGGGATTAATATCACCCAGCGGATTGTTCGGTACGGCCGTACTCGCCGATACATTGCCCGTATTGATCGGAATACCATCGACGACAACCAGCGGGTACGAACTCAGCGAGATCGAATTGACACCCCGAATTCGAATGACCGGCGGGTTGTTCAGCACGCCGTTGGGCTGGGCAATACTGACACCGGCTGCGCGGCCCGCCAGCCCCTGATCGAAGCTCTGCACGGGCTGCTCCTTGATGATGTCGCCATTAACCCGCGCGGCTGATCCCGTGAATTCGGCTTTGGTCTGCGTACCATAGCCCACGACCCGTACTTCGCTCAGTTGTCGGTTATCCGAGCTGAGCGTCACATTGACGGTGTTACGCCCCTGCACACTGACTTCCTGCGTGGCAAAGCCGATTGACGTGACAACCAGCTTCGTAACACCAGTTCCTACCTGTAGCGAGAATTTACCATCGGCATCCGTTTGCGTTCCGACCTTAGTACCGGGGACAACGACGTTAGCACCCGGCAGCGTCTGCCCGTCGTCTTTACTGCTCACTGTCCCTGTTATCTGCCGCGACTGGGCCAGGGCGGGTAGCGCCCTTACACTCAGCCAAACGCTAAGCAGCACAATAACCAATCTATTTGATTGATTTAGTAGATTATTTGCGATCATATTATTCAGGTTATTTTGGTTGTATTCGATTGATTTAGTGACGTATCACCTCAATACGCCCCCGCATTGAGCGTACTCTTCGACAGGGCATAGTTACGCTGCACGCGGTCGAGCACGACCCGGATCGAATCGTTCGTCTCGTTGACGCCCGTCAGCACGACCCGCGAGCCGTCGGTGGTCTGGTAATGCAGGGTCATGTGCTTGCGGGTACCGTCTTCCCGCCCCGCTTCTGACTTGATGCCTTTCGTGCGTCGGGTACTGCGGGCCAGGGCATCAATTTTAGTGTCTTCGTCACCAATGCGGGCGCGGGCGTCGACGGGTATCCAGTCAGTTACTGGCTTCCTGACTGTTCTGGGTTTATCCCCCACCAGATCCGCCGACAGCCGTTCGCTCCGGTCCGACTGCGGGCGGTATTTGTCCTGCAGGTACAGTACGTGGTTCGTTGAATCAGCATCGTAGTAAAACACCCGTTGTCCACCGCCAACGCCCGTTAGCTCGAACGTCCGGTTGAGGTCGCGCATGGGCGAGCCACCCCCATTCGACAGGTCAAGCGGAGTGGGCCGGTTTACCTTGAACGTTAGCGTCGACCAGTTTTCGAAGGTCGCTTCCTGCCAGCGAACCGTGTCCGACGGTGATTCCGGGATGAGTTGATCGTTCAGCCGGAACTCCGTCACGGCGTAGTTACCACGCAGCTCCGACAGTCCCTTCTGTGCGGGTTGTTTGTAGGGATCGTAGCGGAAATTGACCCATTGTACCCAGCCGAGCAAGCCCAGAAAAATGCCGATGGCCGCCGTTTTCAGGGTCACCCGGCTCACCTGCTGCCAACCCGAGAAGTGGGGGGCGAAGTAATGGGGCACCGTTGGCCGCTCCCGGATCAGGAGGTTGTACAGATCGGGAATGTAGTAGGCCAGTAGAAAGCCGGCCAGTAGTACGAAATACGAACTGTAGACATGAACGC
Organism: Spirosoma oryzae; assembly: GCF_003002825.1. Lineage (GTDB taxonomy): Bacteria > Bacteroidota > Bacteroidia > Cytophagales > Spirosomataceae > Spirosoma > Spirosoma oryzae. The sequence continues at coordinate 172,203 of NZ_PVTE01000007.1, read as the reverse complement.
CCCCATCGTACGCGAGATTGACATACACGATGTCGGCCAGCGCACCGAACAGCAGCACCGCCCCCCAAAAAGTCGTCGCCCGGAAGAACAGCAGCGCCCCGGCCAGCACCTCGACTACCCCGGCGAATACCTCGTACCAGGGCACGATTCCGATGGATAGCCAGTAAATTTTCTGCGCCGTCAGGTCGCCGAAGTTCGTGTTCAGCAAACCCAGCGATGGGTACGGCAACTGCGTCGGCATCAGCTTGGTAAAGCCAAAGCCGATGATACCGATACCCGCCCGGTAGCGCACCAGCACCCGCAGCCAATAGTACAGCGTCTGGTAGTTGGCGGGCTCGGCCTTCCGCTGCCGCACAATAGCGGTCCAGCCCAGGCCACCCACGACGGCAACCAGCAACAGAAATGCCCACTCGCCATACCCCAGCCAGACCGGCCACCACGACACCCGGCCGAGGATGTTCGGCTGAAAACGGGCAATGTCGTATAGGTCGCGGTAGTGCGGGTGCAACCAGTCGAGGGTAAACAGGTTTTTGAACCACTCGTCCCCCGTGGGCAGGGAAACGAGCACGAAGAAGATAAACGCGATACGAAAGACGATCTTCTGCGCCGATGTCCAGACGGGCGACGGATGGGCCGTCGACGCTGCCTGCGTTGGTACCGTACTGACCGGCGTATCGAGAGAGGAAGTAGCCATAGGAAGGTTTTTTTACAAGGTCAGTGCGCCCCGCCGACCGGCTTTGGCGGCTTCGTGGATCAGGTACTTTTTAGCTCGCTTCTCCAGTACGACGTACACGGAATCACGATCTTCGTTCAGACCTGATAGCGTGATGCGCTGGGGTGTCGGGCGGTCGTAGTGCAGGTGCAGGGTTTCACTGGTGTGATTCGGGTTGCGGTTCGTCAGCGTCAGTACGTGCCGGGTCGAATCGATCTGATACTGGTAATAGTGTCGTCCCTGTGAGCCGGCCTGCTCGTACGTCCGGTCGGTGTCAGCAGCGTGAATTTCTTCGGTATTCTGCGCATCCAGTTTAACCGGCCGGTTCGACTTCACGCTGATCGTGTTCCAGGTTTCGAACACGACATCCTGCCAGCGCACCGAATCCTGCCGGGCGTACGGTATGGTCTGTCCACGCAGCCGAAACTCGGTCACATTGTAGATACCAGCCGCACCGGGCAAGCCCGCCGACTGTGGAAACTGGTACGGACCCGTGCGGTAAGCCGCGTAGGTTTTGTACCCATAAACACCCACCATCAGCATAATAAACGCCGTTTTGACGACCAGCCGGGCGGCACGTTGCCAGCCAGTGAACACAGGTCGAAAGCGCGCCGGGGCAGCTGCCACTTCCAGCGACACGAGCCGGAACAAGCGCACAGCGTCGAACGCAAACAGGGCCAGGGCGAACGTAATCAACAGGAGACTGTATATATGTTCGCCCCCTTCATAAGCCAGATTCGAGACAAACACATTACCCAGAAACGGCAGGATAAGCAGCAGTCCGATCGGCGTGGTCCGGCGGTTAAGCAGCAGTAAACCGCCCACAATTTCGACCAGTCCCAGAAACGATTCGTAGGACGGTACCACGCCCAGGCTCAGCGAGAATAGCTTCCAGGCCGTGAAATCACCATAGGCTGTATTCAGGTTGCTGATCGACGGGTAGGGTGCCTGCAACGGAAACAGTTTGATGAATCCGTACACCAGCACGCCAAACGCCAGCCGGTAGCGCAGCACCACCCGCAGGACGTAGTACAGCCCGTCATAGTTGGCCCGTTTCTTCGCCTGCCAGCTCCAGATCAGCGTTCCCAGCAGGGCGATCTGCGCGATGATAGCCCAGTCGGCAAACGTGTCGGCTGCTACGCCATAGCCAAAGAACCGGGGGGCGTATCGCGACAGGTTGAAAACATCCCGGTAGAAGCCGCTACCCCAGTCCAGCGTAAGCAGGTCGCGGTAGAAACGCCAGTCGAGCGGGACGGCCTGTAACGTGAAGTAAAGAAAGAAGAACCGAAACAGAACCCGCTCCACTGGTATCCAGCCCGTTCTAACCGACGAGTCAGCAAGGTTAACCGGCCGCTGTATGGGCGTACGACTTTCCCAGGCAGGATGCCAGTCGGACGCGATGGTACTATCAAGTTTGCTCATGCGCCTGTCGTTTTAGAGCGCGGCCAGGGCCTGCTCGATGTCGTCTTTGATGTCGTCGATATGCTCGATGCCTACGGAAAGCCGTAGCGCCGTTGGTGCGACGCCAGCCCCCGACTGTTCTTCCTCGTTAAGCTGCGAGTGCGTGGTCGACGCGGGGTGAATGATCAGCGTTTTGGAATCACCTACGTTTGCCAGGTGGCTGATCAGTTTCAGGCTGTTCACGAATTTTTCGGCGCGGGCCTTGTCGCCTTTCAGCTCGAACGAGAGTACCCCGCCGAAGCCGCGTTGCAGGTACTTCTTCGCCAGCGCGTGGTACGGATTGTCGGGCAGGCCCAGGTAGTTTACGCTGGCTATCTGCGGATGCTGCTGAAGCCACTGCGCCAGTTCCAGCGCGTTCTGCGTTGTCCGTTCGATGCGCAGTGTCAGCGTCTCCAACCCCTGTAGCAGTAGAAACGAGTTGAACGGACTCTGCGACGGCCCCCAGTCGCGCAGCCCTTCCACCCGCGCCCGGATGATGAACTGGATGTTGCCAAACGGACCGCCGACACCAAACACATCGTTCAGCACCAGCCCATGGTAGCTCGGCGACGGCTCGGTAAACTGCGGGTACCTGCCATTACCCCAGTTGTATTTTCCGGAATCGACAATGACGCCCCCGATAGTCGTCCCGTGCCCACCGATCCACTTCGTTGCTGACTCCACGACGATGTGGGCTCCGTAGTCGATGGGCCGGGCAATGGCACCAGCCGCCCCGAAGGTGTTGTCGACGATCAGCGGCAGGTCGTATTTTTCGGCCAGACGGGCAAAAGCCTCGAAATCGGGTACGTTGAAACCGGGATTGCCAATCGTTTCCAGGTAGATAAATTTCGTCCGCTCATCGATCAGTTTTTCAAAACTCTCGACCTTGTCGCCGTCGGCAAAGCGCGCTTCGACGCCAATATTTTTGAACGAGTTTTTGAACTGATTGTACGAACCGCCGTACAGATAAGTCGTCGTGACGAAGTTGTCGCCGACGGTCGTGATGTTGTTGATCGCGATGAACTGTGCCGCGTGCCCGGACGCCACCGCCAGTGCCGCAACGCCCCCTTCCAGCTCGGCTACCCGCTTCTCGAACACTTCATTAGTAGGGTTCATGATGCGGCTGTAGATGTTGCCGAATTCTTTCAACGCGAACAGGTTCGCGCCGTGCGTCGTGTCGTTGAAGGCGTAGGAGGTCGTCTGGTAAATGGGGACGGCACGGGCGTTGGTGGTGGGGTCAATCTGCTGACCACCGTGGAGTTGAATGGTTTCGAAGCGCATGGAATTGGTATGTTAAGAGAAGAATTGTTTGTTGTATTGACCTCGCTGACCTCACGGCAGCAGTCAGTTCTTGGGTCAAGTCTGTTGATAGCCAAATTTTCTCCGACCCGTTTACCCCCCAGCCCCCTAAAGGGGGTGAACTTCATTTGCGGAGTGCTCCCCCTTCAGGGGGCCGGGGAGTAAGGTCAGTTCGATCGCTGGGGCGCGCGCGCGATCACCGTACGGGTTTGCAGGTCAAATTTTTGTCCCTTGCTCAGGTAGTAGAATGGCCCGCCCGTACTGTTCTGCCCAGACGGATACTGCGCGCTGCTGGCAATCTGCCTAGCGTCGTAGATGCCGACATACGACGCGCCCAGCACCTCGAACGTATTTTGCTGCACGACCACGGCCGTTCCTTCATCGATACCCAATCCCAGCAGTTCGGGCCGGGCTTTGATCACCTCGATCAGATCGAACTGCCGGTTCCGGCGCATGACGTGCTGATCGATGGTGACGTTATGGATGAAATCCAGCCCCTGCGTGTGGTCGCCGATCATGATCGCGTTGCCTTTCGTGTCGCCCCGCACCATGAACGAGCCCTGAATCGTAGCCCCCGCCGACGTCCCGCCAATAACCCCGCCCCGCGCCAGCAGCGCATTGAATTGATTGTGTGCCAGCGTATTGAGGTATGAATCAGCCAGTCGCCAGTGCCGTCCGCCCACGAACCAGATACCGGTCGCCTGTTTTAGCGGTGCAACGAAGGCTTCGGTATTGGCGACTTTCGGATCGCGGGTATGCAGCAGCGTCAGCTTGGTTACGCCCAGTTTCCGCAGTGTTTCGTATTCACGGGGCGTACTGTTCGCAGCCGAGTCCTCGCCAGCCGTTGGAATGACGACGATGTTGGCGGTCGCCGGTCCTCCCGCCAGTTCGATGAAGCGGTTCCAGATGTCAGGCGTAATGGCCCCGCCCCCAACGATCACCAGCGCACCCTTTTCGGGGCCGACGAATTTAGGCTGTGCCGCACTGGATTGTGCCGCACTGGACTGTGCCGCACTGGACTGTGCCCGGCCAGACAGGCCAACGCTTAACAGGAAACCGATAATGAGCAGTTGCTTTTTCATGCGTTTTTGGGATTGAGTTTTTTAATGCTGCTAATAACCTTACGGCAGCGGCAGAATCAATACCTAGTACCCCTCATTCTGCGTCAGCGCCTTATCGGCCAGTAGCTCGCTGTTCGGAATCGGGAACACGTATTTTCGGGTGTCGGTGATACCCAGCACGGTAGCGACCCGGCCTGTACGGACCAGATCGAACCAGCGGTCGGTTTCGAAGGGAAATTCCACCCGGCGTTCATCGCTGATGGCCGTCAGTAGTGCGTCTTTCGTGGCGGCTGTCGACGCGGGTACAGCGGCCCGGCTGCGTACGGCGTTGAGATCGGCCAGGGCGAGTGTCGTTTTGCCAAGTTGCGCCCGTGCCTCGGCCCGAATCAGGTAGAGTTCGGCGATGCGGATGACGTAGGCCGGGTCGGTGCCCAGCGGGTTGCGGTAATATAGTTTGCCGTACCAGAGATTACCCGGCGCGGCCGTCTGCGCGATGAGTTCTTTCCGGTTTCCTCCCACCGTCGCGTCGTTCAGCGATTTGACGAGTGCATCGTTGGGCGCCCACTCCCGCCGACCACTCAGCGCCGGAGGTAACCACCAGTTGTAATGCCCATTCTTGAACGAGTTGCTGTACGCGATTTCAAATACCGACTCGGTCGTGGCAACAGCATTATTGGCGAAAAACGCACTGTAGGGCGATACCAGTTTGTAGTTGGTATCGTCAATGAGTTTAGTCGCGTAGCTTTCCGCCTGTTCCCACTCCTGCCGGTACAGATGATACCGCGCCCGCAGCGCCCAGACCGTCTTACGGGTAAATCGGTTGCGGTTGGTTGTCGCACTCAGCAGCGGCTCGGCAGTGGTCAGGTCCTTGAGCACCTGCGCGTAGGTGTCGGTCAGGCTGCTGCGCGGAATACCCGTATTGTCGGTTGGCGCATAGGTGGCTTTCAGAATCAGTTGCACACCACCCCAGCCCCGCGCCAGATCGAAATACGACAGCGCCCGCACGGCGTAGGCTTCGCCCAGTATCTGGTTTTTGCGGTCGGCCGTCAACTGCGGGTCCGACAGGTTGGGGACGGTTTCGAGCAGGTAGTTAGCCGCCAGAATCGTCTGGTAGATGGCCGCCCAGGCCGACCCTACATAGCCGTTGGTCGACGTGACGCGCCGGGCGAAGATTTCCTGCGGGGCTGTCTGCGAACCCGTCCAGTTGATGTCGCCCCCCGACAGATACGACAGTGCCGGGAAATTCGAGCCGTAATAGCTATCGTTGCCGAGTCGGTTGTACATGCCGTTGACAGCCGCTTCAGCCGTGCTGGCGTTGGTAATAGCCTGTGACTGATCGACCTGTAAATCAGGCTGAACGTCCAGAAATTGCTGACAACTGCTGGTGAGTAGCAGCACAGCGGGGAGTATATGATAGATTAGTTTTTTCATGGAAAGACGGAGCGATACATGTATGTGTTGGCTATTTCCTGTCATAGCACCGGACAAACGAAGGGTCAGGTCGTCGGGCCGGAAAGAGCTGTGTAGCCTGGACCTCCAGGTCCGGGTGGGCGCGCTAGCGACCGAATAGCTACCGCCTGAACCAATTGGCCTGACGGCCACCCGGACCTGGAGGTCCAGGCTACATAGTGCTGCTTACAGTGTGATGTTCAGGCCAAACTGAGCTGTGCGCGGTTGCGGGGGTGTGCCGAGGTCGTAGCCCTGCGTCGTTGGGTTTGCCGTTACGTTTACTTCGGGGTCGGGACCCTGGTAACGACTGAGCAGCCACAGGTTCGAGCCGCTGTAATAGACGCGGGCCGACGCGATACCGATCCGGTTCAGGATCGCTTTCGGAATGGTATAGCCGATTACCAGCGAGTTCAATCGCAGAAACGAACCATCTTCCACAAAACGACTGATCGGACTCAGGTTATAGTTGGTACCGATGGTCGTGACGCGGGGTACGTCGGTGATGTCGCCCGGTTTCTGCCAGCGGTTCAACTGATTTTTGTTGATGGCTCGCCGTTCGTCGCGCGTTCCACCCGACTCTTGGAAGAACCGATTGCTGTTGTAGACCTTGTTGCCCGTCTGGAAATTAAAGAAGACCGACAGATCGAAGCCCTTGTACGACAGCGTATTGTTTAACCCGCCAAACAGCGTAGGCAACGCGCTGCCGTAAAACTGCCGGTCGTTGGCCGTGATCTGCCCGTCTTTGTTGACGTCCTCGTAGACCGCGTTGCCGGTTTGTGGATCGACGTACAGTTGTTTATAAACGTAAAACGCGTGGAACGGCTGCCCCTGCTGCATCCGCTCGGCGGAGTAGCTGGCATCAACCGGAATGGACAGTTGCTCAATCCGGTTGATGTTCGTCGCAATGTTGAAACTTGTGTTCCACTGCAACCCGCCCCGGTTGATGTTCAGCGAATTAACGGCAAACTCAAGCCCCCGGTTACTGACGGCCCCGTTGTTCTGATAGATCGACGCGAAACCCGAACTCTGCGCCAGCGGCACCTGCAACAGCAGATCGTAGGTGTACTTGTGATAGGCGTTCAGTTCCAAGCCGATGCGGTTGTTGAGCAGGCCGATGTTCAGGCCGATATTGGCCTGCCGCGTGGTTTCCCATTTCAGATTTGGGTTGGCCAGCTGCACCGGAAATGTGCCGGGGCTATCCTGGTAATTAAAGCCGCCACCCCACAGGCCACGGGCCGCGTAGTTGTCGATGCCGTTCTGATTCCCGGTATACCCCACACTCGCCCGCAGTTTCAGATCACTTAGGAAACCGACATCTTTCAGAAAGTTCTCCTGCTTCAACTGCCAGGCTACCCCCACCGACGGGAAATAGCCCCAGCGCTTGCCCTCGGCAAACTTGGACGACGCATCGGCCCGCAGGCTGGCTTCGAGGAAGTATTTCCGGGCAAAGCTGTAGTCGACTCGCCCGAAAAACGACGTCAGGTTGTAGGCGTAGCGATTCGACGAGGCCGTCGTTACCGAGGCCGACGCGATCTGCCTGAAGGCGTCCGATGGGAAGTTGGTCCCCTGCGCGAACGTCTGCGTCGACACGTTGCCTTGCAGCGTATTGCCCAGCAGGGCACTGAACGTGTGCTGGCTGCCGAACGCCCTGCGATAGTTCAGCGTCTGCTCATTGATCCAGATGGTATTCGTGCTGATGCTCGACGTGGCCAGCCCTTTGCTGGCGCTACCCCGGTTCGTCAGCGTGTTCCAGTATTCGTATTCGTCATAGTTGTTGTAATCCAGACTCCAGCTGCTGCGTAATTTCAGCCCCTTGATGATTTCGTATTCGCCATAAATATTTCCGATGTACCGCGTACTGATCGAATGCATATCGGTATTGTTGATCAGCACGTCGAGGTTATCGAATCCGGCCCATTTGGCGTATGTACCGTCGTCGTTGAACTTGGGCAGGTAGGTCGGCGTGTGCAGCGCAGCCTGTAAAATACCGCCCTGCGGCCCATCACCGACGCGGGCGTTGGTGCGCTTCGACTGCGAGAGAATATTGCTTGTCCCGATCTTGATCCTGTCGGTAATATCCTGGTCGAGGTTCAATTTAAAACTGGCCCGGTTGAAGTCGTTGGTGCGCAGCGTGGCTTGCTGACTGGTATAGCCCCCGCCGATGTAGTAGCGCGTGTTCGCGTTGCCACCCGCCACCGACAGATCGTAGTTCTGTAGGGCACCCGTCCGGAAAATATCGCCCAGTCGGTCGTAGATCGGTTGTTCTTCGGGCAGTCCCCGCCCCCCTTCCGATTTGGGCCGGAACGGGCGCGTCGCAGCCGATTTACCATCGTTGATCCACGCTTCGTTGATGATCGTCGCATGTTCGGGGCCCGTCACCAGGTCCCAGAGTTTGGGTGCCCACGCCTGCCCGCCTGATAGGTTGAGCGACACCTTGGGTTTGCTATTGTAAGCCCCCCGCTTGGTTGTAATCAGCACGACTCCGTTAGCCGCCCGCGCGCCGTAGATGGCAGTCGCTTCGGCGTCTTTCAGAATCGAGATCGACTCAATATCAGCGGGGTTGATGTCTGCCAGCGGGTTGTTGGCCTGCCCCTGGGTCGTGATTTTCTGAAGCGACTGGTTATTCACGAATACCCCATCGACTACGTACAGCGGGTCGTTGCTGGCGTTGATCGAGGTTGTCCCGCGAATACGAAAGAAAATACCGTCGCCCGGCACACCCGTATTGGCAGCCACCTGCACCCCGGCGGCCCGCCCCTGCAACTGCTGATCGAAGCTGGCAACGGGTCGGTTCTTGATCTCGTCGGCGTTCACCTGCGACACCGCGCCCACCAGATCTTTCCGATCCTGCGTGCCGTACCCGACAATCACGACTTCGTTCAATTGCGAAGCCGATTCGTTCAGCGTAACAATTATACTTGACTGATTACCAACGGTAACTTCTGTCGACTGGTAGCCGATAGCCGAGACCACCAGCACGTCGGCCGCTTTGACATCGAGCGAAAACGCCCCGTTTCCATCGGTGGACGTACCACGAGTCTGCCCCTTAAAGACGACACTTGAACCGGGTAACACGTCGCCGTCTTTGGCCCGAACGACGCCTTTTAGCAGGTGTTCGACAGATGATTGTGCGCGTATTCCCTGAATACTGATCAGCCAGACTAATCCACTGAGGATAGCCCAGCTGGCCGTACGGTACCTGGCAGGATACCGCACGCTTGCTGGTTTTTGCATTACTTTGTATTGGTTATGTGAAAATGAGGCCTGGCAGGGCCTTGTTGTAACCGGCCGGGACGGTGGCAGCCGTTCCGGCCTTTTTTTGCCACTACCCTACCGGGCAACGGCGATCAAGTTGTTGATGAGAGGGTACTTCAAACACGCCCGTTAATCCTGAATCCGGCGGGCAAAGCGGTGGTAAAAGGGTGTCTTGCTATGCTGGTTTTTCGGCTGGTACTCCCCCGTAATGATGGGAATGTACATCACCCGTCGCCGACTGGCGGCCCCTTCGTAGGGCGACTGCTCAACACGGTGCCACAGACTACCATTGTGAATGGTCAGGTCGCCCGCTTCAATGTCGAAGCCGACTTCGCGTGGATCGGGTCGATGGTCGATGAACTGGCGTTTCCTGAATAAGGTCAGTAGCGCATTCTGCTTATGCGTACCGGGCAGCACCCGCAAACCACCGTTTCGTTGCGGGCAGTCGTCGAGGTGCAGCCCCACGTTCAGCATCGGCCGAATACGGTGGCCCATAAACAGGTCGCGGGGACTATCCGTATGCCAGCCCATGCGCGAGAAATTCGACTCCGGCGTCCGCACGTAGTGGTTGATGACCAGCCCATCTTTCTCTTCCGGACTGATACGCCCTTCGTAGGGCGACAGCAGTTGCGTCAGTTGCTGTAGCCGGTCATCGTTCAGGAAATCGGCCAGCACCGGGCTGAACAGCGACGCAAAGGCGAACCGCTGCACGATGCGCTGACCGTTTTCATCGTGCCCGAACTTAATGGGTGTACCGTTGATTTTATCGACCTTTTCGGCCAGCCAGTTTGATTCGATCCACTGCATTTCACGCAGAAACGTTTGTACCTGCTGCCGGTCGACAAACCCTTTGATATGTACGAATCCATTCTTGTTGAAAAAGTCAACCTGCTCGTTGGTCAGTGCTTTGGTAACAGGCTGTGTGGTGGTGTCAGGTAGTTCCAGCATGTGCATTTTTCAGTTAAGCGCGCCGACAGACGCGTATTGACCATGGATAAAAACTCTCACTCAGTTTTCGATCTTTTCTGCGGATTGGTAGACCTAAAAGGTTTCTAAAACCGTTTAGGTCTGTCTTCATTCAGGAAGGTACCGGTTGAACCCGGCCGTACAGGTATTGGAAATAGTGTCGCTTGATGCTTGCCCGGTACGCCCACCACGACAGGCCACCGATGTACGCCAGCACGACCAGCAACTGTATACCCGAAACCGCGTATACCAGCCCCCAGATTACAACCAGCCGGGCCAGTTCGAGGTGCAGCACCCAACGACGCTGTTCGAGCAGCGCGCCCATGTTGATCAGCGTCAGCAGGACAAACACCGCTACCAAACCCTGGGCCCAACCGGGTATGTAGCGCTCCAGCAGCAGAAAGACGAACAACAGCACCAGTACGCCCACCAGTTGCCCGACCACATAGCCGCGAAACTTGCCCCGATTCAGTGCAGGCGGCACTTGCTGTAGCAACCGGCTTTCCAGCTCAGCCCGAATCCCCGCATCAACCCCGTCGGGTCGACCGAAAAGCAATCGGATCTTAGCCACGACACTGGGGGTACGGCGCACGGCCACGAGCAATTCGAGCAGGAAATGGAACTGCTGCCAGAGAAAGCTGTAGCTGTTCAGCGGCTTGGTAAGGCCGTAGACAGGCTCCTCCTGTTCCTCCGCGAAGGTGCCGAACAGCTTGTCCCAGAAAATGAATACGTCGCCGTAGTTCTTATCGAGGTACTGCGGGTTGACAGCGTGGTGAACCCGGTGGTGCGACGGTGTCACCAGCACGTATTCAAGCCAGCCCAGTTTACCCACCGTGCGGGTATGCAGGAAGAAAGCATACAACCCGTGTACCAGCAGGATACTCACAACCATACCCGCCGGGAAACCGATGATAGGCAGTACGCTCCAGAATCCCGTTCGGACGATGGCCTGAAAAACCGTAATCCGCGCCGAGACGGTGTAGTTGAAATCTTCGCTCTGATGATGTACCACGTGCGCGGCCCAGAACAGACTGATTTCGTGCCCCAACCGGTGATACCAGTACCAGACAAAATCTGTCATGACCAGCAGCGCGACCCAGCTCCAGATCGTTGCCCGAATCTCGAACAGCGCGAATCGTTGATGCAGCCACGCATAGAACACATAGGTTGCTCCGGCAATGAACAGATCGAGCAGACGCTCGGCGATGCCCACATTGAGGTTCGCGATCGACTCATTGAATCGGAAATACGTCTTCCGCTGCGCCCGTGAGACCCAGTACTCCAGCCCGATCAGAAGTAAAAAAAGCGGGATTGCGTAAGCCAGCCAGTTAAGTTGCATAGTCGGTTGGGGTTAAGCTAACGAATGCGATTCCGCCAACCGGATACTGTCGTTAAACGATCACCTGAAACCGGCTTAGCTATCCATTGTCGTGAAGTAACTGTCGTATTCATAGCGTGCTGTTCGAATCGTTTTGGTCCTCTGATTTTCCGTGTTCCGGTAAATACACCAATAGTCCCGGTGTTAGATAGACTATTAGTACTTTTAATCTATTGGAGTAGTAGATTTATGCAAATAAAGCACGCGATTCCGTACGCTTCCAAATAATCAGCGCGTAAAAATTAAATTTAGTAGAAATGAGGAGCGCAACGTATCGTAACGATTCGAGTTGCTACACGGCAAGGTGATCGGTGTTGTCCAGCCACTAACCGATACAACTAACCCTCTGTTTCGCAGTATGTTACCTAAACTATCAGCCGTCACATTGCGACTGAACGAAGCCAGCCACTTTGTACGATAACGGGACAATACAGGAAAATAAAACGAATCCAGCGTATTGGATAAATCCACATACGCCGAACGTCGACCAGCAAGTCAGTTTGACGACGACGAGCAAATTCATTGTAGGGGTACTGATGTATTCCGGTCTATATCAGATCAGTCCCAGCATTCCATAATCAGCAGATCGCCAGTTTGTGCTTCGATTCGCACAAAGCCATCGCGTTCGGCCTCGTTACTGCTACCGGTGCGGTAGCCCAGCGTCAGCGTTTCGTCGTTCAGGTTGTACTTCAGTCCCTCTGTCACGATACCCGATACGGTACCGACCGGAATCAATGAGATGGGTGTACCGGCGGCATACCACTTCTCGTAGCGCCCCACCAGCGGAAAAATCTTCGAATGATCATCGAAGATAACCGGCCGAATGCGGTCTTTATACCGTACCAGACTGGTCATGTTCGTGATCGAGTGGTCGGCCCGACGCCCCGTTGCCCAGACGATGTTGACCGCCGGGTACCCACGTTCGATGAGCAGCTCAATGCCTTTGTCGAGATCGGTCTTATTCTGATCGGGCGCATGGACAATCTCCAGCGGATACTGATGCGCCCGGATGGTATCCAGGTCGAGGTCGCGGTCGAAATCGCCGAGCAGCACATCGACTTTGATACCCAGATCGAATACGCGCCAGATGGCACTATCGAGTACAACCACCGTCGGACTCCACTCCAGCAGTTGCCCCAGCAAGTCCGGCTGACAGGCTTCGCCATTGGCGATCAGCAGCGCCGGTTCCTGTTTCTCACGAACAACGTGGTGGGAGGACATACGTTTGGTTTACGGTTTTTGGTTTACTGTCTTCTGTTGGTCACAATATAGAGTTGGTAACGCATCGGCAATACCTGACCGGTTAGGCAACCGTAAACCGTACACCGAAAACTATAAACCGACACTACAATGCGCTACGGAGGGCTTTTTCGACGTCGTCGGGTTCGTCAACGGCCTGCGCGGTATGGGCTGTTTCGACCAGTTTGATGCAGAAGCCGGCTTCGAGCCATCGCAACTGCTCCAGCGATTCAGCCTGTTCAAGCGGTGAAATGGCTAGTTGCGTGATCTTGTCGAGAATGTCGGCGCGATAGGCATACAGGCCCACATGCCGGTGGTAGGCGTGGTGCTGGTGCCAGCTCATCGGGTCGACACCGCGCATGTACGGAATTGGCTGCCGGCTGAAATAGAGCGCTTCCTGCCGGGCGTTCATGATAATCTTTACTTCGCTGGCACTCAGCAACACCTCCGCCGACTCGACCGGTGCCATCTGCGTAGCCAGTTCAACCGACCCGTCCAGCACGATAGCCAGTTCGTCGATCTGATCGGGATTCAGAAAGGGTTCATCACCCTGAACGTTGATGACGTAATTCGTAGCGTCGTCGGGTAGGGTACCATCGGCAACCAGTTTGCGGTAGGCTTCCTGGCAGCGGTCCGTACCACTGGGCAATTCCGTGCGTGTCATCACAGCCCGTCCACCGGCCGCTTCCACGACCGCGACAATTCGTTCGTCGTCCGTCGCGACAAAGACCGCGTCGAGTTTCTGCGCCAGTTTTGCCTGTTCCAGCACCCGCTGAATCATTGGCTTGCCACCAATATCGGTCAGTGGCTTACCGGGAAAACGGGTCGAGCCGTACCGGGCGGGGATGATACCAACAATCATTTTTTCGATTTTCGGTTAGTAGTTTTCGGTTTACAGTCTTCAGTTTGCGGTAATTCCGGACAGCCCTTACTACCGTAAACCGACTACTGAAAACCGTAAACAGCTTATTTCTGAACAGGGCCGTCGGGACCGACAGTCCAGTAACTCGGTTCGACGGCCTGACGCTGGGCGTAGTACCGATCATAAACGGGTTTATAGCGCAGTCGCTCGTTCATCACCGTATCGAACTGACCCAGCAGCCCGAGCAGCATCTCGCAGCCTTCGCGCACGGCCCATTGCCCGCTTTCTGAGCCAGTCAGGTAATCGACCAGCCCGTTGCGCACGACATAATCCGTGAGCAGCGGGTTGGCCCGCCGACGCACCATCACGCGTACACCCGCCACTTCAGCCACCGACAAATCGAGGGCATCGTCGAAGAAAAAAGCGACTTCGTGCGGTTGTAGCCCATACTGATCCAGCAAATGCTTCAACACGTCGACTTTGTGCTTGGCCTGTGAATAACACGCATGAAAGTGCTCCCGCCGGACAAGCGCATCGGCCAGTTCGTTGATTACGCCGGTGATGATGGCTACGACCGGTAATTGATCGCGGTGATGCAGCCAGAAACCGAAGCGCAGCAGGTTCGTCCCCATTGAATCGACTTCGCTGAAGCTGCTACTCCCCGATCCCGTTTTTACACCGTCGTTAAACACCCCGTCCCAGTCAAACACGATCGCCTTTACGGCGCGTAGTTTTTCCGTCAGCGTATCGACGGGTGTTACGAATTGGCCGCCCAGTGCGGTAAACGTTTGTTCGGTATGATTCATCAACTCGATAGGCGTGTATATCCAGTGCAGTGTAGCCTGGACCTCCAGGTCCGGGTGGACGCGAAGCGGCTTATAGCTGCCCCTCAACGCAGTTGGCCTGACGGCCACCCGGACCTGGAGGTCCAGGCTACACATTCACAGACTAAATCTGGAGCCCTACGCCAGTTCGGGCAGTGTGTTGCGGTATTTTACTTCAACCGCGTGCAGTTCGAGCAGCGGTTTCAGGAATTCCTCCAGGTATTTGATGTCAAGCTGACTGGCCGCATCACACAGGGCCTCTGAAGGGCAGGTGTGCGTTTCAACAAACAGACCGTCGACGCCGGCAGCGACACCGGCGCGGGCCAATACGGGCAGGTATTCGCGGGCACCACCTTTCGCATCGGCCGACGGAATACCGTACTTCCGAATCGCGTGGGTTACGTCGAACACGACGGGGTAGTTGGTGCGGGCCATGTGGTAAAACGAACGGGGATCGACCACCAGGTCGTTATAGCCGAAGGTGAATCCACGCTCGGTCAGGATGATCTGATCGTTGCCCGAGTCTTCGATTTTCTTCACCGGATGCTTCATGTTTTCCGGTGCCAGAAACTGGCCGTGCTTTACGTTGACCACCCGGCCGGTTTTAGCCGCTGCCGTTACCAGCATCGTCTGCATGCAGAGGTAAGCTGGAATCTGAATCACGTCGACTACATCAGCTACGGCTGCACACTGATCGGGGTAATGCACATCGGTCAGGACGGGGAAGCCGAACTGCTCTTTTACCTTCGCCAGCACCTGAATGCCTTTCTCCAGACCGGGGCCATTGTAGTAGTTCAGGCTCGACCGGTTGTCTTTCTGAAACGATGATTTATAGATGATCTTGATACCGACGCGCTCCTGAATTTCGCGGAGCTGCTCGGCCACGTTCATCATGATTTTCTCGTCTTCAATGACGCATGGTCCCGATATGAGAAACAACTCATCCGATCCACATTCGATGTCGCCAACGCGAACAATTTTCTGAGACATATATACGTAAGTTAACCCGCCAGTAGTGCGGAGAATTTTTCAATACGGTAAGCGTGACAGTAGTCGCACTTACATCCGGCGGAACAGGTCTTTCAGCGAGTCGATCGTAACGACGTCTTTCCAGTTATCGCCGATCGCGTGCAGCCACATGTGCGGCAGATTGTACGATACGTGCGCCATCTGCGTGATCGTGTCGTCGCTCCACTCCTTCGATAGTCCCTGTGGCAGGTCGATCTGGTGGTACGCCACCATTTCCTTGAACTCCTTCACGCCTTCGGGGTAGAAGTCGCCCAGGTGATTCATGGCAATGCAGTTGGCGTAGCAATGACGCATCCCCAGAATCTTCGACAGGCCGTAGCTCAGCGCGTGACAAACGCCTACTTCGGAGTATGTCAGACTCAGGCCACCCATCAGCGACGCCACCATCAGTTTGTCGTCATTTTCGGGGGTTTGTCCCGAATTTTCGCCCAGGTAGATTTCCCGGCAAAGCTTCATCGACTGCTCGGCGAACGCGTGCGAATACGCATTGTTCAGCCGTCCGTTTTCCGACTCTACGCAGTGAATATAGGTGTCCATACCGGTGTAGAACCACCAGTTACGGGGTACCGATGCGATCAGTTCGGGATCAAGCACGATCTGGTTGAATACCGTCCATTCGCATTTCAGGCCCAGCTTTTTCTCCGGTCCGGTCAGTACCGCCGTCATCGACACTTCGGCACCCGTACCTGAGATGGTCGGCACGCCAACGTGGTAGATACCCGGCTTTTTGATCAGATTCAAGCCCTGATATAATGTCGACGATCCTTCGTTGGTCAGCATCAGCGACAGTGCTTTGGCGATGTCCATGATGCTGCCGCCCCCGATACCGACTACGCCCGACGGCAACCCTTTCTGCGCCAGAATCTCGTCGCGCAGGCTGTCGATCTGCTCGGTGGTCGGCTCGTGCTCTTCGACGCTGATGTAATACACCAGGTCGTGGTCATGTACCGGCACGCGACTTTCGAGCGGCTTGCCTTTGAAGTAATTGTCGACCAGAAACACGAAGTACTGGTTGTTTTCGGCCCGTTGTGGTGCCAGAATGTCATCGAGCTGATTGAAACTCCCCCGCCCGTAGACGGTCTTTTCAATCCCCTTGAAATTTTTGTGCAGTGTCATAATCAAATAAGGTACTACCAGACGATACTTACTTCGTATAGTTGAAACAAAGCATCACGCGTAGGAACAGCTATATGTTCAGCTAACGCTTGTGCTCTTAACAACGGTCTCATTGATAGTCAGCAAAATCGTCTAGCGGGGCATCAAAATCGGGAGCCATCCATACTTTCCCTTTCGCATAGCCAAACTCACGTTCGCCAGTCGTTTGGCTCCGCTGTTTAGTTCGCAGAAATTCGACAAAGTGCTCTGTCTCCCGACGTAAATCGGGAGACAGAGCTTGGAATTCGGCTATTGAATGGATTGTTGACATGTCGTCGTATGCAGATTACGCAGCCAGTTGTGCCGGTGGATACAGAATATTTTTGACCCCAATTATTTCGTCGAGTTCATCCCAAAATACATGATACGCCGAAAAGGTGAACTGCTGTCGCTGCTCGGGCGTTGCTGCCGCCAGCAACGCCGACCATGTAATCGGCCAGGCAATCAGACGGCCATCTGCCAGATCAAAATGTACCCGCTTATCGTCAATCCACACATTCACCAAAACAGGTAACTCGCCAATTTTTACCGCATCAGACGTTACGTTTGGTCTTGTAGTTAAGGGAGATACTGTTTGCTGCGCAGTAGGTTCCATAGGCTTCTTGAATTGAACGCATTTGTTCGGTTAACGTCGTTTCAACATCGTTTAATTCGCGTTGCCTAAATCCGCTATTATCAGCTAGCTCAAAGCTACCGTCGGCAAAGATCCAGTACTTGCAAAGACGCTTTCCTCTGTCGCCAATGTGAACGTGAAACGGTTCGTTCAGCAAATCGAACATAACGAAGAAAAACCGTAACCCCGCATGAATGAACAGCGTGGGCATTTTACGCTTCTACGCTCATTGCCTTCTTCACGGCAGCGCTGATCTTGTCGGCGAGAGCAGCTACTTCTTCATTGGTCCAGGTCGCGCGAATACCGAACGAAATCAGTCGGCCGATGGTCTGCTGTGCGCCCGGTACGTCGAGGTTGTTGTAATCCTGTGGAGCACCGAGCTTTTCGATGGTCAGAGCCGACGCGGTACGCATCTGTTTCAGGTGGTCCCACTGATTGATGAAGTGGTACATATTGGTGTACCAGTAGTTGAACCCACCGACACCAGCCGCGTTCAGCTCAAGCACGACCCGAGCCGCCGACTCCGTGTCGGGCAGGAGTATGTTGAGGAACGTAGCCGAATCACCATCCGCATCGGGGATACGGGCGAACGAAATACCGTCGACTTCGCCCAATGTCGCCATTAGTTGCTTCTTATGAACGTTGTTTTTCTCGATGATTTCCGGTACCCGGCGCGTCTGCACGAGTCCGACGGCGGCATGGAGTTCACTAATGCGGTAATTGAAGCCCAGAATCGGGTGCTGCTCCATCCCCCGGTTGCTGCCGATATGATCGTGGCCGTGGTCCGAGTACGAATCAGCGTGTTTATACGCCGTTTCGTCGTTCGTCACCATGATACCACCTTCGCCCGCCGTAGCGATTTTGAAGAAGTCGAACGAGTAAGCACCCGTCTTTCCAAACAGTCCCGTGTACGTCCCCTTGTAGCTGGCACCCATCGCCTGACCGGCGTCTTCGACCAGCACCAGGTTGTGCTCATTGATTACGGCCATAATGGCATCCATGTCGGCCATCTGTCCGCACATATGTACCAGGCAAACGCCCTTCGTTTTTGGCGTGATGGCTTTGCGAATACCCTCGGCGCTCAGGCAAAGCGTATCATCGATGTCCGCAAAGACGGGCAGGGCACCAACCATCAGCACGGCTTCTACCGTCGCGATGTAGGTGAACGGTGGCACGATGACTTCATCGCCAGCCCCGATGCCGGCAGCCACCATTGCAATCAAGGCGGCTGTTGACCCGCTCGATACGGCATGCGCGTAGCTGGCACCGACCAGTTTGGCTACTTCCGCTTCAAACTCGCGGGCTTTGTAAATATCGTTGCGCAGGGCTTCGTGGTTGTAGCGAAACAGGATACCCGTTTCCAGCACGTCGTTGATTTCCTTGCGTTCGGCATCACCGAAAAACTCCATTCCAGGCATAATCGGAAGGGTTAATATTGGTTTGTTGTTCAGAATTGACAGACAAAAGTACGGCATTTTACCGACTTCGTTTGGCCGGGATTTTGGGGCAGCTAGTAGCGAATCCGCTTGTCGAGGGCGACCCACTCCCGAAACACAACGTTAGCTTCATCGCGCAGGCTCTGTTGCATCGGAATGTGTCGTTCGTCGCGCGGCTTCTCGATTTCCTCGTAGATAAACTGATCGTCGAACCCGGCCCCGGCCGCATCGGAATGAAACGAGCCATACACGATCCGGTCGGGACGCGCCCAGTAAATGGCTCCCAGGCACATCGGGCAGGGCTCGCAGGATGCGTAGAGCGTACAGCCTTCGAGTTGAAACGTGCCCAGCCGCTGGCAGGCATCGCGGATGGCGACTACCTCGGCATGGGCCGTCGGGTCGTTGGTCGACGTTACCTGATTACTTCCCTTGCCGACGATCTCCCCGTTCCGGACGATCACCGCCCCAAACGGACCACCTTGTCCGGTCATCATACCATCGCGGGCTAGCTGAATAGCCTCGCGCAAAAAGTCATTATCGGTTTTGTTTGTAGCAGTCATACTTGAAAAGTCAGTTAATCGGCAGCACGAGTCCAATACCCGAATCGGTAGCCTGTAGCAATTGTTCCTGCTGCCGGTCGCCCCGGCGCTTGAAGAGCAGGTAGTTAACCAGATCGAAGGCGAGCAGGAAACCGCCCTGCACCATAATCGACGTACCGTAGCCCTGCTGCTGAGCCGCTTTGCCGGGCAAGCCGCTCAGTTCATTGGTCCTGCCCCGCTGCCGCAGGTACAAGCCACCCATGACATAGGCCACGTCGAGACCAGTGTTGACCAGTAGAAGCTGCTTCATGTTTTCGTGTCGCCGGACGGCCTGCGCGAGCGTTTCGCCTTCACCGGACTGTTTTCGCTGACTCAGCGCAGCCGCTCCGGCAATACCCAGATTTACCAGATTCCAGTAGACGTTCATCTGGTGAAAGGCTTTGGTTTCGCCCGTTGTCTGTCCGGCGGCAATGGCCCCAACAGCGATATTCGCCAGCGCATACCCGCCCAGTGCGTATCCCAGTGTTTTCTGGTGACGAATCCGCTGTTCGCTGAAGTCGCGTAACGTAGCCGGGGGGTCCGCTCGTTGCGCCGAAACGGCCGTACCCAATAAAAGTGAGCTGGCCGTAACCAGCCACGAACGAAGTGACGTCATAAGGTCGTGCGTTTATGCTGGAACAACCCCGATTGAACCGGCTTGTTTCAGAAGCCCAGCGCGTTCCGCTCGGCGGGACTGTTGACGTTGGTCAACTCGCGCGGATCAGGCGCGGGCAACAGCGCTGCCGAATGCAACATCAGTAGTTTCCGGGGCGACACCATGCCGTTGTTGAACGCGTCGCGTACGACGGGTCCGCTGGCGGGCTCCCAGATACAAAGCAGCGGTTCGGGGTAACGACCATCGGTATCGTAAAAAGCCGTCGCCAGGCAGGCTGGGTTACGCCCGGCCACCAGCGTCCGCAATGACAGGTCGGTCAGCAGGGGCATGTCGCAGGCTACGACGAGCCAGGCCACCGTCGGGTCGTGGTTGAGGGCCGCCAGGATACCGTTGAGCGGACCCGGTCGCGGATTCTCGACATCGCGCAAAAGCGGCATACCCGACGCCTGTAAGCGATCGATCTGCTCCGCGTTGACCGACCAGTAGACCGTCTGGCAGTAGGGCCGCAGCAACTCGGTCAGGTGATCGCGCTGGGGTTTGTCGTGGTAAACGAGCTGGGCTTTGTCCTGCCCCATCCGCAGGCTACGCCCACCGATCAGCACCAGGCCGTTTAGTAGAGCCACCTGACCGTCGCCCGTGCTACTTGTCTCGGTTGAAGTCACGTTTACCACCGGTTTTTTCCATCAGCTTCGTTTCCTGAATGACGATGTCGTGCGAAAACGCCTTGCACATATCGTAGATGGTCAGGGCGGCAACCGATGCACCGACGAGGGCTTCCATCTCCACACCCGTCTTGCCTTCGGTCGACACGATACATTCGACAACGGCGGTCAGCCCTTCGGTATGAATCGTAATGCGGCAGTTGTCGAGCCCCAGCGAATGGCAAAGCGGAATCAGTGAATCGGTTCGTTTGGCGGCCATCGTACCGGCGATGATGGCCGTCTGAAATACCGGTCCTTTCTTGGTCGCGATGTCCTGGCCAGCGAAATGCGTCATAATTTCCTCGTTGAGAACAACGACGCTGCGGGCGCGGGCAGTCCGGCGGCTAACGGCTTTGGCCCCCACGTCGACCATCGCGGGGTCGCCTTCCGGGCTGATGTGTGAGAATTGGTTCATGCTTTCAGAATTCGGTTTACGGTTCACGGTAGTCGGTTTTCAGTACTGCCAGTGCGACTGTAAACCGTAAACTGACTACTGAATACCGACCACCGTCTTGTATCGTCGCGTCGAAGTTCGACATTCGTAGCGCAACTTGCCTTATTTTCGCTTACTCGACTCCTATGCTTACTGCTGCTCAGGCCACCGATCTGGTGTTGCAACACTGTCTGTCACTACCAACTGAATCTGTCACGTTAACCGAAGCCGGGGGGCGGGTGTTACGACAAGCCGTTTGCGCCGACCGTGATTTTCCGCCGTTCGACCGGGTCGCGATGGATGGCATTGCCATTCGCTTCGCTGACTTCGCCGGTCAGCCCGCCGACGCGCCCCGGACGTTTCGGGTGGTCGGGATGCAGCGGGCGGGGCAACCCCAGCAAACCCTGACCGACGCGAACACCTGCCTGGAGGTCATGACGGGGGCCATGCTGCCGGTGGGGGCCGATACTGTTATCCGCTACGAAGACATTGACATCGCTGACGGCTACGCTACGGTGCAAATCGAAGACGTCCTGAGCCGGCAGAACGTACATCATCAGGCTACCGACCGTCGGGCCAACGACGAATTGCTGTCGCCGGGCATGCTACTTGGTCCGGCAGCGATTGCCGTTGCCGCATCGGTTGGTCAGGCAACATTGCTCGTGTCGACCCTCCCGCGTGTAGCGCTGATCTCGACGGGCGATGAACTCGTTGGCGTTAGCGACACACCCCTGCCCTATCAGATTCGCCAGTCGAATACGTACCTGCTACAGGCTGCGCTGAAGTCGCTGGGTATTTCGGCCAGTTTGCACCGCATTGTCGACGATGAAGCGTTGATGACCGAACGGCTGAGCATGCTGCTGGCAGACAATGATCTGCTGTTGCTGAGCGGGGGCGTATCGGCGGGCAAAGCCGATTTCGTACCGGCCGTGTTACAGCGACTGGGTGTTGAACAACGCTTCCATAAGATCGATCAACGACCGGGCAAGCCACTCTGGTTCGGCACGACGCCCGATGGCAAAACGGTCTTTGGCCTGCCGGGCAACCCCGTGTCGACGGTGCTTTGTACGTATCGCTACGTGATGCCTTACCTGCGGGCATCGCTGGGACTGCTGCCTGAACCACCCGTTTATGCGCAACTGGCTTCGGCCTACACGTTCCGCCCGGCACTGACGCATTTTCTGTCGGTTCGGCTGACCAGCGAACCCGACGGTCGACTGGTGGCGCACCCCCTGCCCGGCTCGGGTTCAGCCGATTTCGCCAATCTGCTCGACGCCAACGCCTTCATGGAACTGCCCGCCGACCAATCAGATTTCAAACCGGGCGACGCGTTTCCCGTCTGGAAAACGTTGTAATTTGTCAGCACCAGCATCCTCGCTGGTGCTCATGCCAACCAATAGTTCGTCGCTACCGCGACGGTACCAACAGACAAAACCGTACACAATGGATTTGCAAACCGTTACTGTCGGCGTCGTGCAGGCGACGCCGGCGCTGTTCGACCGCGAGAAAAGCATCGACATCGTTATCGACTGGCTCGGGCGGGCCAAACGGGCGGGTTGTCAGCTGGTGTTGTTTCCTGAATCGTTTATTCCCTGCTACCCACGGGGGCTGCGCTTCGATGCCGTTGTCGGTCGCCGGACCGACCGGGGGCGCGAACAGTGGCTCGATTACTGGGCCAACAGTCTCGACGTGCCGTCGCCATCCGTCGACCGGCTCAGCAACGCCATTCGCGACGCGGGTTTGTTTGTGGGGCTGGGCGTTACCGAGCGCGAACCAATCGGCGGTACGCTCCACTGCTCCCTGCTGTATTTCGGACCGGACGGTACGCTGCTGGGCAAGCACCGCAAGCTGAAACCTACGGGTCTGGAACGGTACATCTGGGGCGAAAGCGACGGTAGTACGCTGGTTAGCTACCAGACCAGCCTGGGCCGGATCGGTGGATTAATCTGCTGGGAAAATTACATGCCCCTGGCCCGCACGGCACTCTACCAGAAGGGTGTCGAGATCTATCTGGCTCCGACGGCCGATGCCCGCGATGCCTGGCAGGCAAGCATGCAGCATATCGCGCTGGAAGGCCGCTGCTTTGTGCTGGCCAGCAACCAGTTTGTCCGCAAAAGCGATTATCCCGAACGCTACCAGGCCGACCTTGCCGATGAGCCCGACATTATGAGCCGGGGTGGCAGCGTAATTCTGTCTCCGCTCGGCGACGTACTAGCCGGGCCACTCTGGGATCAGGAAGGGCTGCTTACCGCCGAACTCGATTTCAGCCTGCTCGCCAAAAGCAAACTCGACTTCGACTGCGTTGGTCATTACGCCCGCCCCGACGTGTTTCAACTGACAGTCGTCAACCAGCCAGATACCCAGATTTATCCGACCTGATAGCCGGAATACTGCGAAAAACGAATCTACTGGCATAGATAGTGGACAGATCTACTGGTTTCCCCATCGACTGAGACCCCACGTAAGCATGGGCCGATTTGTACGCTTTCTTACCGTTTCGTTATACCCTGCTGCTCAATTTCTTGCGTGGACGTTTCTGCTGACACTAAGCACCCTGCCTTTGGTTCGGGCACAACCGACAGCAACACCACCGCCGTGTCGCACCAGGCCGCTGCCCCTGTCCCAACGGAAAGCCCTTGAAGCCGCCATGACGCAGGCCGTACAATTACGACTGGCGAATGGACAGCCTGTTGCCGCGCTGACGTATGTACCGATCCGGCCGCATATTCTTCGCCGGTCCAACGGGACCGATGGCTATAGTTTAACGAGTCTGAACAACGTACTCGCCCTGACCAACAATTACTACCGGTCGGCCGGTATTCAGTTTTTCTTTTCGGGTAACAGTCCCGACTATGTCGATGACGACAACCTGTACAACGCTTTCGTCATCGGCGTCAGTGAAACCACCATTGCCAACCGTAACGCGACAAACGCGCTGAATCAGTATTACGTGCAGGCTTTCGACGGCGACAACACGGGGGGCTATGCCTATTACCCATCCAACAATGTCGCGTCGACCCAGTCGTTTATTCGGGTGGGGAGCGATGCCGATCTGGGCAATCGCCTGATTCCGCACGAGCTGGGCCATAACTTCAACCTGCTGCACACCTTCGACAATGAGACCGGGTACGAAACGGTAGCGGGCGACAATTGTGCCCGGACAGGTGATCTGGTCTGCGACACACCCGCCGATCCCTACGGCCGAACTGACCTGCCCGATGCGGCAATGACCTGCGTCATGGGGTGCCCATCGGTTTATACCTGCACCATCACGGAACCCGGCACCGGAGCGCATTATCACCCCTCGCCAACGAACATCATGTCGTACTACTTTCCCTGTACGCACGATCTGACGGCCGGACAGTATGAACGGATGGCAAACGGGCTCGCGCTTCGTCAGTCGCACACCGCCTATTCACTCAACGCTGCGTCGACCCCGGTTAGCCCGGTCACCAATCTATCGGCCGCGCTGGTCAACGCCCGCGTCGTGCTGAACTGGACAGACAATGCGACCAACGAGATGGGGTATTTCGTCGAACGGTCGATCACCTCCGACTCGACGGGTTTCACCTTTGCGGGTGGCGTAGCCCCGAATGCAACGTCGTTCACGGATCTGGATGCCCCCCTGGCGGCCACTGTCTACTACCGGATACGTCCCTCCAACAGCACAGGTGACCTTAGCCAGGTTCTTATTTTCCATACCCCCTTCTGCCAGCCGGTATACACATACGGGTGCCAGGATTATGCGACGGGGCTGGGGAGTGTCCAGTTCGATGGGCAGGTACTGAGCCAGAACTCAGGCTGTTCCCTTTCGGGGGTCGGGCAGTTTACAACGTTGGCTCCGCCAGTTGTGCCGGGAGCCAGCTATACCTTTACCATTACTCCAATCAACCGGGTCAACGCCCTGCGGCTGACGGTCTGGGCAGACGTTAACCGGAACGGCTCGTTCAGCGATCCGGGCGAACAGATTTACGAGACCCCCGCGTCGACCACGGCGGTTATCACCGCTGGCATCACCATACCCGCCAATGCAAAGCCGGGCCGCTTCCCAATCCGAATTATATCCTTGGCGGGGAGCAGTACCAATCCGGCCGATCCCTGCGGTAACTACAGCTACGGCGAAGCGGAGAATTATCAGTTGACCGTACTACCCTGTTTACCGAAAACCGTGCGAAACGGCAACTGGCATGACCCGTCCGTCTGGTCCTGTGGGCGCGTACCTGTTGCGGGCGAAGCCATCACCGTGCAGCATATCATCACGGTATCAGCCGTTGCGCAGGCCCAACGCATCTCACTGACAGCCGGTGGCCAACTGGTGTACGCCAGTAGCGGCTTACTTCAGCTCAACTGAGCGGGTCTACTGCGCTCCACTCATTCTCCACTGGTACCGTCACTACATTTGCACCTTATTCACTATTGTTGGCATCTTTATCAATTATGAATAAACGTATTGACCTGCATACGCTGAACGATCAGTGGTTAACTGACTATGTTGACCGCCAGCCATTGACAATCCATAAACACATCAACAAGCTACGGCGACTTGAGCCGTCACTGGATTTCTTCTCGTTTCTCGTAGCCAGTTCGATCTTCTCCAGCAATATTGAAGGCACCACGGTGGACCTTAACGAGTACTACCGGTTTCAGGAGATGGGTTTAAAAAAAACGAAATCGATTCAGGAAATCGATGATTTGATCAAAGCCTATCGGTATGCTCAGCAATCGACAATCACGGAAGACCGACTGCTCACGGCCCACCGATACATGTCGGCTACGCTGCTGAATCGAAATAAGGCGTATCAGGGTAGTTATAGAGACAAAGAAGTAACGATTCGTAATCTACAGACGGGAGCCATCGTATATCAAGGCGCGCCAGCGACTCTGGTATCACAGGAAATGCAACGCTTGGTAGCCGACATAAACCTGTTGACCGAGCAGGACCTGAACCACAATGAGGTCTTTTACTTTGCCGCTCAGATTCACCTGCGCGTGGCTCAAATTCATCCCTTCGCCGATGGCAACGGCCGAATGGCTCGCCTGTTGGAAAAATGGTTCCTGAGTCAGATGCTGGGTGATGTAGCGTGGTATATTCAGTCGGAGCGCAACTACCAGCGCAAACTAACGGCCTATTACAAGAACATTCATTTAGGTGATCGTTACGAAACCGTGCGTGACGACCGAAGTTTGCCTTTTCTGCTGATGCTCCCCTGGGCGTTACGCCTGAAAGCACGCTGATAAGCGCTGCCTAAAACTTCTTTTTCTTGCGCAATTCCCGCATCTCGACGTCGAGGGGCAGCTCGTTCATACACTTAAAGTGGCCGAGCGGGCAGGCGTCGAAGCCGATTTTTGAGCAGGGGCGGCAATGCAGGCCGGTCTTTTCCAGCACGACGTAATTAGTTTTGTACGGGTACATGCCCAGTTGGGGTGTCGTGTTGCCCCAGATCGAATAGACCTTCTTTTTGAACGCAGCCGCGACGTGCATCAATCCCGTATCGTGGCTAAATACAACCTTCGCCCGCTGCACCAGCGACGCCGACTGATTCAGGTTGTACTGCCCGCAGGCGTTGTAGATGAGTCCACTGCCCAGTGCCTGTTCAATTGCGCTGCCCGCGTCACGGTCTTCTTTACCGCCCAACAAGACAATGGGGTGATTGATCTTCCGGCAGAGTTCGATCATGCGCGGCACGGGTAGTTTCTTGGTCGCGTGTTGCCCGCCAATCGCATAGGCCACGTACTCGTCGCGGTGGGTAATCGGCAACCAGTCCGCTTCGATCTGATCTTTGTACGGGATAAAGTAGTCAAGTCCCTGCTCATCGTTGATAACGCCCAGCGGCCGGACGGTCGCCATGTATCGGTCGACGATATGCACGTCGGGCATGCTGTTGACCTTCCAGCGGACGTAGAGGTACTTGCGCAGGTTCAGCTTGTTGAAACTGTAGGCCTTCACACCCAGCAAGCCCAGCTTAATCATACGGGTGCGAAGGTTGTTGTGCAGGTCGATGATGTAGTCGAAGCGTTCGGGGCGGATGGTAGCCAGTAAGTCCGACAGACTACCATCGAGATAATGAACCTTGTCGATGTACGGGTTGTGTTCGACAATGGCCTGAAACGATCGTTTGGTACAGAAATGCACCTCAGCGTCCGGCAATTGCTGTTTCAGACAGCGCACGACAGGCGTTGTCAGCACGATGTCGCCGATCGACGAAAACCGCAGCACTAAAATCTTCATCGGGAAAGGTTGTTTCGTCGGTCGGTATACAGTTTACGGTTTACAGCGACTGCCGTACAATCTCCAGTAGTTCAACGGTAGCCTGCTTCCGAAAACTATGTACCGAATACCGTAAACCGGGTTGACCCTGGTTGCAAAGCTATTGCATTTGGCGCGGGTTGTCAACTCATTCAGTTACGCCACCCCCGGGGTGCGACGGGCGTTTGGTAAAGGCTGTTCTGACAGGCAATACAGGGGGGATTCGACGGGTACGGGAAGTCGGTCGGGTAGTCGGCGTCGGGGCTTCCCTGCCCGGCACTGCGATCTACATAGATGATCTGCTCCGACAAGCCTACCGCCCCAAAATACCCATATACCGGCTGACTGGCGTCGCTCACGCAGCGTATGTTCCCGGCCACCGACGACGGTGCCGCATCGAACAGACCACCCGTATTGCTGACCAGTTGCTTCACGCTTTTCCAGAACTGATACGCTCCCCGGCTCAGGCCCTGTTGCTGCACAGCCAGATAGTAGCGGGTATTCGACGTGTAGGGCACCTGCATGATGTACTGACGACTGATCGCCTGCCCGTTGATATCGACATCCGAGCTAATATCGATGCAGTTGTGACAGCGGTCGATCTGCCAGCAGGGCGTGCAGCACGAGATACCGTCGTATAGCTTCTTCGTGGCGTTGAACGTTTTCTTGCAGGCCTGTAACGTTTCGTAGTGCGCCCAGTTCCAGCGGTAGTAATTACCCAGCGTGTCGGGGTCCTGCGTGTCGATGTATACGTTCCAGCCCTGTTTGATGCCAAGCTGATTGACTCGTGGTGTGCTGACGTATTCGGAGTAGATTTTCGAAATGGGCGACACCCCCGGCAGTACCTCCGCCGTCGACTCATAGCGCAGTCCAGCCTTGGTCTGGATGGTCAGCGTATAACTCCGGCCGACCACGCCCTGCATTCCCCCGGCCCTGGTCTGGTACACACCACCCGGCGACAGTTCGGTCAGGACTTCACGATTGCCTTTGTCATCGGCAATCGTCACGGTAGCACCCGTTTCGAGCAGGTTGACGCTCTGAATCGTGTAGTCGGCCGTACGGGTCAGCCGGACCGTGTAGGGACCGGGCTGATCGGTTACCTGACCTTCTACCACGAGCGCCGGCGCAATACTGACCGTTTCCGACTTGTATTCAGTCACGCAAGCCAGCACCGTCAACGAACAGAGGAGGCTTATCAGGAAGGAGGATAGTTTCATAACAGGTTTCGGTTTACGGTATTCGGTTTACGGTATTCGGTTTTCAGTGTGTACCGGTTTCTTGGCAGGAGGGCGCGTGACTACGCCAGCGCTACCGAAAACCGAATACGGAGAACCGTAAACCGCCTTAAAATTTAAAATTGTACGTCAGCGAGGGGAAGGCGGTTCCAAAGATGGATAGCTTGTAGGCATTTTCGTTGGCTGCGTTGCTTAATCGATAAAAGACCGAATACGCATTTTTATGGGCGTAGACATTGTAAATCGAAAAGACCCAGCTACTCTGGTTCCGCTTCTTTTTCAGTGGGTTCTGCTCGAACAACATCGAAAAATCGAGCCGGTGATAATCCGGGATGCGCTGCTGATTCCGGTCGACGTAAATCGGCACATAGATTCCATTGATAAGCGCGCGGGCATACGGCTGTGTTGTCGGGCGACCGGTGCTGTAGGTGAAATTCAGCGACAGGCTAAACCAGGCCGTCGGGCGGTAGGTCGCCAGCACGTTGAGCGTATGCGGTTTATCGTAGTTGGCCGGATAAGGATTACCGCCGTTGATCCGCTCACTGGCATACGGGCTGTCCATTGTCAGGAACGTCCGGGCGTAGGTATAGCTGGCGAAACCCGTCCAGCGTCCTTTGTTTTTACGCGCCAGTCCTTCAAAACCATACGCACGTCCGTCACCCTGCACGATCTGCGTTTCAACGTTGGGCGCTAACTGGATTTCCGCCCCGTCGCGGTAGTCGATCGCGTTGGCGATGTGTTTGTAATAGACCTCTCCCGACAGTTCGTAGGCGTTGTCGGTGCTATTACGAAAATAGCCCAGCGAGTACTGGTCAGCGATCTGCGGTTTGGTATACGCATCGCTCAGGTGCCAGCGCGAGGTCGGTAGCGCGGCCGTCGTATTCGTAATCTGATTGATGTACTGCCGCAGCCGGCTGTAACCCAGTTTCACTGATTTCCCGTCGCCGACCGTCCAGCGCAGCGCCAGTCGCGGTTCCAGTCCGCCGGT
This sequence comes from Spirosoma oryzae, assembly GCF_003002825.1. Classification (GTDB taxonomy): domain Bacteria; phylum Bacteroidota; class Bacteroidia; order Cytophagales; family Spirosomataceae; genus Spirosoma; species Spirosoma oryzae. Next base: position 142,687 of record NZ_PVTE01000007.1, on the reverse strand, counting down.
GGTGTGGTAAACGGCACCGGCACCATACGGGCGGGTGCCGGTCACGGTTTCGTCCTGCACCGGACCGTTCTCGGCATAGGTTCGGACGGTCGCCGGCCCCCGGTTGAGCAGTTCCGAGTAGCGCAGCCCCATCAGGATCGACAGTACTGGGTTCAGCGTCCATTCGTCCTGCGCGTAGGCCGCCAGTTCGTAGGCCCGTTCATCGGCCAGCGTTACCGGCAGCACATTGGAAAACGGCCCCACCGTGCGCGTATTGGGTTGTACCCGATAGTCGATCAAACTTAGCCCAACCTGTACCTGATGCGCCGGATTGAGCGTGTACGTAAAATCGGTTTTCAGTTGCCGTTGCCAGATACCCGACCGCAGCGTAAACGCATTGGCCGAGTCGGGAGCCGACAGATAAGCGCGGTACCGACTCAGAATCAGCGCCGTGTTGAGATTCGCCCGCTTACTGATAAAGTAGTTCCAGTGCAGGGTTCCGTTCAGCGTCTGGTAGTTGAACTGTGTCGATGATGCGTTGATTTCCTGCCCCGACAGCGAATCGGACGGTAACTTAAACGCATCCTGACTCTGGTAACCGGTGAGCGTCAGCGTGTGCTGTTCGTTGAGCTGGTATTTGAGTTTGGTCGTCAGGTCGTAGAAATTAGCGCGGGTATTTCGCAGATTGGCCGGGGCCAGTTTGAATAGAAAATCGTTGAACGACGCCCGCGCCCCCAGCAACAGCGACAATTTATTTTTCAGGATTGGTCCTTCAACACCTAACCGGCTCGACACCAGACCGATCCCCCCGTTGACACTCCATTTCTGCGCGTCGGGTTCGCGGACTTTTACGTCCAGCACCGACGACGCCCGACCGCCGTACGACGCAGCCACGCCCCCCCGGTTGAGCGTCACGTCGCGCACGATGTCGGGATTGAAGGCCGAGAAAAAACCCATCAGGTGACTGGTGTTGAATACGGGGGCATCGTCGAGCAGCACCAGGTTCTGATCGGCGCTTCCACCGCGCACGTTGAAACCGGGAGCCCCCTCACCCACCGTTGTTACACCCGGCAACAGCAACAGACTTCGGATAATGTCGACTTCGCCCAGTAAGGGAGGAATCCGGCGGATACTGCGGATGGTTAGTTGCGACACCCCCAGTTCGACCTTCCGTACGTTCCGGTCGGGCGTCTCGCTGGTCACCGTTACTTCGTCAAGGTCTTTGGCATCGTCGGCCATCGTCACTTCCCGAAACACGGTACCCTGCACCTGTATCGTGTCGAGCGTCGGTCGGTAGCCGACGTGCGTGAATTTGAGCACGTAGCGTCCTGCCGGCAGGTTGACGACGAAGAAGCCGTCTCTGGCCGTGACGTAGCCTTTCGATACGTCGAGCACCACGATGTTGGTACCCTGAATAGGCTGTTTCGTCCGGACGTCGCGTACGTAGCCTGTCACGGAAAAGACGGGCGATTTCTGTCGGGGGGTCTGCGCCTGCGCAAGTCGGCAATAGCCGGTCAATACGAGAATCAGTAAAGCAGTCAGGCGCATATGCAGCGGATGTGTAATTCAGAACCAGACACTAAACGCACCCGGCCGTCCGATTTACCCACTACGTTTTGACTATCGGTTACTGTTGCAGTTGGTGTAGCCCAGACCTCCCGGTCTGGAGGCCGTCAGGCCAACTTACGTGATCGGCAGCTTTGCAGGTCGCTGTCGCGCCCTCCAGACCGGAAGGTCTGGGCTACACGCTCCACTACTTCCGGGTATCTTCCCAGAGTAATTTCTCTTCCGTCCGCTTCTCGAAGAAGTCGGTGCATTTGCCATCGCCCGAACCAGCGAAACCACCGTCGGGCAGGCAGATGGTATTGCACTGATCGTCCAGCAGCTGGCTCGGAATATCGCAGCAATGTTGTGGGATGAAATAGACGGTCCGGCCCTGATACCGATACTGATAGACTTTCGCGGGTGGGCTCCACACGCCCTCGGCTTTGATCATATCGATCCGGGTTTGAAGACAGGTTGGAATACCAGTTGGAACATCACTGCGCCGACAGCCTAATGACAACAGGCCGGCAAAAAGACAGAGGTGCAGAAAACGATTCATCGATCAGTGTGTGGTTGGTTTATTGCCAGACCTATCGTACCGCCAATGGGTTGGAACGACGCCTTTTATAATCCCTGTACCACCACTTAGTTCCCCGTTTCCCGCGTCCAGATTTCGTTGACGGGGCCACCGGTCGAGCTTTGCCCGGTATGATGCCACTCCGTAGGACCAACCTCGGCCCCGAACGTCAGCGACTTACCGACGCGGCTGTTATCGCGGGAGAAAAACTCGATTGTCTCGGTGTACTTCCCGTCTTTCAGGGTATAGGTGCCACCACCCGTACCGGAAAACTGCTTTGTCTGCGGATTGATAGCGACCCATTGGAAGCGCGTTCCGGTCAGCAATTTAAGCGTCTTGCGGGGGCCACGCTGCATAGGCGTCAGTTGCCCCGCATCGTTGGCCCGGCTCGTAATGCGCCATAAACCGGCCAGTTGCTCCGGCGAGTTGAATTGATCGATTCGATCGAATATCATCTTCCCAGATCGGGTGGCTACGGTCAGCTTTTTGTTAGTCAGGCTAACGCCCATGCGGTCGATTGACCCGACACGGGTACTGTCCGCTGCGTTGAACTCGATAATTTCGATCAGGTTGTTACCCGCCAGTTGCCATGTTCCGCCACTGGTACTGATGAATCGGCCGGGTTCGTAGGCCGTATGCATAACGTAATTGTCCGTGAACGTCAGCACCGTACGCGTACCCGACGGCGCTACAAACTGCCAGGCACCTACCAGATCCGTCGGTTTTACCTGCGCTATTGCCGTCAGCTGACACAGGCCAAGAAGTAAAGAAACTACAACTGCTTTCATGGTTATCAGGAATAAGGTTATTGCGTTTAGCTGGCGTTCGCGACAATGTAGTCATTGATCGGCGAACATAAGCAGTAAACGGTGTTAGCGCTTGGTTGTCTATCGCGAACGAACGAAGCTACGTCCGGCGCATGTCTGAACAAAGGGGCAACACGGCTGGCGAATGGCAAACCGTGCCGTATCTTTGTGGTTTAGACAACTATGGCAGCTACAATCCGCGACATTACCTATCAACTCCGGCAGGGCAACCTGATCGCGCTGGCCGACGAAGCCGGCTGGTCGGTTGCCGCCGACCCGACCAACGAAGAAGCCGTTGCGAAACTCCTGACACTTTTTTCGGTCATGCCCGACGGCGTCCGCCCGACGGTGCTCATTCAGAACGCCGATCAACTGGTGCTGTACGTGGCCAAACTGCCCGACGTTGCTTACGACGTGGTCGACTTTGCCGAAAACCCGCTGATCGTCGTCTTCGAGCAGGGAAAAAACATTGCTCCCGTACTACTCGAACAGAGCCAGGAAATTGCCGTCCGGCGGTCGTTGAACGCCGAGGTTCAGCGGTTGATCGGTGGTTTCGGCCGGGGCCTGCTCACGATTCCGTTCGAGTCGCTGACCTTGCCCCCACCCGCCGAAGCCGCCGTTAGCGAACGATTTGGTGCCTTACCCGGCATGCCCCGCAAGCCCCGCATCATCCGGCTCGACCTGGACGGCGGCATGGCGTTCATTAGAAAATAACGTGCGGTTTTCGGTATTCAGTTTACTGTTTACGGTCCCTTGGGCCTGTCTATGTCAACAGCCACCGGCAAACGGAACGTGTTGAATCACTGTAAACCGAATACTGAAAACTACAAACTACTACTATGAATTTTACCGACACACTACAGGCCAACCCCATTTTCGAGACGCTGGCGCAACAGGCCGACGCGCTGGGCGTTCGTGCGTATGTGGTGGGCGGGTTTGTACGCGATCTGCTACTGAAACGCCCGTCGAAAGACATCGACGTCGTTTGCGTGGGTAGCGGTATTGCGCTGGCGGAAGCCGTTGGCAAAGCGATGAAGGCTCCCGTGGCCGTGTTCCCCAGCTTTGGTACCGCCATGGTCAAAGTCACGCTGGGCGGGCAGGTGTGGGAAGTCGAATTCGTCGGCGCGCGTAAAGAATCGTACCGGTCGGACTCGCGCAAACCCATCGTGGAAGATGGTACGCTCGAAGATGATCAGAACCGGCGCGACTTCACCATCAACGCGATGGGTATTCAACTGAACCGCAGCAGCGCAACGGGCGTGTTCGGCGACCTGCTCGATCCGTTCGACGGACAGAAGGATCTCAAACGAAAGATCATCCGCACTCCGCTCGATCCGCTGGTTACCTTCTCCGACGATCCGCTGCGCATGATGCGGGCGATTCGCTTCGCGTCGCAACTCAACTTCGACATCGAACCCGCTACGTTCGATGCCATCGTGCAGATGAACGATCGCATTGGCATCGTGTCGCGCGAGCGCATCACCGACGAATTGAACAAGATCATTCTGTCGCCGACGCCCTCCTACGGCTTCAAACTGCTATACCATGCCGGCTTGCTCGACCGTATTTTCCCGGAACTGGTGGCGCTGAAAGGCGTCGAAACCATCGAAGGACGGGGCCACAAGGACAACTTCTACCACACGTTGCAGGTGCTCGACAACATCGCCAGCCGCACCAAGTCGACGCCCGAACTCAACGCACAGGAACTGTGGCTGCGCTGGGCCGCGCTCCTGCACGACATCGCCAAGCCCGCCACCAAACGCTATGACAAGAAGGTTGGCTGGACGTTTCACGGGCACGAAGATCTGGGGGCCCGCTGGGTACCGGGTATTTTTCGGACGATGAAATTGCCACTGCACGAGTCGATGCGGTTTGTGCAGAAGCTGGTTCGGCTGCACCTCCGCCCCATTGCCCTCACCAAAGAGCAGATCACCGATTCGGCGCTACGTCGGCTGCTGGTCGATGCGGGCGACGATCTTGACGGGCTGATGGCGCTGTGCCGGGCCGACATCACGTCGAAGAATTACGAAAAAGTACAGAAGCACCTCCGCAACTTCGACCGGGTCGAGCAAAAATTAATTGATTTAGAAGAACGCGATAAACTACGCAGTTTCCAGCCCGTCATCACCGGTGAACTGATTATGGAAACGTTTGGCTTACCGCCGTCGAAGGAAGTAGGCGAGCTGAAAACGTTTATCCGGGAAGCCATTCTCGACGGCGACATACCCAATACGCTCGAAACGGCCTACCTTTTTTTGCTGGAAGAAGGGCGTAAGCGTAACCTGACCGTCGTCAAACCGCTCGAACTGAATCTGCCTTAACGAGTTACTACACCTGAGCTATAGCGTATCAACCACCTGAATACACCATGGAAAACAATACCCGCCGGTTCTTCGGCACGTCATTGACAATTCTGGGCGTCGTCGTCGTCCTGTTTGCCCTCGTTGCCTTTCTATCGGATGGCAAGCCCCTGCTGGGTATGAGCATCAACAAGGCCGAATCAGCAGCTCCGTTTATCGTAGGCATGATCTTCCTGATCACCGGCGTCAACCTCGTACGCGAATCGTAACTAGAGTTTTAAAGTTATAGCGTTGAAAAGTTGGCTGGCGCGTCAACCCATCCGGTACCAGCCAGAACGCGCCAGCCAACTTTATAACTTTACGACTCTACAACTTTATAACTTCATTTAGAAGTCTTTGCCGAGAGCAGCCACTTGTAGGTATCCTCGGGCTCGGGTAAGCCGCTGGGCAGAATTTGCAGGTACATCAGGTGCAGGTGTGTCGGAGACCGGGGTTTATAGGCGTTGAAGCCCGAACGACCCATTTCGGAGATTTTCTGTCCGGCCCCGATCCACTGCCCCGGCAGCACGTCGACAACGTTGTTGTGGGCGTAATAAAAAAGCCCGTTCATCACCGGATCGTATAGCCAGATCCAGTTACCGCCCCGGTACTCGGAGCCGGGCGTCCAGGCCGTTTCGATGGCCAGTATAACCCCGCTCGTCATTGCCAGCACATCCGCCGGTCGTCCGGTCTGATCGTCGATACAATCCTGATTACGGTCGGCGATAAAAATATCCTGTGCCGGGTGACTGCCCCGCACGTTGTAATCGAATAAATCGAAACCTTTGCCCCGGTAGCCTTCGCCGTGCGTACCGCCGATCGCGCGTGGATTATAGCCCCGGATCGGAAACGCAAAGTACTGACCCGTTCGGCGCAGGCTGTCCCGTTGCAGACTGTCGTAGCGCATACGCCCATCCTGATCAAACCGGTGTTTTAGCCCAAGCATGATCTGACTAAACCGGCGACGGGCCGAATCGGGTTGAATACTTTGTTCCCGAATCTGTGTGTACAACACCTGAAACTGCTGGCAGTAGGAATAGATCGTCGGTTCGTCGGGCTCGCGGTCCATTGTCTGTGATGATGCGGCATTCAGCCCGCCAACCAGTATTGCCACTACGATACCCAGTATTCGCATAAGCGCGTACCCATTACTACTCACTACCTGTCAGATTTGAATTACGCGCCAAAAATACGGAAAGCGCGGTAATACGAAGGACCGAACGTGCCGAAGGGGGCTTTACCCGTATACGAAATACGACCAAAGCCCCCTTCGACGGACCGATTGCGCAACCGGTTACGGGCAAACAATCTTATAAAACGTGTAGCTAAGCGTGATTGCCGTGTAGGTATAGCTGTCCGACAGGGCGGTATTACTCTGCCCCAGCTTATTACTTGTCGTTCCAAACGTCTGGTCGCCCAGCCCGTCGATGTAATCGTAGCGCGTGAAGCGTGTACCAAATTCAAATCCTATACTCCAGGGGCGGTGAAATTCATATTTCAGTCCCACACCGAGCGGAAAATTCAGCATACCCCGCCCCCGCACGACGTCGTTTCTGCTATTGAAAAGCCCGATGCCGCCAAACACATAGGGCGTCCAGTTTTTGACTTTCGGCTGTGAGGTATAATTTCGAAAGTTATACTGCAGGTCGCCTGTCAGTTCACTGATCGAACTTTGGAACGCGAAGTTCCGCGCCTGCTGAAATGGATCGTTGCTTAGCCGATCATCGCCCCGTACGCCCCCCAACGCAACACCCAGTCGGGCGGAAAACGAACGCGTAGCATTGTAGCGGAAAAACAGACCACCCGCCGGTCGGTACAGACGCGGGTCGAGACGGACCGATACGTCGCCTTTGTAGAGCATACCACCCAGACTACCGCCCACCTCGATCTTCTGCGCGTGCAGATGCAGGCTTATGAAAAGCCCGGCGATGAGCAGCCGGGCCGTACGCATGTGTTGGTTCGTCACTACCTATCGGATCGGGGGACACTTGATCTTACTCGGGATGATGTAATGAATCTGGAAGCTGGTCAATAGGTAACCGTCGTTTAGTTTACCATCGGCACCCCGCACAACGCTTCCCTGCAATTCATTACTAATTTGTGCCTGCTGGCTAGGATCGCCATTCTGGTACAGATCGACCAGGGGCTGATACCGGTTCGGGTGGCTTTTCGGCCGGGCCGCGTAAACCTCCTGCCGACGGTCGGCCATCTGCGCTGCCAGCCCGGTCAATGCATCCTTGGCGGCATAGTTACCGCCCGCATCATCCAGATAGTCGGTAAACGTGTACCGAAAGCCTACTTCGAACGCAAGGTTGAAGTTCTCGTTCAGTTTATAGCGTACACCCAGGCCAACCGGAATAGCCGCTGTCACGAGCGAGTACGGTTTGTCGTAACCGGGTTGCCCCTGTCCTTCCGTGTGCAGGGGCTGTAATTTTACCCATTGCTGTGCCTCAGTCGCGTTCGGATCATACGGGGTGCGCGCTTCGGGACTGTGCGCCAGCAGGGCAATGCCCCCGAAAATGTAGGGCGTAAATTTGGCCCGCTCTTCCGACGTCCGTCCGTCCGGAATAAAATTATAAACGCCCGTGATGGCAAACTCTTTCAGATCGTTGCGAAAGTGCAGGTTCCGGACATACTGAGGCAGGTTCTCAACGATGTTGTTCTTGTTGAACGTGTAGTCGTCCCCCGCAATACGTGCCCAGGTAAAGGTAGCGCGGGCGGCAAACTTGGGCGTAAATTGCCGGGTGTAGCCGATACCTACGTTCCAGCGCGGCATGATATACGTTGCCTTAATAAACTGCCGGTACCCGGCCAGATCACCGTAGTAGTGCGAGGAGCCAACACCGAAACTGACAGATGAGTACGGCAGAAAATGCGTATTCACGCGTCGCTGCGCCAGACTATCGGTTGAGTCAGCAAACAAGGCAGCGACCGATAGCATACCAGCAGTCAGGTATTTTATTTTTTTCATAGAGAATGTATGGGCGAATCAACCGGATGAATCAAAGCGTAATCTCTTCGGAAACGGCAATTTGTGGCTTTTATTGGTGAATCCGCAAAAAAAGGCCTGTGCGGAACTCATCAGCAAGGATCGCACCAGCCTAATTGCGGATGTCCCAGCCCCAGTTGAGTTTGCTGCGCAGCGTGTTGAGGAAGTTCTCGTCGCCCAGCTTCACCAGTCGGGCTTTGAAGTCTTCCTTCTGCACGCTGATTCGGGCCGACACGTCGACGGTAAACGAGCGGGAGTCGAGTGCTGCCAGGAAGTTACCGCTGCGGCTCTCGACCTCAAACGACAACTGGCAGGTGTCCATCACGATCATCGGGCGCACATTGAGGTTGTGCGGACTGATGGGGGTAATGATCAGGTTGTTATTTTCAGGAAGGAGCACCGGTCCACCGCAACTCAGCGAGTACCCCGTCGAACCGGAGGGCGTTGAAATGATGAGCCCATCGGCCCAGTAGGAGTTCAGAAATTCACCGTCGAGGTACGAGTGTACGGTAATCATCGAAGATGTCTGCGTACGGGTAATCGTAAAATCGTTGAGACCAAATGGTAAGGCCCCGAAAATATCGGGCGTTGACCGGACATTGACCAGCGTGCGTTCGTCGATACCGTATTTCCCGTTGAAAAGTGCGTCGATCATGAGCCGGATCGACGGGGGGGCAACCGTGGCCAGAAAGCCCAGCCGACCGATGTTGATCCCTACGATCGGAATTTGCCGGGGCCCGACATGCGTCACGGCGTCGAGTAGCGTACCATCGCCCCCCAGACTAAACACGAAGTCGGCGTCGATAACGCCTTCCTCGGGCAGATACGTCGATTGACTGTAGTGAGCGACGCCAGCGTTATCCAGAAACTCGCGATATCCCGCCGAGATCAGCACGTCGACCTGCCGTTTGGCTAATTCCTCGAACATAGCCTGCACATAAGGCCGGGCTGACTCGGGGAAATTCCGCCCATGAATGGCGATTTTCATAAAATAATGCGGTATACAGTTTTCGGTTTTCAGTTTTCGGTAGCCAACCACGGCACGTATCAATCAACCGAGAACTGTGTACCGAATACCGAAAACCTACGTATTTAAGTAGCGCAGCAATGAGTCCAGCCGTTCCTGATCGATGCTTTCGACGGGCGTGTTGGCAAATGCAGCTTCGATCTGATACCCGAACCGTTCGAGTGTAGCTATAACCGCCGTAATGTCCTGTCGGTTAAGTTTAAGCGTCAACCGTGACCGATCGGGCATGCCATAAGCGGCACTCGAAAAGTAGCTGCTGATGATCTTGACGTTATTCGACTCGACCAGTCGGCTGATTTCCGCCATCGAGTAATCGCGCTCGTTCAGGCTCAGAATCAGCACGGCTCCGCTTTCCTGCACACCCAGTTCCTGGGCAAACTGCCGTAGCAGTTCGGCCGTCGACACGGTGCCGATAAATTCACGACCTTCGTTCAGTACAGCCACGACGTCCATACGCTGCTGCATGACCATACCCAGTACTTCGTACAGGTGCTGACCTTCGTAGACGTATACCTGCTCGAAGAGATGCAGTATGTTTTTCAGCGGCCGCTGATCGTCGCCAACATCGAGCAGCAGCTCTTCGCTGACAATGCCCAGATAGTCGCCCTGATCGATCAGGACCAGTTGGCCAATGCGGTGTTCCTGCATCCAGTCCAGCGCCTGCCCAACCGAATCGGTCGGTTTCAGGGCCGGCAGCATTGGGTCGATAAGTTCAGCAGCCAGCATACAGATTGGTGTCAACGACGAATGTGTTGGTCAGAAAACTACGGAAAATCCAAATAGGTTGGATATACGCAGTCTGTGAATGTCGGTAATTATCCCACGGTCGCCTGACACGCCGGGTTACTTAACCAACGACCAGTTCGCCGATGGGGTTCCGGATCAGCCAGTCAGCGAGCAGATTGTTGAACTGAGTCGGGCACTCCATCATGGGTGCGTGGCAGCATTTGTCGATAAAATGCAGTTCTGACTGGGCGATGAGCCGGTTGAATTCATAGCCCACCTCAGCCGGTGTGATGGTATCGTTGAGCCCCCAGACCAGCAGCGTAGGTACCTGAATTTTATGCAGGTCTTTGGCTACGTTGTTGCGCTGCGCCGACTTGGCAATGCCCACGATGCTCATGCACTTGGGGATACTGCTCGTCGTTTCAAAGACTTCGTCGACCAGTTCTTTCGTCGCTACTTTCGGATCGTAGAACGTATACGCGACGCGCTCAGCCACATAGTCGTAACTACCCCGCTTGGGAAACGAACCGCCCATCCCATTCTCGAACAGACCCGAACTCCCCGTCAGGACCAGCCGCTGCACGCGCTCAGGATGCTGAAACGTGTAGAGCAGCGCAACATGTCCACCGAGTGAGTTTCCCAGCAGGGTCAGGTCGTTGAGTTTCTGGTAGTCGACAAAGCGTTCGATAAACGTCAATAAGCCTTCCAGACTTGCCTGTCGAATCGGCATCTCGTAGATCGGCATCAGCGGAATAATCACCCGATACCGGTCCGAAAAATCCTTGATGACGGCGTCCCAGTTACTGAGTGCGCCGAATAAGCCGTGCAACAGCAACAACACGTCGCCCTGCCCTTCATCGACATACTGAAATCCTGCTTCTTTCCGAATCTGATAGTTCATACCGGTATGCTATGCTACTAAACAGGCTGGTGCCGACGATGCTTCGTTGCCAGCCGTGTTCTCGTGTTGATTAAAGTTAACCCAGTTTTTTATAAGTGACAGCCCATGTTCGGTCAGGGCTGCTTCGGGGTGAAACTGTACACCCCAAAGTGGTAACCAACGGTGGCGCAGGGCCATAATCTCCTGCTGATCGGTCTGCGCCGTACTGACCAGTTCGCCGGGCAGGGTACGCAGCACCAGCGAGTGATACCGCGTGACGCCAAACCGACCGGGCAGGCCAGCGAATAATTCATCGGCAGGATCGACACGAATCAGCGACACCTTTCCGTGCATGGGTTGGTCGGCCGTCGATAGCTCAGCACCGAAAAATTCGCCGATGGCCTGATGCCCCAAACAGACACCCAACATGGGTACCTGCCGATGAAAATGCTCGATGACGTCCATCAATCGGCCCGCCCGACGCGGTGTTCCCGGACCCGGCGATAGTACCACCGCATCACAGGGCTGCGTCAGTTGGTCCCAGGGTGCGTCGTTCCGTAATACCCGACACGTCGCTCCCGCCTGCCGCAGGTAATCGACAAGCGTGAAGGTGAACGAATCGAAATTATCGACAACCAGCAGGTTCATGCCCGTATAACACAACGAATAGGCACAAAATTAATAATAGCTTGAAAAAAGCAATTCCTGTTTACCTATTCTCACTGATTATCAACATATTATTTTTTTATTATCTTCAATTAAGTCAATTTTTATAAAAATAGTACCAGCCAATAACCAAGCCGCTGCCCGACGGGTTAGATGAGCACGTACTTTTAGCGGGCCGATCGTTCGGTTCAGCCTTCATACATACATGAATCTACCCAATACCCCTGTTCCTGTTTTGATTATAGGTGCCGGCATGGCTGGTCTGGCCTGCGCTGTCCGGCTGAAAGCCGCTGGTGTCGACGCGCTGCTACTCGACAGTAGCGACGGCGTGGGCGGGCGCGTGCGTACCGATCTGGTCGATGGGTTTCGGCTCGACCGGGGCTTTCAAATTCTGCTGACGGCCTACCCGGAAGCGCAGCGAGTGCTCAATTACGAAGCCCTTGAGCTGGCCCGGTTTCGGTCGGGTGCGCTGATTCATCAGCCGCAGTCCGGCACCAACACCTGGCTGCCATTATTCAACCCGTTCAAGGAACCGCTGTCGGTTTTCAAAACGCTGACATCACCCGTCGGTACAGTCGCTGATAAACTGCGTATTGTCGAGTTACTGCGCCAGACCCAGAGCCTGCCTGTCGATGAGTTGCTGAGACAGACGCCGACAACGACATTGCAACGACTGCATGACCTCGGCTTTTCCGAGCACATTATCGAGCTGTTTTTCCGGCCTTTCTTCGGTGGGGTCTTTCTGGAAGACGCCCTGACGACGTCCTCGACATTCTTCGATTTCTGCTTCCGGATGTTTTTTTCGGGCGACGCGGCCCTACCAGCCCTCGGCATCGGTGAACTAGCCAACCAGCTGGCGCGTCGGCTATCGCCCGATCAGATCCAACTCAATAGCCCGGTAGTACAGCTCGACGGTACGCGGGTTACCCTGGCGGATGGCCGGACGATACAGGCGCAAACCATCGTGCTGGCCGTTGATCCGGCATCGGTGGCTTCACTGCGGAACCGGCCGGTTCCCGATAACACGGCCTTCAACCACACGACCTGCACGTATTTCGCCGTCCCCGACAGCTGGCAATTGCCCGACGAGTTGCCGAAGAAAATGCTCATGCTGAACCCTAACCGGCGTTCGGCGGTGCATAACATGGCCATCGTCAGTGATGTTGCGCCAACGTATGCGCCAGCGGGACAACGGCTGATTTCGGTCAGTACGCAGGGGCTGGAAACTGTCAACGAGACGGCGCTAACCGACCGTATCCGACGCGAACTCACCGGCTGGTTTGGCGACGGTGTGCAGCAATGGCGACATCTGCGTACCTATCACATTCCGCAGGCACTGCCAGCGTACAGCCCGACCGCAGCTACTGCCGGCACGACCCATCAACCGCTGAAGCTGGCGGAAGGGTTATACCAATGCGGTGATCAGTCGGCTTATCCGTCGCTCAATGCAGCGTTGCAAACAGGACGGTTGGTTGCCGAACAGATTCTCCGCACCGATTGACTAGCGGCAACCATCTAGTTACCAGCCCTAACAGGTTTTTTGGAAACCTGTTAGGGCTACGCTGACTGAGCAACAAGCCAATCGGCCATGCTCCGCCCGGACAGGAATGCCCGTTCGACGTTCAGATGCGGATCGTAGGGGGCCGTTCCGCCGAAACCGTCGCCACCGAACAGGAGTGGCAACGGGGTAGTTGCCCGCCAGTATGGGTCTGGATGGGCCTGCACGACCTGACTGTAACGCCAGCGGTGTACCTGTACCGACGTAATCGTTTCGGCAGGTAGCCAGTCGGCGAGCTGTGCCAGCAGCTGTTGGCCCGCTGCGGTCAGGTCGCCATCCAGATTGGCCCGGCTGAACGCAGTACTCGCTAGTATCGTAACGGTCGGTACGTCGGGCGAAATACCTTTCTGCTGGTTGTCGGCCACCCAGGCGATGTCGGGCCGGTCGAGCCACAAGCCGCCGGGCGCGGGAATTTGGCTTGCCTGGTCCAGCGCGACCAGTACGGCCAGGCAGGGGTCATACTGAATCGTTTGCAGGGCGCGCTGATCGGCGGGTGCCAGCAGATTCGATTTATCGACAAACAACGTCAGCGCCTGCGGAGCGGGTATCGTACACAGTAACGCGTCGCCCCGAAACGACTGGCCGCTTTCCGTCTCGATTCGCCAGCCCGTTCCGTCGGCCTTTACCGCTACCACCGTCTGCCCGGTTTCGATCGCCAGCCCCGTAGCCAGTTGTTTCGCCACCCGGTTCATGCCGTCGCGTCCGACCCAGCCGGTACCTACCGGGTCGACAGGCCACGCCATGAGTGCTGCCTGCCCGTCGGCCGATGTAAGCCAGTCATTGAACGGGACTGTGGTGGCCCGGATCACCTGCGCGCCGTGGTCGGCCCGGCCATTGGCCAGTCGGCGGGTGGCCAGCCGCCCCCCCAGTCCCCGCCCCTTGTCGAGCACGGTTACGGTCCATCCCTGTTGTACAAGTTGTCGGGCCGCTGTAAGGCCTGCGATGCCGGCTCCGATAATCACACACGATTGCATTGACTGGTACGATTTTTAGGGTAGTAGTCTATTTTCTGTTAACACGCTCAACGGCTTTGCGTCCGACAACCGCCGGTTCGAATAGGAAAATCCGGTCGGGGCGTCGTACTTCGCAGTTTAACAAACGGATGTAGGGCCGTGTTGACGATGTGATGCCCAAACTCGGTGCTGTTCGTTTCTTTCTATCGCTATTTGTTGCGCTACCGCTGGCCCTGCCGCTGTTGTACCCGCATCTGTTTCGTTGCATGCTGGTAACGCGCTCGGGCGATTTTCGGCAGGTATTCGATAGTACGTCCAGCCACGCCGTATACGTGCGAACGACGGTTTCGCCCCGGCAGCGAACTACATTTCAGGCCCACGTCCGGGCTGCGCAGGCACGAATCAGCCGATTTTGGGGTAGCCAGCAAGGGCGGGCCATACTGATTTATTGTCCTGACCAGGCCGACTACGTTCGGTACTGTGCGGGCGGTGAAGGAGCCGGTTGCAGTCTCGGCACGCCCTGGGGCGACGCTTATCTGGTGCTGGGTCCCGACGGAAACAACGTCGATGTGATTGCCCATGAACTGTGTCACGACGAGCTGTTTGCCCGGCTTGGCTGGTGGCGCATCAAACGACAGGTTCCGCAGTGGTTCAACGAAGGACTGGCTCTGCTGGTCGATTATCGCTTCAGCTCGCCCGACGTTTGGGAACAGCCCGATACAAGCACAACGGTGCCTGATGAATCCCTGCGCAACCGGTTCCACTTTCCACCGCGCCCCATGATTCCCCTGACCGATCTGGTCACGACAGACGACTTTTTCGGGGGCGACTATGGCCGGGTCATGCTGGCTTATCAGACCGCAGCCGACGAAGTCGAGCGCTGGTTATGCCGGGTGAAGCGACCGGGTTTACTGGCGCTTACGCAGGCTGTTGCCAGGGGCGAACCGTTCGACGAAGCATACCGCCGGTTGGAGCGGGAAAAATAAACCGGCCGCGCTGCCAACCGGTCAGCCGTAAACTGTGTACTGAAAACCGGCTGCCTGCTTACACCAGCGTCACTATGGTACCATCGTGGGTATCGACGGGTAAAGCAGCGGGCAGATGCTGGAGAATCTCGGTGCGAAGCGCGTCGATCAGCCGGCGCTTCAGGAAGCTGCGGTGAATAATCAGGCTGACCTCCCGTACCGGCGCTGGCGACGCGAACGGCCGTATTCGTGCACGACGGGTTTCGTCCATGTCGAGCGTGGCCAGAAAAGGCAAGAGTGTAAAGCCATCCTGCCGATCGATCAGTTTGATCAGTGTTTCAAGCGAGCCCGTTTCGTATTGCAGGGCATTGGTCGCGTTGGTCGGACGGTCGGTTCCGCAGACGCTGATAACCTGATTGCGCAGGCAGTGCCCCCCCGTCAGTAGCCAGAGCCCGTCGGTCGCCAGGTCATCGGTATGTATCTCCTCCCGGATCGACAAGGGATGTGTGTCGGCCGCATAGACCACAAATGGTTCGCGAAACAGGGGAATCTCCGTAATCCCGTTTTCGTCGAGTGGCGTCACGACGAGCCCTACGTCGAGTAAGCCTTTACGGAGTCGTTCGACAATCTGCTCCGTCACCAGTTCCTGAATCTGTACCGATACCGCCGGGTACTTCGTCACAAATTCACCGATAAAATACGGCAACAGGTAGGGTGCTAACGTCGGAATAACACCAATCTTCAGGTCGCCCTGAAAATCGTTTTTCGATTCGCTGACGATCTCGGGAATGCGCCGGGCGGCCCGCAGCACTTCCCGCGCCTGCGCCAGCACAGCCTCGCCCACGCCCGTCGGAACCACCGGCTGCTTCGAACGATCGAAGACCCGAATTCCCAATTCATCTTCCAGCTTCTGAATCTGCATGCTGAGCGTAGGCTGCGTTACGTGACAGTTGTCGGCAGCCGTAGCAAAATGCCGGTAGGTATCGACGGCTACAATGTATTCAAGTTGTGAAAGAGTCATAAGCGCGTACCAGTCAACAGAACGGGCCTGCCGACACTACAATCGAAAAAATCAATACAAATCTAAATTACATTGAGTAAACAAATACACCATGGTCTTACTTTTGCCGATCTAGCCGCCCCTCCTCACCCGAAAGACAACGCTGCTGGTAAGGCGATGGTACCAGCCCGTGGCTTACCCCCCGGCTTGCCCGAAGCGTTGCGAATAAGCCCATCGCGGCTAGTAAGTCATAAACTAAAGACCAGACCGTAAAACCCTGTATTTTTACACGCAGTTTGTGGTTAACCAACTCGTGAGCGGCTTCACCGGCTCACCGACCACTGAATCGTATGAACACCTACGCAAGCACCGCGCCTGTCGAAACAACCCAAAAACTGGGAAAGACCGGCGTTCTTATCGTTAATCTGGGTACCCCTGACAGCCCGGCGGTTCCCGACGTCCGCAAGTACCTGCGCGAATTTCTGCTCGACGGACGCGTACTGGACATTGCCGCCACCACCCGTTATTTTCTTGTCAACGGCATCATAGCCCCCTTCCGGGCACCTAAATCGGCCAAGGTATACCGCGAACTCTGGACAGAAACCGGCTCGCCACTCAAATACTACGGCGAAGTCGTTGAACGCGAATTACAGAAAGCACTGGGCAGCGATTACGTCGTCACACTGGCGATGCGTTACCAGAGTCCCAGCATTGAAGCGGGGCTAACCCGGTTTCAGCGACTGGGCCTGAACAGCATCATCGTCATTCCGTTCTTCCCACAGTACGCATCGGCCAGTACGGGTTCGGTCTACGAGAAAGTAATGGACATTATCAAATCGTGGCAGGTGATCCCGGAAATCAAGTTTATCAATCGCTTTCTGGAGCACCCGAAGTTTATCCAAGGCTTCGTGCAGAACGGCCGCAAGTACATGGAAAAACGCGCCTACGACCATTACCTGTTCACGTATCACGGCCTGCCGGAACGGCAAATTCTGAAGGGCGACGTCACCGGGAAGGTCTGCAAGCTGGGCGACTGCTGTAGCAAACTGCACGCGATGAACCAGTATTGTTACCGGGCCCAATGCTTCGAAACAACCCGACGGCTGGTCAAAGAACTGGGTATTTCCGAAGGCAGCTACACCACCTCTTTCCAGTCCCGACTCGGTCGCACGCCCTGGATCAAACCGTATACGGACGAGGTCATCAAGGAACTGGCTGGCAAAGGCGTAAAGAGCGTACTGGCTTTCTCCCCTTCCTTCGTTGCCGACTGCCTGGAGACAACCATTGAAATCGGTGACGAATACCGCGAGTTATTCGAAGAGCAGGGGGGCGAACACTGGCAGCTTGTCGAAAGCCTGAACGATAGTCCCATCTGGATTGACACGCTGGTCGACCTGGTCAAAACAGCCTGACGAGTTCTGCCACGGTATGTTCAAAATGGGCGTGCCCATGCAAATGGTTAGCGTAGGCACGCCCATTCTAACGCTTTCAGGTTGTCAAAGTCTATGCCGCCCCTGTATCGGCCGGATTACCTTGTAGCCAGATAATCAGTTTTGCGTTTACTTTAGTCAGGCTATTACAAAGTTTAGCTAGCACAATCAGCAGTACCTGATAGCCCGTCTTACACAGGGACGACCAGCGAATTTGACACCATACTGAGCGCTGGCGTTTACGCGGTACAAGCCTTTTTCTTAGCGCCATAGCCCTGTCTTTAGTAGTAATTTCCAGAATCGATAGATTAAAAAAGTATTAATATAATAATACTACTATGTAAACCATAAATCATATAGATATACATATATAATGTTTATTAATACGTAACGGACAAATAGAGAATCAATAGTTGCCAAATTACCGACATTGGTTTGGCTTAATATTTGTCAACTGGGATTTCAGACAATTATTACGTCTGTCATCCAACTATGTATCGTAACGTTTACCTGACCTTAGGCCGTCTGCTCAGGCAGGGGCTATTCATGGCTTGCATACTATTCCAGCTAGCCACACTGGCCTCCGCAGCACCGGCCATTTCACCCGGTCGCCCACTGCCCGACCCAGGCAAAATGCTCCGGATAGGGCCGGGCCGCCCGCTACCGCGCTATCCGCTCTTTTTCGGGTTGCCCCGGCGCGATCAGGCCGACAGTGATCCCATCCGGTTTACGATACAGGCGAATCGGCAGTCGATCCGGTTGGGCGAACCAATCGAACTGGTCATCACGGCTGAGCTGATGAACATTGCGCCCTCGCTGCTGTTTACGCTGCCGGGTGCCAACGCTTACCGGCTTAAACTGCTGCTTCCGGCCGGCTTCGAACAGACCGGTGGTGATTTTGTCGACTACACCGGCGATCAACTGAGTTACCCATCGCGAACAAGCGCGACCTACCGGGTAACGGGCTACTTTTCATCGGTTAAAGCGGGCACACAATTCCAGCTGCTTCGTAGTCATAGCCAGGCCGATGCGCAAAGTTTATTTGTCGAAAAATCGTCGATTACGCTACAAACGCTGACAAATGAAGGTCAGCCCGTGGCCACGGCTAACCAGACTCGTGGTGGCGTTACCAGTTCAACATTAGTGATCGATGCACGCGATACACATGCATCGGCCCGGGTGGCTGCCGGTAACTTTCAGAGTCACCTCGATGCAGCTACCTGCGAGTATGTAACGGGCTGGATTATCGATTACAACAACAAAAATGCTGCGCCAACGGCCGACATATACATCAACGGCACCAAGGTAGCCAGCGTTGTGGCAACGGTTAGCCGGAAAGATGTGGCCGATGCTTACGGAATCACGACATACAGCCAGTATGGCTTCTTATACAGCATACCAGCCTCCTATAAAACGAATGCTCCGTTAAGTATCTCGGTCCGGTACAGCGGTACATCAGATAATATCGTCGGTAGCCCGATGACGACCGCTACCTGCGCTGGTTCAACGTCGACGACTGTGACAACGCCACCGTCAACGACGGCTACGGCTCCGCCAGCGGTCACCACGACCACGCCCCCCTCAAGCACCACCACCGCCCCACCCAGCACCACCGTCACCAACCCACCTTCCACCACCACTGCCCCACCGTCGACTACCGTTACCAACCCGCCCTCCAGCACTACCGCCGTCAGCATACCACCTGTCAACCCCAACGCCGACTACTACGGCTTCCTCGACGCGGCCTCCTGCGACTCGATCCGGGGCTGGGCATTCGACCGAAACATCATCAAGCAGTCGGTCGGCGTCGATCTGTTCATCAACGGCACCAAGGTAGCCACCCTGCTGGCCAGCCGACCAAGACCTGACGTGGCCGACGCCTTCGGCATCCAGGGCTTCAACGCCTACGAATACGCCTACAAGATTCCCGACAGCTACAAGAAGAACGCGACAATCACCGTCGCAGCACGCATCGCCAACACCAGCCGGGAGCTGATCAACAGCCCCCGCACCACCGCTGTCTGCCAGGCCACAACAACTACCCCCGTGGTCAAGCCCGACACCTGCCAGTTCAGTCTGAGCACCGCCAGCAGCCTGAGCGCCAGTTGTGGCAGTTCGCTCACCCTGAGCGCCAGTTGCGCGGGCAGCAACTGCAACCGGGTCAGCTACGCCTGGAAGGGCAACGGCCTGAGTCAGAGTGGTCAGTCGGTGAGTCTGACGGCTCCCACCGCCAACGGTACCACCAGCTACACTGTCACCGCTTCGGCCAGCGGCTGCGCCAGCCAGACGGCCAGCGTGGCGCTGATCACCACCGGCTGCAACTCGACCACCACCGCCCCACCCAGCACCACCGTCACCAACCCACCTTCCACCACCACTGCCCCACCGTCGACTACCGTTACCAACCCGCCCTCCAGCACTACCGCCGTCAGCATACCACCCGTCAACCCCAACGCCGACTACTACGGCTTCCTCGACGCGGCCTCCTGCGACTCGATCCGGGGCTGGGCATTCGACCGAAACATTATCAAGCAGTCGGTCGGCGTCGATCTGTTCATCAACGGCACCAAGGTAGCCACCCTGCTGGCCAGCCGACCAAGACCTGACGTGGCCGACGCCTTCGGCATCCAGGGCTTCAACGCCTACGAATACGCCTACAAGATTCCCGACAGCTACAAGAAGAACGCGACAATCACCGTCGCAGCACGCATCGCCAACACCAGCCGGGAGCTGATCAACAGCCCCCGCACCACCGCTGTCTGCCAGGCCACGACAACTACCCCCGTGGTCAAGCCCGACACCTGCCAGTTCAGTCTGAGCACCGCCAGCAGCCTGAGCGCCAGTTGTGGCAGTTCGCTCACCCTGAGCGCCAGTTGCGCGGGCAGCAACTGCAACCGGGTCAGCTACGCCTGGAAGGGCAACGGCCTGAGTCAGAGTGGTCAGTCGGTGAGTCTGACGGCTCCCACCGCCAACGGTACCACCAGCTACACCGTCACCGCTTCGGCCAGCGGCTGCGCCAGTCAGACGGCCAGCGTGGCGCTCACAACCACCGGCTGCAACTCGACCACCACCGCCCCACCCAGCACCACCGTCACCAACCCGCCTTCCACCACCACCACTTCACCTGTTGTGACCAACACGAAGTTTCAGGGCTTCCTGGAGATGGCGAACTGTGATGGCGTAGCAGGCTGGCTGCTCGATTCGAACAATCCGAAACAGGCACAGGCGGTTGACATTTATCTGAATGGCGTCAAAGTAGCGACTGTAACCGCCAGCCGTAGTCGGCAGGACGTCGCCGATGCGTATAGCGTGCAGGGTTACAACACCTTCGGCTATTTCTACGCTATCCCGGCCGCTTACAAAGCCAATGCCGCCCTGAAAGTATCGGTCGTACCCGCCGGCACGACCCGCGACCTGAGTCTAAGCCCGCGCAATACCCCCATGTGCGCTGGTAACGGACAACTGCCCACCAGTCCACCGGCCGACAGCTGCCAGTTCACACTAGGTACATTAGCTCCCGTCAGTGTTAGCTGTGGTAGTTCAGTAGCGCTGACGGCTGCCTGTAGTGGTGCCAACTGCAATCGAGTCACGTACACCTGGAAAGGAAATGGTCTGACAGCCACGGGGCAGACGGTAAATCTGACGGCTCCCAGTACCAACAGCACGTACAGCTACTCGCTGACGGCGTCGGCCAATGGTTGTACCAGCCAAACCATAACCAGCACGGTTTCAGTAACGGGTTGCACGACCGCTCCGGCTCCGACGACCACGACGACCCCGCCAACGACGACCGCAGTCGTGACAAACGCGAAATACGTCGGCTTCCTGGAAATGGCAAACTGTGACGGTATAGCGGGTTGGGTGGTTGACCTCAATAATACCAAGCGCAGTCCCGCCGTCGACATTTATCTGAACGGCGTTAAAGTGGCAACTGTCACGGCCGAGCGCAACCGGCAGGACGTCGCCGATGCGTATAGCGTGCAGGGTTACAACACCTTCGGCTACTTCTACGCTATCCCGGCCGCTTACAAAGCCAATGCCGCCCTGAAAGTATCGGTCGTACCCGCCGGCACGACCCGCGACCTGAGTCTAAGCCCGCGCAATACCCCCATGTGCGCTGGTAACGGACAACTGCCCACCAATCCGCCGACAACTACCGACAGCTGCCAGTTTAGCCTGAGCACGAGCCCAATCAGCGTTAGCTGTGGCGAATCGGTAACGTTACAGGCGAGCTGTAGCTGGGCAACCTATACCTGGTCCGGCAATGGCACTACCCAAACCGGTCAGCAGGTGACCCTGACTGCGCCGTCGGCCAATGGCACAACTACGTACACGGTTACGGCCACAGCCAAAGGTTGTCCATCGCAAACGGCTACGTTTGACCTGATCGTCAGTGGCTGCGCATCGCTCACGACGACGCCCCCCCCCAGCACGACGACGAATCCACCCAGTACCACAACAACGACACCATCTACACCGACAAACGCGAAGTACGTCGGCTTCCTGGAAACGGCGAACTGTGATGTACTGGCGGGCTGGATTCTTGACGTTAACAATCCGAAACGTAGCCCATCGGCAGACGTCTATATCAACAATGTCAAGGTGGCGACTATTACGGCTGATCGTAACCGGCAGGACGTAGCCGATGCCTACGGTGTTCAGGGCTACAATACCTTCGGTTACCTCTATACGATTCCGGACAGCTATAAAAGCAATGCACCGTTAAACGTGTCGATCAAACCGGTTGCTACTACAACTGATTTGAACCTGAGTCCGCGTACGACCGCCTTCTGCGCTGGTAACGGCACACCACCGAGCTCAACCACACCGATCAACACGACCAGCACGGGTTGCCAGTTTACGCTGACGACCAGTAATGCCAGTGCAGCCTGCGGCAGTACGGTTACGCTGAATGCAACCTGCGTCGGTACTAACTGTGATCGGATCAGCTATGCCTGGTCAGGTAACGGTATCAACCAGTCGGGTCAGTCAGTTACGTTCAATGCACCCGCAGCCAACGGAACAACGACATACGTGGTGGTTGGCTCGGCCAGCGGATGCACAAGTCAGTCGGTGAGTGCGGCTGTAACCGTTACGGGCTGCTCGTCGGCCCCAACCGACCAGGGCGATTATCCAGTGCTGAACAGTCCATATCCAAGCGACAAACGGCCAGTGCTGCAAAACGAGCGCGTGCGGGTTGCTGTTGATCTCGGCGTGGGCGGTGTTATCCGCGAAGTAACTGACCTACAGGTCGGCGAGAACATGATCAACTGCATGGAATACGGCTCAAGCGGCCGTCGCGATCCAGGCCGTGACGATCAGATCTCGCTGTATTCGATGCCGAACGCAGCAACGGGCTGGTCACAGGGTGGCAAACCGGTACTCGATGACATCGGCTACAATCCGGTGCAGGGAGGTGATATCGCCGGTAATTTCTCACCGATGCTGGGCTACGGCCGTACCGACAAGATGCTGTACACCAAAACGAAGGGACTGCTCTGGGGACTCAACAACGAACCAGGCCATTACATTGTCGAGCAGTGGATTCGGCTGGAAGGTAACGTTGTCAAGCGGCACGTCAAGATTGTTGGCAACCGACCCGACAATACCAAGTATGACGACGTCCGTCAGCAAGAACTACCCTGCACCTATACGAACAGCGCTTACTACCAATACTACGTCGTACAGGGTGACCCGTATAACAGTGCACCGATGATCAATGTCAACGGCATTCGGAACCTGGGCGGTAGCGGTATCTGCCTGAACGATTACAAAAATCAAGGGCAAATAAGCCCGTTGAACGTTGATTCGTCGGAACCGTGGATCGCGGCTGTCCGTCCCAACACAATGCGTGGTTTGGCCCTGCACACGCCCTACTCGCACGAGTTCAAGGTCGGTCTGTTCAACGAAGTAGGTTGGGGACCCGCTGAATCAATCAACGCGGGTTACATCGCCAATACGGTATCGATGCCGCTGGACCCGAATGGCGTGTACGAGTTCGACATCAACATGGTCGTCGGTACGCTATCGGAAATTCGGAATACGATTAACACACTCCCCCGCTCGGAAACCAAACCAAACTATATCTTCGCGGGCAATCCAACGCGCTGTGGCTTCTACTACCGGAAAGCGTACGACCAGGGCTTCCCGGTCGGCAATGAACTGGTCATCACCCCGACCGACCGCCGGTTCAAACTGGTCTCGCCCAACAAAGGCTACCGCGCATCAGAAACGCCGACGCTATACGTTCGGATGCGGGCGATCACGACCGAAACCCGCATGATACTCGAATGGCGTAAAGTAGGCCAGACCGAACTTGAAGCAGCTCAGGCTGACCAGACAATTACGTTCAACGTACAGGGTGACAACCAGTATCATACGATCGCTATTCCGACCGGACAGAATAGCAAGTGGAGCGGAACGATTAGTAACTTCAACATCCGGTACGAGAACGTGTCGGAGACGCCCGTCAGCGGTCAGCAGTTCGGCGTCAAATGGATTTCGGCGACGAACCTGGGTGACTTCTAAAACAGGCTCCCCCAGTATCATAACGCAGCAGGGCCACTCCGTATGGGGTGGCCCTGCTGCGTTATGATACGTAACTTTTGCCTAGGCTATAGGCTTGTCGGCCGTCAGCATTGGAACGATCACCGTATTCATCCGCTCCCGTACGAAACTTTCCTGCAAATAAGCGGGTAGCTTGGCTACCAATTGCCGGTACGCATCCAGCCCCAGTGCCTTCGCAATATACGCTTCATGCACCGCGTTGACGTGCGTCACGATATTCACCAGACTCTGGTGGAACAGCCTAACGTCGATCTCTGACTCAACGAAGCGTTCAATCTCCCGATTTGTCGATGAGATGCGTAGCCGGCTCAGCATGTCGAAATACGTCGTGTAGCCGATCTGCTTGGCCAGCTGTTTGTACTGCTCGACACTGAACTTCTGCAATACCTCCCCCGTCTTCGGGCTACGCAGGGCCGTCTTGGGGTTATTCTGGATTACGTTGCGCAGCGTCTTGACTCGCTGATCGCGGGTCGTTTTCAGAAACTGCGCCAGTTCGGCCTGCACCGATCCTTCACGCGACGGCAGCAGCAGATCGGCCTTGCCGGCCATCGTAAACCGACGCGCCATGGGCAACCGCTGAATCCGGTAGTTATTGATCGGACCGAGCGCGTAATAGCCAATCGACGACGGATAATACCCCCGAACGACCATGTTGCCGATCCGCTTCCGGATCAACTCCTCGTTGCTCACGTTGATACCCTGAATGGCCAGAAAGGCGCGGGCACTGAAGAGAGCACTGTAATAAGCCTGTGGGAATGTCCAGTGCAGCGAGCTTTGCAAATACTGCTCGTCGTTGACGACGGGCGTAATGCGCAGCGCGTACTCGGCACTCCAGCTATTGAGCAGCAATTTCTCGATAGCCTTGTAGGTAGCCTCGCTCGGCATACCGTAGAACTGCTGAAATATGGGAAACTTAGCGATAGCAAACAGATCCTGCTGGTGCTGGATGTGGTAGTCCATCGCAAAGAAATGATTCAGAAACACCTGTGCGGGAATTGACTTCCGCCAGTTTTCATCAGTCGCCGGCGAGGTAGCCGCCACAGGTGGCTGTGGGGCCGGAACGTTCGAAAATTGCGTCATCATGTTGTTTGCCTGTGTCATACATTTCTAACGAAATACAGGTCACCTACGTTCATTTTCGAAGCACTTTTTATACACGTAACACCCCTGTTTATCAGTTATTTATGAGCCTTTTTCATGGACAGACGACGCAATCGATAACAGACCGTATAATCAACAATTAATCTGATTTTTTCTGGACTATGATGTACTTAAAAGGCAGTTTCAAACGTTGGGTTTTCATGAGAAAATGGATGCATCACCCATATGTTACTGTACCTTTTCTTTTGGGTATATTAGGTTTTTCAACAACCCAAATCCAGGCACAGTCAGAAGCGACTGCGAATCAGAAGGCCTCGATTGCAGGCATCGTATTCGACGCGGACACTAGACAGCCTATTCCTGGGGCAACGGTAGTAGTGCAGGACCCGTCGGGCAAACAAATAACGGAACAACGCGTCGGCACCGATGGCCAATTTCGGCTGGATGTCGCGAAGAATCAGACGTACACACTGAACACGAAATCGTTTGGCTATGACCCTGAATCCAAGCAGTTTTCCTTTACGTCGGACCAGCAAACCTCTCTGTCCGGCTATGGCATAGCAATGCACCGCGCTGGTAAAGCGGCCACGGTAGCGCCACCAGCGCTGACAAGTCAGACAGCGTCGACGTCGCCTGTACCTCCCGTCAGCACCCAACCAGCATCATCAGGCAATTCGACACCGGAACCTACCGTAACGACGCCAAAAACGGCTCCCACTCCCACACCGGTCGCTACTGCGGCAGCGTCCACTGCGGCAGCATCCACTGTGGCACCCAAGCCTGTGCCTGCGCCCGTTGTGACGCCACCGGCAACGTCGGAACAGTCAGCCGCCGTCGTTACAGCTTCGGCCCCTGTCACGGCTAAAAACCGGCGGGGAACGGCAGCTACGCGTCGGCAGGCAGCTGTCGCGCAAGCGGCTGCACCGGCGGCTGTTACCCCATCGGCTCCCGGCAGCAGCGTCGCACCACCAAAGACGCTCGATGCCAAAGTGAGCAATACGACACCACTCCTGATCGCACCGAAAGGTGAACCCACGCAGCTAAAATCGATCCGGTTTGCCCAAAGCAAACCCGAACTGTTGCCGGATTCACAGGCTGAACTGGATCAGTTGCTGGCGTTTATGAACGGCAACCCGAAGGCCGAAATTGAACTGGCAGGGCATACCGACAACCAGGGTGGTTTTGAAGAGAACATTCAGCTATCGCGCCTACGCGTCGAAGCGGTGAAAGAATATCTGGTGCGCAATGGTATTGCCGCCAGCCGGATTGTGGCGAAAGGCTATGGCCCAACCCGCCCCATTGCCAGCAACAACCACGAAGAAACGCGTCGGCTCAACCGGCGGGTGGAATTCACGGTAACGAAGGAGTAACGTATACCGCATCGCACTTTCTTATAGCCTATCAGGAGTGGCCCACCGGGTCGCTCCTATTTTTTTCGCCCCAGCCAAAGCCCAACAATCACCAGCATCGTCCCGACCATCGTATAGACCGTAATCGGTTCACCTAACAGCACATACGAGTAGACGAAGCCAAAGATGGGGCATAGGTACAGAAACAGCGACGCCCGAACGGGGTCCTGCCGAATCAGGAAAAACCAGAGTTGCAGCGCCCCGACCGACACCGGCAGAATCAGCCACCATACTGCTCCCCAGAAACGCAGGTCGTACTGCGCGGTGCTCAAATCAGCGGTAAGCAACGTAACGGGCAAGAGCGTTAGCCCACCCAATAATACCTGCCAACCGTTAATGACCAGGTTCGGTAACCGCCAGCTGATCCCCGCGTAGTAAACCGTGGCCGCCGACACTACCACCACGCCAACCAGCAGGATCAGGATACCCGCGACAGTCGCGTAGCTGTTTTGCAGCAGCGGATAGGTTGCAACGCCCACGCCCGCCAAGCCTAGTAACAAGCCGAGTACTTCATTTACGCCGGGTCGACGGCGCAGCCAGACCGCCGACAGTAGTGTGATAAACAACGGGTTTGTTGCCGTACTCAGGCTACCAATACCCGCCGATACCTGTTTGAGTGCCAGTACGAAACAACCCAGGTAAATGGTTGTGTTGAGCAGCGAGAAAATAAACAGCTGCCGCCATTCAACTCCCCGTGGCCAGGCATCACGCGTCCGCTGTACGCCATAGGCAAACAGCAGCATACCCGTACCGGCAATAAAGAACCGAACGTTTGCCAGCACCAGGGGCGGCACCGACTGCACACCCAGCTTGGTCGCGACGGCCGCCGATGCCCACAAAGCCGCAAACAGAATTCCGGGAACGAGTTGACGCATTGCTAAAACCCAATCTTACCTTTTCGGCTGTTTGGCTTCTGCTCAGACGCCCAGTCGCGCATCGCGGCCAGTTCTTTTTCGAAACCGCCCGACAGAATCGGGAAGCGGCACCACGAGCGGGGGTCGAGGTTGTGATCGTCTAGGTGGAAGCTGGGGGCGTATCGTTCGCGCTTCCACTGATTACGGCTCCACAGCCGGAAAAATCGCTCGACCCAGCCCATCAGCTGCTCTCGGTCGTGCCGCCCGGCATAGCGCACTTCAATCTGTTTCAATACGTCGACGGGTGCCTGCTTGTCGCGGATGCCGGCCTCTTCGATGGAGTTCAGCACGTCATAGGGCATCAGGTCCTGCTCGTCGGTTTGCTTGCGGTCGGTGGGGCGCAGTTCGGCAGTGGGTTGCAGATTATTGACCCGGTGCAGACCCTTCACTTTTATCAGTTCGGTCGGCCGGACGTCGTCGTCCGTAGCCAGGCTGGTACGGTCGGTCGGTTCGGGCGCGTTCTTCACGTTCAGGCCAACTGTTTCGAGCCAGCGCAGCCAGCCCCGCAGGAAGTGCTTGTCGATACCCGTAATCGGCGAAATACTCCCCGACGTGTCGCCATCCATCGTGGCATAACCCACAGCCGCTTCGGAGCGGTTCGAGGTCGTCAGGAGCAGGGCATTGTTGATGTTGGCCAGCATCCAGATACTTGGAGCACGCACCCGCGCCTGAATATTTTGCAGGGTCAGATCGTCGGTTTCCCACGACAGTTGGCGGCCAATCTGCCCCTCGATCAGTCCGCGATAGGTTTCTACCAGTCCTTCGATGTCGATATTCAGGAAGGTCGCGCCGATGTCCTCGGCCAGCTCTTTCGCCGACTGGTACGTATCATCTGAGGAATTAGCGGTACCCTGATACATCACCGTCAGCAATTTACCGAGCATCGCTTCGGGTGTGTCGCAGTCTTGAATCGACTTGATGTAGCCCAGCTTTTTCTTTACCCCGTCGATACCGATGTTCTCCACGGCCATGCGAATCATCAGGTAAACGGTAGCCGCAATGGCCGACGAATCGGCCCCACCACTCAGTGACAGTACGTAGCCCTGCGAACGGCTTTTCCGCAGATAGTCGAACAGGCCAAGCGCCACGGCGCGGGCAAACTCTTCTTCTTTCAGATAGCCGCCCCGCTCCCAGGCTTCGAGCTCCGCTTTCTGGATGACAGGCGCGACCTCGGGCCAGTCGAAGCGCTCGCTGACGCGCAGGTTTGGGTACGCCAGCGCCAGGTTTCCCCGATTCTGTACCTGACTGAGCCGGGTCAGATCAACGTCGACTACGGCCGGAACAATCACGACATCTTCATAGCTCAGCCGCGCCCCCGACACCAGCAGTTCACCGTTCGATGCCACCATCGCATCACCGTCATAAATCACACGTCCGGCTTCGTTGCCCAGCAGGTTGGCGTAGATATAGCTGACACCGAACGAACGAGACCCGTCGACAACAAACCGTTCACGGGTCTGCGACTTCATAAAAGCAAAATGACTGGCGGACGGATTCAGGATCAGGTCGATGCCGCGTTCGTAGAGCATCCGGCCGGGGCGGTTTGCGATCCACGCGTCTTCACAGATCTCAAACCCGATCCGCACGCCCGACAGATCGAACACGATATCGCCGAAGGGATACACAAAATCGCCGTGCGACGGACCGCCAATCCTGATCTCGTCGCGTACGTAGGGCGACCACGGCTGGAACCAGCGAGTTTCGTAGTGAATACCATTGTTAGCCAGGTACTGCTTGGCGACGAAGCCCAGTATGCGCTTGTTGGCGATCAGACAGGCCACGTCGTAGGTACGGTTATTATGGCGCAGGGGTAATCCCACTGCCACCGCAATGTCAGCCGTATAACCGACGATATCCAGTAGCGACTCGACCGCCTGATCGATAGTATTCTGCGCATAAAACGCATCTTCGCACCCATACCCAGAGATACACAACTCGGGCAGACACAGCAGACTGACGTTCTGACGCTGCGCTTCGGCAATAGCGTCAATGATATTTTTCTTGTTATGATCCCAGGCCAGCGGAATCTGATTCAGGACACCGGCGGCTACTTTGAGCAGTTGCATCTACGAAAGAGTGAAAGAGCGAAAGAATGAAAGAGCGGTTCAGCGCGTCGGCTGGTGCTCTTCGATAGACTCAATAACAGACTAACAAATATGGGCAGGGAATAGGTTTTACCATGACGTTCGGACGCATTCATCCTAAAACAGTAAACGCCCGATGAGTCCACCGGGCGTTTGCTGACTAATCATTCTTATCGAGACTATTCCCGCACCATACGAACACCGTAGACGGGGCCAGCCGCGTTGTTGGGCTTTGCCTGTAGCTTGATCGTTACCGACGTTTTGCCTTTTGTGAGTTCGATGGGCAACTTATACGAAATATCGTAGAAGCGACTTTCCTTGTACTTGTTGAGGTCTTCGCTGGCAATCACGTTACCATCCACGGCAACGTCGAACAGGCGGCCCCGGTTGTCCATGCCCCAATAGGTTCCGATCAGGATATTCTGCTTGTCGGGGTCGGCTTTCATCGTGAATGTCATGGCACTGCCGGCGTTGGCAACGCGGAATTTGCGGGTATGGTCTTCACCCACTTCCAGCTTGTCGCCGGTCAGGTTATGGTCGCGTTCGGGCTGCATCTCACCGAGTCGCAACAGATCGACGGTCCGGCGTTCGAGGTCGGCGGCTTCCCGGCGTTTCTGTTCGTAAACGACCTGCTGCTTCTGCCAGCTGTCGGGCGTAAATACGTCCCAGTAGACCGTGTAGAAGTTTTTTTGCAACTCATAGAACGGCCGTAGCGTCACCGCCGACTGACCGCCGGTGCTGCTCGTGCGGAACTCCAGGGGCTTATCCGTCGCTTTGATCCATGCGTTAGGGTCGGCCGTGCTGGTTACGAAGACGGGAACGCCCTGCGTGGGGTCAGGTTCGGTAGCACCCAGATCACCGGCCAGCAACACGGGACCGTAGAAGAACGCCTGCCGGGCCGGGTTGTCGGGCATGGCCAGATAGCGCAGATTAGCCGGTAGCGTCAGGTCGATTTTGTCGCCGGTTTTCCACGTCCGGGACACGACCACGTAGCCGTCCTGCATCGTCTGCGACACGACTTTCCCATTTACCCGCACAACCATGTCGCCACCGAGCCAGGCCGGTTTACGAATTCGAATCGGCAGTGTCACGGCCTTATCAGCCTGTATCGTCAGGGAAACGGCAGCACTGCCGGGCAGGTTGGCGTTCATCGTCAGGTGCAGCCCCTTTTCGTTCCAGTTCAGTTCCGAGGGGATAAACAGGTTGACAAACAGGCTCCCATCAGCGCCTTTAAAGTAAATGCTCTCGCCGTATTTGACGTGGTTTTCCATCCCCGTCCCGACGCAGCAGGTAAAATCTTCTTCTTCGTTGCTGAAGTGTTTCCGCGTACCCATCCGCAGCGGCACGAAGTAGCAAACCATGCCGTCCTGATGGTTCTGCGACGCCAGAATGTGGTTGTACAACGCCCGTTCGTAGAAATCCATGTACGAAGCGGTAGGCCGCAGCGCGAACAGATGCCGGGTCAGTTTCAGCATGTTGTGCGTGTTGCAGGTCTCCATCGTATTGTCGGTCAGCTTGTCGTTGAGCTGATCGGGCGTACTCAGGTATTCGTAGTTGCTGTTACCGCCGGGGGCGTAGGTATGGTGGTTGACGACCGTGTTCCAGAAAAAATTCGACATGGCAAAATCGGGCTGACTACCGGTCAGTTCGTACCGCCGGATTGTGCCGATGAGCTTAGGAATCTGCGTGTTCGAATGGCGTCCGGGCAGGATGTCGCGCTGATGAGCCAGTGAATCGAGTACGCGCCGGTCGTGGAATTTGTACGACAGATCGAGGTATTTTTTGTTGCCGGTCAGGGCGTAGGTGTTCACCAGCACGTCGTTCATGCCGCCGTATTCGCAGAGCAGCATCTGCTGAATCTGTTCGTCGGTCAGGTTTTTCAGGATGTCGCCGGTCCAGTCGGCCATGCCTGTTTCGACCGCCAGCGCTTTGCTGTTACCGGTATACAGGTACGCATCCAGAAGACCGGACATGACTTTATGCACGGTATACCAGGGCGACCACGCGCCGTTCAGGTCGAAGCCCCGCGACCGGATAATGCCGTTCGACACTTCCGTAAACACGGTATCTTCTTTGGGGATGGCCCCAACATAACCCGTCTTCCGCGCCTGCTGACACTCGGCCAGCTCATCGACCACGTAGTCGACACGCTTTTTAAACTCGGGGTCGTTGGTAGCCGCGTAGTGCAAGGCCATCGCCGACAGGTAATGCCCCAGCGAATGCCCGGCCAGCCCCGACGACTCCCAGCCGCCGTAGATCTCGCCCTTCGGCTTCAGCCCCGAATGCGTCCGAAACTGCGACAGCAGGCGATCCGGTTTCAGACCCAGCAGAAAGCGTGTGTCGGCTTCCTGCGCCGTTTTGAACGGACTGGCGAGTAGCTTGACGTCGCCCGGCGCGAACGAATAGGCCCGCACCGGCACGGCAGTTTTCACCTTCACGCGGCTGTCGGCCTGCTCGGGGAGGTAGGTTTGACAAAGAGCGAAAGAGGGGAAGAGTGCCGCAACGGATGTTGAAAGAGCG
The DNA here is from genome assembly GCF_003002825.1 of Spirosoma oryzae. Taxonomy (GTDB): domain Bacteria; phylum Bacteroidota; class Bacteroidia; order Cytophagales; family Spirosomataceae; genus Spirosoma; species Spirosoma oryzae. The sequence goes on along the minus strand of NZ_PVTE01000007.1, from coordinate 110,652 downwards.
ATGGTTGCAACGAGCAACGGGAGTTTTGACGGTAATTTCATGATACGGGGTATTGTGTAGCCCAGACGTCCACGTCTGGTGGGCGCAAAGCGACCAAAAAAGCTTCCGCTGTTAACAGTTGGCCTACCGGCCACCAGACGTGGACGTCTGGGCTACACCTTTTACTTGTTGGATACACTCCACTCGATAATACCGGCAGACGCTTCTTTCGGCAACTGGATTTCCATGCGGAGGGCGCTGGTCTCGACGGGTTCGAACGTAACGGTGTCGAACTGATCTTTCGTGACCGCGTAGGGCGTCGTATTCGTAACGGGTTTCCACTCACCGGCGGGCGTCTGGTACAGCAGTTTCCAGCCGGCCGGGATACGGCATCCGCCCCACGGGCTATCATCGAACCAGTATACCTTCGACGACGCGACAGTCGTCGGTTTGGCGAAGGTGTATTGCACCCACTGCGTCGTGTCTTTTTTCGGCCACCAGTGGTAGTAGATGTTGTCGTGGTCGTTGGAGTTCTTGGGTGTCTCCCGGTCGTTCAGCGCCATCAGCGTCTTGCTGGGTGTCGAGGCCGACAGCTTGCTGGTCGACGCAATCGTCGGGGCTGGTGTGACGCGGGCGGCTGTAGGTTGCGTAGCCAGCCAGACGCTCATCTCTCCATTGCCCCGGTTTGCCCAGGCATAGTACGGAATAGCCGTTAACTGGGCCGGGCTGAACGCCAGTTGATTGTTCGCATCGCGCCGTACTTTCTGCACATTGGCCGTGATCTCTTCGACGCCACCCAGCTTCCCCGACTTGTACGAAGCCGTCAGTTGGGCCGTGTCGGGCAGGATCATGTCGAGGACGTGCCCATCGGGCGAATCGGGCCATTCGGTGCAGTAGACGATTGGGCCACGTTCCAGCGCTACTTTATGCTGGTCGGCTTTTATCTTTTCGTTTGCCACGACCCGCCGAACATCCATCGGCAGTGACAGGCGCACGACATCCCCTTTTTTCCAGGTCTGATTCAGAATAGCGTAGCCATTTTCCAGTTTGTACGTCGCTTTCTTCCCGTTGATTGTCAGCACGACAGGACTCTCCTGCTGACTGGCAAAGCGGTACAGATCGCCCGGCACGGGTTGGTTCTGCGCCCAGCCCGGCACCCGAATCGCCAGATCGAACGCGCCTGTTTTGGCCGGATTCAGCGTAAAGGCAACGTCACCGTCCCACGGATAGCGCGTTTCCTGCATCACCGTGACCGCCTTCCCGTCGAGCGAGACGGTAGCGGTGCTGTTCACGAACAGGTTGGCATAGAGCCGATTACCACGTTGCGCGTAGACATAGCCCGGCATCGACGGAATGAACCGGCAGACGTTGCTGGGGCAGCAGGCACAACCAAACCAGGCCGCCCGCGTGTGCTGACCGCGCGATTCGAGCGGATTGGGGTAAAAAAAGCGATCGCCACTGAGCGATACGCCCGACAGCATGCCGTTGTACAAGGTCCGTTCGAGTATGTCGTAGAACTTGGCGTCGCCATGCAGCAGAAACAGGCGCTGATTCCAGTAAATCTCCCCAATAGCCGCGCAGGTTTCGTTGTACGCGCTCATGTTAGGCAGGTTATAGTCGTCGCCGAAGCCTTCGTGCCCGCCTTCAGCACCGATACCACCCGTCAGGTAGTATTTGCTGTCGACCACGTCGTGCCAGATTTTATCGATCGCGTTGACATAGGCTTTGTCGCCAGTGATAGCCGCTACGTCGGCCATGCCCGAATACATGTACGTCGCGCGGACGGCATGTCCCACGGCGGTCGTCTGCTGCGTCACGGGTTTGTGATCCTGACTGTACTCGGTACCCTTACCCCGTACGTCGAGCAGGAACTTAGCCAGATCGAGGTAGTCTTTTTTGCCAGTCACACGATAGAGTTTCACCAACCCCATTTCCACGATCTGATGACCGGGTGAATAGCGCAACTTACCGGGACCGAAATCCTTCACCAGCAGGTCAGCGTTCTTGGTTGCGACGTTCAGCAGCGTTTTTTTACCCGTCGCCAGGTAGTGGGCAGCGGCCGCTTCGAAGAGGTGCCCGCTGTTGTAAAGTTCATGGCTCAGGTCCGACTCTTTTTCCCAGCGTTTCAGTCCCGACCACGGGTGTGGGTGCGCCGGATCGATGGTACGGGCCGTGTAGAGGTAGCCGTCCGGCTCCTGTGCCGCAGCCACGTACGTAATCAGCGAATCGACACGGGCTTCGAGTTTTTTATCAGGAAAAGTTTGAATCGAGTAACTCGCTCCCTCAATAATTTTATAAATGTCGGTGTCATCGAACGGGTATTCCGTGCAGAATTTGGTCCCCTGCTTCAGATGGCCCGCCACCAGAAAATTGTCGACCCGGCCCGTGCTGTAACATTGCTGGAGCGCAATCGGAATCGTCACGTCATGGTTACGCCGGATGCGCGGTGCCCAGAACTGATCGGTCACTTTCACCGCCGTAAAGGGCACCGGCTGAATGGGATAATCGCCTTTGGCCGGCGTCGGTTTAGGTTTGTTGGTTACTTGCGCCAGCCCTGCGTAGGGCAGCGCCATAACAAGCAGACCGGGGAGTATACGATGGAGAAAATGAAGCAGTTTCTGGTTCATGGTCAGGGGCATACGGTTCGTAGCGGAAGCTACGAAAGTACGCATTTACCCGCCCGGCTATGTCTCCTTTCTTTACCGGAACTGCTACTATCTTAACTTACTTTATGAAGTTGTAAAGTTTTAGAGTTGGATGGTTGTAAAGTTGGCTACCGCCGGAACTAGACGCGTCAGCCAACTCTATAACTTTACGACTCTACGACTTTATAACTCTACAACTATCCAACTCTACGACTTTACAACTTTAAAATTTCATAGCATCCAGTAGGACGTCTTTCTGCTTGAGATCGTAAATGTATTCCCAGAACATGATCCCCGCCAGCTTTTTCGACTTCACGTAGTCGACCCGGTTTTTCAGCGATTCCGCGTCGGCGTAGGAAATAAACATGCGCTGCGTCGGATTCCACAGGTAAGGCGATTTGGCCGTATCGTCCCAGTAGCGGGTAAAGCCATTTTTGTTGATGTATTTCGCCATCAGTTCATCGTAGCTGATAAAGTAATGTTTACCCGGCGCAGGCTGATACAAACCCTTATTTTCGGGCGTCACCTCGGTCCAGCCGCGACCGTAAAATGGTACGCCCAGCACGATCTTGCTGGCCGGAACACCCGCCTTGATGTGTCCTTCTACCGCCGTGACGCTACCGGTACGGGCATGCGGAGCCGGGTCTGACTGATAAAGCGGACTGTGGTGCCCGGTCTGCTTGTCGTTACCGTGGTACAGGTCGTACGTCATGATGTTTACATAGTCGAGGTATTTCTGCGCGTTGGCCAGTTCGGTATGGTTCACAAAGGCCGTATCGCCCCCGGTTGCCGACGTCAGCAGGTAGTGGTTCTTACCCGTCCGGTTGTCGCGCTTGCCTTCTTCATCGAGCCGGTCGCGCAGTGCCTTTAGAAACAGCGTGTAGTTCTGCTTGTCTTCCGGCCGGAAAATATTCCCCGCCCCGATTTGGGCCGGATATTCCCAGTCGATGTCGACCCCATCGAGTTTGTTTTTCTTGAGCAGCGCCACAGCCGCATCGGCAAACTTCCGGCGCGACGCGTCGTTCAGGGCTGCGTCGGAAAAGTATTTGCAACCGCCCCAGCCGCCAATCGAAATCAGAATTTTCAGATCTTTATTGACCGACCGCAGGCTGGTCAGCGCGGCCATGTTCGCTTCGTCTTTCGCCTTCATCGGCTCCAGCCCGCCCGTCGAATCGGGCACGGCAAAGGCGTAGTTGATGTGCGTCAGTTTGCGCGCCTGAATCTGTTCTTTCGTCCAGCCGTCGCCCGTCACGTAGCCGATCATGACGTACGATTGCCCAAAAGCGGCCGGATGAATCAGAAACGAAAAAGCAATGAGCAGCGGGCAAACAAACTGTGTAAAACGGATCATTGATACAGGTTGAGTTTGGTAATTGTCAGGTCGAAGATACGCAGGATGAGCCTTGTATCGGACGCATACGACCAAACTGTCGTCGACTACTCTGGGCAAACACATCGTGTTTAGTCGGTAATAAGCGGTCGTTACCAAATCGTTAAGTCTGAGCAGGCGGCACGATTTCGTGACGGAGAAGGTTGTAGTTTCGTTATTGTACAGATCAGTTTATTTATGGATACCCGGCGGGATTTTCTCAAAAAAGCGGCTTTACTGGCCGGTAGTGCAGGCTTCACCGATGGCCTGCCCGCATCCATTCAGCGGGCGCTGGCCATTGCTCCCAAACCCGGCAGTACGTACCTCGACGCGGAGCACGTGGTCGTTCTGATGCAGGAAAACCGGTCGTTCGACCATTGCTACGGCAGGCTGCGGGGCGTTCGCGGCTTCAACGATCCGCGCGCCATCACGCTGCCCGACCGCAAACCCGTCTGGCTTCAGACCAACCGGGCCGGACAGACCTACGCCCCTTTTCGGCTCAACCTACGCGATACCAAAGCCACCTGGATGAGTTCGCTGCCGCACTCATGGACCAATCAGGTCGATGCCCGCAACGGAGGCCGCTACGATAAGTGGCTCGATGCCAAACCGTCGGGAAATCCGGCCTACGCGCAGATGCCACTGACGATGGGCTACTACGACCGGAACGACATTCCGTTTTACTATGCCCTGGCCGATGCCTTTACCATCTGCGATCAGAACTTCTGTTCGTCGCTGACGGGTACGACGCCCAACCGACTGTTTCTCTGGACCGGCACCGTGCGCGAAAACGCCGACGCGCTGGCCCGCGTCCGCAACGAAGACCTCAATTACGACAAACCCGCCAGTTGGACAACGTTTCCCGAGCGACTCGAAGATAACGGCATCTCGTGGCGCATCTACCAGAACGAAATCAGTCTGCCCAGCGGTCTCACGGGCGACGAAGACGCGTGGCTCAGCAACTTTACTGACAACCCAATTGAGTGGTTTTCGCAGTACAACGTCCGGGCATCGGCCAGCTACCAGAAATACCGGCTGCACCTGCTCGATACGTTGCCGGGGGAGATCAGCGCCCTTGAAAAGCAACTCGTCAGCCTGTCGCCCGATAGTCCAGACCACGCGAGAGTTACCCGCACGCTGACGCAGAAACGGCAATGGCTGGCCACGCTGACGGCTGAAAAACCCGTGTCGGTCGATCAATTGTCGGCGCGGGAACGGGCGCTGCACGAGAAAGCCTTCACCACCAATGTCAACGACCCGGACTACCGCAGCCTGACGAAACATACCTACCAGGATGGCGACACGCAGCGGGAGGTACTAATTCCGAAAGGCGACGTGCTGCACCAGTTTCGCAGCGACGTGCAGTCAGGCAAGCTCCCGACCGTTTCGTGGGTGGTGGCGCCGGAAAACTTCTCCGATCACCCCGGTGCTCCCTGGTACGGCGCGTGGTATCTGTCGGAGATGCTCGACATCCTGACGCAGAATCCTGACGTCTGGAAAAAGACGATTTTTATACTGGCTTACGACGAGAACGACGGCTATTTCGACCATGTCCCGCCCTTCGTAGCCCCCCACCCCGACCGACCGGAAACCGGCAAAACCACCGATGGTATCGACACGCGTGTCGAGCATGTCAGTTTGGCGCAGGAACATAGTCGAACGGTAAAAAATCCGCAGAAAGAAGCGCGGGAAGAAGCCATTGGGCTAGGGTATCGCGTGCCGCTGGTTATCGCGTCGCCCTGGAGCCGGGGTGGCTACGTCAATTCCGAGGTGTTCGATCATACGTCGATTCTTCAGTTTCTGGAAGGTTTTATCGGGCAGAAATACGGTAAGGATGTCCACGAAACCAACATCAGCCCCTGGCGACGAACCGTCTGTGGCGACCTGACATCGGTGTTTCGACCTTACAATGGGGAGTCGATTCCCTTACCGGCGTTCGTCCCGCAGAAACCATTTATCGAGAGTGTACACAAGGCCAAGTTCAAGCAGGTACCCAGCAATTTCCACCCGCTTACGGCCGACGAGATCAATGCCGTTGGTAAACAGACCGAGTCGGGCAGCGTGCTTCCCCGGCAGGAGCCCGGCACCCGCCCGGCCTGCCCCCTGCCCTACGAGCTGGCCGCCAATGGTCGGTTGAATCCAAAGACAAACACCTTTGACATTACCCTGTCGGCTGGTAACGAGCGATTTGGCAAACGGGCGGCCGGCGCACCGTTTATGGTTTATAACCTACACGACCATTCCGTACGGAACTATGCCCTGACACCGGGTACGCATCTGGCGGATTCACTGCCGCTTGCCGCTGACGGCACCTACGCTTTCCGCGTGTACGGGCCAAACGGTTTTTACCGTGATTTCGCGGGTGAAGCATTGGGAACAATGCCCGTAATTTCCGTATCGCTGGCGCCAAAAAGTACTACGCCCGAACTGCAAATTCGCCTGGCGAATCCCAGTCAGACCCAGCCGGTATCGATCGAGTTAATCGACGAATCGTATCGGTCGGCGAAACGGCAACTCGTACTCAATGGAGATCGGTCTACGATTATACGCTGGCCGTTGACTGATAGTAAGGGTTGGTACGATTTCGTCGTCCGTCCGTCGGGTCCTGCTACTGCCAGCGCCGGCTATCGCTTCGCCGGGCGGGTCGAAACCGGTGCGGAAAGCATCAGTGATCCAGCGATGAGTTAGCAGAGAAGAAAGAGGAAAGAGAAAAGAAGAAAGACAGAAGCGGAAAATTTACCACCATAGCGGTCTTTCTTCTCACGTCTTTCCTCTTTCGTCTCACTCAAAACTGACCGCTTCAGTCCAGTCAGCAGCAGATAGTACTTCGCTGTTGAAATCGAATTGTTTTTTCAGGGCGGCCAGTTGCTGCGCCTGCCGCCGAATGACGGCTTCGCCCACCGAATCGTCGCGGTACCTGTCGCGTTTGATACACTCTTCAACCGGCGTGTCGACCAGTTGGTACGTAACGGCCACCGGCTCGGATTGACTGAGTAGTAGCTTTCGAAACTGACTGATATACGACAACCGCAGGTTCGTATTGTCGATTACCAGATTCCAGCCCTGCTTCAGCCCCTTCAAAATGGTCGTCGTCTGCAACTCGTTGACGATCCGTTCGACGCGTTCGCGCTCACACTCGGGCCACGTCTGATTGTATTCACTCAGCGACACCGATAGCAGACTACGCCGGAGGTCGTCCCTGTTGACGCGCAGGTAGTCGGCTTTGTCGCGGCAGTATTGCCGTGCCAGCGTCGACTTGCCACTGCCGCTTAAACCGACTAAAATCAGCACTTTTTTCATGTTCTGTTCATCGCTGACCGGCCTTACGAACCAGCCTGTTTTGTTGTATGACGACTAAACATCAGTACGCGGGACAATTGTTTTTTAGATTAAATTTAAATTAAAAACTCCACTACCAAGCAATAGCCGGGTTGCGCGCTACCAGTCACCCCCCTACTTTTGCCGTTGATTATAATTAATCTAAATAAATGAAAGCACTCTTTACGACGACTTGCTACACAGCCATACTGATCCTGATCCTGACAACGGCTACACTGGCGCAGACGACGGGGATTGTCCGGGGCATAGTCAAAACAAGCGATGGATCGCCGGCGTCCTACGTCACGGTCAGCCTGGTAGAAAGCAAGAAAGGCACGACGACTACCGAAGACGGGACGTTTACCCTCAGCAGTGTAACCCCCGGCACGTACACGCTTCGCATTACGTTTGTCGGCCTGCAGCCACAAACCAAAACCGTTACGGTATCAGCGGGCCAAACGACGACGATCAATTTCATACTATCAGAAAACGCGTCGCAACTGGATGAAGTTGAGGTAACGGGTCAGACCAAGGGCGTAACGATCGGCAAGGCCGGACTGGCTCCGCTCGACGTTCCCCAGATGACAGGGGTCGTCAGCAACATCGTCATCGAGAATCAGCAGATCTCGCGCCTTGGCGATGCGCTTCGTAACGTATCGGGCGTATCACTGACCCAACAGCGGCAGGGCGTATCGGAAACGATTTCGGCGCGGGGCTACAGCATCGGTGTCGGGGGCGGCTCAGGCAGTATTTTCAAAAACGGTATCCTGACCAACACCTCGGGTTATCCCGAAGCCAGCACGCTTGAATCAGTCGAAGTGCTGAAAGGAGCCTCGTCGCTGCTGTACGGTAACGTTTCCGGTGGCCTGATTGTCAACATGGTTACGAAGAAACCACGTTACGACTGGGGCGGAGACGTCTCGATGCGCGTCGGTAGTTTCGGCCTTTACAAACCCATCGTCGACCTGTACGGCCCCCTGACGAAGAATCTGGCGTTTCGGGTAATCGGCACCTATGAAAAGTCGAACAGCTACCGGGACATCGTCAAAACCGACCGGTTGTACGTCAATCCATCGCTGCTGTACAAATTCAGCCAGAAAACCACGCTGCTGGTTGAAGGCGACTACCTGAACGCAAAACTGACTCCCGATTTTGGGGTGGGCGCGGTCATCGTCAACACGGTCAGCCAGATTCCAAGCGACATTCCCCGATCGCGCTTTATCAACGTGGCCTGGGCATACAATAACATGAAGCAGGGCAGCGCCAGCGCCACGCTAACACATCAGTTCAACGACCGCTGGAAAGTAAACGTGATTGCGGGTGGACAGCAAACGGACATCGACTCGTACGGAGCTGGTGTACCGAACTCGGTCGCGGCTAACGGTACGTGGAACCGATCGCTCAGCCGGGGGCTGACCTCCGAGCGGAACAGCACGCTACAGGCTAACCTGACGGGTCGGTTCAATACGGGATCGATCGGCCATCAGCTGCTGTTCGGTGCCGACCGCGTGGGCGTAACAACAACCAGCAATTCGTTCTCGATCATCAGTGGTGGCAAAGCCGTTACAACCTACGATCAGATCAACATTCTCAACCCGTTAGGTGCCGAACGGACGGATATTCCCGAGGCAACTGCTTATGCCCGCACAACGTCGCCGTCGGTTCGGACGGGCATCTACGTACAGGACCTGATTGCGCTGAGCAACAAGGTCAAGGTACTGGGCGGGGTTCGCTGGTCGTCGCAGAAAACGGTGCAAACGACCATTCGTGACCTGGCTACCGGCGCTGAAACGCGGGGGGCTACTGCCGATAAAGTCGATCAGGCGTTCTCACCGAAGGTAGCACTAATCTACCAGCCGCTGCAAACGACCTCGTTCTTCGCGTCGTACGCCAACAATTTCGTCATCAATTCCGGCATCGACGTCAACGGTCAGGTACTGGCTCCGTCGATTGTCGATCAGTACGAAGCGGGCGTCAAGAATGAGTTTTTCAGTGGTCGGCTAACCGCGAATCTGGGCGTGTACCGTATCCGAAACAGCAACCTGGCGCAGATGGCCCTGTTTGCCGCCGACGGTACACCCAACGCTAACACCAACGTGCGGGAACTAACCGGCCAGACCACCAGCGACGGGCTGGAAGTCGACATCACCGGTACGCTGTCCCGCAACGCTTATTTCATCGTGGGCTATGGCTACAACTACATGCGGTACACGAAAACGTCGGACGCCAAGGGATCGTACCTCGAAGGGGAGCGGCTGACCAACAACCCGGCGCATACGGGTAACGCTACGCTTTTTTACACCTTCGATCAGCCGGGCCTGCGTGGCCTGAAAGTAGGCGCGTCGGCCTTTTACACGGGTGCCCGGTTTGGTGGTTACAACAACACCAAAGGTCAGACGCAGACCGACCGCCGGATTCCGCTGTCAGCGTTCACCACGCTCGACCTCACCGCCGGTTACAGCTGGAAGAACGTAACGCTGCTGGCCAAGCTGTCGAACATCACCAACGAGCTGAATTACCTCATCCACGACAACTACAGCATCAACCCAATTCCACCCCGGCAGTATACGGCTACGCTGTCGTATAAGTTTTAGGTTGTCGGTATACGGTAGCCGGTTTTCGGCGGCTACCGTATACTATCAGGAACGAGCAAGGGCCAGTACTTTCGCAGTACTGGCCCTTGCTCGTTTCGGCGCATTGCAGTGGTGTCGGGTCCCTGACCTGACACCGTCTCGGGCGAAGCAATTGCTGACGCGAGTGTGTCGGGTCAGGGACCCGACACCACGAGTAAGAATGCATCAAGACAATACGCCCTTAAACGCGTCGTCTTCAACAAATGGCTGACTGCGGACGCGTTTGCCGGTGGCTTTGTACAGCGCGTTGGCAACAGCGGCTCCAGCGGGTGGCAACGACGGCTCGCCCAATCCGGTCGGATCGATTTCGTTCTGGACAAAATGGACTTCCACGGCCGGAATTTCGTTCATGCGAATCAGGCGGTAGGTATCGTAGTTGTGCTGGTCGGGGATACCGTCTTTAAATGTCAGTCGACCGTACATGGCGTGCCCGATACCATCAACAATGCAACCCGTTACCTGCTGCCGTGCTCCGCTCTGATTGATTACGACGCCACAGTCGGCGACCGAATACACTTTGTGCAGCACGGGCTTGTCTTTCTGCATAACGACTTCCCCAACCTGCGCGACATACGACCGGTGCGAGAAGTAGACGCTGAAGCCCTGCACGACGGGTTTCCCCGCAACGGTTTTCTTCGTACCCCAGCCCGCTTTTTCCGCTGCCAGTTGAATGACGCCCTTCATCCGATCGACGTCGTACTTGACGGCACCCGCTGGTTTTTGTTTGGCCCGGTCAAGCAGATCGAGCCGGAACTGTACGGGGTCTTTACCCGCAGCCTGCGCTACTTCATCGAGGAACGCCTGCTCGGCAAACGCCAGAAAGTTGGTAATCGGTGCCCGCCAGGGGCCCGTCGTAATCGATGACTTGTGGTCGACACTGTCAATGAGCAGGTTGTCAACCGCACCCGCCGGAAAGTTGTCTTCCCGCGTAGCGTTACCAGCGTTGATGCTTGCCCCCCGCAGTTTGTAGCCGATCATATTTCCCTGCGCGTCGAGGGCGGCATCGAACCGGTAGCGGACGGCTGGACGGTAACTGCCCCCGGTCATATCGTCTTCGCGCGACCAGATTACCTTAACCGGCGCTTTCACCAGCCGCGACACCTGCACCGCTTCCAGCGCGTAGTCTGCCTTGAGCCGACGACCGAAGCCCCCCCCCATGCGGGTCAGTTGTACCGTCACCGATTCTGGTGGTAGCCCCAGCAGTTTGGCCGTTTCATTCCGGGCCAGTTCAGGTGTTTGCGTTGGGCCAATCAGTTCGGCGCCGTCGGGCCGGACATGGGCGAAGAAATTCATCGGCTCCATGGGGTTGTGCGGCAGAAACGGACACTGGTATTCAGCCGTCACTACTTTTGCCGCGCCCTTGAAAGCCGCATCGACGTCACCATCTTTTCGGCGAACTGTCGCCTTGTCGCCGTCGAGCATCTCGCGAAACAAGCGGTTGTGATCGGCTGTGCTTTCGGTCGTATTCGTTTTGGTCCACTCGATTTTCAGCGCATCCTTCGCTTTCTTCACCTGCCAGGTCGACTTACCAACCACGGCTACGTTGTTATCGAACGTGACGACGTCGACAATGCCGGCCATGGCTTTCGCGGCCGTACTATCGACCGATGTCAACGTATAGCCGAACGCGGGGCGCTGTAGCATGGCGAACAACATGCCATCGCGGTACACATCGAGGCCGAACAGGGGCTTGCCGGTCAGGATACCGGGGTTATCGACGTTTTTGATTGTCTGTCCGATCAGCTTGAAGTCGGCGGGCCGTTTGAGCGGAACGTTGGTCGGAACGGGCAGTGCAGCCGCTTCCGTTGCCAGATCACCGTAACTCAGTTTCCGGTTTGTCGCCGTATGCACTACGTAGCCGGGCGTAGTCGAGCAGTCGGCGACAGGCACGTTCCAGCGCTTGGCCGCTGCCGTCAGCAGCAGTTGCCGGGCCGTAGCCCCCGCCTGCCGCAGCCGCGTCCACGAGTGCGGAATAGACCCGCTTCCGCCGGCCACCTGCCGTTCAAACTTCTTTGTATCGAGCGGAGCCTGTTCGACAACGACCTTTGTCCAGTCGGCATCCAGTTCTTCCGCAACGATAATCGGAAACGCCGTTTTGATCCCCTGCCCCACTTCCGGATTCGGCGACAGGATCGTGACAACCCCCTGCGGATTGATCGACAGGTAGCTGTTGAAGCCCACTGCCGACGCAGCGCCACCCACTGCCGGAACGGCTTCGATAGCACCGGCTTCGGTATCGAACCAGCTAAAACCCAGCAGCAACCCACCTCCGGCAACTGCGGCACCCTTCAGAAAATTTCGGCGGCTGGCAGTCGTCATGATTTGCTCTTGGTTTTGGTGGTCGCCGGCATGGTAGCCGCGAGTTGAATGGCTTCCCGAATGCGGTGATACGTCCCACAACGGCAGATATTCCCCGACATCGTCGCGTCGATTTCTTCGGTGGTCGGTTTCGGATTTCGTTTGAGCAGCGCAGCCGCCGTCATGATCTGCCCGGCCTGACAGTAGCCACACTGCGCTACGTCGACGCTATCCCAGGCTTTCTGAACGGGGTGCGTACCGGTGGCCGACAAGCCTTCGATGGTTGTAATGGCTGCTTTGCCGATGGCCGACACCGGCAACGCACAGGAGCGGGTCGCTTCCCCGTTGAAGTGGACCGTACAGGCTCCGCACTGAGCGATGCCGCAGCCATATTTGGTACCAACCAGGCCGAGGTGATCGCGAAGCACCCAGAGCAGCGGGGTGTCAGGATCAACGTCGGTCCGGTAGCTGCGGCCGTTGATTTGCAGCGTGAATACTGCCATACGTAAAGAGGTTCAGGTGAAGAGACCAAATTACGAATTTTTGCCGACAGCGCCGGTAATAGTCTAGCAGAAAGGGAGGTTTATCGGGTTGATTGTCATATAATCTAGATCTGACTCGTACGCAGATACCATCCTTCCTGACTTCCTGATAGACCGAGTCGAACAAATTTACGTAACTCCCAGTGAGCTACCGATCCCACGTGAGCCAGTCGTCGCGACCGTCTTCGTCGGTCTGTGGCAACTCGCTGACTTTTACAAAGTCGTAGGAAATCAGGCTTTTCCCATTGGGCATCCGGTAAGTTTGATAGCCTTCGAAGCGTAAATCCGGCGAAGCGTGTTGCCGTAGCGTTTCGTCCGATACTTCGCTGGCGATGGCTGCTACGGGTCGAAGCGTCGTTACGCCCGTATTGCTGACCCAACCGGTATCGTTGCTGCGCTGCAACACGACATTGAGCAGTCCGCCCGGCCGGAGTACCTGCCGGAAGCTGGCAAACGCCCGGTCCAGATCGACGTATTCCAGAAAGAGATGGCAGATAAGCAGATCAACCGATTCGGACGGGATAGCGACCGACTCCTGATTGATGTCAACCCGTACCAGTACCAGCTTATTCAGGATTGGGTCGTAGCGCTCCTGACAGATGGCGAGGTAGGTCGGGTTCAGATCGACGGCGTACACGGTCTGCGCATCCACGAAGTGCGTGAAGCCATTTCCCGTACAGGCACCGTACACAGCCACCGTCTGCGGATACCGCTGGGCTACTTTCTCACCCGTGATCTCATTCAGCAACGCCAGCTGCCCCACCGTCTCGTGGCTCATATGGCGTTCATAATCGGCATAGGGAACGTCGCTCCAGGGATTCATAGTGTTGTTGGTTGCCGCCAATTCATTAACTCAGTAGCCGAGTTATTGTAGGGTTGGCGCATCAATCATTTTTCATTCGACCGGATGCTGCCGCAAATACGCCAGCGTAAGATCGTAGAAATGACGGGCGTCGTGGAGTAACTGCTGAGCCAGCTCATCCGTGATGTCAGACTGCATATCGTAGTCAGCAGACTGTCGGGCATTGAAACTGTGGGCAACAAGTTTACCTGCTGCTATATCGAACCGACTGGTTTTGACAAACAGTTCATTGAATTTACTCAGCGCGCCAGAATGCTTTTTAGTGGTGATACCCTCGGTCAGTAATAGCGCGCTGAGACAATAGAAAACCGCATAGTAAGCCCGGTTTGCTAAAGCCAGCTTGCGGCCGTCCTGTAGAAGAAACTCGGCGTCGTCCAACGTCAGCGCGGCATGATCCAGGAACGTTTCGATAGCTTCTTTCATAGCATGATGCCCTCTCGACGGGCGTTTTGGTAGACCGGCATATACGACGTTGTGAATCGACTTGCCGCAACGGGCAAAACTGATATTACTTTACCATAGTCAAATAATAACCCTGTTGTTAGATCACCCATTTTCCACACTTCACCAATCGTATTCACCTTCTCATCACTGAGAACGACCATCAGGTCGATGTCGGATTCATCGTCGTAGTCGCCCCGGGCGTAGGAACCGTACAGTATCACCTCGCGCAGCCGGTCGCCGTACATCGCTTGCAGGGCCGTTTTGAACTCGCGCACGATGGGTTCGATTGCCGGGTTGATAGTCGCTTCCATAGTTGACAAAGCTAACCGATTCGTAACCCGGATACAACCGGCAACTAGACCAGACTTTCCTGCCCCTGCGTCACGGTTGCTCCCCGATACCGGCCCCGGAAGTAGACGTACGAACCAACGACCAGCAGAGTATAAATCACGGCCAGGATGTAAGCGCCGTTGACGAAGAAGTCCAAGTAGCTGATGCTGCCCTGTCCGAAGTTTTTGTAGAGCAGTACGCCTACGCTACCCAGATAACCGTACCAGTCGGCCAGGGTAACGATGAAACCGACCGTGCTGACGTAGCGGAACGACGCCACCAGCCGCTCGAAATACAGGCCGTTGCAGGGAACGTAACCCATATACAGACCCAGCCCGGTCAGCAGAAACCAGGTACCGGTCGAGAGCAGGCCACCCGAGTACGCCCAGGTACTCAGGCCTACCAGTGCGCCCCCGAGTAGCATAATGCCGTTCAGCAGGGTGAAGGCCCGAAAATTGTCGGTAACGCGTTGCAGCAGCGCCATGACAAGCAGTACGCCTACCGCCACCAGCGTTTCGGTTTTGGCGAAAATACCGGGGTTGCTCACGCCCGCATCGCGCAGAATTTCGGGGCCAAAGTTGTCGCGAAAGTCGCGGAATGCCGAGAGCAGCACGTACGACGCAATCAGCAGCACCAGCCCTGGCCCGAACGTGCTGACGAAGGCCCGCCGTTCGGCCGCATCCATCGGTTTCCGCTCGGTTCGCAGGGCGCGGTCTTCGGTCGTTGGTGGCGGCAACAGCGTCAACGCGTACACTGACAGGAGCAGCGGCAGCACGAACAGCGCGCCGGTGACGAAGGGCAACCAGAACTCCGAAACGCCCCAGTCGGCGCGGATGGTAAGCGCAACGGTTTTGACGAAGCCCGACGCGAAAATAAACGAGGCTGTCAGGCCCGCGACGAGGGCGTCGGTTTGTCTGCGGCCTTCCAGAAAGCCAAGCATGATGCCGTAGACCATGCCCAGTGGCAGGCCGTTCAGAAACAGGAAACCAATGTTCCAGGGAGCCGGCACCAGTGCGAAGCCCAGCAGCGCCAGTTCAGCCAGTCCAATAAACAGCAGAATATTCAGCGCCCGACGGCCCGGCGACATCTCCGACACGACTTTCACTCCGATACGCTTGGACGCTGCGTAACCCAGCACCTGCGCCGTAATCAGCCAGATTTTGTAGCTAATCCCGGCAAAAGCCACCCCGTCGAATGACACGGCGGTTATGCCCTTGCGAAAAGCATACATGCAGGCATAGGTGCAAAACGCAGCGATGGCTCCGAACAGGGTGAATGTCGTAGAATGGCGGAGGAAAGCGGGCGATGACATTGTGGGTGCGAGATGGATTCGTGCAATACGCAAGCTAACCAAACTAAGTCGAAGTTTCCTTCCGGGTAGCGATGGCCTGCGCATTTACCGCCGGACGCGCTCGCACAGGGCCAGGTAATGCTCGATGCCGGGGGTTGGCAGGTCTATTTCCTTGGCCCGTTCGTCCCAGCCACGCACCTGTAGTATTTCACGGAAATACGGATTTTGCTCAAACTGCGCGGCTTCGTCGGCAGTCATTGGTCCGCCCTGGAACATAAGCGTTTGGGTACTTGCTTCCGACAGCCGGGCGCGGTACTCGGGATGCTTGTACACCAGGTAGCGCTTGGCGTTGACGTGGTGCTCGATGAGTTGCGCGATCTTTTCCGAGAAGCCCCGCTGCCGCAGAAAATCAGCCCCCAGCCGCTCGTGATCGACGGTACCGTAGCCATCCATGTAGCCTTCCGCAGACTCGACGGAGAACAGATGACCAATATCGTGCAGGAAGGCAGCGACAACGGTTTCGTCATCAGCACCGGCCTGCTCGGCGAGTTGCGCGCATTGCAGCGCATGTTCGAGTTGCGTAACAGGCTCGCCGTAGTACTCGTCCTGCCCGCTCTGCGCAAAAATCTGGGCGATGGTTTGCATGATTAGTTTACGGTTTAAAGTTTATGGTTTAAGGTTAAGAGACCGCCCGAGACGCAACATTAAACATTAGACCTTAACCCTTAAACTGAGATATACGTCCGCTCGACGGTGCCGTCGTCGTAGAGGTCGAAGAGTGCGTAGCCGGAATGGGTCTGCTGGTAGGTAGCGTCTTTCCACCAGTTACCCGCGACAGAGCCATTACAAAGGTAGGTTACACCGTTGTACTCGGCGCGGTCGAGCAGGTGCATGTGGCCGCTCAGGCAGGCCTTCACGTTTGGGTGCTGGTAAAAAAGTGTGATAAGCTGGGCTGCATCGGGCAGAGCAATGCCGCCGGGAATCTGCCAGTTGCCGTCTTTAGCGTTGGTCGCGAAGGCGAAGCCTGTTACCGACACAATGGGTATATGCGACATGATGAGTACCGGCGTTTTCTTATCGATCTTCGCCAGTTCCCCTTTCAGCCAGTCCAGTTGTTCGGCGTCGATACCACCGGTATACCACTTACCATCGGCTTTCGGTTGTACGCTGTCGAGGATGATGAATTGCCAGCCCCCTTTGTTAAAACTCCGATACCGGCCGCTGATGCCCATCTGATCGATGGCCCATTTCTTCCCGTAAAGCGGATCGTTCTGTGCGTTGTCGAATCCCCAGACGTCGTGATTGCCGATGCAGTATTCGATGGGCAGGTTGTTGTTGGCTTTGGCAACCGAGTGCCAGGCATCCCATTGCTTCTGCACCTTCTCGCGGTCTTCCTTCAGCGCGTCCATAATGACGTCGCCCCCATGCAGGATGAAGGCCGGCTTGTCGCGCTGCTGCTGTACGTGCTGTAGACAGTTGGCAACGCCGTCCATCGGCTTCTTGTCGGGAAAAATGTGCGTGTCGCCCAGGTAGGCAAACCGCAGACTGCGCTTACGGGCTGCCGTGGTCGTAATCAGTTCATTCGTAGCTGGCGCAAGGGGCAACAGCCCGGCCGATTTCAGTATGTCGCGACGATTCATGTTGGGTTCAGGCTTGCCTTTTATCATTCCTCACAAGTCCGGAATGACAAAATTGGTCTTTCTATAATTCGTAGGACATAGGGCACCTACTTTTTCTTGCTGTCTACTTGTCTCCTGTCACACGATCAATGGGTGCTCCGACCGGGTGATCGGCGGTAAACGTCAGCCCCAGGAGTTTGGCCAGCGTGGCGGCTATCTGATTCTGGTACAGCACCGGTCCGTTCTTCTGTTCGCCCGGCGTGGATGCGCCCGGCGTGGATTCACCAGTCGTAGCGACGCCCGTTCCCATCGCTGCCAGCCAGATCTGGTAGGAATCGGCGGTTTTGGTACCGTGATCTTTCCAGCGGGCTTTGGGCGTGTGCCCCCGTCCGTGATCGGTCGTAATGAGCATCGCTGTTTTGCCGGCGTACTGCGGCATCGACTGAAGCAGTTGCCAGAGATCACTGAGGTAGCGGTCGATCGACTGCACCATCTGCAAATGCTCGGCGTATTGCCCCGCATGGGCCAGGTCGTCGGTTTCGTCGAACGAGAGAAACAGCACTCTCGGACGCTTTTCCTTGATGTACTGTCGGGCCGTGAAATACGTCAGCATGTCGGCGCGGACACCATCACCGAAGGGGCGCGGCAGCAGTCGGGTCATGTCGGCCAGCAGGGAATCGGGACCAGTAGCGGGCCGACTCGCTTCGTTGGCCGAACTGGCGTATATGCCGCTCCGTTTTTCGTTGACGGCGGCTTCGATCACATCCCATGACGAAAACGCAGCGACCTTACCGGTAAAACCCGGTTGCTGATTGATGAACTCCAGCACCGTGACGTTGGGATTATCGATCTTGTCGTTCGATTTGATCCGGTCGTCGGCATACCCGCTCAGAATTTCGTTGTAGCCGGGGTAGCTGAACCAGTGCGGATTCGATACGTTCATCTTGCTACCCAGTTTGCGATTGCCGTACAGTTGCCCTTGTTTCGCGAGCGTTGTCCACAAAAACGGCATGAACCGCTCGCGTCGTTCGGCCGGGGTGTTGGCCCAGAACGCTTTCCGCGCAGCCGCCGTATCACGACTGTAAACCGGATCGAAAAGTAATGATGAGTCCGCGCCGGTGAATACGTCCTGCCAGCGCACGCCATCCATTGTAACGAGAATCACATTCTCGGCCGGTTGCGCCAGCAATGGACTGGCCAGCAGCAGGGTTAGAAAGAATAGTATAGACCGCATAGCAAGAATTTCTGTCATTCTGACACTAGTAAGGAACGTTGGCGGCAACCATTTGTCAGCCACTTGCGCAGTTCCTTCCTATCATCAGAATGACAGAAAAGTTGGTTTTAGAAAACTACTATGACTGACCTGACTTAGTCCTGTAACAGCCACATTTTGGCGTTGATATCGTCGCCGGTTGACCCGTACTGACTCGTCACGGCCGAGCTATTGTTCGCGCCGTTGTACTGCCGTTCAGTAGCAGGGTACTGCCAGCGTAGCGGAATCCGGGTACTGTTGCCCGTACCCGGACCAACCTGGAACGTGGGTACCCCCGTCCGACGCTGGTTGTAGAAAGCTTCCATGCCCGAGTTCTGCGCGAAAGCCAGGTATTTCTGTTGCAGAATCTGCGTCAGGCCCGTGCTACCACCCGCGTATTTCACTCCGCTTTGCGCGTAGTAATCGCTGTAGCTGACGTTGACGGTGTATGTGTTAAAGTTTTGATACCCACCGTCGGCCGAGAAGTACACCGTGTTGGCTCCGTCGGTCAGACCGTAGAACGACCACGACGCTTTGATACCGTTCTGGTAATACGTTTCGGCGTTGCCCGTTGCCCAGCCCCGGTTGATACCCTCAGCGATGTTGAACTGTAATTCGGGGTAGCCGATGATGAAATACGGCTCACCCAGATAGGTGCTATAGTAGCGCTTGCGGTTCTGGAACGAGTAGCCACCGACGTTGGCTTTCGACGCCATCGTTGCCAGATCCTCGCCCGACGATGCACCCAGGAATGAACTGAAGGCAGTCGGGCTACCACCTGCCGCCACGAGTGCGCCAGCGGGTTCGGCCACGACGAACGTACGCGGGTCTTTCAGCTTCGTCAGCAAACCCAGGTACGTATCAGCCATGTTTTCGCGCGTGGCGTTGTTACCGAAGTTACTCGGGTTGCGCGGATACTGGTTGTACACCGTGTTGTACGTGTACTGCATGTTGTCCGACAGGCTGCTCATCAGCGGGTACTTTGTCGGGTTGTTCAGCACCGCAGCAAACCGGGCAGGCACGTTCAGGTCAGTATCCGATGCCTTGTGGCTCAGCGACACCAACACACGCATCTTGAACGTATTGACCACCTTTTGCCATTGCGTCAGGCTGTTACCCATGTAAATATCGCCCGACAGGTTACCGTTTTTCTGCGAAATCAGCGTAGCCAGATCATCATTGGCGCTGTCGAGCCACGACAGGATTTGCAGGTAAACGGCTTTCTGCGTGTCGTACTTGGGCGTCAGGTTGTCGAGTCCTTTCAGGGCGTCGGTCATCGGAATATCGCCCAGCCGCCGGGTCATGTTCTCGAAGAAATACGCCCGAAAAAACTTACCCAGCGCCGAATAGGGGTTTACGGATGCTTGTCCCGTGTTGGCGGCTTCGATTTCCATCCGCACTACGTCTTTCAGCGTCGTGTAGTTGAGCGAGGTCGACGTCCAGGCGTAATCGTTGGTCGCGTAGTAGTTGTAGTTACTGGCGTGGAACTGATTCCAGCGTTGCTCATCATCCCACGGCTCGTTGGTAACACCGTTGAAGCCCGATGGGGCACGGTTGGCGTTGTACATGTCGTTTTCGATACCCTGCAAAATCAGCGACGCCGGGGCCGACGACGGCCGGTTGGGGTCCTGCGCCAGTTGATCGAAGGGTTTTTCGCAGCCCGCCAGCGTCAGCAAACCCAGCGCGAGGGGAAGGATATGTTTGTAGCGTTTCATAGTGTCAGTTTTCCGTTTTCGGTTTTCCGTTTTCGGTCAATCGGCAATCCAACAAGTCAGCTTGGTTATAGACAACGCACCATGTAGCGGACTACCGAAAACCGTAAACGGAAAACCGAAAACCAATTTTAGAATGTCAGATTCAGGTTGATACCGTACCGGCGGGTGGTGGGCGTTTGCAGACCCGAAATCGCGCCGGTGATGTACTGATCGAGGTCAACGTCTTTACGCTCGGCGAAGTAAAGCAGGTTACGACCGACCAGCGACACCGACGCACCCCGAACCCGGAACCGGCTAAGCAGCGACTGCGGCAGGTTATAGCCGATAATCACTTCGCGCAGTTTCGCGTAGCTGCGGTTAATCAGAAACGACTCCGTAGCACCGTATTGGCGGGCGATGTAGTCCTGCACGAACGTCGGCGTTGTATTGACGCCCAGGCTTGGCACCAGCTCGTTATAGTTGGTAACATTACCGTTTACGTCGTACTTGATCGCTACCGAACCTAGTGCCAGCCCTGACCCGACGTACGACTTGATACCCTGCACATCGTTCAGACGGGCTGCGCCAATCGCGCCTTCCACCGTCTCGATGTTACGACCACCCTGATACGACTTCTGCTTGATGTAGTCGCCGATAACCCCGCCTACGCGACCATCGAACTGAAAGCTGAATGTGAAGTCTTTATAGGCGAAGCGGTTGTTGATACCCCACACGAATTTCGGGTTGGCATAACCCAGAAACTGACGAGTCTGGTTGATAATCGGCCGCCCCCCCGCATCGTTGATCAACTGTCCATCTGGCGTGCGAACCAGTTGTGTACCGTAGATCGCATCGACGCGATCGCCGATATTGACGTACCGGGCGTCGCTGCTGCCGCTCACAAAGTAGTTCGAAGGCACCGAATTAATCCCGCCTTCAGGATATACTTCTTTCAGCCGCTGCACGTAGCTCGAATAGTTCACCAGCACGTCCCAGCGAAAGCTGTTGGGCAATCGCAGCGCCTGACCCGTCAGCGACAGTTCGATCCCTTTCTTCTGCGTCTTGATACCGTTTACCAGTCGGCCCGGATAACCGCTTGCTTCCGACTGCGGGAGGTTGAAAATAGCCGGACCGTCGTTGCTGATGTAATAAGCAGCGTCGAAGGCAAGCCGGTTTTTCAGGAAGCGGATGTCCAGACCGACCTCCGTCTGCGAGGTCGACGACGGGCGTAGGTTCGGGTTGTTCAGCGTGTTGGTGTAGTAGGCCGACGGCTGGTTGTTGATGGACGTTGGCAGCGTGTACACCGCCGAGTTCTGGTAGGTTGGTCCGCCGTAGGTCGATGAATATTGCAGACCGTAACCCACCGGGTAAGTCGCACCCGGTGTGGCCCCGATAGATGCCTGCGTTAGGGCGTCTTTCACATTGGCGTAGCTGGCCCGCAGTTTCAGGAACGAAATAGCTTCCGGCAACCGGGCGTAATCTGAGACGACCGTGTTCAGCGCCACCGACGGATAGAAGTAAGCGTTCTTACCGCTGGGCAGGGTCGAGAGTTTATCCATCCGGCCCGTAGTCGACAGCGTCGCGTAATTTTTGTACGTGAAGTCAGCCGAGTAGTAGGCCGACAGTACGCGCATATCCGCCATATAGTTCGACGACTGCACCGGGTTCAGCGAGTTACCGAAATTGTAGACACCCGGTACAATCAGGTAATTGGTCGTCGTATAGCTGGAGTTGTAGTTGAATACCCGCATTTCCGCGCCGGCCAATGCATTGACGGTCAGGCTGGGCGACACGTTTTTGCTGTACTGCAACAGCAATTGGTTGATGTTGTCGAGCAGGTTACGCCGATCTTCGCGGTAGTCGCCTTTGGCCTGTTCGCGACCGTATACCGTGGCCGAGTACGGAAACTTCTCGTTACGGAGCAGGTTCCAGGTCGTTGCCTGCACTTTAGCCGTCAGGTCCAGCCCATCCATAATCCGGTAACGCAACGACGAGTAGCCGTAGACGTTGGTCATGTAGTGGCCGCGCTGCCAGTATTCGGCCAGAAACCACGGGTTATTATACCGCTGATATTCGGCGTAAATCTGCTGCGTACCGACTTTACCCGGCTGCCAGATCTGCTTCATGTCGTCGACGTTCCAGTCGGCACCACCCCAGATCAGTACGTTGTAAATGAGCGAGTTCGGGCCGTACTGTACGTCGGGAATGTTGGGTGTATACTGGCGGTTGAAGTTGATATTCGATTCAAACCGCAGCTTCGGCGTGAAGTTGAAACCAAGCGTCGTATTGAAATTGGTGATATTCAAACGGGTGGTAGGAACGAGGCCGCGCTGGTAATTCTGCGACACCGAAAAACGCAGGTCGTACTTGTCCGTAGCCGACGAAACCGCGATGTTGTTAGTGCTCAGGATACCCGTTTGCAGGAACCGTTGCAGGTTGTTGGCACCCCGCGCCGTGAAAGGCGTCGGCTGGCGGTCGCTGGTAAACGAACCGGCCCAGAACTTGGTCGTGTACGACTGACCCGTATTGACCGGGCTGTCGTACTGCGGAATCAACTGACCGTTCAGCGCGGGCCCCCAGATGTCGTAGTCACCGTCGTTGATACCGCCCCCTTTGCCATCCCCGAACGCATACACGCCGTACTCGCCGGGGCCGTACTGATCCTGTACTTTCGGAATGGCGATGAACCCTTTGTCGGCCATCTGACTTGTATTCACTTCAACTGAGAAGCCGCGCTTATCTTTCGAGCCGCGCTTGGTCGTGATCAGGATGGCTCCGTTTTTACCCCGGAACCCATACAGTGCCGACGCCGATGCGCCCTTCAGCACCGTATACGTATCGATATCATCGCTGCTGATGTTCCAGGTATCCGAGTTGATCGGAATACCGTCGACAACGTACAGAATGTCGGTGTTGCCGCGCAGGGCGATACTCGGCGCACCCAGCAACTCCGACGACGGCCCGACCGTCAGACCGGCAACCTTACCCGTCAGCGAATTGATTGGGTTTGGTTCGCGGGCTTTTACCAGTGCCGCCCCGTCGACGGTCTGAATGGCAACGGCCGTGTTGCGGATATCTTTCTTGATACCAAGCGCAGTCACAACCACTTCCGACAGTTCGCGGCTGTTCGTCCGCATGGTCACGTTGATGCGCGAGCGGTTACCAACCGCAATTTCCTGTGAATCGAACCCGATAAACGAAAACGTCAGTGTAGCCGAGCCGTCCGGGACGTTAAGCTTGTAGGTACCATCGCCGAGCGATGTCGTACCGGTCGTCGACCCGTTAACGATTACGGATACACCGGGGAGCGGTTTCTGGTCGTCAGCGGAAATAATGGTTCCGGTAACGGTTGTCTGCGCCAGAGCAGATACCGTCGTCAGCACTATCAGCGCCCAGGCGCAAGCCAGTTGCCGTAGTGGCTGCATAGTTCGGGATGAACGTAAAAAAGTAAGCATTCAGCGTGCAGGTTAGTATGCATTTGCCCACAAAAGTACCCGCGACAACCCCGGACGTCAGCCATCTGTTTATCAATCGTTTATGAATAATACTACCGAAATTTTACGCAAGCTTAACGGTAGCGGACTGGAGTTGTCCGGCAAAAAAATAACTAGTACGCGCGTCGTCGGCAATGGCCGTCGCTATCAACTCAATCGCTCACAGCCGGCGAATAGATGAGCGCATGATCGGTTAACAATCCGGTAAAAATCAGCGCCTACTACCCGGTAGCCGAGCGAAGTAGCAGACAGAAAAAGTTGATGAATACGGCACTAATCTGGTCCAACTTCTGTCGTATTAGTAAGGTAACTTACGTAATTTACTGAACCAGTATGGTACAACTTGACGATTCACAATTAGCATCCGATCTGCGCACGGTTGTATCACGGCTGACCAAGAAACTGCGTAGCCACTCGTCGGGCCGGAGTCCGCTGTCGATGACCGAACGAAGCGTGATCAAATTGCTGGATGAGCACCCGATGCTGCTGCCGGGCGAACTGGCGAAGCGGGAAAAAGTAACGTCGCAGTCGATGTCGCAGATTCTGGGGCACCTGCTTGAACTGGGTTACATCATCCGGCAACCGCTGGAAACCGACCGCCGGACGGTGGGCATTTCACTCTCTGAAGCAGGCAAGGCATTTCTGGACACCACCCGACACGAACGCGACGAGTGGCTGGCCGACGCCATTCAGCAAACCTGTTCGCCCGACGACCAGGCGTTGCTGCGCCGGGCACTTGGGCCGTTGAACCGGCTACTTGGTGTTGATTGAGAAGAAAGAGAAAAGATAAAAGAAGAAAGAGAAAAGAGTGCGGCACTATGCTACCAGCCCTGTCTTTCTTCTCACATCTCTCTTCTTTCTTCCCGCATAGAATACAACCACTTATTGAATGCGTACGAATTGAACAGTCAAACTTTCCGGGCCTTCGGTAACCGCAATTACCGACTTTACTTTACCGGGCAATCCCTTTCACTATTGGGAACCTGGATGCAAAAAACCGCCGTCAGCTGGGTCATTTACTCGACCACGCAGTCCAAACTAATGCTGGGTATCAGCGTCTTTGCCACGCTGTTTCCGTCGGCGCTGCTTACCGCCATCGGGGGTGTCGTTTCCGACCGGTACGACCGCTACAAAGTCCTGTTGCTGACACAGGTCCTATCGATGGTGCAGGCCATCCTGCTGACGACTGTCGTCTATTTCCAGGCCGACGCCGTCTGGACGATCATCGGCCTGAGCGTATTGCTGGGGCTGATCAACGGTTTCGATGTACCGGCCCGGCAGTCGCTGGTGTACGAGCTGGTCAACGACAAAGCCGATCTTTCCAATGCCGTAGCGCTGAACTCATCGATGGTCAACCTGTCGAAACTGATTGGTCCCGCCCTGGCCGGACTCGTCATCGAGCAGTTTGGGGAAGTCGTCTGTTTCGGGCTGAATGCCGTGAGCTTTATTGCGGTCATCGGTTCGCTGCTGTTGATAAAACTACCAGCCTTCGCCCCCCGCTCCCACCCCAAAAACATGCTGGGCGAACTGGTAGAGGGATTCTCCTACGCGAAGCACACGGAGTCGATTCGGTTTATCATCACCCGGCTGGCCCTGACAAGCCTGCTGGTACTGCCCTTCACGACGCTGATGCCGGTCTACGCCAGGGATATTTTTCACGGAACAGCCTCGACCTTCGGCCTGATCGATAGTGCCATCGGGTTGGGCGCGTTCATCGGGGCGCTTTACCTGGCGTCACTCAAACCAACCGCGAACCTGAACAACGTCCTGGCGATCAACACGTTTATCTTCGGCTCCGGCCTGATCCTGTTTTCCCACACGGGCTGGTATCCGCTGGCACTTGCCCTGCTGGCCGTCGGTGCGTTCGGGATGATGTCGCAGGTAACCATCACCAATACGCTGTTGCAAACGCAGTCGGACCCGATCATGCGCGGGCGGGTCATCAGCCTTTTTGTTATGGCCAATGCCGGGATGCAGCCGATTGGCAGTCTACTGGCGGGCGTCGTGTCGCAGCGCATCGGCGTACAGAATACCGTCATGCTTCAGGGCCTGCTGGCACTGGGGATCGGTGCCTTCCACGTCCACCATCTCCGCGAAGCCCACCGACCCAAACCGGTTATTCAGCCGGCCCCGGTCGCCGTGCAGGAAGCCACGCTAACCGTATAGACAACGCCGGTAACAGTGGGCCTACTACGCGTAAACCATGACTGGCCGACTTATGTATCGCTATCAACGTTGGCTCGAACAACGCGCCGATTCGCCGGTTAAACCGCAGGACCTTACCCGGCGAATCCCGCGATAAACCATGACCAAGCTGATTGCGATTGAAGAGCATTTTCTGACGAGCGCCATTCGTTCGGCCTGGGCCACATCCACCATTGGTCAGGAAGGTACCGACCGGCTGGATCAGGGCATCATCGACGAACGGCTGGTGGATCTCGGCGCGCAACGGCTGGCGCTGATGGACGAAGCGGGGGTCGACGTGCAGGTGCTGTCGGTAACGACGCCCGCCCTGCACAACCTCGAACCCGATCAGAGTGTCTTACTGGCCCGGCAAACGAACGATTTCTTGGCCGCGACGATAGCTGAACATCCCACGCGCTTTCAGGGCTTCGCCACCCTGCCCACCGCTTCGCCGGCTCATGTGGCGGCAGAACTGGAGCGGAGCGTAACCCAGCTCGGTCTGAAGGGTGCCATGCTGTGCGGCCGGACCCGCGAGAAGAACCTGGACCACCCCGACTTTTTGCCCCTGTTCGAGACAGCCGCTAAGTTGGGCGTACCGGTATTCATTCACCCGCAGATACCCCAGCGCGCTGTTCGGGACGTCTATTATTCCGGCTTTACCGATACGGTCGACACGGCGTTTGCGACGTTTGGGCTGGGCTGGCATTACGAAGCGGGTATTCAGTTTATCCGCTTGATCGTAGCCGGTGTCTTCGACAAATTCCCCACGCTTCAACTGATTCTCGGCCATTGGGGCGAGGTCGTTCTGTTCTACCTGGAACGAATGAACGCGCTCGGACAGATCGCCAAGCTGCAACGACCCATCGCCGATTATTTCCGGCAGAACCTGTACGTCACGGCCAGCGGCATGTGGAGTCCGGCGTATTTGCAGCGCTCGCTGGAGATCGTCGGCCCGGAGCGGATTCTGTTCTCAACCGATTATCCGTACCAGTACCGGCCCGGCCGACAAGCCCGTTCGTTTCTGGAACAGGCACCGCTTTCCGGCGAACAAAAGGCCCTGTTTGCGCACGGCAATTGGGAACAACTTACGCAGCGCACAAACCCCCAGGCGAACTAATCAGGCTGCGTCGAACGACTTACAGCCCCCACTGCTGAATGCTTTCTTCGGCGTAACCCGCGCTGGAACTCATGCCTTTACCACCAATACCGGTGATGATACGGATGTTCGGCGCGACGTCGTATTCGAAAATCTCATTGGGCGTCTGACTGTAAAAGCCAGCCCACGCCTTGCGAACCGTCAGCGGGAAGGCGGCAATCCGGCGGGCTTCGGTCAGCATCAGGTTGTTGATGTAGTCCTGTGTATGGTAGCCGAGGTCTTCCTGCGCCGTGGCGGCTGCGTATTCGTGCGAGTCGCCGACGATGATCGAGCCATCCGTTGCCTGCTTGAACAGAATATGAATACCCCAACGTTGCAACTCGGCGAGTTCGGGTGAAACGGGCGTCAGCTGCGGGTAAGACGGACATTCCTGGAAGGCTTCGTAGCGCCGAATCGTCAGGCCGGTCAGAATGTTGCCGGGCAGTTCAAGGCCGGCGACGGGTTCGGCCAGCAACATCTGAAGCTTGCTGACAACCAGCCCGGCCTGCGCCAGCACGTCGGGAAACAGAAGCCGCACCTCGTGGCCACCGCACAGCAGCACCCGCCCCGCTTCTACTGTCTGACCGTTTGCCAGCGTCACCCGTACATGGTCGCCAATTGGTTCACAGCCGATGACGACAGAGCCGGGCCGATACTCGACGGCTAGCTTTTCCTGTACGAAGCCGATCAGTTGATGAATCATCTGCTCCGGCTCGACGCTTAGTTCGTCGGGGAAGAACAGGCCACCGTACACGTAGTCGGCGCGCAGGCTTGGCCACTTCGCCAGCACCTGTTCTTTCGACAGTAATTCGCTGCGGTAACCGATGCGGCTGTAGCGATCGTGCAGTTCGTTGGCGACCTGCCATTCGCTCGGTTCCGAGGCTACATAAACCGTACCGTTCTGCCGGATGGTGATGTCTGTTTGTTGCTGAATTTCGCGGTATAACTCCAGACTCCGTCGACCGTAGTCGAACCATCGCCCCGCCAGCCCCGACGGGACGACCTGACCGAAATTCCGGACGGTAGCGCCAACCGGATAGCGGTCTTTTTCCAGCAGCAGCACCCGTTTCCCGGCTTTGGCCGCGTGGTATGCATGGAATGTGCCGAGGACTCCGGCACCAATAATTATCAGATCGTAAGCAGGCATAAGGTCGGGAAACGGTTTTCGGTATTCGGTTTACGGGGGCTACACCGCGTAGGTGCCGGCGCGGGTCTGGTAGCCGTCAGGCTAACTACTCTACGCGGATGCTTTTTTAGCCGCTATCGCGGCTACCAGACGTGGACGTCTGGGTTACACCGTCTACAACAAATCGGGCAATTCCCGTAGTGAGCCGAGCAGTTTGTCGTGTGGGTAGGCTTCGAGCTGGGCGCGGGTATGGGTACCGTTGGTCAGGCCGAGGTTCAGGGCGACACCGGCTGCCTGCCCCGACAACAGATCAGAGGGCGTATCGCCAATGTTGACGACCTGCTTCGGGTCGGTTACGTTCAGCAGCTGCATGGCGCGCTGAATCATCAACGGCTGCGGACGCCCCTGCGCCACCTCGTCACTGGCAATCGACAGTTGAATCAGGCTGTCGGCCGTGCCGATCCGCTGTTCATTCAGTCCGTCGAGCCAGCCCAGTTTTTCCAGGATAATGTCGGTCACAACGCGGTAGAAACCCGTGGTCAGGGCAATTTTGATACCGCGCTCGTGCAGGGTTGCAAATGTGTCCAGACAACCATCGGTCGGCGTTGCGCCCTGTTTCCGGTAGTGGTCCTCCAGCACGTCCCGGAAGACGTCGTATGATACGTCGACATGGGTCGGTACTTCAGGGCTATCGGCTCCCAGCTGTTCTTTCCAGAGCGTCTCGAATACGTGCCGTTTCGACAGCCCCTGCATGGCCAGAATCCGTTCGTCGGAAACGGTCAGGCCGGTTTGGGCAGCCGCTTCGGCGAAACATCGTTCAACTTCGTGGTGATCGGTAACGGTCGTACCGGCCATGTCGAAAACAACCAGCTGAATAGCGCTCATGGAATCAGGATTCGTTTATAGCCGGCAAAGCAACGGAAAGATCGGTTACGATGCCGGCACAGTGTATTAAGAAATCAAAAAGAGTGATCGCCTGTCGGCAAAACTTCACTTCGTCCGGACTACGGTCATCTGCCGAAGCAGTTCCTGCCGTTTTGCTTCCGATATGTCCAGCGGTTTGGCGTGCGTAGCCATGTAGAGGTGATGCTGTTCGAGCCGCTCCAGATAGTCGAGATTGATCAGCAGGGATCGCGACAGTCGGTAGAAATTAGGCGTCGTCAGGTACTGTTCGAGCCGACCCAAAGAGATACTGGTAAAGTACGGTTTTTCCTGGTCGTGCACGTAAACATTGGCGTGAGCGCCAGCCGCCATAACGTACAGAATCCTGCCGGGATCGATCTTTCGGTACCCCTTCACCACCGGCAGCATCAGCGGCAATTCACTATCAGGGCGACGCACGCGCCCCTGCTGAAACCGCTCGTAGGCAGCCTCGATCTGCGTCACCAGTTCCGTTGGATCAAACGGCTTGAGCAGATAGGCAGCCGGGTTTGTGTCTTTCGTCGCCTGATAGGCCTGTGGCTCCGAGTGCGCCGTCAGATAAACAATCGGAATCAGGTAGTGGGTCGTGATTTCGCGGGCAATCGTTATGCCGTCTGTCGTCGATCGGCTCAGGTGAATGTCGACGATGGCCAGATCGGGTAGTTGCTTTTGCAACACGTCCTGCACCTGTTCGTACGTACGAGCCACGGCCAGCACCGAATGGCCGGCGGCTTCCAGCGTTTCCTGCATGGCCATTGCCGTGATGGCCTCATCTTCAATAATCAGTATCGTCATCTTATCAATAGGTTAGTCAATGGGAAATTCCAGCGCAAATACACTCCCCTGCTCCGACCAGAACCGGCAGGTACCATGCAGTTGCTCCGTCAACGACTCGATCAGTTGCCGCCCCAGCGAGCGACGGGGCAACCCGTTCGTCGCGCTAAACGCAGACACGACCGACTCATCAGCAGCCTTACCATGACTTTCCAGTCCGGGACCGTCCAGTCCGGGACCATCCAGTCCGGGACCATCCAGTCCGGGACCATTATCGCTGATGCGGATGTGTACCCGGTGGTTTTGTTGGTGGCAGTCGAGTTGCAGCGTGGGTTGATTCGTATGCGGAAAGGCGTGTTTGCAGGCATTGGTCAGCACCTCGTTAAGGATCAGTCCTACCGGTGTAGCCTGCTCGGCCGCCAGCGTGATCGGGTCGACGCAGATTGTCGGCTGCACCTGTTCGTAGCCATAAGCGCTCAACACGCCAACGGTCAGCTGTCGGATGAAGTCGGGCATGTCGACGCGGGCCAGTTGGTCGCCGTCGTACAGCCGCTGGTGGAGCATCGCCATTGCCTGTACCCGCAGCCGGCTTTCCTCCACCGCCTGCTTCGCCGGCTGATCGGTCAGCCGGTTGGCCTGCATCAGCAGCAGACTGGCCACAACCTGCATGTTATTCTTGACCCGGTGATTCTGTTCTTTCACCAGTTCTTCGTTACGCCGACTGATGCGTTTGTTTTTGCGGGCCAGCCAGAAAAATCCCCCGCCTACCCCAGTTGCCAGCACCAGCAGCGCCAACGTTAGCCCTGTCAGTTTGCGCTGTGTCTGCCAGTTCCTGGTTTGCAGCATCAGCTGACTGTTTTTGGCACGGATCTCGGCCTCTCGTTTCTGCGTTTCGTATTCGATGTGCAGCCGGGCAATAGCAGCCTCCCGGTCCGACAGCATCTCGGTTCGTTCCAGTTGATGCGCAGCCTGCTGATGCGAAAAGGCCTGTTTCCACTGTCCGGTAGCCTGGTAATACCGCACAAATTCCGTTTCCAGGCCCAGAATGGTATCGTAATCATCGAACCGATCGGCGATGTACCGGGCTCGGGCAGCGCGCAGCAAGTCGAACGCTCGTTGCGGCTGGCCGGCTGTCAGATACGCCGTGGCAAGGTGTAGCATCACATTCGGCACCAATCGGTCGCGGTGAATCAGGCGGGTCAGGCGAAGGGCTTCGGTCAGGTATGGGACAGCCCGTCGATCACGCACCTTCGTAAACAGGGTTCCCAGTTCCAGCCAGGTTTCGGCCATACCCAGCGTATCCCGCATCGCCCGGAAGATGGGCATTTTACGCTGGTAGTAGGTTTCAACGCTGTCGTAGTGGATCGTGTAGCCGGGCAGATGCTGTTCCCAGATCGCTTCGTTCACACGCCCGACAACCCCGTAGGCCAGTACCAGCGCTCGCGGCTGATGAATACGCTGCGCGATCGACAACGCCAAACGGGCGTACCGCAAGGCGTCGGCCTGACGCCCAAGCCGGCTTTCGTTTTCACTGAGTCGCACGTAGATGCGTGACAGGTCGGCGGAGGGGCCAGGCGGTTCGAGCAGGCGCTGCGCGCGGAGAAAGTAGCCCTGCGACGTTTTGTAATCGCCGGCGAAGATGTAGGTGCGGCCGTACTGGTAGTATGCTTCGGCCAGCCCGGCCGGGTTGTGCTGCCTCATGGCCTGCCGCTCCAACGCCTGCGCCCTGGCTAATCGCTCCGCATTTACCCGCAGGTGAGCCGGCACCTGCCCTGTGCTTTGTTCTAAAGCCAGTAGCCAGCACAGCAGCAATCCTGTATAGACAGCCGGGCGATTCATGGTCAACGATGCGGAGTAGCCTGCAAAGCTAATGACTGTCAGTAGTTTCCCTCAGCCCCGTTCACAAGAAAAATCGGTCTGCTGACGCGAAAAATACCGGGTTTGACCACGACTCGGTTGACTGGAACCGAAACTTTAACCTGCTTTAATCTACTAATAGGGCCGGTAATCGGCCATCCTCGATCGCTGTTGGTTGATATCGATCGTTTCTATCCACACCACTTGACTCACCGTAGCCCGGCTTCGTTCCAGTAGAACGTTGACCGGGCTATGGCTTTTCAGACCGCACCACCCACCGGTTTACCATGTTATGCGGTCCCTCCAGCACAATCTTATAGAGCGACGACGGCATTGCCGACACGTCGATGATCGCACGGCGTTGTGCCAGCGGTACTTCAGCCATTCGCTGATACGTATCGGTGCCGCCCGTTTCAGCAGCATTGGTGGGCGTTACCCAGATAGTCACGTTACCCGATGGTTCCAGCGCCTGCCAGTCGATGATAAGCCGGTCCTGCGAAAAGATAGCGTCCGGCTGCGCGATTGATACAGGCCCAATCAGCGGGATACCGTCGACCTCGCGTTGCACGTTGGTCGGAAGCGCCATGCCCAGAAAGCGGGCCATCGTCGGCATCAGGTCGACAATGCCGGGCTGATCGTAGCGCGCGTAGGCGTTGGGGGTTGTCAGGTTACTCACCAGCCACGTAGCCCGCTGCCGCGCCGACTGCCCACCGTGGTTTTTACCGGTCTGTTCGTCGCGCCCGTGGTCGGTCGTGATGAGCAGCAGCCAGTCTTCGTTATGCTGTTTCTGTCGCTGTTGCACGACGTTCCACAAGCGGCCCATCTGCGCGTCCATCTGTTCGATAGCTTTCAGATACGGGGCGCTATCGCCGTATTTGTGGCCCATATCGTCGGTGTATTCCAGATACACCCACGACAGATCGGGTGCCTGCTGCCCCAGTGTCCTGACCGCTTCATCGACGACCCGCTCGTCGATCCGGTGCATAAAATCGCGCGCCGTATCGTGCGGAAACTGGACCGTATCGAGTTCATACCCATCGAAATGGTAGTCGGTTTTGACAGCCTTGGTTTGCGGAAGACCCTCA
Organism: Spirosoma oryzae; assembly: GCF_003002825.1. Lineage (GTDB taxonomy): Bacteria > Bacteroidota > Bacteroidia > Cytophagales > Spirosomataceae > Spirosoma > Spirosoma oryzae. The sequence continues at coordinate 77,800 of NZ_PVTE01000007.1, read as the reverse complement.
CCGATCAGCTTGGTCCGGTTATCGAGCCAACTGGAGAAGATGGCCGTTTTCCGATTCGGAAACTGATCTTTAAACAGGCGAAAAATCGTCGGATAATGGTAATTGGGTGCTTTGATGCTGTTGTCCCAGACGTTGTGCTTGTTCACCCACGTACCGGTCAACAGGCTGTTATAGCCGACAGCCGAGATAGTCGGTGTCTGCGAGTAGGTTCCCTTGTCGCCCCCGACGTGCATCCGCTGATACGTTCCGGCTTTCGAAATCGCTCGCAGGTTAGGCACATTCGCCGTTTCGATCACATCGGCCGGAATGCCGTCGACGATAACGAACACGACTTTTTTCGGGCGCGCCTGCGCCCACAAAACGGGCGTCGTCAGCAGCAACGTACTAAGGAGAAACAGGTACTTTTTCATCGTAAGAAGGGAGGACGTTTAGGTGTAGCGTGGCCTGACGGCCACCAGACCCGCCCGCAAAATAAACCCTTACTTCATTCACCAACTGTAACTAAATTGTCAAGTCCGCCTGGCGACGATAACACAGCGGTAATCAACAACGACAGCGGTTAGTCGGCATCGCGGGTGCCGCGTAGTTTCAGAATCAACTCGGTTTTCAGCTCATGCAAGCCATTTTCCAGCCCAACGGGATACGTATGCGGATTGACGAAGCGCCGGACGCCGGGGTGCAGCCGCGCTAACTGATCCTGCACCCGCGCCCGGACCGCATGAATGTCGGGCAGGCTGTACACCAGGTCACCCGCGCGGAAGACTGGCACCAGCAGGTCGTCGAACGCCTGCGCCGTACCAAACCGCCGACGTTTGGTAAAGTCCAGCGGATCGATCATCGTCACGGTTTTGCCGGACAGCGCGTCGGGGTCGCTCTCGTTGACGATCATATCGGCCAGAAAACCGCGCTCGTCGCTGTACCGACGCACCTGCTGAATACCGGGCGTCGACGTTTTGATCGCCTGTTCCGACAGCTTGATTTTGTAGTCCCACGACCCGTCGGTATTCCGTAGCGCTGCCAGCTTGTAGACGCCCCCCAGCGCGGGCTGGTCGTAGGCCGTCACGAGTTTCGTACCGACACCCCAGACGGTGATCTGCGCACCCTGCTGTTTCAGACTGGCAATGATCGTTTCGTCCAGATCGTTGCTGGCGACGATGGCCGTATCGGTAAAGCCAGCCGCATCGAGCAGTTTGCGGGCTTCGATGCTGAGGTAAGCCAGGTCGCCCGAATCGAGCCGGATGCCCGACAGCCGGTAGCCCCGTTCCCGCAGCCGTTTGCCCGCTTCGATGGCGTTGCGTACCCCCTGTAGCGTGTCGTAGGTATCGACCAGCAAGGTCACATTGTTGGGTAATACGTCGGCATAGGTCTCGAACGCGTCCAGCTCCGACTCGAACGACATCACCCAGCTGTGGGCGTGGGTACCCCGAACCGGAATGTCGTAGTGTTTGCCGGCCAGCACGTTCGACGTCGCGTCGCAACCGCCGATGTAGGCCGCCCGGCTCGCCGTCACCCCACCGTCGACACCCTGTGCCCGGCGTAGTCCGAACTCCAGCAGCGTATCCGCTTCCGCGACCAACCGCAGCCGGGCCGCCTTCGTCGCGATCAGTGTTTCAAAGTTGATCAGATTCAGCAGCGGTGTTTCGAGCAGCTGACATTGCAGGATCGGCCCGCGCACCCGCACGAGTGGTTCGTTGGGAAAAACGACCGTTCCTTCAGGAATTGCGTCGATGTCGACGGTCAGTTTCAGATCGGCGAGGTAATCCAGAAAAGCCTCCTCGAACAACGGCTGTCCGTCGGACCCCGTCAGGCTGCGCAGGTAACGCAAATCCTTTTTGGTGAAGCCAAAATGGCTGACGTAGCCGATAGCGTTCGCTAGTCCACAGGCTACGGTGAAGCCCCCTCCGAACGGATTTTTACGAAAGTACAGGTTAAATACCGATTCCTTTTCGGCCGTCCCTGACTTCCAGTAGCCGTACGCCATCGTCACCTGGTAAAGGTCTGTCAGCAAACTAAGCGAGGTATCGTAGAGTTTATTGGTCATGGCGCGAAGGTAGCGTCCCGGTTAATTCAGCAAACTTTTTGACCTAAAAACAATTCGTTTTGTAACTTGGTCTAATATTTGTGCAGCCGGCTTTACCTAACCATTGTCGCCTGCTTAGTTCTATACGTTTGCGTTCTCCAGCCCCTTATGCAGAAGTTAAGTCTATCCCAATCCCTCCAGCAGAAACTGTCTCCCCAACAGATTCAGTTTATCAAACTGCTGCAAATTCCAACGGCGGAGCTGGATACGCGCATTGAGGAAGAACTTGAAATCAATCCAGCCCTCGAAGAAGGCATGGACGACGACTTCGAGCAGAAGGAAGATGATCCGTTCGCCGATGAATTCGACGACGATTACAAGGAGCGCAACGACGATCTGGACATCGACGGCTACCTGCAACAGGACGATTACGCCGGCTACAAAATGCAGGGCGATGGCAACTACGGTGAAGAAGAACGCGACATGCCGCTGGCCACTTCGTCGAGCCTGCTCGATTCGCTGGTACAGCAGTTCAGCTACCTCCCCCTCACCGACGATCAACGCGTGATCGGTACGCAGCTGATCGGTAGCATCGAAGCCGATGGGTACATCCGCCGGTCGATGCAGGCAATTGTCAATGACCTTGCGTTCTCGCAGAATGTGTTTACCGATACGGAAGAGATCGAAGAGGTACTGCACAAGGTACAGACGCTCGACCCGCCGGGTATTGCGGCCCGCTCGCTCCAGGAATGCCTGCTGCTGCAACTCAGACGCCGAGACCTTTCCGACCCCGACGTGGTCCTGGCGATTCGCATCATCGACGATTTCTTCGAGGAGTTTTCCAAAAAACACTACGACAAAATTCAGCGTCGGCTGGCCATCAGCGACGAAACGCTGAAGCGGGTAATCGACATCATCATCCGGCTCAATCCGAAGCCGGGCTCCGTCGACGACAGTTCCGGAACGGCTCAGTTTCTTATTCCCGACTTTATCCTGATCAACAACAGTAACAAGCTTGAGCTGTCGCTGAACTCGAAGAATGCGCCTGAACTGCGCATCAGCCGGTCGTTTGCCGACATGCTCGACACCTACGACAAGGGCAACAAGCAGAACAAGGCGCTGAAAGAAACGGTGTCATTTGTGAAGCAGAAGCTCGACGCAGCCAAGTGGTTTATCGACGCCATCAAGCAACGGCAGCAGACACTGCTCAAGACCATGAACGCCATCGTACGGTTCCAGTACGACTTTTTCCTGACCGGCGAAGAATCGAAGCTGCGACCCATGATTCTGAAAGACATCGCGCAGATGATCGACATGGACGTGTCGACAGTGTCGCGGGTGGCCAACAGCAAATCGGTACAAACGGAGTTCGGTATTTATCCGCTCAAGTACTTTTTCTCGGAAGGTATCTCGACGGATTCGGGCGAAGACGTTAGTAGCCGGGAGGTGAAAAACATCCTGAAAGACCTGATCGACAACGAGCCGAAACTCAGCCCGCTGTCGGACGATAAGCTTGAAAAAATCCTGAACGATCGGGGGTACAACATCGCCCGCCGGACGGTTGCCAAATACCGAGAGCAACTCAATATCCCCGTCGCCCGGCTTCGGAAGCAGTTGTAGTCTTTACGGTGTTCGGTTTACCGTTTTCCGTTTACGGTTCTCAGGCGGGTGAGTGATACACGCTAGACTATTGGCTGGCTTTTCGGGGCATGGCAACGGACTTACCACACCTATGCTGTATTTTTGTTAACGGATTCATCACCCGCCAACGGGTTGTTACAAACGACCGGTGCGGGGATGAGTTAGCACGCGACAGCACTCCCTAAACAGTAAACCGTAACCCGATTGACTACCCCGCTTGCCCGCTTCCTCTCGGTTGCGTTTCATCCCCTGCTCATGCCGACGTTACTGTTCGGTATTCTCTTATTTCAGGCACCGTATACGGTTGGTGTCGACGTGTTTTCGGCCTCCGTGCGGGGCAGCTTGCTGATCCTGATCTTTATCGGGACTTTCGCCGTCCCCTCCCTGCTGATTTATTACCTGTTTCGGAGTGGTTATGTACAGTCGCTCTACCTGAACACGCTGGCCGACCGCCGGCTCCCTTATTTCCTTACAGCAGCCATCTACACGGGCGTTACGGTGTTCTTCGGCTTCCGCATGGAACTGGTGTCGGACATTGCCCCGCAGATTGCCATTCTGCTGGGCAGCGTTACCGTCTCGATTCTGCTGGTCGGCCTCATCAGTCTCTACTGGCAGATCAGTGCCCATAGCGTCGGGATTGGCGGGGTTGTCGGCACACTGGCGGGCATGGCCGTCCGGCACAGTACCATCGAACTGGTACCAACGCTGGCAGCTATCATCGCCATCGCCGGACTTGTCCTGAGCGCCCGCCTGCACCTCAACGCTCACACGACCGGCCAAACCACCGCCGGCCTGCTCCTGGGCCTCCTCGTTAGCCTCTCCGCTGTGCTGTGGATGGTTTAGCGTCGGTTTACGGTATTCGGTGCATCAGTTTACGGTTAATGGCGTCGGCTTTACTTCGCAAGGTTTGTAGCTTAGCGCATCTACTGCCGATCAGGAACAACCGTAGACAGTAAACCGAAAATCGTAAACCCATGTACGACACCCTCCTCTACGACGTAAGCGACGGCCTGTGCCGGATTACGCTGAACCGACCACAGGTATACAATGCGCTCAGCACCGGGCTGATTCAGGACATTACACGCGCCATAGAAGCCGCTGGAGCCGACGATAGCGTGCGGGTGGTGGTGCTGACCGGCGCGGGCGACAAAGCCTTCTGCTCGGGCGCAGATTTGAAAGAAGCGGGTTCGGCGATGGCCAGTGGCAACCCGAACCTCGGCGACGCGCTCCGACAGGGCTACAACCCAATGATCCGGGCGATTCGTAATCTGCCCAAGCCCGTCATTGGCCGCATCAACGGGGTTGCGGCCGGCGCGGGCTGCTCGCTGGCGCTGGCCTGCGACGTCGTCATCTGCGCTGAGGAAGCGTACTTCAGTCAGATCTTCGTCAACATCGGCCTGATGCCCGACGCGGGGGCTACGTTCTTCCTGCCCCGGCTGGTGGGTCCGCAACTTGCCTTTGACCTGTGTAGCACCGGCCGACGCGTCTATGGCCCGGAGGCAGCCCGTATCGGCCTGGTAAATCGCGCCGTCCCGACGATTGAGCTGGACAGCGCCGTCGCCGAAACGGTCGCTTATTATGCCACGGCTCCTACCCGCGCCATCGGCGCGATGAAAAAAGTTTTGACCAAATCGCTCTACTCCGACCTCGACCAGATGCTGGAGCAGGAGGCTGAGAATCAGAACGAACTGGGCCGTTCTGCCGACGCAGCCGAGGGTGTACTGGCCTTTTTATCGAAGCGTCCTGCAAATTTTTCTGGTCATTAGCTTGACACAGGCCCTTTTTCTATCTACTTTTGCACTCCCAATCAACGGGAAACGCACACAGTGCAACACATTCGTACCGGGGTCGCGCTCGACATCAATTGGAAAGAGCACCTCACAAAAATGTGAATCGCATTCGTAGCTCAATTGGATAGAGCACCTGACTACGGATCAGGAGGTTTGGGGTTCGAATCCCTACGAGTGCACGAAGTCCTGCAATTAGCTAATTGCAGGACTTTTTTTTGGGCACAGTTTGAGTAAGGCTCAAATTCAGATACGATTAGAGGGTCCCGACCCGGTGCAGCAGCCGGCATAACTCCAAGCATTTCAATTCCACTCAGGTACGATTAGAAGCTCAACGCTAAAATGCTGTACGTTTCTGACGTTCGTAATTTCAATTCCACTCAGGTACGATTAGAAGTCCAGCTGACTGGCTCCAGTGACGGCCATCTCGAAACATTTCAATTCCACTCAGGTACGATTAGAAGTAACCCCCACACCCCGCCCCCTTGCCGGTTCGCCGATTTCAATTCCACTCAGGTACGATTAGAAGAGACGCTCGGTTTTCTCGTCGAGATACCACGTCCACATTTCAATTCCACTCAGGTACGATTAGAAGGTTGCGCTCCTCGACCGTGTGCCGGGCGTACACGATTTCAATTCCACTCAGGTACGATTAGAAGTGTTTCCTTTCTCTACCATCGAATTAGGGGAGGTTCTATTTCAATTCCACTCAGGTACGATTAGAAGCGTATCGAACCTAAAGCCTGCAAATCAGTATCGAATATTTCAATTCCACTCAGGTACGATTAGAAGTCTCTTTCGCTTCAATAATCGCTCGCTCTGTAACGGTATTTCAATTCCACTCAGGTACGATTAGAAGGCAAGTGTGCGCGAAAACAGCCAGTACATGAACACATTTCAATTCCACTCAGGTACGATTAGAAGTCGTAGCCGTCGCCAATAGTATCAAGGCGATCAGCTACGATTTCAATTCCACTCAGGTACGATTAGAAGTACCATCGCCGACACAACTAAGAATTGGCGCATACCCATTTCAATTCCACTCAGGTACGATTAGAAGACCAATGGCCACGCCGGTCGTTGTGGCAGCGGCTACCTATTTCAATTCCACTCAGGTACGATTAGAAGTATTACCCCGATCCACCAGCCCCCGCCGAGCAGTCGAATTTCAATTCCACTCAGGTACGATTAGAAGTGGCGCGCTTCAGCGACCTCTCGCTGGCACCTCTGCGATTTCAATTCCACTCAGGTACGATTAGAAGCAATTACGTGGGTACCAGCTCGATGTTTCTACCCGCATTTCAATTCCACTCAGGTACGATTAGAAGCACCTCCCACATCCCCACGACGTCCGCAGCATTGACTATTTCAATTCCACTCAGGTACGATTAGAAGTGCGCATATCAAACCGCTAACAAATGGGGATCAACCTAATTTCAATTCCACTCAGGTACGATTAGAAGGCGACCCAATCTCGCCTGTATTTCCGACACCGATATTTCAATTCCACTCAGGTACGATTAGAAGCGACGCAGCCAGATCCGGGGCGTACCGAACTGAAAATATTTCAATTCCACTCAGGTACGATTAGAAGTGAGCAGTAGTGTGCGAAAAATGGCTGTTTCGTACCGCATTTCAATTCCACTCAGGTACGATTAGAAGCCTTTGCCAGCGTGTTGTTCAAATACCCCTTCACAAGGGATTTCAATTCCACTCAGGTACGATTAGAAGTAGTTATTGATGTGAACGCCCCGCATACCGATGTACATTTCAATTCCACTCAGGTACGATTAGAAGAACTATATCTACCCCCAACTCAAACTCGTGATGGGATTTCAATTCCACTCAGGTACGATTAGAAGTGCTGTAGAACCCGGCGCCAATTGTCCGGCGTGTCATTTCAATTCCACTCAGGTACGATTAGAAGGTGGTGTTCGACGGCGGGGCAGTGGTCGTGCTCGAATTTCAATTCCACTCAGGTACGATTAGAAGGAGCCGACACAAGAACAGATAGACGAGCAAATGACGATTTCAATTCCACTCAGGTACGATTAGAAGAATCAGCCGCTACGTCAGCCGCCAACTCGCAGACGTATTTCAATTCCACTCAGGTACGATTAGAAGGCCTGCCTGCGTTGCTAGATACAGCCCGTCGCCCTTTAATTTCAATTCCACTCAGGTACGATTAGAAGGCGCGCTGTTCGCGTCTGGCCCCGCGTAGAGGTTGTTATTTCAATTCCACTCAGGTACGATTAGAAGGTCCTGCTTGGTAAGCAGCCGGTATTGGACGCCGTATTTCAATTCCACTCAGGTACGATTAGAAGTACCATCGCCGACACAACTAAGAATTGGCGCATACCCATTTCAATTCCACTCAGGTACGATTAGAAGACCAATGGCCACGCCGGTCGTTGTGGCAGCGGCTACCTATTTCAATTCCACTCAGGTACGATTAGAAGGGCTTTAACATGCTCAACACCTATGCGCCGGTTGCGGCATTTCAATTCCACTCAGGTACGATTAGAAGACCTGAACATGGCCGTTTCGGGCGTCTCGCAACTGTTCAATTTCAATTCCACTCAGGTACGATTAGAAGAGTCAGTTCCCTGTACAATCTTCCGGGTAGTTCCTTATTTCAATTCCACTCAGGTACGATTAGAAGACGAAAAGCGTTTTAAGTCGTTGAGCGATAAGCAAATTTCAATTCCACTCAGGTACGATTAGAAGTTGTGCAATACGACGTACGCGCGGGAAATGAGTATAATTTCAATTCCACTCAGGTACGATTAGAAGAAGCCAAGCGCGACGGTACCATCACGGGCGTTCCTATTTCAATTCCACTCAGGTACGATTAGAAGTTGTTGAGCCGGGCTAGGTGGGGGTTAGGTAGTAGATTTCAATTCCACTCAGGTACGATTAGAAGTATGAACAGCTGAAGAAAAAGCACGGCTCCCTCGACATTTCAATTCCACTCAGGTACGATTAGAAGTTGAGAGGCCGCAGCTCGTACGGCACGTCGGTTGATTTATTTCAATTCCACTCAGGTACGATTAGAAGGTTTCATATAGCGCATATGCCGAAGCCTGTATTCAGATTTCAATTCCACTCAGGTACGATTAGAAGTCAGCCAGGCGACCTACGATACGTATCCGAAGCGGATTTCAATTCCACTCAGGTACGATTAGAAGGGCAGTATCGGCCTGTAGCATCTTTGCGTTTCGCTATTTCAATTCCACTCAGGTACGATTAGAAGGCCCGCATACGTGCCGCATTGTCCAGCACACCGCCTATTTCAATTCCACTCAGGTACGATTAGAAGACGACTACCTTCATTGTTGTATCCACCGCCAATACATTTCAATTCCACTCAGGTACGATTAGAAGATCGTAACCCGCTGCGTAACTAAGCGCAATGCCCGAATTTCAATTCCACTCAGGTACGATTAGAAGAATGATCAAAAAATTCGCCCGGCCAACGCCTGTACATTTCAATTCCACTCAGGTACGATTAGAAGTGTGAAGCGGATAAAAACAAACGACCTGAATAGCAAATTTCAATTCCACTCAGGTACGATTAGAAGATCAACCGACGTTTCTGGTAAGCCAGTTGAAACTATTTCAATTCCACTCAGGTACGATTAGAAGACTGATCTGGAACCTGTCGCTGTCGACCGAGCGCGAATTTCAATTCCACTCAGGTACGATTAGAAGGATGAAACGCTAGTATGTCACCCTCTAACTTATAGTATTTCAATTCCACTCAGGTACGATTAGAAGAACTAAAGCAGGAGAAGCGGGAAGTTGATAGAGAGATTTCAATTCCACTCAGGTACGATTAGAAGTTTTCGCTAACACAGGTAAGGAGAAAGAAGAAACGCATTTCAATTCCACTCAGGTACGATTAGAAGGAATTTTTCGCGGTTTTGAAAAACAGCTTCGACAATATTTCAATTCCACTCAGGTACGATTAGAAGTTTACCACAGTCCAACGTAAGAGCGTAATCTGTTGAATTTCAATTCCACTCAGGTACGATTAGAAGGGGCACGATCACCGGCAATGAATACGCCTACATGAACATTTCAATTCCACTCAGGTACGATTAGAAGACAGCAGCCACCGTTAAGGCGATTAGCAACCATGCATTTCAATTCCACTCAGGTACGATTAGAAGAAAAAAACTCCCCCCGTTGCGACGCCCCCCCTCTTTATTTCAATTCCACTCAGGTACGATTAGAAGGGCGACCACCTCGTTGAGTCCCAGTCGCCCCGGCGCTCATTTCAATTCCACTCAGGTACGATTAGAAGCCGACCAGTCAGTCTATATTAAGAAGGGCATTACCATATTTCAATTCCACTCAGGTACGATTAGAAGGCAGGATTTGTTTGCGGCAAAGGCTGTAGTGAACGAATTTCAATTCCACTCAGGTACGATTAGAAGCTATCGGACGCGATAGGTGTTGAACGCGTTTAAGGAGATTTCAATTCCACTCAGGTACGATTAGAAGTAGGCTTTGCCCTGTTCGCTGAGTTTGTCGGGATCAAATTTCAATTCCACTCAGGTACGATTAGAAGCGCAGGATTTGTTTGCGGCAAAGGCTGTAGTGAACGAATTTCAATTCCACTCAGGTACGATTAGAAGGATTAGGGGTGGCGAGCCTGAAGGCATCGGCCAACAATTTCAATTCCACTCAGGTACGATTAGAAGAACAATGCAACGGACGGTCTTGGGGGTGGCTATTACATTTCAATTCCACTCAGGTACGATTAGAAGCTAATCACGGGTGTAGCGAAGCCGCGCCTTCGTATATATTTCAATTCCACTCAGGTACGATTAGAAGCCGTGGGGATTGGGTATAAAAAAAGGCTTTTTTAGCCTGTAAAGCGATATAGTACCGTATCTTTTTTAACCAAAAAATCGTCGATCGATGATAGTACGAAAACCCCCGCCGATCGACGACCCTTTGTAATCAGACAGTTACGCCAAAATCACCCAAATTGAGCGCATAAACTAGTACGTCAAAGAATGGAGCTGAATCGGTCGACGACAGGTGCCTACAAGAAGTTGTCTGTCGACTGACGCTCTACGCCAACGATTTGCTTGTCCAACCACTTCTGATCGCGGTTTTTAAACAGAATCAGGCTGTCTTCGGCCTCATTCATAAGCTGACGGGCTTCGTAGAGCAACTCTTTTAACTGGACTTCGGTCATCTCCCCTTCGAACACTGAATTCTGTATCCAGTTCAGGTATCGCCGACAGAGTTTGCGCATCTTACCAACGCGCTTCTGCCCCATGTCATACACGAGAATAACGTACATAATCCAATTTTGAATGACTGAATGATAGAGTGACGGGGCCGCCCGCGCGGTGAATGCTGGTTGCCGGATGGTTCTTCACTCGTTCGCACTGAAACTTACCACCAAGCCTTGAACGGCCGGTATTCTTCCATACCCAGCAAATGCTTTTGCAGTTTGTAGCATTCCAGTTTGATCAAATGCTTGTAGCTGACGTTGCGGCCCAACGATCGGTGCTTGATCGTTTCTTTCAGCGACTCGTCAAAGGCCTGCACAAAGCGTTTCCGGGCGGCATCCTTCATCACACAGCCCCCTACCTCCATCCGAAAATCCGATGGCTGCAATTGCCGCTTGTTGACCATTCGAAAAATGAGTCGGTCGATCAGGATGGGTTTGAAAATTTCAGCCATGTCCAGCGCCAGTGAGTACCGACGTGCGCCCGGTTCGTGCAGAAAACTGATCGTCGGGTTCAACTGCGTGTGGTAGATCATACCCAGGCAGGCGGAATAACACAGCATGTTCCCGAACGAGATCATGGCGTTCAGCTCGTTTTGCGGTGGGCGCTTGCTGCGACCATCCATACAAAATGTCTCACCCAGAATCGCGTCGAAACAGCCGTAGTATGTCTGGCGGATGTTGCCTTCGATCCCCATGAGCGTCGGCACATCCGTAGCCGTCGGGATACTGGCCAGTAATAGTTCGACGGTTCTGATGGCGTCGTTGAGATCGCAGGGACGACGTTCGTTCTGACGGTTCTGGTAGTATTTCAGCACACGCAGAATGTTACTGGCGGCTCCTTCTATGAACGCCCGCGCTACGATTATCCGCTTTTTAGCCGACAGGTAATGCTGGGTCTGAACGACCTGCATTTTCCCCGCCAGCAGATACTCGCGGGGCATGAACGAACCGGTGTAATGCTCGTAATAATCGAAGAAGTGAACGGCAATATTCTGCTTGCCCAGAAAATTATACAGGGCCGAATTCGCATCGAGACTTCCGAACACGTACAGGTCAGACACCTGTTCGACAGGTAAAAAGCGGGGTTGACCCTCGTTGCCGTCTTCGTCGACCGGCGTAAACTTGAGCGTATTGTCCTGCCGACTCAGCCGACCGGGGTTAAACAGGTATTTAGTTTGTTTCATAAAGGGAATGGGATAGAAGACTTCTCCTGGAATCACTTATCGGTTCAGAAAATAATCCCGAAACTGAATCAATTCGTCTCGTTCGATTTCGAGGTACTTCTCATATATACGGTCGCCTACCTGTGCTTTCAAGGCCGAGATGCCTACGTCAATAAGCCGCAAACCCTGTTCGATGAGAAGGATATTGTCAAAAGCCAACCCATCAAGGATTGACGAGGGTATTTCATAAAAAAGGAAAAACAGAAGAAAGCGGAGAGAACAGACACACGTCTTGTCACCCCATGCCCAGTCTCACTCATCTTCAACATAACAGAAATCAAAGTAACTGCACGACCGGCATTTGCTTTTGGTGATCCGATCCGGGCACTGTTCAGATTCCACGATCCGTTCAATATCCTGCACCCAGGCTTCCACCATCGGCACGTCTTCCTTCTCCAGCCGGACAGTTTGCGTCTGCCGCAGCTTCGGATACTCGATCAACCCCGTAGCGCCTTCGATGCCGTTTTTACGAAGCAGATACAGGTAAAACTGCACCTGCGCTACGTGCGAATGTTCCAGCTTGTCGGACTTTTTCATCTCGTGAACGACTTTATCATACGGGTCGTAGAAGTCGATCTTTGAGCCGTCGAGAATGATTTCGCGGTATCGTTCGGCGCGTTGGGGATACGCCTGTTCGTGCAACTGCTTCCCCTCCGCAACGGCTTCCGACGTGTGCTCCATTCGGATATGGTTCGCGTGGAGCCACATCTTCCGATGACAGAGGTGGTAGTAGTTAATCAGGGTGGCGTTGGTGTGGGACATGAGACTACAGATCCAGTACTTGTAAACGATCTCTGATTTCTTCGGGTGAGGGCAACAAATGCTGAAACTCCTGCGGAAGCTCTTCCTGAAACGTGTAAGCCGATACGCCGATGGGCTGGTCGGTTGTTTTCAGGGCATATTCCACGATGGTTCGATTCTTATGCTGGCAGATGATAATCCCAATGGATGCGTTTTCGTCGGGAAGTTTAACGGTATCGTTCAACACCGCCAGATAGAACTGCATTTTGCCGGCGTATTCGGGTTTGAACTCGCCAATTTTCAGCTCCAGCGCGACCAGGCAACGTAGCTTACGATGGTAAAGTAGCAAATCGATAAAGTACTCCTGCCCACCTGCTTCCAGCCGGTATTGATTCCCCAGAAAGGCATAGTACCCTCCGTAGCGACGGCCCGGCCATTTCTAGTAAAAACCGGCGAACGTTACGGATGATCGCGTTCTCAAGCTCGCTCTCGCTATGGCTGGTAGCCAGTTCCAGAAAGCCGAATGTGTATTCATCCTTAACGGCCAGCTTAGCCTGCTGCCGATACGTTTCAGGAACGGTCTGCTCGAAATTAGTTTGGTTGAGCAGGTATTTCTCGTAAGCCTGCCCCGCCAGTTGATTAGCCAGCACGTTCTTTGTCCAGCCGAATTTGCGGGTCATTTTCAGATAAAACTCCCGCTGCAAATCATCCTTGCATTTCTCCAGAATGAGCACATTGTGCGACCAGGCAATTTCTCGCACCAATGGTGCGAGATTTGGTATATCCCGATATGTCAGAAAGAAACTACGCATCCGCCAGAGATTAGCTGTTGAAAATCCGCTAATTCCGGGAAACTCCGCCTGCAAATCTTTTGACAACTGTTCTACCACCGATTTGCCCCATCCCTCCGTTTCCTGTTTCTCCACAATCATCCGCCCCATATCCCAGTACAAGCCAATCAACTGCTGATTGACCACCTTCAACGCATCATACTGCGCCTGCTGGATGCGGGTTTTGATCGAGGAAAGAAAGTCGGGGTAGGTAGGTTGCTGCATGGGTTACATTTTGTAATGCGTAAAACTCTTTGACGACTTACGTACCCTCACCGGTATCAAATAGACAATTGTCTTTCGTTTTGGCTTAGTAGAGGAAAAGCTATTGACCATATCGAATGTAGCTGTTTCATTAAAGTCATCAAATGCCTGTAAGACGCCCGGTTTAATACTTCCAGCACTCAGAGCGAAGGGTAATACATTAGCTTCTCCAATTGGTTCATCATAACCAGAAAACTGAAAAAAACACCCCTGCTTCCCAAAGTAGCCAACCTTATGTAAATAAGATTTCCAGAAAGGAACGGCCACATCATCTGCTAAGTCAATCACAATCGTTATTGAACGAGTAATGTTAACGTACTCTCTGAAACTTACTGTTTTTTGATAGCCAGGTTCGTCACGAGCTGGTTTCAAAATCTTGATAAATGTATTATTTACGCAAAAGCTAATGTCTTCCGGGATAGCATAGCTAATCTTAGCATCCCGCACGAAAGCGAATACAGAACTATTCTTTTCAGACAAAGCATCTAATTCATCACCATACGTAATAGCTGCATTAAGAAGAGCCATTTTAATTGCATAAGGCGTTGGCAAGAGCAGTGATTTAGCTCCTGAGTTTGTAGCCGCGCTGTCTTTAAGTGAGAATAACGCAGCAGGTTGAAACGTAGCGGAAAGCCTTGCCATACTCTAGCCTAATTCATAAGGTTCATAGCCTGCGATCTCAACTAAAATCTCCGCTAATTCGCCCAGATTCTCAAATCGCATTGTTCGGATAGCGTCTGGTTCAAGTTTATTCAACTCCTGACTGATTTTATCAATTTGCTCTCTGTAATCATCATTCAACGGACTGATTGTAGGCGCGGGAAGTGAGCGACTTGAAACAGATACTACACCTTTAAAATCAGTAATGTGTGGCTTTTGACTGCTGGTCATTGCGCCACGTGGATTTAGGAACGTACTGATTAAGCTTTGTACAGCCGCCTTATACCGTTCCTGACGATCAACTGAATCTGCTTCGACATACTTACGAGTAATATCATTATAGCCTATTCGGTAAGCATCGAGGCTGCAGACGAAAGCATACACACCGTGATTAGCAGGCCGATGAAACAGGTTTTGCCCTGAATTACCCGCTTCTCCCCGCACATCTGTCGGGTCAGGAACAAACTTTGCATGGAGGTAGCTTTCTGTGTTGGTCTTACCGGGTATACCAACCGTCCAAGCAAACTCCATTACTGATTTACGAGGTACGTTTTTATTAGTTGAACCAATGCTTGTAATTAAAACACCATGTAAATCATCAATCACACAAGTGTCGATTATGGCGTCAACCACTTCACGATCTTTCGTTTCTTTTGGAGTTTTAAAACGCTCACCAAGTTCACGACCGTCTGAAAGCCGATTAGCATTAAACTCCTGACAATTTCGGCAGAGTGGAAGTTGTTCTGACTTTTCTTTGGCCAGGTTAACAAGATGGCCCGCATGTATATGCTTGAACATATCGCCACTAATACCATTGACCGTGTGTTCTTCGCCGTTCTTATCAACAATGGTCAATTGGCGGGTCACGATTTGGTTACCTTCACCGCCCTCATTATTGAGAGAATGTAAATTGAGAGTAATCTCGCCACTGATGGCGATGGACGAAATGGTTTGGGATGTCATGTGAATATTAGTTAAAAATCAATGTCCGTTTCTTCTACTTCAGTTCCGTCGTCGGTATTATCGGGTTCATTTGAGGCATCCTGGGCTTTACTTCCTGATGTATTATCCCATTTTGTTCGTGCAAAGCCATAGGCTGCCAGCATTGCACCAATAAGCCGAGGTGATTTCTCATACTTATTCAATAGCATGTAAAAGCTTGCTATTTCATCGTCTTCGACCGCACTTCTCTGGCTTTTTTTGAGATGATCAGGGATAGCATTCCATGAATCGAATTTGTCTAAGAGTTTTTCACGCGAACGTGCTGTTTCTGTATTGTACGAAGAAACAAATTCGCCAATAAACGTAGCTAAGTCATCTGTTGACTTCGACTTAGTTTGTAGTTCTTGAGACAAACCGTACCGGACATTAAAATTCCGCTCCTTTTTAGGTTTAAATTGGAGCCGGATTGTGCTGTTGCGTATTGCTCTTGCAACACTGATGAAGCCAGGGTTTGTGATGATTTCCTCAAGCTTGAGCGTTTCAGTACTCATACTGCTGAAAAATTGGTTTAGATGTTCAGTATTAAAAGGTTTTACATAATAGTGTTCGGCGGCTAACTCGCGCGTTAGATATGTTGCATAAAAGGTACTGAACTGAAAAAAATTATTTAAATCAGATCCACTCAAAAAAGAGCGATAGGCACGAAGGCCATCAATACTATCTCCTTGCTCTTCGATGCTTTTGATAATAGATCCTTGCTCATTTAGAATGGTAAGCCACGTTTCTGCTTCATCGACGTTTCGATACTCGATAAAAGTAGGTATGCCTAAGAAAGACATATTTACAACGGCACGATTCTGCCCGAGGTCTTTCTGAATAACTGAGTAAAAGCCGTTCATCGAATTCGTAATTTTTATCCGTCGCCAGCCGGAATTGCTATTATACTCTGGACTGTTTTCAATAAACGCTTTGCAAAACGCCAGTACATTAAGAATATCAACCTTGATAGCAGAGTTTGATGTCAATGTCTTCTTGAAAGAGCTTAGCAGTTTATTGACCTGTTGATATTCTATTTCATTAAATTCAGGTACGTTAACTTTTAGGTCCAAGCCCGTTCCTACCTTTACGTATTGACAAAACATGGTCTGTAGGGCACCTGCCAACTTCATTGTCTCAGGTATCCAAAATCCATCCAGATTTTCGGCTTTAGGACCATCCGCTTTTTCACGATTCGAGCCTTTTCCTTGATTAGGACTATAAAGCTGTTGGGCCGTTATTTTAACGGTTATTGTTTTAATATGGCTTTTTACTACACTTCCGATCTTAGTGTAATGAGAAAGTATTTCCCATATCAGTTGTCTAAAATCGGCTCGGTTGTTATTAAAATTTTCAAATAACTTTAGATAAGCCGGATAGGGATTTCGTACCATTTCCCGGTACACATCAAAATCTAAGTCTAACCGCTCTTCTAATTCTGAAGAATGCAGTATTGCTAACTCTTTAAGCTTTAACTTCCTCTCCAGTCCTGAGAGAGTTTTATCTTTTTGAATCTCTTCACGCTCAGCCCTTCTCCGGTTTCGAATATCCTTCTGCTTAGAATAATTGCGTAACTCAGCAAGTGGTATGCCTTCCGGTGTTGGCGTCTTTGCTTCTTTTTTGATGAAGGGTAATACCCAGAAGTAAGACAACGTAGCGAGGTCGGCCTGAGTGATGTCCCGATTAACTGAAATACAGTATTGATGCGGTTCGTTGCTAAGCATGATTCGCACGTCTTCGTTACAGTATAACTCACCACACAGTTTTTGCAAGAAATAGCCGAACCCAAGCCATTCCAGCGTTTCAGCGTAAGTACCAGATTGTTTAAGAACTGTGTAGATCATGACTAAAGGTTAGCATTTAGGTAGGTGCTTAGGTTTGCAGTTGCTTTCTGGTCGCACAAACGTAGAATACGCACCAACCAGAGGTAAAATGACTCTACTCCTTCTGGAAAAGGTTGCTTAAGTACATTATCGCGGAGTGTGCTGAGCGGTGGCGTAAAGTCGAAACCCTGTGATTGGGAAAGTTTAAGGAAACCTTTATGTGCTTCGGGACTAATTGTAAACGGCATAGAGTCACCTTTAATCAATGCGCTGTGATGGCGGCCAATTGCCTGAGCAACAGCGATCACTAAGTAATCGAAGGCATCCCCTTCAATCTGATGTAAAGTGGCCCACTCGCTAAGCACCCGCAGGATTACGCAGGCACCTACACTAGCATGAGGTGGCCGATTTTTCAAAAATTTATCAGATAGTTTTTTGTCATCTTCGTTGTTTCGGTCAAAATCTGAATGGGCTAAGTATCCTTTATATTTAGGACTGTTTCTCTCTTCTGTGCCAAGTATTACCTGAAGTCTTGCGCTACGATCAGCAAGGGGTAAAATTTTTAACTCTTCTTTTGCGGCTTGATATCGGCACATAGAATGAGCCCAGGCTTCGTTCAATTTACCATAATCGTGATACAAAATCATTAGTCTAACAAATTCATCAATTCGTTCAGCAGTCAGATTTTTGATATGAAAATATTGTTCGAAATACGTTGCAAATTGATTTCGTGTGTAGAGTGACTGCTGTCTAAATTCCTTTTCATAACACGATAATAAACCTAGAGTATGCTGCGAAAAAGTATCTTTCTTAAGCGGACCAAATTCTTCTTTATTCGCTTTCCTTTCAGCTTTGCGCGACGTTCGGCCATAAGTATTAATCAAAAAGTTGTTGAGCCCAATAGACGAATCATACCCGAAATAGTCTGCATTCAGAAAAATCTTGTCTGGTATTTTTTCGAAGTCAGCAGTTGGAATACGCTGTAATGTTTGAGTTGGTTGTTCGTCGTCGTCTATAATATCGGGATCTTTCAGACACCAAGCCAAGTCATCTTCATTGTAGTTAGCAAGTTCCTTCGCTTGATTCAGCCATTTTACTAATGTCCATTTATATAAGCTCACTGTTTCATATGCAAATGGAATTCGTTCAACCTTCTTTTTATCGCTCTCATGAACTAGCACTACGTTGACACTCTGAATATCCCGAACTAAGTCTCGGTAAGCATTCTTGGCACATTCCTCCCAGCTACGGACAATACCACTATAATTACCCTCTCGTATCTTATTGAATAAAGCTCGCTCTTTATCTCCCAACAGATTCTCAATTAGGCTATTTGCTACTGACTCGTCAATGTAGTTGTAGCTTCGTAAAGCACTGATCGTTTGTTCGCAAAGCGTCCGATCATAAGGTAGATAAGCGTCTTGCATCCGCTTGATTTCTTTTTTATCCTCTTTTGTCAAATCGTCTCTTTTGAGCAAATCATTATACGATGAATCGTCTGCTTCATCTAGGATTGGGTATACACAGACTTGACCAAATTCACCGCCGAATCGAGCACAGCGGCCTATACGCTGAAGAAATGAGTTGATTGGTGATATTTCCGTATGCATTACATCACAAGAAATATCCATTCCGGCCTCAATAACCTGTGTAGAAATTAAGATGGCGTTGGTAGGAGGGCTTTCTTTCCCGAATATTTGTTTCAAGTCAGTTTCCTTTTCTTGGCGGTCTCTGGCTATGAATCGAGAATGAAGGCAGATAACTTTAGGTGGATTAGGTTTGTCAACGAAATAATCTGTTAACTGCTGATATAGTAATTGCGCCCGCTCTACACGATTACATAATACAATAGATTTCATTTTAGACGAGGCATTATAATCTGCTACAATATTACTAACTGTAATTGGGTTTTTCTTAAGAGAAAGACTACGTTTGACTTTACCTTCAGGAGCACGTAATGAATGAATTTTTGGCTTGTCCTGAGGAAAATTGTCCAGTGTCACGATCTCGCAATTAGCTAAATGCTTTTGCAAGCTTTGCATCATGTCTTTAGTTAGTGTAGCCGTCATGATACAAAACCGGCTCACTTGCTCCAATTTTTTTAATAAACCGATTGTGGTAGTCATCGATCGGTCTTCATCGAGCAAATGAAACTCATCAAAAACCAAGTAACTACCAATCAAAGACCCTGCGTTTAGATTAGCTTGTGCCCGTGACAAAGGCAGTGGAAAACACAAGAAATTACTTAGCGTTTGGTCAATGGTTGAGAAAACAAAGTCAGCTTCAAAGTAAGGATCGTCACTAAATTCACCCGTCTGTATTTTTATCGCTGTACCAGCCAGTTCATCAAGCTTCTTTTTAAGTTTCTCATTTGTCAGATCACCATGTATTGAGTTAGCTAAACTGCGTAGCGGCAAACTATAGACCAGTTTAGCGGGAAAATCAGTTAAAGATTTTTTCCGAGCATACAGAAAGGGCATAACCGAAGCCCAAGTTTTACCCGCTCCTGTTGGTACAGACAAAATCACATTTCTACCGGATAATAGTAGTTCTGCAACTCGAATTTGATAATCGTACGGCTCGAATTGATTGCCCAGAAGCTGTTGATAGAACTCTTTCATATTAGAAAAAAACAGGTCAGTAGTGAACTGCTCGTTGGCAAACAGTAATCTTCACTTGGCTTCGTCCAAGGTAGGTTTGGAAGCTACCTCTTAAATTGATTCAGTTTCCGCTATCAACTACTACTGATCCTGCTATGGTCATAAAACTACAGAGACCAGTAAAAGTTTCCAATTGAAGTGTCTAATAGTTTATATATCAATCATATTTTTTAAACTACTGAAAATCAGCAATTTAACGTAATCCAGATATTTTTGTATCTTCGCATATTCTGGATGGAATTGAAAGATTGATGTGTCAAATAGGTCTCATAATGGCTTATAATCGTACCAACCTAGGAATTAGCCCAGCTTAGTCTGGGCTATTTTGTATCCCCACCGCCCCGAACCCCTCGGCGTTGTACCGCCCAATCCCCGCCAGCACGGCCAATTCTAAAATCTCCTTCGGGCCGCTTAACTCGAACGTGAAGCCGAACCAGCCACGCACTTTCGTCTCCGCCCGCGAATCTTCTTTGATCGTGACCAGCCTGGATTTGGGCTCCCGGCTGGGTAGCAGTCGGTAGGTTATTGCCGATGTGACAAAGTCATCGGTGGACGAATCACCCGCTAAAACGGGCCGGGGAATGCTGTTCCACTTCGCCAGCAGGTTGTCGATCAGTAACGGTCCGAACTGTACGTCGGCGGGGTGCAGGTACTGATCCATGCCACGTTCATCCTTTTCGGCAATCACCACGGGTGAGAGCGTACGCAATTGGATGGTGTTTGTGGGAATCTCCACCGGCACGGCTTCGACACGCTCAATGATGAACTCTGCACGATGTCTGGGTGTCGCGATAACGCAGCGCTGGTCCTGAAACAGACCCATGATGAAATGCTGGGCTGCGCTATCGATAAAGAAGCTAACCACCCATTCGATGTGGGGCGTTGTCACCCACAGTCCCCCCGCTCTGGTATCGACGCGCGCGTTCGGGATAATCAGGTCCGAAAACGTGAACAGCTTGAACCGGCGTGTACTCGAATATTCGTAGCCCTGGCCGTGCAGAAACGTCGCGTACTGCTGATCAGCTTCCGCCAATACGGCATAGATGAACGCGCTCAATCGGTAGGCGTAATTGAAGGGTACAAGCGTCTGGCGGGCGACAGGTTTTAAAGTGATTCTGAACTGCATATCTGTTTATCGGCGTGGGTAGCGAAAGGTAAATTGGCGGCTTCGGTTGTTTTACTTGTTTCAACGCCTGTGTTTAGGCAACGGTAGGTAAATCGTGACCCAAAGGTGACTTCTGAAACGGCAATCTATTTGCCTAACCACACTTTTTTATGCCCATCGTTAAAAACCAATACGCACGCCTGAAGAAAATCAATGACTACCTGACTAGCTGGGGCGGCAAACCCAAATCGAAGGCAGACCTGCTTGACCGGTGCGGTTGCTCAGAACGTACGTTTCGCGAAGACATCCGACTCTTACGGGAGGAATATGGGGCACCGATTGCCTATGACTATCGGCAGCAGGGCTATTACTACACGCACCCTTTTGAACTGGCGGCTACCGTAACGCTTACAGACAAAGATCTGGCAACCTTGCATACGGCGCTGGTGACGCTGCAACAATTTCAGCACCTGAGTCTGTTTGATGATCTACGCGGCACGGTCGACAAACTCGACAAAGCCGTTCGGTTTCGCAGTAGTCAGGCCGACGATTTCGGACGATACATTTTCTTTGAATCCGTGCCGTATACCAAGGGGAGCGAATGGGTCGATGCTTTTTTACAGGCGATTCATCAGCGGCAGGTTGTGCAGTTCCAGCATCAGCGCTACGATACCGAGGTCACGAAAACGCACCAGATCTACCCCTACGTGGTCAAGGAACACCGGAATCGGTGGTATGTGGTTGGCTGGCGGCTGGCCGATGAGCAATTACGCGTGTTTGGTCTGGACCGGATTATTGCCGGCTCTATCGAACGGCTGGATACAACCGTAACACCACCGCTGTTCGATGCTGAAGCCTACTTTCGTCAGGCGCTGGGCGTCGCTGTCTACGATGATCCGGCCGAAACGGTTGTGTTATCCTTCACGCGTGAGCAGGGCTTTCGTTTTCGGGCACAACCGTTTTATCCGTTTCAGGACGACGACATACTTGTCGACAGCGACACCGAGTTCCGGGTACAGCTACAGATTATCATCAACGATGAACTAGTTTACGAACTGGCCCGGCTGGGTGGTTCGGTACGGGTTTGTTCGCCCCCGAAGCTACTTGATAAGCTGGTCTATTTTCATCGGTTGGCGCTGTCCCGCTACAGCGATTCGAGCAGTGTCCTGTAAGCAGGTAATTACTTCAGCACCTTAGTAATCTCATTCAGCTTTTCCATTTTCTGGACGAAGTCGCCTTTGAGCTGATTGCGGATGGCCGTCAGGTTGTCCAGCGTTTCCTGTAGGCTGTCGGGCAGAATGTCTTCCAGTACTTCCCGGAAGCGCTTGGCAAAGGTTGGCGACTTGCCATTGGTTGAAATGGCAATTTTCAGGTCGCCTTTCTTGACGACCGAACTCAGGTAAAAGTCGCAGAGGTCGGGTGTATCGGCGACGTTGACCAGAATCCGGCGGGCCTTACAGTCGATCTGCACCTGCCGATTTACGTCCTTGTCGTTGGTCCCGACGATGACCAGGTCTTTGTCGTTCAGATACAGACTTTCGTACGGTTTCTCGATCAGTTCCAGCAGTGGATACTGTTCGGCCATCGCGCGCAGCTCGGCCCGAATCTCGGGGGCTACCAGCGTAACGCGGGCGTCGGGCGAGTTGCCGAGCAGGGCCGTTGCTTTTTCCAGCCCCACGTATCCCCCACCCACGATGAGAATATGCAGGTGATTGGCTTTGACAAAAATCGGGAACAGCGTATTCATAGTCGTTCGGCAGGTTAGGGTACAAAAAAACTGCGTACCGGTCAGTGACAAACTTACGGTACGCAGTTACGCGAATAACAGATGCTATTAAAACTTCACACCCACGTTGACGCTCAGAATCCGGCGCTGGGTGTTGCTGGTATTGGCAATTACGTCCGCAAAACCGTAGTGGTAGGTGAAACCGACCAGCAGCGGACCCGCATCAAAACCGAGGTTCGCAATCCCGTTGATCGTAGCCGCCCGGAAATCGCCCGACTGGAAGTTAAACGCGTTGTTGTTGACGCCCAGCGGAGCGGCATATTCCGCACCAACGGCCAGCCGCACCGCCGAGACACCCCGCTCCGACTGCGCCAGTTTCACCCCGATCAGGGCTGGAATCTGAATGTACTTCTGATCAACGTTCGAGGTAATATCCTTCAAACTGGCCCCGTCGCCGGCCTGGTAGAAATCAGAGCTTGAGGTCATATACTCCGCACCGATCTGACCGTAAACCCGGCCACCACCCCGTACGAAGAAACCAGCCTGATAGCCCAGCCGTCCGGCCAGCCGATTCGATTGGACCGTCTCGCCGGCAAAGCGGGTCGAGTTGGCACCGGCGTAGATACCAAAGGTGAAGTGCTTGTAGTTTTCGCGACGTTCCCGCCGTTCCTCCGCTTCTACGCTCCGCTGCCCGTCTTCGAATCCTTCATCATAAGCCTTGCTCAAATCGCGCTCATCAAACATGCGGCCGTTGTTACGGTCGTCACCCCGACGATCTTCGTACCGGTTATCGTAGCGCCGGTATTCTTCGTTACGCCGGTTGTAGTCGCGACGCGCGTCAATCTCGTCACGCATGCGTCGTTCGTCATCTTCGCGCATCCGGCGTTCATCGCGGGGTGATGGCCGGTCGTTGCGATCGTCGTAGTTGTTGTAGCGTTGCCCGTAGGTGATGCTTGCGCTGCATACGCCAGCAAGCAGCAGACAAAGTTTTGCAGAGTTTTTCATAGTACGTTGACTTGGTTTATGTCCGATGGGACTATCTGTTGTTTAAAACCGACCCGTAGACTGATTGTTTGGCAGTTCTGTTGACCTACCTTTTGTTAGTTACTGAAACGGCCACCCCGTTGAGGGCGGCCGTTTTTACAAAGTGACTGGCCAGTTTAGAACCGGAAACCGAGGTTCAATGCCAGCATACGGCGCTTGGTATCCGCACCATTGTCGAATACATTTTGCAGACCCAGGTTGTAGTTAGCGTCCAGCGTAAGTGGTCCAAGGTTGATACCAACCCCAGCCAGACCGTTCAGGATCGTGCGGTTCAGATCGTCACGACCCAACTGGAAATTATTCTGACCAACTGCAACCAGAGCAGCCAGCTCAGCACCTACCTGCAGGCGAACACCCAGCGCACCACCCAGACGCAAACCTACATAGGCCGGAATGGCTAAGAACGTTTGATCAATCTGACCACTTGTGTTACTTACGGTTGTACCTGAACCAGTGCCTGTACGAATCAGATTCGACGATGAACGACGGAATTCAGCACCGATTTGGCCAAACACGGTACCTGCCGACCGGCCGTACAAACCGACCTGATAGCCCAGCCGGTATGCGTTGTCCTGAACGGGTTCGTTAACAAAGCGCGATGCGTTCACACCGGCGTAGATACCAAACTTACCTTCTTTACCCCAGGGACGATCGTCATCGCTGCGACGTCTGTTTGTCGACATATTGTCATTTCCTGTCGACGTTGTCGTCACGGTTGTCGATCCGTAGGTATTAGTACTCGGTGCCGTTGCTGCGTTGTTGTACGTGCCCGTCATATTGTCGTTCATGTTGGTCGGTGTGTTGACCGTTGTTGAACTGACGTTTGTCGCATCGGTTGCAGATACCGGAGCGGTTGTGTAGTTGTACGACGTTGTGGTTGTTGACGTACTTTCCGTTGTCTGAGCGGTAGCCATGCCTGCTGTCAGCAGAATGACGCCTAGTAGTGTAGCTTGCGTTTTCATACGTTGCTGGTTTCTTTACTGTTTGTACAAAAAAAGGGTGTAATCGAAATTACACCCCATTAACAGGCCACTACCAGGCAATGTTTTAGACTATTCTAATTTTTGCCTGTGCGGGCCAGGCTGCTGTACGACGTATATGGGTCCGTTAAATCGTCCGAAATGCCTTGAATGCATTGATAAGACCATTTGTTGATGCATCGTGACTGTCGATGCTGGTATCATCCTTTAATTCGGGTAAAATACGACTGGCCAGTTGCTTGCCCAGTTCTACGCCCCACTGATCAAAGCTGAAAATATCCCAGATAATCCCCTGGGTATAAATCTTGTGCTCGTACATGGCGATCAGCGCACCGAGCGTACGAGGGGTCAGCTTTTTGAACAGAATCGAGTTGGTCGGGCGGTTACCGGAGAACTCTTTGAACGGCGTCAGGAAGGAAACGTCGTCGGCATCTTTGCCAGCCTTACGCAGTTCATCAGCGACCTCATCGGCCGTTTTTCCGTTCATCAGGGCTTCCGTTTGCGCAAAGAAATTCGCCATCAGGATATTGTGATGCTCGCCAATCGGTCGCTGACTGATGGCCGGTGCCAGAAAATCGCACGGGATCAGCTTGGTTCCCTGGTGAATCAGCTGGTAGAACGCGTGCTGCCCGTTGGTACCGGGTTCGCCCCAGATAATCGGCCCCGTCTGCCACGTTACCGGCTTCCCGTCGCGATCGACCGATTTGCCGTTGCTTTCCATGTCGCCCTGCTGGAAGTAAGCCGCAAAGCGGTGCATGTACTGATCGTAGGGCAGGATGGCCTGGGTCTGCGCGCCGAAAAAGTTGTTGTACCAGATACCGACCAGCGCCAGCATAACGGGCAGGCTCTCCGCCGGGGGCGTATCCCGGAAATGCAGGTCCATCGCATGACCACCGGCCAGCAGCTCTTCAAACTTGTCGAAGCCGATGTACAGCGCGATCGACAGACCGATAGCCGACCACAGCGAATAGCGTCCGCCGACCCAGTCCCAGAACCCAAACATATTGGCCGGGTCAATCCCGAACTTTTCAACAGCCTGCTGATTGGTCGACAGGGCCGCGAAATGCTTGGCGATGTCGGCTTCCGAACCGCCGTTGTCGAGAAACCACTGCCGCGCCGTCTGCGCATTGGTCATAGTTTCCTGCGTCGTGAAGGTTTTCGACGCGATCAGGAACAGCGTATTCTCGGGCTTGACGCGCTGTAGGGTTTCGTAGATATGCACCCCGTCGACGTTCGACACGAAGTGAACACGCAGCTTCTTATCGTCGGCGTATGGTTTCAGGGCTTCCGTCACCATGACCGGACCCAGATCTGACCCACCGATACCAATATTGACGACGTCGGTGATGGTGTCGCCGGTATAGCCTTTCCATTCCCCGGACCGAACACGTTCGGTAAAGGTTTTCATCCGGTCGAGTACGGCATTGATCGCGGGCATCACGTCTTCCCCATCGACCATGATCGGCGTGTTGCTGCGATTGCGCAGGGCGACGTGCAGTACGGCCCGGTCTTCCGTTCGGTTAATTTTATCGCCCGAAAACATACGGCTGATGGCATCGGCAAGGCCAGCCTGATCGGCCAGTTGCAGCAGCAGGTCGAGCGTCTGCTGCGTGATCCGGTTCTTCGAAAAATCGAGCAGAATGTCCTCGAACTGCCGTGTAAACGTAGTAAACCGGTTGGAATCTTCGGCGAACAGGTCGCGCATGTGCCGGTCTTTCAACTGATCGTAGTGCTCCTGTAGCTGCGAGTAAGCGGGCAGCGCGGTAAAGGGGCGGTTGATAAGCATAGGTCGTTCGGGGTCGTTTGTTCGGCGCGAATATCGGAGGATTTGGGGCAACTCCACGCGCTTTTCCCTAGTTTTGCCCCCTTGTTTTATCCAATAGATGTCAAGGTTTATGACAGGATTACAGGATTGACGGGATTTTCTTTAGTTCTGCGCATCAGGTTGATTGACTATAAGAAGCTGACCGCTCTTTGGCAAATTTCCTTACCCCCCACCCCCTGAAGGGGGCTTAGTCGATAGACGAGCAAAGCACCCTTCAGGGGGTGGGGGTAGAGCAGGCCACTAAGTGACACGTACTCATCGTGCGATTAAATCCTGCCAATCCTGTAATCCTGTCCAGTCCCCTTCCTGTTTGCATGAATCAGCGAGTAACGTATTCTGTGGTGTTTGGCGTGGTGGGTGCGCTGTTGTTCATCCCCTTCCTGGGTGGCGTGCGCCTATTCGACTGGGATGAGATCAATTTTGCCGAAGCGGCCCGCGAAATGACCGTGCTGGGCGACTACCTGCGCGTTCACATCGATTTTAAACCTTTCTACGAGAAGCCGCCGTTCTTTTTCTGGTGTCAGGCGCTGCTGATGAATATCTTCGGCGTGGGTGAATTTGCCGCCCGGCTACCCAACGCCATCTGCGGAATCATCACACTGATTTACCTCTATAACCTGGGCCACAAGCTGCATGGTCACCGCTTCGGTATCCTGTGGGCGCTGGCCTACCTCGGTTCGGTAACGCCCCACCTCTACTTCCGATCGGGCATTATCGACCCGTTCTTCAACCTGTTCATTTTCGCATCGCTGGTCAACGTTATCCTGGCGTCGTGGAAACGCGACCGGCAGGCTGGCCCGATGATCGTTCCCAAGCCGGTGACGTCGTATCTGCTGACGGGTGGACTCGTGCTGGGTATCGCCATTCTGACAAAGGGACCGGTAGCGTTTCTGGTCGTCGGGCTCGTACTGGGGGTATACTGGCTGCTGGGGCGCTTTCGATGGTTCATTACCCCCTTGCAGTTCACCGGTTTTGCGCTGATGGCCATGCTGCTGCCGGCGCTCTGGTTTGGCCTGGAAACCTATCTCCATGGCCCCGCTTTCGGACAGGCCTTTCTGGATTACAGCATCCGGCTGCTCAGCACACCCGATGCGGGACACAGTGGGTTTCCGCTTTACCACGTCATCGTATTGCTGGTCGGCTGTTTCCCGGCGTCGATCTTCAGCATTCGCGGGCAGGGTAATCTGTTCCTCGAACGGAGTTACCAGCGCGATTTCCGCCAATGGATGCTGATTCTGTTCTGGGTTGTGCTGATCCTGTTCAGCATCGTACAGTCCAAGATCGTGCATTACTCGTCGCTGTGCTATTTCCCGCTGACCTATCTGGCGGCCCTGACGCTGTCGCAGCTCGAAACGGGGCGTATTGCGTTCAACGGCTGGCTGCTGACGGGGCTGCTGGTCGTGGGAAGCCTTTTCGTCATTGCCTTCACGGGAACGCCCATCCTGGCGCAACACATGGACATTGTGCGCGCCTTCGCGGATAAGGATGCGTTTTCGCAGGGAAATCTGAACGCCAACGTTCGCTGGACATTGTGGGCTACCATCCCCGGCATCTGGCTGGCCATCGTCCTGGGTGTCAGTCTGTGGGGGTATACCCACCGGCAGGCCCGCGCTGCAACGCTGACTCTTTTCGGTGGGACGGCGGTATTCCTGACGTTGGGGCTCTGGTTCTACGTTGGGCGAATCGAAGGAATTTCGCAGGACGCAGCGATGCGCTTTTTCGAGCGGGCACAGGGCAAAGATGTCTACGTCAGCACGTACGACTACCACAGCTACGGCCCTTATTTCTATGCCCGGTCGCAACCGGTACAGAATAAAAATTATTACAACAAAGAATGGCTGTTAACCGGCCCCGTCGATCGGGACGTATGGCTTATACGCAAAGCCTCCGACACCCCTACCCGGCTCGACTCATTGCCCGACGTCCGCAAGACCGGCGAAGAAAACGGCTTTGTTTTCTACCTCCGCAAGCGGAAGCAATAAAAAAGGAGCGGGGACCGACAGTGATGCCGGCCCCCGCTCCTCTTGCGTAAATATACTATTTGTGAGCGTCTTTAACCGAATCGGCTACAGCTTCGCGGTAATCTTTGCGCGCTGAATCCAGTTCTTTTTGCTCTTCGCGCACTTCTGAGGTATCCCCTTCGCGTTGCGCTTCAATTACATCTTCTTTTTGCTCCTGTACTTCTTCCGCTTTGTTTTCTTTTTTCGAATCGCAGCTCGTCAACGATGTTGCGCCGATGAAAGCAAAGCTCAGTGCCAGAATCAGGTGTTTCTTGTTCATGTCAATTGATATGGTTTGTCAGCATGAACGCCTATACGTTTGTATTGTTTAAAAATTGTTAAAAAATTTTCACGGCATACAGATAGTACTCAGTTCGTCTTCGTCCATAACGAAGGCGTTGAAGTCGACAGATCCGCGAATACCGCGTACCGCACCGGCATCGTTATGCTGCCAAAGATACAGATTATCACCTGGATAGGTCCGCAGATGGGCCGCTGAGTAGTCGGCGATCCAAAGCGGATACTCGTCCAGGTTTCCCTTGATGTACCGCTTGTACAAATTTCCGTTCGTGTAAATGATGGGCCGGACGTGGTAATGTTCCTCAACCGTTTCGAGCCACAGCCGCAGGCCGTTGATAATCGTCGAATCCGATTGCCGGTTGACCACCTCGAAGTCGACCACCGGCGCAAAATCACCGGACTGTAATTCGACGCGCCGGATAAAGTTGGTTGCCTGCTTAAGCGGGTCACGTGTGGGGTGGTAGAAGTGATACGCCCCCCGGCGCAGGTTGGCTTTCAGCGCCCCGTCCCAGTTTCGTTCGAAATGCCGGTCAGACAGGGTAGCGCCTTCCGTTGCTTTGATAAACACGAACTGAAGTCGTACGCCGTCCGACTCTACCTGCCGCACCCGCTCCCAGTTGATCCGGTCGTTATGGCGCGATACATCGATCCCGTGAATGGTGTAGCGCATGGGCAGTTGTATGCCAAACGCGCTGACCGGTTTCCAATCCATCTCGGGTTCGCGCCGAACCTTCCGCACAACGGTAATAATCGTCAGCAGCAGCAACAATCCGCCCACCAGCCACAATCCATACCGTTCCAGTACAATACGCAACAGCACCCGTATTCGCATATAACGCTATTCGCTTTTCATCCCGTTTCGGCAAAGGTAACGGACAAACGCCAGTCGGGCGGGGTAATAGCCATTCGACCATCGCCCCGCCCGACCGGCGTTCTAAAAAATGTGCGTGCTTATTCGTTGGTAGCAGGTCCTTCGCTGCCTTCCAGCTTCACGATCTTGTTGTAGAGACCCAGCAGCAGAAACGGTGCTGCCCACTGCCCTACAAACAGGCTGCGATCGCGGTCGCCCTGTGCCTGCAAGTACAGCGAAACGGCCATTGAACCAAGTGCCGACCACAGAAACAAGTCTGAAGGTAGTTTTGAGGTTTGCCGTTCGATTGCTTTGGCTATTGGGCCTTCTTTATCGGATGTTCCATCGTTTTTCGCCATGACGTGAGTTCGTTTAGTTATACGCTGAGGTTAACCGCCCGATCACGCGCAGGGTTTAGAAAAACGTACCACGTCATCCAGTTTCGACCGAAACCTATTTGTTTGGCTGGGGAGTAGTGCGCAGGTAAGGTTTTACGAACGTAACCCCCTTCGGAAACTTGCCTTCCAGTTGATCGTTTGACACGGCCGGCGTGACAATTACATCGTCGCCATCCTGCCAGTCGGCGGGGGTAGCGACCTGATAGTCGGCCGTCAGCTGCAGCGAATCGATCACGCGTAGCAGTTCGTTGAAGTTCCGCCCTGTCGAGGCTGGATAGGTCAGCGTCAGCTTGATTTTCTTGTCGGGTCCAATCACGAATACCGAGCGCACCGTTGCTTTTTCGCTGGCATTCGGGTGAATCATGTCGTACAGGGTCGCCACGTTCCGGTCGGCATCCGCGATGATGGGGAAGTTCACTTCCGTACCCGTTACGTCTTTGATGTCGGGGGTCCAGCGATTGTGCGAGTCCAGATCGTCGACTGAGACAGCGATTACTTTCACGTTCCGCTTGCCGAATTCATCTTTCAACAAGGCCGTGCGGCCCAGCTCGGTGGTGCAGACGGGCGTAAAGTCGGCGGGGTGCGAAAACAGCATACCCCATGAATTGCCCAGCCATTCGTGGAAGTGGATGTGGCCCTGTGTTGTATCGGCTTCAAAGTCGGGAGCAATGTCCCCAAGACGGAGTGACATAGTGTTCAACGGTTTAGTTTACAAACTCGATAAAGTTAATATAGTAACCAAGAAATGTAAAAACCGGCTATTGACCGGTTTCACGGGGTAAACATATGGACAAACGGGGAAAGTTCAAATCAGCTTTTCCTCGACGGCAATCCGCACCAGTTCGGCCGCATTCCGTACCTGTAACCGGCGCATCATGTTGGCGCGATGATTATCGACCGTACGAACGCTCAGTTGCAGCCGCTCGGCGATTTCGCGGCTGCTCATCCCATCGACCAGAAACTGGAGAATCTCCTTTTCCTTGTTCGACAGCCGTGACGGCTGCACGTCGCGCCCCTGCCGGTTGCCTTTTTTCAGCTGCTGCATGTAGCCGTTGAGGATGATCGACGCAACGGGCGAGCTGTAATACTTATCCCCCCCGGCAATCATCCGGATGGCTTTGACCATTTCGTCCGACGATGAATCTTTCAGAATATAGCCATACGCCCCGGCTTCTACGGAGCGCAGAATGTAATCTTCGTTGTTATGCATAGACAGCATCAGCACCCGTACACTCTTGTAGAGCCGGGAGATAACCTGCGTCGTCTGAATACCCGACATACCGGGCAGCGAAATATCCATCAGCACCAGATCAGGCTGGGTATTATTGGCCTGGTGGTTTTTCAGCTTTTCGAGTGCTTCTTCTCCATCGCTTGCTTCGTCGACTATTTCCAGTCCTTCAGCCTGTTCCAACAACAGTCGGATTCCGTCCCGAACGATCGAGTGATCGTCAACGAGCATCAATTTAGTTGGTGTCATACTGCGCAAATTGCATCTGATAGGGTATGCTGACGCGTAAACGCGTGCCTTTACCCGGCGTTGATTGAATGTTAAGTTTTCCTTTGAGTAACTCCGCCCGTTCGCGGATATTGTGTAGCCCCTGCGAGGGTGTTTTGCGCTCGTCAGGCCGATTTATGGGGCTTATAGCGGTGACATCATTAACTACAAAACCACGTCCATCATCGGTTACGATCAGGTGGATATAGTCGTCACGTTCGATTAATTCAACGACGATGTGGCCTGGTTTGCCGTGCCGAAGTGCGTTACTGATGGCTTCCTGTGTCACCCGATAGAGCATAATTTCGACATCTTTGTTGAGTCGAAGGCTGCCTTCCATATGGTGCACACAGCTTGTTTCAAAGGTAACGTCAACGCCACTGTTTCGGTTGCTTTCGGTCAGCATTTTCAGCGCCGGCAGCACCCCGAAATCGCTCAGTACGGTTGGCATCAGGTCGTTGGAGATCGCCCGTATCTCCTGAATCGTCTGCATAACCAGTTGTTTCAGATTAGCCATGTTCCGGTCGTAGCTAACCGTCTGTCCCTCACCGGTCGACAGCTGGGCTTTGTGCTGCCGCTTCATAAGCCCTTCCAGCCCTTCCAGTTGCAGCTTGATCGCCGTCATCATCTGGCCCAGTCCGTCGTGCAGTTCGCGCGACAGCCGCTTTCGTTCTTCCTCCTGCCCCGCGATCAGGTACGACGTACGCATGCGCTGCTCGTCGATTTCCCGTTTGTATTCCTGCCGGGTGGCTTCGAATAATTGCTGCCGGGTTTCCTGCAGCGACTGGTTCGCGGTTCGTAGCTGGTGGTTGGCGGCTTTCGTCCGGCTCTCCGCTTCGACAAGCTGGGCGACGGTTTGCCGGAGTCGGGCCGTAGCGGGCCGGATAATGAGCAGCCCAATCGCCAGTACCATCAGAATCGTGAATCCGTACAGATACAGCTCAATTGTCTGAAGCTGCTGCAAACGGGTGCGCAACTCGCTGTTGTACAGCTGAATAATCGTGTCGACTTTACGCAGAAAAGGGTTTTCGTTCGCCAACAGTAGGTTCAGGCTAGCCTGCGCCTGTGGCGTCTGTATCTCCGCTACGTTCTTCAGCGTCAGCAAGTGCCGGACACCATGCTGAAGCGCCTGAAATTCGGGCTGTATGGCGCGGTAGAGTTGCTGAACGGTGTCGGAATTGGTTAGGCTGATATTCAGGCTAGGGATGGTACCGGACCGACCCTGAATGTGGCTTTTTTCAAATTCATGAAACACAGCCCGCAGTTCGGACTGATTGGCCAGGAAGCGATCTTCTTCGTTGCGGTCGGCCATTTGCAGCGCCTGCTTGACGATCTGCTGGCTCTGGTGCCGCTGAAAAGCCGCATAGCGAATGAACAGCAATTCGTTACGAACTTTGGTTAGCCGCCACTGCGTCACTGTCTGGCCAACCGTCAGCAGTACCGACAGGATGACAAGCAGTGAAACATAAAGCCGAGTGAATCGGAATGGAATTGCCCGCGAGGTTTCCGTGTTATCGTTGAGTAGGTCAGACACAGGCCATTGGATCTGAGTGCTGAAAATTGAGTAAATGTAAAGAAAAATTGTAATTTCACCCCACGTTTGTCCTGGTAACATCTGGTAACATAACGCTCATGAATCGTCTTTTCATTCTTCTGCTGGTCAGCCTGGCCGTTTTTTCGTTCCGTGCACCGATTGCGCCCGTACGGCCTGTCACCAACACTACCCCTGTCGCTGCCGAGCCGGTCAAGCTGTCGTGGGAGTTGCTGCGCGATGTCACGTTCAAGAAAAAATGGTATGCTGAAGAATCGGTTTACATGCTTTACCCAACCTTCGGCCAAGGGGTGCAAAAGCTTAACGGTAAGGCAGTTGAACTAACAGGCTACGTGTTACCCGTCGATCTGGAATCCAACCTGTACGTGCTGTCGGCCTTTCCGTACAGCGCCTGTTTCTTCTGCGGTGGTGCCGGTCCGGAATCGGTCGTGTCGCTGAAGTTCAAGAAAGCGGGTCGCAAGTTCAAAACCGACGAACGCCGGACCTTCCATGGTACGCTGAAACTCAACGCCGACAATATTTACGAGTTGAATTATATTCTGGCTGACGCCGAAATGGTCGAGCAGTAAGCCTGTTTCCTACTATACGTTTTGGCCCCGCTGGTAGACATCAGCGGGGCTATTTTTTTGCCGTATACGCACGGAACCATCCACGCTAAACGTTAGCCACACGGTATGCACTGGTCTGATCTATTACCCATTCCGCCGGGCGCTTTTCCCATGGGGAAGCCCATTGCAGGGCGCACCAAAGCCGCCATTCAGGCCGCTATCGATGCGTCGACCACACCGGGCGAGCGCTTTGTACTCGTCGGCGAATACGATTTCTCGGCCGACCCGGACAAGCCGCTTGTCATTCAGAAAAACGTCGAACTCATCGGCACGGCGGGTACGGTATTCACCGGCAAACGCAGCAGTGGCGCACTGGTCAAGATCCACAGCATCAGCAAGGGGCTGACCCTGCGCAACATCACGTTCGTTTCGCAGGCGCTCACCAGCCCGACGGCTCTGGTCTATTGCAACGAGGAAGGCGACATCAACAACCTGCTTTTCGATACCTGTACGTTCATTGGCCATAAAAACGGCAACTACAATGCGGTGGGTATGAATGCCTGGTCAGCAGTTGGCAACAAAGGCGCTCGTTTTACCAACATCACGTTTCAGCACTGCACAGCCTCCGCCGGCCGGATGGGCTACGAGTTGCTGAGTCATAAAAACGACGGTGACCCGCGCATTACCAAGCTGCGCTTTATTAACTGCCGCGCCGAACAGTGCGGAACGGCCATCGCCGACTACGCCAACACGCATGGCATGGGCTTTTCAATTTCCGGCGACATTGCCGACGTTACGCTAACCAACCCAGTCTGCATCGACACCCTGTTAGGCATCGAACTGGTTGGCACACGCCGGTTCACCGTAGCCAACCCCCGAATCAGCAGTCAGCGCGTAGTCAAAACTACCGACAATCAACTGATCCGGTCGACCGGTATCAGCCTGAGCGACGGGGGCAGCCGGGGACAATCCGCGCAGGACGGGCGCATCACGGGCGGGGCCATCACGGTGTCGGGCCGAGTCATCAACGCCTTCTACGCCGACGCCGTTACCATGGCGGGCGGTACGCACGTTGGCGGGCAGCACGCACAGTTGCAGCACGGTACGGGGCTTCGTTTTCTCAACGTCAACCTGGAATGCACGGGTAGCCATTACGTAGCCGAATTTGGCGATGAGCGAAACGTTGTAATCGATGGCGGCAACTGGTCGCGCAAACGGGCGACAGCCGCCCCCCGCTACGAACCCCTCTCCTTCGACAAAAGCTGCTCGGGCACAGTCCGTAACCTGCATATCTGGACGAACAAAGCCATCAAAAACGGGCAGTCCGACAACTACTTCGGCAACGAACCGTTTACCAAAAACTACCTCTATTCTGCCAGCCCCGCTGTCCGTTGGGGCAATATCGTCTGGAACGGTGCCAAACAACCGGATCATTTGTAGGGTCGTAATCGTGCCAGAGCGACAGTATACAGCGTACGGTATCCGCTTATTGACAGACCTGATCATACGACAGACTATCATGCGTACCACACTTATCAAATGGCTCATCACGGTTGTGATGACACTGGTCATTCCGATCTCCGCTGTCGTTTACTGGGGGGCAACCAACTTGCGGGGAAAACTCTGTATTGCCCTGACGGGACTACTAATCAACGTAGTATTGGCTTTCTGGTACAGTTGGCTCGACCGTCGTCCCAAAAATGTCAGTGATTGGTTGCGGCATTGAGCGTCTCCAATTTGGCAGGTGCCTGTGTTGAACCTGTTACAATTACCGTCTACTTCTATTCATAAACAGCATGGTACCAGACAATGTGGTTTACCCGGTCTTTCCCGGCGGGATGACGGCGCTACAGGACTATATCACAGCCAATAAGCGGGCCGTTCAATCGGCGATACCAAGTGTGTTCGTCGAATTTGTAGTCGATACAGACGGTAAAGTAATTGATAGCCAGTGCGTGATTCTGGCAAGTGGTGGTGCGGAAGCGGATCAGGAAGCCGTACGCCTTGTCACAGAAATGCCTGTCTGGCAACCGGGTACAATAGCCGGGCAGCCTGCGCCGATTAAAATGGTGTTGCCGGTTACTTTTATTCCAGGTGGTCAGTGTGCGATCTGACAAGAGCAGCCAACGTCAGTGAGTCTCCGACAAGAAAGCCCGGTCGATGCGATCGGGCTTTCTTGTTGACTGACAAGGGCTTTTACCGATACGCTGATGCTACAATCGGCCGTACCACGAGTAGTGCAGTCACCAACCTTCAGGAATGATTCTTCTTTCTAGAACGAACATTCATTAGCACAAGGGCATCCCCCCTGTTGACGAGAAGTCATTTAACGATCGCGCCTACCGGCCGGAGCCGCCATCCCTATACTCATTCGGTAGTTTGACCGTTTATGCCCGCTGTTTTGGTCGTAAATGCCCCATTCTGTTTGGTCACACAGCCCTATAATTGTACTGTATCAACAAAAAATTTAACTTATTCGCACAACTAAACCACTTTATCATCATGAAAAGCGCTATTGTATTCGTGGGCTGTTTACTTACTCTGCTAGCCTGTCAGCAGCCGTATGATGCCGTAAAACAGGAAGATGTAACGAAGAACCAAGCCGCTAAGGCGACCGGAGCACGGGCGGGTGTCAATGGAATCGTGGGAGCCAACTGGGCCGATCAGCGTGATAACTTCGCCAATGACAAGTTGGTACTGAGCGGACTAACGGGCTCGGAAACGTACGCAGGTGTGCAAACAACAGCCGACAAGGTACTGGGTGGCTTTCAGAATCTGGGCATCAATACTGTCCGGCTACCATTGAATCCGCAAACGGTATCGACGGCCTGGTGGTCGTCGTATCAGGGCGCAATCGATAAAGCACTGAGCCGCAACATGAACGTTATCCTGGCTGTCTGGGAGAACACATCGTTTGCCGCCAACGGGAAGATCACGGATTACAACCAGTTCTGGAGTCTGTGGCAGACGGTAGTTGCCAAGTACGGCACAACGGCCAATGTTTATTTCGAGCCGATGAACGAACCACACGGCTATAGCGTGACTGAGCTTAAAACGTTTTACAATGATTGGCTAAATCGTTTTTCATCGGTTCCTCGGGGGCGCATCGTGCTGGGCGGGGCTGGTTACTGTACCGACGTAAACAGCATTGGCTCCGATACGCAGTTCGATGGTTGCCTGCTGGGCTACCACAACTATGCCTTTTTCAACACGGGAATTCAAACGGTCAATGGTTGGGATGTTCGCTTCGGACAGGACATAAATTACCCTAGTCGTACGATCATCACCGAATTTGGTTGTCCCATGACAACCGGCAAAAATTACAACGCACTGGCTTCAGACGGTGAAGTGGCGTATCTGCAAGCTATTACCGACCTGATGAACAACCGGGGCGTAGCCGGCGTCTACTGGCCGGGCCTGCGCACCAACGATTCCTACAGCATCACCACGTTCGACGGTACCAGTCTGTCGGTTACGAATGCAACGGGGCTGAACCGGTTGAAATATGGCTGGAGCCTTACTACCAGTTCGGGTGGTCCAACGCCGTCGTTCTCCACAAGCGCCTATTATCGGCTGGTCAACCGCAAGAGCGGTCAGGTGCTCGACGTGAATCAGGCGTCAACGGCCAATGGAGCAGCTATTATTCAATGGCCGTACAACGGGGGTACCAACCAGCAGTGGCAGTTTGGCAGTCTGAACACCAACTTCTCGCTCAAAAACCGCAATAGCGCCAAACTGCTCGACGTCAATCAGGCATCGACGGCGAACGGAACGGGCATCATTCAGTACCAGCAAAACAACGGTGCCAATCAGGAATGGATCATCACCGACGTCGGTACGGGATACTATCGGCTGGTGAACCGCAACAGTGGTCTGGCGCTCGATGTCAACCAGGGGTCGACGGCAAACGGGGCTTCGATCATTCAGTGGCCGTCCAACGGAGGCACCAATCAGCAGTGGCAGATCGTGCAGCAGTAAGTAACGACCAGCCGTTTAGTAACCGATAAACAAGCATTTCTGTCATTCCGACGCCAGGGGGATTCTTCAGTAGCAACCGATTGATTTCCGCTCACTACGGATTCCTCCTGACGTCGGAATAACAAAAAATAGTAGCCTTGTTCCAGTGGTTGATTATGCCGACGTAGAATCGGGTTGGTGCTGCCGGATGTACTCGGAGGGCGATACGCCGTGGAGTTGCTGGAAGGCTTTGCGGAAATGCTTCAAATCTTCCAGGCCGACCAGCTCGCAGACCTCCGACACACGCAGCCCGCCGGTACTCAGCAACTGGGCCGCCCGCTTCATGCGGATGTCGTTGATAAACTCGATAACCGATTGCCCGGTGGTGCTTTTTAGCCGACGGAAAAATACGGACCGGCTCATGCCCATTTCGCGAATCAGCCACTGGGCCGAAAAATCGGGTGTAGTCAGGTTGCTTTCGACCAGACTCATCGCTTTCTCCAGAAACAGGCGGTCGGCGTCGGGAATGACGACGTTGGCCGGTTGCAGCAGCAGGTTTTGCTGGTAGTACTGCCGCAGTTTCAGGCGGTTGGTCAGCAACATGGTCACCCGCGCCACCAGCAGACTAGGGTTGAACGGCTTCCCTACGTAGTCGTCGGCACCCGTTTCCAGTCCTTCCAGTTCGTGCGCAGCCGCCACGCGGGCCGTCAGCAGTACCACCGGGATATGGCTGGTTTTGGGATGCTGCTTGATGAGCCGACACAGGTCCAGCCCATCGCGATGGGGCATCATGATGTCGCTAATGACCAGATCGGGCAGTTGGTGCAGCACCTGCTCCCACCCGGCCTGTCCGTCGTTGGCGGTGATGATGTCGAAGCTGGCCGTGAACAGGCTGACCAGGTAGTGACGCACGTCATCGTTGTCTTCCACGATCAGCAGCCGTTGTGTTGGCAACGGAGCCGGTGCCGGCGTACTCGTCAGTACCGGTTCGGAAGTCGGCTCGTCAACCGGCGGATTATCGGGCGACAGATCAGCGGGTGAGAGGTGCGCCGAGCCGAACGGAAGCTGCACGGTAAAGGTCGTCCCCTGACCGGGTTCGCTTTCTACAGCAATGGTTCCGCCCTGCCGCTCGACAAACTGCTTGACCAGCGACAGCCCGATACCGGAACCCGTCAGCCGGATCGTTTCGGCCTGCGACGCCTGGTAGTAGAGGTCGAAAATACGGTCCAGTTCTTCGGGGGCCATCCCCCGCCCTTCGTCGCAGATGTCGATTTGCAGATAATGGTCCGTCAGCTTCCCCGCTGCGTAGTGGGCCGGCTGGTCGGGACTTCCGCAAACGGTAACCCGCAGACTAACCCGACGCCCCGACGGCGTGTATTTCAGCGCGTTGGCCAGCAGGTTGATAACGATTACTTCCAGCTTGCTGCGGTCGAAAAAGAGCGGAATCGGTAGTTCGTCGCTTGCCGGCTCGCGGTCGTGCATATCCACCCGGATAATTTCGAACGTAAACTGAATCTGCTGTTCCTCCGCTTTGAGCCGAAACATCAGAAATAGCTCGGTCAGAAAGGCCAGCACGTCCTGCTGGGTTACACGCAGCGGAATAGCTGCCGACTCGACCCGCCGAAAATCCAGCAGCTGATTGACCAGCGACAGCAGCCGCCGGGTCTGCTGATGGACCAGCAATACTTTATCTTTTGATTCGGCAAACCGGGCCGCCGACTGCGCCAGTTCTTCCATCGGGCCCAGAATCAGCGTCAGCGGGGTGCGCAGTTCGTGCGATACGTTCGTGAAGAAGCGCAGTTTGAGATCGGTCAGTTCCTTTTCTTTTTCGTACTGGAAATGCTCGAAAGCCACCTTGCTCTTCAGCGCCTGCTGCTGCATCAGGATACGCCGGGCGACCCAGAGCGCGACGCCGATCAGCACGGTGTACAGCAGGTAGGCCCACCAGCTTTTCCACCAGGGCGGCAGAATGCGCAGTTGCAGGGTAGCGGGCTTCACCGCCCAGCGTCCTTCGCCATTGTCGCCTTTTACCATGAACGTATAGTCGCCAGCGGGCAGGTTGGCAAAGGTAGCCGTGCGCTGCCCGTCGGCGGGTCGGACCCAGTCATCGTTGTACCCGACCAGTCGGTACGCGTAGCGGTGCTTGCGGGGGTTGGCGAAGTTCAGTCCGACGAATGAGAGAGAAAAGTCATTTTCACTGTCGCGGATTTCGATGACCTGTGGTTTGTCGAGTGCTTCGGGAATAAGCACCCGCCCCCCAACCATTTCGCCGATGGCAACGGGTTTGTTGGCCAGCGCCAGCCCCGTCAGTCGTACAACCGGCGGGTAGGGATTGGGCTGAATCTGCTGCGGCTGAAAGTAGGTAACCCCGTTGACACCCCCGAAGTACAACGTTCCGTTATTAGCCCGCCAGGCCGCGCCGATCTTAAACGAATTGCTTTGCACCCCGTCGACCACGTCGTAACGCAGGAGCTGCCGCGTGCGCGGGTTAATCTTGAGCAGACCCGACCCACCACACCAGATGTACCCCTGCTGATCTTCAAGCAGACTCTCTATATCGCTATCGGGTAGCCAGTCGGTGCAGGGCCGGACCAGATCGGTGCCGTCTTTTCCCGGAATGATCTGGTGTAAGCCGCCCCCAATGGTACCGACCCAGATCGTACCGCTGCGGTCTTTCAGCAACGGCCAGGCGTAGTTGACCCGCAGACTGCTGGGATTGTGCTCGTCGTGGGCATATTGCCTGAGCAGGTCCAGCCCGTCGGGACGAATGCGCAGTTTCAACACGCCGGCGTCTTTCGTACTGGCCCATAGCACGTCGGTCGTTTTGTCGTAGAGCAAAAACGTAAACCGACCGGTAGGCAGCGGCCCCTTTTCCGGCGTATACTGCGCCAGTACCCGCCCAGTACGATCGATGCGTACCAGCCCATTGTAGAA
Organism: Spirosoma oryzae; assembly: GCF_003002825.1. Classification (GTDB taxonomy): domain Bacteria; phylum Bacteroidota; class Bacteroidia; order Cytophagales; family Spirosomataceae; genus Spirosoma; species Spirosoma oryzae. The sequence goes on along the minus strand of NZ_PVTE01000007.1, from coordinate 37,208 downwards.
TGTCGCCAGCCATACGGTTCCGAACCGGTCTTCGGTCATGCTCTCGATATGGCGAAACGGCCCCGACGACAGCGGGTAAGCCGTCAGCACGTCGCGTCCCTGCCGCCGACGTAATGCGTACAGCCCATCGTAGCGCGTTCCCATCCACAGCGTACTGTCGGACGCCTGTAGCAGGCACGACCCGTCGATGCCCGTTACGTTGCCGGGCAGCGAATTGCTGAGGTAGTTGCGGTACGTTTTGCGGGTCAGGTCGTAGCGGGAAAACCCATTGCGGGTCGCCATCCAGAGAAGATTTCGCTTTTCTTCCTTGTAGATAGCGTTGACGTAGTTGTTGGGCAGTGTAGGCTGCTGACTGGGTTGCCGGTGCAGGTGCCCGAACGGTTTTTGCCGCAGATCGACCTTATTCAGCCCGTCGGCCGACACCGCCAGCCAAAGCACCTGAAATCGATCTTCCAGAATGGCGTGAATCCGCCCCGAGTTGATTCCATGCGGGTCGTCGTCGTGGGGTTGAAAGGTTGTTACCTTCCCCATGATACGCGGTCCCTGCCCACCCGTTGTTTGCAGCGGCACTACGGTTAGCCCGAAATCCGTACCGACCCAAAGTCGCCCGAACGAGTCGCGGTACAGACAGCCGATACTACGAAACGTATGCGTTACCGTTTCCACCCGGCCGATGGTTGTTCGGTTCAGTTCAGCGCGGGGTACCCAGAGCACTTCATTATTGGTACCCACCCACAGGTCGCCCTGCCGATCGAGGGCCAGTGTCAGCACCTGGTACGATGCCAGCCGTAACGCCAGTGTCGCCACGGGCCGGGACTCGGTAGCCGGTACCCGGTACAAACCCTGATCGAGCGTCGCAATCCAGACCGTGCCTGCCGAATCACGGGTCAGCTCGGTAATTTCGACCTGATCGGATGTCGCTTTCGGTAGCCGCACCTGGGCAACAGCGGCAAGCTGCCCGTCGGGCTGGTGTGTCAGCCGGAACAGGCCCTGTCCGCGCGTACCCACCCACAGATTCCCCCGGCGGTCGCTGCTGATGGTAGTTATTTCCGAGCGGGTCAGTCGTTGGTACACGGTTCGGTCGGCGGCTGGCAACTCGGTCTCATCCAGTCGCACGAAGCGATCCTGGTCGGGGCGATACAGGCTGATACCCCCGCCCTCGGTACCGGCCCAGAAGCCCCCCGCGCTGTCGACGTGCAAGGCCCGGACCCGGTTGTTCGATAAGCCGTTGGCATTGTCGATGGGCAGCAGGTAGGGTTTGATGCGATAGCCGTCGTAGCGATCGACGCCGTTGTTGGTACCGACCCAGATAAAGCCCTGCGTATCCTGCGCGACAGCCATCGCGTCGCTGTGCGACAGCCCATCATTCACCGTAATGTGGTCGAAGCGCAACTGAGCCGGGTCTTGTTGCGCGTAGCTAACCAGGCTGCTCGCCAGCAGGAGCATCGCAACCAGTAACTGGCCGACGAAGCCATTCATCGCATGGCCTGATTTTGCCGCTTTTATCCGTTGATGAAACATATCGAAGTACTAGAAGCCGCTACTGGCTTACCAGCACCCGACAACTAAGACCTATAAAAGTACCAGTTTTTACGGATTCAGTGATAAGGCATTCGGCAAAAGAAAAGGCCTGCTCAACCGTACCTTGGTAACCAGTTGGTCGTTTAGCCCCCCCTATTCGGCCAGTTTCACCCCCGGCTTCTGTGTTATAGCGATTTAGTTTTGCACAAAAACCAGTGGTAGGTATAAACGTCGATCTAATCGCAGTACGACGTCGTGACCTCTATAACCAAATCAAACTATGACTATAAGACTACGCTTAGTCTGGCTCCTGCTGTTGGGAGTGACTAATGCCGCCCTAGCCCAGTCGCTGACGGTACGGGGCAAGATTACGGACGCGCTGAATCAGGGAATTCCCGGTGCCAACGTGCTCGTGAAAGGCACAACCCGGGGCACAACGGCCAATGCTGCCGGTGACTTCACGCTCAACGTCAACAACAACGACGTACTGGTCGTCAGCTACCTCGGCTACACCACGCAGGAAGTAGCAGTCAATGGCCGGACGCAGCTGACGGTGACGCTGGCCGATGATAACAAGACCCTGAACGAAGTCGTCGTGGTGGGGTACGGCACGCAGAAAAAAGCGACGCTGACCGGTTCGGTTTCGGAAGTGAAAGGGGCCGATCTGGTCAAGAGTCCGCAGCCCAACCTGTCGAACTCGTTTGCCGGTCGTTTTTCGGGTATCGTTGCCAACAACCGGGGTGGCGAACCGGGCTACGACGGATCGAACTACACCATCCGGGGCTTCGGCACGACGGGCAACAACGATGTGCTCGTTGTCGTCGACGGTATTCCGGGACAGGTCGGTGGCCTGGATCGTCTGGACCCGAACGATATCGAAAGTGTTTCGGTGTTGAAAGATGCGTCGGCAGCCGTTTACGGTAACCGGGCAGCCAACGGGGTTATTCTGGTGACGACCAAGCGGGGCGGCACGGGCAAACCCGTTATCTCGTACAGCTACAACCAGGGCTTTACCTCGCCGACGCGCCTGCCCAAGCTGGCCGATGCACCCACCTACGCGACGATCCTGAACGAGATCGACTACTACAACAACCCGTCGGGTGGTCTGAACCAGCATTATTCGGCCGACGAAATCGAGAAGTTCCGCAACGGGTCCGACCCGATCAGCTACCCCAACACCGACTGGCAGAAGGCCGCGCTGAAATCGTTTGCGCTGCAAAACCAGCAGAACCTGAACATCAACGGCGGTACGGAAAACGTAAAATACTATGTGTCGCTGGGGACCATCTACCAGGACGGTCTGTACCGCAACGGCGCGACGAAATACAAGCAGTACAACTTCCGCTCGAACGTCGACGCGAACATCACGAAAGACTTCCGGGTGAGCCTGTTGCTGAACGGCCGTCAGGAGAACCGGAACTTCCCGATCTCGTCGGCGGGTAACACCTTCCGCTCAATCTACCGCGCGTTCCCGACGGTACCGGCCCAGTTTCCCAACGGTCTGTACTCAACCGGCGTTGAAAACAGCAACCCGGCCGTACTAGGTACCGACATCGGCGGAACGACCGTGAACCCCACTTCTATCTTCAACGGGATTCTGCGGGCCAGCTATAACTTGCCGTTCGTACAGGGTCTGTCGGTCGACGGTTTCTTCTCAATCGATAAGTCGTTCAATTTCAACAAGTCGTTCAGCATTCCGTACACGCTGTACAACTACGACCGGACGACCAACGCCTACAACGCGGTCCTGACGGGTGGCTCGGCCGGTCTGGCATCGCTGACGCAAAGCCAGACCAACATCTCCAACCTGACGCAGAACATTCGGCTGAATTACCAGCGGCAGTTCGATGCGCACAACGTCAACGCCTTCGTCGCTTACGAGCAGAATCAGCGTAACGAAGTTACGTTTGGTGCCGGCCGGATCAATTTCCCTACGCCGACGACGCCTGAACTCTCGCAGGGTGGGGCCGCTGCGACCGACCGTACCAACTCCGGCAGCAGCTACAATTTTACCCGCCGAAGCGTGATTGGTCGACTGGCGTACAACTACAAAGAGAAGTATCTGGCCGAAGTGCAGGCTCGTCTCGACGGTTCGTCGGTCTTCCCCGAAGGCAATCAGTACGGTTTCTTCCCCTCGATCTCGGCTGGGTACCGCATCTCGGAAGAAGACTGGTTCAAGAACAGTGTCCGCTTCTTCGACGACCTGAAAATTCGGGTGTCGCACGGTACGCTGGGGAACGACAACGTCGGTCAGTTCCAGTACTACAACAACTACTCGTTCAACAACCAGTATGTGCTGGGCAGCAACGTCATCACGCCCGGTATCGACCTGATTAAGCTGGCCAACCCCAACATTACCTGGGAGGTAGCCCGCAAAACCGATATTGGTCTGAACGCGGTATTCCTGAAGCATTTCAACCTTGAGTTGATCTACTTCCAGCAGCAGCGGTATAACATCCTGGCCAACCGCAACGCATCGGTTCCGAACACGTCGGGTATCGTAAACCCCTACGGTTCTGACCCGCTGGTACCAAGCGAAAACATCGGTCGGGTCAACAGCAGCGGTTTCGAGGGAACGCTGGGCTACACCCACGCCGGTACCATTCGCTACAGCCTGTCGGGGAACGTGACCTACGCCAAAAGCAAAATCATCAACATCGATGAAGCGCCCGGTCTGCTGCCGTATCAGCGGCAAACGGGTGGTCCGCTGTATACCTACCTGCTGTACCGGTCGCGGGGCATTTTCCGCACGCAGGCCGATCTCGACGCATACCCCCACCTGCCGGGTGCCCGCACGGGTGACCTGATTCTGGAAGACTACAACGGCGACGGCAAGATCACGGCCGACGATCAGGTACGGACGCCCTACGGCAACGTTCCCCTCCTAACCTACGGTATGACGGCCAACGTCGGTTACGGCCCGTTCGATCTGTCGATGGTTATCGCCGGACAGGGGCTGGTTAGTCAGTACGTACTGCCGGAATCGGGGCAGGTTGGCAACTTCTACAACAGCTGGGCGGCCAATCGCTGGAGCCCGACGAACACCGACGGTAGCTACCCACGGGTGGATACGCGGGCGTCGTCGTCGATCAACGGTGGTCTGTACAACAACACCTTCTGGCTGAACAATGCCTCGTTCGTGCGGCTGAAAAACATCGAGCTTGGCTACACGCTGCCCAAAGCAACCCTGTCGAAGATCAAAATGTCGGGTGTGCGGGTGTACGCCAACGCCTTTAACCTCTTCACCATCACCGGCGTAAAAGACTACGACCCCGAAGGTAACAACGGCAGCGGTCAGTTCTATCCGCAGCAGCGCATCATCAACCTGGGTCTGAACGTCAAGTTTTAAGCCTGCATCCCAACGCCATGAAAGCATTTACCAATCATATACTGACCGCCACCCTGGCGCTGACGCTCGGGCTGACGTCCTGCAACGACAATTTCCTGAACGTCACCCCGACCGACCGGGTATCCGATGCCGCGATTCTGACCGACGCCAATCTGTTCGAAGATTATATCATCAACCGCTACATGGGTGCCCGGCTGACCGACAAGGAAGCCGAGGGTACGCTGCCCGGTTTCGGTCGTGGCTTCGAATACGCGCTGTGGTCGTCGGTAACCGATGAGTCGATCTACAACAACGACGACAACACCTGGCTGATTCAGCGCGGACAGATCGCGCCCGAAAACACGGGTATTGCCGGTACATTCTGGGGGCGTAGTTACCGCAGCATCCGCGAAATCAACTACGCGCTGAACAACATCGGCAAAGTAACCATGAGCGACGCCCGCCGGCAGGTGCTGACGGGTGAGCTGAAGTTCCTGCGTGCTTACCGCTACCATGACCTGATCCGCAACTACGGCCGGGTGGTCCTCGTCGGCGACAACGTGTCGGAACTGGGCGACGACCTGACCAGTCAGGCGCTGTTCACCCGCGCCGATATCAAGTCGGGTATCGACTACGCCGTGGCGCAGCTCGATCAGGCAGCAGCCTTGTTACCGCAGAGCAACGACGGCAACTGGCAACTGGGTCGCGCAACGAAAGGCGCGGCCCTGGCCCTGAAGGCCCGCTTGTTACTCTACGGAGCAAGCCCCCTCTACAACGGCGCGTCGACCTGGACGGCAGCCGCTGCGGCCGCCAAAGCAGTGATGGACCTGAACAAGTATAGTCTTTACACGGGCGGCTATGGCAAGATTTTCACGTCGAACGACAACAACGAAATCATTTTCGGCCGATTGTATGCGCGGGGTGCCCGGCACGTTTGTCTGGAGATTGCCAACGGCCCCAACAGCTACAACGCCTGGGGTGGCAACGTACCGCTGCAAAACATGGTCGACGATTACGAGATGATCGACGGCACCAAAATCAGCGATAGCAACACAAGCTACGACGCCAAGAATCCGTACAAAAACCGCGACCCCCGTTTCTACGCGACGATTCTGTACAACGATGCGACTTACCGCAGCAGCACGATTCAGACCTTCACGCCGGGTGGTAAAGACAGCAAAGACGGCCCCTCGAACTGGAACACCTCGAAGTCGGGCTACTACCTGCGGAAATTCATGGACGACACGCTGCCGATCGACAACCCGTGGGACATCGCCGGTACGCAGACCTGGATTTATATCCGCTACGCCGAAGTACTGCTGAACTACGCGGAAGCGCAGAACGAAGCCGTTGGTCCGGATGCATCGGTCTACGCAGCCGTCAACGCCATCCGGCAGCGGACGGGCGTCGGTATGCCGGCCCTGCCCACCGGCCTGACGCAGGCGCAGATGCGCAGCCGCATTCAGCAGGAGCGCCGGATTGAGCTGGCGTTCGAGGAGCATCGCTTCTACGACGTACGACGCTGGAAGATTGCACCGACTACCGAAAACGTACCGGCCTACGGTGTTGAAATCGGTAAGAATAGCAGCGGAGCGTACACCTACAGTCGCAAGGAAGCCCTGACCGGCCGGAGCTTTACCGACAAGCAGTACTGGCTGCCAATCCCACGAGCCGAGATTCAGGCGTCGAACAACAAACTCGAACAAAACCCCGGTTATTAAATCACCCGTATTTCAGTCCCTGCGCTACGTTCTGGCGCAGGGATTTTTATGTTTGCGGCTCGCTCTATCATCCGCTCATCCTATGGCTATTCCCAGTACCCTTCGCTCGACTCTTCAGCTCCTATTATGCTATCCACTGCTCAGCATGGGCGGCTGTCAACCTAAAACACCCGCCGATAATTCGCCCAAACCCACGCCAACGACGAGCATTACCGTCACGATCGACCCCACCAAAACGTTTCAGACAATCAATCACTTCGGCGCATCGGATGCCTGGAGCTGCCAGTTTGTAGGGCAGTGGCCCGACGCCAAGCGAAACGCCATCGCCGACCTGTTGTTCAGCCGCGACACGTCGGCCGGTGGTCAGCCCAAGGGTATTGGCCTGTCGATGTGGCGGTTCAACATCGGCGCGGGAACGGCCGAACAGGGCAGCAACAGCGGCATCGGCGACGAATGGCGACGGGCCGAATCGTTCCTGAACGCCGACGGTACCTACGACTGGAACAAACAGGCCGGACAGGTGTGGTTTCTACAGGCGGCCAAACAACGGGGTGTTCCCAGCTTTCTGGCCTTTCCGAACAGTCCGCCGGTGCAGTACACGCTGAATGGGAAAGGCTTCGCCAGCAATAAAGTGCCGAACCTGAGTGCCGAAAAATACGATCAGTACGGGCAGTTTATGGCCGAGGTCGTCGCGGGCGTGCGCACCAAAACGGGGATCACCTTCGACTACGTCAGTCCCGTCAACGAGCCGCAGTGGGACTGGAGCGACGGCGGGCAGGAAGGAACGCCGTATTTCAATAATCAGATTGCCGGCATCACCCGGTCGCTGAGCAAAGCCCTGACGAATAAAGGGTTGCCCACCAAAATCAGCATCGCCGAAGCGGGTCAGATCGATTTTCTGTACAGCGACAATGGTCGGCAGGGCAAAGGCACGCAGATCGCCGACTTTTTCGACAGAACGAGCGCCGATTACCTCGGCAACCTGACCAATCTGGTACCCGCCATCGGCTATCACAGCTATTTCACGACCTCCCCGTACGGCGACGCGGTGAAGAAACGGCAGCAGTTGGCCAGTACCGCAGCCGGCCAGTCGAATCTCGGTACCTGGATGTCGGAATACTGCATTCTGGGCGACAACGCCGGAGACATCAATGGGTCGGGCAAAGACTTGGGCATCGATCCCGCTATTTACATCGCCAAAGTCATCCACAACGATCTGGTCAACGCCAACGTTTCGGCCTGGCACTGGTGGATCGCCATTAGTCCTTACGACTACAAAGACGGACTGGTTTACATCGACAAGGCTAAAACAGATGGCTCGTTCCAGCCGTCGAAAATGCTGTGGGCACTGGGTAACTACAGCCGCTTTATTCGCCCCGGTGCCGTCCGCGTCAACGTCGACCAAACGCAGAACAGCGCCGGCCTGCTGGTATCTGCTTACAAGAATACGGATGGTCAACTGGTTACGGTCGTCATCAACGCCGGCAACGTCGCCCAGTCGATTACCCCTTCGGCTTCTACCAGTCAGCCATCGAAACTAACCATGTACACCACGTCGGCAACGGCAGATCTGGCCCGGTCGACAGTCAGTAAAGCGGGCGATGCCGTAACGATTCCCGCCCGAAGTATCGTTACGCTGGTGGGTGATTTGGGCAAATAAATTGGTCAATGATTACCCCCAGCCCCCTAAAGGGGGAGCACTTCGCAAATAAACTTCTCCCCCTTTAGGCCGGGCCGACGTTTCGGGGCTGGGGGGTAAATGGGCCGGAGGAAATTTAGCCACCAGCATCGTCGAATCAAGAACTCAACAGCCCTTTGGGGGTAAAGTAATCGCTATAGCCTAGACATAATGAAGCTTGTCTTGACTGTAAGTGGTACTAAACAGCAACGCGGACGCCCCCAGTCGGGAACGTCCGCGTTGCTGTTTAGTACCGGCATTAGAACGAATACCGCAGGGTAACGCCGTAAGTGCGCGGGTCGCCGATTACAGCCCCGTACTGACCGGCATTGCCCGGCGCGGGCAGCAACTGCTCGAAATAATTCTGGTTCAGCAGGTTGCGACTCCAGATGAATACCGACGTGCCGTTCGACGCCCGGAAACCGACACGCGCGTTGGCCAGCGCGTACCCGTCGATATTCAGGTATTGCGATGGCGACGGACTCGATGAAAACGACGAGCGGTAGTACGTATCGGCGGCAAAGAAGTACCGGCCATCCTGCGCCAGAAACTTACCGGCCCCACTGACCTCACCACCAACCGAACCAGCCCACTTCGAGACGCCCGGCAGCGCACCACCCGAAATATCCTTGAACGCCTGCTCCCCCCCCGTTTCTTCCAGCGGCACCGGCGCGTTGGTAAACGTGATGTATTTAGCGTCGGTATACGCCACCGATCCGTAGAACGACAGCGTATTGCTGAACCGAACGTTTCCGTCGACTTCAACGCCACGTACGCGTACTTTTTCGGCGTTGGCCAGATAGCCCCGGTTTACCCCCGGTTCGGGCGTCTGCACCTGCGTCTGGTAGTCGCGAATGTCGCTGTTGTGGAAGACTACGTTCAATGTCGTGTTCGTCGTCGGGCGGGTCTTCACGCCGATTTCATAGTGGCGCACGGCTTCGGGATTCACCCGCGCCAGTTCCGTCAGCACCCGGCCGTTGGAAGTCGGTAAACCGCCGATGTTGATACCGACCGGCTTGTAACTGACCGAATAGGTAGCAAAGGCGTTCAGTCGATTGCTGGCTTTGTATTGTAGCGTCAGCTGGCCGGAGAAGTTGGTTTCGTCGACGTCGGTATCGAACGCCTGATTGGTATACACCAGATTTTTAAGCGCGAGCAGTGCCGGATCGGTGGTTTGCAGTCCGCCGTAGGTTACCCGGCTGTAATTGGCAATTTTCTTGTCGTAGTTGTAGCGCAGGCCGGGCAGCACGTGCAATTTGTCATTAACCGCCCAGTCGACCTGACCGAATACGGCCGCCGACGTGCTGCGGAGCCGGTTGGTCGTACGAATGCCGAAGCCGTCGAACAGGCCGGGCGTTTTCCAGAGGGCACTCGTCGTGCTTTGGGCAAAACGCCACTGCGCCGAACCGGCTTCCTCCGTCTGCACCGGGTCCGACTGCAAATCCTGGTAGAGATAGTACAGCCCCACTACCCCACTGACGCGCTCGGAAAACGTACCGGCGTAGCGAATCTCCTGCGAATACTGGTTGTGTTTGGAGTTACCCGCCGAGATGGTGAAGACAGGCAGACCGATATAGTCGCGGTCGTTGAGCGGGTCCCACTTCCAGTAGCGCCAGGCCGTCGTGCTGGTCAGCGTACCCGGCCCGAGCTTGATGTCGGCGTTGAGCGAGACACCCCCCAGCTGATTGTTTGCCTTCGAAGGCGTATCCTGATCGGTAATCCGGTCGAACGGATTCGGCGATGGCACGGTATACCCCAGATCGGCGATGATGTTGTTGAACTGCCGGTAGGCCGCCCGCTTCGTCTGAACAACCCCGGCGTATAGCACTGTATAGCCGTTGGGCTTCTGATCGGTATAATCGCCGGTCAGGTTGATGCGTACCCGGTCCGATGGCGTGTAGAGCAGTTGCCCGCGAAAGCCGATGTTGTTCAGCGAGTTGACCAGCTGACTCGAGCGAATATTGGTGATCGTACCGTTACGCTGCGTACCCGAAAACGACGCCCGCGCGGCAAATTTCCGGCTCAGTGGCCCCGTCACCGATGCCTTCGCCTGAATGAAGTTATAATTGCCGTAGCTAACCTCGAAGGTAGCGCCCGGCGTGAAGCTGGGGCCCCGCGTGGTAATGTTGAACGCACCGGCGGTCGTGTTTTTCCCAAACAGCGTTCCCTGCGGTCCGCGCAGTACTTCGATCTGATCGACATCGACAAAGTCGAGTGCTGTCACGGCCGGACGGGCATAGTACACGCCGTCGACATAAAAACCAACGCCGGGGTCAATGCCGTCGTTGGTCAGGCCGAAGGTCGAGCCGAGACCCCGGATGTTGAGGGTCGTATTGCGCGGATTCGAGGAATATAACTGCACCGATGGTACCAGCTCTTTGACGCGGTTGACGTTGAACGCACCCGCATCGTCGACGACCGCCCCGCGCAGGACCGAAATCGGGATGGGTACGTTTTGCGACGACTCCTGCCGACGGCGGGAGGTGATCGTTACGTCGGCAAGCTGACTGGGAGTTTCTTCCAGTTTAATCTCGGCCCCGTCCTGACTCAGTACTGTCTCCTGCGTCTGGTAGCCGATGTACGATACGATGATGGTGAATGGTAGTTTCTGCCCCGTAATCAGCGTAAACTGGCCGTTCTGGTTGGTCGATCCGCCATTCGTGGTTCCCTTGATCGTCACTGTTGCTCCGATCAGGTGATTTCCCGTTCGGGCGTCGATTATGGTACCGGTGACTGTTGCATTGATAACGGGGGCATTCTGAGCGATCAGCCAGTTGGGTGCGGTCAGCAACGCAAGCAGCAGGATCGTAGTAGAAAAAAACTTCATAACAGGTTGTATTGAAAAAAAAACGTAATGAATGCTAGGTGGTAGCGGTTTGTTTAGTGACTCGTATCAACCCCCGGACAAGCTGGAGTCGCCGGTCGATCTGCTCCAGTTGCCGACTGTCGGTTACCTGTACCGTCAATCGCCCGGTCGAGCGCACCCCATCGGCTTCGAACGACAGGTGTGCGATACGGGCCTGCTCCGAGCCGGTAGCAGCCGCCAGCACATCGCTGACGAACTGCACCCGGTCGAAGCCAATGACGTCGAAAAAGACCTGCCCGTAGGGAGAAACAAGTGCGGAGGAATTCATTGGCCTAGTGCGTTACAAAGTGTGGTATGGTCGGTGAAGCCTTCGAAGTTTTCATCCAGAAAGTGGTAGCGAATCTGCTGATTGCCATCGATCACGTACAGCGCCGGAATGTAAACGTCTTCCGAAATACCCGAGATACGATCCCAGATCGGGTCGGTTTCGGCATAGACGCCAAACTGCTGGGCAACAATCTTGTCGGCATCGTATACCAGCGTCATCGGTGCCTGTAGCGCTTTCTGGGGCAGATACCGGGGATGTTCGTTGGCAAAAACGAGCAACTGTCCCCCGGCCCGGTCGACCTGATGCGCCAGGTCAATCAGCGTTGTCAGGAACGGATCGGCGTAGCGGCCCCAGCACGGGCAGTAGAACCCGACGACAACTGGCCGCTGCTTCACCAGTTTGGGCAGCGTCAGTACATTGCCCTGCGCGAAGGCCGGTCGATCGGCCGTGCTCCAGTAGCCACCCACGTTGGCGATAGCGACAAGCGGTGCCGCGTCGGCAGTTTTCAGCGGCTGCACCCGCTCGATTGGCTGACGATCTTTCACAACCCGTACCTGTATGTCGCCCAATTCGTTTACTAATTCCAGTGTCATATGCTCCGTCGTTTTTGTTGTTTCGATTGGTTCGTTTTACGGTGTCTCGGATAAACCCCAGTACTCCCGGTGTTAGATAGACTAATAGTACTTTAAATCTATTGAAGTAGTAGGGTTTGCAAATAAAATGCTAGATTGCCCACGTTTCCAAATGATGAACTATAATTTTTCAGTGAACCATGATATCGAAACGTGCCAAATACGCCATGAAAGCCCTTATCCGACTGACCGAAGAGTATGGCAAAGGGCCGCTGATGATCAGCGAATTAGCTAAGCAAGCGGTAATTCCCCAGCGCTTCCTGGAGGCCATTTTGCTTGATCTGCGCAATCACGGATTATTGCACAGCCAGAAAGGAAAAGGGGGCGGCTACATGCTGCGCGTGGAGCCGGAGCGCGTTAATCTGGCGCAGGTCTTGCGGATTATCGACGGGCCATTAGCGCCTACCCCCTGCGTCTCGAAGAATTTTTACGTGCGCTGCGACGACTGTACGAACGAAGAAACCTGCCGTATCCGCTCGATCATGGTGCAGGTACGGGACGCTAATCTGGCCGTCTACGAAAATGTCACGCTGCGGGATATGGCAACGGCCGTCGCGCCGATTGAGTTATGAACAGCACCGACAGGGTTGGTCGACACTATTTGAAATAGCCCCATACTTCCCGGCTGGTCAGTATCGGTTTGGTAACGACTACGGGGACAACAAATTCACCCAGCAGCGTACGCCCGGCAAGCCGATCATCGGGCAGGCGATTGACGGGAATGTGGGGTTGTCGGCTTTCTTTTTGATTGGTGTAGGTGAAGGCGACGGGCAAGGCGTACGTTCCAGCGAACGTAGGATTTAAGGTGGGTATTTTTTCCAGCCCGGCCCGGACCGCTTCGGCAAAGCCCATCCCGGCATTGTCAGGACTCAGAATCGTTACGTTCCTGACCCTCCCCTGCTGATCGACGTCGAAGCCAGCATATACCCGACTGTATACGGCCTGTATCCAGGCGGCTCCGGGATAGACGATGTGCTGATGAAGGGCCTGGGCAAACACCGGGTCGTTACTGATCGGCACACTACTCGACACGTACGCTACCGAATCTCCCCCCGACCGCATCGCCCGGCTAGCACTGACAGTCATCAGGCTATCGTAGTAGGGTAAAATAGCGACAACGTCGGCTGACGTAAGGCGACGAGCCGGCAACCGGGGTGCCAGCTTATCAGCCTGCTCGTACAGGACAGCCAACAGGGAATTTTTCGTGAGGTTGATGGCTTCGGGCCGCGCATCCCCTTTGCGGATGAAATACTTCTCTTCCAGCGTGTAGCGCCCGTTGATGGTCGTTTCCTTTTCGTAGCCAGTTCGGGCCGACGCAGACGCGTACGGGTCCAGTCGCTTTGTCACGTTCAGGAGCAGCTTCGTTTTGCCGTCGTACAGAACCTTCGCGTATAGTTTGTAATCCGTACCGGCGGTTCTGTTTCGCTGCCGGACGAACTCCTCGTTACCAATGATGAATCGATCGGGCCGGAGGGTCTGCACGGTTGAGTCGCCCGAAAACCGACACAGCACCGCATTCTCGACCAGATTGTACGCAATGTCGCAGGCCATGTATTTGCCCTGCGCATCCAGCTTGACCCGACCCGGTTGCCAGATCGGATATGCCAGAAACGGACTGTCGGCATAAGTCAGCTTCTTGTAACTCGTCGCCGTAATTGTACCCGGCCCGTATTCATCCACGGTTGTGAATACGTATCCGTCTTTGTTCTGAAAGACCGTTAATTGACCATAGCTGCTACGCACAAACAGACAGCTTATACCGAACAGGAGCAAGCAGCGAATCATACGGGTATCGGGGATGAGAACAGCGTCGTTACGCGGCCTAAGTAACACAAAATCTACGTATAGTCATAAAATCTACGAAACACTATTCCCTTACCTACGCTACTGGGCCAGACTTTGTCATAGACAGCATACAGCGATCCTAGCCCTGACTTAACTCGCGCAGATCCAGGCGATCGCCCAGTTCGTAACACTGAATGGCCCGCGCGTAGTTACCCAGCCGGTAATAAGCGGCTCCCATGCTGTAATGCGCTTCGACATACCGGGAATTTAACTGGATTGCCTGCTGATAGCATTCGATTGCCCGGCCGTTGTTTCCCAGACTCCCGTAGGCAAGCCCCATATTATAATGAGCTTCCGCGTACTGATCATTCAACTCGATAGCTTGCAGGTAACACTCTACGGCCTTGGCAAAATTCGCCAACCGATGGTAAGCCAGCCCGATGTGGTAATAAGCAGCCGGTTCATGCGGGTTCAGATCGATGGCCTGCTGGCAACTCTTGACCGCTTTTGTGTAATCGCCGAGTTCGGCGTACTGAAGCCCCACCTGATAATACACGCTGGCGTTGCTGGGGTTTAACGCAATAGCGTGCAGGAACGCATCGACCGCCTTTTGGTGATCCATCATTTTCGCGTGGCACACCCCGAGACTGACGTGCGCTCTGGCGTAGGCTGGCTGAATTGAAATGGCCTGCTGGTACTGATGGACAGCCGGTTCGAATTGTCCCGAAGCCATGTAGGCCAGGCCCAGGTTGTAATACGCTTTGACGTAGCGGGTATTTAACGAAATGGCGGACTGAAATGCGCCGATGGCTTTGGCGTAGTTCGTTACCTCGGCGTACGACAGCCCCATGTTGTAAAAGGCTACCGCATCGTAGGGGTTTGAGGTGACAGCCTGCTGAAACGATTCGATTGCCCTGGCATGATTGCGCATTTCCGCAAACGCTACTCCCGTGTTGCAGTAAGCAGAAGCGTATTGTGGATTCGCGTTGATAGCTTCTTTATATTGATCGATCGCAAGCTGGTATTCTCCCCTATTAAAATGACGATTTCCCTGACTAAAATAGTATTCAGCGTTCGTTACGGACATAGACCTGTGGGATAGATAAGGTTGCAATGCGTCTAGCAAAAACCACACTAACTTTCGCAGCATTCGTTACCATAATTGATGCTACATTTTCTATGGGCATAGCTGATTAAATAGTAAACAAGGCCGTATTCAGCCTATGTCAACTACCGTATCTGTCCGGGCAACCGTACCTTTACCCACTGGTAGCATAGCCGGACGTCTTATGAAAATATTACTGGTTGAAGACGAAGTCAGCCTGGCATCCTTTGTACGAAAAGGGATTGAGAGTGAGGGCTACGAGATTGATCTGGCTTATGACGGGCTGATGGGCAAACGACTGGCAGCCAACAATATGTATTCGGTTATCGTGCTGGATGTCAACCTACCGCACATCAACGGCTTCGACCTGTGTCGATCCATCAAGCGGGAGTCGCCCCGGCAGCCGGTGCTGCTACTGACGGCGCTGGACAGTCTGCCCGATAAAGAAAGCGGTTTCGGTGCCGGAGCCGACGATTATCTGGTGAAGCCCTTCGAGTTTCGCGAATTGCTGCTGCGGATCAAAGCCCTGGCCCGGCGCGATAGTGCGTTTTCGGGTATGAAGACCGTACTGCGCGTGGGCAATCTGGAACTGGACACGGCCGCGCATATGGTCACCCGCGCCGGGCAGCATATCGAACTGACAGCCCGCGAATACGCGCTGTTGGAATACCTGATGATCAACCACGGACGGGTGGTCAGCCGGATCGACATTGCCGAGAAAGTCTGGGATCTCCACTTCGACACGAACACCAACGTTATCGAGGTGTACATCAACTACCTGCGTAAGAAGATCGACAAAGAGTTTAGCCCGAAACTGTTGCATACCGTGAAAGGAATGGGCTACGTGCTGCGGGGCTAGTCATGCAGATCAAACACAAACTCATTCTGTGGTTTTCCTCGCTCGTAGCGGGACTTCTGCTGATCTTTTCGGTCTACGTCTACAGTACTTACGCCAGCTTTCGCCAACGATCAATCGAAGACCGGCTGGAACGGAAAGCCCGCGTGACCGAACAACTGCTGACCCTTCGTGGCTCAGTAGCGGGCAGCGTCATCACGTCGATGCCGGAGCAGGCAGAGTACGTGTTTTCGCCCGCCGACAGTCTGATCTACGAAAGTCAGCAGACCAGCGATTTCGTGGCCTCACCCGCCTTTCGGCAGCGGGTCCGGCGGGAGCGGCTGGTTCGCTTTCAGTACGAGAGCAACGG
This sequence comes from Spirosoma oryzae, assembly GCF_003002825.1. GTDB lineage: Bacteria > Bacteroidota > Bacteroidia > Cytophagales > Spirosomataceae > Spirosoma > Spirosoma oryzae. The sequence goes on along the minus strand of NZ_PVTE01000007.1, from coordinate 21,099 downwards.
GCACCTGTATCCCAAAGACGGCGTGGCGCTGACGTATGCCGGGGTATCGCCCGACCCCGCCGGACGGGTGTATGTGGCCGTCGTAACCGCTTACGATCAGGATGGCTACCAACGGCAGCGGAACCTGCGCGACCTGTTCATACTGGGCAATATCGTCGCGATTGGGCTGGTTATACTGGTGGGCTATTTTTTCTCCCGACAGGCGCTCAGGCCGCTCAACAACCTGATCGGGCAGTTGCAGCGCCCCGTCACGAACCAGCCATTCCGACTACAGCCCGATAACCCACGGGATGAGGTAGGCGTACTGGCCCAGGCATTCAACGAGCTATTGACCCGGCAGGAGCGACTGGTCGAGAATCAGCGTTCGTTTATCGCGCAGGCGTCGCACGAGTTGCGCACACCCCTGACAACGATAAAAGGCTGGCTGGAAACGTCCGTCCTGTACGATACCGACATCGACAGTCTCCGGCGGGGCATGACGCAGGCGATTACCGAACTGGACAAGCTGACGGCTTTATCGAACGGCCTGCTACAGCTCGCTCGGATCGACGGCGTCGACGCACAGATCGACCGGCAATCGCTGGAACTGGTCGACATTGTACTGGATGCCGCCGATACGCTGGGACAGCAACGACCGGGGCAGTCGCTGTCGGTCGAACTCAGCGACGGTATGCTCGAACAACCCACGCCCGTCACCGTTTGGGGCAATGCGCAACTTCTCCGAACCGCGCTGCTCAATCTGCTCGATAATGCCGCCAAATATTCCGACAATCGACCCGTTACGCTCTGTCTGGAGATGGATACCGAGGATCGAGCGCGCATCCGCATCGAAGACCGGGGTATCGGGTTAGCCCCCGGCGAAGAAGACCGGGTACTGCTGCCACTGGTGCGTGGTTCGAACGTGCAGACGATTGGCGGTTTCGGTATCGGCCTGACCCTCGCCTATCGCATCATCAGCCTGCACGGCGGTCAGTTACAACTCCGGCCACGACCCGGCGGAGGCACCATCGCCGACATCCTTTTACCAGTTCAATCGGTCTGATTGTGCCGCTGTTAGTTGTTGTGGCAGAATCAAGCCCCGCTAAATCAACCGATTGTGACGAGCTACCCCTAGTCCATCAAACATCGTCCACGGTTCGGCTGTACCGACGACCGGGTCCAGTCAAACTGAGTCGGCTTTTCGCTGTCGCGTAGCGGTTATTTGCCAGGACGGATGGCCATCAGAGAACAGGTAAAACGCACTTCGACTCAATCGGGTAAAGTTCAGCATACACTGTCAGAAACGGGCGTTTTGAGAGCTGACAAACAATTGGCCTATCCTGGAGTTAAAGTCCCCACTTGGGCGAAGCACTAACCAACAACTCGTTCATCGTACTGATAATGAAAATAGGAATCATTGGCGCGGGCTTCATTGGTAGTGCCCTTGCCACTCGGCTTACAAGCCTTGGTCATTCAGTAGCTATTGCCAATTCTCGCGGCCCGGAAACGCTGGGGGAAGTAGCTCAGAAAACCGGCGCGACTCCCGTTACTGCCCCGGAAGCAGCCCACTACGGTGAAATCATTGTGGTGACTATTCCGCTGAAAAACATTCCCGATCTGCCCAAAGACCTGTTCGAGGGCGTACCCGCCGATGTACCCGTCATCGATACCAGCAATTATTATCCGCTGTTGCGTGATGGACACCTCTCTGAACTTGAGCACGGCGAACTCACCGAAAGCGAATGGGTACAGCAGCATCTTGGTCGGCCCGTGGTAAAAGTGTTCAACAATATTATGGCTGAGCACCTTGAAAAATCGGGCAAACCCGCTGGTACCCCCGGCCGTATTGCGCTGCCTGTTGCCGGCGACGACCCCACGGCCAAGCAGAAAGTGATGGCCCTCGTGGACGAGTTGGGCTTTGATGCGGTCGATAATGGTAGCCTGCACGAATCGTGGCGGCAGCAGCCCGGCACACCCACCTACGGAGCGGATCTACCCGCCGGGGAGTTGGCGCAACAGCTGGAGAGCCTGGGCACCACCCGTACCGAACAGCAGCACGCACAGTTTCTGGCCAATCATGCTGCCCTGGAAAAGCAGATGCAGGCTCAGGGCGTCAAACTACAGTAGTAACCGTCGGGTCCGCTACCCCTGATGAAAACGAGCGGTTGTCGCACGACGCCGACTTCCGACAAAAGCCGCGCTCAGTTTCTACGGGCGCGGCTTTCTAGTATCACGACGGGATGGACTGTTATTGATACGTGAGCAGGTTCCATAAAGAATTTGTCTTTAGCCCTTGATGGCTACTTACAAACAGGCAAACCACGAGCCACTACAACTGACAATGCGTCGACCTCAAGAAGGAAGGCAGGAAACAGGTTGACACTGCCCGGACCGCTGGCGTGACGGCGGATCAGCTCGCTCAATTGGCGAGAGAGCCGGTATTTTTTGTCCTGTTTTCGGTCCATCCATCAATCGATGCCTTGTTCGTTTCCGAATGGTACGTCTGATTTTGTAAGATAGATTCTTCGCCGGATGACCGCTGGCCCTTTCTAATCTTAACTAATCTACGGCTAATATTCCCCTAATGGTGCCCCGGTAGCTTTGCCCCTGATCCATTCATTCAGGCATATGTGTAAGGGGATAATCTATTTGTGGGGGCTGCTGACGCTGCTTGACACCGGCGGGGGCAACACGACCCTGGCTCAGTCGACCCAGACCGCCCCAGCCGGGACCGACGTGCTGACGCTGAACAGAGCGCTGGAACTCGCCCGTAGCAACTACCCCAGCCTGCGGGGTAAGCTGGCCAACATCCGGGCGGCCGAAGCCGATGCGCAGGTCACCAACCTGAGCTTCCTGCCACAGGCGGGCCTACAGGCGCAGGCACTCAATGCAACGTCCAATCAGGTGCGGGGAGCGTACGTGTCCAACGGTGGGTTACTGTTACCCATCTCCGGGGTACGTACCGACGGCTTCAACAACCGGGCGGCTTTTACCAGCGGGCTGTCGATGGTCGTCGACTGGGAAGCCGTTACATTCGGGCGTCGGCAGGCCCGGCGCGATCAGGCCCGGCTGGCGGTCGAACAAACACAGGCCGACTACGAAGGTGAACTGTTTACGCATCAGGTGCGGGTGTGCGATGCTTATCTACTGGCACTCAACGCCCAGAAAGCGGTGGCGCTGCAAACAGCCAACCTGCAACGGGCGCAGGAGCTGCAACGCATCATCCGGGCCAGTACGGCCGGTGGCCTTCGGCCCGGCATCGATAGTGCCGTCACCAACGCCGAAGTGGCCCGCGCCCGCCTACAGGTACTGGAAAGTCAGCAACTGGCGCAGCAGCAGGTGCTTCGCCTGACCGAACTGGTTGGCCAGCCCAACCCCACCGCCCGGCTCGATTCACTTGTTTTTTACAATCAACTCCCCCGTCTACCGCTGTCACCCGGCAGCAACCCTACCCTGCATCCCCAATTACGCGTCTACCAGAAAAACGTCGACCTGGGCCGGGCCGGCGAAACGGTACTGCGGGCATCGGCACTGCCGTCGGTCTCGCTGCTGGGTTCGGTACAGGGACGGGGGTCGGGCATCGGCGAACAGGCGCAGGCCGACGGTTCCTTTCGTATCGACCCGTCGCCGGGGGCCGGTCTGCCACTGCGTTCGTTTAACTACATCGTCGGCGTAACGGCGATCTGGCGACCGACCGACCTGTGGCGAACACGGGCCTCCATTGCCGCCCAGCGTGAGCGGGTCAGCGCCAACCAGCAGGCGTATGAACAGCAGGCCCTCAACCTGCAGGCGGCTGGTCAGAATGCGGTACTGCAACTGCAACTGGCCCAGGCCCGCGCCGAACAGGCACCCATTCAACTCGACGCGGCCAAACAGGCATTCATCCAGTCGCAGGCGCGCTACGAATCGGGGCTCGACAATATTCAGGCGCTGACCCAGACGAGCGCCCTGCTGAACCGGGCCGAAGTCGATCAGGCACTGGTAACCAACAGCGTGTGGCGAGCGCTGCTCCTGCGGGCCGCCACCATCGGCGATCTCGATTCCTTTTTCCAACAACTTCCCCGCTAACCGCCATGATTAAAGCTGCGCTTGCCAAACCCATTACCGTGCTCGTTGCCCTGGCGGGGATCGTACTCTTCGCCGTGCTGGCCCTGCTGAACATTCCGGTCGATATTTTCCCCCGGCTCAACCTACCCACGATCTACATTGCCCAGCCGTACGGTGGGATGACCTCCGCCCAGATGGAAGGCTTCATTGCTACCCGCTACCAGAATCAGCTGCTGTACGTGTCGGGTATCAAATCCGTGGAAGTAAAAAATATTCAGGGACTTTGCCTGGTCAAGTGCTCCTTCTACGAAGACGTCAATATGGCGCAGGTGTCGGGGGAAGTGGCCAACCAGGTCAGCCGGGTGATGAACTACCTGCCACCGGGTACCGTACCGCCCACCGTCGTGCGTTTCGATGCGTCGAGTTTACCCGTCGGGCAATTGGTATTCAGTAGCCGACGGGCTTCGCTGGGGGAAATGCAGGACCTGGCCTCGACCCGTATCCGGCCCCTGTTCTCCCAGATTCCCGGCGCATCGGCTCCCCCACCCTTCGGTGGTAACGAGCGTACCGTCGTTGTCAAAGTCAATCCGGAACGGATGCGCAGCTACGAGCTGACGCCCGACGACATTGTGCAGGCCGTTGTAAAAAACAACCAGATTTCACCCGCCGGCAGCGTACAGATGGGCGACTACACCGTCATGACGCCCAGCAACACGGTCCTCGACAAGGTACCGGAATTCCTGAATATTCCGCTACGCAAAGGCGTCGGCCCGACCGTTTTCCTGCGCGACGTGGCTTCCGTGGAAGATGGTACCGACATTACCGTGGGCTACGCGCTGGTCAACGGCAAGCGGTCGGTCTATATCCCCGTCACCAAAGGCGCGGACGCCAGCACGATGAGTGTCGTCAGCGCGCTGAAGGCCAAACTACCGGAGATGAAGGCGCTGCTGCCCGACGACGTGCAGCTTACCTACGAATTCGACCAGTCGGTCTACGTTACGCAGGCAGTGCACAGTCTGGCGGTCGAGGGTGGTCTTGGTGCGATCCTGACGGGACTGATGGTCCTTCTCTTCCTGGGCGACTGGCGCAGTTCGTTGATTGTTATCCTGACTATTCCCGTCTCGATCCTAAGCGCGATTTTACTGCTGAACCTGACCGGTCAGACCATCAACATCATGACCCTGTCGGGACTGGCGCTGGCTATTGGTATCCTGGTCGATCAGGCGACGGTCGTAATCGAAAACATCCACCAGCATTTTGAAATGGGTAAGGCAAAGTCCCGCGCCATTCTGGATGCCTGTCAGGAAATGTCGTTTCCGCTACTGCTCATCACGCTCTGTATCCTGGCTGTTTTTGCCCCGGCTTTTATGATGAGTGGCGTACCGCGTGGCATGTTTCTTCCCCTGTCACTGTCGGTTGGCTTTTCAATCATTGCGTCGTACTTCCTGTCACAAACCTTCGTTCCGGTGGTAGCCAACTGGTGGATGAACGCGCATACGCACGCCCAGCCCCACGCGGAAAGCATTCTGCCCGATCTTAGCGCATCGACCGAACAGCAACAGGAAGCCTACGAAGATAAACACCCGGATACAGTAAGTGCTTTCGAGCGGTTCAAACTGGGCTATCTCAACCTGCTCGACAAACTACTGGGCCGCCGGGCACTGGTCATCAGCGTATACGGACTGATTTGCGCTCTTTTGATTGGTATCGGCTTCACGCAGATCGGGCAGGATATGATGCCCCGGCAAAATCACGCGCGCCAGTTTCAGGTTCGTATCGTGGGTCCGCAGGGCCTGCGTATCGAGCGGACCGAAGAGTTGACCAAGCGCGTCATCAAACAGATCGGTGCCATTGTCGGGGCGCAGCATGTGGCCATCTCATCAGCCTTTGTCGGTACGACCCCGTCCAGTTACGGGACCAGCGCGCTGTACGTATTCAACGCCGGCCCGCACGAAGCCGTCCTGCAGGTCAATCTGTCTGACGACTATGACGTCGAATCGCTCGACGCGCTCAAAGAGCAGATTCGACGGCGGGTGCATCAGAAAATGCCGGACGTACAGCTTTCCTTCGAACCAATCGACCTGACGGATAAGATTATGAGCCAGGGGGCCCAAACGCCCATCGAAATTCTGGTTGGCGGCAAAGACCTGACCGAAGGGCAACGCTACGCCAACCGCCTGCTGGGTCAGTTGCGAACGATTCCCTACCTGCGCGACCTGCGGATCAACCAGCCCCTGAGCTATCCGACGGTGTCGATTCAGATTGACCGTGAACGAGCGGCACAGCTGGGACTGAGCACCGACGAGATTGCCAAGTCGCTGGTAGCTGCGACTTCGTCGAGCCGTTTTACGGCCAAGAACCTGTGGCTCGATCAGGCGAAAGGGTTTGCCTACCAGGTGCAGATTCAGCTGGAGCAGGATCAGATGAAGTCCATCGCTGACATTCAGGCCATACCGCTGGTAAAAGGACAGCTCCGCCCGACACTGGGCGATATTGCGACCGTCACGCCCACCACCGTGCCCGGCGAATACGACCGGATTGGTCCCCGACGCATCATTACCGTATCGGCCAATATCAACAACAAAGACCTGGGCACCGCTACCCGCGACGTACAGCACGCCATAGCAGCCGCCGGCGATCCACCCAAAGGATCGGTCGTTGAACTACGTGGCCTGGCCCAGTTGCTTCAGGAAACGCTGAACAGTCTGCAATTCGGGCTAGGGCTGGCCATCGTCGTGATTTTCCTGCTGCTGGCGGCCAATTATCAGTCGTTCAAGGTAGCGTCTGTCGTGCTGGTCAGCATTCCGGCGGTGCTGGCGGGTTCACTGACACTCTTGCTGCTGACAGGCCAGACGCTCAACCTGCAATCGTACATGGGCATCATCATGTCGGTGGGCGTATCGGTGGCCAACGCGCTGCTGCTGGTAACCAATGCCGAATCGCTGCGCATTCGGTACCGCGATGCCCGGACGGCGGCACGGGTCGCCGGTGCCGCCCGTCTCCGCCCCATCCTGATGACCGCACTGGCCATGATTGCCGGGATGATTCCAATGGCGAGTGGACTGGGGGAATCGGGCGAACAAACGGCTCCACTGGGCCGGGCTGTCATCGGCGGGCTCCTCTTTTCAACCGTAGCCGCGCTGCTGATTCTGCCCGTCGTATTTGCCGCCGTTCAGCGCAAAACAACCTTCGATTCGCCCTCCCTCGACCCCGACGATCCGGGCAGTACGGCCTACGACGGTAATCAGCCAACGCGTACCGAACCGGCCACCCTCACCTACTAACTCGCTATCACTATGCCTGCATCCATCAATCTTCGCACCGGATTACCCGCGCTGCTCCTGACCGGCCTGGGCTTTCTGTTCAGTCAGTGCAGCAGCTCGCCCGCCGAAAAAAACGACATGGCCGAGACGCCAGTTAACGAAGAAATTCGCTACGAGACGGTTCGGGTTACGGCTTCCCGCCCTACAACGGAACTGAGCCTGCCCGGCGAGCTGGAAAGTTATTACGAAACCGACCTGTACCCCCGCGTCAGCAGCTACGTCAAGGCGCTGCATGCCGACATTGGCGATCAGGTACGCAAGGGTCAGTTATTGGCCGAACTTGAAGCGCCCGAACTGACCGCTAACCTGACGGAAGCCTATTCGAAGGTGAAAGCTGCCGAAGCGCAGTTTGAAGGAAGCCGGGGCATTTTCCAGCGAGTGTTGCGTACCAGCCGTACGCTGGGGGCCATCTCGCCCGCCGATCTGCAAACGGCCCGCACCAAAGCCATCTCCGATAGTCTGGGCATCGTAGCGGCTAACGCGCATTACCGGTCGGTGCAACAACTGGTCAGCTACCTGAAAATCACCGCCCCCTTTACGGGCGTTATCACCGACCGTCGGCTGTCGCCGGGCGCTTTTGTCGGACCGGGCGGTCAGAACGGTATCCCGATTCTGAAAATCAAGCAACTCGACCGACTCCGGCTCCGCATCGCCGTACCGGAAACGTATCTAGGCGATATTCGTACGGGCGCACCGGTGCAGTTTTCGGTCCGCAGTTTTCGTAATCAGACGTTTACCGGTAAGATCAGCCGAGTGTCGAACAACGTCCGGCCCGAAACCCGCTCAGAGATGGTCGAGATCGACTTTCCCAACCCCGGCGGCAAGCTAAAGCCCGGCATGTTTGCGTCGGTGCGTCTACCCGTCAGTTCGTCGGGCAAGGGCAGTTTATACGTCCCGAAATCAGCCGTCACCAGTACAATGGACCGGACATTCGTGCAGAAAATCGTGAACGGCAAAGCTGAGCGCGTAACGGTACAGAAAGGCGATGATGCCGTTGGCCAAACGCAGGTATTCGGCAACCTCAAAGCCGGCGACATCATTCTAAAAACGGCCAGCGACGATCTCGCCGACGGCACCGCCATCAATACCCAGCTGGTAGGGCAGTGATTGCTTAATCTTGCGGCTTTCTGATAGACCTAAAAGGTTTTGAAACCTTTTAGGTCTGCTAGACGAGCTAATCGCGGCTTCCTTACCGCTTCTTTTTCCCGGACCAGTTTTTCGAGTAGTTCGGTCTGCCACCCTGCGCTTTCTTCTGACTACCAACCAGCCGTTCGAGTAGGTCGGGGCGATTGAGTTTGGTCAGGCGATTGCGAATCCAGTCCTTATACTCGGGTTTATACCAGAAGAAATAACGGTTCTGCGCCTGCTTTTCTTCGCGCGTTTTCGCCGTCTTGACCGGCTTCAGCGTGTATGGATGAACCCCCGAATAATAGATCACCTCGGCGACGGTCATGGGCGTCGGCGTAAAATCCTGCACCTGTTCGAGCTGAAAACCCAGGTCTTTCGTTTCGGCCGCCAGATTCGCCATGTCCTGCTCTTCGCAACCGGGGTGCGACGAGATAAAGTACGGAATCAGCGGTTGACGCAGGTTGTGCTTGTCCGAAATGTCGTCGTACTTTTTCTTGAACGACTTAAAGTATTTGAACGACGGTTTCCGCATAATGCGCAGCGTATCGTCGGACGTGTGTTCAGGAGCGACTTTCAACCGACCCGACACGTGCCGCGTGATGAGCTGCTCCATGTACTCGTCGTGGTTGCCGTCCTGGTTATTTTTGTTGAAGTCATCGACCAGCAGATCGTATCGAACGCCTGAGCCAACGAACGCTTTCTTGATCGCCGGATTCGCGTCGACTTTCTGGTAAATCTCCGTCAGCGGCTTGTGCGAGGTATCGAGGTTCGAGCAGATGACCGGGTGGATACAACTCGGGCTCTGACAACGGGCGCAGATCGATTCATCCTTACCCTTCATCTTGTACATATTGGCCGACGGGCCACCCAAGTCAGAAATGTACCCTTTGAATTCCGGGTGCTTTGTGATCTCATCGACTTCTTTCAGCACCGACTCCTGACTCCGCGACGCAATGAACTTACCCTGGTGCGCGGAGATGGTACAGAAACTACAACCGCCAAAGCAGCCCCGGTGCATGTTCACCGAGAACTTGATCATCTCGTAGGCCGGAATCGGTCCCCGCTTTTTGTACTTCGGGTGTGGCAACCGCGTATACGGCAGATCGAACGACTTGTCGATTTCGGCTTCTTCCATCGTCTTGAACGGCGGATTGATGACCAGCACCTGATCGCCCACGCGCTGCGTGATCCGGTTAGCCTGCCATTTATTCGATTCGACTTCGACGATCTTGAAGTTAGCTGCGTACTTGATCTTGTCGGTCAGGCACTCTTCGTGACTCGTCAGCTCGACCGTGTCCCAGTCGTTGTAGTCGCGCAGATCGCCCGTATTGGTATCGTGCAGAAACGCAACCTGATTAACGTTCCGCATCGAAGAAAACGGTACACCCTTCAACGCCAGCTTCAGAATTTCGCGCAGGGGTTGTTCACCCATACCGTACACCAGCATATCCGCCTGCGCATCGACCAGAATCGACGGCATCAGCCGGTCCTGCCAGTAATCATAGTGCGTCACCCGGCGAAGCGACGCTTCAATACCGCCGATCAGTACAGGGACGTCGGGGTACAGCTGTTTCAGAATATTGGTGTAAACGGTCGTCGCGTAGTCGGGTCGGAAACCGGCTTCACCACCCGGCGTATACGAGTCGTTGGACCGCAGCCGTTTGTTAGCCGTGTAGTGGTTCACCATCGAATCCATGCAGCCCGCCGTAACGCCAAAAAAATACTTGGGTCGACCGAATTTCTTGAAGTCCCGCAGGTCGTCTTTCCAGTTCGGCTGGGCAATGACGGCGACGCGGAAGCCCTCGCTTTCCATGATACGACCGATTACGGCAGTGCCGAAAGCCGGGTGATCGACGTAAGCATCGCCGGAAACCAGCACAATGTCGACTTCGTCCCAGCCGCGTTTGTCAACTTCGGCTTTTGTCAGCGGTAACCAGTCGGTAATGGGTCGTTCAATCATGAGTTTGCGTACGAGTAACTGTCAGTAAAACAGTCAAACGGGGAAATAATTCCCCCATCAGTCCAATAGCCCGCTAGATTAATCCGCAACAGATTCTGCTCAGGCGACAAACGGGCAAGGGGCAGCACCCACCTCCGTGAATGCTACCCCTTGCCTGTTTGAAGTCGGCTACGCTAGAGTTCACTAGACCGATAGCGTACGGCCAGTCACGTAACGTATAGTTGTACTTTTGACGCTACATAACCAGATACTGCTACGTACAGCTGTCTCGTGATCCAGCAACGCGTTATTTTCCGATGCAAAATTTACTAAAAATGGAGTCGAGCAGATCGTCGGTTGTGATCTGACCGGTTAGTTCACCGAGGTGTTGCAGGGCCACCCGCAGGTCCATCGCCAGCCAGTCGGGGGTCACGCCAGCATCCAGTCCGGCAAGGGCGCGGGCCAGTGCATTGTCAGTTCCCGTCAGGTGATCGTGGTGACGAACGTTGGTCACGACGGCGCTGCCGATCTGCACCGCTGCATCGGTACGCACCCGGTCCGACAGAGCCGCCCGCAACGCATCCAGGTTTGTCTGTTGAGCGGCCGAAATCCAGTGTATTTCCTCATCGGCAATGGTTGTCAGCTGCCGCTGCTTCGCATCATCCAGCGCGTCGACTTTATTACCGACCAATAGATACGGCTTACCCGACTCACGCACCTCCGTCAATGCGGTCTGCCATTCATCAGCGCTGATCAAAGCCGCATCAAACAGGTAGATAACCAGTGCAGCATCCCGCATTTTCTGCTGCGTCCGTTCGATACCGATGGCTTCAATCTTATCCGTTGCCGACCGTAAGCCGGCCGTATCAATAAGCCGAAAGCGGATACCGTCGATAAACAGTTCATCCTCGATCACGTCGCGGGTCGTGCCGGGGATGTCGGAAACAATGGCTTTCTCTTCATTCAGCAGCGCGTTCAGCAACGTCGACTTACCCGCGTTGGGCTTGCCGACAATGACGGTAGCCACCCCGTTTTTGATCACGTTACCGGCCGCAAACGACTCGATCAGTGGGTGCAGCACCCGCCGAATACTAAGCATCAGTTGCCGCAGTTGATCGCGGTGCGCAAACTCCACGTCTTCTTCGCCGAAGTCAAGTTCCAGTTCGACCAGCGCCACGAAGTCGATCAGTTGCTGCCGCAGGTCGATTAGTTGTTTGGAAAAACCGCCCCGCAGTTGGGTCAGAGCCGCGCGGTGACTGGCGTCCGAGTCAGACGCAATCAGATCCGCCACAGCTTCAGCCTGCACCAGATCAAACTGCCCGTTCAGAAACGCCCGCTGCGTAAACTCACCGGGCCGGGCCAGTCGAACGCCCTCTGCCACCAGCCGTTGCAAAATCTGGCGAACGATGAATTCGGAGCCGTGGCAGGAAATCTCGACGACATCTTCTTTGGTAAACGAACGGGGAGCCCGAAACACGGTAGCCAACACTTCGTCGATGATAGTGTCGTCGGAATTACGGAGCGTACCAAAATGCGCGGTATGACTGGGTTGTTGTGTGAGGTCTTTTCCCCGGAAAAAGCGGTTAGTGATCGCAATCGCGTCGTCGCCCGACACGCGGATGACAGCGATGGCACCAATACCGGGCGCCGTAGCCAGCGCAGCAATGGGTTCTGAATGAAGCAAGGTACAGGTCGTCTTTGTCAGTTGTAATGGCAGTCAGCATCTTGCCTACCGACCAATCAGGAAGGCAGGAAATTACCGAAGATCGGTAGCTGACTGAACACGCCGACCAGCCGCTTTTCCAGGGGCACGCTGGGGATACCCAATAGGTCGGCATACTGATCGCCGAGGAAGAAACGCATTTCGCCGGCCGCGAGGTTCCGAACCGTATCGACCCGGCCCGACGCCCGACCCGCCGTTTCGGCAATGGCATCGAGCAGCGACTTAGTCAGTCCTGTGCCAGCTTCCGACGGCGCGAACTGCCGCTTGCCAATGGCCTGTCCCAGCCGGTACGCTTCACGCATATTCTGCGGCAACAATTGACGATCCAGCCCGTTCAGCCAGCCGACGACATTGATGTGGTGCAGGTAATCGCTTTCCTCCTGCTCCGTGACCGTCACGCCCGCCCGACGCAGGCCCAGCAGTACGACGTACGAAAAGGCCAGGTTCGTACCGGCCATGTCTTCCTGATTGACGGGCGTCCCCCAGGCCGTGTTCCAGCGACTGCTATGACCGGCAAACCACCGCCCCCCCGCATGCAACAGCCGTACTTTCAGCGTTCGGTTGATGGCGTCGGGCACGGCCCCGTCGCGCGACTGCCAGCTTTTGGCGTTATTGACCGCGAAAACCCATTCCCCGGTTTCCTGCAACCGCCGGGCGGTGTCGTTCTTTATGCGTTCCGTCAGCCAAAGTACCTGCGCCCCGTCGGCCCCCAGATAACAGTACGGGAGTGAGTAACAGCCCAGAATCAGGCCGATAGCACCGGCATGACGCTTGAAAAAAGCCATGCCCCGGGCCATGCACGTTGTGTCAGCCCAGTTGGGCAAGTGCGCGTATTCAGTCCAGAAGCGGCTGACGGCAGCGGGTTGATCGGTTAGAGAAAACGACTGTGTGTTGCCCAGCCACTGCATGAGTGTGCGTAACGCAGCGGGTCCACCTTCGGCAATGACTGACGCAATAACTGCATCGGCGGGGGCATCGCCTTGTTGCCGAAACCGACTCAGTAAGGCATCAGAAAATAGACGGGTTGGCTGAATACGAACAGACGGAAAGGCTTTCATACCTGCCTAACGCTTCGTCTATCCGATAGGTTTGGGTAGATGAAGCCTATCCGGCCTTCTTTTTAAAGCCTGATTTTGAGCGTGTCGTATCCAAGCCGAATGTTGGCGGGCAGTTCGGCTTCGACCTCGCGGTGTAGCCCCAGCTTATGGCTGATGTGCGTGAAATAGGTCATCTCAGCGCCGATCCGTTTGGCCAGCGCCACCGACTGATCGAGCGTGAAATGCGACAGATGCGGCTCCCGTTGCAGGGCGTCGAGTACCAGCACTTTCGTACCCATCACCTTTTCCAGCTCCGTTTCGCTGATATAATTCAGGTCGGTCAGGTACGTAAAATCGCCGATGCGATAGCCGTAGACGGGGAGTTTGTGGTGCATCACCTCAATCGGAATGATGCGAATGCCCTGTACGTCGAACGGCTGATTCTGAATGGAATTGACCTGCACACGGGGTATACCGGGGTATTTCTTTTCGGCAAAGATGTAGGCAAACTCCTGCGTTAGCTGCGTCAGTACCGACGGCCGCCCGTAGACGGGCATATCACGGCCGGAGCGAAAATTGAACGCGCGGACTTCGTCAAGCCCGGCCGTATGGTCTTTATGCTCGTGGGTGTACAGCACGGCGTCGAGCTGTTGCAAATCCATCCGCAACACCTGCTGTCGGAAGTCAGGACCGGTATCAACAACGAAGCTGCGCCCATCAACCGCGATGTGTATCGACGAGCGAAGCCGTTTGTCGCGGAAATCGACGGAACGACAAACCGCACAGGTACAACCGATCTGCGGTACTCCCGACGACGTCCCCGTACCCAGCAGTGTGACGAGCATAATGAGTGAATGAGCGAATGCTGAATGATTGAATGACTGTAACGAACGCTGATTCAATCACTCAATCATTCAGCAACTCAATCATTATTTATCCGTTAGTTGATTGACGACTTCGACAAGGCGGTCGAAGTTGAGGGGTTTCACCAGTACGTCGTTGAAACCGGCCGTCTTGAACTCTTCTTCGGTGTAGTTTTTGGCGTTGCCCGTGATGGCGACAATGGGGACAGACGCCTTTTCTTTGTCCGGCATGGCCCGTACCCGCCGAACGCACTCCATACCATCCATGATAGGCATGTTGATATCGAGCAGCAGGATGCTGAACTCTTCTTTCTCCAGAATCTGCATCACCTGCTCCCCGTTTTTAACGGCGGTGATGTCGTAGTTCTGAAACTCAAGTATTTTACGGGCCAGATTCTGAATGACAGAACTGTCTTCGGCAATCAGAACACGCTTGGAGGCTGACATAGATTCGGGGAGAATGTGCAGTTTATGGTTGTGAAATTAGCCATTAAATCGGCAAACACAAAAAGGCAACAACCTCGTTGATTTTACCGATTCGCCGGTTCTATACGGCCACAGGGGCTTTTATAGCCGGATGCGGATTGTAGTTTTCCAGCGTAAAATCGTCGTAGGTAAAGTCAAAAATCGACGTCACGGCGGGGTTCAGTTTCATCGTCGGCAGCGGACGGAACTCGCGCGACAGTTGCGTCTCGACCTGTTCCAGATGGTTCAGGTACAGATGCGTGTCGCCCCCGGTCCAGATAAACTCCCAAGGCTCGTAGCCACACTCCTGGGCAACCATCATTGTCAGCAATGCGTACGACGCGATGTTGAACGGAACGCCCAGAAACACATCGGCACTCCGCTGATACAGTTGACACGACAATTTACCATCGGCCACGTAGAACTGAAACAGCGCGTGGCAGGGGGGCAGCGCCATGTTCGGCACGTCGGCCGGGTTCCAGGCCGACACCATCATCCGGCGCGAATCAGGTTTGTGCTTGAGCTGATTCAGTACGTCCTGCAACTGATCGATGACCCGACCATCCGGGGCGGCCCAGCTACGCCACTGCTTTCCGTAGACGTCACCCAGATCGCCGTTTTCGTCGGCCCATTCGTTCCAGATCGTTACCCCGTTGTCGGTCAGGTATTTGATATTCGTTTCACCCCGGATAAACCACAGTAATTCGTGGATGATCGATTTGGTGTGTACTTTCTTCGTCGTCAGCAGCGGAAAGCCGTCCTGTAGGTTAAAACGCATCTGATAGCCAAATACGCTAAGGGTACCCGTACCGGTACGGTCCGTTTTCGTTGCACCGGTCGCCAGAATATGCCGGAGCAGGTCGTGATATTGCTGCATGAATCAGTTGGATCTATAGGCGGTCAAAAATCGGCAGTTGGCAGTCGGGAAACAACCGTACGGCTAAAATAGCCTCTGCTTTTTCCGAACGGGTCCGACATGTTCTTACGAATGAGCCTGCCCGTTGATCTCAAACGAGTACGTAATCGTCGCCGACGGGCGAAGCTGTGCCGTCGCCGAGCAGTATTTGTCCATCGACAGATCGATCGCCCGCTTTACGCGGTCGGGATTCAGCTCACCGGTAAGCCGGTACGTAATGTGTATCTGCTGAAATGGGGCTGGTGTCGCGCCTTTCTCCCGAAAGCCATCAACCGATAGTTTGAAATCGTCGATGGTCTGCTTTTGCTTTTGCAGAATCAGAATCACGTCGATTGCCGAGCAACCCGCCAGTCCCATCAGCAGCATTTCCATGGGCCGGGCACCGGCATTGTGGCCGCCAATGTCGGTAGCCGCGTCGAGGTGCTGCGGTACCCCCGACAAACCGGAGGCTTCGAAGTGGAAAGCATCGTCTACCCGGACGAGTTCGACAGTCATCTTATTAAGGGCAGGGGTTTCGGCAACCATTTGTGAATCAAGCATGTTATTTGTGTTTTTGTACGAGTCTTTGTAGCTTCACCAACTTAAAAAAATCGGTACACGGTATGTCAGAGAAATTCAGCGATGATCTGTTCGACCTAAAAAACGACCGGCGGCTGAGTGTTTATCTCTACCGGGCCGGTTTCGGTTGCTGGCTACTCTACATTCTGTCGGGCGCGCGCTTTATGCAGTCGGTTCACACGTACCGAACAGATTTTGGGGTGTTCGCGTTCTTTCTGATGGTCATGGGCCTGTCGGCGTCGATGATCTACGACTATTACCACCATCCCATCGAGTTCGATCAGAAAAAGAAGTGGCTGGCGATCAGCTATCTTGTCCTTGCCGGGCTAATCTACTTCCTTATCCTCAACAAAGAGCCCATTGCCCTCCCCCACGTTCGCGGGTTGTTCTAATGTCGTGTTGGGGAGTTGAAAGGTACTGGTAGCGCAGTTAACTTTGTATTGACCGCCAAGCGGCTTGGCAAGATGCAATGTAATGACTACCACTGACCGACTACCAATGGGCTGCAATATCGCCTTTTTTCAATCTTAGACGCAAACGCAGCCACGACTTGCGTAAGATTCTCGACTGTTTTTTATAGCTACTGCGCACCGGCAGTCAATAGCGTAACATCCATCCCGACTGGTTACCCTGGCAAGCCGTCTACCGCGCGGGCGGCCCCGTACTATTTTGACCAGTGGAAGCGGTCTGGTCTCTTCGAGCAAATAAATGCAATCTTGAACCAACTCGATCGTCAGCAACAAGGCCGGGAACCATTCCCCTCCGTACTATGAAGTTGTTACCTATGAGTTGTGAATATCGAGGACTGGATGCGCACAAGCGGGTAAACGGACGAAAACGTACTTTTGTCGTTGATACGCAAGGACGCTTATGGCTCGCTGATGTAGACGCGGCCAATCGGGCTGATGGCAACTTGGGCGTTGCGCTTGTAATCAGCATGTTGTGGCGATGCGGGGCGCGGCTGGAAAAGCTCTTCGGCGATCAGTCGAATAATGGGGTGTTTGGTATGGTCGTGCTGAATCGGACAGCATTCTTGCGTAACTTCCCTCATTATGGCAAGTCCCAACAAACCAACTACTTCTCAGCGCAAGTTCGATAAAGCCTTCAAAGCAGAAGCACTACGGATGCTCGATGAAGGGCAATCGGTGGCTCAGGTCGCTAAAAGTCTCAATGTGAGCGACCAACTGCTCCATACATGGAAACACGCCCACAAAAAGCAAATACAAAAACAGGCGAGTAACGGCGAACTGCTGGCCGAAAATGAACGACTCAAAGCCCAACTTAAACGGGCTGAGATGGAGCGCGACATATTAAAAAAAGCATAACGATCTTCACTCAACCGACCTAAAGGCTATATATCGCTTCATTCAAGACCAGAGCCAGTACTATCCTGTGCAGGTGCTTTGCCAGACGCTGAGCGTTAACCGTAGTGGTTATTACGACTGGCGCAAACCAACCAATGCACCACCACTACCAGGCAGTGATGCACTGTCTGCCAAGGCCAACAACACTCAGCAGGTCAAAGACCTCTTTGACTTACACCGGCGTCGATATGGTAGCCGTCGCCTGGTCAGTGAGATGAAAGATCGGGGGCTGACTGTGAGCCGGGACTTCGTAAGGTGCTGAAAGAGCATCAGCTAAGACCCATTCAACCGCGTAGCTTCGTGCCTCGAACGACTGATAGCCGCCACACGATGGGCTATTCGCCTAACCTGTTGTTAGATCGTCCCCGCCCTACTGGTCCCAACCAGGTATGGGTCTCGGACATCACGGCACGGGCCGCCCCGCTACATCCCCCTGGCTACGGGCAAATGGCTGTATCTGGCTGTGTGGATAGATTTGTGGTCACGACGCGTAGTAGGTTGGTGGCTGGCTGATCACATGCGCGATGAGTTAGTAATTACGGCTTTACGGCGGGCGTTACTAGGTCGACAACCGGCCGACGGACTGGTCCTGCATTCAGACCGTGGCGGCCAGTACGCTTCCAAAGGCTTTCGTAAACTACTGGCCGGCCAGGACTTGCAAAGTATGAGTCGGGCTGGTGAGTGTTATGACAATGCTGTTGCTGAATCCTTCTGGTCACGACTTAAAGCCGAAGTTATGGAATCGGGTGTATTTTTGAGTTTAGAAGACGCCCGTGCTGCGATCGGCGACTACATCGACAACTACTACAATGTGATGCGCAAGCACTCCAATTTACATCCTATTCAATTCGAGTCTAAACATATCTCGCAGAGCTAACAAGAGACTGTCCGCCAATACCCGACCTCCCCAGTTTGCTGCTGAGCTAGCCAACTGGGGCATCACTTTTGAGAAAGCTTCCCGACCTGAATCCGCCCGGGGATTTGTGCCGGTTGCCGAGCGGTGGGTCGTTGAACGGCTGATTGCCTAGACTAATTTCTTCCGTCGACTCGTCAAAGATTACGAATATACAGTATCATCTTCGGCGAGTTGGCTTTATTTGGCTAACATTCAACTCATGCTTCAGCGAATCTAGCTCTGTTGCAAAATATAATCCACCAACACGTTCTAATCGCCGACGGCGGCATTCATGTCTGCATTACCAGACCCCGGCCCAACAAGAGTACTATTTTTACATCTCTCCGATGGCTACCTGAAAAAATCTCCAGTGTACTGTTGCAAGTCCACTGTGCCGATTTATTGGACCATCTCAAACAAGGAAACCCAGACGCATCGCCTGGGTTTCCTTGTTTGAGATGTGGACTATTACTTTTTAATTAAGCGAATCGATTGACTTCTATCTCCCCCCTCAACTCGGTAAAAGTAGACCCCAGTTTTTAGATATAAACCATCGATCTGTACCTGACGATCGGTCTCTGATGGGTCGACAGCTTCAGTGTGCTGTTGAATTATTTTACCTTGCTCGTCAGTCAATGTATGTTTAACCGATGAAGTCATGGGTAAAGAATAACGGATAATAGCCCGGCTAACAAATGGGTTAGGATAAGCATCAATCCGTACGTTAGTTACTTCCTGAATCTTACCAATGGAGTTAATTGAAGAGATTGTCGCCTCAAATACAGACCCAGCATAAGCCGTGAAACCAGGCTGTAGGGTTATTGAGTTTCCTGCGCTATATTGTGCTACAGCACCCTTTGATACAGTCTGACTAATGGTGATACTATTAATAACTTTCTGATCTACCAGTTCTCCTACACTGATGGCTTTTGTGAAGGTAGCCTTATGGGGATACTCTTGAGCAAAAAGATGTTCCCCTTCAAACAGTATAGGTATAGTGAGTAAAAAGATATATCGATTCATCGTAGTAGTGTTATCTGTTAATGGTTGCCTCCAGAGTAGAAAATTTTTCCTTCAGTCGTTTATTTTCTTGACGAACCTGCTCAATTACATTATGTTGGTTAATCATATATAAAGTGAGTTCCTCTATTTTTTCCAACAATTTTGCATTCATTTTGGCTACATCAAGCCCCTTGGTGACCATTTCGTCAGATGTAGGTATACCTGGTAAATGCTTATTGAGTTTGATGAATTGCTCTAACTCAGGTAGGCTTTTCAACCGGTACGTGTCTGCGAATACATAGTCTGCCCAATCACCCGAACTCTTAATGGCAACCTTTACCTTTTCCGAAAGAATACCTCCTGCTACGTACAGCCGGTAACCTGCTGGAAAGGAAGTAATACCAGTACCAATAGCAACTGCGTTATCAGATACGGTCTGAACAACCTGATTATTAAGTGACCATATATCCGTATTTACATTAGTACCGAGACCTAAACCGAGGCCTAAACTCACTTTTAACAAACTAGAATTAACATTCCGTAGTACTACGTTGCCTGATGCATCTACCGATAAGAATTTGTTACCTGATTCATCAATTGTAGAGGCTGCACTTGTCAGATTGGTAAATCGTAACCCTGAATTCCCACTAGTACCTTCTGTGATCTCTAATTTATTCTGTGGCGCAGAATTACCGATACCTACTCGAACAGCAGGGCTGCCTAGAATTAAACTATTGTTCTGAGATACCAGTGCATTGGCTCCGAATGCAGAAGCATTTGTCAAATTTCCAGAAGTACTACCTGCCTGATCGCCAATAAATGTGTTCTTTGCACCAACCGTGTTGTTTGTACCGACATCGTTACCAATCATTACATTACTGCCACCGGTTGTAGTATTAAAGCCAGCATGCGTACCAATCATCAGGTTGTTGTTAGCTACAGTAGAAGCGTAGCCAGCTCCATCACCTATATACGTGTTGGCTCGACCGATCGTGTTGTTGCCGCCCGCGACATTCCCGATGAAAGTGTTGTACTGACCTGATGTCGTATTACCTCCAGCAGAGTTACCAAGGAAGAGATTGAATGAACCAGTGCTTATACTGTAACCGGCGTAAGCACCAATAGCCACATTATTCAAGGCCGTTGCTCCTTTTGATCCAGTGCCTGCGTGTCCACCAATATATACATTAGTAGTTGCTGTGGTGTTATTTGCTCCCGCACTATCCCCGATGGCTACGTTATACCCTCCTCCTTGGGTCATATTAGCACCCGCTCCTGGACCAACCAGAGTGTTCCTAAGTCCTGGCGTTGGTACGAAGGAATTTGTAACAACAATATTCTGCTGAGCAACAGCAACCGTTAATGTACATGCGACGCATGCTGCCGAGATTAGTATTAACTTTTTCATAATAATTGTATGGATTTGTTTGACAATAATTACAAAATATTAACATTCAGTGTTAAAAAAATCGATTATTATATACTTTATTTTTAGTAAAAGGCAATATTTATACATCAAAGAGGTTTTTTTAGTTACAAAAATAGTTGCTGTTATAATGATGCGTTGTTGAATTATGGAGACAAAACATAGCCCAACAGCGTACCGTAGACGCACGCATCTCATCGATCCACTAGAAAGTTAATCTTATGTTTGTTCTAGATAATTCACAAACGTGCGCCCCATCACTTAACAGAAGGCATAAAATTACCAGTAGATTTGTCCTGATCCCCTGAAAGTGAGCGAGTGAAAAGTAGAGTAAAAAACTTGACCTCCCCCCAAATACTGGACCGCTCAGCGATTGAGGATCGGACGGTCATTTGTTCTCTTTTCACTGCCCTTTCCGACCTCATCAGGCGTTA
>NZ_PVTE01000006.1 GCF_003002825.1 Spirosoma oryzae | reverse complement strand
CAGTCAGTGGTTGCCACTGAGAGGTCATGTTTTTGTTGCTTGGTCGCTACAAAGTTGACCTGACTACCAGCTTTTTAGATTCCCCAACACACTCTAAGCCATTCCTCATTCCAGAAAGCCGGGTACTGCGTAGGTTCAGTAGTATGAAGCGTCTTCATGGTGTAAACCAACTTGTCTAAATCAGTCTCTATCTCGGTTACTATCTTATCGAACTTAGCTAATTCTATGGTGATAAACGTGAGTTGGCTATCAATGATTTCACCAATTTCACTTCTAAGATTGGCCACGGTATGAAACGTCTCAGTTGGTAGGATGTTCTTGGCCAGAATGGCGATAGCATAAATCTTCGGTAACTTGGCATAGTCGAACGTCCCCCGTTCCACTACCGTATTGAACTTATGCAAGGCGTAAAAACGGTCCGCCGTCGCGGTTCATGCGCTGAATGAAATGTGGGGCTATACCCAACTGCATCTCAACGATAAACTGACTACCGTTCTCATCAGTGCAGGCCAGGTCGAAGATACCGCTACGGCTGTCGATAGTCAGCGCTTCAAATGTGTTTTTGTCAAATTGTACTTGCCGAATGGGGGTATCGGATTTGATGAGGGCCTGTAGCGCAGTACGTAAAAACAAGTTGTCGGCTTCATTACCAAAAGTGGCTTTGAAACCGTAATCAGAAAGTAAGGAGATATATGGACTGTTTTGCATAGGTCAAAGGAAGTTAGAGTGGCCTGGCTGCGGGGAGAACAGGAGTAATGCCAGAAGTTGCTTTATAACCCATTGCGCGGATAGCACTTACGTTGCCAGACACAGCAACGTACTAAAAAAGGGAATTGGCGGCCTGCTAATTTACTCAGCGAGTCTGTCCGGCTTTTTTCAGCCAGTCGAAGACGCGCGGCACGGGTAGCGCATCGACCTGATGCCCCTGATCTCCCACGGTAGTTTTGGCTGCGAACAGCGAATTGACAATTGCTTCTTCGGTGGCTTCGATAGCGGCCATAAACAGCGCCGACGTATTATCATTCCTCAACAGCGCCAGCGTATCGAGCGATGTTTTGCTGTCGTGCGGAAGCTGGTACGCGGTTGACACCGCAATCACGTAGTCGCCACTACCGTTCGATGCGATACCGCCGGTTTTGGCCAGCCCCATGAACGCTCGTTTGGCCAGTCGTTTCAGGTTGCGGGCATCCAGCGGTGCATCCGTCAGCACGACCATCATACACGAACCATCCAGGTTCTCTTTGAACGAATACTTGCCCAGCTCCACCCCCACGGGCATACCGGCAATCTGCAACACGCCACCGAAATTAGTTTGTACCAGCACGCCAACGGTATACCCCCCGAGTGACGACGGCAGCTTTCGCGACGACGTTCCGATGCCGCCTTTGAATCCGAAACAGACCGTTCCGGTACCAGCACCGACATTCCCTTCCGCTACCGGCCCGGTTTTGGCTTCCTGAATGGCGGTCAGCACGTGCTGTTTTGTAATGTGTCGCCCCCGGACGTCATTCAGGAAACCGTCGTTTGTTTCGCCCACAACCGGATTGACCGATCGCACCTGTTCGTTTCCTGGTTGCCTGAGTGTATAGTCGATAAGCGCATCGGTCGCCGTGGGTACCGACAGTGTGTTGGTCAGTACAATGGGCGTTTCCAGCGTTCCCAACTCCTCGACCTGACTGTAGCCGGTCAGTTTACCGAAGCCGTTACCGATGTAGATCGCAGCCGGACTTTTTTGCTGAAACAGATTACCCGTATGCGGCAGAATGGCCGTCACCCCCGTCCGAACCGACGCTCCCTGCTGAACAGTCACCTGCCCGACGCGCACGCCGGCCACGTCGGTAATGGCATTGAGCGGACCGGTCGGGAGTACCCCGAACCGGATACCGTACTCACGCGGCCGCTTCACCGACTGCGCTAACGTCATGGTAGTCAGGAATACGCCAAGGTTGACAAGGCAAAGTGTACGTAACGTAATTGGCATAAACCAGGCAGATCAGCGTAGCGAATCGGCTAAAATAAAAAATTAGTGGGCATCAGTCGCGCGATTCCCTTGCCTCGCTCAACATTACGGGCCGTAGGGTGTTTCATTGCTAGCAACCCAGCTACTTAACACCGAATCACCACTTTGCAGCATGGCTTCTGATCAATCCTCAATCGAGCAACTTAGTGTAAATACCATACGGCTTTTGTCGGTCGATGCCGTCGAAAAAGCCAACTCGGGTCACCCCGGCCTGCCCCTCGGCGCGGCACCTATGGCGTACGTACTCTGGTCGCGTTTCTTACGCTTCAACCCACAAGACCCCCATTGGCCCGACCGCGACCGGTTCGTCCTGTCGGCGGGTCACGGTTCGGCACTGCTCTACAGCATGCTGCATCTGTATGGCTATGACCTGTCGCTCGATGACGTGAAAGCGTTCCGGCAACTACACTCCAAGACGCCGGGCCACCCCGAGTCGAACCTGACGGCGGGTGTCGAAGTAACAACCGGACCGCTTGGGCAGGGTTTCGCCAACGCCGTCGGTATGGCGATGACCGAGCGTTTTTTGGCAGCCAAATACAACAAGGAAGGCCACACGATCGTCGATCACTATACCTATTCACTGGTCAGCGACGGCGACCTGATGGAAGGGATGACAGCCGAAGCTGCTTCGCTGGCCGGTCACCTCAAACTGGGCAAGCTGATTTTGCTGTACGACGACAACCACATATCGCTCGATGGCCCGACCAGTCTGGCGTTTACCGAAGACCGGATGAAGCGGTTCGACGCCTACGGCTGGCACACGCAGCAAGTCGAAGACGGCAACGATCTGGATGCGATTGAACAGGCGATCAACGCAGCAAAGGACGACACAGAACGTCCATCGATCATTGCCGTTCGGACGATCATCGGCTATGGTAGTCCGCTGGAGGGTACGAACAAGGTACACGGTAGCCCGCTCGGTGAAGAAAACACCCGTAAGGTCAAAGAGTACTTTGGCTTCGATCCCGACAAAACGTTTGTCGTCCCCGACGGTGTACAGGAACATCTGGCGGAACCCGGCAAAAAGGGAGCGGACCTGCAAGCCGACTGGCAGAAGAGGTTCGACGCATTCAAGAGTAACTTCGCCGACGATGCAAACCTGTTTGACCTATCGTTCGCCGGGAAACTACCCGATGGCTGGGATACGAACCTGCCCACGTTTGGTGCCGACGAGAAGCCAATGGCAACCCGGCAGGCATCGGGCAAAGTACTGGATGCACTGAAAGAAACGGTTCCCTACCTGTTTGGCGGATCGGCGGATCTGGCGTCGTCCAATGAGATGCCTAAAAGCGGTGATGTTAGCTTTCAACCGGGTCACTACGAAAATTCAAATGTCTGGTTCGGCGTACGCGAACACGCGATGGGCGGGGCGCTGAACGGTATGGCGCAGCACGGTGGCGTCCATCCGTACGGTGGCACGTTCCTGAACTTCTCCGACTATATGCGGGGTGCTATCCGCCTGACGGCGCTGGCTGAATCGCGGGTCACGTTTGTCTTCACGCATGACAGCATTGCTGTGGGCGAGGATGGTCCGACGCACGAGCCGATCGAGCAGGTTGTCTCGCTACGCACGATTCCAAACATCGTCGTTATCCGCCCCGCCGATGCCAACGAAACGGCCTGGGCGTGGCATATCGCTATGACGACGCCGAAATCGCCCGTCGTGCTGATTCTGTCGCGGCAGAAGTTGCCCGTGCTCGATCAGGAGAAATACGGGTCGGCCAAAAACGTCGAGAAAGGTGCCTATATTCTGAGCGAAGCCAACGGTGGCAAACCCGAACTGATTCTGATCGGTACTGGCTCGGAAGTCTCGTTGGTAATGAAGGCGCAGGAAGAACTACAAAAAGAAGGTATTCCAACGCGCGTCGTCAGTATGCCGTCGTGGGAACTGTTCGAGAAGCAGGACCAGGCGTATCACCACGAAGTACTGCCCCCAACCGTTCGGAAACGGCTGGCTGTCGAAGCGGGATCGCCCATCGGCTGGCATAAATATGTCACTGACGAAGGTACGACGATCAGCATGAACCGCTTCGGCCTGTCAGGGCCCGGTGATGACGTGCTGGCTTACTTTGGCTTTACCGTCGACAACGTGGTCAAGTCAGCCAAAGCCGTGCTGGCAGGTGAGCCGGAAGGCATGGAGAAGAAGGAAGTCCTGTCGTAACAGGAGTTTAGACAGCAAAAGGGCCCGGACTTGCATCCGGGCCCTTTTGCTTCGTATTAGCGAATCTCTACCTCATCGACACCCAGTTGGGCTGGCTTGCCTGGGTTCCGCATGTCGGCCGGCACCGTACCGATCGACCGGGCAACGATACGGACGTAGCGGGCTGATGTCTGCGCAA
Organism: Spirosoma oryzae; assembly: GCF_003002825.1. GTDB lineage: Bacteria > Bacteroidota > Bacteroidia > Cytophagales > Spirosomataceae > Spirosoma > Spirosoma oryzae. The sequence goes on along the minus strand of NZ_PVTE01000006.1, from coordinate 327,650 downwards.
AGTCGACCGGGAGCCGGACGATCGTACGCTTGCCGTTTTCCTGCGCGTTCGTTTTCACCGTAGTCGCCGGGCGATACGTCTGTCCATCATCAGACACCGACACCTCGATTTGCCTGGGCAGGCAGATATTCTTGGCCGTGTATTTCAGGAACCCGACCCGTACACCCTGTACCGGCTGCGACTGCCCCAGATCGACCGTCAGGCCGAAGTCGCCAGCGAACGACACGATCCCCGCAACTTCATACCCGCCCATGCCGACGGTGTTGCCATCCGTCAGGCTCAGATTTTTATCGGGTCGCCCCGTCGCAGCCGGATATTGGAGGGTGTATGACTTGCCGGTTGCTTTCGAAACGAGAAACTCTTTCTGCACTTTAGCCAGCTGACTCAGCGGTGTTCTTCCGGCAAAAGCAGCCGTTCGTACCGTTGCCGTTTGCGCCAGCAGCACCGAGTCTTTTAATACGGGCGATTCCGCCGATGGAATACTCCCGTCAATCGTGTAGCGAATGTCGGTTACGTTAGCCAGCCGCTTATCGGGTTTGAGCGACACCGCGACGCGTCCGTCAGCCGTGGCCCGGCTCACCGGCACCGCATCGTATACCGTCCGGGCGTAGTTTGTCTTGACCGACGACAACCGCGCAAATAGACTGGGTATCCGTCGGCTGAAATCGTCGTAATTCTTGCCTTCCAGTGGGCTCCAGGCTACTTCAGCCAACGCAGCCGCCCGGGGCCAGATCATGTACTGCAACTGATCGACATCCGGAATATATTCAGTCCATACATTGCCCTGTACGCCCAGAATATGTTTTGCTTCGGCGGGCGACAGCTCTGTCGGCGTAGGGTTGTACGAGTAGACCTGCGACAGGGGCAGATTACCACCGAATGCCGTCGGCTCCTGCGCCGGATCGCCCTGGTAATGGTCGAAGTAACAGAATCCGCCCGGCGTCATCACAACGTCATGCTGTTGACGGGCCGCTTCGATACCGCCCTTCACGCCCCGCCAGCTCATCACCGTGGCATTCGGCGACAGCCCACCTTCCAGAATCTCATCCCAGCCAATAATCCGCCGACCTTTCGACGTTACGAACTTGTCGATGCGTCGGATGAAATAGCTTTGCAACTCGTTCTCGTTTTTCAGCTTCTCGCGCTTCATCAGTTGCTGACAGAAAGCGCTGTTTTTCCACGAGACTTTCGGACACTCGTCGCCACCAATGTGAATGTATTTACTGGGGAACAAACCAATCACTTCGGTCAGCACGTCCTGAAGAAAAGAGAACGTCTTTTCGGTCGGACAGAACACCTCGTCGAATACCCCCCATTTTGTAGCGGCACTGTACGGACCCGGTGCGCAGGCTAGTTCAGGGTAAGCCGACAAAGCCGCCAGGGCGTGCCCCGGCATCTCGATTTCCGGTACGACTGTCACGAACCGCGCTGCCGCATACCGCACCACGTCACGCACTTCATCCTGCGTGTAGAAACCGCCGTATGGCTTACCGTCGAACACCTGCGGGTCGTACTCATCGTAATGGCCGACCAATGTTTCCCGGCGGTTTGCCCCCACCTGCGTCAGCTTCGGGTATTTTTTGATTTCGATGCGCCAGCCCTGATCGTCGGTCAGGTGCCAGTGAAAGGTGTTGATTTTGTGCAGCGCCATCAGATCGATGTACTGCTTGATAAACGAGACCGAAAAAAAATGGCGGCTCACATCGAGGTGCAGGCCACGATACACGTAGCGAGGGCGGTCCTCGATCCGGCAGGCTGGTATCGCCAGATTGGTCAACCCACTATCGGGAAGCTGACGAGTGGGGGCCAATGCCGCCGGTGGTAGTAGCTGACGCAGCGTCTGAATACCGTAGAAGAAGCCGCTCGCTCGCGATGCTTCTACAGTCACCAGCTTGTCGGTGATGTCGATGCGGTACCCTTCCGTACCCAGTGACGTGTCGCGGGCCGGAATAAACTGAATAATGTTGCCGGGGACGGCCATACGGTTGCTCAGACGTACCGTCAGGGAAACGCCCGTTGCCCGATTCAGTTGCCGGGCGAATGTATCGGCGACCGCTTTCAGATCGGCCTGTCCGGGCGGGATCAGCAGGGTCGTTGTTCGACTGAGTATAAATTGACCGGCGCGGGGGTCGAGTTTGGCCGGTCGGGGAATAATGGTGTAGCGATCGAGTGACTGACTAAATCCGGTATGGACAAGCAGCAGGGTAAGCGCACTCAGCAACCAATAGCGGGCAAGCATGAAAAAAGGCGTTCAGATGATGTCGGCAAAAATACGTCGATTTCAGCTTGCACTCATCGCCAATGTGTAGGTGGGATCAATTACGCGCTGACCAACTACCGACTACCTGTCTGTAATGCCTGTCTGGTGATACACAGGACATTTCCACCATCCGAATTTTATTTTACTGTTAATATCGTGGCAGGAATATTGTTTTACCAGAAATCGATATACCTTCCCGAGTTAGTTGTCTACTGTATCATCTGGCGAATAAATAGCTATCTCTCAACCTGAATCGTATGCACTCTTCGTTACCTGTTCTTACCGTCGTTGGCCTGGTTTATTTAGGCAGCCTTTCCGCGATGGCCCAGCAAACGTCATCAACACTGGCTCTATCCGCAACCAGCCAGGCCGACGTAACAAGGCTCGCTGACAGTTCGTCGTCAAAAGTCCGTGCAGTCAGTCAACTTCTTAAAACGCGTTGTCTGGATACGGGCTTGTTACGCCTTGGCTCGACCTGCACCTTTCAAGTGACCGAACCAGTGATCGTCGGTGATCGGGCGTTTGCCGTTGGCGATCGGATTCACGCCCATGTCGAGGAAGTGAAAGGTGTAACAGGGCGCGTTTTCATGCGGACCGACCGGGTCGTCTCCGCAAAGACACAGGAAACCACAGTCTTGTCGATGGTTGCCGTTGAGCAACCTCGTCAGCCGGGGGTCAGCATCCCGCACCTGCTCGACGGCTGGAAACTAAGCTGGGAACAACGCTAGGCCAGTACTTTAGGGCCTTCCTGATTAATTTCGGAAACATATGCTTCACTGGTAATGCCAACGGCCAGAAAGGCCTGCTGCATGGCAGCGCCGATCTGCTCGGCGGTATCGGCATCCCGGCTCAGCGCAAACATCGACGGGCCTGAGCCGGAAATGCTGCATCCCAGCGCACCCGCATCCAGTGCCGCCTGCTTGACTTCGTTGAATTCGGGAATCAGAATCGACCGGACGGGCTCGATAATAACGTCGACCAACGAGCGGCTGATGAGGTCGTAATCGGGCGTCATCAGGCCGGCAATCAGGCCCGCCACGTTCCCCATCTGTATGATGGTATTCTTCAGCGACACCTCGTTTTTCAGAATAAACCGGGCATCTTTCGTATTGACCTCAATATCGGGGTGAACGAGCGTACAGAACAGCGACGCCGGCGTCTGAATCCGCACAACGTCGAGCGGATTATAGCTACGCACCATCACGAAGCCACCGAGTAGCGACGGGCCGACATTGTCGGCGTGGGCCGATCCGCAGGCAACACGCTCCCCTTCCATTGCGAACGGCAATAACTGCAAGGGCGTCAGTGGGCGACCCAGGAGTTCGTTGACCGCATACACGCCCGCAACGGCACTCGCTGCGCTCGATCCCAGCCCGCTGCCCAGCGGCATCTGTTTATTCAGCACCATCTCGATGCCGAGATCCGGTTGCCCGATATGCTTGAGGTAGGTTTGAATCGAAATGCCAGCTGTATTTCGGCTCGCTTCGCGGGGTAGCCGGCCTTCGTCGCCAATAATATCGGTGATGCGAACGCCGGGCGTTTCGCTGCGCGTCAGGATAACCTCATCGCCGGGACTGGCTACGGCAAAACCAAAAATATCAAATCCGCAAGCCACGTTGGCAACGGTAGCAGGGGCAAATACGCGAATGGATTCCACAATAAAACAGAAAAGCACACCGGTAACCGGGTTGTTGCAAGTTTAGCAATTTAGGGTCTGAAAACCAATCGGGCGGCAGGGTTAGCGACCGCGACTGTCCGTGTAAACCAAAACCACACCGGATTGGTATTTATACCTAGCTGACAATAGCCGGTTTGATTGCTGTATTATTTTCCCAAACCGCTGTATTTACCAATGATTATGGGGTAAACTAGGCAGGTTTGCGATTTTTCAGCAAAATTGCCACGCCAATCGCTTACCGGCTAACTGCTGGAAGACGAAGTCGCCTGTTCTGCTTCGTCGCTCCACGAATTTCGTTTACTAACCGATGAAGGACTACATCCGCCCAATCAAACGCCTGCTCGTTGTCAACCGGGGCGAAATCGCCATCCGCATCATGCGGGCCGCCACCGAGCTTGGGATCACCACCGTAGCCGTTTACACCTACGAAGACCGCTACTCGCTTCACCGCTATAAAGCCGACGAAGCGTACAAAATTGGCCGCGACGAAGACCCGCTGAAACCGTATCTCGACGTAGAAGGCATCATTTTGCTGGCCAAGCACCATCAGATCGATGCCATTCACCCCGGCTACGGCTTTCTGTCGGAGAACGTAAACCTGGCCCGGCGGTGCCGCGAAGAAGGTATTATTTTCGTCGGTCCATCGCCCGAAGCCATGGACGCCCTCGGCGATAAGGTACGCGCCAAAAACCTGGCTACTTCGGCACAGGTACCCCTGATCCCGGACTCGCGCGAGCCGGACATGACCCCTGAGTTTGCCCTCACGGAAGCCGAGCGCATCGGTTTCCCGGTGATGGTCAAGGCGGCTGCCGGTGGCGGTGGTCGCGGGATGCGTGTCGTTCGGCAGGCCGAAGATTTCGAGAAAGCCTTTGCGGAAGCGAAGAACGAAGCCCGCAACGCCTTCGGCGACGACACGATCTTCCTCGAAAAGTTCATCGAAGATCCCAAGCACATCGAGGTTCAGCTGCTGGGCGATCAGCACGGTAATATCGTTCACCTCTACGAACGCGACTGTTCGGTGCAGCGCCGGTTTCAGAAGGTTGTCGAAGTAGCCCCGTCGTTCGGACTGCGGCAGGAAACCAAGCAGAAATTATATGCCTATGCGTTGCAACTGGGCCGGGCGGTTAATTATTCCAATGCCGGAACGGTTGAATTCCTGGTCGATAGAAACGAAAACATCTATTTCATCGAAGTCAACCCACGGATTCAGGTTGAGCACACGATCACGGAAGAAGTAACGGGCATCGACATCGTTCGGACGCAGATTCTGATCGCGATGGGCTACCGGCTCAGCGACAACGGTATCTACATCACGCATCAGGACGAAGTGCCGCTCAACGGCTTTGCCATTCAGTGCCGCATCACGACCGAAGACCCGGCCAATGGCTTCAAGCCCGACTTCGGCACGATTACCGCCTACCGCAACGCGGCCGGGTTCGGTATCCGGCTCGACGAGGGCAGCAGCTATGCGGGCATGAAAATATCGCCCTACTTCGACTCGATGATCGTGAAGGTATCGGCGCGGGGACGGACGCTGAAAGGCGCTACCCAACGGTTGACGCGGGCGCTGCTCGAATTCCGTATCCGGGGGGTAAAGACCAACATCGGCTTCCTGCTGAACGTAATCAGTCACCCCATTTTCCAGCGGGGTGAAGCGCGGGTGTCATTTATCGAAACGCATCCCGAACTATTTAACTTCCGCAAGCCACAGGACCGCTCGACACGGGCGCTCAACTACCTCGCCGACGTTATTGTCAACGGCAATCCCGAAGTAAAGAAGAAAGACGACAGCAAAATTTTCCGCACGCCCGTCGTCCCCTTCTCCGATCCGTACAGCACCTACCCGGCCGGTAACCGCGACCGGTTGAAAGAATTGGGTCGCGACGGTTTCGTACAATGGGTGAAGGACCAGAAAAGCGTTCTGTACACCGACACGACCTTCCGCGATGGACACCAATCGCTGCTGGCGACGCGTGTCCGGACGCAGGATTTGCAGAAGGTCGCAGCCGGCTTTGCCAAGGCGCATCCTGAGCTGTTCTCGATGGAAGTCTGGGGGGGCGCTACTTTCGACGTAGCCATGCGTTTCCTCTACGAGAGTCCGTGGAAACGGCTGGAAGCCCTGCGCGAAGCCATGCCGAACATGCTGCTACAGATGCTCTTCCGGGGTTCCAACGCCGTCGGCTACTCGGCTTACCCAGACAATCTGATCGAGAAATTTGTCGAGAAATCGTGGGAATCGGGCATCGACGTGTTCCGTATTTTCGATTCGCTCAACTGGGTCGAAGCCATGAAAGTGAGCATGAAGGCGGTACGGGAGCGCACCGACGCACTTTGTGAAGCGGCTATCTGCTATACCGGCGACATGCTGGACCCGGCCAAAAATCAGAAGTACAATCTTCAGTACTACCTGGACATGGCCCGGCAACTGGAGGACGAAGGTGCGCACCTGCTGTGTATCAAAGACATGGCCGGCCTGCTGAAACCACTGGCAGCCGACGTACTGGTCCGTGAACTGAAGCAGGCCGTCGACATCCCGATTCACCTGCACACGCACGACACGGCGGGCATTCAGGCGGCTACCTACCTGAAAGCCATCGACGCCAATGTCGATATCGTCGACTGTGCGCTTGGTGCCTTGTCGGGCCTGACCTCGCAGCCCAATTTCAACTCGGTGGTGGCGATGATGGAGACGCACGAGCGCAACTGCCCCATCAATCTGACGTCGCTCAACGCCTATTCCAACTACTGGGAAGATGTCCGCGAGTACTACTACCCGTTTGAGTCGGGAATGAAAGGGGGCAGCGCGGAAGTCTACGAGAATGAGATTCCGGGTGGGCAATATTCTAACCTGAAACCGCAGGCGATTGCTACGGGTCTGGGCGACAAGTTTGAGACGCTCAAGAAAAACTACGTCATTGCAAACCGGCTGTTCGGCGATATCGTCAAAGTAACTCCTTCATCAAAAGTGGTAGGCGACATGGCGATCTTCATGACCGCTAACAACCTGACTGCCGACGACGTCGTCAACCGGGGTGAATCCCTGGCGTTCCCGGAATCGGTGCGGGGCTTCTTCAAAGGCGAGCTGGGCCAGCCGGTAGGTGGTTTCCCGAAAGACGTGCAGGAAGCCGTGCTGAAAGGAGAACAGCCAATCACTGGTCGCCCGAACGAGCACCTCAAACCCATTGATTTCGACGCCGACTTCAAGAAATTCGAGGAGAAATACCCACTCAACGCTGGTTTCGAAGACTACCTTTCCTACCAGATGTATCCGAAGGTGTATGACGAATATTACAAAGCCAACGAACAGTACGGCGACGTAAGCGTCATCCCGACCCCGGCTTTCTTCTACGGTCTGAAGGAGAACGAAGAGATTCTGATCGAGATCGAAGAAGGTAAGAATATTCTGGTACGACTCCTGTTCAAGTCGGAGCCCGATGAATACGGTATGCGGACGATCACATTCGAACTGAACGGTCAAAGCCGGCAGGTGCAGGTACGCGACCGGGCCTTGAAGGTGGCGAAACAACTGAACGCAAAAGCCAGCAAAGACGGCGATGTCGGTGCGCCACTTCAGGGTCGCCTGACACGAATCCTGGTGAAAGACGGCGACGAGGTGAAGAAGAACCAACCGCTGTTCGTCATCGAAGCGATGAAGATGGAAAGCATCGTATCGGCTCCGAAAGCTGGGAAGGTGTCCAAGGTTGTGCTGTCGGAGGGCACCGTCGTCGAGCAGGACGACTGGGTCGTTGAACTGTCGTAAACCCATTGTTTTTCAACACAGAGGCACAGCGCGCACCGAGTTTTCAGCTCCGTGTTCTCTGTGCCTCTGTGTTTATTATATTCTATGGCTGTATTTTCACAGATACGGGACAAGAGTGCTTGGGATATTGAATTGTTGTAGCTTTATGTAAAACGAGACCAGTTATGACTCCTAATCCCCCACTGTCTAATTTGCAGATGAGTTTACTGAAACTGTATACCAGCCATGTATCGGACGAAGACCTGATGGCTATTAATCAGCGTATCGTCGATTACTTCGCTGAGAAAGTAACACGTGCGGCAGATACAGTTTGGGACGAGAAGGGATATTCGGATGACCTAATGCAGCAGTGGCTAGAGGGCGACTTTCGAAAAGGCAAACCTGAATGAAAATTGTTCTCGATACTAATTGCTTACTGGTTTCACTATCAGCCCGTTCAGCTTATCACTGGTTGTTTCAGGCAATTCGGCAAAAACGATTCGAACTGTTCATTTCCAATGAGATATTGACTGAATACGTTGAATTAATTGATCGGTACTTCAGCCCGGCGGTGTCAGAACCTGTCTATCAGCTACTAACTCAATCCGATCACGTTCATCAAGTCGAGATTTTCTTTCACTGGCCACTAATTACGAATGATCCCGACGATGACAAATTTGTCGATTGCGCCTTTGCTGCCAATGTTGACTTCATTGTAACAGAAGACCGACATTACGAGGCATTGACAACCGTTGATTTTCCGAAACTGACGGTTATTAATCTAGAGACATTCAAATCGCTGTTGAAGATAAACTGATTTTATGTGTCAATTTGCAGACTGATTGGTCGTTGAATTTCCATAAATCAACTGTTTTTTTAACACAGAGCCGCAGAGAACGCGGAGGTAACCACTGTGCTCTCTGTACCTCTGTGTTTAGATATGGTTCTATTGGAAACCATGTATTAGCAACCTGGCCCCTAGCGCCAGTAGCGTGTTTTCTTCTACGACAACGGCACCGTACAATCCTGACCGTCAGCATCTACCCTTTATATACTTCGCCGGCCGACGTTGACGTTGCCTACCTACGTATACAGCAAATTGGTTACTTGTTGATCTGTAACAAGGCGTCCCGACCCGTGATTTCCGATGCGCTTGCCAAGGCGACGACCGGGCGTTCGGCGGCATTATGAACTGCCAGCTCGATGGCGTTGCGTAGGCTGGATAGGTGAAAGGGTTTGTTTAGATAAGCAGCCGGGTACGTATGCTTGGCTCGCTCCAGCGTTTCCCGATCCGTCGTCGCTGTAAGATAAATGATCGGGACGGGTCGTTTGGCCAGTAGGTGACGGGCAGTTTCAATGCCGTCCCAATCCCCTTTCACGACAATGTCACACAGTACCAGATCGACGGTATTGGTCTGATACAACTCAAGAGCTTTACGACCGTTGCTGGCGATCCCGACAACGCGGTACCCTTCTTCTTCCAACCGATCAGCCAGGTCCATTGCCAGGATAGGCTCATCTTCAACCAGCAGAATATTGACTTCTCCGGGCACTTTCATAGTACGTACAGCTTTGGGGTAGTAAGGGAATCGTTCGATTAGGATACCCCAAATTAGCCCCAAAACGGTTCGTCCGTCATACTCTTGACAGCCTGTTCGTATCGATTCGTGTATAAAAGTCGATCTATTGTATGGCAACCGTAACTTTTTGCGTATGAACAGAAAAGTCATACCAACCGCCTGATAAATAAGGCGTTATTACTCACCCGTTGTTCGTACGGAAGTTAGTCGCCTGCTGCTGTTTGGATGAGCAGATTCGCTTTCCTGACGTTCGTGTTTATACGATCGGTTTCGATCAGTCCGTCACGTAGCCGGATGATCCGGTGAGCGTACTCGGCGATGTCTTCTTCGTGGGTAACCATGATGACGGTGTTCCCCTTGCTGTGAATCTGATCGAAGAGGTCCATAATCTCGTACGACGTCTTTGTATCGAGGTTCCCCGTTGGTTCATCGGCCAGCAAAATACTGGGATCGTTAACCAGCGCGCGGGCTACCGCTACCCGTTGCCGCTGCCCGCCCGACAGTTCGTTAGGCCGGTGATGGGCGCGGTTTTCCAGTCCCACGTTTTTCAGCGCCTGCATTGCCTTCTCCGTACGATCGGCCTTGCTGTATCCTGCATAGATAAGCGGCAGCGCCACGTTTTCGAGCGAGGTTTGTCGGGGCAGCAGATTGAACGTCTGGAATACGAAGCCAATCTCTTTGTTGCGCACTTCGGCCAGGTCGTTCTCACCCATCCGGCTTACGTCCTGATTGTTGAGAATATACTGCCCGGACGTGGGGGTATCCAGACAGCCAACGATATTCATCAGCGTCGACTTACCCGACCCGGACGGTCCCATGAAGGCAACATATTCGCCTTTGCGAATCTGAATCGTGATCGACTTCAGGGCTTCGACGACCTCCGTCCCCATGACGTACCGTTTCGCAATCTGACTGGTTTCAATGATGTTCATGCTCCGTTCCCGTTAGGCTGCCCCACCGACAAGCCACCGTATCCACCAAAGCTAGCCTATTCCACAAATTTCTGCCGGCTGTTTTCGATCAGCGCCCGTTTTTTCTGATAATCCGCTAGAAACGCCTGATAGTCGGCGGGCGAACTGGCCGACTGTAAGTTGGCCAGCGCGTCGTCGGCATAATCGGGCAAGCCAATAGCCAGACACAAATTGGCGTATTTACGCAGCAGAACAGGCTGATCCTCGTTGTAGGGCAGCGCCGACAAAACCAGATCGTAAGCGGCCTGTGTCTGTTTTCGCGCCTGCAACTGATCGGCGACGGCGGTTACGATACGGGCATTAAGCGGAGCACGGTACAACGCCCGCTTAAACCACGTCATCGCTTTGGCGGGCTGTCGGGTTCGTTCATAGGTCTGCCCAAGCCAATAGTCAGCCTCGGCCCGCTGCTGCGGAAGGATCGAGTCGGTCATCGTTTCCGCCGACCCCACGCTGCGCCGGAATGCCGACAGCCGAATCGCGGCAACGTTACGCAGCGAAATAGCCAGTGGGTCGACTCCTTTGGTGGGCATGCCCGACAGCATGAGCTGGGCGTTACGCCATTGCAGTTGCTGCAAATACTCGTTCGTCAGATAGACGCCCGCAACGGTTTTCAAACTAGGATTGACGATGGTTTCCCAATACGCCCCCCGTCCGGCGTTATCGGGTCGATACGCCACGTAGATTGCCTTCTCGATGTCTGTCGTGGGTTTTCGTTCATCGTACAATACCTGCTTCAGCGAGGCCACCACCGGATCGGTTTTAGCCGCCGTTTCCCAGTACGACTGGGCGACGGGCAGGTCGCCCTTTTTCGTCAACGCAACCGCCCGGTAATAGATCGACGTTGTATCGTTGTTGGCACCAAACTGATCGGCTGCCGCCTGAAAGAGCCCTTGTTCCAGCATCCAGATACCGGCTGTCTGTCGATACGCTGGGCCGTCGAGCTTATTGTCTTGGGCCAACTGAGCCAGGATGTTAAAGGCTTCTGCCGGGCGAAACGCCTTGTATTCCGCCATCGCCTGGGCCAGCAGCAGTTCATCCGTAAAATCCTGATTCAGCGGATTCGCCAGCAGCGGCCGTAATCGGCTAGCCAGCACCGTATCGGGTTGCTGGTTGACGATCGCGTAGTTATACAGGTTGGCAAATCGCCCGATGCTCAGCCCCTGACCGGTCGGTGCAGCAGCCAGCCAGGCAGGTCGGGTCGGTCGGGTCGTGTCGTTCTGCGCGACCAGCCGCAGGGCCAGCGCATTCGCCTGATAGGATTCGTACTCGGACGGCTTGATGGAAGTAGCCAGGGTTGAGTCGGCTGACAACACCAGCGGATGACGTGCGTAGAAACCCAGCAGGTTGGCTTCCGGCACGTCGCCGTTACCGGCCTGTGTACTCGCGGCTTTCAGGTAATAGTAAGCTGAGTCGGCCACGCTCGTGCGGGCGTAGAGGAAGCCCAGGTTGTTTTTCAATTCCCCATTATCCGGGAAGGCGTGTATCCCCTGCTGCAACGCTTTGACAGCCTCGAAGAACAGACTCGTTTGCAAATAAGCCTGACTCAGCCCGGCATAATCCTGCGGGTGTGGTTGCTTGAGCGTAGCCCGTTGGTAATAAAACGACGCGGTTGCCTGATCGTCCTGCCGCATCGCCAGCGACGCCAGCGAATAGTTGGACTTATGATTCTGAAACTCCTGCTCCAACGCCAGCCGGTAGAACGCTTCGGCAGACGGCTGCTGATTGACGGCTACGTAATAGTCACCCAGTGCATTGTAATAGCCGGCTATAGCCTGCCGCAGCGAGATGAGCCCCCCCGTCGACAGCAGCACGATGGTAACGATGAAACCGACGATACGGAACAAACTCAATTCCAGTCGTTTGGGTTTGTACAGGATACGGTGAACGGCCCGGTGCTGTTTGAAGATTGGCCAGAAGTTTATGTACACATACACCACAAACACCAACCCCATACCCAAGTGTGTGTAGACGATCACGTCCTCAAACATCTCGGTAATCGGGTCGTTGGCCGTGGCAAATGCGTAGCCAATGGTTAGCGTGGTCAGCAGCGCCAGTCCTATGTACAGGAAGGCCCCGCCATCCCGAAACGACACGACATCCTGTTGTGCGATAAGCCGCCGAAAACCCCAGATGCCAATCGTCGCCGAAACCAAATAGAGCAGAAACGGGCTTATGGCCAGGACGTCCCACTCGACCATCTTGGTATTTTTCAGCCAGATCATCACCAGATTGACCAGGTACAGGCCCGTGATGACCAGAAAGTTGCGGGTCCCAAGTGTAGTTCCCGGCGCAGTGGTCGGTTCGGCAACCAACCCGGCGATTTCTGCCACCGGGCGATTCTGCTCGCGGCTCGTTGAGGTTAGCCAGACCAGCCCGGCAATAATCTCCGCGCTGATGAAAAAGATAAAGCCAACGCTAAATACCAGCAACACGGGTAGGCCGTAACTCAGCAGCGTCATGGCAGGAAACGCCACCGGCGTCACCGAGCGCAGCGCCAGTGCGGTTGCGCCCGTCAGGAGCGAGAACGCTAGCAGTCGGCTATAAATCGGCAGGTCAGGGCGGAAGGCGTGGAAGTAGTAGCTCAAGCCGCCGAACAGCACAGTCAGCATCAGAAACAGCGTATTACCGGTCAGTTCCGGTATGTCGAGCATTTCCCAGCGAAAGAACGCCATACCCAAAATCAGCATGCCCATGCCGATCAGGTAACGTAGCCGGTCGAAACGAGAAATAGCGCTGAAGATCAGGACAAACGCAATGGCTACACCCGTCAGGCAAGCCGTCGCCAGGGCGGGATGAATGGCCATGGCCGAGGCCAGGAACTGTTCTGATACGGTGTACGCTTTCCCGCCTGCGGTGTAGCTGAGCAGACCATCGGTAAATGTGTGAACGGCAACGGGAACCTCGGCTAGTTCACTGAGCACATCCCAATGAATGGCGGTATTGATGCCGTTGAGCCAGGCAAACGTCATCAGTCCCAGGCTGATAACCACTAAACATAAACCGACCAGATAACCCAGCCGGTGCGAACGATTCCACGTTTTCCAGAAAAACAGCGACGACATACTGCCCTAACGCACGCTCGCGCGGCTTAGTGCCTTGATAACATCGGGTATGAATCGTGTAGCCTGGACCTCCAGGTCCGGGTGGCCGTCAGGCCAATTGATTCAGGCGACAGCTGATGGGTCGCTATCGCGCCCACCCGGACCTGGAGGTCCAGGCTACACAATCTACATCCTACCCCCGACCGGTCATTTTCGTCAGCTTCAGTAGCCATTCGGCGGCTTCCGGCGTCAGTTGATCGGGTTGCAGCCGCCATTGCCAGCTACGGCCACCCAGACCCGGCGTATTCATCCGGTTCGTTTCGTCGAGCTTCAGCAAGTCCTGCACCGGAATGATCGCCAACCGCGCCACCGACTGCATCGTCAGCCGGCAGACTTGGTCGACGACGTTCTCCGTCGTTACCGGGAAGCCCATGTAGTCATTGAGCCGCTCGCAGACAGCTTCACTGCTTTCCCGGAACCAGCCCAGCGTCGTGTTATTATCGTGCGTACCGGAATAAACCACGAAGTTCTCAGCGTGATTATGTACGATGTGCGACGACGTAGGCAGATCTTCGCCAAAGCCGAACTGTATAACCCGCATGCCCGGAATACCGTAGTGGCGCAGGTGAGGCTGCACGTCGGCTGTGCGGGCACCCAAATCTTCAGCGATGATCGGCAGCGTGACGAATTGCCGATACATGGCGTGCATAAACGCTTCGATCGGTGCTTTCACCCATTCACCCACCTTGGCCGTCGGTTCACTCGCCGGAATTTCCCAGTAAACGGCGAAACCCAGAAAGTGGTCGAGCCGGGTAAGGCTGTAGAGCGACATCTGATGCCGCATTCGACGCATCCACCAAGCAAAGCCCGTCCGTTCGTGCTCTTCCCAGTCGTAAATCGGGTTACCCCACCGCTGTCCGTATTCGCTGAAATAATCGGGGGGCGCACCAGCTACGTATAAGGGTTGCAGGTTTTCGTCCAGCTTGAACATGGTCGGATTGGCCCACACATCGGCGCTGTTGAACTGTACGTAAATTGGAATGTCCCCGATCAGGTGAATTTTACGCGCATAGCAGTAATAAATCAGCTCATTCCATTGCCCGAAGAAGAAGAACTGCTGAATCTTGATGAGTTCGATTTTGTCGCGCAGCCGTTCTGTGTGCTGACTGATGGCGTCGGGGTCACGTCGTACCAGTTCTTCGGGCCAGCGTAGCCAGAACGGCTCACCAGTGTCTTCTTGTAACGCCGAGAACAGGGCATAGTCATCGAGCCAATGCGCCTGCCGTTCGATGAACTGTACGTAATCGGCCTGCCGAGCAATGGATGCGTCGCGCCGGAACGTTTCAGCTGCCTGCTCAAGCAACGGACGTTTCTTCAGCCAAGCCGCGTGCAGTGTCGACGGAGCCAGTACGAGCGGACCAGCCAGAACCGCCGGGTCGCCCGCCGACGGTTCACTCAGCGTTACGTCTTCGAGCGGCTTTTCGTGCAGGGTAGTCAGATCTTCTTCACGAAGCAGGCCTTCTTCAGCCAGCTTCTCCAGACTGATCATAAGCACATTACCGGCAAAGGCCGACGGGCTGCTGTATGGCGAAAAACCGGCTCCGGGGTCGACAGGTGTCAGCGGCAAAATCTGCCAGTATGTCTGACCAGCGGATTCCAGAAAATCAGCAAAGCGATAGGCCTCAGGACCCAGGTCACCGACGCCATGTGCTGATGGCAGTGACGTAATGTGGAGTAGTAATCCGCTTGAGCGTTGTTGTAGCATGAATAAGCAGTAACGTTGATACCAATTGGTGCGCCCGATACGGTCAGGTGACGTAACCCGTCGACCTGTCAGGCGTTTAATCGGTCAATCCGGCTCGGTTGACCAACTGACTTTTGTACAAATACGCGCCAGTCGCTTTTTGTTCTGTAAGATTGGTAAAAACCTTACTGCCAATCGAATCGTCTGAGCGGATACGGGTAAAATGCAAAAATGCCCGCTTTACTTTCCGCCGTTTATATCCTACTTTTGCAGTCCCAAACAATGGGCAACTTTTCAATCAGCAATACCACATACAGATGATTACGGAAACGGCAGTCAATACAGGTAAGATTACGCAGATAATCGGGCCGGTTGTAGACGTGAGTTTCGAAGGCGAAGGCACGCGGATTCCCGCGATCCTTGACGCCCTCAAAGTGACGAGAGCCAATGGTCAGCAGGTTATTCTGGAGTGTCAGCAGCACCTGGGTGAAGACCGCGTTCGGACCATCGCCATGGATTCGACCGAAGGCCTTTATCGCGGCATGGACGTAACGGCGCTGGGCACGCAGATCACCATGCCTACGGGCGACGGTATCCGCGGTCGGCTGTTCAACGTCGTTGGTGAAGCCATCGACGGTATCCCCCAGCCTAAAAGCGCAGGTGGCCTACCCATCCACCGGGAAGCCCCCAAGTTCGAAGACCTGGCTACGTCGACGGAAGTTCTGTTTACCGGTATCAAAGTAATCGACCTGCTGGAGCCCTACGCGAAAGGCGGTAAGATCGGTCTGTTCGGTGGAGCCGGTGTCGGCAAGACCGTACTGATCCAGGAATTGATCAACAACATTGCGAAAGCATACGCTGGTCTGTCGGTATTTGCCGGCGTGGGTGAGCGTACCCGCGAAGGAAATGACCTGCTTCGCGAAATGATCGAAGCCGGTATCATCAAATACGGCGACAACTTCAAACATTCGATGGAAGAAGGTGGCTGGGATCTGAGCCAGGTCGACCTCGAAGAAATGACTAAGAGCCAGGCTACGTTCGTGTTCGGTCAGATGAACGAGCCGCCGGGAGCCCGTGCACGGGTAGCCCTGTCGGGTCTGACGATCGCTGAACACTTCCGGGATGGTGATGGTGAAGGTGCCGGTCGCGACATTCTGTTCTTCGTCGACAACATCTTCCGCTTCACGCAGGCAGGTTCAGAGGTATCGGCTCTGCTGGGGCGGATGCCGTCGGCCGTAGGATATCAGCCTACGCTGGCTACTGAAATGGGTGTCATGCAGGAGCGCATTACCTCGACCAAGCGTGGTTCGATCACATCGGTACAGGCCGTTTACGTACCTGCCGATGACTTGACTGACCCTGCGCCGGCTACGACCTTCGCTCACCTTGATGCAACGACTGTATTGAGCCGAAAAATCGCCGAGCTGGGTATCTACCCTGCCGTTGACCCCCTCGACTCGACCTCGCGGATTCTGAGTGCCGAAGTACTGGGCGACGCGCACTACAACACGGCACAGCGGGTAAAAGAGATTCTGCAACGCTACAAAGAATTGCAGGACATCATCGCCATTCTGGGTCTGGAAGAACTGTCGGAAGAAGACAAACTGGTTGTAAGCCGTGCCCGTCGGGTGCAGCGCTTCCTGTCGCAGCCCTTCTTCGTAGCTGAGCAGTTCACCGGTCTGAAAGGCGTTCTGGTTCCCATCGAAGACACCATCAAAGGCTTCAACGAAATCATCGACGGCAAGTACGATCACCTGCCGGAAGCAGCCTTCAACCTTGTCGGTACGATCGAAGATGCCATCGCCAAAGGTGAGCGCATCATGAAAGAAGCCGGGCAGTAATACTTAGTTAGGGTTTTCAGTATTCGGTTTTCGGTTGGTCTCACGCGGCAATTGTCCTGCGCTAGTTTCCCGCAAACCGAATATTGAAAACCGCTTACCAAGTCTGATACTTCTGTCCAGGTAGCCCGTCTAACCGATTAACTAATCACCACAAGAAATATGAAACGTATCGTATTGTCTGGATTGTTAATCGGATCACTCGGCAACCTGGCGCAGGCGCAGACCATACCGGGAGCAACGACCAATGTGTCGAAACCCACGATACTGGGCGCAGTTCGGGACTCAGCAACGCTTTCCGGTCCGCAAACTACGGCAGGGCTGGCTACCGACGACACAGACGCGCAACTGGATAAAGCCGTGACTGCACTGAACAACGGTGACAAGGCGGGCTCGACACAGGCGCTACAGGCAGGTATTACCGGGATGGAAGCCACGGCCCAAAAAAGCTCCAGTTCGTTCAAAGACAAGGTACTCGCTCAGGTTAGCAAGCTGAAAGCGTTGTTACCCCTTATCGCTGGCGGTAGTCTTACTGGTAATGGGTTGCAGAAAGCGATCGGCCTGGCTAAGCTGGCATCGAATGCCGGTAAGCTGGATGGCCTATTGTCAGCAGGTTCGCTGCTTGGTAAAGCCAGTTCACTGACTAGCGGTCTTTCCGGCATCAGCAGTGGTCTTTCAGCGCTGGGTGGCAGTACACAATCTACAGGTCAGTCGCTGATTACGGCCGCCCTGGGTAGTGTTAGCAAACTCGATCAGGGTGGTTTTGCTGCCAAAGCCGCCGAACCGGTTGTCAAAAATCAGATCGGCAGCGTTCTTAATTTTGTAAAAGGGGCTTTATAGCCACATAGCCATGACGCTAGATATTATTACCCCCGACCGTAAGGTCTTTTCCGGTGAAGCAACGTCGATCACGTTTCCGGGTAGCGAAGGTCAGTTTCAGGTGCTGAACGACCACGCGCCCCTGGTCAGCACATTGGATCGCGGTCCGATCGTCGTTCAGTCGGCGTCAGGTCAGCAAGTATTCACTGTTGACGGTGGTGTCGTCGAAGTACTGCAAAACAACGTGCTGGTACTGGCCGAAGCCATCGTTGCTTAAGGACAAACTAGTTTGAACAGAACGGGGTAGCCTAGGCAGGCTACCCCGTTCTGTTCAAACATTCGGTATAATAGGGTCTGTTTCAATTCATAACGATATAATAAGGGGGCAACTGTGTAGTTGCCCCCTTATTATATCGTTACAAAACTATCCGGTAGATGAGACGCAACGGGTCGCCGGTATTGTCTCTACATGGCTGCTTCTTCGGCGTAGGCTTCGGTAGGGACGCAGGCGCAGACGAGGTTCCGGTCGCCGAAAGCCGAATCGATCCGGCTTACGCTTGGCCAGAACTTACGAGCCCGAACGTACGGCAACGGATAAACCGCTTTCTCACGACTATATGACCGATTCCAATTGTCCGACAACACGACAGTAGCCGTGTGGGGCGCATGTTTCAGTACGTTATCTGCCTTGTCAGCCGTACCGGCCTCGATTTCACGAATCTCTTCGCGGATGGCGATCATCGCGTCGCAGAACCGGTCGAGTTCAGCTTTTGATTCGGATTCGGTCGGCTCGATCATCAGCGTACCCGCAACCGGGAACGAAACGGTCGGCGCGTGGAAACCGTAGTCCATCAACCGCTTGGCAATGTCTTCTACTTCCACACCAGCCGCCGATTTGAACGGACGGCACTCGATGATCATTTCGTGTGCAGCGCGGCCGTTGGCACCGCTGTACAGCGTTTCGTAATGACCTTCAAGCCGCGCTTTGATATAGTTTGCATTCAGAATAGCCTGCTTGGTCGCACGGGTCAGTCCTTCGCCCCCCATCATCGCGATGTAGGCGTATGAAATGGTCAGAATACTGGCCGATCCATACGGGGCAGCCGATACCGCTGGGATAGCTTCATTACCACCCGTTTTTACCACCGCGTGACCCGGCAGGAACGGAACGAGTTGCTCGGCAACGCCAATCGGCCCCATGCCCGGTCCACCACCACCGTGGGGAATGCAGAAGGTTTTGTGCAGGTTCAGGTGACAAACGTCCGCACCGATCGTAGCGGGCGACGTCAGACCAACCTGCGCATTCATATTCGCGCCGTCCATGTACACCTGCCCACCATGCTGATGGATGACGTCACAGATCTCTTTGATACTTTCTTCAAACACACCGTGCGTCGATGGGTAGGTAACCATCAGGCAAGACAGGTCGTTGCTGTACTGTTCCGCTTTTGCTTTCAGATCAGCCACGTCGATATTACCCCGCTCATCGCATTTTACGATCACGACTTTCATACCGGCCATCACCGCACTGGCGGGATTGGTACCGTGTGCCGATTGCGGAATCAGCGACACCGTCCGGTGATTGTCGCCCCGGCTTTCGTGATACGCCCGAATAACCATCAGCCCCGCGTACTCACCCTGCGCGCCCGAGTTGGGTTGCAGCGACATAGCCGCAAAACCGGTGATGGTACAAAGCCACTTGTTCAGATCGGCAAACAGTTGCTGATAGCCCGTCGTCTGGTCTTTCGGCGCAAATGGGTGAAGCTTGCCGAACTCAGGCCACGTTACCGGAATCATTTCGGCGGTAGCGTTGAGTTTCATCGTACAGCTACCCAGCGAAATCATCGAGTGAACCAGCGAGAGGTCTTTTTCTTCGAGTGATTTCAGGTACCGAAGCATCTCGTGCTCGGTGTGGTGGGTGTTGAACACCGGGTGCGTCAGGTAGTCCGATGTACGGATCAGTCGCTCCGGCCAGCTAATTTCCAGGTTAGCCACCAGCGCATCGAGGTCTGCTTTTACGCCGAATACGTTGAGCAGTTCCGCTACATCGGCCAATGTCTTGGCTTCATCGAACGAAATGCTGACGTGCTCGTCGTCCGCGTGGTAGTGCAGGTTCAGCTGTGCCGCCCGCGCCGATTTGCGGAGCGACTCTACATCGTCGACCCGAACGGTGATGGTATCGAAATACGCTTCCGTTGTCAGACTCATACCGCTCTGCTGCAATGCCGTTGCGAACAGACTGGTCAGCCCATGCACGTGCTCGCCGATTGCGCGCAGGCGGGCCGGACCGTGGTATACGGCGTAGCTACCCGCCATCACCGCCAGCAGTACCTGCGCCGTACAGATGTTCGAGGTTGCTTTCTCGCGCCGGATATGCTGTTCGCGCGTCTGCAACGCCATCCGCAGGGCCGGCTTACCGGCCGCATCCTGCGATACCCCGATGATACGACCCGGAATCTGACGTTTGAAACTATCGCGGGTGGCGAAGAAAGCCGCGTGTGGCCCACCGAAGCCCATGGGAACGCCAAACCGCTGTGCCGAACCAACAACGACGTCGGCCCCCATTTCACCCGGCGGGGTGAGTAACGTCAGGGCCAGCAGGTCGGCGGCAACGGCCACCGTAATACCCAGTTCGTGCGCTGACGCAATCAGGTCGGTGTAATCGAATACTGAACCATCGGTAGCCGGGTATTGAAGGAGCATCCCAAAGATATCACCTTTCGTCAGATCGGCCCGCTGATGATCGCCAACCAGTACGCTGATACCGACGGGCGTTGCGCGGGTTTTGATGACGTCGATCGTCTGCGGGTGGCACCGTTCGGACACGAAGAAGGTCGTTGCATTTTTCCGGCTTGCCGGGCGCGTGGCAAACAGGAGGTTCATGGCTTCGGCAGCCGCCGTTGCTTCATCGAGCAGCGAGGCATTGGCCAGGTCCATCCCGGTCAGATCGGATACGACAGTCTGGAAATTCAGGAGTGCTTCCAGTCGTCCCTGCGCAATCTCCGCCTGGTAGGGCGTGTAGGCCGTGTACCAGGCCGGGTTTTCCAGAATATTGCGAAGAATCACGTTCGGCGTCAGGGTATCGTAATACCCCATACCGATGTATGACTTAAAAATCTTGTTTTGAGACGCTAGTTTGCGGAAATCAGCCAGAAATTGGGCTTCCGTTTTAGGAGCAGGCAGATCGAGTGGAGCCTGTAGCCGAATCGCTGCGGGTACAGTCTGATCGATCAGTTCATCGAGGGTGGCTACGCCAACGGTACGAAGCATATCGGCCTGAGCCGCGTCGGTTTGACCGTGATGACGGTCTTCAAATACGTCTGTTGGAAGAAGATTCAGTTTCATGCCGGGGTGGCCCTTGGTTGTCTGTCTGTCAAAACGCAAAGGTACGCAAAAGCTGCCACTACGGACTTGCCGCCCCCAAAAACAAGCAGTACTTTCGGCGGTAATCCGTTTACGGTATACGGTTTGCGGCTGATGGTTCATAATCCGCCCGCTACTGCGTCTGTAGACCGAAATCTGTAAACCGTGTTTCTAAAAAATGACCTGCCGAATCTGTGCCAGTCAAACTAATGTACTGTTTCGGGCGACGATCCTGAGCAAGTATGCTATCGCTTACTACGAATGCCCGACCTGCCGGTTCGTGCAGACCGAAACGCCTTATTGGCTCGATGAAGCCTACCAAAGCGCGTTCACGACGACCGATACGGGAACGCTTCGCCGTGGGCAGGTACTGGGCGACTCGGCCATTGCGCTCCTGTTTTTCCTCTTCAATCGGTCCGGGCGGTTCGTCGATTATGCTGGCGGGTACGGCGTCTTGACCCGCTACATGCGCGATGCCGGTTTTGATTTTTATACAACCGACCCGTACGCCCCGAACCTGCTGGCGAAAGGATTCGAGGCTCCCCTACCGGCCAACACCGCCGACCGGTATGAACTGGCGACAGCCTTTGAATGCTTTGAGCATTTCGTCCATCCCGCCGACGAGTTGCGCAAGATCCTGGCGTATACCGACAACGTATTTTTCACGACCCAGCCCTGCCCTACTCCGGCCCCGGCAGTAACCGACTGGTGGTATTACGCACCACACCACGGGCAGCATGTGGCCCTCTACCGCCCCGAAACGCTGGCTTACCTGGGTAAACAGGTGGGGTTGCATTATTACAACTTGCTCAACTACCATCTGTACACGCGTAAGCCGTTCCCCCCGCTGGTATTTCCTCTGTTAGTGGCCGCCGGCCGGTTTGGTCTGGCATCGGTACTTCGGCTATTTCTAAAGAGCAAGACCGTGTCCGACGCAGCGCTGCTCGAACAACGTACACAGGCAGGTCGACTGACGGTTTGAGCTTTTCGGTATACGGTCTTATAGTCTGTAACGAGCCCCGTATCGCAGGACAACCACCGTACGATAAACCACTGAACCCCGTAAGCCGTACATTGTAATTCCGTTCATATGCCCACCGCTCCTGTTCTGTTTCTGATCTTTAACCGACCCGATACCACGCAGCTTGTCTTCGAACAGATTCGGCAGGCCCGCCCCGCCCAACTCTTCATCGCTGCCGACGGCCCCCGGCCAACCAAATCGGGGGAGGCTATGCTGTGCGCGCAAACTCGTCAGGTTGTCCATCAGGTCGACTGGGATTGTGAGGTACGCACCCTGTTTCGGGAGCAGAACCTGGGTTGTAAGCGGGCGGTGTCGTCAGCGATCGACTGGTTCTTCGCGCAGGTCGACGCGGGCATCATTCTGGAAGATGACTGCCTGCCGGAGCAACCATTTTTTTCGTTCTGCACCGACCTGCTCGACCGGTACCGCGACGATGACCGGGTCATGCACATCAGCGGTATTACGTTTCAGGCACGGCGAGACGTAACAGCCGGCGCTTCGTACTACTTCTCGGGCTTTGCGTCTATCTGGGGCTGGGCCACCTGGCGTCGGGCGTGGCAGTACTACGCTGTCGACCCTACCGAGAACGCCAGCAACGTGTCGCTGGCAGCGCCGTACTTCAACCAACGGCAGCGGTGGCTGCTGGGTGAGGTAATCGCGGGTCGACTCGACACTTGGGATGTGCAATGGCTGGTCGCGATTCGCCGACACAACGGCCTGTCGATTGTGCCCCGCGTCAGTCAGGTTACCAATATCGGGTTCGGTCTGGGCGCGACCCATACCGTTCGAAAGCCGAACTGGCTGGCCGACCTGACTGCGGCTCCGCTCGAATTACCACTTGTTCACCCATCCACGGTCGCCATCAATACAGAAGCCGACTGGTACGACGCTACGCATATTCACCGGCAACCCTGGTATATGCGTATCCTGGAATGGGGATATTTTTCGCTGATGGGACTGGTAAAACGCTAGTCGATCTCCGCCAGCAACTGCCATAGTGCCTGCGTCACCCGGTCGGTAGTCAGGCTATCGACAGGTACCGGGGCTTCGGCAACGACGGTTGGGGCTATTGCTGGCAAACGGTGCATCCAGTCGTCGAAGAAAGCGGGATAAACATGCCGGATGTAGGGGGCGATAGCCGCTGGATACGGATGCCAGCGAACAATTGATTTCCCCGCCGACAGTGACAGGCAGGGCGTACCGACTGACGCGGCAATGTGAACGATACCCGAATCATTCGCCAGCACCAACCGGGCCTTTTGTACGACACCGATCAATTCTCCCTGCGACAGCTTCCCCATCAGCGATTGCACGGGCAGATTGGCTGGCAAGTGGGTTTTTAACTCGTCGTACAGGTAAGTCTCGGCCGCCGTTCCCGTTACCAGTACCGACCAGTCCGGCCGTAGTTGGTGCAATACGATCAGCACATCCGCAAATCGGCGCATCGGCCAGATTTTGTCGGGTGCCCCCGCCCCCGGCGATACAATGACGAACGTGCTGGGTAATGCTACGTGCGTCACCGAAACAGCTGGTAATTGCAAGGGTAGCAGGGGCACCGGCTGACCAAGCAGTTGGCTGAACACTTGCCGATTCCGCTCGGCTTCGAATACCACGGCGGCATCGGTAGGTAACAGGCTGGTATAGTAGCGATTACCCCAACTGGCCTCCAGCGCCGTTGTGTTCGCCAGATCGGTTACGCAGCCAATACGCGCTTCGGCATTGCAGACGCGCGTTATGAAGTCGTCCAGCACCAGTACCCGGCTGTACGTTGGCGTGAACGTTACAGCAAAACCTAACTGATGCAGCTTGCGACCTATTTGTAGTCGATACAGTGGTTGGGTAGACAGTTTGTAGATGTCGATCCAGTGAAAGCTGTCGAACAGGTCGGCGTCGGCAAACTCCGCCATTTGCCGAAAGGCCGCATTTCCAACCAGGCAAAACGCGTATGCCTCATAGTCGGGGTGGGCACGCAGCTGGCGTACGTAGGCCCGCAGCATCAGGTAGTCGCCCAGCGCGTCGAATTTGAGAATCGCCAACGTTGGTTTCTCCGGTGCCTGTCGACGCGTCGTCAGTATCGCCACGGTATCGACCAACCAGAGCACCAGGTCGATACCGAGCAATACGGGTCGCAGCCAGGGCGATGTTTTCAACAGGCGTATCGACTGCTTCAGGTTCATCAGGACTACCAGCTAATCAGGCGAGTGGGGTTTCGATAGCCGGGCTATAGGTACGAAGCCAATCCGCCTACGCCCTGCCAGTGAATCTTATTTTAATAGCTTATACAAACCAACGATCAGTCGATTGTGCCGTCGGTGCAACCACCGGGTCAGCGCCGAGCGGGTATACAACTGCATTGTCTGTTCATCTTCCAAAAACTGTTCGACGTATTGCTGCCCCCCTTTTGACTGCCCATGAATGCGAAAGGCCGACGTCGGTTCCCGCAACACCGCCGGCGGACTCTGCTGCGCCAGGCGTAACCAGAAGTCGTAGTCCATCGTAAAGTGCAGGTTTTCGTTCAGGTACCCTACCCGTTCGTGAACCGAACGTCGCCAGAATGTCGCGGGTTGACACACCGCATTCGTCAGGCCCAGATAAGCCTGGTTCGGTAGACTTCGCAGCAGCAGCTTGTAATACCGGATTGGTTGCTGAATAGGTGTACCAACGGCATCGACGATCAGGCAGTCAGCCGTAAGCCAGTCGCTATCGGGATGAGTGGCGAAATAGGTTCCGACGCGCAGCAGGGCACCGGGCAGAAAATAGTCATCGGAGTTGAGCCAGCAGACGATCTCGCCCGTTGCCCGTCGCAGGCCCTTATTGATCGCGTCGGTCTGCCCCCGATCCGGTTCGGAAATCAGTGTCAGTTGCGACTCGTAGGCTTTCAATACACTGAGCGTATTATCGGTCGAGGCACCATCCATCACGATGTAGTCCAGGTGCGGGTATCCCTGCGACAGTACCGATTCGACCGTTTGCCGGATAAAGTCACCCTGGTTGTACGACGGCGTAATGACTGTAATCGTCGGTAACGTCATGGCACTACGGGTTCAGACGGAGTCGCGCGTGTCTCCTGCTGTGCCTTCAGTCGTTCCAGATCCTGCCGCAGATAAGCCATCTCGTGCGTTATATCCTTGATCTGATTCTGTAGTTTCGAGATTACGACCGACAGGTGAACGAGAAAGACCAGCATGGCCGACAGGGCCGCCAGAAAGATCAGCGAAGGTGGATAGAATACGCCCAATAGCGTAGCGATCTGCTCCAGGCCCCGGCGCCAGATTGAAAATACGATCAGCAGTACCGTACAGACGATCCAGATAATCGAGTACTCCTCGCGCAACTTACCCCGGACAATCAGCCGGAAGATGGTCAGCATGAACAGCAGTGCGCCGGTGATGCTGACAATCTGTATGGTTATAGGAATCGTTTCCATGTCAGCCAGCTAAGGGCGTCAGGGTCCTGCGACCACGAAGCCGAATGTAGACAAATAAGATACCGAGCGTCACTTTGAGCATATAGTAGAACGCACGGCCCGTGTTGATCGACGACACGCCCCCCTGCCGTTCCCGCATCTGCACCGGTACTTCCTGAATGCGCAGCTGGTGCAGGCCAAACTGAACGATAGCTTCCGGCTCAGGGTACTCGTCGGGATAATATCGGTCGACAATCGCGAGCGTCCGGCGGTTGAATGCCCGGAAGCCCGACGTGCTGTCGTGAACGGTCTGCCCGATAAGCCAGCGGTTTAGCCGGCGGAAATAGTTGATACCGATTCGCCGAACGGCCGTCGACTGAAAACCCGTTCGTTCCAGAAAGCGGGACCCAATCACAACGTCAGCCTTATCAGCCAGCAATGGAGCCAGCAGTTTGGGGAGCTCATCTGCCGGATGCTGCCCATCGCCATCCATCTGCACAGCCATATCGTAGCCGTGTCGGTACGCGTAGCGATAGCCCGCCTGCATTGCCCCGCCGATGCCTAGGTTAACAGGCAGGTTGAGGTAGTTACAGCCGGGCAACGTTTGCAGTTGTACCAGTGTCCCGTCGGTCGAGCAATCGTTGACAACCAGTGTGTCGAGCACCAGTCCCGATTGGTGCCGGGCCTGCGCTACGTCGTTGACCACCGACACGATGGACGCTTCCTCGTTGTAGCAGGGAATGACGATCAGAATGCGCGGTGCTGGCGTCGGACTCATTCGTCGGTACGTTCGTAAATTTTGATCGACCCCATGTTACTGACGAGTTTGGCGCAGCGCACCTCTACCGGCTGCGGCTCCCGATCGAAAATGAGGTATTTAACTTTCAGCTGCTTAAAGCGAGGGGAACAGGGGTCCATCGCAACCGTATACGCATCTTCGAAACTCTGCTGAATAATCACGCTGTCGCGCCCGTCGATGTACGTCTGATACACGGTATGGGCATATCGGTTATAGGCAGAATCCCGTTTGGCAGTGGGGTCAAGTACGCGCATAATGGGCCGAACGGGTAACGTTTTCACGCCCGACAGCAGGTCGACTCCCGTGGCCGTCACCAGATACGAGATATACTGACTACCGAACACGGCCCAGCGCTTACCGGGATCTTTCCTGTCGATCTCCTGCACGGTTTTATAAATAGTGTGCTGTGTGATCGGGGCCAGTCCGACGGCGACCGGGTTAAATCCCAGGTTAGGCAGCAGATACAGCACCACCGCTCCGGCAAACAGCACCGTGCGGTATTTCACCTGTATGTTGATCAGCAGCAGCACGTTCAGGAACGTGAAG
Organism: Spirosoma oryzae; assembly: GCF_003002825.1. Lineage (GTDB taxonomy): Bacteria > Bacteroidota > Bacteroidia > Cytophagales > Spirosomataceae > Spirosoma > Spirosoma oryzae. Next base: position 300,845 of record NZ_PVTE01000006.1, on the reverse strand, counting down.
AAGAGCACGGGCAGAAACAGCTGGTAGGAGCGGAAAAGTCCTTCGGTATCGTTCAGATTGACATAGGCCGTGTACAGTACAAAGCCAAACGCGCCCGCGATGGCCAGCACCTTTGCACCCAGACTTGTCACGAGCTGATGTCGATTGATGTACGCGAGATATATGATCGTCAGTATTACGCCCGATACCCCCAACGGCACCTGCGTCCGGCGGGTTGGGCTCATACTCATCAGCGTCGATTCCGCCAGCCATTTCGGCCAGCCGTATTCAATCCATACAACCTGCGCCAGAATCCAGATTGCCAGCAGCGCCAGCATCCAGTCGACCTTGCGCTTCACGACGAAATACACCAGCAGGCTGGCCGCAATGACCGGGGTGAACGTGAGGTAGTGCGATAGTTCGCAAATGTTGAGCCAGCTTTTGGGGTACCGTTGCGGGCTAATCAGCCACGAATAGTATTCCGAATACCAGTTCGCGATAAAGCCGGTTCCGCCCGACTCCGACCGGCGTCCCGGATACACCGTGTTGACCATCGCGTCGACAGTTGGCTTCAGATCGCCGTACCAGAGCACGAATAGAGCGCCCAGTAGTGCCAGCGTTCCGGCCCCCACGCCAATAGCCGTCCACTGGTCAGCATCGAAGCGAAACTGATCCCGATGTTGCAGGCAGTACGCCACAAACAGAATCAGAAACGTGTAGCCCAGCGGCACCTGAAACGGCGGGTACACCAGCATCAGCGAACAGAGCAGCGACCAGCCAAACAGGAGTCCCCAGCCGATTTTACCGACCAGCCCCTGTTTGCCAAACAGAATGTACACCCCGCTGACAAACAGCAATGAAAACAAGCCGACCGCCATGTCACAGCCACCGTTCCACATCTGCGACGCCGACGACATCCATAACCACAGGCTCCCGAATACCGACAGCACAAAGTTGTTACCGGTCAGTAGCATGAACAGCAGAAAAGGCAGTAGCAATACGGTAAAATAATTGAAGTTGACCTGCCAGGCAACGGCCTGTTCCTGGCCCAGAAAGAAATGCCCCCACATCAGTGGCTTGAAAAGCATGAGCGGATGGTAGGCGGGTGAATTAAGCAGCGCAATCTTCTCGCCACCGAGTGCTTCATTCACTACCGGAAACCCTTTGTTGCTGTTGGAAAGCGTGTTCGGCACCCAGACGGCGTAATCGTCCATGCGGATGGCTTGCGGTTGGCCCCGCAACAGCCCCCGTCGGGCATCCGATCCATCCGGAATCAGTTGATTCCACATCGCCACCGACAGCGTATGAATTTTCAGCAACGACAGTAACAGAAACAACCCCGTCACGATGCCCATGTACCACTTCGTCCGGCGATCGAACCGAATCAGCGTAAACCCCGGCTCGGCAGAATCCGTCAGCGGCTCACTCCGTTCGACGGCCTGGATTTCAGAAACGGACTGATCCACGGTCGTGACAGCCGGTTTTGGGCGCGTTACCGGGGGGGTAGTGCGCTTTTTGTTGAATTTTGACATAGAGGAGAGAGAAACAAAAAACCCTTCAGGGCAATCAGGATGCGGTATGGAGGATGTCTTATCAAAAATAGCCAGCTCACCTTTCTTCTGCAACCTCAGCGAGGTGGATGCCCAAAATGACGATTGACCCGGCGACCAGTTTTTTGACAAAAACCGGGCCGGTTTTTGCCACTGCTGACGCGGCTATTTGCCGAATCCAGCCGGTTATACCGGCCTTTTGTTCGTACTTTGTCCGTTCATATAGTCATTATGGTGCCGTTTCTAAAACGTCTTTTACCGCTCATTATCGGGTTGGTACTGCTATACGTCGCGTTGAAAGACGTCTCATTTGCCACCATTGCGCAACAGTTTCGCCTAGCCGATTACCGCTGGATTCTGCTGATGGGTGTTCTGCTGATCGTTACTCTCTTTTTACGGGGAATGCGCGGCCGACAACCTTTACTGGCTCTCGGCTATACACCCACTACGTTTCGGGTAACGGTCGCGTTGCTGGCCGGCACCACGGCGAGCATGATTATCCCCGGCTCCGGTGAGCTGACACGCTGCGCTACCCTGCAACGCACCGACGGTGTTGCCTTCTCTCAGGCTGTTGGTGCGGTAGTTGCCGAACGGGTACTCGATCTGTTGGCGCTACTGGCCGTCGTTATGCTGACTATTGTGCTGGAGTTCGACCGGCTGCGCCACTATTTTGGTGGGTATGCGCTCCGTTTGCCCTCCACTACCGCCTGGTGGCTGCTGCTGGCCGGACTGGTGCTGGCGGGCCTGCTACTCTGGCAAGTCCGGCTAATCGACTTTACCCATCCTCGCTGGCAACGCCCTCTGGCAAAACGTATTATCGGCTTTGGACAAGGCTTGTGGGAAGGCTTACTTTCGCTACGTAAGCTACCCCAGCCGGTCCTGTTCATCACGCTTACCATACTAAATCAGGTGATGGCCTGGCTGATGACTTATTGCCTGATGATGTCGCTACCCACCACCCGGGCATTACCCCTGCTGTCGATACTGACCACCGAAACTGTCGCTTTCCTGGGCGCGATACTTGTCCCGACGCAGGGCGGTATCGGCACCTATCACCTGCTGATCGGACGTGTGCTGATGCTGTATGGATTGCCCCTTGCACAAGCAACCGCACTGGCCACGTTTCTGCACGCCGTCAATTTTGCCATGACGCTTTTCGTCAGTAGCATCGGTTTTCTGATTGCCTCGTTCTTCTTTGGGAATGGTCGTCGTACAGCACCGATGTAACCCTATCTCCAGACCTATAATATTTTCAAACCCTTTTATATCTCGTCCGCAGACCGAAACCTGGTCGAACAGTCAAAAGCTGGTTACGCAGGATATGGCCGTGTCACTCTTCTACCGGGTCTCCGGCTGCCATTCGTGCGCAGGTGGGCGACGAGGCAGAAACCGTTCAGGCCGAGAACAGGCCCGTCGTGAGGGTTTGTTCAGGCGACCTGAGCGCAGCGACAAGTAAGTGCCGACAAGGCCGTTCTTTTAGACATAAACTGTCTTGCCTATGAAATCCGTGCTGCTGTTTATGGCTAGTGGCCTGCTGACGAAGGTACTCGCCCAGTCGCCCGTTGTCCCCGCCCCCGACGTTCAAATCAAGACCGCCGTGTTGGCCGCCCCCGAAGACAAGCGGGCCGGTGCGACGGTGTATGGATACTCCCCAAAGAATGAGTTTGTGCTGTTACGAAAAGGGACAAACGAACTGGTTTGTCTGGCCGACGATCCCGCGCAGAAAGGATTGAACGTATCGTGCTATCACAAAGACCTTGAGCCGTTTATGGAGCGGGGCCGTGTGCTGAAGAAAGAAGGAAAAAAGCCCGACGAGATTCTGACGATCCGGGAGCAGGAGGTGAAAGCCAAAAAACTGACGATGCCGTCGCATCCGTCGACGCTGTATTCGTACACCGCTAAAGCCGACGACTTTACTCCCGAAACGGGCGACGTTGCCAGCGGCTACCTGCGTTACGTCATTTACATTCCCTATGCTACTGTCGAGAGTACGGGCCTGCCCCTTAAACCGGCGGCTCCCGGCATGCCCTGGATTATGGACCCCGGCACCCACCGGGCGCACATCATGATCAATCCGCCCCAGTTGCCGAGTGCATCGCACTGATAATCATTGGTATCAAACAGCTTTCCTTTTCCGATTTGCCCCCGATCGTGGATTGTCTTTATTGCGCTTTCGCAGCAACAGCCACAGCGGTAGCGGCCGAATTAGCCACCAAATCAGTTGGTATCCATCAGACTATTGAGTCGGACAAGGAAGTAAGATTTGGCTGAAATTATTACGACTGGTAACGGTTTAAAATGCAAACGAGTCCTACTGTTTCAATAGGACTCGTTTGCATTTTGGTTTACGTAAATTCTCGTTACTCTGTCAAACTCTGAGCCAGTAGCGACGAAATAACACGTACGGTTTCTGGCTCACTGAATATGTTACTTAATATGTCTATGAACTGTTGCTGATTTTTGGCTTCTACATTTCCATTAGCCCAACTGATATTCACAGGATAGACAAAAGCGCCATGCTCGATAGCTAGTAACTTGTATCTGTAATTGCTTAGAGCAGGCGCTATTATAGAGAACGTATGTACAATTTCCCTGGTGGGAAAATCGACTGTTTCCACTTCGGCAGAAAGAACGTTATTAGTTTTATGAATCAGGTGGTTCGCCTGTTCTTTCAAGATGTCTTTAGGGCTTTTTACTGGTTCGACAGCGAAATCAGGCCAAAGATTCTGCGTTTCCATCGTGATCAAAAACTTAATGTAAAGAATAGAGGCAAATGATCCGAATATTTCGCCTTATCAGGCATGTTCCTTCTTGTCAATAACGATACGCTACCATCCGTTTCGAGTATTTGTAAGCTATCCTTGACGAAATTATCAAGCAAAGCCGGACGAATCAACACTTGATCAAAGACATTCCACTCGTAACAGACATGCTCAGCATGTGCATAGTAATACGTCCCGGCAGCAAGTTTGTTCAGGTCACCGAATAGGGTCCACGTTGGATTATAAAAATACGGAAAATTCTGTTTTTGCACTGTCCGTGCCCCTTTCCGGGCCACCTCGCTCGACATCGTTGCGTGAAAACCATTCGCCTTGATCATACCCGTCTCAAACGGGTTCATGTTAAAGTCACCAATGACTACGTGTCTATTCACGCCCAATCGTTCCTCAGCTTTACGTAGTTGATCGGCAACAAGTGTAGCCGCTTCATTCTGACTATCTGCCGAATGGCTACGTTTGTCTACCAGATGGACACCTGTTAGCAAGAAGTCGACACTTGTTGAGAGCCGAACATGACGAATCGTCACTCGATCACTTTCATCGACAGGCGGAATAAAGTGGTGATCAAAGCGCGTGATAATTGTCAGCTTGAAACATTGGGATAGTGGATGATTTGAAAAATAATACGGTCCGGTTGTGTTCAATGCCTGAACCAACCGGACCGTACTAACTGGGTTTTCAGCCAATATCAGAATATCGACAGAACGACTGTGCGCAATGTTGACGATCTGTGTTGTGAGGTCTTTTTTCTGGACGTTCCAGAATAATACGTTTAATTCCATTTTCGGGTACGTTGCGCTATCAACCGCACTCCAAAAATCAGACATCGATTTTACAACCGGATAATTTCCGCGCCGATGGCGTTGAGTCGGGTATCGATGTGCTGATAGCCCCGGTCGATCTGTTCGATGTTGTCGATGATGCTGGTGCCGGTCGCCGACATAGCCGCGATCAGTAAGGCAACGCCCGCCCGAATGTCAGGCGACGACATGCGGATGCCTTTCAGCGGCATCTGCCGGTTCAGGCCTACTACCGTCGCGCGGTGCGGATCGCAGAGAATGATCTGCGCGCCCATGTCGATGAGTTTATCGACGAAGAACAGGCGGCTTTCGAACATCTTCTGGTGAATGAGCAGCGTGCCCTGCGCCTGTACAGCCGTTACCAGCACGATACTTAGCAGGTCGGGCGTGAAGCCGGGCCACGGCGCATCGGCAACGGTCATCATACCACCATCAAGGAAGGTGTCGATCTGATACCGCTCCTGCGCCGGAATGAAAATATCGTCGCCCCGGAATTCCATCTGAATACCCAGTCGCCGGAATTGCTCAGGAATGATGCCCAGTTGCGGAATCTGACAGTTTTTGATTGTAATTTCCGACTGTGTCATGGCGGCCATCCCGATAAACGAGCCAATCTCGATCATGTCGGGCAGCATGGTGTGCTCGGTACCGGTCAGTTCCGAGACGCCTTCGACGGTCAGCAGGTTCGACCCAACACCCGTGATTTTGGCACCCATGCTGTTGAGCATCTTGCTCAGCTGTTGCAGGTAAGGCTCACAGGCCGCATTGTAGATCGTGGTCGTGCCTTCAGCCATCACGGCGGCCATCAGTACGTTGGCCGTACCGGTTACCGAAGCTTCGTCGAGCAGCATGTACGTACCGCGCAGATTGCTGGCATCAACCTGATAATAGCCACCGTCGTTGGCGTCGTAGTTGAACTGAGCACCCAGCTTTTCAAAACCCAGGAAGTGCGTATCCAGCCGGCGACGGCCGATTTTGTCGCCACCCGGCCGGGGAATACGTCCCTTCTTGAACCGGGCCAGCATCGGGCCAAGCAGCATGACCGAACCGCGCAGGGCCGCAGCCTTCCGCTTATAGGTGTCGCTTTCGAGGTAGTCGAGATTCACGTCCGACGCCTGAAACCGGTACGATCCTTCGCCAATACGCGTCACCCACACGCCCATGTCGCCCAGCAGGTCGATCAGCTGATTGACGTCGCGGATATTGGGGATGTTGTGAATCGTGACGGGTTCTTTGGTTAGCAGAACAGCGCAGAGAATCTGGAGTGCTTCGTTTTTTGCACCCTGCGGAATCAGTTCACCCTTGAGTTTACGGCCACCCGTAATTTGGAAAGATGCCATGCCTGGAATGGTTGAAAGCTACGTCAGCCGGAGACGGTTTACCCACCACCCGACGACGCTATCTGGTTGTTTATTGAGTTAGCGTAAATAAAGCAGCAAGCCCGCCCTGTAATCACCCGACCGACAACTTACCGGCGACGCCGGTCATTGTTGTTGTTGTTCCGGTTCTGCCCGCCCCCGCCCTGATTATTGCGGTTGTTGTTATTACCCAGGTTGCGCCGGTCGTTGTTGTTATTATTCCGGTTCTGATTGCCCCCCTGGTTGCGGTTGTTGAAGTTACGTCGGTCGTTATTGTTGTTCCGATTCTGGTTACCACCTTGGTTGTTGCGGTTGTTGCCACCACCAATGCGCTGCGGTTGCGACGCTTCGCCGGCCCGTTCCCGTGGCGTCGACTCAACCAGCCCCTGCTCACGAATCAGCTTGACGTCGTCGTACAGTTTACCTTTCGATATCTCGATCAGGCCCTCGTAGATCGTCTCGTCTTCAACCGCTTCTTTGTTCCAGGCCTGGTAGAACGTGCGCATCAGCCGTACCAGATACGACACAAAGGCCCGCCGTTCATCGGCATCGTCCAGTGCGACGGCTTTCGCTACCAGTAAATCGACATTACGCCCAAAGTGTTTGAACTTCAGGTGGTGCGTATTGTAAGGTACCGGCTGCGGGTGCCGGCCCAGGGCTTCTTCCGACGGAGGTGGATACGGGCTGTCGACGTCCAGCGTGAAGTTGGAGATAATGTAAAGATCGTCCCACAGTTTATTGTAGTAGTCCTGACCTTCCTTCATGCCGGGGTGAATCTGGCGCATCAGCTCGATCAGGATGTGGGCGTAACGGGTACGCTTCTCCCGATCTTCGATGTTGACCATGTTATCAACCAGCTTTTGTATACTGCTGCCGTATTCTTTCAAGAGCCTTGCTGTTGGAGTATGGACAAAAGTACGAACAATCAACCAGTATCCACTGCCTGTATGCACCCACATCGGCAAGGTCGGAGAAAGGCGCTACCTTTGTCGCTCACAAACGCCATACCGGCTCTCTGCCCACTGAAACCGTTTCTACGCACGTACCGTCCCGAACTAGTCGACACCTTCCGATTGAGCGTCCCGATCATCATCGCCCAGCTGGGTGTGGTACTGATGGGCGTTACCGATAATCTATTTGTCGGACGGCTGCTGGGAGCGGTTCCGCTGGGGGCAGCTGGGCTGGCAACGTCACTCTCATTCCTGATGTCGAGCGTGGGTGTTGGTGGCTTATCAGTTGTTGCTGCGCTGGTCGCACAGGCCAATAGTCAGGATAATGCCCCGCTGATCAACCGCCTGTTTCGGGCCGGCCTGTGGGCGTCGGTACTGATGAGCGTCGTACTGGGCGGGCTGTCGGTGATACTGGCGTTTTACTTCGACCTGTTTGGGCAATCGCCCGACGTAACCCGGCTGGCGCGTGATTTCATGCTTATTCTGAGCGCGTCGGTGCTGCCGCTGCTGGTCTTCGTAGCGACCCGGCAACTGTGCGACGGCCTGCGGAAGCCCCGCGTAGCCATGCTGATTACGTTATCGGCGCTGTTGCTCAACGCCCTGTTCAACTACGTCTTTATCACGGGAGTCGGTCCATTTCCGGCCTGGGGGCTGATGGGATCGGCGGCCGCGACGTTGCTGTCCCGCGTGTACATGGCTGTAGCCATGCTGGTTTACGTTTACTGGCAGCCGTCATTCAAACCGTACTTGCTAGCCGAATTTGCGAAACTGCCGGTTCGGGCCGAAATCAATCAGATTCTGCGCCTGGGGATTCCGGGCGGATTAACCTTTTTCTTTGAAGTTGCTACGTTCTCCCTGGCCGTAGTCATCGTCGGCTGGCTGGGCGACGATCGGCTGGCTGCGCACCAGATTGCCATCAACATGGCATCGGTGACGTATATGATGGCGACGGGCATCTCATCGGCCGCAGCGATTCGGGTTGGTGCGGCTATCGGTTTCAGCGACGTCGACGGTGCATTGCGGGCAGGGGTAGCAGCTTTTGCGCTATCGCTCAGCCTGATGACGCTGGCTGCCGCGCTATTCCTGACGGCCAACGACTGGCTGGTTTCGCTCTACATTCGCGACAATCCCGACGTAATGCGCATTGCCGCATCGCTGGTTATCATCGCGGGCTTCTTCCAGCTTTCCGACGGTGTGCAGGTCGTGGCGCTGGGTAGTCTGCGCGGGATGGCAGACGTCAACGTACCGACGCTGATGTCGCTGGTTTCGTACTGGGTCATCGCCCTGCCGCTGAGTTATGTACTGGCGTTTCCGCTTGGTCTGGATGCGATCGGCGTCTGGATCGGTTTACTCACCGGCCTGACTGTCGCAGCCGCCCTGCTGACGACCCGCTTCTTCCGACGCATCCGTCGGTTGCGTCAGGCAGCTATTTCGACCCTGACCGCATAGTCCTGATCCGACTAGCCAAAGATCATGGTGAACGTGCTTCCCTGCCCCGGCTGCGATTCGACCAGCAACTGGCCTCCGTGCCGCTGCATGATTTGCCGCGACAGGCTTAATCCAATACCGGAACCGGTTTTCCGGGTTGTGTAGAACGGGATAAATATCTGCTCTAGCGCTTCGGGTTCGATGCCCGGTCCGTTATCGGCAACATGAATACGTATCTGCCCGCCACTTTGCTCCACACGGACCTGAATCTGGGGCGCTGCGCTGCGCTCCATACTCTCGGCGGCATTCTTCAGCAGATTCAGCAGCACCATTTCGATCTGGGCGGCATCGGCGCGAAGCGTCAGACTGGCGGCTACGTCACCGCGCTCGATGGGACAATGCGGATAAGCCGCCAGGGCCAGTCTGATTACCCGGTCCAGTAAGGCACCGACGGCAACCGACGCCAGCACAGGCTGCGGGATGGTTGTAAAATGACGGTAGGCATCAACAAACTGCATGATACCCGTTCCCCGCTGCTCGATGGTTGCCAGTGCGTCGCGCAGATCGGCAATCGAATCCGACACGTCGACCATGACCGGCCCGCCACCGGACTCAGCCACCGGTGCCAGATCTGTCTCGACGATGTCGCGCATGGTACCCACCAGCGATACAATCGGCGTTATGGAATTCATGATTTCGTGCCGCAGTACCTTCGTCAGGTTCTGCCAGGCATCGAGTTCGCGCTGCTGCAACTCCGACCGGATGTTCTGAATGGAGACGATGGTAATGTAACGGCCCCGCAGTTGCACCGCCGTGCCCCGAATCGACAGTTCGTCATCGGCCGGCGTTCGGTATACAATCGGCCCTTTCGCGCCGGAAATGGCCTGTAGCTGCGTTGCCAGCTCGGGATGGGTTGTTTCCAGTTCAGAAAGATTGCGGAGCCGGTAGCTGTTCAGCAGTCGCAGCGCCGTCTGATTGACCAGTTCGACCTGACCGTTTGTATCGAATGTGAGCAGCCCGACACTGACGTGCTGCACGATAGTATTGACGTAATGCAGGCTGGTTTCTTTCTCAGCACGCGCCTGCCGGAAGGCATCGAGCACGGCGTTGAACTGCCGGTTCAGGTCCTGAAACGTCGGTCCCAACTGATTGTCGGTGCGAAAGGAAACGGCAAAATCAGCGTACTGTACCGATTCCAGAAAACGAATCAGCTTCCGGTTTACCCCAATCACAAACTGGTACAAGTTAACCACCAGTACCAGCCACGCAGCCCCGATCGGTACGAGTACCGGCCAGGTGTGCGCCCATGCGTAAACGGCCACTCCGCCCCCCATCAGGAGCAGAATGGCCGTTAATCGCCAGCCGATGCCAAACGCAAACCGATCCATGACGGCTTACGCAGCAATCCAGCTGAACGGATATTCAAGCGTCGGAATTTTGGTGCGATCAGCGACCCGACGTAGCCGCGCAGGCAATGCCATCAGGTAGTCGCGAGCCCGCTGTCCGGCATCGTTCAGATCAGTAACCGCGTCGATATGCCAGTCGATCAACAGCGCGTCAATGATGTCGATGTAGTCGTTAGTCGTGTACACGCCAATGCGCTGAGCCGCGTCGGAAAAGTGGCTGAACGTCTGACTCAGTTTCACCCCTGTTTCGCGCAGGAAGTGAGCGGGCATAACGATCTTTTTGCGCATCATCTCCTCGAACGCCAGCATCATCTCCGACGGATCGACTTCGAAAATTTTGCTTACGAATGCCTTGTAGGCCTTGGCGTGGCGCATTTCGTCGGACGCGATGACACCACAGATTTTCGACAGTTGCGGACAACCCGCCTGTTTGGCCAGCGTAGCCGTCCGGCGGTGCGACACGTTCGTTGCCAGCTCCTGAAACGAGGTGTACACGAAGTTTTTGTAGGGGTCGGTACCGGTACCGATGTCGAAGCCGTCGGCGATCAGGTACTGCGTCGATACCTCCATTGCCCGCATGTTCACGCGACCCGACAGGTACAGAAATTTGTTGAGCAGGTCGCCATGCCGGTTTTCCTCGGCCGTCCAGCCGCGAATCCACGAGGTCCAGCCGGTGGGTTCCGCCTGATTGACGCCTTCCATATCCATCAGCCACGACTCATACGTGGGCAGTGCTTCTTCGGTAATCGTATCGCCAACGAGCACGGCCATGTAGTCGTACGACAGTTCGCGGGCGCTTTCGCGAAACAGCCGGACCTGCTCCGGGAAGTCCTCCTGCCGACTGTCGGGCAGGAAGTCAGACGGTTGCCAGTTGGTTTCAATGGGTTTGAGGTAATCGCCGAGCAGGGTGTCAAGATTTTCGCCGACGTGCCGCATGACGTCCAGCCGTGAGCCAGATAAAGCCATATATGAGTTGCGTAAAAGCGTTCTGAAAACTGAAAATGGTAAGCAAGTTACGGCTATTCCGGTGGGTTATTTGTACGCATCGGCACTTAAATAACGAACCTATACCGGCATCGGTTATTTTTGGCTGAAAAATACCCATTTGCCTGTCCGTGGCTGTATGAAAAAATTGCTCGACTACGTACTGAGTGTCGTTTACGTCCTTTATTTCGGTCTGGTGTTGCTGGTTTTCCATGTGTTACAGGCGTTTGCATTCAACGTCTTTGGCCGCCCCGCCCACAAGAAAGTCGTCGATTACATGAACGCCAGCATGACCTTTGGCTGGCTGCTTACCGGCACGACGGTTCGCTTCCGGCAGACAACACCGCTTCCCACTGACAGGCCCATCATTTTCGTTGCCAATCACCAGAGCATGTTCGATATTCCGCCGATCATCTGGTTCCTGCGCGCCCACACGCCCACCTTCGTGTCGAAAATTGAACTGGCGCACGGTACGCCGGCGGTGTCGTATAACCTGCGCAAAAGCGGGGCCGCCCTGATCGACCGAAAAGACTCCAAACAGGCCATCATGGAGATTTCGCGGCTGGGTAAACTGATTCAGGAACAGAACCTGTCGGCGGTGATTTTTCCAGAGGGAACACGGTCGGCATCGGGACAGATGCGCCCGTTTGCGACGGGTGGCGTGAGCGTATTACTCAAGCGGGCACCCAAAGCTCTTGTTGTCCCCATTGCCATTCGCGGTTCGGGTGCGTTTACGCCGAAAGGACTGTTTCCATTGACGTCATTTTCGCGGCTATCCTGGGTAACACTACCGCCCATCGACCCCGCCGGTCAATCTGCCGACGAGGTGGTCCGTCAGGCCGAAGCGGCTATCACGGCTGAACTTGCGCATCCGCTGGCGATGGTCAACGCCTAGCCGAACAAGCCCGTTCACACACCGGAACCGAGCGATCCAGGAAGCGCTCGACGTCATCGTTAGTCCGTAGAATCAGCACGGTTTTATCGGCGGGTTGCTCGCGGAGGATTTGCCGGATCTGCTTTGTTTTGGCGGGGTAATTCCACACGAACCGCAGAAAATCCCAGTCCAGCCGTTCCGGGCATCCGGCCGCCTGATCGGCGCGAACCCGGCCGTAGTTTTTCAGGATTCGGCGAACGACCCGCCACAGGCAGACAAGGCGCGGCCGTTCCAGCAGGATGAGCGTATCCGCCCGATCGATGCGCCCGGCAACGGCCGATTCGCGGGTGTAATTGCCGTCCGTTATCCACTGTTCATTCACGACGATACCCGCAATAGCCGCCGTAAACACCTCGTCTGCCTGAATCACCCAGCCCGGACTGAAGAAATATTTGTCGAGATGAAAAACGGGTATCCCTGTCCGGTCAGCCAGGTGCCGGGCCAGCGTTGATTTCCCCGAACCCGGACTCCCGAAAATAGCGACTCGTTTCATCGACAACAGGCTACAACACATACATTAACTTCTATTCATCACGCCAGGCAGACAACCAGGAATTTTCTCTGTCATCCCGACGTCAGGAGGGATCTTCGGTGAAAGGAGACTTTTATTCTACTCCGAAGATCCCTCCTGACGTCGGGATAACAAAAAATGGGTCTTTCTGTGAGCCACTTACATGCCGAACTTCTCAAGCCGCCGATAGAGCGCCTGCCGCGACAGACCCAGTTCACGGGCGACGTCGGTGATATTTCCCTGATGCTTCTGCATGGCGCGCTGAATCAGTTGCCGTTCCATATCGTCGAGTTGCATGGTCTGCATAACCGGCGACGAAGCCGCTGTACTCTTGCGGAAGGCCATGTCAGCGGGTTCGAGTATGGTACCCGGTGCCAGAATGACTGCCCGTTCGATGCTGTGCTGTAGCTCCCGCACATTACCCGGCCAGTCGTAACTTTTCATCTCGGTCAGCAGAGCCGCGCTTAGTCCGGTTACGGGCCGATTGTACTGCCGGGCGTAGCGATCGATGAAATGTTCAGCCAGCAAGCGCAGGTCTTCGGGGCGCTGTCGCAACGGTGGCAGCACCAGTTCGATGGTGTTGATCCGGTACAGCAAATCCTGCCGGAAACTCCGGTCGGCCACGCGCTCGTTCAGGTCGACATTGGTCGCGCAGATCAGGCGAATGTCGACGGGACGGGCTTTGTTACTGCCGACGCGCGTCACCTGTCGCTGCTGTAATACGGTCAGCAGCCGGGCCTGTTGCGCCAGCGTCAGGTTACCGATCTCATCCAGGAAAAGCGTTCCGCCGTTGGCCTCCTCAAACCGGCCGAGCCGGTCTTCACGGGCATCGGTAAAGGCTCCTTTGACATGACCGAACAGTTCGCTCTCGAACAGGCTTTCGGTCAGCGCACCCACGTCGACACTGACAAACGGTTTGTCGCGTCGGTTCGACTGCGCGTGGATGGCGCGGGCGATCATGTCCTTCCCAGTCCCGTTCTCACCCAGAATCAGCATGTTGGCGTCAGTCGGCGCAACTCGGCTGATGGTATCGAGCAACGGGCGTAGCGAGGGACCGACGAGCGACTGCGTGAGTGATGGCCCCGCCGTACTTTTCGCCGGCTTCCGGCTGCTATCGTTCTTACCGGCCGACGCTGCGTTGTCGTTCTTCCGCTCATCGCCACCAGTCCGGCGAGCGGATTCACCCCGGGCAATCGCGCCCCGGATCGTTTCAACGAATTTATCGTTCTGCCAGGGTTTCAGCACGAAGTCGACCGCACCCGCTTTCATCGCCCGCACGGCCATCTCCACGTCGCCGTAAGCGGTGAACAGCACTACCCGCGCCTGGGGGTCGATGTCCAGAATACGGTCCAGCCAGGCAAATCCTTCGCGACCACTGCTGACGTCGCGCTGAAAATTCATGTCGAGTACAATGGCGTCATAGTGACTGTTGTTAAGCAGGAACGGCAGTTTTTCGGGATTTTTTTCGATATCGATCGAGCCGAAATGACGTTTCAACAACAGGCGGGCCGCCAGCAATACATCGGGGTCGTCGTCGACCAGCAGTACTCGTGATTCTTGCATAGGCCAAAGATAGAAGAGCCGGGCAAATGTTGCTTCCCGTTCGGGAATAAACGAATGATTGCCCATTTCTTGCCAACTTTGCCGCCTGACCGGGGTGGTATCCGCCATCGGTTTCTACGAATGACTACAGCCGCTCCCGCTCCGCTCGACAACCGACTTTTCTACGCGCTCGTCGCCATTGGCCTGCTTTTGAATGCAACCGGTTTGCTGGTGCCGATTATCGAACCCGACGACGCGCTATATGCTACGCTGCCCAAAACGATGGTGGAAACGGGCGACTGGGTTCGGCTCTACGTGTTTGGCCGCGACTGGCTCGACAAGCCACACTTTCAGTTCTGGATGACGGCCATCAGCTATAGTCTGTTCGGTGTCAGTTCATTTGCCTATAAGTTGCCCGCGCTGCTGTTTTTCTTCGGCGGGGTATACTACACCTACCTGTTTGCCCGGCTGGCCTATTCAAAACTGGTCGCACAGGTCGCGACGCTGGTTTTACTAACGACCTTTCACATTATTCTGTCGAACAACGACGTACGGGCCGAACCGTATTTGACGGGTCTTATCATCGGGGCGGTCTATCACTTCTACCGGCTCTACCGCAATGGCCCCGGCTGGCACCTGTGGGCCGGTGCCCTACTGACGGGCTGCGCCATGATGACCAAAGGGCCATTCGTCGTGCTGACGATCGGATCGGGCCTGGTTGTCGACTGGTTGTTGACGGGGAACTGGCGCGAGTTGCTCAAGCCACGCTGGTACGTAGCAGCTATCCTGTCGATGCTCTTCGCACTGCCCGAGTTGTATTGCCTGTACGTGCAATTCGATCAGCACCCGGAAACGGTCGTGTTCGGGCGGACCAACGTATCGGGTATTCGGTTTTTCTTCTGGGACAGTCAGTTTGGTCGGTTCTTCAACACCGGTCCGATCAAGGGCGACGGCGACAAGTTTTTCTTTCTCCACACGCTGCTCTGGGCATTTCTGCCCTGGTCGTTGCCCTTGTACGTGAGCGTCGGACAGGCAATTGGGCGGCTGGTCAAACGGCAGCACCCACTACCGGAATACGTCTCGCTGGGGACGGGGCTGCTGATGTTTATCGTGTTCTCGCTGTCGCGGTTTCAGCTCCCGCACTACCTCAACATCCTATTTCCCTTCTACGCCGTACTGACCGCGCAGTTTCTGGTCAAGCTCAGCGCCACCAACCTGCGTCGCTGGTCGATTGGTCAGCTCGTGATTGGGCTGGCCTTGATTGGCCTCCTAGTGCCGCTGATGCTGTTTGTTCATCCCAACCGACTGACAATGGGGCTGATCGGGATGGCGGTGGTGACCATCGTTATGTTGCTGCTGTTTCGGCAAAGCGATTTACCCTCGCTGGTGGGGCGCATGACGCTCGTCATGCTGGTAGTGGCCGTAGTTGTCAACGTCTTTCTGTTCGGCACGTTCGTACAGTATCAGGCTGGCATGGCCGCTGCTGCTTTTGCCAATCAGTCGCCGACCCTGGCTGGCCGGAAAACGTTTCTGTACGGCTCCGACACCTTCGGCGAAAGCTCCTGGACGTATGAGTTTGACTTTCGGGGGCCGACGCAGTACGTCCATACCGATTCGACCCTGCGCCGGCAGGTAACGAATCGCCCGATGCTGGTATTCACCTCGGCACCGTATGCCGACACGCTAACCAACCACGGCTTTCGGGTACAGCACGTCGCGACTTTTCCTTATTACCACATCACGCAGCCCGAACCGGCATTTATGAACTACCAAACCCGTGCAGCAACAACGAAACCGTATGTACTGCTGGAGGTGCAGCGATAGGTTCACCGACCGGACACGCATCGTCCGCTATCGGACAGCCCACATCAAAACAATCTATCCAACTTACTGACAATCAAGCATCCACCAAGATTGGCATAGCATTGGTTCAGTAGTAAATGGCGAATGAAGAAGCGAAGCTACTCGCTCAGTCAACATTCACTCATTCGCTCATTGAACACATGGATCGCGTCTTACCTAAACGTTTCTGGACAAATCAGCGCCTTGCCCTCGTTGGGGGCGGCACCTTGTTAACGGCTCTTTTACTGTACACGTTTGTCTTCGCCGACCGTCGTTCTGCATTGAATGTCGAGAAAGATAAGATCACCGTGTCGGCCGTATCGACGGGTCCATTCGAAGATTTCATCGCCGTAACAGGCGTTGTTCAGCCGCTGAAAACCATCCGGCTCGACGCGATCGAAGGCGGCTACGTAACGCAGAAGCTGGTCGAGGGGGGGAGCACGGTGAAGAAGGGCGACGTACTGCTGAAACTGGAAAATCAGAGCCTCAAACTCAGCTTCCTGCAATCGGAAACCGAAGCCAACCGGCTCGTCAACGAATTGCAGAACACGCGCCAACGCCTGCAAATCGAGCGGTTTACGCTGCGAAAAAACCTCGCCGACCTCGAAGCCCAAATCGATCAGGCCAAAGACACCTACGACCGGCAGAGCAAGCTGTACAAGGATAAAGTCGTGTCGGAGGAAGATTACCTAAAAGCCAAACGAGCCTACGAACGGCTGGTCGGACAGCGCAAAATCGACATCGAATCGCAGAAGTATCAGGAAGACAACGCCAAGATTCAGATTAAACAACTCGAAGGAACGCTGAACCGCACGCAGCGCAACGTAGCCCTCTGGCAGCAGACGCTCGACAACCTGGTCGTCAAAGCCCCCGTATCGGGGCAGTTGTCGAGTATCGACGTAGAAGTTGGCTCGAACATCAACCGGGGCCAGAACATCGGGCAGATCGATGACATGAACGGCTTCAAGATGCGTGTCGGGGTCGATGAACATTACATCAGCCGGGTATTCGCGGGCTTGAACGGCACCTTCGAATTCAACGGCAAGAACTATCCACTCAGCATCAGCCGGGTGTACCCGGAAGTAAAAAGCGGCCGGTTTGAGGTCGACATGATTTTCCCACAGGGGGCACCCCAAGGCATCAAGCGTGGCCAATCGTCGCCGATACAATTGGAACTGGGCAAAGCGGCCAAGGCCACGCTGCTGCCGGTGGGTGGCTTCTTCTCCGACACGGGTGGCAACTGGGTATACGTGCTCGACAAAACCGGTAAGCGGGCCGTGAAACGCAGCATCACGCTGGGCCGTAAGAACCCCGAATTTTACGAAGTACTGTCGGGTCTGGAACCCGGCGATCAGGTCATCACCAGTTCGTACGAGAATTTCGGCGACAACGAGGTACTGAATTTCTAATTCGTCTTGAACTGTGCTTGTCTTGAACTGTGATTTTTTTGATTACACTGATTGACTGTGATTTTTCTTAATTATGAATCATAGCCTATCATCACAATCAAAAAAATCACAGTTCAAGACAGCAGTTCGAGATAAATCACTGTTCAACCATGATACAAACGGTTAATTTACAGAAGCTTTTCGCGACCGAGGAAGTTGAAACGACGGCGCTGAACGGCATTAACATGGAAGTAAAAGATGGCGAGTTCGTCGCTATCATGGGCCCGTCGGGGTGCGGTAAATCGACGCTGCTGAACATCCTGGGGCTACTCGACAATCCGAGTGAGGGCGAGTATAACTTCTACGGCACCGAAGTTGCCCGGATGACTGAACGGCAGCGGGCGCAGTTGCGGAAGGGCTCGATCGGCTTTGTCTTCCAGAGCTTCAACCTCATCGACGAACTGACGGTCTACGAAAACGTTGAACTGCCGCTGCTGTACCTGAAAACGCCCGCCGACGAGCGGAAAAAGCGCGTGGAAGAGACGCTGGAGCGGATGAGCATCATGCACCGCCGGAACCACTTCCCACAGCAACTGTCGGGTGGTCAGCAGCAGCGGACTGCCATTGCGCGGGCCGTCGTGGCGAAACCCAAGCTGATCCTGGCCGATGAACCGACGGGTAACCTCGATTCGAAAAACGGGGAAGAAGTGATGAAACTGCTGGGTGAGCTTAACGACGAAGGCACTACGATCATCATGGTTACGCACTCACCCTACGACGCGGGGTTCGCCCACCGGATCGTCAACCTGTTCGACGGAAAAGTCGTCACTGAGAACTTCCACGTGTAAGTATCTGAACTGTGATTCTTGTGATTACGCTGATAGACTGTGATTCAAGAAATCAATGCGATCAAAGCAATCAGATGAATCATAGTTCAGTATTGTCTTGAACTGTGATTCATCTGATTACACAGATCGGCTGTGATTTTTTTAAATCATTGTCAATCAAAGTAATCACAAGAATCATAGTTCAGACAATCACAGTTCAACCCTCTACCCTATGCTTCGCAACTATATCAAAATAGCGGTTCGCAGTTTGCTCAAGCACAAACTGTATTCCGGCATCAATGTATTCGGTCTGGCGTTGGGCATGGCCTGTGCCTTATTGATTGGCTTGTGGGTACGCGACGAGCTGAGCTACGACCGCTTTTGGTCCAATGCGAAGAACATCTACTTCGTGCGGTTTCAGTCGGAGTACCAGGGTGAAATCTACACCAACTTCGTCACGCCGGGGCCTTTGCAGGAAGCTATTGCCAACGATGTACCGGAAGTAGATGCCGTCACGAAAACAGACTGGGGGCGCGATTATCTGGTTAAAGTTGGTGATCGAAAAGCCAAGGAATTTGGTCATTTCGCCACGAGCGCCTTTTTCGATGTATTCGACATGACTGCCTTACAGGGTAATCCAAAGACGGCATTGGCGCAAACCAATCAGATCGTTGTTTCCCGGAAACTGGCTGAGAAATTTTTTCCGGATGGACAGGCGCTGGGCAAAACGCTGCAACTTGACAACGACAAATTCTACGTCGTCGGTGCGGTTGTCGATAACCTGCCAACTGCATCAACGATTCAGTTCGACTGGATCGTCAACTGGAAAGTGCAGGAGCAGGACTGGCAGACGAAGTGGGGTAATAATTCCTTCATGACCTATGCACGGCTCAACCCCAACACTACACAGGCGCAGGCGGAAGCGTCGATGAAATTGCTTTACAAACGGCATGCCCCCAAAGAGCACAGCGAGAATGTCGCCATGTTGCAGCCGCTCACCGATCTGCATCTGTACAGAGACTACAAGAATGGCAAGCCGGTCGGTGGCCGTATCGAGTACGTTCGCATCTTCTCCGTCGTTGCCCTGTTTATCCTGCTGGTAGCCTGTATCAACTTCATGAACCTGGCAACGGCTCGCTCAGCCATCCGCGCGAAAGAAGTAGGCGTGCGCAAGGTCGTCGGTGCGCTACGCTCCTCGCTGATCGGTCAGTTCATGAGTGAGTCGATCCTGACGAGTTTGCTGGCGATCATCCTGTCGCTGGTACTGGTCCGTATGGCACTACCGACATTCAACACACTATTCGACAAGCAACTAACCCTCAGCCTGACCGAACCCATGCTCTGGCAACTCGTTGCCGGTCTGGTACTGATAACCGGCTTCGTTTCGGGCAGTTACCCGGCCTTGTTTTTGTCGGGCCTCCAACCCATTCGTATTCTGAAAGGGCGCTTACAGGCTGGTAGCGGACCTGCCCTGTTCCGCCGGACGCTGGTCGTATTCCAGTTTGGTCTGTCGATGTTTCTGATCATAGGCATGCTGACCGTTAGTCGGCAAATGAGGTTTTTCCGTACCCATAACCTGGGTCTCGACCGGGAGAACGTTATCTCGATTCCGCTGGAAGGCGAGCTGGCCAGTGACAAAAAGCTGGATGTCGTCCGGCGGGCCGTTAGCCAGCTTCCATCGATTAGTTCGGTATCGACAGCCAACATGCTCCCAATCGATATTCAGAGTACATCGGGTGACTTGGTCTGGCCGGGGAAGGAACCCGGTATGGAAACCAGTGTATCGACCATGTCTGTCGGTAACGACTTTGTCAAAACGATGAACATCAAGCTGGTTGCAGGCCGGGATTTCCGTGCCGATAGTCCAGCCGACTCCTCGAATTACCTCATCAATGAAGCCACGGCCAAGTTAATGGGCATGCGCGATCCGGTTGGGAAGGAAGTAACGTTCTGGTATGGGAAAGGTCGTATCGTTGGGTTGATGAAAGACTTTCATATCAACTCACTGCACCAGGCCATCAATCCGCTGATTCTGACCTATACGCCACGAAATACAAGCTATTTGCTGATAAAGACCCACCCTGGCCAGACCCAGCAGGCGCTTACTGAGTTGGAACAACTGACTAAGTCATTCAACCCGAACTATCCATTCACCTATCACTTTCTGGACGAAGACTACGAGAAGCTTTACCGTAGTGAGCAGCAGGTACAGGAGTTGGTCAACTACTTTGGCATTCTGGCTGTCTTGATCTCGTGTTTAGGTTTGTTTGGGCTGGCGGCTTTCACGGCCGAACAACGGACCAAAGAAATCGGTGTCCGCAAAGTGCTTGGTGCCTCCGTCGCCAGCATCGTTGGTTTACTGTCTACGGATTTTCTCAAGCTCGTTCTGATTGCCATGGTACTGGCTTCCCCCCTGGCCTGGATGGCACTCGACAAATGGCTGAACAGCTTTGTGTATCGGGATACCCTGCCATGGTGGATTTTCGCCTTTGCGGCCCTGATAGCGGTAGTGGTCGCGCTGGCGACAGTAAGCTACCAAAGTATCCGGGCTGCGCTGGTCAACCCCGTCAAGTCACTACGCAGCGAATGATTGTCTGACGTGTCTTGAACTGTGATTCTTGTGATTACGCTGATAGACTATGATTCAAAAAATCAATGCAATCAAAGCAATCATAAGAATCACAGTTCAAGACTAGCACAGTTCAAGACTAGCACAGTTCAAGACTAGCACAGTTCAGGACATCGACCGTCCGAGCCCGTACGGCCCCTGTCCGATAGTGGACGTACAGACCTGCAACCGTACCATTAACCCGTTCATAATCAACGATTAAAAATCATGGCACGGCCTTCGATACTGTTCTACAAAACGCTATCGATTATGAAACCGCTCCTACTTTCTCTGCTGCTGGGTATCTCGTTTGCCGCGACGGCCCAAACATCCACGTCGACTTATTCCAGCACTCATTCGCAGATTAACGACAACGATAAAACGCTGTCTATCCAGATTGACGGGCAGCGTAACGGACAACAGTTTGCCTACAACCGGACATTCAACGTGCGGGGCATGAGCCGGGGGGAGAAAGATGCCCTGAAAAATCGCGTACTCGATTCGCTGGGTCTGGGTGAAGCACCACCCACTCCGCATCAGCCCATGCAGGTAGCACAGACAGTCCGATCGGAAAGAGACAGCCGCACAGTACCGGTTACGTTTACCTGCCCGACCTGTGAAGGGCGCGTGAAACTGATCGTCAGCGGACCGACGACCATTACGGAAGAGTTCGATGCACCAAAAAACAAGGGGCGCTTCCCCCGAACGATGTCGTTGCAGCCCGGCACCTATTACTACGAATACTGGCAGAACGGCGTGCAGCAGATGCACCTTCCCTTTACCGTGAAAACAGGGCAACAGAACGAAGTAACGGTGAAATAGTCGGCTTATAAAAAGCTGTTCAGCTCAAGTTGCAGGATGTCGGAAAACGATGATTCGGTCGTCAGGCCACCATCGCCTTTACGGTAGCGAAGCCATTGGCTGGTTTTGTAATTGTAAACGAACCCTTCAAGAATACCATAAGTGTCGTCTTCAATCAGCTTGATCACTTTGCCTGTATCATGTTTGAGACCACTCTTCTGGCATATTTCAACGATAACCCGTGTCTGTTCATACTGATGATCGTACAGAATCAGATCAGGAACCGGACTGGCATAGCCTTCGGTAAGCATCGTTTCCGGTAACGGCTCAAATGGAATCCGGCCCGACTGATAAAGCGGGTACAGTCCGGCGGTAAGCCGGGCAATTACGCTCTGGTGAATGATGGGCGCATTGACACCCATTTCATCTTCCAGAACAAGATACTGTAAGGATCTTGGCGGTGGATATTCGTTCATAGTCGACAAAAAAGAAACGCTTCTTTTCAAAGTTAATCAAAAGTTTATGCTGCGTAACTACCTCAAAATCGCCTTCCGAACACTCTGGAAAAACCGGACGCATACGCTGATCAATCTCGTCGGTCTGTCGGTCGCGTTCGGCACCTGCATCCTACTGTTTCTGACCGCCACCTTTGAACTGTCGTACGATCGCTTCCATGCGGATGCCAGTCGGATTTACCGGCTCAACTTCCTGGATACCCAGCGCGATGGTACGCCCGATCGAGGCCCGATCATGCCGTATCCGATTTCACCCGCGATCCGGACGGAGTTTCCGGAGGTAGAAGGCGTAACCCGCTGGTTCGATCAAAGTGCGAGTGTCCGCTGGCAGGATAAAACGTTCGGTGAAGATGTTCGGCGCGTGGATGCTGACTTTCTGACGATGTTTTCCTTTCCCATGCTTCAGGGCAAAGCCAGCACCGCCATGCAGGGCATCAGCGACATCGTCATCAGCGGGAAAATGGCAAAGGCCGTGTTTGGCTCGGTAAGCCCGATGGGCAAGACGGTACAGCTGCGGCTCGGCGATCAGTGGAAACCATTTACCGTAACCGGTGTCGCCGGCGACTCGCCGGAAAATTCATCGCTACAATTCGACGCCCTTATTTCCAGCCAAAACCAGGACGACTACCAGGCCTACAAAGACAAATGGGACCACGGTAACCATACGGTATTTATCAAACTGAAATCCGGTGTAACACCGGCTAGCCTTCAGCCTCGGCTACAGGCCCTGATGAACAAGTATTTTGCGGGCGACATTGCCGAACGAACCAAACAGGGTTACCCCAAAAACGAACTGGGTTTTCAGCGTAGCCTGCTGCTGCAACCGCTGACCGACATCCATTTCGATCAATCGATGGGCGGCAACACGACCAGCCGCGTATACATCTACAGCCTGCTGGTGATCGGCTTGTTTATCCTGGTCATTGCCTGCATCAACTTCGTCAATCTAACCATCGCCCAGTCCATCACGCGGGCGCGGGAAGTGGGTGTCCGCAAGTCGCTGGGTGCGCAACGCAGTCAGTTGTTCGGTCAGATCTGGGGCGAAACTGTACTGCTGTCGGGTACCGCTTTGCTGCTTGGTCTGGGGATGGCTTATGTTCTGCTACCGACGTTCAACAAACTGTTCCGCAGCCACCTGTCGATCCAGAATTTCCTGACCCCGAACGTACTACTGGTTACGGGCTTGGGCTTCCTGCTCATTACCCTGCTAGCCGGCGGTTACCCGTCCTGGTTTGTGACCCGGTTCAGCGCCGTTGAAGTGCTTAAAGGAAAAGTAAAAGTCAGCAAGCCGGGTGTATTGCGCAATACGCTAATCATCACTCAGTTTGCCATTGCCTGTCTGCTCATCGTCTGCACCCTGATCATGCGGCAGCAGGTGACGTATCTGCAACAGCGGCCGATGGGTCTGAACAAAGAGCAGGTCATCAGCGTACCCGTTGGTGGCGATGTCAACGGCACTACCTTTCTACGGCAAATGCGCGAGCGGCTGGCTAATCAGCCCAACGTCGTGGCCGTAACTGGAACGGGGGTAAACATCGGTGCCGGTCTGGATGGCAGTTCGTCACGAATGACCTACGGCTTCAACTACAACAAACGGGAGATCAGCTGCGACTGGCTGCGCGTCGATTTCGATTACCTGAAAACGCTGGGTATCAAACTAAAGGCCGGCCGTGAATTTTCGCCCAGCTATAGTACCGATTCGACAGCCGCCATTCTGGTATCGGAGAGTCTGGCCAAGCAACTGGGTGAAGCCAATCCGATTGGCAAATACATTGAACCGGATTCGGGCCGAAAATACCAGATCGTCGGGGTCTTTGCCGACTTCAATCTGTATTCCCTGCATAAGAAAGCGGAACCAATCGCGCTGCAAATGTTGCCTGATAATGCAATCAACTACGTACTGGTTCGGGTAAATCCGCAGAACCTGACGGGCGCGATGGAAACGGTGAAAGCTGCCTGGAAAGAAATCGACCCGAAACACGAATTCATCGGCTCGTTCGTCGACGAAAACGTCGAGCGCTGGTACAAAAAAGAGCAGCGCCTGTCTACGATTTTCTCGTCGGCGGCCGGGATTGCGATTCTACTGTCGTGCATGGGCCTGTTTGCCGTCGCGCTCATCAGTATTGAGCAGCGGACCAAGGAGATCGGTGTTCGGAAAGTCCTCGGTGCCTCCGTCGCCAGCATCGTTACCCTGCTGGCAGGTGATTTCCTAAAACTGGTGTTGATTGCGATTGTCGTAGCGTCTCCCCTCGCCTGGTACGCCATGAATCAGTGGCTGGGTGATTTCGCGTACCGCATCGACATGCCGTGGTGGGTATTCATTCTGTCGGGTCTGCTGGCGGTATTGATTGCCTTCGCTACGATCTCGTTCCGCAGCGTCAAAGCTGCCCTGATGAATCCCGTCAAATCGCTCCGCAGCGAATAATACCCTACCACCATCATGCTCTCGAACTATCTGAAAATCGCCTGGCGGGGTCTACTAAAAAATCGCCTGTTCACGTTTCTCAACCTGCTTGGTCTGGCAACCGGACTGGCCGTTGCGCTGCTGCTGATGCTATACGTGAAAGATGAACTCCTGTTCGATACGTATCATGCTAAAGCGGACCGAATTTATCGGGTTGGCTTAACGGCCACGTTCGATGGAAAAAGTATGAACTGGGGCAATGCCCCCAACGCTGTCGGCCCCGCTCTCAAAGCCAATGTTCCCGCAGTGGAGCAACAAGCCCGGTTCCTACGTCATAATTTCGGTCAGACTGCCTTTGTAAAGTCCGGCGATAAGAAATTTGCGGAGACTAACTTTTACTGGGCCGACGGTAGTCTGTTCGACATCTTCGACGTTGCGCTGATCCAAGGCAATCCAAAAACGGTACTGGACGGTCCTCACAAGGTGGTAGTAAGTCAGGCAACCGCCGAGCGGTATTTTGGCAGTGATAATCCGATTGGAAAAACCCTGTACGTCGACAATAAAGACACACTGCAAGTAACGGGAGTCTATAGAAACTTCCCCAGTACGTCGACCATCGACGCAGACATGATTGGCTCGTTCAGCAGTATGCACTGGGCTCAGAACCCAAGCTGGAGTAATGCCAGTTTTGAAACCTACATTTTGCTTCGTCAGCAGGCGCAACAGGCGCAGGTGGAAAGGCAGTTGGCGGGGCTTGTCGATAAACACGTCCCTAAGGCCGAGCAATGGTACAAAATATGGCTTCAACCACTCACCGGTGTTCACCTGCACTCGGCTGATATGACCAACACCAATACCACCCGCATCGGCGATCTGCGTCAGGTTAAGATTCTGCTCATTCTTGCCGTTGTCATTCTGCTGATTGCCTCGATTAACTACATGAATCTGGCGACGGCCAAAGCGCAGATTCGCTTTCGTGAGGTCGGGGTTATCAAAACCATTGGCGCATCAGCCAGGCATCTCATTAGCCGCTTTTATCTGGAAACGGGCCTGATGGTTACGTTGGCACTCATACTGGCGATTGGCCTTGTCGTTGTGGGCCTACCGCTTTTCAACCAGATGACAGACAAGCATATACCGTTCATGGCGCTGCTAACCCCTGAAGTAGTCGTTGGCCTACTGTTGATCGGTCTGCTCATTACACTCATTGCCGGGTCTTATCCTGCCTTTTACCTGTCGTCGTTTTCGCCCAAATACCTGCTCAGCACAAGCTTCCGAAATCAGTCGGGGGCGGGTATGCTCCGGCGGTCGCTGGTGGTGATTCAGTTTGCGGCTTCGATAATTCTAATGGTTTGCACGTTCATTTTCTACCAGCAGTTGCAGTTTATTCAGGCGCAGAAACTGGGCTATGAGCCTACTCAGGTGGTGGCAGTTATGACATCGGCAGCGAAGGATGTAAGCCAGATCGATGCCCTGATGAACGACTACCGAAGCCTCAGCAGTGTGGTCGATGTGTGTCGCGCCCAGACGTTTCCGGGCCGTGGCGGTAGCGGACGGACAATCAGCCGATCGGGCAATGCAGGTAATACGCACGAAGGCATGGCCATTCAGACCAACCGGGTTAGCAACGAGTTCATGAATGTGCTCGGTCTGAAACTCCTGGCTGGTCGCACCTTACCAGCTACCAAAGATGCCAAAGACACAACCGTTCAGGTTGTTCTGAACAAAACGGCGGTCAATTACTTGGGGCTTACGCCACAAAATGCCATAGGTCAGAAAGCCCGTAATCTGTTCGGTGAGGGCCAGGCTGAAATCATAGGCGTCGTCGATGACTTCCATTTCCAGTCGTTTCACACACCTATTGGTGCGTACGCTTTCCATAATGCCGATACCGAATCACGGCCTTACCTGCTGGTTAAAACCCACACGACCCAATTGAGCCAAACCATGCGTCAATTGGAAGCTGTTTTCCAGAAGGACATGCCCGACTCGGCCTTTGAATACACCTTCCTTGATGAGTTTTTGAATACGCTGTATCGTTCGGAGCAACGGACGGCGCAGGTAGTGCTGGTCTTCTCGGCACTGGCTATCCTGATTGCCTGTCTGGGTCTGTTCGGATTGGCCGCTTTCACGGCCGAACAACGGACCAAAGAGATTGGCGTACGGAAAGTACTCGGCGCCAGTGTCAGCAGTATCATGCTATTGCTTTCTAAAGACTTTTTGAAACCGGTGCTTACCGCTATCCTGATTGCCAGTCCGATTGCCTGGTATGCAGCGACGCAGTGGCTTCAGGGGTTTGCCTATAAAACCCCCGTAGCGTGGTGGATTTTTGCGCTGGCCGGTGCAACGGCAGCAGGTGTCGCCTTGCTGACCGTCAGCTTCCAGAGTATCAAAGCCGCCCTGGTCAACCCCGTCAAATCGCTTCGCAGCGAATAATCCGATACCGCCCGGCACCCACTGTTGGTACGAGTCATGTGCCAGTCAAGCGAGGTTTATACTTCACTTGACTGGCACATGGCTTTTTACCCTTCGGGAGAAACCGCCACCTAACGTTTGAGAATAGATACGCCCTTTTACGCTGTCGTAGCACTACGCTCACGAGTCATTTGCCTGATTTTACAGTAGACTATAAGTTATTACCGACTTACTACTCATAAACCCCTACCTACGTCATGAGTATCACCCTCGATCAAGCAGAGAAAGCTATTCAGGCGGCTAAAGCCAAAGCCGCAGACATTAACACGTTGATGAACATTGCCATCGTCGATGCTGGCGCGAATCTGATTGCGTTTGCGCACATGGACAATGCCTGGCTGGGTTCTATCGACATCGCGCAACGCAAAGCCCGCACAGCCCGCTATTTCGATATGCCAACGGGTGAGTTAGGTAAGCTGTCGCAACCCGGCGGATCGCTGTATAACATCGAACACTCGAATGGTGGACTGATTACGTTCCCTGGTGGCCTCCCCATTAAAGACGCAAGCGGAACCGTTATCGGTGCCATTGGTGTATCGGGCAGCACGGTGGAAAATGATCACACGGTTGCGCAGGCAGGTGTTGATGCGCTTGCGTAATTACAGCAAACAGAAAAGAGCACGAGCACCAGACACACATGCTGGTGCTCGTGCCCTTTCCCTTCGCAGACCAGCGTTTATAGTTCCTCGACATTGCTATCACAGGCGATTCACCCAGCGTTACCAACGCATACTGATTTACGTTTAAACCTGTTCAACACTGGACAAACTATGTCCGTTAGCGGACAGAATTTGTCCAACAAAACGTCGTTTCTGACCAACAGAGGCTGATTTTGGGTAGTGGCATAGTAGTTGACTTATGGCCGAAGTCAGCTCACCATACCCGACTATGCTCTCAAACTATCTCAAAATCGCCTGGCGGAACCTGCTGCGCAACAAAGGTTACTCGGCTATTAACATCGGTGGACTAACAGTTGGCATGGCCGTGGCTATGCTGATTGGTTTGTGGATCTGGGATGAGCTGTCGTTCAACCAATCGTTTGCGAACTACAGTCAGATTGCCCAGGTCATGCAGCACCAGACAGTCAACGGGCATATTGGTACGCAGAAGGATATTCCGACTCCGCTGGATGCCGAGTTGCGCACCAAATACGGCGATAATTTCAAACACATAGCCATGGCCACCTCGGAGGGTGACCGGGTTCTGTCGTTCGGCGAGAAAAAACTGGCGCGGTCGGGCAACTATATGGGTCCCGAAATGCCCGAAATATTATCGCTGACCATGCTGAAAGGTACCCGGCAGGGCCTGACAAATACGAATTCTATTCTACTCTCGGCCTCAACGGCTAAAGCGCTTTTCGGTGATGTTAACCCAATGGGCAAACTCATCAACATCGAAGGGCGAGCCGACGTAACCGTAACGGGCGTGTATGAGGACCTGCCGTTCAGTACGGAGTTTCGAAACCTGACGTTCATTGCCCCCTGGAACCTGTTTGTATCGATAAGCCCGTGGGTAAAGCGATCGTTAGACAAGCAGGAATGGGGCAATAACTCATTTCAGCTTTTTGTGCAACTCGCCGACAACACCGATATGCCGACGGTGAGCGCGCACATCAGAAATGCCAAGCTGAACAACGTACCCGCTGCCGAACGGAAATTCAACTCCACGCTGTTTCTGCACCCAATGAGCGACTGGCGGCTGTACTCGGCCTGGGAAGAAGGCGTACAGACAGGAGGATACATTCAGTACGTACGACTGTTCGGACTGGTAGGTATTTTTGTGCTGTTGCTGGCCTGCATCAATTTCATGAATCTGAGCACGGCCCGTTCCGAAAAACGAGCCAAGGAAGTCGGGATTCGCAAAGCCGTCGGCTCGGAACGCAGTCAGTTGGTCAGCCAGTTTTTCAGTGAGTCGTTTCTGGTTGTTAGCCTGGCATTCGTCGGGGCCACTCTGCTGGTTCTGGTTGCGTTACCCTGGTTCAATACGATAGCCGACAAGCGCCTTTCTTTACCTTGGACCAACGTGTCGTTCTGGCTGATCAGCCTGGGCTTTATTGGCATCACCGGCCTGTTGGCGGGCAGCTATCCGGCCTTTTATCTCTCCTCGTTCCAGCCCATCAAGGTTCTGAAAGGACTGCGGATTAGAACGAGCGGCCTGGCAGCATCCCCCCGCAAGGTGCTGGTCGTCGTTCAGTTTACCGTTTCGCTGACGCTGACTATTGGTACGATCATCGTGTACCGGCAGATTCAGCACACCAAAAACCGGCCAATTGGCTACGATAGCAACGGCGTGGTTATGATGGAGATGATGTCTCCCGCCTTCTACGGTAAATACGACCTGCTCAAAACCGAACTGACCAACCTGGGCGTCATCCAGAACATGGCGGAATCGTCCAGCCCGCTTACAGGCGTGTGGTCGAACGATAGCGACTTTAGCTGGCCTGGTAAAGACCCCGCCCTCGACCCGGATTTTTCGAAAATATTTGTCACGCATGACTATGGTAAAACGGTCGGCTGGCAGGTCAAGGAAGGGCGTGATTTTTCACGAGCGTTCACCACCGATTCATCCGCGATCATCGTCAACGAAGCTGCGGTTAAGTTCATGAACCTCAAACACCCGATCGGTACGGTCGTCAAATGGGGAGAAACGAGTACGCCCAAAGCCAGGTACTTTACCATTGTGGGCGTTGTCAAAGACGTGCTAGCCGAATCGCCCTACGAACCCGTAAAGCAGGCGATTTACGTCATGGATTACGAGAACGCCAACTGGATTGTGCTCAAGCTAAACCCAAACCGAAGCGCGCGTGAGTCGCTGGCCGCTATCGAGGCTACGTTCAAGAAATACGTACCATCGGCTCCGTTCGTGTATTCATTTGCCGATCAGGAGTTTGGCAAAAAATTCGCGTCCGAAGAGCGCATCGGCACACTGGCGGGCGGCTTTGCCGGACTGGCCATTCTGATTTCCTGCCTGGGCTTGTTTGGCCTGGCTTCGTTCACCGCCGAGCAGCGCACCAAAGAGATTGGCGTCCGCAAAGTACTGGGCGCCAGCGTCCTGAACGTGTGGGTTCTCCTCTCGAAAGATTTCGTCGGGCTGGTTCTTATTGCCTGCCTGATCGCCGTACCCGTAGCGTACTATTACCTTAACGACTGGCTGAACGATTACCAGTATCGCACTACCCTGTCGTGGTGGATTTTTGCAGCTGCCGTATTGGGTACCATAACGATCACGTTGCTGACCGTCAGCTTTCAAAGCATCAAAGCCGCCCTGGTCAACCCCGTCAAATCGCTCCGCAGCGAATAAACAATTCCAACCATGATGACCAACTATCTGAAAATTGCCTGGCGGAACCTGCGTCGCGAGAAAGGATTTGCCACCATTAATATCGTGGGGTTAGCTGTCGGTATGGCCGCGACCATGCTGCTTCTCCAGTACGTGAACGTCGAACGGAGCTACGATCAGTTTCACCGCAACGCCGACCGAATCGTTCGCGTTACGTCGCAGCGCCACGAGCATGGCATAATGGCTTCCCAGTGGGCTGGTGGGCCATTCGCATCAGGCAATCACCTGAAAGCCGCCTTCCCCGAAGTAGCGGACTATGTCAAGCTATATGGACTGCCCCGGCGCGTGCTTGCGGTACAACGACGGGAGTTTCGGGTGGAAAAGGGTATGTACGCAACGCCTTCGTTTTTCAACGTCTTCTCGTTTCCATTGGTAGAGGGCAACCCGCAAACGGCGCTGACGGAACCCATGACCGGCGTTTTGTCGGTGTCGCTGGCGAAGCGGTTGTTCGGGTCGGCCAATCCGGTTGGGCAACTCGTCCGCCTTGAACGGGAAACCCCCATCCGGATTACCGGCATTTTCGCCGATTTCCCCAAAAACTCGCACCTACAGGCCGACTATCTGCTATCGTTCAGTACGTTTGAGACATTAAATAATCCGAAAAAAGAACCGGACAAGAGCCTGGATAACGCCTGGACATGGGACGGCTGTTTAACATATCTGCTCCTAAAGCCCGGTGCAGACAGGCAGGCCTTGGCCAGTAAGCTGCCGGCCTTCACGGTCGGCCAGAATCAGCGCGACCCAAAAACGGGCGATGGGCTTTCGCTTCACCTTCAGCCGCTGACCGATATTCACCTGTATTCGCACTTGCTGTACGAAGCCGGACCAAACGGCGATGGCAATGCGGTGTACGTGCTACTCTGCGTAGCCTTGTTTATCATCGGCATTGCCTGGATCAATTACGTCAATCTGGCGACAGCACGGGCCGTCAGCCGGGCAAAAGAGGTGGGTGTCCGCAAGGCCGTGGGTTCGCACCGAAGTCAGTTGATCGGGCAGTTTATGATTGAATCGGCTCTACTCAACCTGATCGCAGTCGGTGGCGCTTTCGCCCTGATCACAGCGGCTCTGCCCTTATTTAATCAGTTTACCGACCAGCAACTGACCTATGATTTCGTCACGTCGGGACGGTTCTGGCTAGGTTTGGGTGTTATGTATGCCATTGGAACAGTGCTGTCGGGCTTGTATCCTGCCTTTGTCCTGTCTGGATTCAAGCCGGTTGCTGTACTCAAAAGTGGGCTGGCCGGATTTCGCGAGGGAATTGCGCTCCGTAAATCGCTGGTTGTCGTTCAGTTTGCCGCGTCGGTGTTCTTGCTGGTAGCCACCATCACAGTGTTCCGGCAACTACAATTCATGCGCAGCCAGAACCTGGGCGTGGCCATTGATCAGACGATGGTGCTGAGCAGGCCCGTCGATGACTCGACGCGGGCGGGCAGAATGAAGGCCTTTAAAACGTACCTGCGCACTGAGTCGGGGGTACGGCAGTTGACCGTATCGTCTACCGTTCCCGGCGAGAAAGTGGAATTTGTGGCGGGTGGGCTTCGCTTGTTTGGCAGGCCCAACGAGGAGGGAAAACAATACCGGATCATCAACACCGATTACGACTTTATCAATACGTACGGGTTAAAACTAGTAGCAGGCCGGAATTTCGATTCAGCACTTGGCGAGAAAGACGCGGTTATTTTCAATCGAACGGCCTTACGGCAACTGGGCTTTACCGACCCCGCTAAAGCCATCGGTCAGCAAATCGATTTTTGGGACGATAAACTCACCATCGTGGGTGTTATTGACAACTTCCACCAGCAATCACCCCGCGAAGCCTACGACCCGCTTATACTGCGTCTCAACCCCACCATTGCCGGACCAATCTCCATCAAACTAGCGGGCAGCGAATCGACCCGGATGGTCGGGGTTATCCGGCAAGCCTGGCAGCGCTTCTTTCCCACGGACCCGTTCGAGTTTTCCTTTCTGGATGAACAGTACGACAGACAGTACCGGGCGGATGACCGGTTTGGGCAGTTATTCGGTTTTTTCACCCTGCTGGCGGTGCTGGTTTCCTGCTTAGGTCTACTGGGTCTCGTCACCTTCACGGCTCAGCAACGAAAAAAAGAGATCGGGGTTCGCAAGGTCCTCGGCGCCAGTGTAACAAGCATCGTGGCGCTGCTCTCCCGCGACTTTTTAAAACTCGTGTTCATCGCCATTGTAGTAGCTTCCCCCATTGCCTGGTATGCGATGCACCAATGGTTGCAGGACTTCGCTTACCGCATCGACATTTCGTGGTGGATATTCGCACTGGCCGGACTCTTAGCGGTAGGTATTGCCTTGCTAACCGTATCGTTTCAAAGCATCAAAGCCGCGTTGGTCAATCCCGTCAAATCACTCCGCAGCGAATAAACCATCCCAACCATGCTGACGAACTATCTCAAGATTGCCTGGCGGAATCTGCTGCGCAACAAAGCCTTCTCGGCCATCAACATCGTCGGACTGGCGATTGGGCTGGCCACCTGTCTACTTATCAGCCTGTTTGTACTGGACGAACTCAGCTACGACCGATTCAACGAAAAAGCCGACCGCATTGTCCGGGTTATTTTTCGGGGAACGATGAACGGTGGGCAGATTGCCGAAGCGACGGTTATGGCTCCAACAGCTCAGACGCTCAAAGTCAACTACCCGGAAATACAGGCTGTAACCCGACTCCGGCGGGGTGGCTCGGCGCTGTTCAGCTATAAGGACAAAACGTTCAAGGAAGACGCCGTTGCCTTTGTCGACTCTACGTTTTTCGACGTATTCACGCTACCCTTCCGCGCCGGGAATCCCCGCACAGCACTGACCCGCCCAAACACCGTCGTCATCACGCAGCCCGTTGCGCAGAAATATTTCGGCACTGATGACCCCATCGGCAAAGTACTGCGTATCAAGGGCGAGTCGACGACGTATACGGTTACCGGCTTAATCGACGCGATGCCGTCAAACGCGCATTTCCACATCGACTTTCTGCTTTCAATGGCGAACAGCCCCGAAGCAACGTCGACGTCGTGGATGGCATCGAACTTCTACACGTATCTGGTGCTGCCCGAAGGCTACGATTACAAGCGACTGGAAGCGAAGTTACCGCAGCTTGTCAGTACGTACATGGGGCCGCAGCTTCAGCAGGCGTTTGGCATGAGCATGGCGCAGTTTCGGCAGAAGGGCAACAGCGTCGGCCTGTTCCTGCAGCCGCTCACCGACATTCACCTGCATTCGAGTCTGACCAGCGAGATCGAACCGGCGGGTAACATCCAGTACGTGTACATATTCGGCGCTACGGCCCTGTTCATGTTGCTGATCGCCTGCATCAACTTCATGAATCTGTCGACGGCGGGCGCGACCAAACGAGCCCGCGAAGTCGGCATTCGCAAAGTCATGGGATCGCTCAAACAGGCACTGATCAGTCAGTTTCTGATCGAGTCGATTCTGCTGACGACGATTGCTATGGTACTGGCCCTTGGGCTGATCTGGACAGTATTACCCGCTTTCAACGAACTGGCCGGGAAGGCATTGACGCTACGCTACGAGCAACTACCCGGCATGGTGACAGGTCTGTTGCTGTTCGGACTTCTCATCGGCGTGCTGGCCGGCAGCTATCCCGCTTTCTTCCTGTCGTCGTTCAAACCCATCACCGTGCTGAAAGGCGGGAATGTATCAAAAACGGTGGGCCGATCGGGTGTGGGGTTACGCAGCGGTCTGGTCGTGTTTCAGTTTTTCATGTCCAGCCTATTGATTATCGGCACGACCGTAGTCTATCAACAGCTTAGCTACATACAACATAAAAATCTGGGTTATGACCGGGAGCAGGTACTGATACTGCCGCAGGCCTGGCAACTCGGTCCGCAGCAGGCCGTTCTGCGCGACCAGCTTCTGCGCGACTCGCGGGTAGTCAACGCGAGTCTTTCGTCGTATCTCCCCGCCGGCCCCAGTGAATCGAACAACTTCATTGTCTACGCCGACAACAACGACGCCCAGCTAACCAAAACGCTCTGCTATACTGTCGATTATCGCTATCTGGCTACAATGGGTATGCAACTGGTAACTGGTCGTGCATTCTCACCCCAGTACGGTACCGACTCATCGGCCATTGTACTGAACGAAACGGCGGCTAAAGCACTGGGCTGGGGCGACAAAGCCATTGGCCATACGATCACCCACCCCGACAACGACGGGACGGCGAAAACGTATACGGTCATCGGTATCGTGCGCGATTTCCATTTCCGGTCCCTGCATGAAGCGATATCCCCATTGCTGATGACGCTGGGGCAGGGAGGTGGCAATCTTATCGTCAAGACCAAACCGGGCGACGTAACTGGTTTGCTGGCGAATCTGAAACAACAGTGGGCTACGCTGCTCCCCGACGAGCCGTTTGTCTATTCGTTCCTGGACGAGAACTTCAACAAAACGTATCTGGCCGAGCAGAAGACGGGTCAAATCCTGGGTTTGTTCGCCGGCCTGACCATCTTCGTTGCCTGTCTGGGTCTGTTCGGGCTGGCCACGTTTACCGCGCAGCAGCGGACCAAAGAGATTGGCGTTCGCAAGGTGTTGGGCGCATCCGTCACCAGTATTGTTGCCCTGCTTTCCCGCGACTTCCTCAAGCTGGTCCTCATCGCCATTGTAATAGCTTCCCCCATTGCCTACTACGCCATGCAGCAGTGGCTCCAGGACTTCGCCTACAAGATTACGATTGAATGGTGGGTCTTTGCCCTGGCCGGACTATTGGCGATTGGTATTGCGCTACTAACGGTCAGTTTTCAAAGCATCCGGGCCGCCTTAGTCAATCCCGTCAAGTCATTACGTTCGGAGTAGAGCCGCAACCCTTTGCGGCTCAGCACCTGGATGGCTCAGCAACAGGATGAATGAGATCAGATAATCAGTTCAGCAACCCACCCTAGCACCAAATTCATCCCATTTTTCAGCCGGTTCAACCCATTTTCCCCACACACGTTTTAGCTCGCCCTAGCTTTGATCAAAAATCAAGCAACAGCTATGTGGGAACAGTCACGCACACGATACGTAGAACCGCTATTTCTGATCGGCCTGGCAACGGTGTACGTCGTCCGTCGCCTGATAGCTGAGTCTAATGAGTTCGATAGTATAGTTGGCCTTTCTGCCAGTAGCGACGGTATCCCGGCTAATATATACTGGCCGGAACTGGAGAACTACGATTATTTTCTGAACAACAATGTGCCACTCATTGCGGGCGTCGGCCTGTTTCTGGGAGCCTGGGCAATCTTTCGGTACCTCGCTTATCCCCGGCTGTCGGCGCAGACTGCCAGCAGAGCGGGTTGGCTGTACGTCGGCCTGACGGTAATACTGCTGCTGGCAAGTGCTTTCGTTTACCACTACCTGAAGCAGTACGTTCGCCACAGGCGTTTCGAGTCGGGCGATATTTTCGGCATCGAGGTTTATTCACTCTATCGCAAACGAACCGTATTGGCCGACGCGATTGGGCTGGGGATTCTGCTGGCCACGTACGAGATTATTCGGGGGTACTACGTGTACTTGTCCGACAACACCCGGCAGGAGTCGCTGCCCGTTCTCCGCGTCGTTGGTTATCTGCTGATTAGTAGTATTACCGTACTGCTGATATTCTTCGCCATGGATTTACACCTGCCTCCCACCTTGTGGCAGGAGTCGTTTCGCGACGTTCTACTGTATCTGGGATTGGGCGTTCAGATCCTGTTTTTCCAGGCGATCATTTACAGACACCTGCTCAGCAGGTCAGTCAATCTGAATGCGATTTCACCCTTCACAGTCGGCATCTTTATATTGGCCGTTCTTGTCGTAACGACCGTTATCTGGCAGGCAAGCACTCAGTTTTACTACCGCTCCCTCGATCCGATTATTACGTACAGTGCCATCGTCGTGATCGGCTCGGTAGCGATTGCGTACGGACGCCGGGTGCTGAATCGCGAGAAAACAGTGCTTCAAACGCAGGTGTCGGCCAAGTCGGCGGAACTGTCCAGCCTGCGGGCGCAGATCAACCCGCACTTTCTGTTCAATGCGCTGAACAGTCTGTACGCGACGGCACTCAAGGAAAACAGTGAAAAGACCGCCGACGGCATTCAGAAGCTGGGCGACATGATGCGGTTTATGTTGCAGGAAAATAACCACGACCGCATCCCGCTCGACAAGGAGATCGAATACCTGCACAACTACATCGACATCCAGCGATTGCGGGTCGATGAAACACATCCCATCGATATTCGGGTGACGATTCAGCAACCCAACCGCGAGATCTACATCGCCCCTATGCTGCTGACGCCCTTCGTGGAAAACGCGTTCAAACACGGTATCAGTTTGCGGAGTCCGTCCTGGATTTTCATTACGCTCACCCTGGACGCAACGACACTGTACTTCAAAGTGCATAATTCGCGCCACCCACGCCCGGCCGAGTCGACCGATCCCGAACGCACACGCTCTGGCGTCGGGCTGGACAACGTTCGGAAACGCCTGCAACTGATCTATCCGGGTCGACACACACTCGACATTCAGCAGTCGGAACAGGATTATTTCGTCTCGCTGACGCTGGTCTGCTGACAAGGTGGCTCAACAAGCCGCATCGCTCGAATCGTTAAAACACCAACATGTACGTAATCCACCCGTTCAACTGCAAGGCATCAACCACAGCCACGAGGTTTTTGATTCGGCTCTGCGCCGTCGGCTGAATGATCAGAACGGGGTTTGCGGCCAACGCGACACGGCGCAGTATGCTCCGTAGTTTGGGCATCGCACAGTATGTCTCAACATAATCAGCGTCACCACCAGCCCGAAACTGCCAGAGCCCAATCCGATCATTGTCCAGCAATTCATTCATAAAGTCAACTTAACTTATCTTGCTCATGAAACGCGTTTATCTTCCCCTGCTATTACTCTGGCTGATTCCGGTTGTGATCGCTCAACTGCTGATTGGCTTCGTATCAGCCAGTCCAGCTTCGACCGGTAATGCGCAGCCACAGTTGCGTTTTTTACTACAGGCGAATGACGCATCCTGTACCGTTGAGGTTGCCGCCGACGGCACCGTTTCCGGTCTGTTGACGTTGGGAGAAGATCGCTGGACGAAGTAATCTGAACTGCGCATGGCCCTGACTGCAATTGCTATCGACGACGAACCACAGGCACTGGACGTAATCCGGCTACACGCAGCCAAGGTCTCGTTCCTGCAACTGGATGCTACGTTCACCGATGCCTTCGAGGCCATTGCGTACCTGCAAACGCACCGGGTCGACCTGGTATTTCTGGACATCAAGATGCCCGACATTTCGGGGGTCGACGTGGTGAAGTGCCTACCCCGAAAGCCGATGGTCATTTTCACGACGGCTTATTCCGACTATGCCGTACAGGGGTTCGAACTCGATGCGATCGACTACCTGCTGAAGCCGTTTTCACTGGCACGCTTTCTCAAAGCCTGCACGAAGGCACTCGATAGTCAGTCAGCGCGTGCCGACGAAGAGCCGTTTATTTTCGTCAAGACGGGTTACGAAGAAGAGAAGGTCCGGGTCGATGATATTCTGTACCTCGAAGCCGACGGCAACTACCTGTCGTTTGTATTGCCGGCCCGGCGGCTGCTCAGTCGACAAACGATAACCGATGCGTTACAGCTACTCCCGCCCGGTCTGTTCGTACGGGTGCATCGGTCATACGCCATTGCCGTTCGAAAAATCGACCGGATCGCGCGGCAGGAGATTCGTATCGCTGACCATACGATTCCCATCGGTGCGTCGTATGAACACACGCTGACCGACATCCGCACCGCGCTCAACCTGCGCTGACCCGGCAAAACACCCGACCGGCCAGTCTGTCTTTTTCGATCCATAAACCCTGTCCACAAGTGAACGCAACTCGTCCGTTTACGGACAAAGACGTCATTTTCACGTAAGTAAATCACTATCGATCAGTCAGTTAATTAGTTGGTACGACTTTGGACCAGTACACTACAGGTCGCTCTGTTGCGCCCACTAACCTGACCGATCATGCTGCGTAACCACATCAAAATCGCACTTCGGACCTTCTGGAAAAACAAGCTGTTCAGCGGTCTCAACATAGTCGGGCTGGGCGTTGGCATGGCGGCCGTCTGGCTCATGGTCCTGTACGTGGTCGAGGAACGCAGTTATGATCGCTTCCACGCCAATGCCGATCGGATTGTCCGGGTTGTTCAGCACATGCAGTGGCCGGGCGGAGACCTGCACATGGCAGCAACGTCGGCCCCCTTTGCGGAAGCCCTGCAACGTGATTATCCGGACGTAGAAAAGACGGTCCGATTCAACGCGGAAGGCGGTGGACTGATTACGTACGGCGACAAAAAAGTAGACGTCCCCGCCATCTTCTTCGCCGATTCGACGGTGTTCGACGTGTTTACGTTTCCCTTTCTGTACGGCGATCCACGGACGGCGCTCCGTAATCCGCAGAGCATCGTGCTGACGAAGCGCACCGCCGAAGCGCTGTTTGGTACTGCCGGTAACGCGGTGGGCAAGGTCATCGAGTTCAGCAATCATTTTCCGAATACGGTGACGGGCGTTATCGAGGATGTACCAACGAACTCGCACCTGCAATTCAGCGCCCTACGGTCCCTTCCCGATAACTATACAAGTGGGTGGCAGCAGTCGGAACTGTACACGTATCTGTTGCTGGCAAAGGGTAGCGCCCCCGAAACGCTGTCGGCAAAGCTGACCGATTTCTTTCCGAAATACCTGAAGAAGGAACTGGGCAACGTGACGTATCGCCTGGAACTACAGCCCCTGACATCGATTCACCTGCACTCGCATCTGGACTACGAAATCGGTCCGAATGGC
Source organism: Spirosoma oryzae (assembly GCF_003002825.1). Classification (GTDB taxonomy): domain Bacteria; phylum Bacteroidota; class Bacteroidia; order Cytophagales; family Spirosomataceae; genus Spirosoma; species Spirosoma oryzae. The sequence goes on along the minus strand of NZ_PVTE01000006.1, from coordinate 261,605 downwards.
AACGCGCGCACAGTCTCTATCTTTGCCGCCGTAGCCGCGCTGATTTTACTGATTGCCGGTATCAACTACGTAAACCTGAACACAGTTCGCGCCCTCAAACGCACACGCGAAGTCGGGGTTCGGAAAGCAATCGGCTCCTACCGCCAGCAACTGATCGGGCAGTTTTTGACTGAGTCGCTGCTGATGACACTACTGGCGGGACTGGTCAGTACCGGGCTGGTCGAGATGGCATTGCCTTATTTCAATCAGCTTGCCGACAAAGCCTTGTCGCTGGGCAGTTGGTCCAGTACGTTGTTGACGGTCGCGCTGTTTTCGGTACTGATCGGTACGCTGAGCGGCTTATACCCCGCCCTGCGGATGTCGGGTTTCCGACCGGTTTCAGCCCTGCGTGGCCAACAGAGCAGCCCGCAAAACCCGGTCAGGCTCCGGCAGGCGCTGGTTGTCTTTCAGTTCGTTGCCACCGTCGCGCTGATCGCCTGCTCAGTCGTTGTGTACCGGCAGATGCAGTTTGTCAGCCAGGCAGATTTAGGGTTCAACAAAGAACAGGTGCTCACTTTTCACATCGACGACGAAGCCGTCCGGCAGCGTGTCGACGCGTTGAAGGAAGCTCTGGTCCGCAACCCGCTGATCGAAGGGGCGGCTGCCGCCAGCAATCCGATTGGCAACAACAACATCGGCGGCACGAGTATGTTTTTCGAGCAACAGGGTGCGTTCGGTCCCAATCCACAGCTGGTTCAACGATTCCTCGTCGACCCGGACTACCTGCCTACGCTGGAGATCGAGCTGGAAAGCGGCCGCAATTTTTCCCCGTCCTTTAAAAGCGACGCGTCGAACGCCGTACTGATCAATCAGACCCTGGCGCGGCAGCTTGGTCCGCAGCCGGTTGGCAAGCGGGTCCGTTATTTTATCGATCAGGCCAACCACACGGCCGAAGCCCGCATCGTCGGCGTTGTCAAGGATTTCCACACCTATTCGCTTCAACACAAAGTCGAGCCGCTGGTGCTACAGATGCCGACGGCACCGGATAAAGACAATCTGTACGTTCGGGTTCGTGCGGGCAACGTACCGGCAGCGCTGGCCTATATCCAGACTGTTTACCGGACGTTCTCGCCCACGGCTACGCCTGATTTTCACTTTCTGGACGAAAATTTCTCGAAGCAGTACCAGGCCGAACAGAAGCAGGGCGACGTGCTGCTGACGTTTACCATATTGGCTATCTTCATTGCCTGTCTGGGCTTGTTCGGGCTGGTTGCGTTCGCAGCCGAACAGCGGACCAAAGAAATCGGCGTTCGGAAAGTACTCGGCGCATCCGTCGCCAGTATTGTCGCCCTGCTGTCTCGTGACTTCCTCAAGCTGATACTCATCGCCATTGTGATCGCGTCGCCCCTTGCCTGGTACGCCATGCAGCAGTGGCTCCAGAATTTCGCCTATACGATCGAACTGAGCTGGTGGCTGTTCGCCCTGGCCGGTCTGCTCACTACGGTCATTGCCTTACTGACGGTCAGCTTTCAGAGCATCCGGGCGGCAACAGTCAATCCGGTTAAGTCACTACGTTCGGAGTAGAGCCGCAACCCTTTGCGGCTCTACTCCCGGATGGTCCAGCACCCGGATGAATCAAGGCCGGATATATCAAATCTAACTAACCAATTTCTCAACGCGACCATCGCAAACGGTTGCGGCTCTCCATAACCTACCACGACTATGCTCCGTAATTATCTTAAAATCGCCTGGCGCAACCTGATCAGGCACAAAGGTTATTCAGCCATCAACATCGGCGGGCTGGCCGTCGGGATGGCGGTGGCCATGCTGATTGGCCTGTGGATTTACGACGAATTATCCTACAACAAGTCGTTTCAGCACTACGACCGGATTGCCCGGGTCATGCAACACCAAACTGTCAACGGCCACGTGCTGACACAGCAGATGATACCGATTCCGCTGGATGCTGAGTTACGCACAAACTACGGTGACGCCTTTGCGCATCTGGCCATAGCGTTCTGGCAGGAAGACCGTATTCTTTCCTATGGCGACAAACACGTAACCCGCTCGGGCAATTACATGGGGGCCGAAATGCCCGAAATACTGTCGCTCCAGATGCAACGGGGCAGTCGGGCAGGATTGAGCGATGTGCATTCGATTCTGCTATCAGCCTCGACAGCAAAGGCGCTTTTCGGCGATGCGAACCCGATGGAAAAGATCATCGACATCGATGGCCGAGCCAACCTGAAGGTGACAGGCGTTTACGACGACTTACCCGCAAACAGCGAGTTTCATGAACTAACCTTTATTGCCCCCTGGGATCTGTTCGTAGCAACGCAACCCTGGGTGAAGCAATTGCGGGATAAACGCCGGTGGGACGATAACTCATTCCAGTTGTTTGCCCAACTGGCCGATAATGCCGACATGGAAACGGTCAGTACCCGGATCAAAAACGCCAAACTGAACAATCTGTCGGCCGACGAGAAGCAGTTCAAGGCCGAGATTTTTCTGCACCCCATGCGCGACTGGCGGTTGTACTCCAACTGGGAAGAGGGCGTGAAACAGGGCGGCTACAGCCAGTACGTCCGGTTGTTTGCCATCATTAGCGTATTTGTGCTGTTGCTGGCCTGTATCAATTTCATGAACCTCAGCACGGCCCGATCCGAAAAACGGGCTAAAGAAGTCGGGATTCGGAAGGCCGTCGGGTCGGAGCGTCGTCAGTTGGTCAATCAATTCTTCAGTGAGTCGTTTCTGGTCGTTGCCTTGGCGTTCGCCGGCGCGGTGCTGCTGGTACTGCTCCTGCTGCCCTGGTTCAACACGGTGGCCGACAAACAGCTGACATTTCCCTGGACCGAAGTTTCGTTCTGGCTCACCTGTCTGGGCTTCATCACCATTACGGGCCTGCTGGCGGGCAGTTATCCGGCCTTTTATCTTTCCTCGTTTCAACCCATCAAAGTCCTGAAGGGCAGCGGTTCGGCGCTACGGCTCGGGTCGGGGCGACTGGCAACCGTGCCGCGTAAGGTGCTGGTCGTCGTTCAGTTTACCGTGTCCATCACGCTCATCATCGGGACAATCATCGTATACCGGCAGATTCAGCATACCCAGGACAGACCCACCGGGTACGACCGCACCGGCTTGTTGACGATGAAGATGACGACCCCGGCGTTTTACGGTAAGTACGACCTGCTGCGTACCGAGCTGACGAGCGCAGGACTTATCGAGGAGATGGCTGAATCGTCGAGTCCGATAACGGGTGTCTTCGCGGATGAAGGTGCGTTTAGCTGGCCGGGCCAAGACCCTGGTGTCAGCGGTCAGTTTGGGACCGTCTGGGTAACACCCGAATTCGGCAAAACCGTGGGCTGGCATGTCAAGGAAGGCCGTGATTTCTCGCGCAAGTTTTCGACCGATTCGTCGGCCATTCTTGTCAACGAAGCAGCCGTTACGTTTATGGGTTTGAAAAATCCGGTCGGTACGCTTGTTCACTGGGGGCTGAAGAACAAGCAGTACCGCGTTGTGGGGGTTGTCCGAAACGTACTGGCCAATTCGCCCTATGACCCGGTCACGCCGGTCTTTTACTTCATGGACTACAACAACGTCAACTGGATCACGCTCAAACTCAACCCGAACCGGAGCACCAGCCAGGCCATTGCGGGTATCGAAGCTACATTCAAGAAACACATCCCATCGGCCCCGTTCGACTACAAATTCATCGATCAGGAGTTCGGTGAAAAATTCGCGTCGGAAGAGCGAATCGGCAAGCTGGCCGGTGTATTCTCCACCCTGGCCATTCTGATTTCCTGCCTGGGCCTGTTCGGGCTGGCATCGTTTACCGCCGAACAGCGTACCAAAGAGATTGGCGTGCGCAAAGTGCTGGGCGCGTCGGTACTAAACCTGTGGGGGCTACTTTCGAAAGACTTTGTGACCCTGGTACTCATCGCCTGCTTCATCGCATCGCCCATTGCCTGGTACTACCTGAACGAGTGGCTGTCGGACTACGAGTATCGCACCGAACTATCGTGGTGGGTTTTCGTCGTTGCGGGGCTGGGCGCGCTGCTTATTACGCTGCTGACAGTAAGTTTCCAAAGCATCAAAGCCGCCCTGATGAACCCGGTTAAATCGCTTCGTAGTGAATAAAGCCACATTCCCGAATGAGTCGCAGACCCTTTCAACTATACGTCAACCAGCACAATCATGCTAGCTAATTATCTCAAAATCGCCTGGCGTACCCTTTGGAAAGATAAGACCTTTTCGCTGATCAATATTGGCGGGCTGGCGCTAGGGTTGGCGATAGCGCTGTTGATTATTCAGTACGTACGGTTCGAACTGAGTTATGAACGTGATAATCCGCAGGCAAGTCGGCTGGTGCGCCTGACTATGGATTACCTGAATGGAGATGCGGTTAGTACCCAGGATACGGAAACGCACCCACCCCTGGGGCCCAGAGCCAAACGCGAACTGAAAGAGGTTATTAACTACACGCGCGCCTATCCGATCAGTGAGCCAACAATAACCGTTCGGGTTGGTAATACCTATCGTCTGGTAGAGCGCGTTTTTGCGGTCGACTCGTCTTTCTTTTCCCTATTCAATTATCCGCTGCTGCGTGGAAGCCGGACAGCGCTTTTTACCCACCCTCGTCAGGCCGTTCTGACGGAATCGATGGCGCGAACGTATTTCAACACAATTGACGTGGTGGGTAAAACATTGACGATTGCCCGATCAAAAGGAAACGTACTAATCAACATCGTAGGGGTAATACCCGACAGTCCGGTCAATACACACCTGAAGGTCAACATGCTGCTCTCCTACCCCACCATGCTGACCGAGTTTGGCGAGACGGAAAACAACTGGGACGGCAACAACACGCTCACCTATGTCCAGCTGGCGGAGAAGACCCGTTACGAAGACTTCGAGCGATCGCTGGTAGCGTTCAACGATCAGTTGCATGCGGAAAAACGACTGTTGCACGAGCGGATCATCAGTCAGCCAATACGTGACATTCATCTGCATTCGCACAAAACGTTTGAGGTCGAACCAAACGGTGACGCCCGGTCGGTCTATTTTCTGCTGAGCGTAGCCCTGCTCGTCCTGTTTAGTGCGGTGGTCAACTACGTTAACCTGACTACCGCCAAGGCCCTCGACCGGGCGCGGGAGATAGGCCTGCGTAAAGTCGTGGGATCGACCCAGACACAGATTCGCACACAGGTCTTCACCGAAACTATCCTGATCAATGTTACCGCAGGTTTACTGTCCCTGCTGTTGATTGCCTTTCTGGAACCCGTGTTTGTGCGGGTGGCAGGCTTACCCGACGGATTCAACGTATTCGGAGACATGTATTTCTGGTTTAGCACTGGTGCCTTCCTGCTGCTCAGTATAGTGCTATCGGGTTTCTACCCGGCGTTCGTACTCTCTTCGTTCAAACCAGTCACCGTACTGAAGGGAAGTTTTGCCCGGTCTATCAAAGGGGCAACGCTTCGTAAAGCACTGGTTGTTTTTCAGTTTACGATCACCCTGATTTTACTGGTACAGACCTTCGTCGTTTACCAACAGGTATCGTTTTTACGAAAACAGGATCTGGGTGTCAGCCTTGACCGAACGCTGGTGGTGAAAGCCCCTGTAAAAAGCAACGCTACCAATCATAGCCAGTTTCGGCAAACGTTGCTCAGTCAGGCGCAGGTAAAAGCGGTTTCGTTTTCCAGCACTGTACCGGGCCTGGGTACCGTTCAGCTGAGTTCCACAACGGGCATCAACCTGACCGACACGCAGGAGAAAACCGCCTATAATTATTACCTGACCGATATTGATACGTCGTTCATCGATCTGATGGGCCTTCGCCTGCTGGCCGGCAGGAACTTCGATGCATTCACTCCGCCAACCCTGACGGATACGACGGATCGACAACTGATTGTCAACGAAGAAGTCTTACGGTTGTGGAGTATCCCGTCGCCCCGCGAGGCTATTGGCCGAAAAGTCACATTCTGGGGCCGTCAGGCCACGATTCGCGGGGTAGTTAGTAACTACCACTACGAATCGCCAAAAGCCAGCTACATCCCTATCATCCATTTGTACTCACCCAAGTTCGACGCGTTTGCCAGTGTGAAATTTTCGGGCGGACAAGCGGATGAACAACTGGCTACATTGAAGAAAGCCTACAAGGCTACTTTTCCTGATGCGCCCTTCAGTTATTTTTTCATGGACAGCGAGTACGATAAGCAGTACAAGGCGGACGACCGATTTCAGCAGGTATTTGGTGCATTGACGGGTTTCGCCATGTTGATCTCCTGCCTGGGATTATTTGGACTTGCGACGTTCACGGTGGCCAAACGGACAAAGGAAATTGGCATTCGTAAGGTGATCGGTGCCAGTACCGCAAATCTGCTGGTGTTGCTCTCGAAAGACTTTATCCGGACGGCATTAATCAGTATTTCGATTGGCCTACCCATCACGTATCTGCTGGTCAGAAACTGGCTGGCCGATTATGCCGCCCGCATCGAGTTGAACTGGTGGCTGTTTGCGGCCCCGTCCCTGCTCATCATGCTGCTGGTCGTCATATCGATCAGTGGCAAAACAATGGCTACAGCCCTGATGAACCCGGTTAAATCATTACGATCGGAGTAGAACGGCACCCTGGTTTGAGCCGCAATATGTTGCGGTTCTACTTATTTATCTATCAATTAGCAAAACCATGCTGACTAGCTACATCAAGATTACCGTACGAAATTTGTGGCGCAATAAACTGTATTCCGCTCTGAACATCGGCGGTCTGGCGCTGGGCATGGCCATCAGTATGCTGATGTTGCTGTACGTCGTACACGAGTACAATTACGACCGCTTTCACCCAAAGGCGCAGCAAACAGTTCGCATGACGATCGAGCAGGAACGTGATGGGATGCACCTTAACTCGGTAGCCGTATCGTTTAGGGTGAGTGATCGGATCAAACGGCAGGTACCGCACGTGGAGCAAATGACCCGGCTGATTTCCAGCGACTGGCAGGGGAAGGACATCGTCCGTTATCAGGATCAGCAGTTCTTCGTCAAAGACATTCTATATGCCGATTCGTCGTTCTTCGACTTTTTCGCGTTTCCAATGAAACAGGGCAACGGTCGCCTTGCCCTTTCCCGACCCGGCTCTGTTATTCTAACCGAATCACTGGCTCGTAAATTTTTCGGTCAGGCCGATGCACTGGGCAAGACAGTACTCTTCAACAACAAGCATCGGCTCACGGTGGCCGGTATCATGCAGGACTTACCGTCGAACACAGCGTTTACGTTTCCAATGCTGATTGCAACCAGCAGCTTCAAACAGCTTGCCCCCGCCTGGCGATGGGAAACGGCCCCTGAAGGCGAAACGTATTTCCGGCTAAGTCCTACGATTACCAGTCAGCAGTTCGCGTCGTTTCTCAATAAGCACATCAAGCTTTCGGACGAGCCAAAAACGAAAACGACGGCACTCATCGACCCGCTGACCAGCATGCACATTGGAGGAAACGTCACAAACTCGACAGTGGGCAGCTACGTACAAACATTTCTCTGGATCGGCATCAGCGTTTTACTGCTGGCTCTGATTAATTACATGAATCTGACTACAGCCCGCGCTACGGTACGGGCCAAAGAAGTTAGTATGCGGAAAGTACTGGGGGGCGATCAACGGGCGCTCGTTAGCCAGTTTTTCGTCGAATCGGCTTTCGTCAGTACGCTGTCGTTTTGCCTGGGCGTTGGTTTAATGCTCCTGATCAAGGACCCGTTTCTCAGCCTGATCGACGCCAAAATTGATCAATCCTTTCTTATCAGTTCGTTCTCGCTACTGACGCTGACGGGCATTCTACTGACGAGCATTCTGGTATCGGGTAGCTATCCGGCCTTTGTGCTGTCCCGCTTTTCGCCGATTAACATCCTGAAAGGTCAACTCAGTCTACCCGGCAACCTGTCTGTTCGGCAAGTGCTTGTCGTCTTTCAGTTCGTGGTGTCGATCACATTGATTTTCTGTACGGTTGTGGCGCAGCGGCAACTCCGGCATATGCAGACCAAAGACTTGGGCCTGAACGTCGATCAAGTGATGGGCATCTCACTGAGTGGATCGCTGGGAAAGCAGTATAACAGTTTCAGGCAGGACATACTGGCGCAAAGCGGAGTCGAACGAATTGCGACTAGTGCGATGGCTTTTTACAACGGCGGCTTCAACGTCTGGGCGGTAAAGACGGCTAAGATGCAAAAACCCATCACACTGACAGGTTTGAGTGTTGATAGTGCATTTGTACCAACGCTCAGGTTACGCTGGAAAAATCCACCGCAGGACGCGACAGCGGGACAGGTGTTCATCAACGAAATGGCCGCCAAAGAACTGGGCATTGCCAAGAATCCATTAGGGCAAATACTAAGTTTTGGCGGCATGGAACAAGAGGTACGCGGGGTAGTCGAAGATTTCCATACGAGTTCGGTAAAAGATCCGATTCAACCCACCTTACTGCTGGTTAGCCCCGACACCAGCCGGACGTTTGCGGATTACAATGGCACACTGTATGTCCGTTTTAGAAAAGGCGCTGATCTCCAACAACAGGTCAAGGCTATTGGTCAAGTCGTTCAGAAACATGCCCCAAACTCCCCTTTCGATTACTACTTCCTCGATGATGCCTTCAACCGCCTTTTCCAGACGGAACAGCGACTGGCTAATGTGCTGAACGTGTTTACAGCTGCGGGTATCCTGATCGCATGCCTGGGTCTGTTTGGTCTGGTCGCTTTTGCCGCCGAGCGCCGGACAAAAGAAATCGGCATTCGAAAAGTACTGGGTGCTTCGGTTAGCAGCCTTGTCGGTTTACTGTCGCAAGACTTCCTGAAACTGGTGGCGCTGGCGATACTCATTGCCTGCCCGATAGCCTGGTACACGATGAATGAGTGGTTACAGGCGTACGCGTACAGAATTACGATCGACTGGTGGCTTTTCGTACTGGTCGGGGCGCTGGCCCTGGGCATCGCTTTCCTGACAGTCAGCTACCAAAGTATCCGGGCCGCACTGGTCAATCCCGTCAAGTCATTGCGTAGCGAATAACGCGTTTTTGCGACAGGATTTACAGGATAAACAGGATGCGTAATCGGTTAGCCGCGCGGGAAAAAGTGGCGTATCCGTAATCCTGAAAATCCTGTTTATCCTGTCAAAAAGCTACTAGCGGTGTAATTTTTTACTTTTGCGGTCAATTAAACACGCCCAATCATGACCGTACTTGCTCCGTGCCCACTGTGCCAATCAACGTATACCTATGCTATGGACAACCTGCTGGTGTGTCCCGAATGTGGCCACGAATGGAATCCTACTGATGAGCCGACTGCCGACGATTCACTTGTCGTTAAAGACGCGAACGGCAATATTCTCCAGAACGGCGATACCGTGGTGACCATAAAAAACCTACCCGTGAAAGGGTCGGCGCAGGGGATCAAAGCCGGCACCAAGGTAAAAAACATTCGCCTGGTCGACAGCGATCACAACATCGACTGCAAGATCGATGGCTTCGGCGCGATGGCGCTTAAATCGGAGTTCGTCAAGAAAGCTTAGGTTATTGTACAGTCTTCGCGTATTCATTTTGTCATCCCGAGCCTGCGAGGGATGACAAAAAATCAACTATTCATTGTATCACAGACCCCTGAAAACAGCTAAGGCCGACCCAACCGGGCCGGCCTTACTATTGCCATTCACACTAGTGACTTAAGCCAGTTCGAAGCGATCCAGCATCATTACTTTGCTCCAGGCCGCTACGAAATCGTTCACGAACTTCTCGTTGGCGTCGGAGCTGGCGTATACTTCGGCAATTACGCGCAGTTCTGAGTTCGAGCCGAACACGAGATCGGCACGGGTACCGGTCCATTTCAGTTCGCCCGTTGCCCGGTCGCGACCTTCGAATACCTCTTTGTGATCGGCCGTCGCTTTCCAGGCGGTCCGCATGTCGAGCAGATTCACGAAAAAATCGTTGGTCAGCACTTCCGGCCGGTCGGTGAAGATACCGAGGTTCGAACCGTCGAAGTTGGCGTTCAGGGCGCGCATACCACCGACCAGCACCGTCAGTTCGGGGGCCGTCAGCGTCAGCAGTTGTGCCTTGTCGATCAGCAACTCTTCGGTCGATACCGTGTATTTCTTTTTCAGGTAGTTGCGGAAGCCATCGGCGATCGGCTCCAGCACGGCGAATGACTCGACGTCGGTCTGCTCCGCTGACGCGTCCATCCGACCGGGCGTAAACGGCACCGTAACCGAGACACCGGCGGCTTGCGCGGCTTTCTCGACAGCGGCACTACCGGCCAGCACGATCAGATCGGCCAGCGATACTTTTTTACCACCCGTCTGGGTGCTGTTGAACTCCTCCTGGATGCTTTCCAGCGTACCCAGCACCTTTGCCAGCTGAGCCGGGTTGTTGGCCTCCCAGTCTTTCTGCGGAGCCAGCCGGATACGTCCGCCGTTGGCACCACCGCGCTTATCCGAACCCCGGAAGGTCGACGCCGATGCCCAGGCGGTCGATACCAGTTGCGGGATCGTCAGACCCGACGCCAGGATATTGGCTTTCAGCGCAGCAACGTCGCTGTCGTCGATCAGTTCGTGGTTCACGGCCGGAATCGGATCTTGCCAGATCAGTTCTTCCTGCGGCACGTCCGGACCCAGGTAACGGGCGATCGGACCCATGTCGCGGTGCGTCAGTTTGAACCAGGCACGCGCAAACGCATCCGCAAAGGCATCCGGGTTTTCCAGGAAGTGCCGCGAGATTTTTTCGTAGGCCGGGTCCATCTTCATCGACAGATCCGTCGTCAACATCGTTGGCCGGTGTTTCTTGCTGGCATCATACGCGTCCGGAATCGTGTTCTCGGCATCCTTCGCTACCCACTGATGCGCACCGCCGGGGCTCTTGGTCAGTTCCCACTCGAAGTTGAACAGGTTCTCGAAGTAGTTGTTGCTCCACTGCGTCGGCGTGGTCGTCCAGGTTACTTCCAGCCCACTGGTGATCGTATCGGCCCCTTTACCGCTGCCGAACGAGTTCGCCCAGCCAAAGCCCTGCGACTCCAGATCGGCAGCTTCCGGATCAGCGCCAACGTGTTCTGATGGAGCGGCACCGTGGGTTTTACCAAAGCTGTGCCCACCAGCGATCAGCGCTACCGTTTCTTCGTCGTTCATCGCCATCCGACCGAAGGTCTGCCGAATGTCATGGGCCGCAGCGATCGGATCGGGGTTACCGTCCGGTCCTTCCGGGTTCACGTAGATCAGCCCCATGTTGGCGGCTGCCAGCGGTTGTTCCAGGTTACGGCTGTGCAGTTTGCCGTCGGCATCGTCGTCCGACACCACTACGCCGTGATTTTCGTCGACGCCTTCCGAGCCGCGCGCATAGCGTTTGTCGCTACCCAGCCATTTATCTTCCGCACCCCAGTATACATCCAGTTCAGGCTCCCACACGTCGGCCCGGCCACCGGCAAAACCGAAGGTCTTGAAGCCCATCGACTCCAGTGCTACGTTACCGGTCAGAATCAGCAGATCGGCCCACGAAATTTTACGACCGTACTTCTGCTTGATCGGCCACAGCAGCCGGCGCGCCTTGTCGAGGCTAACGTTATCGGGCCAGCTGTTGAGCGGAGCAAACCGCTGCTGACCAGCGCCTGCACCCCCCCGGCCGTCACCGATGCGATAGGTACCCGCGCTGTGCCAGGCCATCCGTATGAACAGCGGACCGTAGTGACCAAAGTCAGCAGGCCACCAATCCTGCGAATCGGTCATCAGCGCGTGCAGATCCTGCTTTACAGCCTCCAGGTCAAGGCTTTTGAATTCTTCAGCATAGTTGAACGATTCACCCATCGGGTTCGATGCCGACGAGTGTTGCCGAAGCAGGTTAACTTTCAACTGGTTAGGCCACCAATCGCGGTTTTGCATGCCATTACCAGCAGCGTTCGTTTTTTCGGCCGCTCCGTTGGTCTGAGCACCACCGTAAACCGGGCACTTGCTGATGTCACCTGAATAGTTGTCCATAAGAGTAGACTAGTAATGATTGCTTAGCGGCACGTTCGTGTATGCGCGCTTTGTTTGACCCGACAAGTTTACGGACAATTACCATATCTATCAAATTGATTTGTTTTATTATTTCATATATAATATCTATATAATCAATCAGTAGGCAGAGATCCCGATATTGACGATGCGCTACCCACTGACTGACAATCGGTTAGCTAACTGTCCGGTCCGGGAAGTCACTTCGTCCAATTACGGACATAATTTAAACCACCCAAACAAACAAACCACTACTAATCAACTAGTTATACTTTACGGTACGAACTTTGGTCCATCGTCCTGTACGATACGCATGGTACGCCTAAACGACAGTCTGTATGCTTGTTAACTACCTCAAGATTGCGCTACGTACACTGCGCAAAAATCGAGTATTCTCGCTGGTCAACATCGCCGGGCTGGCGCTGGGCATCACGGCATTTGTACTGATCCTGGAGTACGTAGCGTACGAACGGAGCTATAACCAGTTTCACACAAACCTTCCGACACTGTACCGGCTGCTTAACCAGAATAAGGCTGGCGACGTCTGGTCTGATCTGTCGCCACCCATCGGGCCGCTGGTCAAAGCGAAGTGTCCGGAAGTACGGGCGTTCTGCCGTATCGCTGAACACTCGGCCAACGGTATCGTCAGCTTTCCCGACGCGCCAACAAACCAGTCGTTTCGGGAAAGCAAGCTGGCGTATGCCGACGCCAGCTTCTTCACGCTATTCTCGTTTCCACTTGTAAAAGGGGTTGCCAGCACGGCGCTTACCCAACCCAATACGGTGGCCCTGTCGCAGTCGCGGGCTCGTACGTATTTCGGTACCCGGAATCCGGTGGGGCAGACCCTAACGCTCAACAATCAGTTCGGCAAAACGCCGTATACGGTAACAGCGGTCTATGCCGACATGCCCCAACATTCAGACTTGTCGTTCGACGCGGTGTTTTCGCTGCAAACACTGGCAAGTTCCGCGAATCTGAACAACAACGACTGGGCGCGTCTCGACAGTTTTTACGGCACGTATCTGACCACCTTTCTGCAACTGACGGATGCCACACAGTCAGGCGAAACAGCCAACGATAAGGCGTTGGCAGCGAAGATTAATGCCCTGGCCAAACAGGCAGCGTTCAACAGCGACAATCAGTTTATCGTGCAACCCGCGACGACGCTGCACCTGGCCGCTTCCCTGAGCGACGTTTATACAACCAGCGGCAGCTTGGGCTTCGTGTACCTGCTCAGCGGTATTGCCGGGCTAGTTTTGCTGATCGCCTGGTTCAACTACGTCAACCTGTCGACTGCCGGGGCGCTGAAACGGGCAAAAGAGGTCGGCGTTCGGAAAGTAATCGGCGCCGGGCCGGGGCAACTCATCGGGCAGTTTCTGGGAGAGTCGTTACTCCTGAATGGATTGGGGTTCGCGCTGGCACTACTACTGGTCGCGCTGCTACAGCCGGCTTTCAATGACTTTATCCAGAAAGACTTGTCGCTCCTTGATCTCAGTAGCGGCACGTTCTGGCTGGCCGGGGCGGGTTTGCTCGTAGCCGGAGCAATGGCGTCGGGCGGGTACGTAGCCTTTACCATGACGTCGTTTCAGCCGATACAAACGCTGAAAGGCACGTATCAGGGTGGCAGAAGTGGCCTGTTACGCAAGGCGCTGGTTGTGGCCCAGTTTAGCGCGTCGATCGCTCTGGTCATTGCGACGCTGGTACTTTATCAGCAGTTGCAGTACATGCAGACCAAAGATCTCGGCGTCAGCCTGACACAGCGCGTAGTCATCAGAGGACCGCAAGTGGCGCAAACCGGTTCGTTCAAGCCGGCAACTACCGTTCTCGAAGACCAGCTCAGTCAGCTCCCCTACGTCAAGAGCTTTTGCCAGACGAGCGTCGTACCGGGCAACTTCTACAATTTCACGGCCAACGGCATCACCCGCCAAAACCCACGACCCGGCGACGACAGAAAAACGTATTCAATGGGTATCATCGACGACCGTTTCCTGCCGACCTACGAAATCAAGCTGGTGGCTGGCCGGAATTTTACGATGCAGGAAGCGGAGCTGGGGTACGAGAAAAGTGGCCGGGTAATGATCAATGAAACGGGCGCGCGTCAGCTGGGTTTTGCTTCACCCGCTCAGGCAGTCGGACAACGTATCAACTGGGGCCAACCGTTCGAGGTTGTCGGTGTCGTTGCCGATTACCATCACCAGGGCGTGAAGTACGCCATCGAACCGGTCGTCTTTCTGCCGCGCCGGTCGGTCAGCGACCTGACGGTTCAACTCACCACCGATCGGGTACAGGACAAACTAGCGAAGCTGGAGCAGTTGTACAAGGCTGCTTATCCGGGCAATCCGTTTGAATTTTTCTTCGCCGACGAGAACTACAATCGGCAGTACCAGTCCGAGCAGCAGTACGGTCAGGTCTTCACCGTTGGCTCGTCGCTCGCCATTTTCATTGCCTGTCTGGGCCTGTTTGGTCTGGCGACCTTCACGACGCAGCAGCGTACCAAGGAGATCGGCGTTCGTAAGGTGCTGGGCGCATCGGTTACCAGCATCGTCGCCCTGCTCTCCAAAGACTTTCTCAAACTGGTAATTATTGCTATTCTACTGGCTTCTCCCCTGGCCTGGTACGCCATGAATCGCTGGCTGCAGGACTTCGCTTATCGCGTCGAGGTCAGTTGGTGGGTCTTCGCGCTGGCAGGTCTGCTGGCCGTAGGCATCGCCCTGCTGACAGTCAGCTTTCAAAGTGTCCGGGCCGCGCTGATTAATCCCGTCAAGTCGTTGCGGAGTGAGTAGCAGAACTGTTAAATAACGTTAAGGAACAGCCAATGCATCAACGGGTTAGCTACCTTTCCACTGTATTGACCGTTCCTTTATTATGTTCAAAAAATACCTGAAAATTGCCTGGCGGAACAGCGTCCGGAACAAGAAATATAGCCTGATTAATATCGTCGGACTCTGGTCGGGAATCCTGTTTGTACTGCTGATCGGCCTGTACATCCGAACGGAGTGGCAGGTGAACCGAACGTTGCGCCATCCTGACCAGCAATACATTCTGCTTAGTCACTGGAAAGATCCCAACATGGGCCCCGGTTTTACAACGCTGGCTCCCCTGGCGAAACAATTGCAGCAGCAGTATTCGACACTGGTCCGCAACTATTACCGCTGGGACGGACTGACATCGGTCGTGTCCAGAAACAACAATCATTTCCGGGAAAGCATCGCCTTGGGCGACAGTACGCTACTAGCCATGTACGGCTTTCGCTTGTTGCACGGCGACGCGCAGACAGCCTTGAAGCGCCCCTTCTCCGTCGCGCTGACAGCCGAAAAAGCACGCAAGTATTTCGGCCGCACCGACGTACTTGGGCAGACGGTAACCATCCAGAATTTCGCGGGCGACAATCAGCCGTTCACGATCACGGCCGTGCTTGATGATCTACCGACCAACTCCGTCACGCAGTTGAGCACAGCTTCTGCCAATTCGTTTTTCATTCCCGGCAGCGCAGCCACCTATTTCAACCGGGGTGATTTCGATTCGTGGCAAAACGCGATCATCCCCTCCTATCTCGAACTACAGCCAGGCGTGACAGCGGCTGCGCTGGCGAAGCCCATTCAACAGCTGATCAATCAGCACACGAGCGAGATCGTCCGTCAAAATCTGTGGGTCGAGCCGGTTCTGCTGACCGATTACTACCGGCAGAAAGACAATCAGCTGGTGAACCGAATGCTGCTGACGCTGGGCCTGACGGGCTTGTTTATTCTGCTCATGGCTGTCGTTAATTTCGTCAACCTGACCATCGGTCAATCACACACGCGCATTCGGGAAATCGGGGTACGGAAGGTGCTGGGCAGTCCGCGCAACCAGCTCATCGGACAACTGCTCACCGAGTCGCTGCTGCTGACGAGCCTCGCGACCGGTTTAGCCTTCGCGACCTATCCATTCGCCAGATCTTACTTTGAGGAAGTCGTGGGGAAACCGTTGCTGCCGCTGTCGAGCCTTCCCATTGGCTTCGCCGTCGTACCGTTCCTGCTTGTACTACTAGTGGGTCTGCTGGCGGGTTTCTACCCGGCCGTCGTGCTGTCGTCGCTGCGCATGGTCGACGCGGTGAAGGGACAGCTTCAGTCGGTAGCCGGTAAAACAAGCCTGCGCAAAGTGCTGATCGGCTTTCAATTCTGCGTCGCAGCGCTGGTACTGATTGCGGCCGTACTCGTTACGCAACAGGTGCAGTTCTTTTTCGGGCAGAAACTGGGCTACGATCGGACGTATGTCGTGTCGGCACCGGTTCCCCGCGACTGGTCGCCGGCGGGTGTGCAGCGCATGGAAGCCCTGCGTCAACAGTTTGCCCGACTGCCGCAGGTAGCCAGCGTCAGTCTGTCGCACGAGATTCCGAACGGTAACTTGGGCACCCAACCCATGCTGTACCGGCAGGGCGTCGACTCCAGCCGGGCGACGCCGATGCAGGCGCTCATCACCGACGATCAGTATCTGAACACGTACCGGATTCCGCTTCGGTCGGGTCAGTTTTTCGACGGGAGTATCAGTGATTCGCTGGGTGTGGTCATCAACGAGAAAGCCGCGCGGGCACTGGGGTATGCGACTCCACAGGCCGCGCTCGGACAGCCGGTACGAGTCACCAGCGATCCACGGGTGTTTACGATCCGGGGCATTACAAGTGATTTTCAGACGGGTTCGATGCATCAGGCCATTCAGCCCCTTGCTTTCTTCTCGGTTAGCAACGTCGCCATCTACCGCTATTTTTCGTTCCGGCTACAGCCCGGCACTGTCGGCAAAACCCTCGACGCCATACAAGCCAGGTGGGCCGTACTGATGCCCGGCAGTTCGTTCGAGTACACCTTCATGGACGATACGCTGCGCAGCCTGTACGAAGCCGAATTTCAATTGCAGCGGGCGACCTATCTGGCAACGGCGCTGGCAGCACTCATCGCCCTGCTGGGTATTCTGGGGCTGGTGTCGATTGCCGTCCAGCGGCAGACCAAAGCCATCGGTATCCGCCGTGTGCTGGGCGCGTCGATCGGCGACATCGTTGGCTTATTCGTGCGGGAGTTCATACCGATCATGGGCATCGCGGGTGTCGTGTCGGCAGCGCTGGCGTATGGGCTGATGCAGCAATGGCTCGACCAATACGCGTACCGCATCGATGTTTCGCTCTGGGCGTTTGTACTGCCCCTGCTGATGCTGATGGCGAGCGCCATGGTCCTTACCGGCTCGCAGGCCGTCCGGGCCGCGCTGGTCAACCCCGTCAAGTCGCTCAAAAGCGAGTAGCAGTTGTGAAAAATCGTCACGTCGCGCATCAGACACGTATCGGGAATCACGACGTATGCCACTGTACAAGCCGGCAGACTATGGTATCAAAAGCAATCCATGTCGATACGCACAACCACTTGTACAATTTATGTATAGCTACAGTGACAATTCGTTGTTAACAAGCTATTTTGTAACTAATTAGCCGTCAATATTCAACCAACCCCTTTCCTGTATGCGAACCCTTATCCATGTGCTGGCGCTGGTCCTGCTCGTACTGTCGCCCGCTATCGCCCAGCTCGATCCCCGCGCCCTGAAACTGACACCGGCCCAGCCCGAAGCCGGCCAATCGATAACCGTCACCTACGACCCCAAAGGCACCAAACTAGCCACGGAGTCGACCGTCGACGCTACCGCCTATGCGCTCACCGGCGATGAAGACGGCGTAACCGCCATTATGATTCCGCTCACCAGAGAGGGTGGAAGCTGGAAAGGCTCGCTGACGGTTCCAGCCAAAGCGCTGGCACTTGCCTTCACGTTTACCAATGGCCACAAACGATCTGACACCAACGAGGAGAAAGGCTATGCATCGTATCTGTACAAAAACGGAACGATTCTACCCGGTAGCCGGGCCACACTGGGCGACTGGTACGGCGGGCAGGTGTATCTGGCCGGACTGGATTCCGACAGAGACCGGGCCAGAGCGTTCTTCCAGGACGAGTTCAAAGCGAACCCGGCTATGAAACGCAAATTTATCCGGCCTTACCTCTGGACGTTTAGCCGCCGGGTTCCGGCCGATAAAGTAGTGATGGAAGCGGAAGCCGCAGAACTGGCCAAGCAGCCTAACCTGACGACGGATGAACTTGGCACACTGGCGGGTACATACGAGACCATCGGCAAAAAAGAGGAGTCGGAGAAATACAGTAACCTACGTCGGCAGAAAGACCCCAATGCGGGCGATGCACTGTATATGGCTTACCGGCGGTTCGGCGCGGCTAAAGATGCAGCAACCAAAAAGCTGATTCTCGACAGCATACGGACACGCTTCGCCGACTCAAAGCAACTGCCCAGTTTCGATGCTATGCTTACCGGAAATCTGGCCCGAGCGTACATCGACGCCGGGGATCTGGACAAGGCCGACAAACTAGCCGACACCCCCGCCCGCACGGTATCGATCATGCAGGCTTATAACGGGATTGCCTGGAATAATGCCGAAAAGGATACGAATCTGGTCATGTCGGCGAAACTGTCGAAACAGGCAGCGGACTGGGGCAAAGCACAGATTGGTAAGCCCCGTAGTGCCAGTGATGCCAAAAGTCAGACTGACGTGCAGCTCGACAAGCAGCGCAAAAACGCCTATGCGCATTTTGCGGACACTTACGGTTTCGTTTTGCTGAAGCAAGGTAAAGCAGCGGAAGCATTGCCCTATCTGAAAGACGCTGCGGTATCCATCGATTACAGCGATCCGGGTATAAATGAGCGGTATGCGCAGGCACTGGCGCAGACAAACGCCGATGCCGACCTGGTGGCCCTTGGTCAGAAAACAATCAAAGCAGGCAACAGCAACGACACGCTGGAAGCGTTCTTTAAAACAGCGTACACGAAACAGAACGGAGCCGCCGGTTACGATGCCGCACTGGCGGAACTGAAGAAAGCGGCTGCGGTTGACGCGAAGGCCGAGCTGATGGAAAAGCTGATTAACAAACCGGCACCAGCCTTCACCCTGATGGACCTCGACGGAAAATCGGTAAGTCTGGAATCGCTGAAGGGCAGTGTTGTCGTCGTCGACTTTTGGGCAACCTGGTGCGGTCCCTGCGTTGCTTCGTTCCCCGGCATGCAGAAAGCCGTAACCAACTACGCGCAGTCGCCCGACGTGAAGTTTCTGTTTGTGAACACCTGGCAAAGCGAAGCCGACAAAAAGAAAAATGCGGCCGACTTCATCGCGAAGAAAAAATACCCTTTCCAGGTTCTGCTCGATGAAAACGACGATGTCGTGACGAACTTCAAAGTGTCGGGAATTCCAACCAAATTCATTATCGACAAAAACGGCAATGTCCGCTTCCGAAGTGTTGGCTACAATGGCGACGCCGACCGCACAGCTGCCGAAATCAGTCAGATGATCGATATTCTGCGCGAGCTACCTACGCAGGGCGCTACGACCAGCAAAACGGGCGAGTAAATTACCACTACCTAGCATTGAAAAAAGCCACCGGTCGGATACCGGTGGCTTTTTTTAGTATGATTCGTATACGACTAGTCTAGTCGGTTTGTACGATGTTGCCCCGAATTTCACCATTGGGATTGGCCGTCGTGTGCAGGTTCGCATATGTCCGTTTGGCATACATAGCATCCTGCTGATCCTGCGTTAACGTCGTCTGGCCAACAATCGGACTGGTTAGCGTACTACCGAAGTTGGTAGAAACACCCCCATTGTTCCCCGCAGCGGTAGTCGCCGTTACCGAGTGAATATGACCCATTGTTGGCGTCAATCCCTGGTACGTGACAGTATAGCTGAGTACCCTGGTTACCCGGTTGTAGTTGGCGGTATAGTTACCCGTAGCACTCGTGCTAACTGGTGGCACTTCGTTCGCGCCACTCATGCTAGCACCGAATGTATCGTTTGGGTCGTCGGGAGTGGAGCTGCTACCCGTCATACTACAGGAAGTCATCAGCAGCGGAGCGCCAATCAGCATGAGCGCAGCCGCCATCATTTTCGTGTTGATCATGTGTCGTAGTGGTTATGGTTGTCACCAGTGAACTCACCTGTCAACACGTATTCGCCCAAACATTACCGGAGACGATGCTCATTCTTAGCGAACGCGCTCATCGTCCGTCCGGTTTAACGACAAACCCAAAGAAGATAAACCACTGACTACCAACAAAAAGTCCGCTAGCTGACAGACAATCAACTAGCGGACTTTTTGTTTACGAATACGCACTTCTTTACTGTGCTTTTGCCAGCCAGAGCGACGCATTCAGGTGCAGGGCGGGGTGCGAGGTGTAGCCCGATGGCTGATCGCCCGACCAGCCATTGAACAGGTTGTCGTTCGGATCGCCCGTACCATCGTCGGCAGGTGAACTGTCGCCAACGAACACGACCCGGCCACTGCCGTAGGTCGAGAGTAAGGCCATCACCCCGGTCGAGCCGTTCAAGGTGCTGCTACTCCGCCAGAACAGACCCTGCACATTGGCGTTGGTCGACGGGTACAGTGTAGCCGTGGTGCCGTTGTAAAAGGCCAGCTTCGAGGCCGTACCAGCCGCTCCATTCAGCACGAGCTGGGCGTTGGCATTACTACCGGTGTACACCTTCGTCGTGGGCTTCTCGCTGATATCGACATAGTCGACGACGAACCCGAATGGCTTGTTATTGTTGATGCCGTTGTTGCTCATCAGGTCGTTCCAGACGCGGGGCGAGTCATAACCATCGCCATCCCGGTCCGACGGGTTGTAGCCGTTAGCGTCTGCGCCACCTGTCGTCGCAGCCGTGTGGTCGGCAACCATCATCAGCCCACCACCATTGTTCACGAAGTTCATAATGGCCGTTTTCTCAGCCGCCGAAAACAGTCGGTTCGGCTCCACGACGACGTACACATTGTAGTTGCTCAGGTCCTGCGGGTTCGCTGAATTACCATATGTAATCGACGCACCGACGGGCAGCGTTTCCACCAGTTGCCCACGTTTCACCAGTTCAACGGCCCAGGCCGAAATACCGCCTTTCCAATACGTCTCGGACGTGCTCGACGTGATACCCGTGTACGAGGGTGTCGGCGTACGTTGTGCTTTTAGCTCTGTCGTTGTCCCGCCCGTATAGCTCGGCACGCTTTCGGTACCGTCGGCGTCGATCTGCCAGTCGGCACTGCCCGCGTTTTCGTAATGGCTGGCATCGAAGAGGAACTTCTTGCCCGTCGTCGCTGGCGGGTTGGTTGTACCGCCACCGCTGTTGTCGTTGATGGCAATATCATCGATGTTGATGCGCGACGAACCACCCGACAGCTTGCGGATTTCGAGCCGCACCGAACCCGACAGGTTCAGCGTGAACGTCTGCGTCTGAAGCGACGATCCGGTCGTCACGGCCGAACCCGACTGAGTCCAGCTACTACCGCCGTTGGTCGAGTACCACAACCCCCACTGGCTGGCGGCATCCCCACTATAGGTACCATGTTTAACGGTTACGGTACTGATACCCGACGTTACGTCGAACAGCATCGTAATCTTTCCCGTGTTGCGAATTCGGCCCGACCACGAGCCCGCTTTCAGATCACCACTGAGGTTACCGACCAGCGCATCGTACATATTCCAGGAGCCAGAATTCAGCGTCACGTTGTCGCCACTGGCCGAGCCGGTCGGAGATACGTCGTAAGCGGTTTTTGGGCTGGTCGAGCCGACTTCGAATCCTTCCGACAGCGACACGGCGGCTGTGCGGGCGGCACCGACTGTCAGCGGTTGATCGACGCCGGGCGTCAGGTCGTTGAACGAGTGGCAACCGACCAGCAGCGCCGTTACAGACAGGCCAATCAGTCCCCATTTTTTCACAGGCATTCGTTGCATCATTGCGTTGTTTTTGAAATAGAAAAGAGAATGACAATATTCTCATTTCTACGGAGATCCGAACCGCTTTCGTCGATTATTATTTTGTTATTTCTCGGTTTCGTTGACAAAACAGCTCCATTGACTAGCCGGTTGACGCCCACCGCACGGGGTTGGCAAAACACCAGTCAACGGGTTCTATCTCCGTTTTTTTAACGAACGATTAACCCGCAGCAAACACCGTTTTACGGCCTGTAGCTGTTGTATTACTGATCGCCTTTTCCTCCGCCGATCCGCTCTACCGAGCCTTTCTACGCAGCCTGAGTCGACCTATTGATTCATTCATTTTTAGCGTAACGAAACCATGAACGCGTTCAAAAACTTCCCGACGACAACCCTGCTACTGGGTCTGGGATTACTGTTCGCACACCCAGAGTCGATTCTGGCACAGTTCACAACCGATACCCAGCCGGCCCCCGTTGTTACCGCTCCGAAACAGCACGACCTGCTGGCAACTGTTGCGTCGTACCGCGACGATGTCCGGCAGTCGGTTCTACTGGCTAGTCAGCAACCACAGGTATTGACCCAACTGGCGCAGCAACAGGCACAGACACAGCGGGCGTTCGCCGATCTGATTCAGCCCTTCGGCCAGACCAAGCAGGGCTGGTTTTACGACATGGCCCGCTTCCCCGACGTACTCCACGCCCTGGCGACACTGCCCGCCGGTACTGATAAAGCCACGGTGCAGGCCATGACGAAAACGCTGCCCACCGACCTACAGGAAACGGCCTGGAAGCTGTACCGCCACCACAACGCCGATCTGGTGCAGGCCGACCAGCTCAATCAGCAGGCCGATCAGGCATTCGACAAGCTGCTGGCTCCGCTGGACGAGCCTACGCAAACGGCCTTTCGCCAGTTGCTGAACACGCCCGACGTACTATCGCTCCTGACAAGCCAACCCGACCAGACCGCACAACTGGGCCAGTCGTATCAGGCCGATCCGGATGGTATCACTCAACAACTGGCAACCTTGCATGATAAGCAACAGGCGCAAAACCAGCAGGAACTGGCCGAGTACCAGCGCGAACTAAATCAGGACCCGCAGGCACAGCAGGAATTGCAGCAGGCTGGTCAGGCGTATGCGCAGGCGAATGGGTACAGCACCACTGGCATCAACCCGAACCCGGCTTGGGTCAACACGTCGTACTATTACCAGAATCCGTATTCATTCTGGTTTGGTTACCCATCCTGGTATGGTTCGCCGATGTGGTATCCATCAGCCTGGTGGTACGGCACCGGTTTCTATTACGGGGCGGGGGGCAACATGGTCGTGTTCGGTATGCCTTCGATGGGCTTTTCGAACTGGTTTTTCAACCGGGGCTACGGGTACTACCCGCATCTGTACAACCGGTTCAATACCTACTATACGCGTAATATCGGTTATCACCGCTATTGGTCGCCGAGCAACTCCGGGTTTATGTATGCTGCCCATCGGGCCTTTACGCCTACGGTCGGTATGATCGGCGGGCGCCCCAACTGGCTCGGTAGTGGTCGGACCTACTCATCGGGAGGCCTGACTAATGCTGGCGGACGCGTGTCGGCTCCAATGGGTAATTTTGGTGGTGCCCGTACCTACAGCGGTGGCTTCGGCGGTCGGTCGTTTGGGGGCGGCAGTTTTGGTGGTATGCGTTCCTTCGGTGGAGGGGGTGGCTTTCACGGCGGTGGCCGGGGCGGTCGGTAGCCAGGTTTAAACACAGAGACACGGAGGTTACACGGAGTAAACGGAGTTTTTATACTCTGTCTTCTCTGTGTAACCTCCGTGTCTCTGTGTTTAGAAACCCTTCTTTACTTATAAATCGCCGGGGTGTCGAACGTAACGGGGAACGGCTTTGGCGCGCTGGCGTTCGAGTTTAGTTCGTTCTGCGAATAGATAAACCGCCACGGCAACTGCGACCCGGTATTGGGCGTTAGTTTAATCCCGACGGCTTCGTTGCGCGTCCGGCGTTCGTCGTTCCAGCCAATGTGCTGCCCGTAGAACGACACGTACCGTTCCTGCAGGATCTCACGCAGCAGTGCATTGTCGTCCGTAAGCCCGTCAGCGTTTTCGATACCTCCGCTGGCAAAATCGGCCGCGACGTAGGCATCGTATTTGTAAGTTCCCGTTGTCAGGTAGGTCAAACTGATATAGCCGCCCCCGTTCAGAAAGGCCCGGTATGCGTTTAAATGGCCGAGTGCCGTAGCAAACCCTTTACCACTCCGCAGCGCCATCTCCGCCAGCGTCAGGCTATTTTCCTGATACGTCACGAGCGGGAAACTGGCAGCCTGCGCGAAGAAGCCGCTCGCGGTCGCTGAACTCGACGTGTTGGGTTCGATCTTACCCGGCGTATTGACGCCATTTTCCAGGTAATAGAACCGGTAGCGGGCCGTTTCAACGGTCTTGCTATTGCCCCGGTAGCGCTTACCGGCGGGGTTGAGCAGCCCCACGTTGTAAGCCCCCACCGCGTAGATATCGCCCGTTCGCTGGATCGTCAAAAAGGTGTAAAACTGGTTCTGATTGACGTTGGCCGTTGTGCCGTGGGGCGCGTAGAGCGAGTTGGCGTAGGCACTGACTCCGCTCATTGCCGCCGTGTAAGCCGCGTCGTACTGCTTCGTATCGGTCAGCAGCCGGGCTTTGAGCGTGTAGGCGACCTGCTTCCACTTCGTCGCGTCGCCCCCGAAGTGAATATCCTCCGTCGAAACGGTACCCAGCCCCGAATTCAGGTCGGCAATGGCGTCGTCGAGTAGGGCGATGAGTTTCGTGTACACGGTGGCCTGCGGCTCGAACGCCGGGTTAGGGTACAGCGCGTTGTTACTCGCCTGATCGAAGGGAATATCTCCCCAGAGTTCGGTGGCGGTCGCCAGCGCATTGGCCCGCAGAATCTTGGCGATAGCCGCCATTTTCCGGTTACCCAGCGCATTGGCCTGTTCGATGGTCAGCAGCGCATTGGCGTTGACACCCGCAAACGCCAGGTTCCAGTCGGTGTCGTAAATTCCGGCCGATACGTTGTAATTGTAGTAATCGAGCCACTGCCGGTCGGCTCCGGTCAGGTAGCCGTCCCAGATGGTCGTCAGGCGGCTGGCCATACCTTCCTGCAGGGCCATGTTGGCAATTTCGGTACCCGTCAGCAGCAGACTGGCCGTCGAACTTGTCGGGTTATTCGGGTCGACGTTCAGGTTGTCGACAATGGAAGAACAGGACGATACCCACAGGCTGAGCAGCAGGCTAACTCCGGTCATATACAGGCGTTTCATACGTGGGTGGGTGGGTTAGTAGTTGATTTTCAGACTAAACAGCAGCGACTTTGTATTGGGACTGTTGAAATAATCCTGTCCCCGCGAGTTGCTTGCGCCGTTCAGCGCCGTTTCCGGGTCGATACCCGCGATCTTCGTCCATAGTATCGGATTGCGGCCCGTTACGGTGAAATCAATCGACTGGAGTTTGGTCTTCCGGCGAAAACCGGGCGATGAGAAGCTGTAGCCCAGCGACAGTTCGCGCAGACGGGTCCAACTGCCGTCTTTAATAAACTGCTCCACCAGCGTGCTGAATCCGCCCCCGATGGACGTGTAGTACGATTGGTCGAGCAGGACCGGACCGGCACCGAAGTCCTGGATTGCCCCGCGCACCGTCGTTCCGGCCGCGACGGTCTGCCCCGCGTAGTTTTTCAGCGGCTGGGTCAGCGTAACCTCGTTACCAACGTCGGCGTGGGTGCCGAAATACGTTAACACACCCTGTGTACCGGTATAGAAGTCGCCCCCCTGAAACGTCTCGAACAGCACGTTGAGCGACAGTTTTTTGTACGACAGATTCGTACCGAACCCACCCCGGTAGTTGGGATTTGGGTTACCGATGACGCCGAACGATGAGGCTACCTGCGGAAAGCCATTGGCGTTGAGCGTCAGCGACCCGTCGTCGTTGCGCATGTACGTGCCACCGTAGAGCGATGACATGGCGTAGCCCACCCGCGCGACCGTCGACGCTGTACTACTAAATCCACCGAGCGTGATGATGTCGGTACCGGCCAGGTTGGTTACCGTGTTGACGTTGCGGCTCAGGTTGCCTGACACAGTCCAGTTGAAATTTTTGGTTTGCAGCAGGTTGTAGCTCAGATCCAGCTCCCAGCCCTTGTTCATCATCGAGCCGGCGTTGGTGTATTTCGACGTATAGCCCGTCGAACCAGCGGTGGCGACATCGAGCAGCAGGTCGTTGATTTCGTTGCGGTAGTAAGTGAAACCCGCCGTCAGCTTGTTGTTGAGGAAGCGCAGGTCAGCCCCGAGTTCGTACTCGGTCTTGCGTTCGGGGCGCAGGTACGGGTCGCCCTGCCGACTACTGCGCACGTAAGCGCCGTTGCCATAACCGGCCCCGCTGAGCGTACTGGCCCAGCTACTGTACGACGCATTGACGTAAGTCGTCGTGTTACGGTACGCATCAGGCTGTACACCCACCACGCCGTACGAGGCCCGCAGCTTACCAAACGACAGAATCGAATTGTCACGAAACAGGGGCAGTTGCGTAAACTGCCAGGCTACGTCGGCCGACGGATAGTAGAACGTCGACTGAGTCTGACTACCAAAGGTCGAGCCGGACTCCCCCGCCAGCGATGCGTTGATGAACAATTGGTTGTAGAAGCCTACGTTCAGCGTCGAATATAGCCGGGCCATCCGCCGGTGGGTCGTCGTACGGTACGGCTGATCGTTGGCTGACAGCGAATTGCCGAAATTGGGCGGTGCGTCGGCGATGATAAACGTGTTCATCGTGCCACCCAGGTTCAGGTATTTTCGGTCGTTGATGTTGAACCCGACAATCAGCGTACTGGTAATATTCTTGCCAAAGTCCCGGAAGGCCCGCCCAATCAGGTCGGCGTTCATCTCCGACTCTTTGTAGATGGCTTCTTCGAACGAACCCAGCCCGCTGTTGATGGCCGAGTTGACCGGATAGTTCGTGATGCGGTGATCGGTGTTGGCGTCGATACCAGCCCGCGCCGTAACATCGAACCACGAGCCGGGCGTAATCAGCAGTTCTGAACTCAGAATAAACCGGTCGACCTCCGAATAGTTAGTCAGCTGGTTGATGGCCCACAGGGGGTCGTTGTACACCGGATTCGACGACGCACCGAGGTAATTCCGGTACGACCGCTGCCGGTTGGGGATGGCACTCGCCGTCGGCGACGCGTAGTAGTTGCCGATATAAGGGCGACTATCGAAGTCAGCGGGGCTGCGCAGCATACCGATGTATAACCCGTTGATGCTATTGCTGCGCTGAATCCGGTTCGACGTTACCCGTGCGTACGTCGCGTTGGTCGTCGCTTTAAAGATGTTGTTGAAACGTCGTTCGGAGTTGAACCGGACCGTGCTGCGCTTGTAATCGCTTTGCCCATTGATGATGCCTTTCTGCCGCAGATCGCCGATGCTCAGGTAGAACGTACCTTTTTCACCCCCACCGCTGATGGCCAGGTTATTGTCGATGTACGTGCCGGTGCGAAAGGCTTCGGCAAGTCGCGCGTCGTTGTAGGTTTCGCGCGAATTTTTGGTGATGATCGGGTAAATTGTCTGCCCGTTGTAGGCTTCAAACCGCTGTCCGGTGGTATTAACTACGTCCTCTCCACCGGCGCGGGCGGCAATCTTGTCACCCCACGAAAAGGCACTCGTTGGGCTGTAGACGCCCCCCGACCCTTGCCCATAGGCCGTTTGCAGCGGATGCAGCCGGTTCGCTTTGTCGAACGACACCGTCGAACTGTAGGAAATATTGACCTTGTCGGCGTTACTCCCTTTTTTGGTCGTAATCACGATTACGCCGTTGGCCGCCCGCGACCCCCACAAAGCCGCAGCCGATGCGCCCTTCAGAATCTGCATCGACGCGATATCGTCGGGGTTGATATCGTTCAGGCGCGACTGCTGCGTTACGCCCGACGACCCATCGCCCAGCGTCGAATTACTGATTGGAATACCGTCGACAATAACCAGCGGCTGTGTCGAGCCGGTGATGGTGTTCTGTCCGCGAATCTGAATGTACGACCCCGCGCCGGGATCACCCGCCGACCGCGTGATGAGTACCCCGGCGGCTTTCCCAGCCATACCGTTGATGACGCCCGTTTCGCCCGACCGCACGATGTCTTTAGCGTCAATCTTGGACGCCGTCGCCCCCAGTTTATCCGCGTTTTCCTTGAATCCCAGGGCGCTGACGATTACTTCATCGAGTGAGGTTTCGTCGCGTTGCAGCTTGACGTTGATCGTGCTTTGGTTACCCATTGGCACCTCCAGCGTTTTCATGCCGATAAACGAAAACACCAGCGCCCCA
This sequence comes from Spirosoma oryzae, assembly GCF_003002825.1. GTDB lineage: Bacteria > Bacteroidota > Bacteroidia > Cytophagales > Spirosomataceae > Spirosoma > Spirosoma oryzae. Next base: position 233,508 of record NZ_PVTE01000006.1, on the reverse strand, counting down.
TTACGAAGCTGATTGGCCGGTACCGTGATCGTGTAGGCCCCTTCTGCATTGGTCGAAGCACCGGTCGTGGTCCCTTTAATAACCACGTTTACCCCCGGCAGGGCAGCATTGTCTTCGCCGGACGTGACCACGCCTTTGATCGTTCGGCCCTGCGCCCACCCCCGCACCGGGACGGCCAACGCAAAGACCAGCATAGCAAGTAGTAAACGATTCTTCATAGATTGAATTCAGGTTAGAAACACACTAAAATTGATAGGTGAAGCGGTAAGCGATCAGCAACGGCCAGCCGGTTGAAAAGACAAGGTGGTACCCGGCGACTCGAAAACGCAAGTCGCAGTGGTTATCCGGAAAGCAGCGGGCAGCGGGCGTCGACAGTGCGCCCTATCGGTTTAATCCAAACTTAATAGTCGACCAACCTCCTGTCAATATGCAAACCATACAATATTCTATCTTTCATATTATTTTAGAATTTTGTTATAACTTTAAAGGCATACATCAAAATATAATTGTCTTTAAACAGCTAATACCAGAATATAATCATTAAAAACTTCGCAATTTTCATTGCATCGACGGGCCCGGTTTTTACTTTTGACCAGTCACTTTGTGTGCCAACTCAATCCCGTAACGACTAACCGCCCTCCACAATGAATCAACTGGCTGCTTTCACCCGCCAACCCAGTATGCTACTGTGCTGGTTGACATTATCACTGATGGCAGGCTCGGCTTGTCAGGCTGTGGGCGCCGACTCGCTACGGGTTACGGTTACGGAAGGCACCAACATGGCCGCAGCCCTGTCGCCCGACGGCAGCACCATCGCTACCGATTTGCAGGGCACGATCTGGCTTGTACCGAGCCGGGGTGGTACGGCCCGCCCCATCACCGACGCCCTCGGCGACTGTCGACAACCAGCCTGGTCGCCCGATGGCAGCCGGGTCGTCTTTCATGCGTTCTGGGATGGTCGTTATCACCTCTGGATGGTTGATAAAACCGGCCGAACGCGAAAGCAACTGACGACGGGTGTGTACGACGACCGCGAACCGCACTGGTCGCCCGATGGAAAGTCGATCGTGTTTTCGTCGGACCGCAGCGGCAACTACGACATCTGGCGGCTGACCCTTGCGGATGGAAAGCTGACCCAGCTAACAAACAACGGAGCCAACGATTACAATCCGGCCTTTTCGTCTGACGGTACGCAGATCGCGTTCGTCTCGGAACGCCCCGACGCACCCGGCCTGTACCGCCTGACGGCCGACGGGAAGGAACAGCTGGTCTACGGCACGACGGCAAAGCTGGCCGCTCCGGCCTTTTCACCCGATGGCAAACAACTCCTGTACAACGCACTGACGAAAGAGCAGAGTGGCCTGTTCAGTGTAGCGGTCGACGGAGCCAAGCCGGTTACCGTATCCACATCCGCCGAAGACGTGTTTCCGTTTCGGGCCACCTGGTTTTCACCCACCGAATACCTATACACCGCCGATGGGCAACTGAAACGGCAGAAACTGGGGCAATCCGGCGCAACAGTCATTCCGTTTCAGGCCACGGTCGTGTTGGGTCGAACACCCTACAAACGCAAAACCTACGACTTCAGCTCGACAGCCGCCCGGCCGGTGCGCGGCATCAAAGGCCCCACCCTATCGCCCGATGGAAAGCGGATTGTGTTTGCAGCCCTCGGCGACCTGTGGCTGTTGACGATCGGTACCCCCAAACCGCAACCCCTCACCAACGACGCCTACCTCGAAGCCGACCCCATCTGGTCGCCCGACGGGTCACAACTGGCGTTTACGTCTGACCGACAGGGCAATATGGATTTGTGGGTGCGCGACCTAAAAAAAGGACAGGATCAGCGGCTGGTCGATCTGCCCGACGACATCAACTTCCCGAGCTGGTCGCCCGACGGCAAACGCATCGCCTTCTATCAGGGCGACGCCCGCAACATGTGGGGGCGGGGTACGCTGCACACCGTCGATGTATCGACGGGTAAGATCGATAAGCAGCACGAGTCGATGTTTGTGCCGAGTCAGCCAAGCTGGTCACCCGACGGCCGGACCATTGCCATGTCAGCGCTGGACGTGTATTCATCGCGCTACCGCGAAGGGGTCAACGAAATCACGCTCGTCAGTGTCGACGGAGCGGCCGATGGGTCCGCCGACCGGCACGTAACGCCCACCCCCGAACATTCGCTCGGCACGCGGGGCAAAAACGGCCCGGTCTGGTCGCCCGACGGTCGCTGGATGGCGTACATCCAGGATGGGCTGCTTTGGCTTTCGCCCACCGACAAAACCGGTACGATCACCGGCAAGCCCCGGCAGTTAACGACCGAACTGGCCGACTCACCTACCTGGTCGGGCGACTCGCAACGGTTGCTGTATCTGGCCACCGACACGCTACGGCAGGTGTACCTGGCCGATAACCGGACCGAAACCGTACCGATGCAGTTTACATGGCAGCCCGCCAACCCCACCAGCTCATTGGTCGTTCATGCCGGGCGCGTGTTCGACGGCCGTTCGGCGACATACCGCACCAACGTCGACATTCTGATCGATGGTAACCGGATTCGCGCGATCGAACCGCACCGGGCCAGCCGGGCGGGCCGGGTCATCGACGCATCAACCAAGACAATCATTCCCGGTCTGTTTGAAATGCATTCGCACCAAAGCGCGATGTCGGGCGAACAGCAGGGGCGGTTGTGGCTGTCGTACGGCATTACCTCCGTGCGCGAACCCGGTGCCGATCCGTACGACGCCCTCGAACGAAAGGAGTCGTGGGCCAGCAATCGCCGGGCGGGGCCGCGTCAGTTCTTTACCGGTGGCCTGACCGACGGCACCCGCATCTATTACGGACTGGCCACCAGTATCTCGTCGCCCGAACAGCTCGACCGTGAACTGAACCGATCCGTGCGGTTGGACTTCGACCTGATAAAAACCTACGTCCGCATGCCCGATGCCCTGCAACAGCGCATCACGAGCTTTGCCCACGCCCACGGCATGCCCGTTTCATCGCACGAAATTTACCCGGCCATGCGCTACGAAGTCGACGCCGTTGAGCACATCGGCGGTACGAGTCGACGGGGGTATTCACCCAAAATTTCGGCCATGAACCGCACTTATCAGGACGTCATTCAACTCATTGCCAAATCAGGCATGAATATCACGCCCACAGCTTCACTACAGGGAGGCTTCTACGTAGTGGCTGGGCGCGACCCTAATTTTTTCGAGAACAAACAATATAAGGCATTCTATTCCGAAAGTTTCACCAACGCGCTACAGGCCGGGGCCGCGCAGGTCACCAAAATCAATCCGGGTTACCTGAGCAATTTCGGTAACCTGCAAAAGACCGTTAAAACGCTGATTGGTGCGGGGGCGCATGTCACGACGGGTACCGATAGCCCGTTTGTACCGTACGGGATGAGTCTGCATACGGAGTTACAGACCTTTGTCGACGCCGGACTGACGCCTTACGAAGCCCTGCGCTCGGCCACCCTCTGGGCCGCCGAAGCAGTCGGCGTCAGTCGGGATCTGGGTTCGCTCGAAGCAGGCAAACTGGCTGATCTGGTCATTGTCGACGGTGATCCACTTACCCACATCCGCGACGCCTGGAACGTGGAAATGGTTATCAAGAATGGTACGGTCTATTCGCTGGAAACACTCTTGACCAAACCCTGATCTACTGGCACGGGCCCGCCACCGTACCAAGGCCCCACTCCGCTGATGGACAAACAGCATGGGCGGGTCTGATGCACCGGGGTGCGCAGCTAATCACAGGCTTGCTTGAGACGTTTTACGACGCAGGCCAGTTGACGAGTTGAATCACAATTGCAGCCCGCGTTGTCAGGGCATTGATCAATACTGTATGCGCTGACAGATCCGTCAGGTTTGGCAGGTCGTCCGCACGCTCCAGCAGTTGGGTCAGTTGCCAGTTCATGTCTTTCAGCAACTGGAAAATCTGGGAAACAGGACATAATCCCGTGTACGCCTTCGCAGGTCTTTCCGTGATGAGCTTCATTGCGCAGGCATTGAGTCGATCAAACTCAAGGTGCAATCGTTCTATCGATTCGGCCCAGTTCGTCAGAACATGCTGTGGTTGCAGCTCGGCCCCCTGTCGTAATTCGTTGATAAGTATGGTTGTTTTTATCGTCATAGGTTTTCGCCAATGCGCTCGCTAGTCCGGTTGGTTCAACCCAACATACCGATGCTTTCGCTACATACTCATTGTGACTATCATTTCCCGGTAAGGTTACACCAGCGCGATAATCTATGCACTAGCTGGTACGGCATTGCTCGCTACCACGCTTTGGGCAGTCCGTTCGCGATTGGACGCAGCCTGTCCAGCCTGTTCAAAAACGGACACAGACCAACACAGCCAACCACCTAACCATCAACTCGTTACCTCTTTGGCACGACCATTGGCACGTAGTATTAAACTGCTCAAGACAAAATTTCTACGACGACACGCAACGTTTTGAGCCGGACTTGCATCCATAACGCATCAAACCTACAACGCCATGACCCGCAATTACTTCCTACTATCCCTACTCACGGCCGGCGCCCTGTCGCTGTCTGCCTTTACGCCCACTACCCGCATCCGCGACGGACGGGATACCCCTTATCTGACGAAAAATTTCTCGGGCACTGTCAACGCCGTAAAGGCCGAAACGTCGGGTGGTAGTCTGACCATCGAAGGCGGCTCGGGTCAGGGCGCAAAAGTTGAGATGTTTGTTCGACCCAACAACTGGAATGGGCGCAACGAACTCGACAAAGCGGAGATCGAAGAGCGCCTGAAAGACTACGACATCACCATTGCGCAGGAAGGTAGTACCCTCGTGGCCACCGCTAAACGACGCAGCAACAACAACAACGATTGGAAGCGCTCGGTGAGCATCAGCTTTGTATTCTACACCCCACGGCGGGTATCGTCGGACATGCGTACCTCGGGGGGCAGCATTCACCTGTCGGCGCTGACGGGGAATCAGCGGTTCCGCACCAGCGGGGGTAGTCTGCACATCGACGATATTCAGGGGAGCCTGAACGGGCAGACATCCGGCGGCAGCATTCACATGAACCGCTGCAACCAGACCGAACGCGACGGTGGTCTTGACCTGCAAACGTCAGGCGGTTCGATCGAAGCCCGCGCTTCATCGGGTAAAATGCGGCTGCACACATCGGGGGGCAGCATCAACCTGGACGACTTGAAAGGCGACATCGACGCGCAGACCAGCGGTGGCAGCGTGCGGGGCAATCACATCGACGGTGACATTATTGCCAGCACTTCGGGGGGGTCGGTTCGGCTGTCGGACATTGCCGGTAGTATCGACGCCAGCACCAGCGCCGGTTCCATCGACGTAAGCCTGGCCGAACTTGGCAAACACGTCAAACTGAACACCAGCGTGGGTAGCGTACACGTCCAGATGCCGCTCAACAAGGGACTGACGCTTAACCTGAGTGGCAACCGGGTCAACCTGCCCAACCTGCGGAACTTCGACGGCGACATCCAGAAAGACCGCGTACGGGGTCGGCTGAACGGCGGTGGCATTCCTGTCGACATCTCGGCCAGTGTGGGCTCGGTATCGATCAACTAAGCGGACCCTGGCAACGCAACAGTGGTGTCAGGTTACGACCCTGACACCACTGGCTGGTCAATCCACAGTCTTCCTTCATCGCAAAACCCCGCTTCGGCACACTATTGCCGGGGCGGGGTTTTCGTATCTTTACAGACTGATCGATCCCGTTGTCATGTTTCGTTTGCCCAACCCTGTTCCGTTTGCCAGCCTGCTGCCGTCGTTCGACGGGGAGTTGTACTTCGATGAGTCCCCTGCCCATACAGCGCAACGATTGCTCTACGCAACCGATGCCTCGGTGTATCAGGAGATCCCCATCGCCGTGGCGCTGCCAAAATCGGTTGCTGACATCAAACGGTTGCTGCGCTTTGCGCAACAGCATCGGCTCGGTTTGATTCCACGGGCAGCGGGTACGTCATTGGCCGGACAGGTTGTGGGCAGCGGTATCGTTGTCGACATCTCGACCCACTTCGGACAGATTGTCGAAGTCGACGCAGGCAACCGATGGGTCCGTGTGCAGCCGGGCGTCATCCGCGACGATCTGAATGCCTTTCTCAAGCCCCACGGCCTGCTGTTCGGTCCCGAAACCAGTACCGCCAGCCGCGCAATGATCGGGGGTATGATCGGCAACAACTCCTGTGGCCTGCACTCGATTATCTGGGGTACCACCCGCGACCACTTGCTGGAAGTAAAGGTTGTGCTGAGTGATGGCGCGGAGGTTACGTTCGGCGCGTTGTCGCGCGCGCAGTTCGATGCCAAATGCCGGGGTGAAACCATTGTCAGTCCCCTTGAACAGCGGTTGTACGCCCAGTTCCGCGACTGGCTGTCGGACCCCGTCGCCCGGCAATCCATCCGCGACGGCTACCCCAAACCAACGGTTACGCGACGCAACACGGGCTACGCACTGGACGAATTTCTGTCCTTTTGGAACGATCAGCCGGATGCGTCGGCAACGTTCAACTTTGCCCGGCTGATTGCCGGATCAGAAGGTACGCTCTGCTTTATCACGGAAGCAAAGCTGAATCTGCTGCCGCTGCCACCCGCTGAGACGGCGCTGGTCTGCGCCCACTTCGTCACGATCCGGGAATCGCTGGAAGCCAATCTGGTAGCGCTCGATCATCAGTGTGCAGCCTCCGAACTAGTCGACGACTACATCCTGCAACTGACCAAAACAAATATCGAGCAGGCTAAGAATCGCGCCTTCGTAGAGGGTGATCCAAAAGCGATTCTGATGGTCGAATTTTTCGACACGACGGCCGATGGCGTTCGCCGGAAAAGTGCCGCCTTTGTGCAGGCGCTACAGGCAAAGAACCTGGGCTATGCCTATCCGGTGCTGTTCGACGACGACACGAAAAAGCCGTGGGCGCTGCGGAAAGCGGGGTTGAGCATCATGTACAACATCCCCGGCAAAGCCAAGCCTGCCAACGTCATCGAAGACACCGCCGTCGACGTACACGATCTGCCCGACTACATCGACGAACTGGACAAAATGGCCTGGGAGCAACACGGCCTGAAGCTGGAATATTCGGCCCATGCCGGCGCGGGTGAAATTCACGTCTTACCCCTCATCGACCTGAAATCGTCGGCGGGGCGCACGACTTTCCGTGCCTTACTGATGGATACGGCGCAACTGGTAAAGAAATACGGTGGCTCGCTATCGGGTGAACACGGCGACGGACGGCTGCGGGGCGAGTGCATCGCCTTCATGCTCGGGGCCGAAAACTACGAACGCTGTAAGGCAGTGAAAGCGCTGTGGGACCCCCACAATACGTTCAATCCCGGCAAAGTAGTCGACACACCGCCGATGAATGAATTTTTACGGTCCGAAGCCGACGTCGAGATTCCGCAACCGAATACGGTATTCGACTTCGCGAAAGACGGTGGCCTGCTGGAACTGGCCGAAAAATGCTCCGGCTCCGGCGACTGTCGCAAGACCGAAATTTCGGGCGGTACCATGTGCCCCAGTTACATGGCCACCCGACGCGAGCACGACACCACCCGCGCCCGCGCCAACATGCTGCGGCACTTTTACACCAGTCAGGAAACACCATCGACAGCCGACTATGCAGCCGTTAAAGATGTGCTCGATCTGTGTTTGTCCTGCAAAGCGTGTAAAGCCGAATGCCCGAGCAGTGTCGACATGACCCGCATGAAAGCGGAATTTACCCAGCAGCAGTACCGCGAGTCGGGCGTTCCGATGCGGGCGCGGCTGGTCGGCAACTTCACGCGACTGATGTCGCTGGCGAGCAAAGTACCCTGGGCTTACAACGCCATTTACGATACCCCTGCCCTGCGCCGACTGGCCAATCGCACCGTCGGTTTTCACCCGGACCGTACCATGCCTGCCCTGGCCAAAACAACGCTCCGGCAGTGGTTTCGAAGTCGCCCCACTGAAAGTCGTATACCCAATACCGTAACCCGTAAACAGACGTCCGTCCTGCTGTTCGCTGATGAGTTCACCAATTTCAACGACGTTGAAGTCGGCCAGAAAGCGGTTCAGTTGCTCGAACGACTGGGCTACACGGTTACCATTCCCGAGCATGCCGAAAGTGGCCGGACGTATCTGTCGAAAGGACTGGTCGCTGACGCGCAGCAACTCGCCATTCGTAACGTAACGCTGTTGAAAGACCTCGTCTCCGACGATACCCCCCTGATTGGGCTGGAACCATCGGCGATTCTGACCTTCCGCGACGAATACCCCGATCTGGTACCTACCGATCTGAAAGCAACTGCGCAGCATATTGCGAAAAACACCTTTCTGCTGGAGGAATGGGTTGCCCGCGAGGCCGACGCCAAACGCATTCGGCCCGACGCCTTCACAACCGATGCGCGACAGGTACGGGTACACGGCCACTGCCACCAGAAAGCTTTGTCGAGCATGGTACCGGTGAAAAAGGCGCTCTCATTACCAGCGAATTATACAGTGCAGCTGATTCCGTCGGGCTGCTGCGGTATGGCGGGGTCGTTCGGCTACGAAACCGAACACTATGCGCTGTCGATGCAGATCGGCGAGTTGGTGCTCTTTCCCGCCGTTCGTCAGCTGACCGACGACGTCCTCATCTCGGCGGCCGGTACCAGTTGTCGCCATCAGATCAAGGATGGTACGCACCGCCACGCGCAGCATCCGGCCGAAATCCTGTTCGACGCCCTGCGCTGAGTTACCGGCAAAACCTTTTCCGTATCAGTGGGTTTTTTAGGGACAACATTAAACCCAGTAGTCATGGAAAATTCATCACTCAGCGACGGCGCACAACAGGCCGATATGGTGTCGAATGAAAACGCAGCCACCAAATTCGGAGCCGACCAGGGGGAAACAAATATGGTGAAACTCGTTGATGGTAAGCTGACCCCGTTCGGCGATACCGAAGACGACGTAGCCGACGATCAACTCAGCAACCGATACAGCGACGACGACGAGCGTGGCTTCAACGGCGATCAATCCAAGGGGCTGACCTACGAAAACGCCGATGCCAGCCTGCGCGCCGAAGACGCGGGTGAAGGCATCATCGCAGACGACGTACCTGAGAATCCGGAAGCCGAAGCGGAAATTACGGGTAATCCTGACGCTGGTGCCACGGTAAACACGGGCCTGCCATCAGAAGATGATGACAAGCGTACGCCAACCAGCACGTTTGTCGTTCGGGGCGATATGGTGCCGCCAACGCCGGGTACACCAGGTCCGGTGACGCCCCCCGATCCAAGTCAGCCCGTACCGCCGACGCCCCCATCGCCCGGTCCGGAAATTCCGGACCTGCCGGGTACGCCGAAGCCCGAGACGCCCGAAATTCAGGAACCCGAACAGCCTGACCGGTCGCACCAGATCGGGTTTCAGCAGCGTAACCGGACTTACACGGCTGGCAACGCTGCACCTGACACCCAGCGCGAAGGTATGGGCACCGGCCCCGGCGACGAACAGCCTGACACCGGCGATTCGGCCCATCCGTATGACGTAAACGCGAAAGACAACGAGGAATACCAGCCCGGCGAACGACCCGAGGAAGGGCGCGAGTCGCGTAAGATGCCCCGCGAGATGATGGACGAAAGTTCCGTGCAGGCGCAGGACATGATCGACGGCAGCGACCGCTCGGACCAGAAATCGACGGATGGGCTGGATCGTCCATACAATGATCCGCAGGCTGCTCGCGAGATGGCCAGTTAGTTGATCGCCCAATCGATTTGTGACAAGTCGCGCGAGGTGGTGTTGGGTAAGCCGACACCACCTCGTGCTTTTTCTGTACATTTAAGCGGTCACAATTAACTGAACCCCATGAACAAGAAAACAAAATTACTTATCGCCGAATTGTTCTGCGTCGTCTTCCTGACAGCCTTTCTTTCACCAAAAGACAAGTGGATCTCCCTGTTCGACGGCAAAAACGTGAGCGGCTGGCACAGCTACCAGAAAGACAAAGTCGTTGGCTGGAATATCGAAGATGGCTCGCTGGTCCCCGACGGCACCGGTGGCGACCTCGTTACTAACAAAGAGTACGAAAACTTCGATCTGGAGTTCGACTTCAAGATCCCGAAAGGCAGCAACAGTGGCGTTGTCTACAAAGTCATTGAGAACCCGGACCTGCGCTCAACGTACATGTCCGGCCCGGAATTTCAGATCATCGACGACAAGGGGTACCTCAACGAGAAAGGCGAAATTTATCCGCTCAAGCCAACACAACTGTCGGGTGCTAACTACGACATGATTCCTCCTGCCAACCTGAACGCCGTAAAACCTGCGGGTGAGTGGAACAAAGGCCGAATCGTTGTCAACAACAACCATGTAGAGCACTTCCTCAACGGCAAGAAAGTCGCGGATTACCAGTACGGTTCCGACGAGTGGAAAGCCATGGTTGCCAAAAGCAAATTCAAAGACTGGGCCTATGCGACACCACACGCCAAAGGCAAGATCGCGCTGCAAAACCACAACCCACGCGAAAAAGTCTGGTTCCGCAATATTCGCATCAAGGAGTTGTAGAATCAGTCCGGGTCGACGCGTCGGCGGGTTGCTTTCACGTCGCCCTTGCGCTTCTTTTCGCTGATTCGTTCGGCAACGGCCGCTTTCGACGGCTTCGTGGCGCGCCGGGCTTTGGGTTGCTCAAACGCTTTCTGCAACAACTGGTAAAACTTGGTCGTGACTTTCTCGCGATTGGCCAGTTGGGTACGCTCCGTCTGATGCGTCAGCACCAACTCACCATCGGTTGTCAGCTTGGTCGCCAGTTTTTGCGCCAGCACGGCTTTTTGCTCATCGGTTAGTAGCGTTGAGTTTTGCAGGTCGAAGCGGAGTTCGGCCTTCGTGGCCACCTTGTTGACGTTCTGTCCACCCGCGCCACCGCTACGGGCAAACTGATAGCGAATTTCCGGGCTGAGATCAGGTAGTTTCATGTGTCGTTGATGCAGCAATTAGTCCGTAAACATACGGGTTTGGCCAATAGACTCCGTTTTCTGAATGTACCGGGCTGATAAAACAAACCAGTAAACAGGCGGTTTAGTAACAGACAAAACCACCTGTTTACTGCATATTGGTATGGGATCGAATATATTGGAAGAGCGCATGCTCGAAGACACGCTCCTCTTGTTTCAGGGTGGCAAGGCAACCGACATGACAGCCGCTCAGGGCGTCAACCTGATTGACGGCTGGCTGCTGGCCCTACAGACCGACATAAACGTTGGGCAGGTCGAGGAACAACTCAGTCAGCTACGCGACGAATTGCAAAATCCGCAACCTGACGAAGCCACCGTTAAAGGGCTGTTACGCAGCCTGGCTGACGAAACGCAGGCCGCAGCCGAAGGACCAAACGCCGAAGGCACCTGGACGGGCAAGCTCGAAAGCCTGTCGAAAATACTTCGTCAATTCGGCAGTTAATTCTAATTTGGCCGACACGATCGGGTGGTTCTCCCATCACCTAGTCGGCCAATGCGTTACTTTTTAAAATCACTACACTATGGAAGGACAAGCAACACTGGAGCAGCGTATGCTGAACGACACGCTGGGTGCATTTGGCAAAGGCAATGTAACAACCCTTACCGCCGAGCGGGGCACGCTACTGTTGGAAGGCTGGTTGAACGCGTTGCGGGGCGACGTCGGTGCCGAACGGATTCTGGCGGAGATTGCTACCCTGCGCGACCTGCTGAAAGAACCCAAACCCGACGGCGATCAAATTCGTCATTTGCTGCTGAGCATGGCAAGCCATACGGCCGCCCTGTCGCACGAGCCGACGATCGAACCCGCTGTCGAAAGTCAGCTCAAGCAACTGGTTACGGTGCTACGTAATGTCAGCAGCCAACTCTAACCGACTCTTTTTATGACTACGCCGGAAGAATTTGCCGAGCTGCTCGATGAGACGATGGCGGTACTGAATCCTGAAGCGATTCCTGCCGATGCCGCAGCCGGAACCGATGTCCTGACGAAATGGATCGACATTCTGCGCGAGGGTATCAATACCACGGATCTGGCGCAATCGCTGGAAACGTTGCGGGCTATGATTAGTGAACCTGGTACAACGCCGGCCGACCTCGAACCAGTCCTACAGGACCTCGCGCATCAGGTTACCGAACTCAGCGCGAACGTTGGCTCCGAAGGCGATATGGTGACTCGCTTGCAGGCACTGGCTGCTTCCTTGCAGGACCTGGCGGGTAAGTTACACGCAGCGCAGGCGTAACGAAAACAGGTTACAAGAGGGGGCGGGAGAACACGACTGATTCTCCCGCCCCTTTCACTTTTCAGAGGTCAATCTAGCTGCTACGTAATCCACTCAACCGGCCGATGAGTTGGTCGAACAGTCGGTGGGGCAACCGCGAAATCAGCCAGCCGGCTACCGGTTTCGGGACGATCGCGTAGCGGATACGTGGCCGGCGTGTTTAGTGGATCTGCACGAGCCGTTCGCCTAGATAATCGATTGACAGGCCGTTTTCTTCGGACTGCTTCACCTGTTTGGCAAACCATTGCATAGCCGGAAAATACAGACTGTTTCGGTACCGCTCAATGTTGGTTCCTTTTCCCCAGATGGGTGTCTTAACCGCCCCCGGCCCCACAATCACGACCGATACGCCAAACAGCCGTAATTCCCGACGCAGGCTATGCGATAAGCCTTCCAGCGCGTGTTTCGATCCGACGTAAGCGCCCATGAACGGAATGGCTACCTGACCGTTTACCGAACTGATCATCTGAATCCGGCCCGGCGCAACCGGATGATTGGCACGCGCCCCGAGCAGCGGCAAAAAAGCCTGCGTGACACGCAGTACCCCCAACACGTTGACGTCGAAATGCTGCTGAACGACGTCTAATGGCTGTTCCTGTAGCGGTCCGCCGATAGCAATGCCCGCATTGTTGATTAGTCCACCCAAACCCATACCAGCTAGTCGCTCGGTTAGTTGCTGGGCTACAGCGTGTACAGATACGTCGTCTGTTACGTCGAGCAGTACGGGAACCACATTCGGTCCCAGTTCTGCCGAGAGTCGGTCAGCATCAGTGGGGTTACGAACGCCCGCAAAGACAGTGTACCCCCGCTGGGCAAATTGCCGGGCGGCCCCGTAGCCGATCCCTGTCGATGCACCAGTAATCAGTATTGTTCTAGGAGCCGTTTTCATTGGGTAAACATACGACCAATCTGTATCAACAAACAGCCAAAGCCGTACGTTATTCCAGTGAAGCTGGCAAACGCATTCTTTACCGGTCAGCCCCTTTTTCTATGCAGGATATCGAACCCTTTTACGGTTGGGAAAAGTACTACTCAGCAGCCGACGACGAACGGTCGCCGTTTCACGAACGGGAGTATAACATGCAGCAGTATGAACACGATATTTACGGCTACTACATTCACCCGCTCTGGGATGAAATTGGCTCGGAAACGCTCTACTGCAAGCTTCTTTTCACCAACTACGACCGGCAGTTTGTCGTTATCGAACTATTCGGCGAATGGAATGATACGCTCCACAACGACGTGATGTACCTGAAACGGCAGGTCATCGACCCGCTGATTGCCGAAGGTATTAAGTACTTTATTCTGATCGGTGAAAACCTCCTCAACTTCCACGGCTCCGACGACAGCTACTACGAAGAGTGGTTTGACGAAGTCGAAGACGGTTGGATTGCGGCCATTCGTATCCCCGATTTCGTCGAGCGCGAATGGAAAAAGTATCACCTCGACTATTACGTTAACTACGGCGGTACCCTGGACGAACTCGACAACTGGCGCACCCTTAAGCCGGCCGGTCTGTTCGATCTGGTCAACAGCCTGATTATTCGCCGACTAACTTAATCCCGAACCGGTCATACTGCCGGTTTTCGTTTTTTATCGGTTTCTTATCATTTTTCAGCCGTACACAAACTCCCACGATCCGAACCATGGAAACGCCCAAACAGACTGCCGAAAAGCAGATGCTGGCGGCCAAAGCAACGGCTGCCCAGAAAGTCGACGCCTTCAAAGCCGAAGCGGCCCAGCACCTCGACACCGCAGCCGCGCATCTTGACGAACTCCGCGATCAATTGGTTGCCAAAGCGCAGGAGATCGGCAAAGACATTGACATTGAGGGCTTGAAAGCGCAGGCTTCGCAGCAATTTGAGCAGGCGAAAGCCACCACCGCCGAAACGCTGACGCAGTTGCAGGCACAGGCCGAAACGGCGTTCTCAGCCGCAGCGGCCAAAGCCGATACCTTCTCCGATGCTGCCGAAGACAAATTCGAGGAACTGCGCGCCGAAGCCACCGTGCAACTCGAAGCCGCGCAGGTCAGAATTGACGAACTCAGAGCAGAAGCGGCACTCAAAATCGAAGAAGCCAAGGAGAAGGCCAAGGGCGTATGGAGCCAGTTGTTTGGCGGGTAATGAGTAAAAGCCAGACCACACTTGGTATTCACCTAGACGTGGTCTGGATTACTTAGTCTGGGACCGCGTATATAGTTTCGTTCCTTGCGATTAATGGCTAGTTCCTCCAGATAACCAGCCTTGATCAACGCCTGAATATCAGTACGCGCCGTCTGGTTCGATACGCCCAGTCGATTCTCTACTTCCTTTGCGGATAAGACCGTGGTTGGCTCCTGCCGAACCCACTCGACAATCTGTGCCTGTCGGGGCGATAAGTGTTCTGTGCGTTGCAGAGCCAGCACAGCCTGTTTTTCTTTCTGTTTACGAGCCAGGTAGTTCTTCAACTCGTCGTATGCTTTACTGAGCGTCTTTACCTGATAGAGCACAAAATAAGTCAGGTCGTTCTCGTCCAGTTCTGCATACTGGAAAGCACGATAATACTGCATCCGCGAGTCCTTTATCACGCGGGAAATCGACAGATACTCCGTTAGCCAGTACCCTTTTCGAAGCATATACCAGTAGAACAATGCACGGGCTGTGCGTCCATTCCCGTCCGTGAAGGGATGAAAATAGCCGATGAGGAAGTGAATAATGCTTGATTTGACAACTGGATGCAGGAAGTAGTCCGGTGATTCGTCGTTAAAAAACTGACATAGTTCAGTGGCGAAGACCGAAATGCTGCTGGATGCCGGGGGCGTATGAATGACTTCTCCATCGATAGCGTCGACAACGTGGATGTTATCGTGCTGACGAAACTGTCCGGCTTCCTCCGCATTGTCCAGCGTTTGCTCCGTCATCAAGCGGTGGACTGTCAGAAGGCCTTCTACCGTGAGCCGGTCGCTTTTATGGGCATCGATGTATTGAATTGCCTGATAGTTGTTGACGATCATACGCTCGGATACAGTACGTGGCGGACGCTCCTTTCGTAGCATTTCTTTCGCTACTACCCGCGATGTAATGGCCCCTTCAATCTGGCTCGACGCAATCGACTCTTCCATGATAGAGCCTAGTAGATATTGATGCCGATCGGCCTCCCCGATCGGTTGCTGCCCGCCCAACGTACCGCCCAGATTCAGGTCAAACTGGTGAAGATTTTCATGAAGCCGTTCTGTATGTAAAAAATAGAAAGTCTCTCTGCCGATAGAAATCTTCTTGTATTCCTTTCGCCGGCTATTCTTCACCAACATCCATAGGTCTCTGTGGTCTAGTATTCCCTCTATTTCTGCGATCTTTTTATACTTAACCTTATCCCAGTAGAGATACTCATCATCAATATCGCGTAGTATTCCTGTCATACCAGCCCACAATAAGATAAACTGCCGCTCCGCGTCGTCAAGATTATCGTACCACTCTCGCATATTCTGAGAAGCTGGTGGCGGCTCTATCTTTTTCATAGTATTTTCTAATATATCCAAAATTAGAAAATACTAGAAAATAAGCGATGCACTTTCAGAATGACAACATCCGCCAGAAAAGAGCAGGCAGACGGCTTATCGAGCTTATCTTTGCACTATGACGTTACAGAACGATTTGTTGCTCCGCACGGCGCGGGGTGAACTGAATGAACGAGTGCCCGTCTGGATGATGCGGCAGGCAGGTCGGGTGCTGGCGCAGTACCGGTCCGTCCGGGAAAAGGCAGGCAGTTTTATTACACTGGCTAAAACGCCGGAACTGGCGGCTGAGGTTACGATTCAGCCCATCGACGCATTCGATGTCGACGCGGCTATCATCTTCTCCGATATTCTGGTGGTGCCCGAAGCCATGGGACTTCCCTACGAAATGATCGAAAGCCGGGGACCGGTATTCCCGAAAACCGTACGGTCGACCATCGATCTGGGACAGTTGCGCGTGGCCGATGCCGAAACGGACCTTGGCTACGTACTCGACGCCATCCGACTTACCAAAAAGGAATTGAACGGGCGGGTACCACTGATCGGTTTTGCGGGGGCACCGTTTACGATCTTCTGCTACATGACCGAAGGCAAAGGGTCGAAGACCTTCTCCGTAGCGAAAAAACTGCTGTATACCGACGCTGCCTTCGCGCATACGCTGCTGCAAAAAATCACTGACAGCACGATTTCTTACCTGAAAGCGCAGGTGCTGGCCGGTGCCGACCTGATTCAACTGTTCGATTCGTGGGCGGGCATCCTGTCGCCGGAGCAGTACCGGCAATTCTCGCTACCGTACATCAAGCAAATCTGCGACGCGATCACGGACGTACCAGTCACGGTGTTTGCGAAGGGTGCATTCTTCGCCCGGCACGAAATCGGTCAACTCGATTGTCAGGTGGTTGGTCTCGACTGGAATATGGACCCGGCGGAGTCGCGGGAGTTGGTTCCCAATAAAGTGCTTCAGGGCAATCTGGACCCCTGCGTTTTATACGCTGACTTTGCCCAGATCAAGCGGGAAGTGAAACACATGCTCGACGCGTTTGGTCATCAGCACTATATCGCCAATCTGGGTCACGGCATTTATCCCGATACCGATCCCGACAAGGCCCGCTGCTTCGTTGACGCCGTAAAAGAGTTGTCGACCCGGTAAATTGATTGTGGCGACGCAACGGGTTGCGTCGCCACAATCAATTTACGAATTTTGAATCAGGCCAGCTTCGATAGCTTCCTGTTTCAACTGTGCTTTGTCGATGGGCACAACGCCTACCGATTCGCAGACCAGTCCGCCACCGAGGTTCGACAGGCCAGCGATAATGGCGGGCGACTGACGCAGGGCCACGCAGCAGGCGGCTATGCTGATCACCGTATCGCCGGCTCCCGATACGTCTGCGATCTGCCGGACGTGAGCAGGTAGTTTCAGCTTTTGGTCGTTGAAATCGATAAACACGCCCCGCTCCGACAGCGTAATCAGCGCACCCGAAATATGAAGCGCCTGCTTCAACTGATCGACAGCTGCCTGAAATTCACTGGCGTCATCAACGTCAAAATCGAGCTTCAGCCCTTCACGCAGTTCTTTCAGATTCGGTTTGAACAAGGTCGTGTTCTGGTACGACAGGAAGTTTCGCTTCTTCGGATCGACTACCGTAGGAACGCGTTGTTCGTTGGCGAAATTGGTAATCTCGGCAATCGCTTCCTTGCTTAGTACGCCTTTGTCATAATCTTCAAAAATAATGACGTGACAACTCGGAATCAGCTCTTTCGCCTTGGCAACAAGCTGCGTTCGTTCGGCATCCGTTATGTACCGATCGGTTTCTGTATCTACCCGCACGACCTGTTGTGAGCTGGCAATAATCCGCTCCTTGATGGTTGTAATCCGGTCGTGACTACGAATCAGACCATCGCAGTTTAGCCCACGATCGCAAAGTTCCTGTTCGAGCAGATCGCCCGGCGCGTCGGTGCCGATGACCGAGCAGATAATAGCTTCCGCTCCCAGCGCCTGTACATTGAGCAGTACGTTACCCGCGCCACCCAGCCGCCGTTCACGCCGATCAACGTTGACGACCGGTACGGGCGCTTCGGGGGAGATCCGCTCGACCCGTCCCCACACGTACGAATCCAGCATGACGTCGCCGATAATTAATACCCGCAGGGAATCGAACTGCGTAAACAGCTCGTCAATCGAAAGGTCCAGTACTGGAGACATACCAAAAGAGCGAAAGAGTGAAAGAGCGACCAGCACAATCGCCCTTTCGCTCTTTCACTCGTTGAAGTTTCGTGCAAAGAAACGAAAAGCGAGGTCTATTTCCGAAATCCGGCCACAGGCTTGAGTATATGGCTCGCCGGGGGTTTCTTTGCTATAGTTTATAGCCACGGCGGCTTACGATACGTCCATTACCAATCCTACTACCGTCTATCATTTCGCGTTCTACATGTATTTTCTTGGCTTTGATTTAGGAAGTTCGTCTATAAAGGCTTGTCTGGTTGAGGCCGACAGCGGTAAAGCAGTAGCCTCGGCCTTTTTTCCGGAAACGGAAATGGCTATCGATTCACCACAACCCGGTTTTGCCGAACAACACCCCGACAACTGGTGGCAGAATGCCTGTCAGGCCAGTAAAGCGGTGCTGGCAAAAGCCAACGTCAACCCCGGCGACATCAAGGCTATCGGTATTTCGTACCAGATGCACGGGCTGGTTGTCGTCGATCAGAATCTGGCGGTATTACGCCCGTCGATTATCTGGTGCGACAGCCGGGCGGTCCCCTACGGCAGTAAAGCATTCGATACCCTGGGCCACGACCGTGTACTCAAGCAGTTGCTGAACTCTCCCGGCAACTTCACAGCCGCCAAGCTGGCCTGGGTAAAAGCCAATGAGCCAGACACCTACGCCAAAATCGTTCATTTCATGTTACCCGGCGACTACCTGGCCGCCCGCATGACCGGCGATGTCGTTACTACCGCGTCGGGTCTGTCGGAAGGGACACTCTGGGATTTTCAGGCCGATCAGCCGGCTCAGTTTCTGTTCGATCATTTCGGCTTCGACACCGCACTGACGCCAACCATTCGCCCGACATTTGCCCCACAGGGCGAGCTGTCCGCGTCGGCCGCTGCCGAACTGGGCCTGTCAGCGGGAACACCCGTCACCTACCGCGCGGGCGATCAGCCGAACAATGCCCTCTCGCTGAACGTGCTGGAACCGGGGCAGATTGCTGCAACGGCCGGTACGTCGGGGGTGGTGTACGGTGTCAGCGACCAAGTGAGCTACGATCCACAGTCGCGGGTGAATACCTTTCTGCACGTAAGCCACACGCCCGAGGCCCCCCGGTACGGCGTATTGCTGTGCGTCAATGGTACCGGTAGTCTGAACAGCTGGCTACGCAATCAGGTACTCCGCCGGTCGATCAGCTACAACGAGATGAACGAACTGGCGCACGAAGCACCGGTCGGGGCCGACGGTCTCGTTTGTCTCCCCTTCGGGAATGGGGCTGAACGGGTACTGGGCAACGCTGATCCGGGCGCGTCGTTCCAGGGGCTACAGTTCAACCGACATGGGTTACCGCACATGATCCGGTCGGCGCAGGAAGGCATCGTCTTCGCGCTGTACTACGGCATTCGGGTCATGGAATCGGTTGGTGTCGGTATTCAAACGATCCGGGCGGGCGAAGCCAATATGTTCCTGAGTCCCCTCTTCCGCGATACACTTGCTAACCTGACTGGCGCTGTCATTGAGCTATACAACACCGACGGCGCACAGGGAGCGGCCCGTGGTGCCGGATTAGGACTGGGCTATTACAAGAATGCCGCCGAAGCATTCCGGGGATTGACCGTTACCAAAACCATCGAACCCGACATGCGGGCGCAACAGGCTTACCGCGACGCGTACGGCCGCTGGCTGGAGGTACTGGAGGCTGCGCTGTAAGCAGCACATTTCGTACCTTAGTGCCCCAAAAAAGAAAAAGTCCCCACCTGTCAACCGACTGGTGGGGAACCTGAAACCTATCTAAGTGGCCTAAGCCAATCCGAATCTACACACAAAAGCGCTCAGTCGACCCGGCTGAGCGCTTTTGTATAGCAAATAGTTAGCAAACAGGCCGATATATCCCTTTCTGTCTCTTGATTTACTTGGCAAAGCGTGCTTCTTTTGGTCGGTTACGTCGTTTAGTATCGAAACAGCTACCTGTTTTTCGTTGTCCTGCTACCAGAATCAACACCACCTGGTAGTCGCGTGTCACGCTATCAACCAACCAGTTCATACCTATGAAAACCTGCTTACTCCTGCTGATCAGTGCGCTGTTCATCGCGTCCTGTACACCCAAAGCGCAGCTCGTTACCATCCGGGGCGACAACCTTAAAGCCGTCCCCGATCAGGGGCTGGTGATGGACAATGATACCATGACCCTGCGCTACAGCTTTTCGCACGAACGGGGACAAATGCAGATCTTGCTAGTTAACAAACTCAACCGGCCACTGTATGTCGACTGGAAGCGTTCGGCTTTCATCGTTGGCAAAGAAAAACTGGACTACTGGTACGATGTGGCTGACGTTAATCTCAGTACCTCGACATTGGGCAGTTGGTACAGTCGTTATTCGATAGGGTCAATCAATGGAGTTATTTCGAAAGACGATCCGGTTGGCTTCATTCCACCTGGTACGCAACTGGCGAAGAAGCAATTCGTAGTGTATCCCAACGGCACCATTCGACTACCCGGTCAGCCCGAAGTCGTCGAAGAAGCGTCGAAAAGTGGCAACCGTCGAAAACCCGTTGCCGTCGATATCTACACGTACCAGCCCGATCAGTCGCCCCTGCGGTTTCGTAACTACCTGACCCTCTCAACAGATAAAGACTTCAAGACGGAATTTATCATCGATACGAAGTTTTGGGCGTCGGATATCCGCGTAATGCCAGCCAACCAGCTGACGGGCGTGGCCATTCACGAATACGAAGGTGGCAGCTACTTTGAATCACTGCCTTTTAAGAAACCCGATGGCTTCTACATCCGGCTTCCGATACAATAGGTAAAAAAAAGCCGGTTTCTGCTCTTATTGTAGTTGACAAACTCTCGAAGGCTGTTGACCTTTGAGTGCTTATTTAATTGTCTCAATTTTAGAAATAACATGTCACAACTAACCCTGACCTTGGGCGACAAGGCGTACTTCCCTTTCGTTGAGAAGCCTATTGCCTACGAGGGTCGCGAGTCGGATAACCCGCTGGCATTCAAGTTTTACGATCCCAGCCGCACGATTCTGGGCAAGCCAATGAAGGACCTGTTCCGCTTTGCGGTAGCGTACTGGCATACCTTCTGCGGCACTGGTGGTGATCCCTTCGGCCCTGGCGTGAAGCATTTTCCGTGGGATGCCGCTGCCGGCACGGACCCGCTGGGCGCAGCGCACCAAAAAATGGATGCCGCCTTCGAGTTCATCACCAAAATGGGCATGGAGTTCTACTGCTTCCACGACGTCGACGTAGCGCCCGAAGGTAACTCGAACAGCGACTTCGAGAAAAACTTCCGCGCCATTGTCGATTACGCCAAACAGAAGCAGGCAGCCAGTGGCGTGAAGCTGCTGTGGGGAACGGCCAACCTGTTCTCGCACGAGCGGTACATGAACGGTGCCAGCACCAACCCCGATTTCCACGTACTGGCCCACGGCGGCTGGCAGGTGAAGAATGCCATCGACGCTACGATTGAGCTGGGTGGCTCAGGCTACACGTTCTGGGGAGGTCGCGAAGGCTATATGTCGCTGCTGAACACCAACATGAAGCGGGAGCAGGAACACCTGGGCCGCTTCCTGCAAATCAGCCGTGATTACGCCCGCAAGCAGGGTTTCAAAGGAGCGTTCTACATCGAGCCAAAGCCGATGGAGCCGACCAAGCACCAGTACGATTTCGACGCAGCAACGGTTGTTGGCTTCCTCAACAAGTTTGGCCTGCAGGACGATTTCGAACTGAATCTGGAGACCAACCACGCTACGCTGGCCAACCATACGTTTGCGCACGAGCTACAGGTAGCGGTCGACAACAACATGCTGGGTAGCATCGACGCTAACCGGGGTGATTACCAGAACGGCTGGGATACCGACCAGTTCCCCGTCGATGTGTACGAGCTGACGGAAGCCATGCTGGTTATCTTGGAAGCAGGCGGCTTCAAATCGGGTGGTGTAAATTTCGACGCCAAAACCCGTCGTAACTCGACCGATCTGGAGGACATCTTCATCGCCCACATCGGTGGTATGGATACCTTCGCGCGGGCCGCTATTGCTGCCGAAGCTATCCTAGAAAAGTCGTCGTACAAAAAACTGCGCGCCGAACGTTACGCCAGCTACGATTCGGCGGAAGGTGCTCGCTTCGAAAAAGGCGAACTGACGCTGGAAGATCTGCGTACCTACGCGATGAATAACGGCGAGCCGAAGCAGGTCAGCGGTAAGCAGGAACTGTACGAAATGATTGTGAATCAGTACATCTAGTACCCGATAAATCATTCCGCAAACAGGGCCGGTTGTTCATTCGATCGGCCCTGTTCGTTTATCCTGACCTTTCGTAACTGGTCATACAGGCACAAGCGCTAATGGACACCTGCTTTTCTATTCGCTATCAGCCCGATCGCGCTGCCGGTTATTACCGTGTTACGGCTAGTCATCCGCGCCTTCCATGACCGGGACCGTCAATCCACCAATTCTGAACTATGAAAATTCCTGTACTCCTACTCAGCCTGTTTGTCGCTACGCAGGCGGTTGCCCAATCGGGCGAAAAATCGGCCGTTAAGGCAACAATCGACCGACTATTTGATGGGATGCGAAAAGCCGATTCGGCAAGTTTGAAAACAGTGTTTACGCCTACTGCCCGACTGCAAACCGTGGTCAACAAACAGGGCGTAGTTAGTGTCGGCGATTCACCGATTGCGTCGTTTATTAGTTCGGTCGGGAAAGCGAAACCTGGTGTACTTGACGAACGACTGGCGAGTATGGATGTCAAGATCGACGGTGAGCTCGCAACCGTCTGGACACCCTATGTTTTCTATTTACAGGGGCAGAAAAACCACTGTGGTGTCAACGCCTTTACGCTGGTCAAACTAAACGGCACGTGGCAGATTCAGGGTATAATCGACACCCGTCGGAAAGACAACTGCCCTGACCTCCCAAAGCCCTGATCAGTCGCCAGACCATTTCGGTGGCCTTTTTTCCAGAAAGGCCGTCATTCCTTCCCGTGCATCGGGCGTTTGCTGTAGCTGTACGAACTGCTCGTACAAATAAGCCTGTTGCTGATCGGGTGGCAGGCTTTTCAAGGCGCGCCGGGCACGTAACCCGAACTGTATCGCCGTCGGGGAAACCTGTTTCAACTCGTCAGCCAACTGACCAACAGTAGTCAGTAATTGGTCGGCAGACACTTTATCGGTTATCAGCCCGATCTCCAGTGCTTCGTCGGCCGTAAGGGTCTGTGCACGTAGACACAGATCGAGCGCTTTGCGGGCGGGCATCAGATCGAAGAGCAGCGCCAGTACCTGAAATGGAAACAGACCCCGCTTCACTTCCGGCAGGCTAAACGTCGCCGTCTCAACAGCGACAGCATACGTACAGCCTGCTACCAACAGAAATCCGCCCGCATGCACCCCGCCCTGCACCTGGGCAATTGTCGGTTTATCCAATTGCTGGAGCAATTCACCCAGTCGTACAGGGCCAGTCGGCTCAGGGACAGCCGGTCGTTCATCGGACCCATTTGTCAGGCTTTTCAAATCCATTCCAGCACAGAACGTATCGCCCGCAGCTGCCAGCACAACCAGCCACACAGCGGGATTATGCTGCGCATGAGCCAGTGCAAACGCCAGCTCAGCCAGCATAGGCGGATGAAGCGCGTTCTTCTTCTGGGGGCGGTTCAACGTGATCGTCAGGACGTGGTCGTCAACCGACAAAAGCAAGTATTGGAAGCCGTTCGTGGGTAACGAAGTCGTTTGTTGAGCGGTGTAAAGCATAGCCTAAAGTACAATAAATTACCGCTTACGAACTATTTTCGACGTAACACACGAAGATAGTTTATCCATCAGTTCTTCTGACAGCTGCACCTATATCAACGCCCGATCCTATGAAACCTTTACTTTTAGTCGTTTTCTTGGTAATCAGCCTGTCAGGCAAAGCGTCTCATTTACTAGGTGGTTACGTGCGGGCGACTCCCGTTGCTGGTCAGGCACTCACGTATACATTGACCACCACGCTCTACGCGTACAAATCGCCCGCTACGACTGAGTTAGTATCTGTTTCGTTTTGCCTGGGCGATGGCACAACCCAACTTATATCCAGAAAAAGTCAGACCGCTATCACGACCGATGGAACCATCGTTGCGACGGTTTTTGAGACAACCTACACGTATCCCGGTGCCGGTACCTATACGGCTTCCGTCGCCATAGCGAACCGGTCAGGGCAACTCAATATCCCTTCTGCCGAAGCTAGCTTCCTGACCCTGACGACCACATTTGTTATCGGTACTACCCTGACTAACCAGACGCCTATAGCCGCTATCCCAACCGCCGGTTTTCGGCTGGCCGTCAATCAGCGGGCGGTGTTGGCTCTGCGCGCTACCGATTCGGAAAACGACAGTATCCGTTACACGCTGGCGCGGCCAGTTACTACCACCAGTAACAATACCTGCCAGGCCAGTGAGTTGACGCAGTACACATTTCCGAACGACGTAGCCAAGCAGGGCACGTTTACCCTCAATAGCCAAACCGGCGAGTTAGTCTGGACAGCCCCCGTCAGACAGGGCACGTATAGCGTGGCTGTTCTGATTAGCGAGTACCGAAACGGTATTAATATCAGTCAGACGCTAGAAGAAATTCCGCTGCTGGTTATCGATCAGGCGGTTACTCCTGTCGCTATTCCCCCGTACGAACCGGCCATGTCGACGGGTATTGTAACGGCCGTATCGCCACCCGTCGATGCGTCGATGCAACTCAGCGCGTTTCCCAATCCGGTCGAAGAAAACTTACAGGTGGTTGTACTGACCAATACACCGGCGGTTGTAACGGTACAGTTGCTTGACGCGAACGGGCGACAACTACATCAGCTGGGTACGCGTACCCCCGTACGCCGACATGAGCAGGTGATCGGGATGGGAAGCCTGTCTGCGGACACTTACCTGATCCGCGCCGACATTGGCGGTCGTATTCTTACGGAAAAGGTGGTAAAAAAATAGAGACGCAGGTTGACTGCGTCTCTGTGTGTTGCATTGATATAGCTAGCTGAACCCTACTTCAGCATGGCAAACAAGGTCGAAAGCCGTGCTTTCAGATCTTTACGGTCGACGATAAAATCCAGGAACCCATGTTCCAGTACGAATTCGGCACTCTGGAAGCCTTTGGGTAGATCTTTACCGATCGTTTCGCGGATAACCCGTGGACCGGCAAACCCGATCAGCGCTTCAGGCTCGGCAATGTTGAAATCACCCAGCATAGCATAAGAAGCCGTAACGCCACCAGTCGTCGGATCGGTGAGCAGCGATACGTACGGTAATTTCTCGTTGGACAATAGTGCCAGTTTGGCCGACGTTTTTGCCATCTGCATCAGCGAAAAACCGGCTTCCATCATGCGCGCGCCACCAGACCGCGACACCATTAGAAAAGGGGTCCGATTCTGAATGGCGTGATCGACAGCGCGGGCGATTTTTTCACCCACAACCGAGCCCATCGAACCACCGATAAACGCAAAATCCATCACAGCCATGGTGACCATTTCGCCGTTTACCGGCCCGTAAGCCGTTCGGACGGCATCGCGCAGTCCGGTTTTAGCCATCGTTGCCCGAATCCGGTCGGGGTATGCTTTCGTATCGACAAACTTGAGGGGGTCACCGGACGTCATTGCTGCGTCGAGTTCAACGAATTCATTATCGTCGAACAGGATCGAGAAATACGCTTCCGATCCAACCTTCTCGTGGTAGTTACAATGGATGCAGGTATACGCGTTGAGTTTGTGCTCACGCGTCTGCATCGCTTTTTTACAATTCGGGCACTGATACCATAACCCATCGGGAGCTTCCCGTTTTAGTTCGGTGGGGGTTTGAATTCCTTTATCTTTTCGGACGAACCAAGACATATCGACTAACGACAGTTGACAGGCAGTTACCACCACCCGGTATAAATAAGCCCCAAAGGTACGAAGAAACCTGACCCGTTTATCACTACTTACTTTGTCAGGTAATTACATTGATTAGCACAGATAACAAACTCAACAAAAAAGGACTTCTCTCCAGAAGTCCTTTTTTGTTGAGTTTGTTATCTGTTACTCATGCCGCATACTATTCAGATTCGACCGAACGAATTCATGATCAGGCAGGGCGGGTTTTTCGTACAAAATGTGTCGATTTCGTTCGAACGTTGGCCGTTCAAGATCGCCGACACTACCACGAACGAACATATCGATCGTTTTACGGATCAATTCAGCATCCCCTGCTTCGTCGACCGGTTCTTCCGTGAGCGTGTAGCGGCCGTCGTCGTAGGGAAACAAATGCCTGCCCTCCGGATCTTCCCCCAGACCACGCAGGTCGCCGGTCCGATCGGTAGGTACCAGATCACGCATAACACGGCGCGGGCCGGGTTCAGGCTCGTTCTCAACAGTAGTGTTAGCGGGCGGCTCTGTATCGTTGGTAACCTCGTCAACGGGCTGTATCTCCGTTTCAGCCGATACTTCCTCAACGGGTTCCTCTACCTCTTCGATGATATCTTCAGGTTCTTTCAGGTCGCCGGGGGTACCCTTCAGAATTTCGCCCAGGTCGGTAGTAGGACCAAAACCAGCGGCAATAATCGTTACCCGTAGTTTGTCACCCAGTGAGTTGTCGGTAATTGCGCCGACTTTCATCATACGCGCCTGCGCCTGAATCCGATCTGAAACAAGCTGGTTGATAGCCGTTTGCTCCCAGACGAACATCGAATGCTCTTCGCTGGATGAAATCGTCAGCAGCAGTCGCTGTGCACCGCGAATGTCGTGGTCGTTGAGCAGGGGCGAGTTCAGGGCCGCTTCGATTGCTTTCACCGCCCGGTCTTCTCCGCTTGCTTCCGCCGACCCCATCACCGACTGTCCGGCCCGCTCCAGAACTTTCTTTACGTCGGCAAAGTCGGAGTTGATATCCCCCTGCGTCGTGATGATTTCGGCAATACTTTTTACCGCATTGGCCAATACGTCATCAGCGTGCGCATACGCCTGACGCCAGGTCAGGTTGCTGTACAGTTCCGACAGTTTATCGTTCAGCACGACCAGTACCGTATCGCAACTCTTCTTGAGTTTCTCGATACCGTCGAGTGCCTGCTCTTTCTTCTCAACGCCTTCGTACCAGTAGGGTGCCGTCACGACAGCCACTGTCAGCAGGCCCATTTCCTTGGCTATTTCTGCAACGACCGGAGCCGCGCCGGTGCCCGTACCACCACCCATACCGGCCGTGATAAATACCATCCGGGTTGGTGTTTCCAGCATCTTCCGAATCTCGTCGATGTTGGCGCGGGCCGCTTCCTCCCCCGCTTTCGCTTCAGTACCGGCCCCTAACCCATCGCCAAGTTGCAACCGGTACTCCACGGGGTTAGTCATCAGAGCCTGGCGGTCCGTATTACACACGGCAAAATCGACATCTTTCATGCCCATTTCGTACATGTGCTTGACGGCATTGCCTCCCATGCCCCCGACGCCAATCACTTTGATGATGTGCTGGCTCTTTTCTTCCGTTGCAAATCTATAGCCTTGTGTCACCATGTGGCGGTTCTATATTGTCTTAGGTATGTTGGACAAAAACTATGCAATTCGACGCTTGTTTGGCATCGCAGCTTACTCATACGTATCTGTCGGACTGCCTTTCTGCGGAAACAGGGTACGCAGAATACGATCCAGAAAACTCTCACCCTGTACGCGTTCCGGCTCGGGTGGCAACGCGGGTTCGGCCTTCTCTACTACGGGCTCCGGCGCTGCTTTCGGCTTCGACTCGACGCGTTCGTTGTACTTGGCCCGAACCGGATCACTGATAAACGAGATACGCCGATCGAGCGTTTTGTACCCCGCCCAGACCAGTCCCACTGCCGTTGCGTAGGCCGGATCGCCCACCAGATCAGCCCGTCCGTTCGGCTCCAGGTGTTCAGGATAGCCGACCCGCACTTCTTCCGCGCCAGTGACGCGGTTGAAGATTGATTCGACACCCGAAATCATAGCCGTACCACCGGTCAGTACCAGTCCACCCAGTAATTTACCTTCGTAACCCGACCGCAGGATTTCGGCCTGTACCATGGCGGCAATCTCGCGCAGTCGGTCTTCGATGATAATGGCGACGTTCTTAATCAGCACGTCCTTCGGTTTCTTGTTGCTCAACCCTGGTACAGCCACGACCTGATTCAGGTTGAACTCGGAGGGCGTAGCGCTACCGAACTTCTTTTTCAGGAGTTCGGCCTGCTCGGGCATAATCTTGCAACCCAACTGAATATCCGACGTCAGACTGTTACCAGCCCAGGGGAACACCGCCACGTGGCGCAGCACATTGCGGTAATAAATGGCGAGTTGGGTTGTTCCACCGCCGACATCGATCAGGGCTACACCAGCGTATTTCTCTTCGTCAGTCAATACCGACAGACCCGACGCCAGTACGGAGAGCATCATGGTATCGAGTACCAATTCATTACGGGCTACGCATTTCCGCACGTTCCGGGCCGCATTGGCCTGCGCCGTAATAATCTGGAAGTCAGCGCCCAGCTTGACACCATTCCGCCCCACCGGCTGATCGATATTCATTTCACTATCGACCACGAAATCCATCGGCAGTACGTGCACGATTTCTTTATCGGCCGGTATCGCCGTGCGGTACATATCGTTCAGCAAATGATCGATATCCTCCTTTTGAATTTCGTCGCCAGCCGACGAGCGAGTAATATTCCCGGTTGATTTTACCGAGACGACATGCGAGCCATTGAAGCTTACATTGACCCGCTCAATCGGCATATTGATTTGACTGGCAACCTCATCGATTACCTGCCGGATGGCACTAACGGCATTGTTGACGTTGACAACTGACCCCTTCGCGACACCGTCGTTCATGCGGGTACGGCCAACGCCCAAAATTTCCAGTGTTTCCTGATTCTTGTTATTGCGTACTAACCGGCCAGCTACGGCACAAACTTTCGTGCTACCAATGTCCAGGCCAACTACAATATTCTCTCCAACGCTCGTCGCCATCATTCGCACACTATTTGATTTCGGTACTGAACGTTTACCCGGTGGTAGGCATCCCAACCTTTGGCAGGCAAAATGTTCGTATAAAACAATTTCAGCTTTTGAAACTTCGCATCCAGATTCACCGGTTCACCCAGTTCAAGCTGATGCTGTCCGAGTTGTGGCCACATCGTCACTTCGCCCGACCGGTTAACGGACAGCTCAACGATTTGTGCCCGCCAAAACGAGTCTTGCTGAATTCGCTTTAGCAAATCCAGCAGCGGTCGGTTGCGTTCACTGGCCAATGAGCGGTTACTGGCAAAATATGCCCCGCTTAGCAGTGGCACCCGAGCCGTATAATTCATCGACACAGGGAAGAAGCGCCCTTCTTCACTGACATATTGCCCCCCTACCCGCCGGGTTTCATCGTCGGGCATGTTGACAAGGCGCGCCAGCGGCCGGGGCGGCTCCACACGAACAAGCAAATCACCATTGAGATCGCGCGATACCTGACAGGTTTTCACAAGACCGTGCTGCCGGAGCCGCGTTTCGAGCTGCCGGAAGTTAACGTCTGTGTAGGCTTTACCCAGGATAGGATCGTTACCGTCCCGCGTCAGATAGGCCATTACGTCCCGATTGGTTATGAAGTGCTGTCCATCTACCTGATCCAGTCGGACAATCACATCACGGACGTGTTTTTGACCATGACGGATTTCCGTAAACGCAATCAGGCATAACAGACTAAGAAGCCCGCCAGCCGTGAATAACCACGTTCGGATTGATTTAAAGGTAGAAAACATCTCCTTACTGCTAGGTCAACAAACTGCTTTTTTTATTTATTGGTCCGTTAAACGGTTTTTTAATTCAGTTAACAACTGATCGATATCACCAGCGCCGACCGTAACCAGTAATTCCGGCTTTTCTGATGAAATAATGGCCAATATTTCATCTTTTGTACACTGCCGTTTATTTTTCGCCCGAATGTCGCGAAAAATAAGTTCCGATGTTACGCCTTCGATGGGCGACTCGCGAGCCGGGTAAATATCCAGCAACAATACCTCGTCAGCCAGCGACAGGCTATTGGCAAAACCTTCGGCAAAATCGCGGGTGCGGCTGAACAGATGCGGCTGGAAAATAGCCGTCAGTGTACGGTCAGGATAAAGCGCTTTAACCGACTGTAAAAACGCTTCTACTTCGGCCGGATGATGCGCGTAATCATCGATCAGAATGGCTTTGTCGGTTTTCAGAATATACTCGAACCGACGCTTAACTCCCCGGTAACTGCCCAGGGCATTCCGAACGGCGGCTGGCGAAACGCCCAACTCCAGCGCAACAGCTGCGGCTGCAATGGCATTTTCTACATTATGAAAGCCGGGAATCAGGAGGGCGATATCAGGAATCGTACCGCCGGGATAAACCAGATCGAAGCTGAACGTCGCGTTTTCGATGCGCAGCTTCTCCGCGTGGTAATCGCCTTCGTTCAGGGAATATGTTTGTACGTCAGCCTGTGTTTTGTCAGCCAGCGACAAGCCTTTTTTCATAAACAGAACCCCCGGCTGCGCGGGGCTACTCCCTACCTGAAGTGGTTCGATCTGACTAACGTAGGCACTAAACGAGTCAAGTACGGCCTCATGAGCCCCGT
Organism: Spirosoma oryzae; assembly: GCF_003002825.1. Lineage (GTDB taxonomy): Bacteria > Bacteroidota > Bacteroidia > Cytophagales > Spirosomataceae > Spirosoma > Spirosoma oryzae. Next base: position 202,971 of record NZ_PVTE01000006.1, on the reverse strand, counting down.
AGATGTCGAGGTGATCGGCATCCGTCGAAGTGACAATGGCCAGATGGGGATGTAGCGTCAGGAACGAACGATCGAACTCATCCGCTTCGACCACACACACCACCGAACGCAAGTCGTCGGCGGGTTCGTTGAGCAGAAAGTTGGTACCGTAGTTATTCGTTATCCCTCCCAGAAACGCAGCACAGTTGACACCCGCGTCGCGCAGGATGTGCGCCACCATCGACGAGGTCGTCGTTTTCCCATGCGTACCTGCCACGCCGACCGTATTCATCTGACCGGCGATCAGCCCCAGCACCTGTGACCGTTTTTGCAGCGTAAAGCCGTTTTCGGTCAAGTAAACGTACTCTTTGTGCGTTTTCGGAACGGCGGGGGTATAAATGATGAGCGTCTTGTCAGGCTGTTGCCGGAACGTGGCCGGAATCTGCTCGACAGCCTCCTCGAAGTGAATGGCCATGCCCTCGGCCTGTAAAGCGTCGGTCAGGGCCGTCGACGTACGGTCGTAACCAGCGACCTCGTAGCCGTTGATAACAAACCAGCGGGCCAGCGCACTCATTCCGATACCGCCGATTCCCAAAAAATAAACGTACTGAAAGCGATCTAAAGTCATTGCACCAGTTTGCGTACTTCCTCCGCGATGTCGCGGGCGGCCGTGGGTTTTCCTAATTTTTTCAGTTCGACACTCAACTGTTCCCGCTGACGTTGGTTCGCCAGCAGCGCCAGCGCAGCGCCGATAAGTTGTTGCCGGGCATCCTGATCGCGAACCAGCAGCGCGGCATTCCGGTCAACCAGACTCATGGCATTCTTAGTCTGATGATCTTCTGATGCCTGCGGAAATGGTACCAGTATAGCCGGCCGGCCTACCAGCGCCAGTTCCGACACAGACAATGCGCCCGCCCGCGACACAACGGCATCGGCAACGGCGTACGCTTTGTCCATTTCGTAGATGAAGTCGTAAGCACGTACCAACGGTGAACCAAGTGCTGTGATGGCCTGCCGGGCGCGCTCAATAAAGCCCGCACCGGTCTGCCAGACAACCTGCACACCTGCATCGACAAACCGACTGAGCCCCGCTTCCATACTTTCGTTAATGGTTCGCGCGCCCTGACTGCCGCCAATCACCAACAGTGTCGGACGGTTGGTATCCAGACCGAAAAATTGCCGGCCGGCCTCAACCTGCGCGTCCGCCAGCTGAATATCGCTGCGAACCGGGTTTCCCGTCAGCCGAATTTTATCGACCGGAAAAAACGCGTCCATGCCCGGATAAGCGACGCAGATACGTTTTGCCCAGCGCGCCAGCACTTTGTTAGTTAGTCCGGCGTACGAATTCTGTTCCTGAATCAGGGTCGGCACACCTTTCAGCGAAGCCGCCAGCAACAACGGTCCGCTGGCATAACCACCTACGCCAACGGCAACGTCGGGTCGGAAGTCACGTACGATTTCCTGCGCTCGCAACAGACTCCGGCCCAGCTTAATTGGGAAGAGCAGGTTTGCCAGCGTCAGTTCACGTCGAATACCGACCACCGGCAAGCCGATAATCTCGTAGCCCGCACGAGGTACTTTCTCCATTTCCATCTTTCCTTCCGCCCCAACAAATAATAGCCGGGTTGTTGGATCGATTGTTTTTAATTCATTGGCGATGGCAATAGCCGGATAGATGTGGCCACCCGTTCCACCTCCACTAATAATGACGTTCATACACCCACTGGGTTACAGACAGACCGTACCGGTTCTTTATTTTTTTTCCGCGATCAACCGTTCGTCGACCTGCTCCCGGCTGACGCTTAGCACAATACCAAAGGCCAGTCCGGTGAATACCAGCGACGTCCCTCCCATACTTAGCAGTGGTAGTGGTTGTCCGGTTACCGGGGCCAGTCCGATGGCAACGCAGATACTGGCTAGTGCCTGAATTACGAGACTGAACGTAAGCCCGGCTGCCAGCAGCCCTCCAAACGGCCGGGTTGTCTGGTCGATGGTCTTTATACCTCGCCAGAGAAACCATAAATACGCCAGCACCACGGGAATACCGCCGAACAATAGGCCGTATTCTTCCACGATGATGGCAAAAATGAAATCGGAAAACGGAAACGGCAGGATATTCCGCTGGTGACTGTTACCGGGGCCTTTCCCCATCAGGCCGCCATTGGCCAGCGCGATGTACGACTGTTTGACCTGAAACCCGACTGTTTCCGAACTGGTAAAATTCTTGATCCGATTACTGGCCGTTCCGAACCGCTGCCCGAAGAACAGCCCGATGCCGCCAAAAAAGACGCAGACGCAGACCATGATTACGAGGTATTTAACCGGAACCCGGCCAATGTACATGAGCAGGAAGCAGGTCGCGCCCAGCATCAGTGCAGTAGACGTACTGGTCAGGATAACGAGGAAGCAGATCGCGCCGATCCACAGAATCATGTTGACCAATACGCTGGGGTCGTCCACGTACTTCTGCCGTTTCGCCAGCATCGCAGCCAGGTTTGAAATAAGGGCTAGCTTCGCTAAGTCGGATGGTTGTACCGTCCGGTTAATGATGGGTATGGTTACCCAACGTGATGCGTCATTGACACTGGTTCCTTTGAAGAACGCCCAAAGCAGCAACACCACCGACAGCCATAGCCCGTAGCGCGACAGTTGAGCGTATACCAGGTAGTTGGCTTTGTGCGCCCAGTACATGCAGCCGAGCCCAAGCATCAGCAGGATACCGTGCTGAAACAGAAACGATTCCGTGTCGCCGTTTGCTTCGCGAAACGCCCGCGTGCTAGTCGCGCTGTAAACGACCAGGATGCTCATCACCGACAGGTAAAAGACGATCCACCAGATTTGCCGGTCGCCTTTCAGGTACGTGCGGAACAGGTTCGTAATCGGAAACATATGCTATACTGGATAACGATTGAGTCAGGGAATGATTACAGAGTCAGCGAGCTGCGCAACGGCCGTGCGGAACTGATCGCCCCGGTCGATGTAGTTGCGGAACAAGTCGAAGCTGGCGCAGGCGGGCGACAGCAGTACAGTCTCGCCGGGGCCAGCCAATGATAATCCTTTTGCAACAGCGTCCGTGATCTGCTGCGTTTCGTAAATCACCGGTACGCGCCCGCCGAAATGATCGACCAGTTTTTTGTTGTCGACACCCAGGCAGATCAGCGCCTTTACATGTTTATCGACCAATTCATCAAGCTGGCCGTAGTCATTGCCTTTGTCCTGCCCACCCGCAATCCAGACCGTCGGTGTATCCATGCTCGACAGCGCGTAGAATACGGAATCGACATTAGTAGCTTTCGAGTCGTTGATGAACTGTACGCCATTGATCGTCCCCACAGGTTCGAGCCGGTGCGCGGCATTTTCGAACGTGCGCAATCCGTCGGTGATAGCATCATCGGTAGCCCCGACAGCCTGCGCCACCAACACGGCGGCCAGCATGTTGATCGCGTTGTGCGGTCCGCGCAGGGGTGTGTCGGCCTGCGCTATCGTAAACGTCTGCGTTCCTGTCTGCGCTGTCAACTGACCGTTCAGCGCGTAACCGCCTTCTCCCGTCAGAGCACTGTCGAGTCGAATGGGGCGTTTCTGAATTGCATATGCCTGCTTTGCCAGTTGGTCCGTTACGGGTTGACTACCGTCAAAATAAATGAAGGTATCACTGGGTCGGGCGTTTTGCAGAATCCGGAATTTCGAATCGACGTACTGTTGAAAATCGTAGTTGTACCGATCGAGGTGATCGGGCGTGATGTTGAGCAGTACCCGCACGTCGAGATGAGTGTCGTACATATCGTCGAGCTGAAAGCTACTCAACTCCAACACGTAGTAATCATAGGACTGATTGAGCACCTGCTCGGCAAAGCTATCACCGATGTTGCCGGCCAGACCGACATTGAAGCCTGCCGTTTTCAGGAGGTGATAGGTCAGTAACGACGTGGTGGTTTTCCCATTGCTACCTGTGATACCAATCAGCCGGGCGTTGGTGTAGCGGGCGGCAAATTCAATCTCTGAAATGACGGGCGTACCCTGCTCCCGTAGTGCTTTTACCAGTGGAACGGTAGCCGGAATACCGGGGCTTTTGATGACTTCGATGGCAGTCAGAATCTGGCTGTCGGTATGCTGCCCTTCCTCAAACGGGATACCCGCCTGCTGTAGCGTAGCCCGGTACGAATCGCCTAGTTTACCTTTATCTGACAGAAAAACGTCGAATCCTTTGGCTTGAGCCAGCAATGCAGCACCGACGCCACTTTCGCCCCCACCCAACACTACTATCTTTTTTGTACCCATACGAACCGGCAGTCTTGACACAAAATAACGCAAAAGAAACAAAAGCCCCCCGTTACAACGGGGGGCTTTTGTTTCTTTTGGCTCAATCTAGGCTTTTTGGGACATCGAACTCGATAACCGCGCCCGGTTAGCCGCCTTCACGAGTAGAAAGACAACGAACGCTATAGTCAGGAATTGAATGACCACGTTGAGGAAGTTTCCGTAGCGAATGGCGACTTCCGGAGTAGTGCCAACCGCTTCTTTCAACACGATCTTCAGCTGGCTAAAATCGATTCCGCCAATGACTAAACCGAGTATGGGGTTGACAATATCCTCAACCAGTGAAGTTGTGATTTTACCGAAAGCGGCACCAATGATAATACCAACAGCAAGGTCGAGAACGTTACCCTGCGCGATGAATGTTTTGAATTCGTTCAGCATGTGTTATCAGATGGTTAGTGGTGAAACGTACTCTGTCCTAGAAGGTGACCGGTGTAAATTACCACATAGTCAGCACTTTCTGCATACCCGGCCTGCTACTTGTCCTTCTTACCTTTTTTAAAGGTACTCTTGGTATACGTCAGCCCGATACCAGCTGTCTGCTGTAACTGCCAGAAGGGTGAGTAATCGCGATTATACAATGCCGTTACGTTGACCGTTACACCCAGGTATTTGGTCACGTTGGCCGCAACCAGTATGTCGATACGGTGGTCGGCACTGGCAAGTGATCCGTAGTTTGCGAAGAGCAGATACTTCGCACTGAACGTGAAGACACGGCTGACAGCCGTGCTAAATACCATCTGTAGCTGCATCGCAGCCCACTCGCGTCGTATACTTCTCCCCGGCGTTACTCCATATACAGTAGCCGTTGGGTCCTGCACAAAAATGCTGTCGGCATCCCCCCGGTAGCGAACCGACTGATTGGCGAGAAACGTAAATCGTGTGGCCAGTGGACTAAATCGAATGGCAAACCGATCACTCGGCTTATACGCCAGCCCGAAAGCAGTGGTCAACTGGGCTGGCGACAAAAAACTAGCGGTCTTAACTGGCGATTGGCCACTACCGATTCGTTTGTACTCGTACCCCGGTGCAAAGTAAGTCGTGAACGTCCCGGAACCGAACAGGTCGACTTTAGGTGCAATATGAAAACCCGCCACGGAATTGAGCAGTATCTGATCAGACGCTTTCTGAAACAGGCCGGCCTGTCGAACAAAACCTAACTGCAAATCTGCGTTACTATCCCACGACCACCGGTCTCGCTGATACAAGGCGCGGGTGTTGATGATCCCTCCAATCGAGACAGAATTTACCCCGCCACCTATCCAGTTGCTGAAGGTGGCCTGATTGAGGGTAATGTTGCCATTAAACGACCGCTGCCAGTAACTGGTGTCCTGCGGTACGCCCTGGGTTAGCCGCACCGTATCCCGCTTGACGATTACCGTTTCCCGGATTAGCACTGTATCACTACCAACGACCAGCGTGTCGACCAGCTTCGTAGTAACGGGCTCTGCTTTCTTTTGCCCGAAGGCAACGCTTGCCCACAGCCAGCAGAAGGCCACAATAACTGCGTATTGATTCGTCATATATGTTTCGCAGCTAGACCGCTTCTGCTGCCGGTTCATAGATAATTACAGTTTGGGTTTGCAGCGTTTGTAGTGGCAATACGGTGATTGTATCCTCAGTACGCAGTGTAAGTGACGTCGTATCCAGTTGCATAATCACTCCTTTCACCCCATCGACCTGAATTACCTGCCCGGTCCGGTACCTATTTTTCGAGTAGAATGACGACAGTATGTTCGCTAGTACGTCGCGGGATGCAATACCGTAGCCAATGGCGAAGGCGAAGATAGTACCACCTACGAGAAGCATAAAGCTGGACTCCAGCAGTTGGGTGTTAAGACCTGTCTGCCCGAGCGCGTTGATCAGCGTAATCACGAACAGAAAGAAGAAAACAAGTGATCCCAGCATACGCCCCCCTTTTATGTTGAACGACTGACACAAACTGATAACCAGCTTTTTCAGTGAGTCAGCGATCAGCAGGCCAACAACGATTATGATGCCGGCGACAATCAACTTGGGAATCAACCGGGTTACCCCGACGATCAGATCTGTCAGTGCAGCTATACGCACTAGCTCGGTGGCCGCCGTCGCGAAGATCAGAACAATGAAGAAGAATAGTACTTGGGCAATGACAGCACTGATTTTGACGGGTCTGTTCAGACTTTTTACTAGATCGATTTCGTTCAGCTTCTCACCAATTCGATCAAGGCCAACCTTTGCCAGTACAGTCTGTACAATCTTTTTGACCAGCTTGGCGACCAGGACGCCTATGAGTAGAATGATGACAGCACTGACCAACCGGGGCACGAAACTGACCAGCTGACCGATTAGGTCGGTAACAATGTTGACTAAGATTTCCTGAAGATTTGGTATGGAATTCATGGATTAACAAATTAGGAGCTAGATAAAGTACGGTTACTTCTGATCGGTTGATGACAACCCACTCATAAAGGTTGTCACCACACCAACAATGTTATGTATACACGTATCGGCGGCCATGAGCACGTTACGCATCAAATCGATTTCGGCGATGAGATCGTCCCTTAAATCAGGTGGACAATCAGCGTCCGACTCTAACGCATGAAATGGGTTGTTCTTTTCGTCCATATAGTTGTTAATAGAGCCAGCGTGCCGCCATAATCACACCGATAGCCAGCAAGAGACACAGTATGGTATTTTCCAGATAATACTTGCGGAGCCTGTCCCGGGATCGTTTCAGGCGCATTTTGACGGCGCTTTCTGTCAGGCCATTCATGTTGGCAATTTCCCGGATACTAACGTCGTCCTGGTACTTTAGCAGGAGCATACTGCGTTCGTCGGGCGGCATGTGCTCCAGCGCTATTTTCAGGCGCTGGGCTTCCATCTCCGCAAGCTCAGCGAGATTATCATCAGCCGCTTCGATCCGCTCCCAACCTTCATCTCGATACACTTCATTTCGATGACTCGCTGATCGAACGTGGTCTGTGCAATGATTATATGTAATCGAATAGAGCCAGGTCGAAAACTTGGCCTGCTCTTTGAAGCTCCCCAGTTTTACGACCAGCTTCAGGAAAATATCATGCGTAAGATCCTCAGCCTTGGGGGCATCTTTTGTGAATGAGAGGCATTTGCGATAAACTTTGTCACAGTACCGCCCATAAAGTCGTTCGAAGTAAACGTTCTGCTGTGTTTCTATGAATAAACGAACCAGCTTTTCATCTGAAAACTCCTTCATCGGTTGTTGGGACAACGAAAACGGGTAAAGTAACGCTTACCCGTGTGAATTTATGGGTACTGGCGTTATTGCTTATCGCCGGAGAATCGTTGCAGACGGTATGCCACAAAAAAGAGTCTGACCGCAGAGCCAGACTCTTTTTTGTCGAAACCTGCTTATCAGGCTTCTTTTATAGTACAACTTCTCAGCTGCTACAACTAGTTGGATGTATATTAACTCATTTATGATTAGCTCAATAGATCAAAGCGATCGTATATACGTCTATAGTTGTTTTTTGGATTTAAAAAAAAGCAGGGACCTCGTTTTTAGCGAGGTCCCTGCTTTTTTAGCTGTATTAGCTACCTAGCCGATAGCTACGCGCTTGAATGCTGACACCGTCAGGCCCTTGCTCGTTTTGTCGAGCAACTGCGCGATCGTCAACGAGCCATCTTTTACGAACTCCTGATTCAGCAGCGTATTCTCTTTGTAGAACTTATTCAGTTTACCCATAGCAATTTTTTCCAGCATTGCTTCGGGCTTGCCTTCCTGACGAGCCTGTTCTTTACCGATTTCGATTTCACGCTCAACAATCGTAGCGTCGACACCGTCTTTGTCAAGGGCAACAGGTTTCATGGCAGCAATCTGCATCGCTACGTCTTTACCTACTTCCGTAACGTCGGTTCCGTTCGTATTCACCAGGCCTACCAGTACGCCCAGTTTACCGTTCGAGTGAATGTACGATACAACCTGATCAGCCGATACGGTTTCGAACGAGGCAACATCGATTTTCTCCCCGATTTTACCCATCAGATCAGTGATGTGATCCTGTAGGCTACGGCCATCAGCTTGTGTCGACGCTAGCAACGTTGCTTTATCCGTTGCGCCGGTAGCCACTGCTGTGCTCATTACGGCCATGGCCAGATTCTGGAAATCGGCCACTTTCGAAACGGGTTCCGTTTCGCAAGCCAGGGCAATCACTTTACCACTTTTGCCATCTTCGCTGACATGAGCCAGCACGATACCTTCAGCGGTTGCATTATCAGCCCGTTTGTCGGCTATTTTCTGGCCCTGCTTCCGCAGAACTTCTTTTGCTTTGTCAAAATCGCCGTCGGCTTCGGTGAGGGCTTTTTTGCAGTCCATCATACCGGCTCCGGTCTCTTGCCGAAGTTTGTTTACGTCAGCAGCGGTAATTGCCATGAGAATAGGTTGTTTTAAATTTAAATTGCCAAAAAATGTTTGGTAATCAGCAAGTTATCTACTTAAACGGAATAGCCCATAGCAGTCGCTACGGGCTATTCTGAAGTTGTAAAGTTTCAGAGTTTCAGGCTTATAAAGTTGGCGTCGCCGGTACCATTCTGCGTCAAGCAACTTTACAACTAGTCAACTCTATAACTTTACAACGTCTATTATGCTTCCTGTTCGCCTTCAGCAACAGCAGCGGGCGATGAAACAGCTACAGGCTGATCTTCACCTTCCGATTTGGCCTGGGCCATATCGCTCTGACGCTTGGCTTCTTCTTCTTCCTGAACGCGCTGATCGTCTTTGTCCTGCTTCCGCTCGGTCAGCCCTTCTTCGATGGCCTTACCGATAGCAAGCGTGATCAACGAGATTGATTTGTACGCGTCGTCGTTTGCGGGGATAGCGAAATCAACCTCTTCCGGGTTCGAGTTCGTATCACACATCGCGAAGACGGGGATACCCAGACGGTGTGCTTCAGCAACGGCAATGTGCTCGCGCTTTACGTCAACAACGAACAGGGCAGCCGGCAGGCGGGTCAGGTCGGCAATACCGCCCAGTACGCGCTCCAGCTTTTCTTTATCGCGGCTCTTGGTCAAACGCTCGCGCTTGGCAATGCTCTTGACGGTCTCCTCGTCTTTCAGCATTTTTTCCAGCGTCTGCATTTTCTTCAGCGACTTGCGGATCGTGGCGAAGTTCGTCAGCATCCCGCCCTGCCAGCGGTCCGTAACGTACGGCATTTTCAGACGACGCGCTTCTTCCGAAACGATCTCCTGCGCCTGCTTCTTAGTCGCCACAAACAACACTTTACGGCCCGAACGTACGATACCTTTCAGGGCATTCGACGCTTCCTCAAGGGCAGCCTGCGTTTTGTTGAGGTCGATGATGTGGATGCCGTTCTTCTCCATGAAGATGTACGGAGCCATCCGGGGGTCCCACTTACGCGTCAGGTGGCCAAAGTGCACACCAGCGTCGAGGAGTTCTTTATATTCGATTTGTGCCATTGTCTTGATAACAAAAGAATGTGGTAAAAAAGTACGCAGCGCAGCCCGTCGGCATCATCTAAGGGCAGCCTGGACTTGATTGGTTTAGTGTTTAAAGTCTCATGTTTAATGTTATTCTCAACCTTAAACATTGGACGTTGAACAATAAACCCAGAAAATTAACGCTTCGAGAACTGGAACCGACGACGGGCTTTCCGACGACCGTACTTCTTCCGTTCTACCATGCGCGAATCCCGTGTCAGGAAGCCTTCTTTTTTGAGGGCCGGACGGAATTCCGAGTTCATTTCAACCAGCGCACGGGCAATAGCCATGCGGGTCGCTTCAGCCTGACCAGCAACACCGCCACCGCGGACGTTTACTTTCACGTCGTAACCGTCAACACCATTGATGGTTGCGAAGGGCTGATTCAGGATGATTTGCAGTACTTCCGTCGGAAAATACTGTTTGTAGTCTTTTCCGTTTACCGTGATGGCTCCGGTGCCAGCCGACATGTAGATGCGGCTGATGGCCGTTTTCCGACGACCGATAGTGTTAATGCGATCCATTCGTCTATCTTAGAATTTAACGGCTGTCGGTTGCTGAGCCTCGTGAGGATGTTGATCACCGGCGTAAACGTACAGGTTGGTGTACAGCCGACGACCCAGCCGGTTTTTAGGCAGCATACCCTTCACGGCATGCTCGATGATCCGCTCTGGATGCTTTTCCATGAGCAGCCGGGGCGACGTAAACCGCTGACCGCCGGGATATCCCGTGTGGCGCGTGTATACTTTGTCGGTCATCTTGGCACCCGTCAGGCGAACCTTATCGGCGTTGATGACGATTACATTGTCCCCGCAATCGACGTGGGGCGTAAAGTTGGTCTTGTGTTTTCCGCGGATCAGACTAGCAACCTGGCTGGCGAGCCGGCCAAGTACTTCGCCCTGTGCGTCAACCACAACCCACTCTTTCTGCGCCGTTTCTTTGTTGGCAGAGATGGTTTTGTAACTGAGCGTATTCACTGTTATGGAGACTAATTAATTGATTTCTACCGAATTATACGCAAAAAAGCACTCCCGCTCGGAAACGGGAGTGCAAATATAGACGATAGTGTGCTGAAAAACAAGGTGATGCAAACAATATCGCGGCTACCGTAGCTTGAGCGTAGCCAGTGCCAGTACAGCCAGGATGATTCCGACGATCCAGAAGCGCGTAACAATTTTGGCTTCGTGGTAGCCTTTTTTCTGAAAATGATGGTGCAGGGGCGACATCAGCAGAATACGCCGTCCTTCGCCGTACTTCTTTTTGGTGTACTTGAAATAGCTGACCTGCATGATCACGGAGATATTCTCCACCAGGAAAATACCGCAGACGATTGGGATCAACAGCTCTTTCCGGATGGCCAGAAACAAAACGGCGATAACGCCCCCCAGCATCAGGCTACCCGTATCGCCCATGAATACCTGTGCCGGATACGAGTTGTACCAGAGAAAGCCAACACAGGCCCCCACGAAGGCCGCGCAGAAAATTACCAGCTCACCCGAATTGGGGATGTACATGATGTTGAGATACTGCGAAAATACTTTGTTCCCCGACAGATAAGCCAGTACACCGACCGTCAGCGCAATGATTGTTGATGTTCCCGCTGCGAGGCCGTCGATACCGTCTGTGATATTGGCTCCGTTCGAGACGGCCGTGATGATAAAAATGCAGATGACAACGTACACAATCCAGGTGTAGCTGTCAGGGAGCAGGCCGAACAACAGAGAGCTGTAGTCGAACTCGTTATTCTTCAAAAACGGTACTGTCGTCAGCGTTGACTTGATGTCGACGTACACGTCGGGAACGTTGGATGTGCTCAGCAGTCGGGGGGCGTATTTACGGATCTTGACATAGTCGTTGAAATACAATGTCAGACCAACGATCATACCCAGGCCAATTTGTCCGACGACTTTGAAACGGCCTTCGAGCCCTTCCTTATTCTTCTTGAAGACTTTGATGTAATCGTCCAGAAAACCAATCAGACCCGTCCAGATGGTAGAGACCAGCGCCAGTACGATATAGACGTTGGAGAGCTTGGCAAACAACAGCGCCGGGATCAGCAACGATGCCAGAATGATGAAGCCGCCCATCGTTGGCGTACCACGCTTCTGCATCTGCCCTTCGAGTCCCAGATCGCGAATCGATTCACCGATTTGCAGATTACGTAGCGTATCGATAATCTTCCGCCCGAAGATGGCAGCTATCAGCAGCGACGTGATAACCGCTCCTAATGCCCGAAACGAGATGTACTGAAAGACGCCTGCGCCGGGTAAATTGTAGCGTTCGTCGAGAAATTGAAATAGATAATAGAGCATCGATAAAGAGCGAAAGAATGAACCGGAGCGCCGGACCGGAGTGAAAGAGGAATTCAGTAATGACAGCGAGTTTGCAAAAATATTCGCTCTTTCACTCTTTCGCGCTCTCGCTCTTTAAAAACGCATCGCGTAGCACAGCCCGGTCGTCGAAGTCGCTTTTTACGCCTTGCACATCCTGGTACGTTTCATGCCCCTTCCCCGCTACCAATATAATGTCGTGCGGACCTGCCAGCGAAACGGCCCGGTTGATGGCTTCGCGCCGGTCGACAATGGTCGTCGTTTTTTTCGCGTCGACGGGCGACACGCCAGCCTGCATCTGCTCCAGGATAGCCGTTGGCTCCTCAAAGCGTGGATTGTCGGACGTCAAGATTACCCAATCGCTGAAGCGACAGGCAATCTCGGCCATGATTGGACGCTTGGCCGCATCGCGATTTCCGCCACAGCCAACTACCGTAATGATCTGCGGTAGCCGGTCCTGTTCGTCGGCATGGCGAATATCCTGAATTGTTTCCAATACGTTCAGTAACGCATCGGGGGTATGCGCAAAGTCGACAATACCGACGATGCGATTATCCGACACCACCTGTTCGAACCGGCCCGGTGGGGGCGTTACACCCGACAAAAGAGTCAGTACGTCAGCCGGGTCTTCGCCCAGCAGCACGGCAGCCCCGTATACACTCAGCAGGTTGTATGCGTTGAACCGACCGATCAACTTAAACCAGACCTCCCGATCATCGACCAGCATATTTAAGCCAAACAAACTATCGGCCAGCACTTTTCCTTTGAATGTCGCCAGTGTTTGCAGCGAGTACGATTCTTTCCGGGCGGCTGTATTTTGTAACATTACCAGCCCCCGCTTATCGTCCACGTTTGTCAGCGCAAATGCCGACGCCGGCAATTGGTCGAAGAAGCCTTTCTTCGCGCGAATGTAGTTATCGAACGTACCGTGAAAGTCGAGGTGATCGTGAGTGATGTTGGTAAAAATGCCCCCGGCAAACGTTAGCCCGGCGATCCGTTCCTGCACGACGGCATGCGAGCTGACTTCCATGAATACGTGCGTGCAACCGTGTTCCAGCATCTGCGTCAACAGCTGATTGATCGTGATGACATCGGGCGTGGTGTGCGTCGCTGGAATCACCTGCTCATCGATCTGATTCTGAACCGTCGACAGTAGTCCGCAGCGATAGCCCAGATCACGGAACAGCCGGAACAGCAGCGTTGCCACCGATGTCTTGCCATTGGTCCCCGTCACGCCAACCAGTTTGACCCGCTTCGAAGGCTGACCATAGAACGTGGCCGCCAGCAAACCCATCGTCCGGGCCGAATCCTGTACCTGCACAAACGTGACGGTATTGGCAGAATTAGCAATATCCGGCATTTCTTCGCAGACAATTGCCGTTGCTCCCTGCGCGATAGCGGTATCTATGAAGGAGTGTCCATCTGTAACGGTCCCACGCACGGCGATGAACAGGCTACCCGGCCCGACCCGGCGCGAGTCCATCGTCAGGCTGCTGATGTCAGTATCCATGCTGCCAGCCGTAGCCAGCAATGGAATTTTGTAAAGGAGGTCTTTGAGTAGCATAGGCGGTTACGGCTAAACTGGGCCGCTTTACCCGCAAAAAAACGACCTGAGCCGCTGACTACCTAATCTGAGGCAAGCACATCCCTCATTTCTTACCGACTACCGGTCAGACACAGGCTGTATCAGGAACCGTTGACAAGGCTAAAAATAGCCTGAATCGAAGTAAAAGAAAAAGCCGTGACTGCTGTTACAATCACGGCTTTACTTGGTGCCGAAGGCGAGACTCGAACTCGCATGTCCGTAAAGACACACGCCCCTGAAACGTGCGTGTCTACCAATTTCACCACTTCGGCAGCACTGTTTCCCCTGTGTTGGGAGTGCAAATGTACGCACACAAAAACAGCTTATGCAAGCAATCAGGGCAAAATTTTTCGACTTTTTACCGATCAAACGCCATTCGCTGCCCAGCCTGATCCGTAACAAACTGATCGTTAGCGTAAACCAGATTTCCCGACACGAAGGTATGGGTCACACTTGACGCGAAGCGATGCCCCATCAGTGGCGACCAGCCACATTTGTACAGTATGTTTTCGGGCGATACAATCGTAGGCTTATTCGGGTCGACCAGTACCAGATCGGCCCAGTAGCCTTCGCGAACGTAGCCGCGTCCGTCGATCTGAAAGCAGTCGGCGGGGGCGTGGCACATCTTGCGGACAACCGTTTCGATGTCAAGCTTACCCTGCGCAACGAAATCGAGCATCAGCAGCAATGGGTGTTGCACCAGCGGCAGACCCGACGGCGCCGACCAATAGGGTTGTTGCTTCTCATCCCAGGTGTGCGGGGCGTGGTCGGTGGCAATAATGTCGAGCCGGTCATCCAGCAGGGCCGCCAACAGCGCTTCCTTGTGATGCGGAGCTTTGATCGCCGGGTTACATTTGATCTGGTTACCGAGCGTCTCGTAATCGCGGCTGTCGAACCAGAGGTGGTGTACACAGACTTCCGCCGTAATCCGTTTGTCGCGCAGGGGGATACTGTTGTCGAACAACGCCAGTTCATCGGCGGTGGAAATGTGCAGGACGTGCAGCCGGGCGTTGTGCTGCCGGGCCAGATTTACCGCCAGCGACGACGATTTCAGGCAGGCTTCTTCGTTCCGAATCAGTGGGTGGAGGGAAGCCGTGCCCCGGTCGCCGTACTCCTGCTTGTAACGTTCCGTGTTGGCGCGGACTGTGGCCTCGTCTTCGCAGTGAGTTGCAATCAGCATCGGACTTTCCCGGAACAAGCCTTCCAGTACGCGCTCATTATCGACCAGCATATTGCCCGTCGACGACCCCATGAAGACCTTGATTCCGCACACCGTTTTCGGGTCGGTCCGCAGCACCTCGTCCAGATTGTCGTTCGACGCACCCATGAAAAACGAGTAGTTCGCCAGCGAGGTCTGCGCTGCAATAGCGTACTTGTCGGCGAGCAATGCCTGCGTCAGTGCGTTGGGCACCGTATTCGGCATCTCCATGAACGACGTAACGCCCCCGGCAACAGCCGCCCGCGACTCCGTATGAATGGTTGCTTTGTGGGTCAGGCCGGGCTCGCGGAAATGCACCTGATCGTCGATGACGCCGGGAAGCAGGTAGCTACCGTTTGCGTCGATAACCTGTTGCGCGGAACCGTCCGACAAGCCTTGCCCAATCCGGGCGATAAAACCGCCGTCAATCAACAGGTCGGTTTCGACTGTCTTTCCTTCGTTGACCAGCCGGGCATTACGAATTAGTGTTTTACTCATAGCAGACGGGCAGCTTCTTTGGCGAAATAAGTCAGGATAACGCTGGCACCGGCACGTTTGATCGCCATCAGCGACTCCAGCATGGCCCGCTCCCCATCGAGCCAGCCTTTCTGGGCAGCGGCTTTAATCATGGCGTATTCACCGCTGACGTTGTAGGCCGCCACGGGCAAATCGAAGTTGTCGCGCAGGAGTTTAATAATGTCCAGATACGCCAGGGCGGGTTTAACCATTAGAAAATCAGCTCCTTCTTCGATGTCGAGTTGGGCTTCGATAAGGGCTTCCCGGCTATTGGCAGGGTTCATCTGATACGTTTTCTTATCGCCAAACTTGGGAGCAGAATCCAGCGCATCGCGGAACGGACCGTAGAACGCACTAGCGTACTTAGCACAGTACGACATGATCGCTACCTGATCGTACCCAGCCTGATCGAGCGCCGACCGAATGTAGCCGACACGGCCGTCCATCATATCCGACGGACCAATCATATCAGCACCGGCCTGAGCCTGCGCGACTGCCATTCGACCCAGCACTTCGAGCGTGGGATCGTTCAGGATTTTGCCATTTTCTACCACCCCATCGTGCCCGTCCGAACTGTAGGGGTCCATCGCGGCATCGGTCATGACCACGCAATCGGGGAAGCGATCTTTAATGGCCCGAATCGTCCGCAGGTACAACCCATCCGGGTTATAACTTTCGGTCGCGTATTTATCCTTTTTCGCTTCGGCGATATTGGGAAACAGATCGAACGTTTTGACGCCGAGATCCATGCACTCCTGTACCTCATCGAGAATCAGGTCGAGCGAGTGACGGTAAATACCCGGCATCGATGCAACTTCGGTGCGCACGTTTTGCCCTTCGGTAACGAACAGGGGCAGAATAAAATCAGTGACCGACAAGCGTGTCTCCTGCACCATATCGCGCAACACCGCCGACTGACGGCTCCGGCGCGGACGACGGATGATGTTCATAGTTGACTGATTGAGTGATGGAGTGATTGAATGAGTCAGCAATTGAAAAGTCAGTTGCGCCAGCTAATTCACTGCGCCGACGGCCACCAGGCACGGACTATTCATTCTATCACTCAATCATTCAACAACTCAATCACGTCTAAACGATAAGTTTGAATCCTTCGCCGTGTACGTTGACCAATTGAACCGATGGGTCCTCTTTGAGGTACTTGCGGAGTTTGGTAATGTACACGTCCATGCTCCGGGCGTTGAAATACGAATCGTCGCCCCAGACCATTTTCAGCGCAAAACTACGGCTAACGGGTTGATTGAGGTTCTGCGCCAGTAATTTTAGTAACTCCGATTCCTTGCTGGTTAGTTTCTGAGCCACCCCATTGTGAGTCAGCAACTGGCGGGGATAGTCGAACGATAAACTACCGATCTGATAAATCGAGGGGTCGCCGATGGCATCGCCTGATCGCTGGTAACGCCGAAGAATAGCCTGAATGCGGAGCAGCAGTTCCTCCATGCTGAACGGCTTGGTAATGTAATCGTCGGCACCGGCGCGGAACCCCTGAATCGTATCTTCCTGCATCGATTTGGCGGTCAGGAAAATAATGGGCACATCGCGATTGGCCATTCGGACTTCCTTCGCCAGCGTGAACCCGTCTTTCTTGGGCATCATCACGTCGAAAATGCACAGATCGTACTGGCCGTCCATGAAGTGCTGTAGCCCCTGATTGCCGTCGGTCACCCGATCGGTCGTAAAGCCTTTGAGCGTCAAAAATTCCTGCACCAGCTGGCCCAGGTTGGGGTCGTCTTCAACAAGGAGAATGGTAGGCATAGCTTAATGAGTGATTGAGTGATTGAGTGATTGAGTGAATAGGGCCACCGTAAACTATTCGCTCAATCGCTCATTCACTCATTCGCAATTTTATATGGTAAGATCACTTCGAAGGTGCTGCCTTTGCCGGGCTGGCTGTCGACCAGGATCTGGCCGTGGTGCTCCTCGACCATTTTTTTGACATAGCTCAACCCTAGCCCGAAGCCTTTCACGTCGTGGCGGTTACCCGTCGGGACGCGGTAGAATTTCTCGAAAATCCGGTTGACCTGCTCCCTGGTCATGCCCAGCCCCTGATCGGATACGGTGATGCTGACGCCTTCGGGCAGACTGGCCGTTTTGATCCCGATGACGGGCGTGTTGGGCGAATATTTCAGCGCGTTGTCGAGCAGATTATACAGAATGTTCGTAACGTGTAGCTCGTCGGCTTCGATCACTTCCTGATCGGCGTCGAACGACAGGTCGACCTCTCCGCCACGCTGTTCGATCTGGATACCGATGTTGTTGAGCACCTTTTCGATCACGTCATGCACGTTGACCGACGATAGCTTCAATCTGATTTCGCCCCGGTCGAGCAAGGCCATTTGCAACACCTTCTCGACGTGCGACCCCAGCCGCCGGGTTTCGTCGCGAATGATGCCCATGTACCGCCCAACCCGCTCGTTCAATCCGGCCGCATCGTCCCCCCCCGACCGGCCCACCTGCTCCTGCGCCATTTCGGCCGCCAGCGAGATCGTCGAAATCGGCGTTTTGAACTCGTGGGTCATATTATTGATAAAGTCGTTCTTGATGTCGGCCAGCTTTTTCTGTTGCACGATGGTGTTGATGGCGATGTAAAAGCAAGCCAGAATTACGGCAATCAGCAGCACCGACGCACCCAACGTAAAGCCCAGCTGATTCAGAATGAAAGCCCGCTGCGTGGGGAAGTAAACGTACAGGTAATTGCCGGTTTCGTTCATATTGTTTGGAAACAGCACCGCCCGGTAGCCACTCTCGTTGAAATGCTGCGTGTCCATTCCGGCCGACGTAAACAGGAAAGCGGGGCGTGTCTTCGTTCGTACGCCGAAGGCAAACGGAATGCTGATACCCCGGTCCTGTAGGGTCTGCCGCAGCAACGTATCGAGTACCAGCCGATTAACCCGGTCTTCGATAGGCCGATCCGATAACATCAGTCCGTTCAACACGTCCTTTATCCAGCGCGTCTGTTCGGTAGCCTGGCTGCTGCTCATGCTGGCTGGCCGGCTGACGGCACGAGTGGTATCGGCAACTGACTTTTCTGCCGACCGCTGTCGTTCGCGTTGCGCTACCAACCGTTTGTATCGATTGACGGAATCTTTGTGCCGTTTTTTTTCGGCCACCTGTTCGTTGATATGCACCATCTCCGTCAGGATCTGACCGTCGAGCCACTGGCTAAACTGCTGCTGCTGGGCGATCTGCGTTTGCCAGTCTCCTACAGCGATCAGTTCGTCCTGCTGCCGAAAAAAGGCCTCCACGACAGCCGCCTGTTCGGGTGTCAGGGGTTGCACCATCGGGTGCAGAACATCGGATTGAACTACCATACCGCCCATACCGCCGGCGTTAGGTACGGTGCGATGCCGACCACCGGCCAGCCGTTCTATCTGGCGATCAGCCGTCTGCTTTTTCGTCAACGTGGCATCGGTCGCTGGCTGACGAGCCGGTTGTACTGCCGTTTCCGCTGTTTGCGTCGATTCCTTTCGGCGCGAAATCGCCATCAGCCGCTCCTGCTTTTCGCGCGACTGTACACGCTGCCGGGTCAGGTACAGGATTTCCTGCCGTTCGAGCGTACGCACGACCTCCTGCAAAGCGTCCGTGACTTTGTAATCGAACTGTTTTTTCTGGAGTACGAGTGCGCTGCTGATCCAGTACGATTGCAGACCAATCAGGCCCAGCAGTCCGACGGCCATCAGCGCGACGATCCAGCGTATGCGTTGTCTTGACATTTTTTTGACTCCGGGTGCAACCTTCCCTGTTTTACGGCATCTATAGCAAACAGACGGGGTGGCTCAGGTAAAAGTAAGCCGCTTAACCGCCACAAACTGACCTGTTAACAAACTTTAACAGCCCGATAAGCCAGCTGGTTCGGGCCTTCACGCACCGCTTACCAAACACGCAGTACTAATGAAAAAACAACAACTCCCCGCCCGCTGGTTCGGCCTGATGCTGCTGGCTGCGGCAACCCTCACCGGTAACGCTTACGCGCAAAAAGCGAAAAAGCAGGCAACGACGACCGATGAAATCCATGTTCAGATCATCGAACGCAACGGTAACGACATCCGCGAAACCAACCGTACGTATCGCGTCGATGGCCTGCAAGACCCCGAGCGCGATCGGCTGGTTACCAAACTGGTTGATTCATTGAAGGCAGCCCGTCGGAAATCCGGCGATGATCAACAGCTTACCGTCATTGTGGACGACGGCACCGGCAATCGCACGACCACACGTGAGCGTAGTACCACCGGAGCCCAGCGCCGACGAAACGACGTGTATGTGTGGCGCGACAGACGGTCAACGCCCGGCAACGGCTCGACCTGGCAGTACGACCTCCGGCGCGGAGCCGACTCAATCGGCAGGCAGTTAAATCGGCTGCAACTGCAATTCCCGTCGGACTGGGACCGGCAGCTAGCCCGACCGTTTGAGACCTGGGCACGGAACATGGAAGCGAAGCCTTCTTCAGTCCGGGGCCTGGATGTTTACCCAAACAATCCCGATAAAGATCAGCTCAACATCCGCTTCACGGCACCCGCTAAGGGGAACGTAAGCATTGTGGTTACCAATACCAAAGGCAAGGAAGTAGCCCGGAAGGACATCAGCGATTTCTCGGGTGAGTTTATCGGTCAGATCAATCTGGGGCGCAAAGCCGAAGGAACTTACTTCGTAACCGTCACGCAGAACGAAGACGGTGCCGTGAAGCGGGTCGTAGTTGATTAGTTTGCAGTATTCGGTTTATAGTTTACGGTGGTTAGTAGCGGCAAACGTGTGCTATCTACCGTAAACTATAAGCCGAGTTCCGTCAACCCCCTTCTGTACACTTGTAGAAAAAATTAGAAAATTTTAGTACTTTGTATTGCAAGGTATTGATTAAAACCTATACCTTTGTTCTGTCCTTAAATCGACACACCTATGAAACGGCTTTTGCTTATCGGATTTCTGACAACGAGCCTGGCCGGACAGGCTTTCAGTATGGGGCACCCGCACAATGTGTTTGCCGCCCGCAAACGGATGCACGCGAAACTATCGGCGAACAAACTGTCGGCCAAAGATGTAAAGGCGCAGGCCGTTAAACCAACCTATGCGTCTACGCTAGTCGAAAAAGGGTCGGCCCTGCTGACAAAAGGATGTGCACGTGCTATAACGAGCCTGCTACCTAACCCTTATTGAGCAAGCGCCTGGGTAGCTAGTACCCATCGTCTTTTTTCGTTTGATGCCTCAGGGCCGCGAGTGGATGTGCTCGGTGGCTTTTCCCCCCTTACCTACCTCTGGGTTTTCTTCATGAACCCGTCCGAACAGGCTTCCGTGCAGATTATGTACGTGCTGATTGCCAACTGCCAGTAACTTCCTCTCTACCCGTTCACGCCGAACCCCCTACTGATCAGCACAGTACCACATTACCACATTACCCCATTGCCCCCCTTCCGCATAACGGTCACCCCCTTCCGGGTCTAAACTGGTGTAGCCTACGTAAGTCATACCGTATTCTTCGCTCAATCGCGTAGTCAGCAAGCCAATAACGGGCGTTTTCTTCAGCTTCGCTACCGCCACAAATGGCACAGTTTTTTATCCCACGTATCGACGCCTATGCGGTACGATTGGCTCAGCTACTGCGCTTACGCCAGGCCGATACTAACCATCAACAAGCTCAGAATCACGCGACTATTCATACGTCGATCGGAACATGTGTGTTGGCCTGTTTTGTGCAGCTAACGAAAAATAGTCCGGGTAAACTGCACTTTACAGCACTAAATCTTGCGCTGATCGTTATTATACCGGTAAAAAATTAAACAATTCTAACAGCGCCTATGCTTTAAAATAGACGTTGGCTAATTTTATGGTTTAGCCAATCGACCTTGTCTGCTGAGCTTATCTTTTCGTACCGTTTGCTTTTTTGAGTACCATGCGGAACAACACGACCCGACCGATTTTACTTCTCGGTCTGCTGTCCGTCAGTTTATTGACTGCTTTCGGTCTCTCCCGGCCGGGGCTTCTTTCGTGGCACAACATATTGCCAATCCGTAACAAGGGCAAGCTGCCCGTGTCGGGGTTGAAGCCGGTTATTCGCAAATTTTACGCGCATGCTCGTCCTGTTGAGGTGTTTAACCTGCCCGACAGCGGTAATCACTGGGTCGATAGTGTGTTCCAAACGCTGACACCGGAGCAGAAAATCGGGCAGTTTTTCATGGTTGCTACGTTCTCCAACCGCAGCGATAATCACTATCAGTACATCGATCACCTGATCCGCAACAACAATATTGGCGGGCTGATTTTCTTTCAGGGTGGTCCGCACCGGCAGGCACTCCTGACCAATCGCTACCAGGCAGCCTCGAAAGTACCACTCCTGATCGGGATCGACGGCGAGTGGGGCCTTGGTATGCGGCTCGACAGCGCGATGGACTTCCCGAAGCAGATGGCGCTGGGCGCTATCCGCGACAATGAGCTGATCTACCGCATGGGGGCGGAAATCGGTCGGCAATGTCAGCGGCTGGGTATTCACATCAACTTCGCGCCCGTTTCCGACATCAACAGTAACCCGGCCAATCCGGTAATCGGGGTACGGTCGTTTGGGGAGTCGAAGGAAAACGTCGCGTTGAAGGCGTCGGCTTACATGCGTGGTCTGCAACAGACACACGTGATTGCCACTGCCAAGCATTTCCCCGGTCATGGCGATACAAACGTCGATTCGCATAATTCGCTGCCGACGATCAGCCGGTCGTCGGATCAGATGCGCGAAATTGATTTGTATCCGTTCCGTAAGCTGATTGCCGACAGTCTGATGGGCGTCGTGACGGGGCATCTGCACGTTCCGCATATCGACAACACCCCCGCACTGGCGGCAACGCTGTCCGAAAAAATTGTAACCGAACTGCTCAAGAAAGAACTGGGCTTTCGGGGGCTTGTCTTCACCGATGCGCTCAACATGGGCGGCATTCATCAGTCGAGCAAGGCGCTCGACGTGAATCTGCGGGCGCTGATGGCGGGAAATGATATTCTGCTTTATCCTGAGAACGTACACGACGCCACGCTCAACATTTTGAACGCTGTGCATCAGGGGCAGATTTCGCAGGCGTTCATCGACGAAAAAGTCAAGAAAATACTGCGGGCCAAGTACTGGGCAGGCTTAAGTAAGTACAAGCCGATTGACCTGACAAACCTGGCCAACGACCTGAACTCACCCGAGGCTCAGTTGCTGAAACAGGAACTCTGCGAACAGTCGGTCACGGTCGTAAATAACCGGAACAACCTGCTGCCGCTGAATCGGCTCGACTCGCTTCGGCTGGCATCGGTCGCTATTGGTGCGGAAGCGGGCAACACCTTCCAGCGAACGCTCAACCAATACGCACCTGTTGAAACACTGGCCTACACCGATCGTAACCTGACCGATGCGGCCGTGAATCAGATCCTGGCTAGTGTCGACTCGGCCAGTACGGTGGTGGTGAGCTTTCACCATATGAGCGAATCGGCCTACCGTAAGTTCGGCATCACGAAAGGATCGCTCGATCTCATCAACCGGCTCAAACAACGCGGCAAGCAAGTAATCGTGACGGCCTTTGGCTCGCCCTATAGCCTTTCTCAACTGGGCTCAGCCGACGCCCTGGTTTGCGCTTACCAGGATTTCGATGAGATGGAGCAGGTCGTGCCGCAGGTGCTGTTCGGTGGCCTGGGTTCACATGGCATGCTGCCGGTATCGACGGGAGCACTGACGATGGGTTCTGGCGAACGACTCAATCCGGCGGGTCGTCTATCGACTGGTGCCCCCGAAAGTGTGGGCATGAAGTCGGCAACGCTGGCCAAGATCGATCAGCTGGCGCAGAATGCCGTGCGCGATCGGGTTGTGCCGGGCTGCGAAATTCTGGTGGCACGGCGAGGTAAGATCGTTTACAGCAAAAACTTCGGTCGCCTAACCTATGCCCCCAACGCCGAAAAAGTCACCGACGAAACGCTCTACGATCTGGCCTCGCTGACGAAAGTGCTGGCAACGTTGCAGAGCGTGATGGTACTCTACGACCGCAAGCAAATCGACCTGAACCAGAAAGCGTCGTTTTACCTGCCCGAACTGCGCGGCACCAACAAACAGAACATTACCCTTCAGGATTTGCTCTGGCATCAGTCGGGCATGGTCTCGTACTATCCGACAACCTGGGATCGTACCCGGACACCGGGCGGTGGATTGAAAACAGAATACTACGGTACCGCGCGTGACAGCCTGCACACCTTGCAGATAGCGCCGACGCTTTGGGCAACGCCCGCCCTGAAAGATTCCGTCTGGAAATGGGTGGTACAATCACCGATGTCGCGTAAACTGGACGAAACTGGTAAGCCCGCTTACGTATACAGCGACCTGAATTTCCTGACGCTACAGAAAATCGTCGAGCGTATCAGCCTTCAACCGCTCGACCGTTTCGTTACCGACAATGTGTACAAACGGCTGGGCCTGCATCAGCTTGGCTTTACGCCATTGCAGCGACTAAAGAATCCGCACTGTGCGCCCACCGAGCAGGATACCTACTACCGGAATCAGCTCCTGGTCGGAACGGTTCACGATCAGATGGCAGCTGTGCAGGGCGGTATATCGGGGCATGCTGGTTTGTTTGGCAACGCCCACGACATTGCCACGCTGCTACAGATGAATTTGCAGAAGGGCCTGTACGGTGACGTGCGTATCTTTCAGCCCATGACCGTGCCTTTCTTCACCCAGACGTTAAGCAACCGCAGTCACCGAGCACTTGGCTGGGACAAACCGAATCCCGAAAGCACGAGTAGCGTATACCTGGCTGAGCAGGCGTCGCCCCGTTCGTTCGGTCACACAGGCTTCACGGGTAACGTCGTTTGGGTCGACCCGGATCAGGAGCTTGTTTTTGTCTTCCTGTCGAACCGGATTTATCCGACAGCGGGCAACAACTCCATCAACACGACGAAGCTACGTCGGCGCATCCACGAAACGATCTACAGCGCTATTATCCCGGAATAAGCTGATCGACACAAACAAAAATGCCACCGCTTGCGTGTGGCATTTTTGTTGCGCGAATGTTTCTATAATTTGTAGCCTGAGTACTATCTTCTGTGGCTAATTTACAAATACATTACCTTTACCAACCAGGAACTTCAACTCTATGCAACGATTTTTATTTCACTGTTTCCTCGTTCTGGTATCGTGTAGTTTAGGGCTGCCGCTAAGCGGACTGGCACAGACGATCACGGTTGGAACACTCTCACCCGCTGCCGTCTGTACTGGTAAAGCCACGGTCATATCTGTTCCATTTACCACGACAGGTTCGTTTGGCTCAACCAATACGTTTACGGCACAACTGTCGGACGCATCGGGCGCGTTTAGTTCCTCGGCAACGAACATCGGTACGCTGACAGCCGCATCCAGCGCGACTACAGCTACGACACGGACCATTTCAGCAACGATTTTGAGTGGAGTAGCCGCTGGCACTGGTTATCAGGTGCGCGTGATTTCGTCAACCGCCCCGGTGAAGACGAGTAGCAACACAGCGGGACTCACGATTTCGAATACCCCCAGCGCGCCCGGCGTTACCAGCCTTCCCGTAGCTTATTGCATAGGCGAGACAGCAGTACCCCTATCAGCTTCGCCGGTTAATGGCGCTACGTTAAACTGGTATACCACTGCTACAGGGGGAACGCCTTCGTCCATTGCACCTACTCCGGATACGAAACAAGCTGACACGTTGCAGTACTACGTCAGTCAGATGTTGGGAACCTGTGAAAGCGCCCGTGCGCCACTTACCGTTACCGTAAATGGTACACCTCCTGCGCCCAGTATCCCATCGTCGTTATCGTTGTCTTTCTGCCGGGGGGCGACCTTGTCCCCCCTCACAGCAACAGCCGCTGCTGGTGCCACGCTACGATGGTACGGAACGACTGCCAGCGGAGGTACTTTTTCGTCGACAGCTCCTATACCCGACAACCAGAATTCAGCAACCTATTATGTCAGTCAGGCGCGGGGTAAGTGCGAGAGTAGCCGTACGGCCATTTCGGTTACCATTCTTTCTCCGTCAGCACCCAGCGTCGTTTCGCCGGCGGCCAGTTACTGCCCCGGTCAGACCGCTGCTCCGTTATCCGCTACGGCATCAACGGGTGGCACACTAAACTGGTATGGTACCAATTCGACGGGGGGAACCTCATCGTCTACAGCTACCGTCCCCAGCACCACATCCTCAGGCACGTATTATGTCAGTCAGACGGTTGGGAACTGTGAAAGTCCACGGGCATCGATCAGCGTAACGGTCAAACCTACGCCGGCTACCCCCAGCGTCACGAATCTGTCGCTCTGTCAGAATCGGTCGGCAAACGCACTGACCGCGTCGGGCGTGACGGGAACGATCAACTGGTATAGCCCGAACAGCAGTACCCCGTCAACGACGGCACCAACCCCATCGGTGACGGCCACTGGCGCAACATCGTTTTCCGTTAGTCAGACGGTCAACGATTGCGAAAGCAGTAAAGCAACACTGACTGTGACGGTCAATGCAGTTCCGGCCATGCCTACCGTCGCGGCTACCGGCCCGACCTACTGTCAGGGTGCATCGGCTCAGCCGCTGTCAGCGACCGGAACTGCACTGCTCTGGTATGGTGCAAACCAGACTGGCAGCACTGGCAACTCAACCGCTACCGTACCGTTAACGAGCAGTACCGGGCCAACAACCTACTATGTCACGCAAACGACGAATGGCTGTGTCAGTGACCGGGCTGGTATAACGGTTACGGTAAAGACAACGCCCGCACAGCCCGATGCAATCAACGCGTTGTCCTTCTGCCAGAATGCCACTGCTTTACCCGGCTTAACAGCGACACCGGTCACTGGTGCCACCCTGCTCTGGTATGGTGCCAGCGCTACAGGCGGTACCAGTACAACTGTAACACCCACTCTTTCATCGTCAACAGTGGGTACAACCAACTACTACGTCAGCCAAACGCTAGATGGGTGCGAATCAGCAAGTCGATCGGCTATTGCCGTGACTGTAAAGCCAACCCCAGAGATTCCAACCGTAACGGCCGTCGCGTATTGTAATAACGAAAAATCGCAGCAACTAACTGCGATCGGCAACGCCATCAAATGGTACGATGCAGCCGGGACAGCACTCTCCGGTGCGCCCACACCACCAACGGGCGCGGTCGGTACACAAACCTATCAGGCCACGCAAACCGTGGATGGCTGTGAAAGTCAGCAGAAAGCAGCGCTGACCGTGACCATCAAGCCGCTACCCGGTCAGCCCGGTGTTGCCAATCTGTCGTACTGCCAACCTACGCAGGATCAGCCTGCGCAGAACGTTGGTCCCCTGACCGCGTCGGGCGATAACCTGCGCTGGTACAATACCGACGGCAATCCGTTTCAGTCGGCCCCTACGCCCCCGGTTACACAGGTCGGCACCTACACCTATCAGGTTAGTCAAACGGTAAATGGCTGCGAAGGTGGCCGGGCTACACTACAGGTCGCCGTCAACAGTACTCCTGCCCCGACCGTCACAACACCCCTGGTCACGTACTGCATCAACACGACAGCCGCCCCCCTTCAGGCTACAGCGGCCACTGGTGCCAGCCTGCGCTGGATTAATCCCTATAATAATACATCGGTGGAAGCCCCCACCCCCTCAACACTCAACAGCAACGTAGTGGCAGGCGGTGATCCCTTCTACGTGTACCAGATCGGTTCGAATGGTTGCTACAGTTCACGGGCGACCATCCGGGTTGTCGTCAACGTAGCACCGACGCTGGCATTAAACGGTGCTGGCGAAGTTAATCTGGGCACGCTGGCCCCCGTTAAGCTGAGTTTTACCGGTGCACCACCCTTCAGCTACACGCTGACAGACGGATATAGCGGTATCAGCCGAACGAACGACACGACGATTTACGTGCTACCGCGCGGCAACACCACTTATCAGATCGTTTCGGTTGCCAACAGTTGTGGGGTTGGTCTGCCCGGTAACCCAGCAACCGCTACCATCACCGTGCGCGTTCCGGTCATTACTACCAGCGCCCTGCAAACGTCGACGGTTTGCGCGGGCAGTTCATTTGCCGTGCCGTTTACAACGACGGGACAATTCACAGCAGGCAACCTGTTTACGGCCGAACTGGTCAGCGTAGCTGATACGAGTCGCAAGATCAGGGTATCGCCCAACGGCACGACCGGTAGCGTCGTAACTGCTGTTACTCCGTTGACGCTGACGGCGGGACAGTACTACGTTCGGGTGAAAGGTTCGAATCCCAGCGTTGGCATCACGGGCAGTAACAGCCCGTCGATCCTGACCGTACGAGCACGGGCAACAGCAACACTTACCGGTACACAGTCGATTTATGAAGGCTCTCCCGCCACGCTGACGCTAACATTTGGTGGGGAAGCTCCCTGGACAGCTACCTACGCCGACAGTCTGCGTTCGTATACGGTTACTGCAGCCAGTTCACCATATACGCTGGAGGTTCTACCGGCCCGCGCCACCACGTACCGACTCACAGGCGTCAGTAACAATTGCGGGGTAGGCACGACCGTATCGGGGTCGGCCGTTGTTACGGTGCAGAAAGTGCTGGGCGTCGAAGACCCATCGCTGGGCCCACTCGTCAACATATATCCCGTTCCAACTGGTGCAACGCTAACGGTCGACATCGACGTTTCGCTGCTGCGCGATCCGGCCATACTGACCCTGCATGATGCCAGCGGTCGGCCGGTGCTCAATCAAACGACCCGCTCCCGGCAAACAACGCTGGATGTCAATCAGCAGCCCGCTGGTACGTATCTGCTTCGGATACAGATTGGCGACCGGCAGCTTGTCCGGCGAATCCTGAAACAGTAACTGGTAGACGAAAGAGGATAGACGAAAGAAGAAAGACGCTGGTGTAGCAAGTCTCTTCTCTTGTGTCTATCCTCTCCTATCTTTCTTCTTTTATCTTTTGTCTATCTTCTTTCATGCTCCCCGACGAATACTTTATGGAAATTGCGCTGGGCCTGGCAGAGGAAGCCGCCGACGACGGCGAGATTCCCGTCGGTGCGGTCGTAGTCAGTCGCAATCGAATCATTGGCAAGGGGCGCAATCAGACGGAGCAGTTGGGTGATGTTACAGCACATGCTGAAATGCTTGCCCTAACCGCAGCCGCCCAGTACCTCGGCGGTAAATACCTCACCGATTGTACCTTGTATGTTACACTTGAACCTTGTGTGATGTGCGCAGGCGCGCTCTACTGGGCCCAACTGGGTCGTCTCGTCATTGGCGCACCAGATCCCAAACGGGGACACAGCCGGATTAGCCCACCGCTGCTTCACCCCAAAACCCGTATCGAAACGGGTATCCTGGCCGACGAGAGTCAGGCCTTGTTGACGAAGTTTTTCCGGGGCTTAAGAACATAAACGAAAAGGGGCGTGTTAATCCCTCCGAACGATTTCCCATATAACTCATTCATTCAATGGCATTCGTACTAGATCCACTGCCCTACCCCAGCGATTCTCTGGAACCCCACATCGACAAGCAAACCATGGAGATTCACCATGATAAGCACCATAACGCCTACGTAACGAATCTCAACAACGCCATTTCCGGTACGGATATGGACAGTAAGTCGATCGAAGACCTGCTGAAGTCGGTTAGTCAGGCTCCGGTTGCGGTTCGGAACAACGGGGGTGGGCACTACAACCACACACTGTTCTGGAATACACTTTCGGGTAACGGTGGCGGTCAGCCAACGGGTGAATTGGCAGAAGCGATCGACAAAAAATTCGGCTCGTTTGATGCGTTCAAAGAAGAGTTTACCAAAGCAGCAACGACCCGGTTCGGCTCAGGCTGGGCATGGCTGATTGTCAATAAAGAAGGTGAACTGGCGGTAACCTCGACGCCGAACCAGGACAACCCGCTCATGGACGTAGCGGAGGTCAAAGGTTTCCCGATTATCGGTCTCGACGTGTGGGAGCACGCTTATTACCTGAAGTACCAGAACAAGCGCCCGGATTATATTGCGGCTTATTTCAATGTAGTCGATTGGAATGCTGCCAATGCCCGTTACCAGGAAGGTAAGCAGGCAGCCAGCTAGCAGGCGAACTGGGGAAGCGAGAAGATAGTTAAAAAAAATCTCGCTTCTCGCTTTCTATTTTCGTCAACTTGTCACTACCTTTGCAATCCCAAAACGGTGATTGTAGCTCAGTTGGTTAGAGCGTCGGATTGTGGTTCCGAAGGTCGCGGGTTCGAGCCCCGTCTTTCACCCTTAGTAGAAAAAAGCCTCCCAGCATTCGGGGGGCTTTTTCGTTTTTACCCCCACTAGCAACAAGCAACTTTGCGGTAGTTACCTCACTTAGTCGTAAAACGAGTGGTTTTGTTAAAGCATATATCCTGAAACATTAAACAAAGTATCGTTTTTTATTGTTATAGTCCATATATTAGCAGGGTATTTGCTAACCAGTGGGGATGCTTTTTGCGGCTCGCGCTTGTCGCTGTTCAACGGGCACCCAACGGCTTGATAACCCCCATATAAGTCATTGTTGGTGCACGTTATTTCATGAGTAATTATTCGATAAAAGACCTCGAACAGCTGTCCGGCATCAAAGCGCACACGCTTCGCATCTGGGAACAGCGCTACAACATCATCGCGCCGAAACGCACGGACACGAATATCCGTACGTACGACGACCGAGACCTCAAGCTTGTGCTTAACATCGCCTTGCTGAAGGATCACGGCTACAAGATCTCGGAGATATCGAAGCTATCGCTCGAAGAGATGAACAAGGAGGTCGTCAAGATTTCTGATCGTCAGCTCAACTACCCTGATCAGATCCACGCGTTGACAATCTCCATGATCGATCTGGACGAGGATCGGTTCGAGAAGATCATCAGCACGAATATCCTTCAGTTTGGTTTCGAGAACACGATTATCAACATCGTATACCCATTCCTCAGCCGGTTGGGTACGTTGTGGGTGACGGGTTCGGTCGGACCGGCTCAGGAGCATTTTATCAGCAATCTGATTCGCCAGAAGATCATTGTCGCTATCGACGGGCAGGTGAGCAAACAGCGGCCTAACGGCAAGACGTATATGCTGTTTTTGCCAGAAGGCGAGTTACACGAAATCAGCCTGCTGTTCGCCAGCTACATCATTCGGGCACGCTACAATAGGGTCATCTATCTGGGTCAAAGTCTGCCCTTCAGCGAACTGGAGTTTGCTTACAACGTTCATCGGCCCGATTACATCTTCTCAGCCTTTACATCAGTACCATCTAACCACGAAGTACAGCCTTACGTCGATCGTATGGTGAAAGCGTTCCCAAACGCACATTTATTGCTGACAGGTTATCAGGTAGTCGGACAGGATATAGACATGCCGGAGAATGCGACGGTAATCAACCAAATTCAGGATCTGATTCGAATAGCCAGTGTATAGTTACACTGCATTGACTGGGGTTCCGTTCTGAAATGCTTTTAAATTAGCCACAACGCCCTGCATGAGCCGGACACGCGCTTCGTAGCTGGCCCAGGCAATGTGCGGTGTCAGCACGCAATTCTGAGCCGTGAGCAGCGGGTTATCCGTTTTGGGGGGCTCTACAGACAGTACATCCAAGCCTGCGCCGGCCAGTTTACCAGCGTTCAGCGCCTGCGCCACATCGATTTCGTTCAATAATGTCCCCCGACTCGTGTTGATCAGATAAGCTGTCGGCTTCATGAGCGCCAGCAGGTCAGCGTCGACGAAACCGATTGTGTCCGGCGTGGCGGGCAGGTGAAGCGAAACCACGTCGCTTTGGGAAAACAAGTGCCTACGGTCTACCAGCGTAATACCTTCTTCTCCATTTGCCGCGTTACGCCGGTTAACCAGCACATTCATCCCAAAGGCCCGACCGATAGTGGCTACTTTACGGCCAATATCGCCGTAGCCAACCAGTCCCAGCGTTTTTCCGGCTAGCTCAATCAATGGTGATTTTGTATAACTGAAATCAGCGGAGTTGGCCCAGTCACCCGCATGCACACTCTCGCTATGCCGTCCTACATGCAATACAAGTTCCAGTAGCAGCGCAAAGGTTAGCTGCGCCACCGAATCGGAGCTGTAGCCTTTTACGTTGGTTACGATGATGTTTCGCTCGCGAGCAGCTTCCATATCGATGATGTCGTAGCCCGTAGCCGTTACCCCGATGTAGCGTAGTTTAGGCAATTGCGCCAGCGTTTCCCGATTCAGTTTCACTTTGTTCACCAATACCGCGTCGGCCTCTTTCAGTCGATCAACAAGTTCGTCGGGCGAGGTCCGGTCGTAAAGAACAACCGTTCCCAGCGCCTGTAAGGGTTGCCAGTCGAGATCGCCGGGATTGAGGGTGTATGCGTCGGGATAAACGATAGTCATTGAATCAGGAGATTAGGTTGGTTACTACTGTTGGTCCAGGCTTCCCTGCGCGAAAGCAAGTGCCCGCCGTTCGGCATAGGTGTGTAGATCACGACTGACCATAAAACCGACGTGTCCACCGGATGTTGGCGTTTCCAGAAAAATCATTGGATGCGTTTCTGCCAGATCGGCCGGCGAACATTCCGGCGACAGCAACGGGTCGTTTTGCGCGTTGAGCAGTAAGACCGGGACGGGTATGGCCGGCATGAACCGTACGGCCGACGCCTGTTCGTAAAAATCATCGGCATCGCGGTAACCGTTCACTGGTGCGGAAAAGAAATTGTCGAAATCGCGCCACTGCCGCACCCGTCGTAAGTTGGCCATGTCGAGCCGTCCCGGAAACTGATTAGCCTTCTGCGCTACTTTCCGGACCAGTTTTTTCATGAACCGATTCCGGTAGAATCGATTGCCGGGCCGGTCGAGCAGACGGGCACTAGCACCCAGGTCCGTTGGCGACGAGACCGCAATACCCCGTTTGATCGATGGATGCAGCGTTGCGCCGTGGACACCCAGGTATTTAAGAATAATATTGCCACCCATGCTGTAGCCCATCAGAACAATCTCGCGATACGAATGGACGCGGAGCGCATGCTGAATTACTTCGCCCAGATCGCCGATTTCGCCGTGATTGTACAGCCGAAACGCTTTATTCATGGTACCACTGCACGAACGACAATTCCAGGCCAATACATCGTAGTTAGCCTGCGCGAACAGTTTTGCCGTTCCCATGATATATTGCCGGTGACTATCCCCTTCCAGCCCATGCGTCAGAATAAGCAGTTTGTCGTTGGCTTGCCGAAGCCAGTCCAGATCGACAAAATCATCGTCGGACAGCGTTAGTCGTTCGCGGTCGTAGGCGACGCCCTCGACCCGGCGGGTCAGGCTGGGAATGATGGTTTGTAAATGACCATTATACTGGTAGGCCGGGGCACCGGGATAGGCAGTGTGAATGACAGGCATAGGTAATGAGAACAACCCCACGACGAAAGCGGTTGTTCCGTGACAAATAATCGGTCCATGCAGGTAGGGAAACTCATTTCGATCATTATTGCCAGCACCATCAAATTCATCGGTGGACCGCTCACGGGCGCTGCACTCGGCGTACCCTGGGTACAGACGGCCCTGGGCACCGCGCTGGGCATGATGCTCAGCGTCGCCGTTGTTACGTTTGCTGGCAATGCTATTCAGGCCGTTATCGATCGGTATCGCTCACGGAAACCACGTCGGTTTACAAAGCGGACGCGTCGGGCTGTACGGATCTGGAAACGATTCGGCATGGCAGGTATCGCCTTTCTGACACCGTTAATCCTGACGCCGATCGGTGGTACGGCTATTGCCGTTTCATTTCGCGTTGGCCGGCTGCGTCTGTTGAGCCATATGCTGGTGAGTGCCGCATTCTGGGCTGTTCTGCAAACACTATTACTGTATCAGGTGCCGGGCTTACTTGGCTTTTTCAGCCACCGGTAAGGTGAGTTGATTTCCGATAGTCAACTATTGCTCTGCTACCGGTTCGTACTTCATCAGCCAGATGATGAATGAAATTCCGGTGCCGATCACTAAAGACGCGCCAATGATCAGTCCTATTTCAACCGCAATCAACGGTAACTGAAAATTACCCAATCCTCTCAACAGGATTGGTTTGCGCTCAATGGCCTTAGCCAGCATTGGCCACATCGCTACAGATAGCAGAACGGTACATCCTGCTGTGAATAAGGGCGCGTACCGACGTGTAAATGACAGTGTGGTGTGGCGAGGCATGTGCAGTATAGTTTTAGCGCGAACTTTTTACCGGCTGACAGTCGATGCCGGCGCATTGGCGGTTTTCTTGCGAAAATCGCCCTGCGAGAAGTATTTTTCGATCAGGCAGTACATCAGTATAAAGAAGTACCGGCTACCCATTTCTTTAATTTTCAGCTTCGATTCCCCGTACTTCCGATTGGTCCAGCTGTTGGGCACGACCTCATAGCTGTAGCCCCGAACAATCGCTTTCAGCGGTAGCTCGACTGTCAGGTTGAAGTGGGGCGACAGAAACGGCTTGATTCCTTCGATCGTTTCGCGCTTGTACAATTTGAACGCGTTGGTCGTGTCGTTATACCGAATACCCATAACCACCCGCACAATGAAGTTTGCGATACGGTTGATGAATTTCTTAAGCGGTGGATAATCGATCACCTGACCACCCTTTTCCCAGCGTGAACCAAAAACAGCATCGGCACCGGTCTCCACCATTTTGTCATAGTACCGCACCAGATCTTCCGGATCGTCGGACATATCAGCCATGAATACGGCGACACAGTCACCCGTGAAGCGTTCCAGTCCGTAGCGAACTGCATAGCCAAAGCCATTGGGACCGGGATTGGTAAACGGCACCAGCGTCGGGATTTCCGTAGCGGCCAACTCGGTCAGCACGCGCAACGTGCCATCTTTTGAATTGTCGTTGGTAACACAGATTTCGTGCGGAATACCGTATTTACTCAACGTCTGATACAGCGATCGCAACGTAGGTGTAATCGACTCCTCTTCGTTGTAAGCGGGAATGACGACGCTAAGCTTTAACAGGGGCATGAGTATCTTACAGACTTATTGATGACGAACATACGTATAATGTGCCGGAAATTTCTACCGGTGAGGCAATAAGCGGAGAGTGCTGTACAACCTGGCGATCGGCTTTGGCAGGAGATAACGCCAGATAACGTCCTTCGTACTCTGCCAGCCGGGCTGCGCCATGTACAGGTATTTCATCGCTAGCCGTGCCCGCCGGAAGTAACTTTTCTCGTACTGTCTGGCGTCCAGCATCATTCGATAATACCGGGCGATATTCCGGCGCAGGGTTCGATTGTACTTGAAATCAAGTTCCCGGTTGATGTCGCTGTACATCCGAATGCGATTGCGCAGAAATACTTCATCGCGCTCATTGTCGTGGAAGCTGGCTCCGGCCTGATTCTTCCGGTACACCGACATGATTTCCGGGATATACCCGATCTTACCCAGTTTTGCCTTCAGAATTAAGCGGGGAATATCGCCACTCGATGACTCACGGAACCAGGCCGGATACTCTTTGATATTGTTGCGGTACATCGTGCTCGACGTAGCCATGAACCAGATTTCATTCTCACCGATCAAATCGTCGACCGTATACGATTCTTTGATACCGGGTTCGTTCAGCACGTACGACGGCGAACCATCTTCGTACGTAATCAGTGCGTTGTGGAATACAGTCGAATAATCCGGGTGGGCATCCAGGAAATCAGCCTGCATCTGAAGCTTGTTCGGATTCGTCCAGTAGTCGTCACCGTCCATCAGCGCATAGTACTCGCCCTTCGCCAGCTTCAGGGTTTCCAGGAAGTTGATGCCTCCGTTTTTACCCATGTTGCGCGGATGCAGTACCCCGATTACCAAGCCCGGATGCTGCCGTTCGTACTCCTGAATGATCTCACGGGTACCATCGTTCGAAAAATCATCACCAACCAATATTTCAATCGGAAAATTGGTCTGCTGTGCCAACGCACTGTCGATGGCTTTTCGGATAAACTTATGCTGATTATAGGTAATAATCAGGACACTGACTTTTGGCATTGGTACGCTTGTTACAAAACGCGGTTGGCGGTCTGCTACAGCCCAGAGAGCTGCCAACAGACCGCCAACGACATTGTTTTTAGGTTACACAGCGGCTTCCGACGTAGCGGCTTTCGCATTCTGAATCTGCGTTTTCCAACCTTGTGGTTCGTCTTTCGCAGCGGGCGTTCCCCAGGGGTTGTAGAACGGCAAAATCGACACCCAGCGCCCGGCCGGATCATCCCAGCTGAATCGGTCGGCGAAACTAGATGGACTTACCCAGTGGGGCAGATCGTAGCGGAACAGGATCATATCGCCCATATCCTGGTAGCCTTCGGTTTCAACGATGTGATCGTTAATGACGTACCCCGTACCACCCGAATTGTATTCGCGACCGTACTGGTTGAGGGCCAGAATCATACCTACTTTCTGCGGGTTCAGCGGGTGCCAGTGCCGCCCGAAGAAGCTGCCGCCCAGTGGGTAGTGCGTCACCTGCGGGTGAAAGTAGGGGGCTCCTTTGTGAATGCCGAACTCTTCGTTGTTACCGGTCAGGTTGTTCCAGAAACCACGCATCGGGTTGAATACCTCCAGCAGCGTTTGCTTAAACTCGTCATCGAGGTCCAGCATGGCATCGAACGTGTGATCGTGGAACAACTGCGGAGCCTGCTGGATTTTGGCAATGTGCAGGCGTTGTTTATGCTGGTTATTATCGAACGTGTCGGGGCCTTCAGCCAGTGGCGTTTCGGCCGCCCAGGCCCGCGTTCCCTCGATTACTTTGGTGAGTTTTTCAGCGGGGATGCCCGTTTTGACGATAACGATGTTGGGCTCATTGACCAACCGCATTACCTCTTCGTATGGGATTTCCGGTACGATTACTCCGTCTTTCAGCTCGGCATCGACCTTAATAATGTATTTCGCTGCTTCTTTCATCTTATTGCTGTTTAATGATGCGGCCCCAAAGTTCCGGGTCTGTCGCCTAGCGAAAGCTGACGTAGCTCACTACCAAAATTGACCTTCC
Source organism: Spirosoma oryzae (assembly GCF_003002825.1). Lineage (GTDB taxonomy): Bacteria > Bacteroidota > Bacteroidia > Cytophagales > Spirosomataceae > Spirosoma > Spirosoma oryzae. The sequence continues at coordinate 166,648 of NZ_PVTE01000006.1, read as the reverse complement.
CCCCTTGAACGCGCTGACAGTGCAAAAGTAGACGTTCCTGTTAAAATGCAAACCCGCTGGCTAAGGACTTAGTTTTCTTTCGGCTGTGTAGCATAACCAAAGCCCGACGCACCGAAGCCATTACCGTTGTAGAGCATGACCCACTCTTGCTGTAGCGGGAAGATATGGCAGTAATCCATCATGAGTGAATCCCAGCCTTCTAGCGACCGCTCGATACCCGCCTGCTCGTCGTTCCGCGTCCAGTTGATCCCATCGGTCGATTCCGCATAGCCGATCCGGTAGCTACGCTGAACGTCGGTACGATAATTCGTGGCATTGCGATATGAGAAATACATTTTGTACAAATCGCCATCTTTATAAACCGTTGGCCGGCCGATAGCATCGGTAAAATCATCATATCCGACACACACGTGCCCGGTCCGCTCCCACTTGATACCGTCGGTCGATTCGGCGTACTTCACGTCGTAGAATGGCTCCGGATGGCCGTCGATTACTTCGATTTTCGTACACGACAAATACCACATCCGCCAGCGAACGCTACCGTCGGGCTGTTCTTCCCGCATTACGCAAGGCTGAGCAATCCAGACCTGGTCGTAGATCGACCGATCGAGTAACGGACCGGTGTATTTGCGCTCGAAGGTCAGGCCACCGTCGCGGCTAATGGCCAGACCGATACCCAGTCGGTAACTGGCGGTATCACTTCGGTTCCAGCCAGTATAATACAGCCAGATTTCATCGCCAACGGGCAGGAACCAGGATGGCATTGCTCCGCTATCGTCGAACATACCGACCGCCCCTTTCGTCAGGCAGGGTTTGTCGTGAACATACGTAATCCGGCTTAAGTCAGTAGGATCGAGTTCAACGAACGACGTTGCCGACGAGATGTTTTCGTCGCGGGTTGAGAAATACACGCGTAGCTTATCGCCCATCGGATAGCCAAATGGGACCTGCGCATGCGTACGACTGAACGGCATCGAGCCGTCGGGTTTGTATACGAGTCCTTTCTTAGTCCACATAGTGAAAGTGGTTCAGTAATTAGTTAGCAGTTTTTATGCCATTGCCGTGACCATCAATGGCGTTCAGGCGGTCATTCCGCACGTAGATGCGCGCATCGTTGGCCAGCCCGATAAGCGTGTAATGATCAGCGACGAACTGTCCTAACGGCTTTATCAATTCGTGGCCCTGCGTCCGACGATCGGTCATCCACAGGTTCTGACTACCGACCGCATCAACAAATACCGGCGGCACCGACCGGCGAAAATCGCTCACGTAACGTCGTTGGTAATCGGCCAGCATCGGATGGGTAAATGCACTGCGTATACTGTGGTTTTCGGCTACGCCCTGCGGCATTTTCGTCTGTACGTAATAATCGCACCGCCAGCCCCAGACAACCAGTGGTTCGCCCGCCTTTGCATAGCGTTGTACGATCTTTGATACGGCGGAAGGCTGCACAACCCAGCCCCCCTGTTGATCGGATGGGTACGGATTCAGCGCTTCGTTGCGCCGGTATTGTTGTATGATAACCGCTCCAAAAATCAGAAGGAAGAACGCCGTTGCCCCCAGTCCGACCCACCAGCCCGACGGTCCGCCTACATTCAGCCGTTGCCAGCCATAGGCGAAGCCAAACAGAATAGGCCCCGTCAGGAAATAAAGGTAGTGGACATATTCGGACCCCGTTCGGGTAATCGCTAAGAGCGTTGCAACCAGCAGCAAACCAATAAATCCGCTAACCTGCCATGCTACCCGCTCCCGCTTACCCCCCACAAGCAATCCGGCCACCCAGACGACCAGCGCGAAGTAAGCCAGCCATTCAAACTCAGTACCGCGACGCAGAAAATGTGGTAGACTAAGTAAACTAGCGAGTTGGTTAGTATTGCTGGCGTAGCGGAAGTTTCCTTCAATATAAAACCGGATGAAATCGTCGTATACACCGTTCGTCTTTGTCAACAGAATCACCGCGATTGGAAAAGCTGCCACACTTACACCCAATGCAACCAGCCGAACCGCCTTCTCACCGATTGCCAACGTGGGCCGAATCAGCACGTCGATACCGACAAACAGGCCAACTACCGCAGCCAGCGGTACAGCCTGTAGCTTACCGAACGGCACCATGCCCAGCATGAGCCCAACGGTGACCAGTATGCCAATAGACGGACGATCCTGCCTGAGCAGGCGGGCATAAAGCAGGTAGCCTGCGCTCAGAAGAACTAGCGCAATCAGTTCACTGTTGTAGTGCAGAAAATCACCGTTGCGGGTCAATCCAAGCGTGAAAATCAGCGGTAGCAAGGCCATACGAGCGGCCGGATCGCCAAACCAGCGCCGGGCGGTTTGAAACAGCAAACATAGGCAGATAGCCACCAGACAGAAGGCTGTGACGTGTGCCGTGATGTAGTCGAACGGCATCCCCAATAAGCCCGGCAGTACGAGAAAATAGCTATCTAGCGGCCCCCCCGTCGTACCATCGACCGAGCGAAAGTAAACGGGATCGTACCGTAGCGTGAGCGCCTGCGTTATCATCTGGCTTTCATCGGGATTGATCTCGTTGTTGAAGACGATACTGGGTAGCCGCAGCAAGAAAAGCAGCCCGATCGCAGCCAGCAGGTATGTCCGGTTGCTGATCGACGGTTTTATGGCTACCCATAGCAGTAACCAGCATAACGCATAAACGGGCAGCCAATACAGCGTCGGAAAGGTATCGAAGTGGGGCATTCGTTGATGTCCGGTACAAGGCCGGTAGAAAAGATAAGCCGAACGGAGCACGCGTGGGTCCGTTCGGCTTATACGTTACTGTATCAATTGGCTCACGGGTATCGCATGGATTTATTTCACCATGGCCAACCGCTCGACCATGCTGTCGTGGATCTGGGTCATAGTGCTGCGCAAATCGTACGTCCAATTCCAGTCTGGGTAATGCGCCTTGAATTTGGTCAGGTCCGAGATGTACCAGATATGGTCACCACTACGGTTGGTCTCCGAGTACTGGTAGTTCATTTTATTGCCCGAGATCTCCTCGCACAGCGCTATTCCTTCCAGCATCGAACAGTTGGCATACCGGCCACCACCCGCGTTATAAACCTCGCCGGGACGGGGATTCTGGTAGAAATGCCAGAACATATTGACCAGGTCCCAGCTGTGAATGTTATCACGCACCTGCTTACCCTTGTAGCCGAAGATAGTGTACTGCGTACCAGTGATGGCGCACTTCATCAGATAACTCAGGAAGCCGTGTAACTGCGCCCCTGAGTGATTGGGACCCGTCAGACAGCCGCCCCGGAAGACACCCGTGTTCATGCCGAAATACCGACCGTACTCCTGCACCATAATGTCGGCCGCTACCTTGCTGGCCCCGAAGACTGAGTGCTTGGTATGGTCCAGACTCATGAATTCGTCGATACCGTTCTCGTAGTACGGATGGTTGGTATCGATCTCCCAGCGTGTTTCGGTCTCGATCAGCGGCAGGAAGTTGGGGTTGTCGCCGTAGACTTTGTTCGTAGAGGTAAAAATGAATACGGCCTGTGGAGCGTGTAGCCGGGTCATCTCCAGCATGTTGAGCGTACCCACCGCATTGACCCCAAAATCGGTGAAGGGTTCGCGGGCCGCCCAGTCGTGCGAGGGCTGAGCCGCCGTGTGTAGTACCAGCTTGATATCAGAACCGTATTTCTGGAAGATGGGCTCAAGCTGACTGACCTCGCGGATGTCGGCGGTATGGTGTTCGTAAGTGGCATAGTGACTGGCCAGCCGGTCCTGATTCCACTGGGTAGAGGCTTCAGGGCCGAAGAAGTACTGGCGCATGTTGTTGTCGATGCCGATGATGAGGTCGAACTTATCGGCGAAGAAGGCGACAGCTTCACTGCCGATTAACCCACCGGAGCCGGTAACTAATGCAATATTCATATCGTCTGTGCAGTTTTAAGCGGCTTTCGTACTTGAAAAGTGCTATAAAGCCACTGACTTTAAGCGGACAAAGTAACGTAAAAAATAGCAGTCGGTTTGTATCGACGCTAAAAAGCGAGGTACCGGTTAAATTAACCGATACCTCGCTTTTTGTTCTTTCTATTAACTACCTATCCCGTAGGATAGCAAGTACAGCAGTTAAACGCCCTGATCGCTCGTTCCCGCACCAAACAGTTTCTCACGGATCTTTTGCGTCCGTCCGTCCAGTGCTGGGTTTGGGGTGTATTTGTAACGCGATTGTACCGCAGCCGAATCTTTGCCAAGTCCGTACACTTCAGGATCACCGGCCTTGTACGTTTTGCTGTAATCACCGGCGCGATAGTCGGCCTGCCGAATCGTGTTGTATTTCTGATAATCACAGGACGCCAGCGACAGTACCGCTCCGACCAGTAAACCAGCACCAAATATGCGTTTCATAGTCACTTGATTGCGAATTGATTTGGCAAAATTACGTAATAGACGGAAGCCATCGGCGCATCGCCCCATTTTTCTTTATCAACGGCAGCTGCCCAACCCGGCATTCCGCAGTTCAGCACTACAACTGTTCGATTTCCGACCAGACGAAGCGTATTAGTTCGTTGATGTGATCGGCCGAAAAATCGAAGGGCACATTGGCCGCTTCGTAAATAGACCGGATCGGCGCTTTGTATCCCAGACTCAACGCCCGCTTGTACCCGTCCAGACCAGCCTGCGGATCAAGGCGGTAGTTACGCCACACGCCGATAGCCCCCAGCTGCGCGATACCGTATTCGATGTAATAAAACGGAACCTCGTACAGGTGTAACTGCCGCTGCCACCAGTATTCTTTGTAGTACGCAAAACCACTCCAGTCGGTTACGCCATCGGCAAACTCGTCGTAAATACGTACCCAGTTCTCCCGTCGTTCATCAATCGTATGGCCGGGGTTCTCGTATACCCAGTGCTGAAACTTGTCGATGGTCGCCACCCAGGGCAGGGTTTCAATGATTGATTCCAGATGTTGCCGTTTGGCCCGGCGTAGGTCTTCCGGATTGTCGAAAAATACGTCCCAGTGATCCATCGATAGCAGCTCCATACTCATGGAGGCCAGTTCAGCTACTTCCATCGGCGGGTTGCGGAACGCTTTCAGCGGTAGTTCCCGGGTGAGAAACGAATGCACCGCATGTCCGCCTTCGTGTACCATCGTGACCAGATCGCGCAGCGTTGACGTGGCATTCATAAAAATGAAGGGAACGCCAATTTCTTCCAGTGGATAATTGTAACCGCCCGGTGCCTTTCCTTTCCGCGACTCCAGATCGAGGTGACCCAGTTCGCGCATGATGCGCAAATCGTCGCCCAATTCCCGGTCGAGTCGGTCGAAGCAGGCGATGGTCCTGTCGATCAGTTCATCACTCGTGGCAAATGGTTTCAGCGGGGGCTTACCATCCTTATCCACTTTACTGTCCCACGGACGCAGTACCGACAGGTGTGGGTCTGTTTTGGCAAGTTTCTGCTTCCGGTCGAGGGCCAGCTGCGTCAACAGGGGGACTACGGCTTTCGCTACGGAATCATGAAATGCGAAACAATCCTGGGGGCTGTAATCGAACCGACCCAGCGCGGCAAACATATAGTCGCGGAAATTGGCGAAATCCGCGTTGAGCGCGATTTGGTGGCGCAGATCACGCAGTCGATCGAACAATTCATCCAGCACAGCGTGATCTTCGTACCGTCGCTGCGCAATTTTCCGCCAGGCTTCTTCCCGAACAGCTCGTTCAGTCGACTCCAGCCGATCGCTAGCCTGGGGAAGCGTCAGTTCCTGCCCGTTGATGCTGACCATCATGGCCCCGGCAATAGCACCGTATTTCCGTTCCTCGGCCTGCAGTTCGGTTTGCAGCGGTACGTTCTCGTCCCGAAAAATGGCAATCGCCTGCTGCATGCCCCGAACCATAATGTCGTAGCCTTCATCCGTAAGTTGACTCAGGTACGGGCTAGTGACGGCCTTTTGATCGAGGTCGTTGCCATAAACGGCCACGGCAGGCTGAATTTCCGCAATGAACTGATTGAGCCGTTCAACCAGATCCGGATTGGCTGTGTCGCAGGTCATGCGAATGTACCGCCAGGCAAAGTCTTCCGATACATACGATTCCAGTTCGCTCCGATCGAATAACCACCGCTTTAACTCATCAGCATCGTTGATCGGACGATCGCGAAGCGCGTCGAAATACGGTTTTACATCGGCCCATTCGCGCAATTCCAGCGACTCGTCAATAAACCGTCGCTCGGGGCGGGTGGGGATACGTAATTGTTCCATAAAAGGTAAAGTGATGCGTCTAACCTATGCATAAAAGAAGCCACCAGCAAACTTTTTTGTTCAGCACTTGCATCTACGAAAAGCATCGTATATGTTTACTACGAAATCATTCGTAGATAGAATTATGAAGCCAACCGATGCCGAACTGGAAATACTGCACGTACTATGGGCAAGCGGGCCAAGCACGGTCCGGCAGGTTCACGAACAGCTCAGCCAACACCGGGAGATAGGGTATACAACCGCACTCAAGCTGATGCAGATCATGTATGAGAAAGGGCTGCTTTCCCGCGACGATTCAAGTAAAACGCACACCTACACGGCGGCCGTCAGCGAGGAGGATACGCAACGGGGACTGGTCAGCCGGTTTGTCGAAACGGCCTTTCGCGGCTCAGCATCGCGGCTGGTTATGCAGGTGCTGGGGCAGCACAAAGCATCGCGTGAAGAACTGGATGAGATCAAACGTCTTTTAAACCAACTTGACCATGATAACGATTGAGTTTCTCGACAGTCCGGTAGCCCGCGCACTGGGCTGGACGCTCCTGCACGCACTCTGGCAGGGTTTTGCTCTGGTCTTACCAACGGCCATCCTGCTGCATTTGCTTCGGCATCGATCGAGTTTGCTGCGCTACCGAATCGGCACACTTACGCTATTCGCGCAACTGCTGGTGTCGGCAGCTACGTTTGTTCGGTATTATCAGCCAAGCCGTATCGCCACGACGGTAGCAGCCCTACCCCTCCGTTGGTCGATCAGCGCCCGGCCCCTCCCCTGGCCACAACAGGCGCTGCTTTTTCTGGAAGCACACCTGAGCGATTTTGTCTGCTTGTACCTGATTGGCGTAGCGCTGTTTGGTGTACGTCTGGCCGGTGGCTGGCTGCATCTGCGTCAACTACGTCGTTCAGCAATTGGGTCGCCCCTGCCGATCGAACAGGCCATGATCGACCGGTTACGGGCGGTACTAAACCTTCGGACAGTAGTGCGGGTACGGAAATCGGCGCGGGTCACCGGTCCGATGGTTATCGGTGTGCTGAAACCCATGTTACTGCTCCCCGCCGGACTGGCAACGGGACTAAGTCCCCGCGAGTTGGAAGCCGTACTGGCGCACGAACTGGCCCACGTCAAACGCAACGATTACGCCGTCAACCTGCTGCAATCGGTGGTCGAAATACTATACTTCTTCCACCCTGCTCTGTGGTGGTTATCGGCGCGGGTTCGGGAAGAGCGTGAACATTGTTGCGACGATATGGCCGTACAGGTTTGTGGCGACAATGGCCGTGCGCTGGCAAATGCACTGGCCCGCATCGAAGAACGGCGGCTGGAGCAGGTAGGTACCCCCGCGCTGGCCATGGCCTTTGCAGGACGGCGACAGTTACTACTGCACCGGGTTCAGCGGGTACTGGGCCTGTCGACTCGCTCGATGGTATCGAACCGCAGTCTGGCCGGGTTGACGCTGGCGACGCTGTTTTTGGTCAGCGCATCGGTATACGCCATTCAGCGGCAGGATAAACCACAGCCGCCAAAACCGAACGTCACTGTCAACACAAAAATTGACGCACCGAAACAAGCCATAGAAGCGGTTTCTCCGGCCGTATCTGTAGCTGCTGCGTCGCCTGAAATTCGCTTATCGCCGGATACCGTTCCAACAGTCGCTTCGTATAACCCAGCAGAAAAGCCTATTGTGGAAGTACACGATTCCGTGAAGGTGGGCAACGAATGGATCACTATTCGGACCGTAGATGGTTCAAAAAGTGCCTTGCAGGATACATCCCAGCTACAGCGGGCGCAGCGTCAGCTTGAGCAACTCAGTAATGAACTGACCCGGATCATGGCGGAACGCCAACCGGCGATTGATCGGCTAAGCAAAGAGATGGAGAACCTGGCGCTGAAAAACACGAGCAATCAGAAACACGTACAGGCTTTACAGGAGCAGCAGACCAAACTGGTTGCGCAACAGTCGCTACTGGTTACGAAGCAGATGAAACTCGCCCGTCAGCTAAAGCCCTTACAGGCTGACATTGATCGCCTGTCAGCCCAAAACTCGAAAGAAGCCAAATCGCTACTAGCGCAAAAGCTCCGGCAACAGGAGCAGCTTGAAAGGCAAATGGATGCACTAGGAACCCAAATGGGTGACCTGGGCGGTCAAATGGGTGATTTAGGTGGGCAGATGGCGGACCAAATCGCTCCCTATCAGCAACGTATGGAGATTCTCGCCGATTCGATAAATAAGTTGGTGGAACCCACGTATGCTTACACGGAGAAAATAGGCGAACTGTCGGGTATAATCGCGGAAAATATTAACCAACAAGCTGAAAAGGCGATGGAGATGGCGAATGAGGCACTCTACTTGAACAAGCCACGTGCTATAACAAGCAAGCCAGTTCGTCGTTCGGCAAAAAAATACCGTGTCGTTGATGGCGTTGTTGTTCCCGGTGCACCTGCTCCACCAGCCATCGAGCCACGTCCGATGAGACCGGCACGGCCAGCAACACCGGCTATCGAGGCACATCCGGCAGCACCCGCCCGACCAGCAACACCACCCAAGGCGATAAAGGGGAAAGCGGTTATACCAACTCCGCCAAAACAGTAGAGACGCAATACTTTGCGTCTCATTCACCGGATGGTTTTATCGACGCAACCATACAGTTAACAATCATAGCGCGAACCGGCCTTTGCGGCTCAGCACGCGCCAGCTAATCTACCCAGTAAGAGAACGCTTGCCGGATAAATGACCTGCCGGATAAAATGAGACGCGAAGGATCGTCGCACCGGCGCACCGGTCTCTACAAAAGAACGGCCCCGGATTGATGTCCGGGGCCGCTTGCTGTTAGTCGATTTCGATAACGACATCTCGCCCGACGGGGTGGGCAACGCAGGTCAGTACGTAGCCAGCCTTCAACTCGGCATCGGACAGGCCGTCTTCTTCATCCAGTTTGACGGTACCCGACGTGCATTTACCCAGACAGGCCGTACACATACCCGCCTGACACGAATAAGGTAAATCAATATCAAGATCGAGCGCGGCTTCGAGAATGGTTTGGTGCGGGGCAACGGCAAACTTGTATTCGCTGCCTTCGTACAATACCGTTACCTCAGGGGAGCCTTCGTCGCCCGCAGAAACGGGATCTTCGATTACGTCACCTGCGGGTACCGACGCCGTTGCAAAGCTTTCCTTGTAAACACGGTCCGCCGGAACACCCAGTATATTCATCGCCGAACGGGCTTCGGCCATCATGCCATCGGGACCGCACATGTACACGCTCGTAGTGCGAAGCTCGTCGGCCGAGAGGTTGCTCAGCAGCTTTGTCAGCGAGTGTTGATTCAACCGACCTTCCAGCCCTGTCCAGCCCGCACTGGGTTGACTCAGTACGTGTGTCACCTGAAACCGGGATGGGCCGTATGCCTGTTGCATGGCGTCGAGGTGCGCTTTGTAAATAATCGACTCCTGATTGCGATTACCAAAGATCAACCACACCCGGCTGTTTGGCTCAGTATGCAGCATCGACTTTGCCATCGAAAACAAGGGCGTAATGCCACTGCCCGCACCAATCAGCAGCAACGTCCGGCGATTCTGGCTATCCAGTTTCGGCACAAACGTTCCCATCGGCTCCAGCGTTTCGATGATGTCGCCGGATTTGATACGGTCGCAGAGATAGTTCGACGCTAGTCCGCCGGGGACCCGCTTTACCGATACGGCCAGCGATACATCGACATGGGGCGACGAAGACATCGAATAGGAACGACGCACCTTTTCACCGTTGATGTTGAGCAGGAAGGTCAGAAACTGGCCCGGTTGGTACCGAATTTCTTCGCTGATTGGGTGCCAGAAGGTTATTGTTACGGCATCGGGCGTTTCCCGAATAACCTGATTTACTTTTAGAAAATACCGATTTGCCATTAGTTATTCTATTGTTCTGTCGGTTTACCGTTTTCGGTTTACGGTGATCCCCGTCTGAAACCTGATGGATTTTCACCGAAAACTGGACACTGAAATCTATAAACCGACTTCTGTCCGCAAAAGTACGTCAGTTCGTGGTTTGATGGTACTGCACCAGTTTGTCGATTGGTGCTTTCAGGGTGCAACCCATTATCAGGCCCGCCTGTTCGACGGCTGTTCGCAACGGGTCAGCAAAGTAATGCGCAATGGAACCGACAAAATGCACCGGCCACTCCGCCGACTCCGGGAAGGGGATGATATACGTTTGCAGGAAGAGTTGAAACGCGTCCGTGACCAGCGTTCGCACAGCCGGGTGATCGCTATGATCGCTCAGGAATGGGGTGAAGGCCGCAAAGTATCGGTTCGGATTTGGCTTCTTATACGCCTTGTCGAGCAACGTTGCCCGGTCGAGGTTGTACCGTTGCTGAAACAAATCGATCAGATCCGCCGGTAGCGTTTTTTGAAAAACCGAGCGCACCAGCGTTTTGCCCAGATAGCCCCCACTCCCTTCGTCGCCCAGCCAAAAACCCAGCGATTGAATGCCACGTGTAATTTGCGTTCCGTCGTAGCAACAGGCGTTTGCCCCCGTGCCGAGGATACATACAATACCCGACGAATGACCGGATGCCGCCCGGGCGGCCCCCAGCATATCGCTGTCGACAATAATCGATTCAGCATGCGGCAACACAGCCTGCACGGCTGCCACGACAACATGATTGACCGACGGACCACTGCACCCGGCACCGTAGAAGAACACGCGCTGCACTGCATCAACCGGTAACTGTGGGGCTAGTTGAGCACTCAGCATCGTACGAATCTGATCGACCGTCTGGTAGTATGGGTTAATACCCTCCGTCTGACAAGCCGTTACGGTTCCATCGGCGGCTACCAGTCGCCAGTCGGTTTTCGTTGAGCCACTATCGGCAATAAGAAGCATATGATTTGATTTACAGCGCCATGCCATCTCGGGACGAATCGTTCAGCCCAGCCGCCCGACGACGCGAAATTTGGCAAAAACCGATTCGGAATGGGGCGCATCGGCGAGTTCATCGGTAAGATCCTGACCAGCCCAGTGTTCGTAGTGTTGCCCGTTCCGCCAGAGCCGCGACGCCGACACGTCATAGATCAGCCCGGCGTAGGCGCACCAGATCTCATCGCGGTCAGAGCCATTGCGCAGGGCCAGCTGCGAACGGGTGAAGACGGGTAACGGATCGACGCCAAAAGCAGGTAAATGAGCCACTTGTTTGATATTTATTGACCGGTGGTGTACAATTTGTGGGTAACGACAAAATTAGCGTAACTTTAGCCACTTCTGTTTTATGCAACGCTTACTCATGAGAAAGACCTCATTCCTTCCCATTTTCTCGATCCTGGCTATAGCTGGCATGCTGATGGGTTGTCCTAGTTCGAAGACTCCACCCCTATCAGAACGCATTGCCAAAGCCTGGACAGCCCGCATTGTGACGGAGAATGGTAACGTTGCTTATACCCGTGGTGGAACCAGCAACATACGCACGTACAACAACTTTAAACTCGATTTGTCGTCGGCACCAACGGTTCGTCTGACCGAATTTGATGGCAATACCTTTGTCGGTACGTATTCTGTACAGGATAATCCCCAGCAATTGACCCTAACCGCCCTGCAGCCACAACCAACCGGCACTAACGGCACCATATCCTACACGATCAACAGTATTAGTGATACCGAACTGGTACTGACCCGTACAACGACGAGCCAGAAAACCGGCGGAACAACCAACGTCTACACGCTGTCGAATCCGTAATCGGTCGCAAACCATTTTCAATACAGAGCCGTTCCCTACCCACAGGAAACGGCTTTTTTGTTGCCTGATACCAACAGTACTAGCCGCTAATAACCGACAATCCGATCACATGACTGATCTAAATGCACTGGGCGAAATTGGCCTTATCGACCGTATCCGGCAAGCTACGCCCGCCCCTACTCACCCCGAAACCGTGCTCGGCATCGGCGACGATGCCGCCGTCTTTACCTGGGACGACGCCCACTACGGCTTACTGGCAACGGACGTCCTGGTTGAAGGCATTCATTTCGACCTGACCTACGTTCCGCTGAAACACCTCGGCTATAAGGCGATTACCTTCGCCGTTTCGGATATTGCCGCTATGAATGGTTTGCCCGTTCAGGTAACGGTAGGCCTGAGTCTCAGCAGCCGGTTTCCGGTAGAAGCCGTTGACGAATTATACGAAGGCATCCGGGCGGCCTGCGAAGCGTATGACGTCGACCTGGTCGGGGGCGACACATCATCGTCACGGTCGGGCCTGATTCTGTCGATCTCCGTACTGGGCAAGGTGCCCAAAGACCTGATTACGTACCGCAGCACGGCCCAACCCAACGATGTAATCTGCGTGACGGGGGATCTGGGGGCGGCTTATCTGGGATTACAATTGCTCGAACGCGAGAAGCAGGTATTCCTCGCCGACCCCAACATGCAGCCTAACTTATCCGAAGAACGGACGTATCTGGTTCAGCGGCAACTTCGCCCCGACGCCCGTACTGACGTTGTTCATGAGTTGCGTGATCTGGGCGTTCGCCCTACGGCCATGATCGACGTGTCGGACGGTCTGGCGTCGGAGCTGCTGCATTTGTGCCGGCAGTCGAAGACGGGGGCCGTTTTGTTCGATGAGAATTTACCGATCGACGATCAATCGTACCTGGCCGCTGAAGAGTTCAGCATCAGTCCGATCACGGCAGCGCTAAACGGTGGTGAAGACTACGAACTGCTGTTTACCGTGCGCCCGCAGGAGTACGATAAATTGTCGACCAGTTCACGGATTACGGCGATCGGTTATCTCACCGCCGACCCGTCACAAATCGTATTGGCCACCAAAGCCGGGCAGCAGACCCCCATCCGGGCGCAGGCCTGGGAACAGGTAAAGCAGCAATAGCTAGCGCACTTTCAGAAATTTCGAGTACGCATCGCTGCTCGGGACAAACAGCATCGTGTCGTTTCGGAACTGCAGTTGTTGCCGGGAGAAGGTTGTCGCGCGGTTCGACGTGATGTAAAAATTCATAAACAGGCTGTCGGGATACGACGTATCGACGCGAAACGAGTGCATCGGAAAGTAGTATGACATCTCACTACCACTGGCGCTCAGCGTGCCGTCACTAGCGAAGGTCAACGTCTGCGCGGGCGTAGCTGCGTAGCGTTTGACGGTCAGGTAACTGGTATCGCGGGTTTGTACGATGGTATCGATCTTGACGGTGTACAGGGAATCTTTCAAAAACCGCCGTTCAACCAGTCGCCACGTGCCGGCAACGCGCCCATCCGCCGGACCGGTTGATATAGCTTCGGGTGAGTTACAGCTTAGCAAGCCACTTAGTGACAGCAGGAAGATCAGGAACGTAGATGGGTGTTTCACGACGCAGCTTGTTACGTGGGTCTTGTAGCAAAAATAAAGCCCCGTAACTACGAAACGGGTACGGACGCTAAATCCGTACCCGTTTCGTTTATTTTTCCGCTGTAACTAACTGGCAGCGCTATACGTACTCGCCACCGCGCTCCTTAGCGTCGGCTACGAACGCTTTTACTTTCTGTTCGTCTTCCTTACGGCAAATCATCAGCACGTTGTCGTATTCGGCAACGATGTAGCCATCCAGTCCGTTGATAGCCACCAGCCGCTCTTTCGGCGTCTTGATGATGCAGTTTTTGGTGTCGTACAGCAGCACGTGCCCATCGACGACGTTCAGGTCATGGTTCTTGTCGGATACTTCGTACAGCGACTTCCACGTTCCCAGGTCCGACCAACCGAAGTCGCTCAGGACCACGTACACGTTGTCGGCCTTTTCCATGACGCCGTTGTCGATCGATACGCTACCGCAGAGCGAATAGGCCTTATCGATAAACCGTGCTTCGCTATCCTGGTAATAGTCGGCAGCCCCTTCCTCGAAAATCTCTGCGGTTTCGGGCAGATACGCTTTGAAAGCCTTAATGATTGCCTGTATGTTCCAGACAAAAATACCCGCATTCCAGACGAATTCGCCACTATCGACAAACTGACGAGCCAGTTCCAGATTCGGTTTTTCGGTAAAGGTTTTCACCTTTTTGACGGGTTCGTCACCCTCCGGCACGTATTGAATGTAGCCATAACCGGTGTCGGGGCGGCTGGGCTGAATGCCGAGCGTTACCAGAATATCCCGGTTCTGGGTAGCGTCCAGCGCCGTTTTTATCGTCCGCTGAAACTCTTCTTCCTTCAGAATAATGTGGTCGGCGGGCGCTACAACGACGTTTGCTTCCGGGTCACGCTGAGCAATTTTATAGCAGGCATAGGCGATACAAGGAGCCGTGTTCCGCGCAACGGGTTCGCACAGAACTTGATCGCTGTGCAGTTGGGGAAGTTGCTGCAGGCACAGGTCCCGGTACAGCGAACTGGTAACGATAAAGATATTCTCGGGGGGACAGATACCGTTGAAGCGATCAGCCGTTTGCTGAAGAAGCGTACGGCCGGTACCCAGCACATCGTGAAATTGCTTTGGATAGCTTGTACGACTAAATGGCCAGAAACGGGTTCCGACCCCGCCAGCCATGATAATTACATACGTATGATTCATACAGTAACAGAAGCGTAATTGGTGGAAATACTTGCCAAGTACCTGGCAAGTTTACCCGAATCTACAGCAAAAGGTTTAGCCGGACGCAGGAAATGATTGAACGGGTACCAACGGATCAGTGGCATAAATCATACCGTTTACGCGCTTACTGGTAGTCGCCACCCACAGCCCGTAGTAGCGCAACGGCATATTGTGCTTCCTGGCTACGTAGCTGCGCCAGTTGCTGCTCTACCGTCAGGATAGTCCGTTGCGCGTCGAGTACTTCCAGATAGGTCGCCAGTCCACGAACGTATAATTCCCGGTTGTAACGCTCCGTCCGCCGGGCCAGTGTGAGCGTCTGCTGTTGCAACTCGATTTGTTGCCGCAGCAGACTTTGGTTATCGAGTGCGGTTTCTGCATCGCGCAGGGCCAGTTGCAGGGCTTGCTGGTATGTCTGCTGGTTGGTTTGCGTCTGCTGCCGGGCAAGCGCAATGTTCCGCCGAGCCCGGTGTCCTTCGTAGAGCGGCACCGACGCGTTCACACCAACAAGATAAGTCGCGCTACTGGGCGTAAACCAGGGGCCAATCCGACCCGACAGTACGCCTGCCGACCCGACCAGTGTAACGCGTGGCTGCGTACTAGCCTGTTGTAGCTGGACCTGTGCCGTCGCGATCTGGTTTTGCCGGACAAACTGCAACAAGTCAGGACGGCGCTGCAACTGATCGATCTGTACCGTCGCGTACGGGTACTGGGGCACCTGAACAGGCAAGTCGCCGGTAGCAATGGAGAACTGATTCGGGTCCTGCCCACACAACTGTGCCAGCCCATTGACCAGTTCGATACGCGAACGAGTCAACCCTTTGAGCGTTACCTGGAGAGTAGCATAGTCCGTTTCGGCCCGCTGCACATCGATCTGACTGATAAGGCCTGCCCGAAAGCGTTCCCGCAGAATCGCCAGCGTAGAATCGCGAGCCTGTATGTTTCGCCTGAAAGCCCCCTGCTCGGCATCGTTTCCCCGAATGAGCAGGTAGGTACGGGCGATGTCGGAAGCTAACGTCAGCCGGAACGACTGGAAGTCGGCTTCGCTAGCCTGCGCCTGCAAGTCGGCAACGTTGATCGTACGCCGAATTCGTTTGAACAGATCGACTTCGTAACTGGCATCGATCGGCAGAAACTGAAAGGTGTTCAGTTGAAAACGCGGTAATAAATCAGCCTGGTTCGGTATCGACAACGGCCGCCGTTCCGACAAGCTCTGCGTCGTCACCAGCGCGGAACTTCGTAGCGACGGCGACAGAAAAGACTCGGCTATCCCGACCCGAATCCGGGCTTCTTCGACCCGGCTCAACGCAGCCCGCAGGTTGGGACTGTTGTCCAGCCCCAGTTGGATCAGGGATTCCAGCAGCGGGTCGCCGAACCGCTTGAAACCACTCACGGTCAATGCCGGAGCGGGAGCACTCCCATCGGGCGAGACAGCCGAGCTGATCGTTGCAGCCGCTGGGCCTGTGGGCGTCGTACCTTGTGGTTGCAGTGTTCCGGGGGAATTGGCCGGGACAGCGCCCGGCTGCACGGTTACGGCTCCGCCTGGTGCGTTGAGCGGTGTCGTTTGGCCAAATCCGGCTGCACTGACCATCGACAACCCAGCCATCACTGCGATTCGCTTTATCATAATAAGTTGGTCCTTCATGCCTGCTCCGTACGGTCAATCGTCTCTACGTCGACAACAGCCTCTCTGTTGATGGGACCGTAGATATGGGGAAATAGCTCGTTGTTGGTAGCCACCTCGTACCGCAGCTCGGCCGTCAGTTTAGCGGGATCGATATGGAGCAACAGCAGATCGGGAACGTCTTTGTAATACCGCTCAAGAACGCCAGCCACCTGCCCCCGCTCGGATGCATGAATGAACCCTTCCGTTTGTAAACTGCCCGCTTCGTACGTCGGCTGGTTTTCGGCGGCTGCCCAGTCGGCAGTAGTGACAACGTGATAAATACGACTCATAATTGATCAGGGGTTAGTTGCCGGATACAAACCTATCAGTCCCTGTCTTCCGGCGGTGAATCAGTCATCTGCCCAGTGACGGGAAGTACGGGAGTAGTTTCAACCGATCTCCCGACACAAGCTAAGTAGAATTGCACATTGCAAAGAACACTACGTTGCTGAGTGGGGTAATAATAGCCGACAGGCTGACTATCAACACAAAGTAAGCAAAAATAGCTGGACCCGTAATTGGCTTATTTTAAGGATAACTTGTTCGGTTCATACTTATCGGAACCGGTGTACTGCGGGCACATTACTGGTAACTCATACGGGATGCCGGGCAATCGTTTACCTTTGTACCCTCAACCAGTTAAGTTTTTGTTATGCCAAAGGCTCAAATGAATACCGACAAGGGTACCATGACGATCGAATTTTTCGAGCAGGATGCCCCCAAAACGGTCGATAACTTTATCTCGCTCGCTAAGAAAGGATTCTACGATGGTGTTACGTTTCACCGCGTTATCCCCAACTTCATGATCCAGGGTGGCGACCCAACCGGTACCGGTGCGGGTGGACCCGGTTACAGCATCGAGTGTGAACTGACCGGCGAAAACCAGCGTCACGACCGGGGTGTCCTGTCGATGGCTCACCGGGGCCGCAACACGGGCGGTTCCCAGTTCTTTATTTGCCACAACCGGCAGAATACCGCCCACCTCGACCGGAACCATACAGTATTCGGTAAGGTCGTTGAAGGCGATGACGTGATCGACCAAATCCGTCAGGGTGACAAAATCAACAGTATCACGATCATTGAAGAATAGTCAGATTGGTCTGCTGATGTAGCAGTTGTTATCTACTATCAACGCGATGACGCCCAACGAAGAAGGCCCCGGCTACTACAGCCGGGGCCTTCTTCGTTAAGTCGGTTCAACCAGAAACGGTAAACCAAAAGCTATGTGTCGATTAATAGAACCGGGCGCGGTTGTCTTCAACCTTTGCGGCTTCTTTTATGGCTTCGTTGATGTAGAAACCGGTGCGAGCTGCGCTGTTCTGCTGAAGCTGCGTTTTGTACATCGTGTAGTCCGCAATGGCAGGGGCCGGCGTAATCTGCGTTGGCTCAACGATCAGCACACCGGCTTCACCAGCAAACGGCTTCGACCGCTGTCCGGCTTTCAGACCAAATGCCTTACCAAGTGCCGTTGGATCTACACCCGCGCTGCGCAGGAAGCCCGTCGCCAGATTAACATCATCGACCGTTTCGACCAGTGCACCAGCACCGTATTTCTGCGCGATGCTCTCCAGTGAACCGCTGGCGTTACCCAGTTTGCTGATGATCTGCTCACCTTTCAACTGATTGCGTACTTTAGCCGTCAGCTCGTTTTTGTAGTCGCTTACCTTTACGTCGTCTTTGCTGGTCTTGTTCGTCAATACAGCCACCACGTATTGGTCTCCGATTTCGAATGGCTCCGATACATCGCCGACATCCGTTTTCTTCTCGAAGGCCCAACGCACCAGCTGACGCGCATCGGTCAGGGCGTTTACCTGATTGGCTCCTTCCGGAACGCGTTCTGCGGTAGCCACAACCAGCCCCTTCTCTTCTTTTACCTTCGCGTTGAACTCGTCCTGATTGCTCACACCCGATGCAAACTGATCGGCTTTGCGCAGGGCTTCGTCACGCGTTGTCTGGCTGGGCGCGATCGTTTTGCCGATACCGACAACGCGGTACAACTGGTTGGTTTTGGGCTGCGTCACTTTGATGATGTGGTAGCCGAAATCCGTTTCGACCAGCCGTGGGATCAGACCAGCCGACGTAGCGCCGAACACCGCCGATTCAAAGGGTTTTACCATCTGACCGTTGTTTTTGAACGGACCCAGATCGCCACCGAGTTGCGCCGACCCATCGGCACTGTTTTGCTGCGCCAGTACTTCGAAGTTAGCACCACCCTGAATCTGCTCCAGAATGGCCTGCGCCCGACGACGTGCATCCGCTTTTGCCGAATCCGTCTGTGCTGTCGGACGAATCAGAATATGGCTGGCACGGGCGGTGTAGCTCGTATCGGTTTTGGTACCGCCGTACTTATAGATAAAGTACGTGTTGCCTTCACGGAATGGACCATAAATACCACCCGGAGCAAACGTTGGGATCGACGCGCGAAGTTGTTCCGGCATTTCACCCGCCGTCATGTACAGCGGCACGCGAACGTCGCTGTTCTGCTGCGCGAAGGTCGAATCGTTACCAGCAGCACCCAGCCCACGAGCCAGCGTTTTGATTTCGGTGTAAAGCGACGCACTGTCTTCTTTCGACGGCGCTACCGAGAACGTTACGTACTGAATCGAACGGCTGTCTACACCGGGAAACTCGTCTTTGTGCTTATCGAGGTAGCTCTGTAGCTCCGAATCCGACACCTTAACCGTCGTATCGTTGATGGCGTAATACGGAACGAACAGCAGTTTGATGTTAGCCTTCGTGTTTTGCGCCTGATACTCTTTCTCCGCTTCGGCATTCGTCGCGTAGTTCGACATCCGAAGCAGGCCTTCGTATTTGTCGCGCAGGCGATTTTCGCTGATGCTCTGTTCAAACGTAGCCCAGGCCGCCTGTTGCTGCGGGGGCAGGTTACGCATTCCTTTCAGATAGCTGATGATCTGGCTTTTGTCGAAAACACCCGTTTGAGGGTTGGTAAAGGCCTGCCGAACGGCGGGGCTGATGTTGTTGCCCTGCACCATGTCGTACAACTCTTCCGGCGACACTTTCAGCCCCAGCTTGTCGAACTCTTTCTGGTAAGCGATGTCGAACAGCAGTTGATTCCAGGCTTGCTCACGAAGCTGCGTTAGCTCCTGATCGCCCGGTGCCCGGCCTGTTTGCTGCTCGTACTGGGCTCGCAGCTGATCGACTTTGGCATTGAAATCCTGCACGTCGATTGACTGCCCGGCTATTTCACCAACTTCCTGCTGATTGCCACCGAACAGGTTACGACCTCCCAGCAGATCCCCGCCTACGATAAAGAGAAGCAAGCTGACGGCGATTACGCCGACGGCTACTCCCGAATGTTCTCTAATCTTATTAATAACAGACATTTCGCTATTATATAGTCATTTTAGCCCGCAAAATAACAGGTTTTTAGACTGTAATACAAGTTACTACCCCCCGGTAAACAGTTCATATTTTTCAGTTTTTACTCCTATTTGCCGGATACACCTCTTTTTACGTTGCTGTTTCCGTTTAGAAACAGTTTGTGGAGAAATTGACCCACTAAACCGATGTGTCTATAAACGAAAAGCCGACGGACTAAATCGTCCGTCGGCTTTGTGTCCGGGGCAGCTTCCCCCTGTATACTTCTAGTTATTGTCCAGCTTGTCGCCAGCTTTGTCGAAAGCGTTGCTGATGTTTCTGCCTGCCTGTTTGAAGCCAGCTTTAACGTCTTTCCAGGCAGCGGCTGTTGCGTTCTGCGCTTTGTCGATATCCTGGCCAAGCTCTTTGCGCTCCTGTTCCAGTTTCGCCATCTGCTCTTTCGATTCAGCTTTCGCTTTATCGCTCTGCTTGTCCATTTTAGCCTTCAATTCGTCGATTTTGGTATCCAGCTTATCGCGCTGTACTTTCATGTCGGCTACGGCTTCGTCGCGTTCGCGTTTAAAATCGTCGCCTACCTCGTCAGCTTTCGCGTCCATTTTGTCTTTTGCGTCTTCCATGTCCGCCTTCGCTTCAGCAGTGGCATCTTTGGTGTCAGCCTTGATCGCATCACCCGTATTCTCGATCGCGTCTTCGGTGCGCGACTCGTTTTTGTTGTCAGAACCACAAGCCTGCATGAGCGCCAGCGAAGCAACGACCATAACGATACCAGCGACGTTCTTTACCTGATTGAGTACGAGTTGTGTCTTCTTCATTGTGTTGTGTAGTTTGATTTACCCGATGGGTACAAACGCTGTGCCACCCCGGCCGGCCTTCCGTCACGGGCGCAGCTTGACAGCACAACCAACGGCTTTCGTAATGGGCGTCGATACCGGCCGACCAGCCAGCAAACTGGACACCGCTTCGTCAACGTAGTTTCGCTTTACACCCGCCCGATCCTGCGGATTATCATCGATGGCACCCGTATATTCCACAATGAACTGTCCATTCGTCTGTTTCAACACGAAGACCTGTGGCGTCCGACTGGCACCAAACCGGCGGGTCGCCTGCTGCGACTCGTCGATGGCATAAGTATACGGGTAGTGCTGCTCATCCGCCCGGCGCTGCATATTGGCAAACGAATCCTCCGGATAAACGGTCGGATCATTTGGCATAATGGCCAGCACGGGATAGCCCTGCGGAGCAAACTGCCGGTCGATTGCCTGAATCCGCTCTTCGTAAATTCGGGAGAACGGACAGTGATTACTCGAAAATACAACGATCAGCCCTTTCTGCGCTTGATAGTCATGCAGTGTAACGGCACGATTGTCGGTGCTTTTAACCGTAAAATCGTCGACCGCATCCCCCAGCGCATACCCACTGCGCGGCTGCGCACCGAGCGTCGTTACAACCAGAAAGCAGAATGAGAAGAAAATACGATTGATCCAGCGACTCATAGCATGTTTGTCTATTGACGTATGATAGACAAACAGCAAAGCCAAAAGATTAGTCTGCGTAATGAGCGAAACGTTACCGAATGACGACGGGCCGGGTCAGTCGCTGATTGGCCGTATCGGCACATAACCAATAGGTGCCCGGCAACAGCGGCCGTAGCAGCGTCAGGCGCAAAATTCCGTCGCTGCCGATCGTTGCCCTGACGGGTGATTCATGACCCGAGAGCGTCATCAGGCGATACCTACTGCCAGCCATGTTGCGTATATGCGCCCGAATTTCCTGCCCATCGACGGGGTTTTCCACTAATTCCAGCGCCGGAGCCGTATCGCCGGACGTAGCCGCCACCGGTTTGGAGTATGTAACCTGCCCGTCGCTGTCGACCTGCCGAAGTCGGTAGTAATTCGTACCGTCGAGTGGCCACTCATCGGTCAGTGTGTAAGTTTGGCGCTGTTCGGTCGTACCACGCGCTGGCAGCGAGCCTATTGCATTGAATTCGTTCAGGTCCTGACTCCGCTGCACGATAAATTGCTGCGCATTACGCTCCCAGGCCGTCGTCCACATCAGTTGAACGCTGTTGCCGACTGGTTTGGCGGAAAAGGAAATCAGTTCGACGGGAAGCGGGCCCGCCCAGTTCAGATGCCCGATGGTGATGCCCTGCGCCCCTGGGTTGGCATTCGCAGCCGGACCACAGCCGAAGACAATCGTCACCTGATCGACATAGCCGGAAAAGACCACACCAGACGCGGCACTTCCCGGATCATCACTCGTACCGGTTAGTGTATTACCCGACTGCGTGACATAGGCGGAGGGCGTCAACGTCGGGGCCGATATCCGTCGACCAATTTTTCCGTTGATCGTTACCTGATCCTGACTCGTCGCATTTTTGTCGATACCGTAGAGCGAAAACGACAGGTTCTGTACCCCCTGCGCGAAGGTAATCGTAATCACTTTCGTATCGCTGGTCGTCGCAAAATTGACCGCTACCTGCAAACCGGTACTTACGCCTTTTGGTGTACCTAGGGTAAAGTTACCACTACCGGTACTGGCTAGGCTAACCCCTACATCGACGGCAGGGGTACCGATTTGCGTGTAGTTGTTGCTGTGTGCTCCGTCGACCCAGGCGGGGGCGGTCGATTTGAAATGAAGATTTTGTCCGGCGACCGACAACGCGGTCAATAGGGCTGGCCCGAGCAGCCAGCATTTCAGTACGTTCATGGTGGGATATGCGCTAATTCAGCACAAGATACCCACCTGACCCGCTTACTAGCAACAGATTAGTAGACAAAAGTCCCGGCCTCGGCCGTAATCGTTACTTTCTTACCTGAAAAGGCTTCGACGCGGCCAACTACCTGAGCATCAATACCAAATGACTGGGCTATGTCGATTACTGTTTGGGCATGATCGGGCGACAGATACACCTCCAGCCGATGGCCCATGTTGAACACTTTGTACATCTCCTGCCAGCTTGTACCACTCTCCTGCTGAATCAGTTTGAACAGGGGCGGAATGGGGAACAGGTTGTCTTTGATGACGTGCAGGTTGTCGATAAAATGCAGCACTTTAGTTTGCGCGCCCCCCGAGCAATGCACCATACCGTGGATGTGCGGCCGAAGTTGATCGAGCAACACCTTGGCAACGGGCGCATACGTCCGCGTTGGCGACAGAATCAGTTGTCCTACTGTCAAGCCCGTATCACCGACAGGGGCCGTCAGCGCTTGTGAGCCACTATACACCAGGCTTCGATCGACAGCCGGGTCGAAGCTTTCGGGGTAGCGGTCAGCCAGGTCATGCGCCAGTACATCATGACGAGCAGAAGTCAGGCCGTTGCTGCCCATACCACCATTGTACGTCGATTCGTAGGTCGCCTGCCCGAACGAAGCCAGCCCAACGACGACGTCGCCCGCCTGAATCTGGTCGTTGCTGATTACCTGATCGCGACGCATACGGGCGATCACGGTACTGTCGACAATCACCGTCCGGACCAGATCACCAACGTCGGCAGTTTCGCCACCGGTGCTGTAAATCTCAATACCATGCTCGCGGAGCATTTGCAATACCTCCTCCGTGCCGTTAATCAGCTCGGCGATGACGTCACCGGGAATCAGGTTTTTGTTCCGACCGATCGTCGACGACAGCAGCATCGGACCGGTAGCACCGACACAGATCAGGTCGTCGGTATTCATCACGATTGCATCCTGCGCAATGCCCCGCCAAACGCTCATATCGCCCGTTTCGCGCCAGTACAGGTACGCCAGCGACGATTTCGTACCTGCCCCGTCGGCGTGCATGATGGTGCAGAAATCCGGATCGCCAGCCAGCGTATCGGGCACAATCTTGCAGAATGCTTTCGGGAAAAGCCCTTTGTCGAGCCGGGCAATGGCGTTGTGAACGTCTTCTTTACTGGCGGAAACTCCGCGCTGAGCGTATCGGTCGGTCATGGGGCAAAGGTAGCGAGAAAAGCCCCTGAGCGCGCGGACATCCCTTACTTTTCGGTCCAGCGTCGGCACAACAGAAAGCAGAGGTACCTAATCAGGCACCTTTCCATAGCTTTGCCTGTTTCTCAACCGTAACTTGTACTGCCTGTTTTTGAAACGATAGATGGTGTTGTCGTCAGCGTTTTTTCCAGAGACCACTTACCTCCGCACTGCCACGCGCAGTACGCTGAATTCGAGGCACTAATCGAGATTAGAACGTGATTGCTGGACGACTGCCAGCCCGGCAACTGCGAAAAGTGCTCGCTTACCTGACGATAGCCGATAATCGCCAGGATTTTGTTAAACGCGTTTTACCAGTTGAACCCGCAAATTCAAAGACGTTAATTGATGGCCCACGATCGTAAACAATTACTCCCACGCATTACCAGCATTCAGGCGATAGAGCCATTTCGGGTCACGACGCTCTGGACGACTGGCGAGGTCCGTCAAATCGATTTCGAACCCTTGTTTGTTCAGTGGAAACAGGAAAGCGACACCCGCCTTTATCCACTTTTCGATTTCGATACATTTCGGCAGGTCATTCTCTCTCCCGCCCGCACGTTGACCTGGCCGAACATACCGGTTTGCCTGACGTTAGGCAGTCGCACCATCGAAGGGTCACTCGACCTCGATCCAGACGAACTATACAGACAGAGTACGCTTATTCGTCAAGCGGAAAAGCTACCGATTGGGAATCTGTTGCGACAGGCCCGGCAGGCAGCTGGCTTATCGCAACTCGACGTCGCGACGCGTAGCGGTACATCACGACACTACATTTCGCGGATCGAAAACGGCAAATCTGACATTCAACTGGAAACTTTAAACAAGATCGTCCAGCTGGGCATCGGCAAAGCACTTCGGCTCGAAATTGCCTGACCTATATCGAGTAAGTCAACCCGATCTTCTGGCGAACGGTATCGAGCAATGTCATCAGGTTCTGGCTATCGGCAAGCGACCAGACGGGGCTTTCGGTCAGCCCGTTTGCCAGACAATCCATAACGTGCTGCGCTTCATAGTCGTAGCCGTGGGTCGCCCGGTCAACACGGATTGTTTCGGGTTCGTGACCATCCCGAAGCAGCGTGAGTGCCTTGGTTTCGTGCCAGCGCGCGTGAATCTGAATACTCCCGGTAGTCCCATGCACGTAGGCTTCACAGGGCGTTTTGGCCCGGAGCGTACTGTCCAACACCGCCAGCTCACCGTTCGGGTAGGTCAGTACCATACCACACTGCTCATCGACGCCCGTTTCTCCGAAAACCGCGCTGGCCGTTATTTGCTCCGGCATGCCCAGCATCAGGTACGAGAAGAACAGCGGATAGATCCCGATGTCGAGCAACGAGCCGCCCCCCAACTGTTTATTGTACAGGCGACCGTCGGGTTGGAACGTGGCGGCAAACCCAAAGTCGGCCCGAACGCCGGTAACCGTCCCGATCGCGCCGTCGTCGACGAGGGCTTTGGCACGTTGTAGCACCGGCATGAACCGGCTCCAGAGTGCTTCCATCAGAAAAACCTGCTTTGTCCGCGCCAGTTCGATCATCTCATTAACCTGCGCGCTGTCCATGGCAAACGGTTTTTCACCCAGCACGGCGACTCCCTTGTTCAGTAGCATCAGCGCGTTTTCGTGATGCAGTACGTGCGGAGTCGCGACGTATACAACGTTCAGGTCGGGCAGCGTCAGCAGGTCGTCGTAACTACCCAGCGCATGCGTTGCCCCGTACTGCTGCGCAAAGGCATTGGCCCGGTCCTGATCCGACGAAGCCACGGCATACAGTTGTGCATCGGGCAACGTCAGCAGATCTTGTACAAACTTGTGGGCAATACGGCCCGGTCCCAGAATACCCCAGCGAGTCATTAGTTCGGTTTACGGTTTTTGGTTTTCAGTTGTCGTCACCAGTCTGAGTCGTTTTCCCGCGCTGGCAACCGTAGTCTGTAAACCGCAAACCCGTTACTTCCTACCGGATAAATGTGGGCTTTTTTTCCTACGTTGCGGACTTTACCAACGTGTCTTTTCGTGAAGAATGTCTTTTCCAGCCTCCTCCTGCTGTGTTTTTTGTTGACTACGAACGCCTTGTGGGCGCAGGTTGTCGAGCAACCCGACCCGCTACGACCTGCCGTGCCGGACTCCGTGCGGAAAACAATCGATTCAAGCAGCCGGGATACCGTCGTCATCGTCCCCAAACCGCTTCATCTGCTTCGCTACAAGTTTACGGCCGATGGTACGATTACAGCCGGGAACGTAAACCGGGAACTGCTCCAGCTTGCCAGTTCACTCGATTACACGCTGAGCAACTATTTCAAACTGTCGGCCAACCCTTCGTTTGTGTACGGCAAGCAAAACGGTTTGCTGGCGGAGCGCGAGTTATTCAGCGATTTACGGACGACCTATCGCCACGAACAACGCCTGTACTACCTGGCTTTCGGGTCCTTTGAACGCAGCAACCTCCGGCAGATTAATCGACGGTGGACGGTTGCGGCCGGTGCGGGCTACAAGCTGGTCGAAAGCAAACGAGCGTATCTGTCGGTGACGAACGTCGTTTTGCAGGAATTCACCGACTTCTACGAGCTCGATGACATCAACGTCTTCCGCAATTCGACCCGTCTGTTCGGTGAATATAATTTTGCCGATAACCGCTGGACACTAACGCATACGGCGCTGCTTCAACCAGCGATCGGCCAGAGTAACCTCCGCTGGAACGCAACTGTGAGTGTACAGGTCAAGCTGAATACGGTAATCAGCCTGCGTACGACGCTGGCTAATGCTTACGAAAGTCTGGTCGTACCGGGGCGTCAAAACAACGATTTGCGCTTTACCATCGGTCTGACCTACGAGCGTAAATAAAAAGCGTGCGAACCGAGATTAGTTCGCACGCTTTTATTTTTAACGTTACCTCACCCCTGAATTTTCTGAAAGGCAGGGCTGTTAGGTTCTAGTTCATCTACCCCCCAGCCCCCTAAAGGGGGAGCATTCCGCCAATGAATTTCACCCCCTTCAGGGGGCGGGGGGTAGGGCTGACCGAAGGTAATTTGGCTAACGACAGCGCCAACTTAAGAACTTAACAGCCCTGCCCCCGCCCCCCTGAAGGGGAGTGGTTTATTGGGGAGTTTAACCCCCTCTAGCCCGGGCCGACGTTTCGGGGCTGGAGGTACTTCAACCGAAGGAAATTTGGCTAGTGCCGACGTCAGTTTAGGAACTTAACGCCCCTAATCCCCTGAGGGGGATTTAGGGGTAAAAGAGCAGCTACTGCTTGTCCGGGTAAGGGATAATCAGTTTCTCACCCCGGGTAGCAATGTCTTTGTCTTTGTGATTGGCCCGCATGATGGCTTCCTTGCTGACGCCATATTTCTGCGCGACAACACGCAGCACATCGCCGGGACCGACGGTATGTACGGTCATTGTTTTCACGTTCAGTCGCGTGACACCCGCTTTCACGTCGCTTTCCGATACGTTAGGATTCAACGCTTTGAGCGTGCTTACTTTCATGTTATAGCGGTTGGCAACGCCGTAGAAGGTCTCGCCTGCCCCAACCGTGTGGGTCGTCGTGACACCGACCGGCTTCACCGCCGGTTTCTCCACAACGACAGGCTTCTCCTTGGGTGCTTCCTTTTTGGGCTCTTTCGGCTCAGCCTTCTTCATCAACTCTTCCGTCCGCACCGGCGCAGCCCGTTCTGTCTCAGCAACTCGCTCACTGGCAGTGGGTTTCCCATCAGTCGTTTCACGATTTCCCTCAGCGACCTGTTCGGCGGGTATGTTAGCTTCGGCAGCATCGGCTGGTGGGGTGGCCTGCGACAGATCGACCGGAGCCGGCTGGGACGAGGTATCGTCCGGGGCCATCAGCATATCAGGGTCTTCCTGCGCCAGTGGCTGTTGCGACAACGTATCGATAGCCACGTTGGTCAGCTCATCGGAGCCCCGCGTATCGTCGGAGATGTATTCGAAGCCGACATACAGCAGGGCAGCAATCATACCGATCAGCACCACCAACGTAATGGCAGGCAGACTGGCACTACCCGGCTGACGGGGATTGGTTGAACGGTTTTCAGTTTCCATTGGCGTTGACAATGCGTTACGATTCGGTGAGTTGACGGCTCATATCGGCGACTTTCTCCTTGAGTTCGTCTTTGAACGTAGCCAGATTCCGGGCAACCCGTTCGTCGAATGTTCCGACGATCTGTGCCGCCAGAATACCCGCGTTACGCGCTCCGTCGAGCGCCATCGTTGCCACCGGAACGCCCCCCGGCATTTGCAGAATCGACAGTACCGAGTCCCAGCCGTCGATTGAATTACTGGACTTCACCGGTACCCCGATCACGGGAAGTGTTGTCAGCGATGCAACCATACCGGGCAAGTGAGCCGCACCACCCGCACCCGCTACAATTACCTTGAGCCCCCGATCGCGGGCGGCCTTCGCATAATCGACCATTTTTTCCGGCGTCCGGTGCGCCGATACAATGTCCATTTCCCAGGCTACACCAAGCGTGGTCAGAATGTCGGCGGCCTCCTGCATGACTTTTCGGTCGGAGAGGCTACCCATAATAATACCTACCATCGTGAATACGGACTTGACCGTCTGCGAAATAACGTAGATTCAGGCAGATTTCCGGGCCGCTTACACTGATTTTTTATATATGGACAAAAGAGGAAAGATGTACGAAGAAAGAGAAAAGACGGAAAACAAAAGCGGAAAACCGCAGAGAAGAACTAATGATGAGCGGACTTCCGCTCCTATCATTTTTCTGCTTACATCCTTCCTCTTTCGTCATCTATCTTCCACCTCACATCTTTTCTCTTTCGTCTCTCCTCTTTCTTCTATCAATCAAACCAGCTTCAGCGGCTCGAATGAGCGTCCCAGCACAGCCATATCGTCGGCACCCAGGTAATCGCGGAGCAGCGTGGCATAAATCTGCCGAAAGTCGACGGTGTAGTTCAGGTCACCATCGGTCAGGTTGCTGAGGTTTGGGGCTTCGTTCAACACCCCACGCCCAGGCAGTCCCCCACCAAGCAAAAACACATTACTGGCCGTACCGTGGTCAGTACCGTTGCTGGCGTTTTGTTTGACGCGCCGACCAAACTCCGAGAACGTCATCAGCAGCACGTCGTTCTGTCGTCCGGCAGCTTTCAAATCGGTCATGAATGCGCTGACGGCTTCGGCATATTGCCCCAGCAAGCGAGCCTGTTGCCCCGGTTGATTGATATGCGTATCGAATCCGCTAATCGACACGTAATACACGCTCGTACCCATGCCGGACTGAATCAACTGGGAAACGGTATGCAGCCGGTTACCCAATTCGTGATTGGGATAGGTCGTACCGGCCGACGACGGCTTTTGCGCTGTCTTGTCGAACACGTAATCGGCGGTGGATACGGTTTCAGCCAGCGTTTTGTACAGGTAGGCTACCGATTGGTTGTCGTCGGGATGCTCGTGGCTCAGCCCCGTCACCAGTTTGCTGCGGGT
Source organism: Spirosoma oryzae (assembly GCF_003002825.1). Classification (GTDB taxonomy): domain Bacteria; phylum Bacteroidota; class Bacteroidia; order Cytophagales; family Spirosomataceae; genus Spirosoma; species Spirosoma oryzae. The sequence continues at coordinate 137,464 of NZ_PVTE01000006.1, read as the reverse complement.
CTGCTTGTACAGCTTTTTCGGATCGAGCAACGCGATACCGTTGAGCGACTCCCCTTTCATGGCCAGACTCAGCGTATCATCGACTTCGATGGTACGAAACGGCTGTCGCGCCGTTCCGGTACAGGCCGCATCCAGATACCGCCCAACCCAGCCACTGGTTTTGTATTGATTTGCATCGCTGCCGGTTTGCCAGATGTCCATTGACCGGAAGTGCGATCGATCGGGGTTGGGGTAGCCGACATTGTTGATAACCGTCAGTAGACCGTCGTCGTACAGTGCCCGCAGCGGGTGCATGGCCGGGTGCAGGCCAATTTCGTCGGTCAGGGGTACTACTTTATCCGTGGGAATGGCAATGGTCGGTCGCTCCCGGTAGTAGATGTCGTTTCGATACGGCACGACGGTATTCAGCCCGTCGTTGCCACCGGACAGTTGTACGATCACCAGAATCTTGCCCGACGGCGCTACGGGTTGCCCCATGGCCGACAGTTCATACGCTTTCAGGAAGTTCGGAATCAGCAGCGACCCGGCCGTTGTCAGGGCCGACTGGAAGAGGAAATCACGGCGGTTCATAGTTTCGGTTTGCGGTTTTCAGTTTACGGTTTTCAACCTGCGGCAGTTGTTAGGCGACAGTTCGGGCTGTTGACCGCGTGGGGAACTGCACCGTAAACTGAAAACCGTACACCCTTTAACTTAACTGATACTCCGGCAGGCTCATGATCGATGCCGTTAGCGAGCGGATTCGTTCGGAACGGGTCGTCGCGGATGCGGCCTGATTGTCGATGAGCGTACGCTGATCCGGGCGCAGCGGTAGCGGCAGCAGGACTTCTGCAATGGCGTTAGTCAGCGTTAGATCATCGGTATTGGCGAAGGCTTGTTCGTAGGCTGCCCAGTCGACCGTCGTGTGGAAACTGGCGTTGCCTTTGCGGGCCAGTGATTCTGTGTTGACGTCTCCATCTTCTTTTGGCCGAACGGGCACATCGGCGGCTTTCAGCACATAGGCCGGTAACTGCATACGGAACAGCAGACTCGATGAATCGATCCAGTTGCGACCGCCCGGCCAACCCGCTACGTTGGGTGGGTAGAAAAGCGTTTGGCCCAGCGTCCGCTGCACGAAAATCTGCGGTTGTGGCTGATCGAAGGTAATGCCCAGCGTATGGCGCATACCGGCCAGTAGTTCCACCGGCGACTTGATGTGTGCACCTACATTCCGGGGTTCGTAGAACCAGTCGGCGTTAAAGATGGTCTCCATCAGGTCTGTAATGTCGTAGCCGCTTTTATAAAATTGCCCGGCCAGTTCTTCGATCCGCCGACTCGTCTCCCTGTCATCGACTGAGCCATCGGCAACAAAGTAGCGGTACACTTTCCCGACGACGAAGCGCGCCGTTTGCCGATTTTCGAGCAGCATGGCAATCACGTCTTCGCCCACGAACGGTCCCGTTTTACCGAAAATCGTTTTATTCTCGGCATCGTGTACCCGCTCCCGAAATACGAATTTCCCGTCCGGCGTATATTGCCAGCCGGTAAAGGCACGGGCGGCTTCTTTGATGTCGTGTTCGGTATAATTACCCCGCCCGAGCGTGAACAACTCCATGACCTCACGGGCGAAGTTTTCGTTGGGCGCGTTTTTCTTGTTTTGCTGATTGTTCAGGAATTGCAGCATCGCCGGTTCCTTCGATACGCTCATCAGCAGATCACCGAATTTCCCCAGTGCGTTACGCCGGATGGTGTTGACGTACTGCTGCATAAACAGCGCGTTCTGCCCCGACGGTCGACAGGCGAAGTGCCCGTGCCAGAACAGCGCCATTTTCTCCCGCAACGCCCCCGGCCCGGCCACCATTCTGTCGAGCCACAGTAGATTCAGATCGCGGATTTGCTGTGTATTCAACCGGATGCGCTCTTTCAGCATTTCCTTGTCAAGTTGGCCGTCGCGCACAAGCTGCCGCAACGCCTGCCTCGGCTGGTTTTCGGCTGGTTTGACGATTAGAAGGTCATCGACGGACGCGCTGTCGTGAAAAAGCTGCCGGATAGTCTTGCGCAGGGGTTTCTCCGTAGCCCGGTGTAGTTCAGCGGGGGTAGCCCCAAAAGCGGCCCGGCTGTAGAGGTAGCGAAGTTGCGCCTGTTTCCGTTTCGTATCCATAGTGTATACACTGTACAGAGGAAATCAGTGATCGGGCGGGCACAGCCAAACCAGTCAGTACCCGGTACCTGTTGGTAGACAGCAGACTAGGCCTACTGTTTAACCATACGCTATTAAAAGATCGTTAATCAACCGGTAACGCTACCTATTCGCAACGGCGCTATCCGTTTTGTCGTATCGTATGTGTACATTCGATACCCACTTTGTCGGTCTGCTAACTCTTACTTTATGTACCACGTTTCGCGTCGCTTTTACCAGTGCTTACTTACGTTCGGACTGACACTGTCTTCCTTTATGCTACTGGCTCAGCCCAGGCCACTAACGCAGTATTCAGACCAGCAGCAACGTCAGCAGATCGGCTTACAAAAGACGTTATCCGCCGTCGAGCAGGCGAACTACCAGCAGGCCTTAACGGTAGCGCGGCAGCGAAACCAACCCATCACTCAGCAGCACCCCGACGGTACAGTAACCATTCTGAGCGGGATCACCGAACGGGGGGAATTGCTCTACAAACGGACCTACAGTGCCACGCAGGCCGGCCTTACCACCCGTACGAATTCGTTCTATAACGGCGGTAGCCTGGGGCTTTCCCTGTCGGGTAGCACGCTTACCGGTAAACTCGGTATCTGGGACGGTGGACGGGTACGAAGCACGCATGTTGAATTTAGAAACAGCAGTGGGGCCAGCCGGGTAACCCAGATCGACAACTCAACCTCGCTCAATTCTCACTCGACTCACGTGGCCGGTATCATGGTCGCGGCAGGCGTCAATCCACGGGTGAAGGGTATGGCTAATGCGACGGACCTGCGGGCGTATGATTTCAGCAGCGACGTATCGGAGATGACAACGGCCGCGCCTAACCTGCTGGTATCAAATCACTCGTACGGCTTCAACGCGGGCTGGGTATACGACGACAGTCGCACGACGGCTATCAAGTGGGAATGGTGGGGCGATACGACAATCAGCCGAACAGAAGATTATAAGTTTGGGCTCTACGACAGCCAAAGCCGGGCGTGGGATCAGATCGCTTACAATTCGCCCTACTACCTGATTGTTAAATCGGCCGGTAACAGCCACGGCGACAACGGCCCCGGTCCGGGTCAGCCCTACTACCTGGGCAACGACACAACGCGCTCGGTTGCCCCCCGCAAAGACCAGAACGGCTACGATCAGATTGCCACCAACGGGGGTGCCAAAAACATCCTGTCCGTCGCTGCGGTGGGCATACTCTCTGACGGGTACAATCAACCCGCCGACGTAGTACTGGGGGACTTTAGCAGTTGGGGACCAACGGACGACGGGCGGATCAAGCCCGACATTGCCGGTGTCGGCGTCGGTGTTTTGTCGAGCAGTTCGGAAACTGACAGCGCGTATATTACGTACAGTGGTACGTCGATGTCTTCGCCGAACGTAGCTGGGTCGCTGCTGCTGGCGCAGGAACTGTATGCGCAACGCAACAGCGGTAAATTTTTGCGCTCATCAACACTGCGTGGTCTGGCACTGCACACGGCCGACGAAGCCGGTACCAATCCGGGGCCCGACTACCAGTTTGGCTGGGGTTTGCTAAACATGGAAAAACTGGGGCGGGTATTGCTCAACACCAACAACGCGCACCTGATGGACGAGCGGACGTTAGCGCAGGGGGGTACGTACAGCCTGACGGTAGTAGCCTCCGGTCGTGGCCCCTTAACGACCAGTATTGCCTGGACCGACCCCGCCGGCACGGCCATCACGGCCAATTCATCGGGTGGCATCCTCAATAACCGTAGCCCCCGACTGGTCAACGACCTCGACATTCGGGTCAGCAACGGCACGACCACAACGCTTCCCTGGACGTTGGACCCGGCCAACCCGACTACTGCCGCAGCCCGTGGCGACAATATTCGCGATAACTACGAACAGGTCCTGGTCAGTAATCCCGTACCGGGTCAGGCATATACGGTCACCGTTTCGCACAAAGGCACGTTGACGGGCAACACAACCAGCACGCAGGATTATGCCCTGCTGATCAGTGGTATCGGCGGTACTGCCTACTGTGCGTCGGCCCCGTCGTCGTCGGCCGGGACGCGCATCGACCGGGTTCAGTTCAACACGATCAACCAGGCGGGTTCGACCGGCTGTACGACTTACACCGACAATACGCAGGTGTCGACTGTGGTTCAACCGGGTCAGACCTTACCCCTGTCCGTTACAACAGGTACGTGTGGCGCGTCGGCCAACGTGGTCGTAAAGGCTTTCGCCGACTGGAATCAGGATGGGGATTTCAACGACGCCAACGAGTTACTGGCGACGTCACCAGTCCTGAATGGTTCGACATCGTTCAGTACGCCCGTTACCATTCCGGCCTCGGCAACCGTCGGGCAGTATGTACGCATGCGGCTTGTCGCGGTCGAAACCAGTAGCCCTGATGCCGTCTCGGCCTGCGGCAGCTACGGCGCGGGCGAAACGCAGGACTATGTGTTGCAGACCGTACAGGTGGCAAATAACGTCGGTATCGTTTCGCTGGTGTCGCCGGCCGACAATTTCTGTAGTCAGTATAGTAATGAGACGACTGTAGCCGTGCGCGTTCGGAACTACGGCTCGGCAGCCCAGCAGAATGTACCGGTTACCGTACGCATCGTGAACAGTACGGACGGAACGGAAGTAACATCGCTAACCAGCGTTATCGCATCATTACCCGCCTTCACCGACCAAACCGTCTCGCTACCACTTCCGGCAACCGTTTCGCTGACACCAGGGCAGACTTACCAGTTTCAACTTAGCATCGCCCTGGCGAATGACCTGATTCCGGATAACAACACATTGCAGGTAAACCGCACCGCTACCAACTCACCCAACGATGGTATTTTCTCGGCCACGCGCTGCGGCACTGATGGAGTACTGTCGCTGATTAACCGGGGCGGCAACATCGCGTACTGGTATGATGCGCCAACGGGGGGCAACCTGATTGCCGCCGGTAACCAGACCTCAACCACGACGCTACCGGCCAGCGGAACACTCTATGCCGGCCTGAACGATTTCAGCAGCACCATCGGACCGGCAACGAAGAGTGTGTTTGGTGGCGGGTCGTACAGCGGTAATTTTGGGCCAGCACCGCTTATCAGTACGACGGTTCCGATTCAGATCGAAAGCGCCCGGCTATACATTGGCTCGGCGGGCAAGCTGACGTTCACGGTTCAGAAACTCGACAATACGCCCGTATCGAGCGTTACTATCGACGTCACTCCGACCCGTAATCAGAGCCTGACCGCTACAACCAACGGCCAGTTGGTCGACGATCCCAACGATCAGGGTGCCGTTTACCCGATAAACCTGTCTATTCCGGCGGCCGGCGACTACAAAATTGCGATTGGCTACGCAGACGGAGCCTCAATTTTTCGCAGCAATGCGGGGAATTTCAGCTTCCCGTACCAGATCAAAACCCAATCAGGTACACCGATCGTATCCATCAACGGCGCGTCGTTCGACAATAACGGTACGATACAAACACTGACGACAGCCTGGTACTATTTCTACGGTATGCGGGTACGGGCGCTTTCCTGCCCCTCGGCGCAACGTACGCCAGTCACCCCGACGGCGGGCACAGCCGCTACGGCCAGTGTCACTGCCGATGGTTCGACTACGATCTGTCAGGGTGGTGCTGTGGTGCTACGTGCGAACACTGGTACCGATTACACATATCAGTGGTACCGAAACGGGACCGCTATCTCCGGCGCGACCGCCAGCACACTAACCGCCGGAACGGCCGGAAGCTATACCGTTCAGGTAAGTAACAACTGCCTGCCCGTCCGCTCGTCGGCAATAACGGTGTCGGTGCGAAACGCCGTCACGCCGGTTGTCACAGCAAATGGTTTTGTCCTGACGGCAAACGTCATTTCGAACATTCAATGGCTGATGAACGGCGTAGCGATTACAGGAGCCAACAGCGCCACCTACGTGGTTACGCAAACGGGCCGTTACGCAGTGCGGGGAAGTGTCAACGGCTGCGGGGAAATGACTTCCGAGGACGTGTACCTGACCATTCTGGCCGACGAACCACTGTCATCGATTGGCGAACTGCTTGTGTACCCGAACCCGGCCAGTCGGCAGGTGACAATCAAGCTGACTACGGACGCGGCACTCAAGACGTTGCCCACCGCCCGCCTGGTCGATCTACAGGGTCGAACCCTTCGCCTGGCAACGCTACAGCGCAGTGGTACGATCTACACATCAGAAGTTGATGTATCTGCCTTGTCGGCCGGAACCGTGATTGTCATCATCACCGACGATCAGAACCGCACCCTCGGCGTACAGCGCCTGACGAAGCAGTAAGGATTTACGGTTTACAGTAGTCGGTTTACGGTGAGACTCTCATGGGGAGTTATTCACCGTAAACCGACTACTGTAAACCGTAAACTATATTGTCAGCCCGCCCAGTTCTCCCGGTCGAGGCTGCGGTATTGGATGGCTTCGGCGAGGTGTTCGATACGAATGTCAGCGCTACCGGCCAGGTCGGCGATGGTGCGGGATACTTTCAGGATACGGTCATACGCGCGAGCCGACAGTCCCAACCGGTTCATGGCCGTACGCAGCAGCGCCTTACCGGCATCACTGATCTCGCAGATTTCCTTCACCAGCTGCGAAGGCATCATGGCATTGGAGTAAATCCCCGGCTGATCGGCAAAGCGGGTCGTCTGTAGTTCCCGCGCTTTGATGACCCGCTCCCGAATCGTTTCGCTTGACTCCGCCGGGCGGTTGGCCGTCATCTGATCGAACGAAACTGGCGTTACCTCCACGTGCAAGTCAATCCGGTCGAGCAACGGACCGCTGATTTTGGCAAGGTACTTCTGCACCACACCGGGTCCGCAGACGCATTCTTTCTCGGGATGGTTGTAGTAGCCGCATGGACACGGGTTCATACTGGCAATCAGCATAAAACTGGCCGGAAACTCGACCGCCCACTTGGCCCGTGAAATGCTCACTTTTCGGTCTTCAAGCGGCTGCCGCATCACCTCCAGCGCCGACCGTTTGAACTCCGGCAGTTCGTCCAGAAACAGCACACCGTTGTGCGCCAGTGATATTTCGCCCGGCTGCGGAAAACTCCCTCCTCCAACCAGTGCCGCATCGGAAATAGTGTGGTGCGGAGCGCGGTACGGCCGGGTCGCAATCAGCGTCGCCCGACTACCCAGCTTCCCGGCGACGGAGTGGATTTTGGTGGTTTCCAGCGCTTCCTGTAGGGTCAAGGGCGGCAAAATGGTCGGTAGTCGTTTGGCCAGCATGGTCTTGCCCGCGCCGGGTGGACCGATCATAATGACGTTATGGCCGCCCGCTGCCGCAATCTCCATCGCCCGCTTGATGTTCTCCTGCCCCTGCACGTGCGAGAAATCGACCTCGTACACGTTTACCTGACTGTTGAACAGATCGCGCGTATCGCTGACCAGTGGTTCGATCTCTTTTTTGCCTTCGAAGAACTCGACCGCTTCCTGCATGTTCGCCACAGGAATTACGTCGAGGTTATTGACGATGGCAGCTTCGGGTGCGTTTTCTACCGGCAGCACAAATCCTTTGTAGCCCCGTTTACGCGCTTCGATGGCAATAGGCAGTACCCCTTTGATGGGCCGTAACGTTCCGTCGAGTGCCAGTTCGCCCATAATCACGTACTCCTCCAGATTGCGCTGCATACTGACCTGCTCAGATGCCTGCAACACACAGAGCGCAATGGGTAGGTCATAGGCTGACCCCTCCTTGCGGACATCGGCCGGAGCCAGGTTGACGACGACTTTCTGCCGGGGCATGCGATAGCCAAAAAACTTCAGCGACGCTTCCACCCGCTGCTCACTTTCTTTTACGGCACTATCGGCAAGACCAACCAGATGAAAATGCAGCCCCTGCGCCACAACAACTTCTACGGTAATGATACTGGCATTGACCCCATATACGGCCGCGCCATACGTCTTGGCTAACATCTCAACTTACGGTAAAGGGTGGACAGAAAATGGGTAGGCAGTGTCCCGGCAACCCGTGTTCATAGCCGCTCCGCGATACGCAGCTTGGCGCTACGGGCACGGGGGTTGCGGGCCACTTCGTCGGGCGTTGCTTCAATGGGTTTGCGGGTAATACTGCGCAATGGCTTCAGCTCGTTGCCGTACAGATCTTTTTCGACTTCGCCCTGAAACTTTCCCTTGGCGATGAAATTTTTGACCGGCCGATCTTCCAGCGAATGGTAGGACATAACTACCAGTCGACCACCCGGTTTGAGCAGCTCCGGCACCTGCTCCAGGAATTCCTCCAGTGCCTGCATTTCCTCGTTTACTTCGATGCGAAGCGCCTGGAATACCTGCGCGAAAAACTTATTTTCCTTACCACGTGGCGCGTAGCGCTGTAAGGCCGCCTTCAGCTCGTTGATTGTCTTGATCGGGCGGTTCGAACGGGCCGATACGATGGCACCGGCGGCCGTACGAGCATTGGTGATCTCGCCGTACATACCCAGAATCCGGTGCAGTTCCGCTTCGGTATATTCGTTGACAACCTGCCGGGCCGTACGATCTGCCTGCTGATTCATCCGCATGTCGAGGTCAGCGTCGAAACGGGTCGAGAAACCGCGTTCAGGCGTATCGATCTGGTGCGACGAAATGCCCAGATCAGCCAGAATACCATCGACCTGTTTTACGCCGTACAGGCGCAGGTAGCGTTTGATATTCCGGAAATTCGAGGCAACAAACGTCAGTCGACTATCGCCGATCGCCTGTGCGTTCGCCCGGGCGTCGGCATCCTGGTCGAACCCGAACAAACGGCCGCCCTCAAGCTGATTCAGGATTTCGCGGCTATGCCCTCCCCCACCAAAGGTAATATCGACGTACGTACCGCCGGGTTGCAGATTGAGCCCGTCGATGCAGGCTTGTAGTAAAACGGGCTGATGATAATCGGTCATTCAGAAAGGCGGCACAAGAAAAGCCACGTACCGCAAATTTAACGAAAGCCGACCGAAACGTTGTGGTTATCGCCGGAGCTGCACCCGATGCCCTTTCGACAATGGAACGAACACACGTGCTGTCAGAAAGGGGGACATGGGGGTGCGAAAGCCATTGATTGCCAGCGAAACAACCGGATAGCGCCCCTCAATACTAATCAGCTTGCGGTAACTTAGTCCGACACCGGTATCCAGGAAGCCGGTTGCATTCGTGATGCCCGAATAAACTTTTGCCTGGAACGCCCCCCGGCCAAAATAACGTCCGGCGAACAAACCCAGCATTGGGTTGCTGTAACTGTAGGGCTCCCATTCGTACCGTACACGACCAACGTCGAGCATGACGAACACATTGTGAAAGCGTTTCGGCAGCAGCAGTTGCACCGTTGCCATGTATGAACTGACGCTAAAATTATCGACCCGTCCCAGGAAATAACCCGACATACCAATATCAACGATCGGGCTGTCAAACGCTTTCTTGACGATCTGTTGGGTAGGCGTTACGCGGCAGAAGCGCAGGTATTCACTCAGCAGCGCAATCAAACTATTTTCTGTATACTGTACCCGATCGGTATTGAGCGTAGGACACTCGGTAAGGGCGGCTTTCAGCTCCCGGCGAAACACGGGTTCACTGTACGAATACAAGGCGTTTCGGCGGTTCAGTTGCAGCTCGATATTGTGCAGCAGGATGACCGAATCGTTCTTGACTAACACGTAGCGCGTTTTGAGTCGGCTATCAGCAAATCGATACAGTTGCGCCAGTGGGCTATCGAGCAACTGCTCGGCTAATACGCTGGTCGTGTCGGTATGGTCGATGATCGCATCGCTGGGCAGTACCGGCTCGATTTTGTAATACGGCACGACCAGCGTCAACCCACGATACGTCGACCCGTTGTCGATACGCAGCAGTTGCACGTCAGATACCGGTATCGTCTTTACAACGGCGGAACCCTGCGGTATAAATTCAATGGTCGCCCGGCTACGTTCCGAGTCGTAAAAGCGCAGCGAACCCGTCGATGTTTGCTGATGACTATCAGTTACTGTTGCCGGCCGCAGCTGGTACTGCGCCTGCGTCGCCAGCGCCCACAGCATGAGCAGGCTACTGAATGCGTAAAAACGGATCATTGGAAAAGAGAGGAAGAACAAGTTACTGGCGCAGTTGACGCGCCTACGATGGCGTAGATACCAAGTAGCAAAACTACGACCAACAGCAGGATTTACTAACCGGCGAATGCACGTTTTTAACGTTCCCACCCGATCTTGCCTGTACCGCTCGACTGGACTGTTGGCAGCGTCGCAACGGCAGAAACTAACCGGCTTCCATACTCGTTTTTCCGCTTTAGTTTGTTACTTCACCAGAATACAACCCTTACCAATTCATGCTACGACCACTTTTGCTTTTATCGCTGATCGGCTGCTCCGGTCTGACGTTTTCCTGCGCTGGCCAATCTAAACCGACAACCGTACAACCAGGCACCTACCGTGCCGTAATAACGACCAAAGGCGGACCACTTCCCTTCGGACTGGCACTCGAACCGGGCAGGCAGGCGGGCACATACACGGCTTTCGCAATCAACGGGAGCGAACGGCTGGCGATGGATATGGCAACCGTAACCGGCGACTCCATCCGCATTCCGATGGCGCTATTTGATTCAGAACTGGTCGCGAAAGTGGATGGCAAAACGCTAACCGGAACCTGGCGTCGACACCGCACGGCGCAGCAAACACTGACGCTACCATTTCGGGCCGAACTTGGCCCTAACTACCGCTTCGTCCCCGACAGCAAATCGGCGAGCACGACGATAGCCGGTACCTGGGCAACGGAGTTTAGTAACAAGCGAAATCAGGTCGATACCGTTAATGCGGTGGGCGTATTCAAGCAAACGGGTAATCGCGTGTCGGGTACCTTTCTCACCCCCACCGGTGACTACCGCTACCTCGATGGTAATGTCGTTGGCGACAGCCTGTTCCTGTCCTGTTTCGACGGCTCGCATCTATTTTTGTTCAAAGCGAAGCATAATTCCGCAGCGAAGACCTTGGCCGGTGGTTTTTGGGCGGGTATTTCGGGCTACGAATCGTGGGTAGCTAAAGCCGACCCGAACGCCAAACTGCCCGACCCGACATCGCTGACCTATCTGAAGCCGGGGGCTAAAACACTGACGGCTTCCTTCCCCGAACCCAACGGCAACGTCGTATCGTTGACTGACCCGCGCTACAAAGGCAAGGTGACGGTCGTGCAGATTTTAGGCTCGTGGTGCCCCAACTGCATGGACGAAACCAACTTCCTGAGTCCCTGGTACAAGAAGAATCGGCAGCGGGGCGTCGAGATCCTGGGCTTATCGTTCGAGCGATCGGCCAACCTGACCGAGTCCGGCCCGAAGATCGAGCGCATGAAACAGCGATTCAAAATCGATTATCCAATCGTTCTGGCCGGCACCAACGACAAAGCGCAGGCAGCCAAAGCGCTACCCGAACTGAACGCCGTCGTCGCCTTCCCCACCACGCTCATTCTGGATAAAAAAGGGCAGGTTCGACACGTGTACACCGGCTTCAATGGCCCCGGTACCGGCAAATACTATGACCAATACGTTGACGAATTTAATAATTTGATTACTAAGCTATTGGCTGAGAAATAAGTCTTGAACTGTGATTCTTATGATTACACTGATGGGTTATGATTTTTCTCTTTGAATCAACGAAATCAATACAATCACAAGAATCATAGTTCAGACAATCATGGACTGTGATTCTCGCGATTCAGGTGATGGGCTATGATTTTTCTCTTTGAATCATAGGAATCAATACAATCACAAGAATCACAGTTCGAGACAACAGTATGCATGCATACTGTTTTACAAAAAATACGTAGCTTTACCCCCGTACGAACAGGACGACACCGCTATGAAAAAGGAGAAAACCGTTGACTTTCACATTAAGTGGGGATGGCACGCTATTTCCCGCATGTACAATGCCTACGCGGCTCAGTTCGACATCACAATGGCGATCGGCTATGTACTGCTCAACGTCGACCTCGATGAAGGAACGCCCGCTACGAAAATCGGTCCGCTGCTGGGCATGGAACCCCGCTCCCTGGTCCGGATGCTGAAAAATCTGGAAGAGCGCGGCCTGATTCGGCGCGAAGTTGACGGCAACGACAAGCGATTCGTCCGCATTTTTCTGACCGACACCGGCCGGGAGAAACGCGAGATGGCTCGCGACGGTGTCATTCAATTCAACAACCTTATTCGGGAGAATATACCGCTCGACAAACTGGTCGTTTTCTTCGACGTCATCAAAGACATCAACCGGCTTGTCGAGGAAGAGAACGCCAAAATCAAAGCGGCAGAATCGGAAGAACTTACGCTGGACTAGATCACGACTAAACACCTGATTTTCGATAACCGGTCGTCAGGCCGACATCTACACATGGAAGCTACCCTGGAGAAACCCAAAACCCAGTCGAAAACCCGAACCATCCGGCGTGTTGCCGTCTTAGGATCGGGTATCATGGGTTCACGTATCGCGGCCCACTTCGCCAACGTTGGCGTCGACGTACTACTGCTCGACATTGTTCCGAAAGAACCGAACGCTGCCGAGCAGGCCAAAGGCTTGACAACCGACAGCCCACTGGTACGAAACCGGATTGTCAACGACGCCTTTCAGACGATGCTTAAAGCCAGTCCGGCGTCGCTCTACAGCCCGAAATTCGCCAGTCGCATCAAGCTGGGCAATTTCGATGACAACCTGAAAGAAATCGCTACCTACGATTGGATCATCGAAGTAGTCGTCGAACGACTCGATATCAAACGGTCGGTCTACGAGCGGATCGAGCAGTTTCGCAAGCCGGGCACGCTGATTACGTCGAACACGTCGGGGATTCCGATGCACTTGCTGACCGAAGGACGCAGCGACGATTTTCGGCGTAACTTCTGCGGCACCCACTTTTTCAACCCGCCCCGCTACCTGCGGCTGCTCGAAATCATTCCCGGCCCCGATACCGACCCGGCCGTGGTTGACTTCCTGATGAATTATGGCAGTCTGTATCTCGGCAAAACCACTGTACTCTGCAAGGACACGCCTGGGTTTATTGCCAACCGACTCGGTATTCAGTCATTGATTCAGACCATTCGTGTCGCCGAAGACATGGGTCTGACTGTCGAAGAAGTCGACAAACTAACAGGGCCGGTAGTCGGTCGGCCGAAGTCCGGAACGTTCCGTCTGTCAGACGTCGTGGGCCTCGATACGACCGTCAATGTCGCTGGCAACCTGTCGAAGATGGAGCACGACGAATCGCGGGCGAGTTTTGACCTGCCCGCGTCGGTGCAAAAGCTGATGGACAACAAATGGCTGGGCGATAAAACCGGTCAGGGGTATTACAAGAAAACCAAAGACGCGACCGGTAAAACCGAAATTCTGGCGCTCGACCTGAAAACGTTCGAGTACAAGCTGTCGCAGAAAGTAAAGTTTGCGACGCTCGAAGGCACCAAAGCTATCGATAGCCTACGGAAGCGGTTCCCGGTACTATTGGCCGGCACCGACAAGGCGGGCGAGTTCTACCGCCGGACCTTTGCCGACGGCTTTCAATACGCGACCCACCGAATCCCGGAAATCTCGGACGAACTGTATCGCATCGATGCCGCCATTACGGCTGGTTTTGGCTGGCAGTTGGGCCTGTTCGAAACCTGGGACGCTATCGGGGTGCGGAAAGGTGTCGAGCTGATTGAAGCACAGGGCAAAAAACCAGCGCAGTGGGTATACGATATGCTCGACGCGGGTATCGACTCGTTCTACCGCGTCGAAAACGGTAAGAAACAGTACTACGACATCCCGTCGAAGAGCTACAAGACCATTCCCGGTACAGAAGCCTTCACGATTCTGGAGAACCTCTCCCAGAACGTGGTCTGGAAAAATGCCGATGCATCGATTTACGATCTGGGCGACGGCATTCTGAACGTGGAGTTCCGCAGCAAGATGAACACCTTCGGACAGGGTGTTTCCGAAGCCTTGATGAAAGGTATCGCGCTGGCGGAGAAAGATTTTCGCGGTCTGGTCGTCGGCAATGATTCGACGGATGCCTTCTCGGCGGGTGCTAACCTCGGCATGCTGTTTATGTTCGCCGTCGAGCAGGAGTTCGATGAAGTCAACCTGATGATCGCTCAATTTCAGAACATGATTATGCGACTTCGGTATTCGTCGGTACCCGTCATTGTTGCCCCGCACACGCTGACGCTGGGTGGTGGCTGCGAAGCCGTACTACACTCGGACCGGGCCGTGGCGCATGCCGAAACCTACATGGGTCTGGTCGAAGTTGGGGTTGGGCTGATTCCGGCGGGTGGTGGTACCAAGGAGATGGCCGCCCGAGCGTCGGACCTGTATCAGTCGGGTGATCCAGAACTGAACATTCTCCAGAACATCTTTATGAACATCGCCACGGCGAAAGTGTCGACGTCGGCGCAGGAAGCCCGTGACATGAATTACCTGCGGCCAACGGATCAGATCGTGCTGAATCGGAGCAGCCTGATCGCCGAAGCCAAACAAGCGGCTATCGAGCTGGCGGAGAACGGCTACACGCAACCTAAGCAGCGTACGGACATCAAGGTTCAGGGTAAAACGGGCATTGCTTTGTTCAAGGCGGGAATTGTCGCCATGCGCATGGGCAACTACATTTCCGACCATGATGTAAAGATCGCCGACAAACTGGCTTATGTACTTTGTGGGGGTGATCTGAGCAGCCCGCAACTGGTGTCGGAAAAGTACCTGCTCGATCTGGAGCGGGAAGCCTTCCTGTCGCTATCGGGCGAGAAGAAAACGCTGGAACGTATTCAAAGCCTGCTGACTGGCGGTAAGCCGCTGCGGAATTAGGGTCGGTTTACGGTAAACGGTTTTCTGTTTACGGCAAAAAGGGCGGCTTTCGGTATGTCTCGATGAGATACCGAAAGCCGCTTCGTTTTGCCGCAAACAATTTTTACATTTCGGTATGAACGCTATACGAATCCGAACTCAGGTCAATCAGAATCATGAATTAATTCTTCAGAACCTCCCTTTATCGAAAGGTAAACGAGTGGAAGTTATCATTTTGGAAGATGATTCTGAGAATAGTCTTACTACAGAAGAACGTTTTCCTCTTAGAAGCAGACCTATTCGTTATGATGACCCTTTCAGCAGTGCAACCGATTGGGAAGCAGATTTATGATTTTGCTCGACACACATGTCTGGATATGGTGGATCAATGAACCCACTAAACTCGCTCCTGAAACAGTAGCCTATCTCGACAAACTACAGCCTGCCCATGTTCATATCAGTCTGATTTCGTGCTGGGAAGTGGCCAAACTGGTTGAGAAAAATAGGTTAACGCTACCCGTCGCATTGGTAGATTGGCTCGAATTGGCTATTGATCGAACTGGCGTTACCACAATTAGCCTGGAGCGAGAAATAATAATCGATGCCTGTAACTTACCGGGCACATTCCATGCTGATCCGGCCGATCAGTTAATCGTATCCACTTCCAGAATAAAGCAATTACCATTGTTGACAGCCGATAGCAAGATTCTATTGTACGAACATGTAAATGCCCGGCATCCGTAGAATACACCTACCTGGCATCGCCATTGATGATATTACCGAAAACAGAATATTCTCTTTACACCTCTCTCGTTTTTGCTTCTTTGCGAGCATTCAGATAACCGCGCACAACGGTAAACGTGGTTACTCCCAGGAAGAAGACAATAATCCACTGCACATAGTCGACAATCCAGGGAAAGCGTTCGCCGAAGAAGAATCCGCCACCGACCAAGACAATCACCCACACCGCACCACCAACGATATTGTACAGCATGAACAGCTGAAACCGCATGTGAATCAGGCCTGCCAGCAGTGGTGCAAACGTGCGAACAATGGGTAGAAAGCGAGCGACGATCAGCGCGCTGCTGCCGTATTTCTCAAAAGCATCGCGGGTGTTCTGAATGTATTTCTGCTTGAAAAACAGCGAATCCGGCCGACTCTGAAGCCGTCCGCCGAAATAGTAGCCCGTCAGGTAACCCGTCAGCGAACCGAGCACGGCAGCTGAAAAAATACAGAGCAGCAGCAGCCACAGCGGTACGTTCAGCAGTTTAGTACCGGCAAAGACCCCCGACAAAAACAGTAGGTAGTCGCCCGGCAGGAAAAAGCCGAAGAAGATACCATTCTCGATGTAAACGATCAGCGTAACGACAATCAGCCCACCCGTCCGAATGATCTCCTCCGAGTTAAGCAGGTACTGAAAAAAATCAACGATCTGCTGCATAAGACAGTGATTGAATGGGTGATTGATAGAATGATTGAGTGTTCCAGGCAACCCTATCCAATCATTCTATCAATCACTCATTCAAAATTAGACATGTTCTGCCAGTTCCAGCCACCGGTCTGACTTCTCGGCGACCGTTTGGTCGATGGTTTCGATTTCGCGGGCCCAGGCGGTTAGCTGCTCATGGTGTCCGCCACCGTTCAGCAACTCAACGACTTCCAGCTTACGCTGTTCCAGCGAGTCAATTTCTTTCTCCAGTGTTTCGTACTCTTTCTGTTCCTTAAACGACAGCTTGCGTTTGCCCGTCGACGTATTCACCGTAGGCGTTGGGGCGGCCGGCTGATTTTTGGGAACCGCTTGCTTAGTGGGTTCCGGCGTACGTTTCTGGCTGTCGCGCCATTCGCGGTAATCGGTATAGTTGCCGGGATAATCACGCACTTTACCTTCGCCTTCCAGTACGAACACGTGCTCAACCAGCCGGTCCATGAAGTAGCGGTCGTGGGTAACGATCATTACACAGCCTGAGAAGCTAAGCAAAAAGTCTTCCAGTACATTCAGCGTTGTAATATCAAGATCGTTGGTCGGCTCGTCAAGAATCAGGAAGTTGGGATTCTGTACCAGCACCAGCAACAACTGAAGTCGTCGTTTCTCGCCCCCGCTTAACTTGGCGACGTAGTCATACTGCTTCGAGCGATCGAACAGAAACCGGCTCAGCAGTTGTGTTGCCGTTACGGTATCGCCGTTGGCCAGCTTCATCACCTCCGCTACATCCTGCACGACGTCGATTACCCGCTGATTCTCCGGCAGGTCCAGTTCCGATTGGGTATAGTAACCAAACTTCACCGTACCGCCCGTCGAAATCTTACCCGAATCGGGGCGCAACAGGCCGGTAAGCATGTTCATCAGCGTGGTTTTGCCCATGCCGTTCTTACCAATCAGCCCTACCCGATCGAATCGCTTGAAGGTATAGGTAAAGTGATCGAGCAACACCTTATTCCCGTATCGCTTGCTCAGATTCTCCACTTCCAGAATCTTCGTTCCCAGGCGGGTCATGCGTAGGTTCAGGTCGAGTTCGCCGTCGCTGCGTTTGCCGCTGGTTTTCTCTTTCAATTCATCGAACGCATCGATCCGGTACTGCGCCTTTGTCCCACGGGCTTTGGGTTGCCGGCGCATCCATTCCAGTTCCCGCCGGAAGGTGTTCCGATCTTTCGCCAATTCAGAAGCTGCTGCCTGTTCGCGCTCGTCTTTCTTCTCCAGAAAATATGCGTAGTTTCCTTTGTAGGTGTACAATTGCCCACCATCGAGTTCGGCAATCTGATTACACACCCGGTCCAGAAAGTACCGGTCGTGCGATACCATCAGCAGCGTACCGTTGTTGGTGTTCAGGTAGTTTTCGAGGTATTCGATGGCTTCCAGATCGAGGTGGTTAGTCGGCTCGTCAAGGATCAGCAGGTCAGGGTTCTGGATCAGCACCCGCGCCAGCGCCACCCGTTTCCGCTGACCGCCCGACAATGAACTGACACGCTGGTCGAAATCATGAATACCCAGTTCGCCCAGCATCTGCCGAATCTGCGCTTCGTAGTCCCAGGCCTCCAGCTTTTCCATGTCGCTCATCGCCCGTTCAAGGGCCGTATGATCGCCCGATGCCAGCGCCTGTTCGTAAGCACGCACCGCATCGAGTTGCGCGCTTTCGCCAGCCAGCACCACTTCCATGACCGTCATGGCGTCGTTCAGATCGGGCTGCTGATCGAGGTAGCCGACCGTAATGTCTTTGCGATGGGTCACCACGCCCGCATCAGGCGGTGCGGCCCCGGCCAGAATCGTCAGTAACGTCGTTTTGCCCGATCCATTCGCCCCAACGATCGCCACCTTGTCGCCCCGATTGATTCCGAATGTGAGGTTGCGGAAAAGCGTCCGGTCGCCGTACGTTTTAGAAAGATTTTCGGCTGATAAGTAATTCATTGTTTCTCAAAAAACAGTGCAGAAAACTGCTGCCTTGTTACGGCCCGTACTTTAGGGAAGTTTATAGTAGCAAGGGCGTTAAAATGTCGATCGTCAGTTATGATGTAATCTGCGTTACCGGCAATAGCGCAATCGACAAACTTGTTATCGTCTGGGTCCGTTTCGAGCAAGTACCAGAAATAGCTGGGCTCTGCCTGTATCAGATTTTGTAGGTTTATCAATGTATTGCCAGCTTTGGTGATCCCCAGAATGATCCTATAATTTCTTCGTACTCATGAAGAATTTCGGTTGACACGACTATTTCTACTGTCCCATCGAGTACAGCGTCAAACAGCCACCGACTCATTGATACTTTAGGGATACTGACCAACAACGCATTTGTATCAATCACGACTCTCATCGCTTCGGATTGTAAGGCGTACGGCGATGCACAGTTGCGTCTTGTTCAAGCTGCTCCGCTGTGATACCCCGCTCGCTGACAAGCGCATCGATTTCATCGTCGACCAGACGTGAAAAATAAGCAGCCAGCAACTGTTTGATTTCAGCCTCCTGATGAGCAGGCAGTTCGCGCTCAAACAGGCGCAGCATGTACTGCTGCATGCCGTTGAGCCGGGTGGGTTGATTGGTTTCCATATACAGCCAGACTAGTCGTCGCGTTTCAGAACCTGAATAAATACAAAGGTACAACAAAGGAAATCGTTCCTACTTTTGCCTTTACCAGGAAACGTCATTGACTTATGCCTTACCGATTCCTCTCGATTAACTGCCTCGCGATGCTGCTAACGTATACAGCAAGCCGGGCGCAGACGACTTCTGGCTTTACATCGTACACGCAGACTATTCCGGGCAGTAATCAGACCTACGCTATGGTCGCCGTGCCGGGCGGCAAGGGTATGATGGGCAGCCCCCCCGACCAGAAAGGCCATCAGCCCGATGAAGGTCCGGTGCACAGCGTAACGATTGAACCCTTCTGGATGGGCAAATACGAAGTAACCTGGGATCTGTACGACCTGTTTGCCTTCACCAATATGGAAAAGGAAATGGCCGCCAAATACCCGGCCGCCGACGCCAATCTCGCCAAAACCGACGCGACAGTTCGTCCTAGTCCGCCTTACGTCGATATGTCGTTTGGCATGGGCCGGGCGGGCTACCCGGCCATCAACATGACGCAGTACGCAGCCATTAAATTCTGCGCGTGGCTCTACGCCAAAACGGGTGTCTTCTATCGACTGCCAACGGAAGCGGAATGGGAGTACGCTTGCCGGGGTAACGACAAAAACGCAACGCTCGCTTACTCATTCGGGAACGATGTCAGCAAATTGGGCGAATACGCCGTTTTCAAAGGCAACAGCAACGGCTCGTATAAGAAAGTAGGCACGAAAAAACCGAACTCGTTTGGACTGTACGATATGCACGGTAACGTGATGGAATGGACGCAGGACCAATACATCGAGGACTACTATAAACAGAAGGCTGCCGGTAAGGTCAACGAACCATATGCACCGACCACGACACTTTATCCAAACTCCGTACGGGGTGGGTCGTGGGACGATGACCCGGCGGTATTACGGTCGGCAGCACGTACCCAATCGGCCCCAGCCTGGAAAATCATCGATCCCCAGAGCCCCAAGTCCGACTGGTGGATGACATCTGCATCGTTTTGCGGCTTCCGCATTATTCGGCCAGCGAAAACCCCGTCCGAAGCCGACATCCGCGCTTACTACGACATCAAACCGATCAAAGACTACTAGTTGATTGATTGATCGAGTGATCGAATGATTGAATGGAGCGCGTCAGCTTATTCAATCATTCGATCACTCGATCATTCTATCACTCAATCACTCAATCCTTGATTACTTTTCTTCTGCTGGGGGCCAATCTTGGGGACCGCGTGCTTACGCTGGCGCAGGCGGTAAGGCGAATTGAGCAGCGCGTCGGGCGGGTCGTCAGTCAATCGAACCTGTACGAGACCGCAGCGTGGGGCGTGACCGAGCAACCCGCTTTTCTGAATCAGGTGCTGGCCATCGAAACAACGCTGGAGCCGGAGATGGTCCTGGCGCAGACCCAGGCGATCGAGTCTGAACTCGGTCGGGTACGGCACGAACACTGGGGGGCGCGTACGATAGACATCGACCTGCTGTATTACGATCAACTCATCTGGCAATCGCCTACGCTAACACTACCCCATCCGTTCCTGCACCAGCGCCGGTTCACCCTCGTTCCGTTGGCTGAAATTGCCCCTGATTTTAGGCATCCAGTACTGCACAAAACGACGCTTGACCTGCTAGCTAACTGCGATGATACGGGAGCCGTGACGATTTTTAATTCGCCAACGATCGTCCCCCCGCACTGAAATCATAGTACCTTTGCACTCAGTTTGTTATCATTTTCTCAAAAATCACCACCGATTATGTCTGCCACGCTCGACACAGTGAGTCTGTTAGCCGACCGCATCAATGCGCTGGAAGAATCGTCCACGTTGGCGATGACCAAAAAAGCCCGCGAATTAGCCGCTCAGGGCCACAAAGTAATCAGCCTGAGCGTCGGCGAGCCTGATTTCAAAACGCCCGATCACATCTGTGAGGCCGCTAAGAAAGCCATCGACGACGGTTTCCATGGCTACTCCCCTGTTGCCGGATACCCTGATCTGCGCAAAGCCATCGCCGACAAATTCAAGCGTGATAACAACATCGACTGGAAGCCCGAGAACATCGTCGTCTCGACAGGGGCAAAACACTCGCTGGCCAACGTCATTCAGGTGCTGATCAATCCCGGCGATGAAGTCGTTATCTTCTCGCCGTACTGGGTTAGCTACTCGGAGATGGTAAAGCTGGCCGAAGGTAAATCAGTGGTGGTCGACGGATCATTTGAGAATAACTTTAAAGTTACGCCGGAGCAGTTTGAAGCCGCCATCACCGACCGCACCCGGATTGTGATGTATGCGTCGCCAAACAACCCAACCGGTTCGATTTATTCAGAGGCCGAATTGCGGGCAATTGCCGCCGTCGTTGCCAAGCACGAGAATGTATTCGTACTGGCCGACGAAATCTATGAATACATCAACTTCACCCCCGAAGGTCATTTCAGCATCGGCTCGATTCCTGAAATTGCTGACCGCGTTATCACGGTCAATGGCGTAGCGAAAGGCTATGCCATGACGGGCTGGCGCATCGGTTATATCGGTGCAGCTAAGTGGATTGCAGAAGGCGTTGAGAAGCTACAGGGACAGGTTACGTCGGGAACAAACTCGATTGCCCAGAAAGCAGCCGTTGCCGCGATCAGTGGTCCGCTGGATGCCAGCAAGGAAATGACGAAAGCCTACCAGCGTCGGCGCGACCTGGTGGTGAAGCTGCTTAAAGAAGTCCCTCATTTCCGGGTCAACGTACCTGAGGGTGCTTTCTACGCCTTCCCTGACATCAGCTATTACTACGGTAAATCAGACGGTACGACGACAATCAACAACTCCGACGATTTTGCGTCGTGGCTGCTTAACACCTCGTACGTGTCGACGGTAGCAGGTTCTGGTTTTGGTGCGCCGAACTGCCTGCGTATCTCAACGGCAGCGTCTGATGAATCGCTGGCGGAAGCCGTTCAGCGTATAAAGGATGCCGTGGCGACATTGAAATAGACGTAAACACAAAAAAGCCGGCCGGATGTTTGAAAAACTGACATCCGGCCGGCTTTTTTAGAACTATACTACTATTTCTATAGGTTATAGTATATATAATTTCTCAATACCTAACTCCTTGCTTTACACGTTGGTATATATACATATGGCACTTTTTTTGCTACCTTGAAATTAATCAGGTAGCGTTACTGCCCAATATTGTGCCAACTGATTCGTGTTAACTTAAACTTTTTTCAGAACCCCACCGTTTTGAACTTAAGCAAGTTAATTTTTAATTAATACAGTAAAAAGTTGGGTAGGAATCACTCACTTTTTTTTGAAAGAAACCCGTAATCCGTTAACTTAACCAATACCTAAAGACTAACCGAAACGATGAAACATGTCAGGCTGCATATGATCTTCCAGTGGGTCTTTTTTATGCCCATTATCCTCCCGCTGTGTATCATCTACGGTGCATTACGTGGTGCGGTTCAGATGGTCGAACGGGTCGTCAATCAAATGATGGCTGATGTTACGACCGACTCAGTTGATAAGCATACACAGCATTCATTCGATAACCCAACTTATTAGTCGGTATACAGAAAAGCCCCCGGCGATGACGACATCGACCGGGGGCTTTTGCATTACTACGGGACATCTGCCTATTCGTAAATACGATCCAGATTTTTGTCTTTGTAGTTCTCGTCGTCAAGTTCAAGAAACTCTTCCCAGAACGGGTCGTTGGGTAAGCCCGCCCGACAAATGATCGGCTCTTTTTTCACCGGATGAATAAAATACAACCGGCGCGCGTGCAGATAGATCTTTTTGTCGGCAACCGCCCGATCGTAACCGTATTTGACGTCGCCCCGGATTGGACAACCCATGTGCGCCAGTTGCGAACGAATCTGATGCGGACGCCCGGTAATCGGGTTTACTTCCAGCAGAAAGTGCTCGTTGATACGGCCTAATAACCGATACGATAATTCGGCCTTTTGCGAGCCCGGCACTTCGTAATCGTACACCGACACCTGATTCTTCTGCTCGTCTTTTACCAGCCAGTTTACCAGCTTGTTCGCATCGACCGGAGGCTTTTTCCGCACGACGGCCCAGTACGTTTTCTGGACCTGCCGTTTCCGGAAAATTTCGTTCATTCGTTCCAATGCCTTCGACGTACGGGCAAATACAACCAGTCCGCTGACGGGCCGGTCGAGCCGATGCACCAGTCCCAGAAACACCTCCCCCGGCTTATCGTATTTTTCTTTAATGTACTCTTTCAGTACTGTCAACAAGGTCGTATCACCAGTACGGTCACCCTGTACCAGGATACCAGGATCTTTATTGACAATCAGTAGGTGGTTGTCCTCGTAAACAACCTGATATGGCTTTTTCTTCATTGCTCTTTTCAGAAGAAAGAGGAAAGACGCTAGAAAAAAGATAGGCCAGTAATAGCGCCAGCTTTCTTTCTTCTTTCTTCTATTTTCTTTCCTCTCTAACTCAGTACGCTTCTTTCTCGTTCGGGAAGTCGCGGCTTTTCACATCGTCGACATAATTCGTAATCGCCTGCTTCATAACCGAATGCAGGTCGGCATATTGCCGCAGAAAGCGTGGTTTAAACTCGTTGTTGATCCCCAGCATATCGTGCACAACCAGAATCTGTCCATCAGCGTCGGGGCCGGCACCAATACCGATTGTTGGAATCTGAAGCGCCTGCGACACTTGTTTGGTCAAGGCTGCCGGTATCTTTTCCAGTACGACACCGAAGCAGCCGATTTCCTCCAGCATCTGCGCATCAGTCATCAGCTTCGCGGCTTCGGCTTCTTCGCGGGCTCGTACAGCGTACGTGCCGAACTTATAAATCGATTGTGGGGTAAGCCCCAGGTGCCCCATCACCGGAACACCCGCGCTCAGAATTCGAACGATCGACTCCCGAATTTCCTGCCCGCCTTCCAGCTTGATCGCGTGAGCACCCGACTCTTTCATAATCCGAATCGCCGACCGCAGCGCTTCCGCCGAATTACCCTGGTAAGAACCAAATGGCAGATCGACCACAACCAGCGCCCGTTTTACCGCCCGAACAACCGAGCTGGCGTGATAGATCATCTGATCGAGTGTGATGGGTAAGGTCGTTTCGTGGCCCGCCATTACATTCGACGCAGAATCCCCCACCAGAATTACTTCAACGCCAGCCGCATCAACGGCCCGCGCCATCGAGTAGTCGTAGGCCGTCAGCGCCGAAATCTTCTCGCCTTTATTCTTGAGTTCCTGAATGGTGTGCGTTGTGACGCGCTTTATATCGGGATTATGAACAGACATCTTTTTTAAGTTGTAGAGTTTTAGCGTTGTAAAGTTATAGAGTTGCAGTCTCGTAAAGGTGGCTACCGCGTCAGCCCGTCCGGCGATTAGCTGCTCGCGCCAGCAACTTTATAACCGTACAACTATCCAACTTTACAACTTCATCGAGGGGAAAGCCAGGATTCTGGATTTAGCTTGGTAAACTCTTTCCAGATCTGAAATTGCATTTCCGACACGCCATTTTTATCGGTAGCGACCGTACCGATTGGCTCGCGGGCCTTGACACGCTGCCCTGCCCGCACCTGCACCGTGCGCAGCTTGGCGTAGACCGTAAAGTACGTACCGTGCTGAATTGCTACGACGTTGTTCATGCCGGGAATGTTGGTCACGTCCTGCACGATGCCGTCGTACACCGAGCGCACACTTTCGCCGGCATTGGTCTGAATGTTTATGCCCTGATTTTCGACGTAAATACCTTTCAGCAGCGCATGGGCCCGGCGGCCGAAATGGTCCGATACGAAGCCTTTCGATACGGGCCACGGCAGGCGCGCCCGCGACGCAGTGAATGACGACGCCAGCGCCGTTTCTTCGGTATTCAGGTTGGTGTTCCGCCGTTCGTCGGCCGTGGGTGGAGCCGGCTCCGGTTCAGGATCGGCTGGCCGCTCGGCTTTGGCCACCACCTCCGGGTCGGGCTGTTTACCCGCCTTTTCGGCCGCAGCGACTTGCTCTTCGGCCCGCTTCCGCTCAGCCGCCCGACGAGCCGCTTCCTGACGGGCCAGGCGTTCGCGGGCCAGACGAGCCGCCCGTTCACGCGCTTCTCGTTCGGCACGTTCCTTCGCTTCCCGTGCAATCAGGCGGGTAATTAAATTTTCCAATTGACCGATAGCTCGACGGCTTTCGTCAAGTTCGGTCCGCAACTCAACCTCTTTTTTGCTGAGTTGCTCAACGACCTGATTCTTTTCCTGCTTGAGCGTTTCCAGTTTTTTCGACTCGCCAACTTTAGCCTGTAGCGTCCCCTTCTGCTGATTCCGTTTCCGCTGTGTGGTTCGTTCTTTCTCCGTCAGATCGCTCTGCACGGCGTTCATCTGCCGCACCTGACTTTGTCGGGCATCGGAATATTGACGCAGATAGCGGTAGCGGGCTACGAGTTGATTGAAGTTATCCGAAGCAAACAGAAAACCCAATGGACTTACCTGCTGTCGGCGCCGGTCGGCCGTGTAGATCATCGACCCGTATTCGACCTTTAGTTTTTTCAGGTCGTTGGTCAATTTGCGACTCGCCTGGCGCAGTTCAGCAATTTCTTCTTCGGTCAGGCGCAGGTCTTTGTTTAATAGGTTGATCTGCTGCGACTGCGCCTGAATCTGCTGGTTGAGCGCCTTCAACTGACCAAGGCTGGTCTGTTTCTCTGAAGCCGTTTTGTTCAGGATGGAGCGAATTTGTCCCATCTTTTCCAGGTTCTGCTTCTTCTCCTTTTCCAGTGCCTGTCGGCTACGCTGCGTCTGTTGAGCCACCGCCGGAGCCACCCAGACGAGCAGCATCAGGCAGCAGCTAAATAAGGCAGTCGTTCGTAGGGAATGAATGTGCATAGACACGTTACCGGGGTCGGTTTGATTTCGTTACGGTCGTCGCTGATAACTGGCCGGCACCGAAAACGGGAAGCCCGGATTTTCGCTCACCTGTTCAACCTTGCTGTGCCGAATCATCACCGCTGTCTGCGCCGGCTGTCCCGTATCGGTAGTTTTGTAGTTGAGCTCAAGCTGACTGGCATACGGGAATAAAAACGTATTCAGCGCCGTAAATTCCTGGTAATCGAGCCGTAGTGTATTACCAGTCTGTTGCACCGAAACAAGCAGCCTGGCTAGTTTTCGGTTCTGTTCGCCGATGTAATTGTCGATCTGTGACCCATTGCTGGTCTGCCGCAACAGCAGCGTATCGGCTTCCTGCCGGACCACCTGCGCCGGTTGACCGGGCAGCGGCAAATTTCCGACAAGCAGTGCCTGCACGAATGCGAAATTCAGCGGAAACCGAAACTGCCGACTGATGGTACCATAGTCAGCCACGGCGTACTGACGGTTGATTTTATCCAGGATGTGCACCGAATCGCGGGCAATCAATACCCTGGCACCTTCGATACCCAGCTTGGATATCGACAGCCAGATCAGGCTGTCTTTCTGCACTCGTATGCTGACAGTGGCATTGTCGATGGCCTGCTGCGGGTTCTTGAACGATAGCTTCGACCGCATGGTCAGAAACATAAAGTCGACCTGAGCGACGTTGGCATCAATGGCTCTGGCAAACGAAGCAGGGTTACCCGATGTACCACTGCTTGTCGAGCCAGAAACCGGCCGGCTAACCACACTCGAATCTGGTGTCGGGCGGGTGGTTGGCTGCGCGGTCGGGCTGGTTGCGGGCACTTGTCGGCGACAACCACCGACACCTAGCAACACGCTCATAAACAGCAGCGCGGTGTAAACGTTAGTCATCTAGTTTTCCGGTAGAGATTTTCTTGTCGATACCGGACCCGGCTCCGCCTTTCGCTTTGGCGCGTTTCCACTGCTCCACCGCCTGCGCCGATTGACCCAGCCGATACAGCACGTCGCCATAATGTTCGATGATTGTCCCGCTCACGCTTGCCGGATTGGCGTTTACAGCTTTTTCCAGATACTGTCTGGCTTTGGCATAGTCTTTCGAGACGTACAGCACCCAGGCGTATGTATCCAGATAGGTCGCATCGTTCGGGTGACGATCAACCAGCTTTTCCGCCAGTTGCCGGGCACGCGGCAGATTCGCTTTCCGCAGTGACAGGAAATAGCTGTAGTTATTCAGTACATGGTCGTTGACCGGATCACTTTTCAGCACCGTTTCGTACGATTCATCGGATTTGGCATAATCGCCCAAGCCGTTGTAGGCATCGCCTAACTGTGCGTAGATACCACTTTTCAACTCCGGAGTCACCATCGATGCCAGTAGCTTCTGGCTTTCTTCAAGTGCATCGACCGCCTGCTGGTATCGACGCTTGACCAGGTTGGCCGTCCCGTTGGAATACCAGAACATTCCCTGATTCGGGAACACTTCCAGCGCCAGTTCCGAGTGGGTCAGCAGGCTATCCATCTGGTTTAATTCGCCATCGAGTTGCAATAGCGCGCCCCATACTTCGTAGACCGAGCCGTCGAGACGGGCCGCGCGGGCGTAGGCATCCCGCCCTTCTGCTTTACGGCCCTGTCGCACCAACTGGTTGGCCACCATAATCTGTGCTTTCGGATCGTTGGGACTGGCTTTAACAAGTTCCTGAGTCAGGGCCAGGGCCTCCTGCTTACCCGTATCCGATTCGCCCACCATACCGACATAACCCGACAGAATCCGGGCTTTCATGCCTGCTTCCAGATTTGGGCTGGCCAGTACCAGATCAAGCTCTTTCTTGACCCGTGCCATGTCACCTTTCTTCCGATAGATGTCGGCCAGCAGCAAATGCGCCTGGGGCAGATCGCTACTTAATTTGAGCGCCCGGTCGATCCAGTTCAGCGCCTGATCGCTCCGGTCGTTGGCAATAAGCAATTCGGCCCCTTCCAGTAAGTAATCCGGGTCGCCCGGTGCGGATTGCACCAGTTTCTCGGCCTCCTGAACGGCCTTGTCTATCTTGTTCTGCTTGAGGTAGATTCGCTGCTTCTGCCGGGTAATTTCGTCGTTCGGACCAATTTCCTTTTCTACCCGCTCGTACGCAGCCAGCGCTTTGTCGGGCTTTTCATCGAACAGATAGATAGCTGCCAGTTCGATACCGTATTCGGCATTGTCGCTGCCCGATTTCAGGATGGTTTCGTACAGGTCCTCGGCCTCGCTGTAGCGTTTTTGCTTGACATACAACTCGGCAAGCTGTAGCGAATAGAACTTGTTGGCAGGCTCAAGACTATGGGCTTTGACTGCGTACGGCGTAGCTTCAGCCACCTTATTGCTTTTCAGCAGGGCACTCGCCGTCGCATAGTGAGCCGCAGCATTGGCCGGGTCTTTCTGAATGATCTTGGCGAACAGGGGTAGCGCTTTCGATGGCTCATCGGTCATCAGATAACGCATACCATCGGTAAACTGCATCTCAGCTTCGGCGCGGGCTACTGTCGTCGAGTTGGGCGCATGCCGCGCTACGGTTGTATCTGTTACCGCCCTAGCCGATCGCCGGCGCTGCGCCGTAGCCGGCTCCAGTAGTGTGCCCAGTATTCCACATCCCAGCAGCGCGATCTTCAGCGACTTACGATCCAGAAAACGAACTACAGTATTCATGTGGTTGAGCGATTGAGGACATACCTACCAGAACGCGATAGGGCAGGCTTGTATTGCCGCCGATGGCCGCGCAGGCCCTATAGACAAAGGTAGGGTAAAAAACAGCGGAATGCCAGTACCCGCGCAGGGTGGGTTTCCAGGCTGGAATCAGGAACAAATCGGCTGGTTTTGGTTTATACCCCTGTCGGCCCCCGGCCCATTGCCGGGTAGTAACGCACCGACATAAACCGAACCAGTTGCATAATGGAAACCCTGTATACGAGTACCGTCAGTAGTGTAGGTGGCCGGGATGGCGATGTAAAATCGCTGGATGGCATCCTGGAAATGGATCTGCGTCGCCCCACCGAAATGCACGGCGAAGGCGGCAAGCCAAATCCTGAAATGCTGTTTGCAGCCGCATATAGTGCCTGCTACAATGGTGCACTGATGGCCGTTGCCGAATGTCGTAAAATCATCCTGCCCGAACACGCTGTCGAAGTCAGCATTTCGCTTAATAAAGATGGCAACAATATGTTTCTGTCCGGGCGAATCGTGGTGAAAGCACCCGGCATGGAACATGAGCAGCTTCAACAACTTGCCGAAACGGCCCACGCGGTCTGTCCCTACTCGAAAGCGGTCAAGGGCAATATGGAGATGGACATATCGGTGCTGGTATAACAATTGGCTCCGACCAGCGAGCGTACCAACGCAGCCTGAAACTCGACAGCTGGAAGCTATTGAACACAAATAAGCGAGCCGACTTTAGAAGTCGGCTCGCTTATTTGTGTTCAATAGCCAGTGACCTCTAGCCGACCGCATCATAAATCTGCACGCGCTCCCAGAGATGCGCACATTTTTCAACGAAGGCCAGGTGCTGTGGGTGCTCCTGATAAGCATCGTGCGCAGCTTTGTCGGCAAATACCATCGTCAGGTTAAAATCGTAGCTGTGGTCGATAACGGGCCGACGGGTTTCGGCGGGCGTGCCGATATAAACGGTTGTAACGGCGTCGATACTGGTCAGTGATTCCAGCCCAGCCCGCAGTGCGGCATGATTAGCTTGCTCTTCGGGATTTTTGAGCCAGAAGAACACGATATGAACGAACATAAGTGATGTGTTTTTAGCCCACAAACTACGCAACGTCGATCGTTCTACTCACCAGCGGATCACGAAAACTTTTCCAGCTGCTTCACCAGTACCCCAAAATCTTTCGGATACGGCGCGACAAATGTCTGCTCTTCACCGTCGAGTAACGCGAATGTCAGCGAGTGCGCATGCAACGCAACCCGCTGAATCAGTGGCAATTCTTCCGTACCCTGCTTCAGGTTGAACTTCCGTTTCACATCCGACAGGAACACTGGCTCCCCGCCGTAGGTTGGGTCATTGACAATCGGTGCTTTCAGACACATCAGGTGTACCCGGATCTGGTGCATCCGTCCCGTAACGGGCATACACTCAACCAGTGTCGTCGTGCGGTATGCCTGTAGGGTATTGAATATCGTTTCGGCGATCTTCCCCTTCTCCCGATCGATTTTTACGGCCGTACCGTCTTTAATCGGCGAAATAGGCAGGTAAACTGATATGCCATCGAAGTCGTGTACCCCATTCGTGACAGCATGGTACCGCTTGGTCACTTCACGGTGCTCAAACTGCATCGCCAGGTGCCGGTAAGCCTCCGGGTTCTTCGCAATAGCCAGAATACCCGATGTTTCTTTATCAAGCCGATGACCAAGTTGAGCGTCGGGATGATACGCTTTTGCCAGCCGGATAATGCTCTGCGCCCGATCGTTGGTCCGCTCATCGAGCGATGCGATGTGGGGCGGCTTGTTGATCAGGATGTAATCATCGTTCTCAAAAACGATGAGATCCTCAAAGTTAACTTTCAAGATAACGTTAGTTTACAGTTTTCGCTATACGGTTTTCGGTGGTATCACTTCGATAATGCTGGACACCATACAGTAGCCAATTACCAAATTTCGGCAAGTTCACTGTAAACTGGATACCGTAAACCGACTACCATAAATCAATACAAAAAGCCTCTCCCGAACGGAAGAGGCTTGTCGTCCATGGCGAAACGGTCGCTTACAGCGACAGCGTGCCGCGCTCGTATGCCTTCTGAAGCGTAGCTTCCAGACCGTTCTTGTTGATGGTTTTGATGGCCGAAGTAGCCACCCGCAGCGTAACCCATTCGCCCGTCGATTCTACGAAGAAGCGCTTCTTTTGCAGGTTTGGGTAAAACTTACGCTTCGTTTTATTATTGGCGTGCGAAACGTTATTTCCCGTCCGCGTGCGCTTTCCTGTGATTTGACAAATTCTGGCCATTACCGTACTCGTTTTCCGTATGAGGGCGCAAATTTGGCTAATTTATTCATTATCTGCAACTCGCGTCCGCTTTTTTTTGAATCCATAGGGGCAATGACGGCATCCATTACGGCAACAGTACCCCCGTTTTCGATGATACGCTTCCGTGAAGACGACAAATCCCTCGGTTGTGTAGTAGTAGTCATCGGCGTCGAGACCGGGGATGGGTGGAAAAGCCGAAGCGGCCATAAGGCGTTTGGGCATGTGCCCGAATAATGGTATTTTTGAACAGAACGGTTCGTTAACTTACTTAGTTGCAGCCGTTCGCTGATCGCTTCATAACTACCTCATCAAGTAACCTGCTAAACTATGGAAACGACACTCCCCATCTCGGCCACCGATCAGGCCATGCAACTGGAATGGAACTACGGTGCCCATAATTACCACCCGATTCCGGTCGTGCTGACGCGGGGTGAGGGCGTGTTTCTGTGGGACGTAGAGGGTAAACGCTACTTCGATTTCTTATCGGCCTACAGCGCCGTCAGTCAGGGGCATTGTCACCCGCGCATCATCGGGGCTATGATCGAGCAGGCGCAGCGACTGACGCTGACATCGCGGGCTTTCTACAACGATCAGACGGGGCTCTGCGAAAAATTCCTGTGCGAGTACTTCGGCTACGATAAAGCGCTGCTGATGAACTCCGGCGCGGAAGCCGGCGAAACAGCGCTGAAGCTGACCCGTAAATGGGCGTACAAGGTAAAAGGCATTCCTCAGAATCAGGCGAAGACGGTCTACGCTGCGGGGAATTTCTGGGGCCGTACGCTGGCGGCTATTTCCTCATCGACCGATGCCAGCAGTACCAACGATTTTGGTCCGCTCCTGCCCGGCTACATCATCATTCCCTACAACGACCTCAACGCGCTTGAAGACACGTTTAAAAGTGACCCGAACATTGCCGGCTTCATGGTCGAGCCGATTCAGGGTGAAGCGGGTGTGGTCGTTCCCGACGAAGGCTATTTACAGGGCGTCCGCGATCTGTGTACCCGTTACAACGTGCTGTTCATCGCCGACGAGGTGCAGACAGGCATCGGCCGGACAGGGAAACGAATTGCCTGCGACTACGAAAACGTCAAGCCCGATCTGCTCGTGCTCGGTAAGGCCTTGTCAGGCGGCACGATGCCCGTATCGGCAGTCTTGACGTCCGATGAAGTGATGCTGACTATCAGACCCGGAGAACACGGCAGCACGTTTGGCGGTAATCCGCTGGCCTGTGCGGTTACGATGGCCGCCCTGCGCGTGGTCGACGAGGAAAAACTAGCCGACAACGCAACGAAGGTAGGCGCTGTGTTCCGCGACCGCATGACAGCGTTGAGTCACAAAACCGACATGGTGAAGCTGGTACGCGGTCGTGGCTTACTCAACGCCATCGTTATTGCGGAGAAGCATGGCCTGGGCGACGAAACGGCCTGGGAGGTGTGTCTGCGCCTGAAAGACAACGGCCTGCTGACCAAGCCGACGCACGGCGACAAGATTCGTTTCGCACCACCGCTTACCATCACCGAAGAGCAGATGCACGAAGCATGTGACATCATCGAAAAGACGCTCCTGGCGTTTTAGTACAGGTTTAAACACAGAGTAACAGAGGAGGCACAGAGTACACGGAGGTATTAATGAAATCTTCTCTGTGTGCTCCGTGCCTCCTCTGTTACTCTGTGTTTAAACTTCTAGTGCGCCAGGATGCAGTCGGCGGTGGGTTGGCCGTTTTTGAACGTACCCGTTACGCGGTCGCCGTCGGCAAAGTAGTACGAGCCTTTTCCGTTCGGTATGTTCTTCTGAAACCACCCTTCGAACCGGTCGCCATTGCGATAGTAATACACCCCGTAGTCGGAGCGGAGGTTATCCCGGAAGTTGCCTTTGTACTTGACCTTTCCGTCGGCGTAGTACTCGGTGCCAACGCCATGTTTGTCACCCTCTTCGAATTCACCCGCGTACCGTTCACGCGTCGGGTAAACAAAGGTACCCTTCCCATCTTCACAGTCGCCCGACACACAGCCAACCGTGGCCCGGCCTACCGTGGTCCGTCCTGTAGCCGCTACCCGAGATGGCGCAATCGCTGCGGGGCGGGGTACCGCTACCACAGGTGATGGCGCAGCAGCCACGGGTGACGTAACAGGCCGGGGAGCCGACGCCAGCGCAGGGCGGTTCGTCATCCCGCTTTTCGGGTACATCGCTTCCGCTTCCAGCCATCCTTTGCGTACGGCTTCCAGACGAGCCGGTTTCGCCGGATGGGTCGTCGTTGCATGTTCATCGCCCAACGCCCGCACCGCTACCATCGATTCATCGAGCGAGGCTCCCATCTGATGCAGCACGAAGCCCGAGAACTTATCGGCCTCCAGTTCTTTCTGGGGTTGTCCGCCCGTTCCGTCGATTGTATGCCCCTGCAAATGATGACCAATTTCATGGGCCATGATGCTAATGGCCGACCAATCGGTTTCGGTTTCTTCCTCAATACTTTGCATGAACGCAGCATCGTATACGATAAACCGCTGCCCTTTCATGACGGTGGCGAAGCAGTTCTCCGTATTCGTGCATTCGATGATCTTGAAGTTGCGCATCAGCCCAATCGGCTTCAGGATACGATCGACCACTTTCTGCGCGTGGGCATTCGACGTGGTCGTCGGCGAGCAGACCACGTCAGGGCTGGTCCCGCTTTTTCCCGTATAGTTGCAGATAAAGGCCCCCTTGACGGGAATTTGAGCCGATACATTACCGGCTACTGTCAGCAGTAGAATTGCAGACAGTACTGTACTCGCTTTCACAGACATAACCGGGTTGGGGTTAATCAATCAACACGGCAGAATAACGACGAAAAGCAGGTAAGTAGTACACCTAAAGGCTAAACCTGACTGGTTTTCAACGCTTGTCAGATTCGGCCCCTGGCAACTCATTTAAAAACCTGTTTACTAACCTTGCCTTTGGCACCAACAGCGTAGCAGGTTCCTTTTACACAAGCTACCGAGTGATGGCCTGTGGTATCGAGTTGCTGCCAGGTTTGTCCCTGATCGGCTGAGATGCCTGTACCCGACGGGCCAATCACGAGCAGGCGGTCGCCGGGTAGTAAAGCCACGGCTTCTTTCAATCCGGCCGGAGTAGCCGGGGTCAGCGACGACCAGCTTTTCCCGCCGTCGCGGGTAATGGTTACGTTAGGGCCAGCCAGCTTCTCCTGCTTATAATTTCCGCCAACGGCCACCCCATTTTTATCGTTGAAAAAATGTAGACCAAACAAGCCGGTAGCTTCCCCCGACGGCAATGGCGTTGTTGCAACCGACCACGTTTGTCCACGATCCGTTGACCGGAAGACCCGACTAGCAGTACCGCCCCCCGACGCAATCCAGGCATTCCGTTTTCCCTGCACAACCAAACTGGTTCCGCTGGCTGCAAAAGCCGCTTCACCCGGCGTCATTGCCGGTAGCGAAGCAGCCGGAACCGGTTGCCAGCTTTTCCCACCATCGGCGGTGGTCAGAATAAACCAACGCCCATCGATAGGGTCGCTGAACACAATACCATGCTCCTTGTCCCAGAAAGCAATACCATCGAAGAATACACCCTGCTGCTGTGTCTGGTAAAGCAGGGTCCAGGTTTGGCCACCGTCGGTTGTTTTGTAGAGCCGGGCTTGTCCCTGTTCGGCTGGGCCGGCGCTCATCAGGATCGCCGTTTGTGCGTCGAAGGCTTTCACATCCCGGAAATCGCAGGCTTGCGCGTCGGGTACGGTACCGGTTTGCCATGTCTTACCACCGTCGGCACTGCGGACAAACGTGCCTTTGGTACCACCGATCCAGACGACATCAGCGCCGGCCATATCGACCGACCGAAAACTGGCGTCGGTGTTAACGGTTTGTGGCTCCCATTGAGCCAATGCGACGTTACAGGCACCACAAAAAAGTAGCAGGGCAATCAAAGGCTTCATCATAAAAAAGCCCGCCGACGCTAGGTTGCATCATCGGCGGGCTGAAAGATAACGCCAAAAACGCGTTCATCGCGTATTGAGCGGTCGGGTCGGTATCGTTTGCTGAATGCTGTTTTGCTGACGCAGCTGCTCCAGTTCGCGTTCGACGCTACCAGCTTTGAAGTAATAATACAACCCTGCTATCAGGAACACTTTGGACAGCACAAAGACAGCGATGAACGCCGGACGCCAGTATTTGTGCACCCGAATGTGCGTATCATCAACTTCAACGTGCACATACTGCGATTCAGGATTGGTAGCCTTCGCCGAATTACGTGCTCTACTCTCGTCTGCTTCCGGTCGCCATTGCTGAATCTCGTTCTGATTGATTCGATTCATAACAGCATCCCGCAGCCCAGGTGGCGGTGGCACAGCACGGCGCATGAAAAACTGCTCCATACTGATCTCGACCTCATTCAGTTCAGCCTGCGCTTCTGGATTCTCCGACAAATATTGTTTCATTTCGGCGCGCTCCTGTTCAGAAACAATGCCGGTCAGATATGCTTCCAGGAACCCTTCTTCCAGATATTGGTATGATTTGGTTGCCATAGGTTAACTAAGCCACAGTAAATGCCTTTACGTAGGCACGAATTGCCCGAAGAACATCCGTTGTGGCTATGTTCAGGCGCGCTGCAATTTCGGTGACATGACACCCATGCCAGAACGCTAAGTTAAAAACAACTTTTGGTAAATTCCGTTCCGTCGGCTGAAATGAAGTCAACGAGCGTTCCTCCGAACCGGGCCTGCTAGCCAACGCTTTGCGCCTTGCCATTCGTATGATAAACGCACTCACCGGCTCCGTATCGTTCGCCCTCTCCGCTATTGACAACGTAGCAAAGAGATCAACTAAAACTGTCTGTGCCAGTTCGGGCTGCGGTACGATGCGCAGGATAATTCCATACGCCATTGACCCGTACTGCTCGTATAACGCCATCAGTTGCCTCTTCTCTTCTTCCGAACGTGGTAACGGTACAACCGCCTGCGCAATTGTGCTCATGATCAGCAATGTTTTAACACCACCTTGTGCTACCAACGTTCGAGCAAAAACCGTCCCACTTCCCAACAAACAGGTCAGTATATACGTAAATGGGTATTAAATTAATCTACTGAGTTCATATTCATAGTATGGCTTTGCTTATAAATACTATGCGTCAGTAGTTTGTATATCTCAGCAGTTAGTGGTTGGTCCATCAACAGCGCCAGATGCGCCTGAATGGTTGTCTGGTCATTTCGTCGAGCGGGGCCAGTTTGGACCGTGGCCGGGTCAGGTACTGCTAACGCTTTGCGCACGGTTTCCTGAATAAGCGGTGTCAGCAGACCAAACTCAAGTCCGTTGGACACCGTTAGCTGGCGGGCCAATGCCAGCAGGTGATTGCTGAAGTTACAGGCCAGTACAGCCGCCAGATGTAACAGCAAGCGCTCCGACGACGAAACCAGGTACACAATTCGGCTCATGGCCTGTCCTATAGCAACCAGTTCTTCTTCCGTCTCGGAATCGGCTGCTTCCAGACAAAGCGGCACCCCGGCGAAATCGATCAGCGGCTGCTCGCGGCTAAACGTTTGCAGGGGATAAAAGACGCCGGTTCTGACGGGTATATCGCTGTAGATCGCCATCCAGTTCTGAAGCTTGTCGAGCGAGCAGCTTCCCGACGTGTGGACAAGGATAGCGCCCTCGGGTAAAACCAGTCGCTGGCATACTGCTTCCAGCGCATCGTCCGGAGTGGCCAGTACGAATAGCCTGGACGTACTATTCGCGAAATTCAGTTCGGAGTGAATCTGCGCGTCGTACAGGTTACTGACGAGCCGCCGGGCCGATTGCGGCTGTCGGCTATAGATTTCGTTGATATGATGGCCAGCATTTTCGAGTGCTGGTGCCAGGTGCCAGGCTAGATTACCAGCGCCAATAAACGAGATGTTCATAAGCAAGTATACACCATTTTTGGCTTATGCTCGTCGACGGCCACGCTGACCTATCTAGCTGGTGCAGCAGGCTCGAAATTGTCGTTGATTTCAAACTTATTGGTAGCTCACCCTATTATGTGAGTACTACATCTCTCACCTACACAATCAAATCCTGATGGCACTGGCTGTACTTCTACTATACGGTCTGGCTCTGCTTCTGCTCTTTCTTTACAATTGCGGTCAGTTAAGCCTGATAATCAGCTACCTAAAAGCAAAAAAGAATCGTAATAAAGCCACTCGTATACACATACCGGTTAGCGAGTTACCACGCGTTACGGTTCAGCTTCCTGTTTACAATGAGTTATACGTTGTCGAGCGCTTGATCGACGCAATCGCGCAACTAAACTACCCAGCCGACAAATTAGATATTCAGGTACTGGATGACTCAACGGACGAAACGGTCTCGATCATTGCCAGCCGGATCGCGCACTATCAGCAACTCGGTGTACCCATTGAGCACGTTCGACGCCCTGAACGAACGGGATTTAAGGCCGGGGCACTCTCGTATGGGCTTACGTTTGCAAAAGGCGATCTCGTTGCCATTTTCGACGCTGACTTCGTTCCCGACCCTGATTTTCTGATCAAAACCGTACCCCATTTCACTGACCCGAACGTGGGAATCGTACAGACGCGCTGGGAGCATCTTAATGAGAATTTCTCGCTGATGACGCAGCTACAGGCTTTCGGCCTGAATGCGCACTTCACCATCGAACAAAGCGGCCGCTATGAAGCAGGTTACCTGGCCAACTTCAACGGTACAGGTGGCGTATGGCGTAAGACAGCCATATACGACGCTGGAGGCTGGCAAAGCGACACACTGACCGAAGACCTCGACTTAAGCTATCGAGCCCAACTACGGGGCTGGAAATTCGTCTACCGCGAAGATATCGGTTCGCCCGCCGAATTGCCAGTAGCCATGAACGCCCTGAAATCACAACAGTACCGCTGGATGAAGGGGGCTGCCGAGTGCGCTCGCAAACTGTTTTGGAAAGTGCTGCGTACACCCGGCGTTTCACTGTCTATGAAGCTGCACGCTTTCTTTCACTTATTCAGTAGCGCCACGTTCATTCTGGTGTTGATACTGGGCATCATGAGCGTACCCCTGATCTACATCCGGAATCTACACCCGGAATGGGAATGGGTGTTCTACGTTATCAATCTGTTTCAGTTCAACCTGCTGATCTTAATCACGTTTTATGGAATTCCCTTCTGGTTTTTTGAGCGTGAGAACAAAGCTCGGATTATCTGGTACTTCCCGATGTATTCATCGCTGATGATGGGGCTGTCGCTGCATAACACAATAGCCGTCATTGAAGGTTACGCGGGCCGGAAGACGCCTTTTATCCGAACGCCTAAATTCAACGTTACAACGGCCCGCGACCGCTGGGACGCGAACAAGTATGTCAGCCGTAAGATCAACTGGCTGACCGTTATTGAAGGACTGCTAATGCTTTATTTCTTCGGTGGGCTGGTGCTTGCTTTCTACGTCCAGGATTTCCGTATGTTCTTCCTACACATCATGCTGATGGTTGGTTTTGGCATGGTCTGCGTTTATTCGCTTATCCACGCCAGCCGCCGACCTATCTCCGTGAATGCCTGAAAACACAATACAAGGATAAAATGAGAAAAGCCACTGACTATCAGTGGCTTTTCTCATTTTATCCTTGTACCAGGAGCGGGAATCGAACCCGCACGGGCCTTACGGCCCACAGGATTTTAAGTCCGGCGCGTCTACCGATTCCGCCATCCCGGCTTATACAAAAAAAGCACCGGGGTCGGTGCCTTTTTGTAGAGCGAAAGACGGGGTTCGAACCCGCGACCTCGACCTTGGCAAGGTCGCGCTCTACCAGCTGAGCTACTTTCGCGTTTCAATTCGCTTTCTGACGTCGAATTGTGATGCAAAAGTAGCGTTTATTTAACACTTGTCAAGACCTTGCTCCCATTTTTTTTCACAAAGATTACCAACTAGCTCATCATGAATTAATTACGATTAAACTTTTTTTTGAACATCCGTAGGCCGCCCGATTCTCAAACTTTACGCTGTACAGACGGTTGTTTCCTCGGGCCTATCTATATACGTCATCACGCACAAATTATGCAGCAATCTCTGGAAGCCTATATCAACGCCATTGGTCGGGCCGTTCCTGTCCACTCAGCCCCTCAGGATGTAACGGCGCAGTTCATGGCCGACATGCTTGAATGTGATGACCGCGACCGCCGTCGACTCACAACACTGTATCGTTTTACGCGCATCGAAAAGCGTCATTCAGTAATCGCTGACTATGTCAAACAACGTGGAGAGTTTACGTTCTACCCGAACACGGCTGGCATGGAGCCCTTCCCCACCGTTAGTCAGCGCATGCAGTTATACCGTAGAGAGGCTGTACCGTTGGCATTAAAGGCCATTGATGACTGTCTGGCCAGTTATCCCGACTTTGACAGACAACAGATTACCCACGTTATCACTGTCAGTTGTACGGGTCTGTACGCGCCGGGGCCAGACATCGAGATTATTGAAGCGATGGGGTTGCCCGGTCATACGCAACGCCTAGCCATCAACTTCATGGGCTGTTACGGCGCGTTCAACGGATTGAAAACGGCGAGTTCCATTGTCCGGGCTAATCCTGACGCCAACGTGCTGCTGGTGTGCATAGAATTGTGCTCTATTCACTTTCAGAAGAAAACAGACACGGAACATTTGTTGGCGAATGCCTTATTTGCCGATGGCTCAGCGGCCGTTCTGGTGCAGAGCCGCCCCCGGCCTGATATAGCACTGCGGTTACGATCGTTTTACTGTGATCTATTGCCCGAGGGTAAAGCCGAAATGGCCTGGCATGTCGACAATTATGGCTTCGAGATGACTTTGACAAGTGAAGTACCGACGCATATTCAGCGCGGTATTCGTCAGCTAATGCAGCGACTGCTCACTCAAAGTGAGTTGACAATGGCCGACATCGGTTTGTACGCGCTGCACCCCGGCGGTCGGCGCATTCTGGAGGTGATTGAGGAACAGCTAGGCTTGACAACCAATGACAACCGGTACGCATACGCCATTCTGCGCGAATACGGCAATATGTCGTCAGCGACGGTCCTGTTCGTCCTACAGCGTATTTGGGCAGATCTGGTAAGTGGCGTACTGACCATGCCAGATCAACAGCCTAATATTTTCAGCTGTGCATTCGGTCCCGGCCTGACACTTGAATCGATGATTACGGAAGTTGTGACGGCACCCGTAGAACCAACAGAAGCTATTTTAGAATCTGCCAGTGCATCAAGCCATTTTTCGTAAGAAAGTAATAAAGCGATGTTTTTAGCACGCCCAAGCCGTAGATCGAACTACGTTTGAAGTTGATCGACGATGCCTCTTCGAAGTATTTAGTGGGACACGTCACTTCCGCAATATCATAACCTTTGTAAAAAATCTGGGCGATCATCTCGTTATCAAAAATGAAGTCGTCCGAGTTGTGCGTAAAATCCAGGCTGCGGAGTACCTCGCCGGAGAAAGCCCGGTATCCAGTGTGGTACTCCGACAGTTTTTGATTCATCAGCAGGTTTTGCGTAAACGTCAGGAAGCGGTTAGCCACGTATTTGTACATGGGCATTCCTCCCTTCAGCGCACCTTTTCCCAAAATACGGGAAGCAAACACTACCGGATACAGTCCGTTGCCAATGATGGAGATCATGGCCGTCAGCAACAACGGAGTATATTGATAGTCGGGGTGTAGCATAACCACGATGTCTCCCCCCAGTTCAACGGCCTTTTTATAACATGTTTTCTGGTTACCGCCGTAGCCTTTATTTTTATCATGCCGGATGACGTGCTGAATACCCAGCTGACGAGCAACGTCAACGGTATTGTCGGGACTAGCATCGTCGACAAGAATAACGTCATCGACAATATCAAACGGTATCTCCCGATACGTACGTTCCAAGGTCAGCGCTGCCCGATAGGCGGGCATTACTACAACTACTTTTTTACCCTTAAACATGCGTCAAAACTAATGTGTGTTCCTCATTATGCCAATTATTTGCCTGATCCAGTTAGTCCCTTGTATTGATTGCCCTTAGATTTGTTTGTCTGTTTGCTTCACGTATAAGCAACTAGTCAGACGAAGAGCAGAATCATTTACCGGTATAAATCAGGCCAAAGGTTTATCTATGTGCGCTTAATCACTGAACACCTTTGGCTTACACCGTTTATTTTGTTGCATACTAATGTCTAGCGAAACACTGTTTTTTATTGCCTTTGCCGCCTTCGTACTGGTCATCATGGCCCTCGACCTGGGCATTTTCTCGAAGCAAACCAGTCACGTCGTTACCTTTAAAGAAGCCGCTACCTGGAGTGCCGTGTGGGTAGCGCTTTCCGTCGCCTTCTACTTTTTCCTGAAATCGTACGGGTACCTGGTACACGGAATCTTCGACATGGCTCAGCTTGAGGCCGTGCGAAATAAATATGCCAGCCACGTTTCGCTCGTTCCCGGCAATTTTGACGCCAGTTTGGCCCGCTTTCAAAACAACATGTCGCTGGAGTACATCACCGGCTACCTGGTCGAATACTCGTTGTCGGCTGACAATATTTTCGTGTTTATCCTGATTTTCAACTCGTTTGGCGTACGCGAACGGTACTATAAGAAAATTCTGGTTTGGGGGATTCTGGGGGCTATCGTTCTGCGTTTCTTCTTTATT
Source organism: Spirosoma oryzae (assembly GCF_003002825.1). Lineage (GTDB taxonomy): Bacteria > Bacteroidota > Bacteroidia > Cytophagales > Spirosomataceae > Spirosoma > Spirosoma oryzae. Next base: position 96,034 of record NZ_PVTE01000006.1, on the reverse strand, counting down.
TTCATCGGTTCTGCCCTGATTCAGCGGTTCGAATGGATTCTGTATGTCTTCGGTGCCTTTCTGGTTTACACTGGTTTGCAGCTCTTTTTTCAGAAAGACGAAGACGAAAGTATCGATACCAACAATCACCCGGTTGTCAAATTCGCGTCTAAGTACCTCAACATTTATCCGCGAAATGTCAGCGACAACTTCTTTGTGCGGAGCAAAGCGAATCACAAGTTGTACGTGACACCGTTGTTCCTGATCGTTATCGTCATCGCGTTTACAGATCTGATTTTCGCCGTCGATTCGATACCAGCTATCTTTTCGATCACGAAGGACCCGTATATCGTCTTTTTCTCGAACGTCTTCGCTATCATGGGGCTCCGGTCAATGTTTTTCTTCTTGTCGAGTATCATTGAGCAGTTCCGGTTCCTCAAAGTCGGTCTGGCCGTACTGCTTACGTTTATCGGCGCGAAGATGCTCGCTGAACCCTGGCTACACGATCTCGGCTTCAAGCCCGTTTATTCGTTATACATTATCGTAGCGATACTGGCGATTAGTGTACTTGCTTCCTGGCTGATTCCTGAGAAAGCGGAGTCGAAGGCTTAGCGATTGCCGCTCGCGCCATAACACCCATTCCCTGCTGTGATCATTCCGGTTTCGCTCTCCGTTCTCCGGGCTTATCGCCGTCGGCTTACCAACCTGAGCAGCCGGAATCGTTCGCTGGTGTTAAGTAGCCTCCCCAACAGTCAGTTCCTCGACCTGCACGAGTGTGATTTTCTGCTGAATCGCTCGTCGTTCAGTCTACTGGCAGACATTATAAGCCGTAAAGCGTCGGTGCCGCTCTGCGCAGTGCTCGATGCCCGGCAGGAACGTAGCAATCAGGTCAGCCGGAAGCTCCGGCTGATCGAACGAACAAGCCGATTCATTATCGACGAGCGCGGTACCGACGATCTATACGTCGGCTGGCCGTTTGTACGGGGAAAACTGCTCGATGGGACCGTAATTCACGCGCCCTTCTTTTTCTTCCCCGTTACCATTAGCCAGCAGGGCAATCAGTGGCGGTTGATTCGTCGATCAGAGGAACTGGGTTTTCTGAATCCTACCTTTCTGATTGCCTACAGTCAGTTCAACAAGGTGACGCTACCGGATGAACTGGCGGAAAAAGCACTGGCAGACTTCGATCGTGACCCACTGGTTTTTCGTACACAGGTCTACGAATGGTTACGCGAGAGTTCGCTGGCGTTGAACGTCAATACCGATCTCTTCGCAGATACGCTGCACTTTTTCGACCGACAGCCAATACGCGGTTTGGATCAGTTGGAGCGCGTTGGCGAATTGAAATTGTATCCTGAAGCGATAGTAGGCATTTTCCCACAGGCAGGCTCATACCTATCGCCCGACTATGATCGGTTAATTGAGCTGGCTACCGACGATCAGTTTATTATCGATGAGCCGGCTATCCGCACGGAGCCATTACCAGAGAAGCTACTTCATACCCCGCTACCACTCGATGCTTCGCAGGAAGCCGCTATCCGCTTGGTACGGTCCGGTCAATCGCTGGTTGTGCAGGGGCCGCCGGGTACGGGAAAATCGCAGCTTATCGCTAACCTGATGGCCGATGCGGCAGCCGACGGTCGACGCGTATTGTTGGTTTGTCAGAAACGAGCCGCACTCGATGTGGTACAGGCCCGGTTACAGACGATAGGGATGGGCCCATTTATGGCGCTCGTACACGATTTTCAGGAAGACAGACGAGCGCTGTACGAACAGATTGCCGGCCAGATCGAGCGTGTAGATGAGTACCGACAACTGAACAACAGTCTGAATGCGGTTTTGCTGGAACGTGATTTCGAGTTGGAAAGTCAGCGCATTGACGATGCCGTACGAATGCTTCAGGCGTTTAAAACAGCACTCTTCGACACCAGTTTGTTCGGTATTTCAGCAAAGGAACTTTACCTGACCAGCCGGCCGGACCAGCCAGCGATTGATGTAAGCCCTGTGGCGTCTCAGTTTAAGCTGGCTGACGCAACGGCTTTCACCGAACGCCTGACGCAATTTGCGGCTTATCGGGAGCGACTACCGACTACCCATTTGTGGGCTGACCGCCGTTCGTTTGCCGACTTCTCCCCCGCCGACCGCCCCCGCCTTGCCCAGGCGGTTCAACAATGGGCCGACCTGGCGCGATCTGCACAGGAGCAGCTGGCAACAATAAACATTCAGTCGTTGTCACGAACAGCTGTGATGGCGTGGGCCGTCTACGAAACAGACATACTAGCCGCAGTAAGACAGCTCAATGCTTCATCAGCAGCCTCAGTCTGGCGTACTGTCGGTCAGTTACGAGCGCAGCAGTACCAGACCGACGAATGGCTATCTGACAACCAGCTAAACGAACTAGCGCAAACGTGGCAGCGGCTGGAAACGGATGCATTGCCGGAATCGATTGTAACGCAACGGGATCTGCCTTCCTTTCAGCAGTTGGTAGCTGAAGCCCTTGCCGCAAGACCATCGTGGGTGAAGTGGCAGTGGTGGCGGGTAAACGGATCATCCGCCAAAACACTAGACAACGTATTAGCCGCCGTCGGCTTGGGGTCGTCGGAGAACGAGTTGCGTCATCTTTACAATCAAGTGGGTAATGCGCTGCGGGCCGGGCAAATCCGGCAGGAAGTATTGCCCTGCCTGAGTCGTCTCGCCCTCCCCATCGTTCCGGCTTCGTTGCACGATCTGGCTCAGGCGCGGCACTTACTGGCGCATATCGATGCGATTCCCCCGCTTCACACGCTAGCCGACGTAACAGAACTAACCGCTCAACAACTGGCTGACAGACTCCAGTTATTGTTGCGAATATCAACCCAGTTGATTCAGTTCGAGCAGACGCAGGCTTATTTATCGATTGCTCAATTGGACCGGCTCTGGCAGCAGCCAACAGCAGCGTCGGCAATGCATATGTCGCTTCAACAGGACTTTGATCTACTCATAGAGGCAGATCGACTGACAAGCACATTTTCGACTGCGGAGCACCAGATTGTCGATAGTCTATCCCGATATCCACCCCGCGACTGGACCAATCTGTTCCAAAACTCGATTCGACTGGCCTGGCTAGACAAGTTGGAGCAAACCTACCCTGAGTTAAGCAGCGTTTCGTCGTTGAAAATGGCACAGACCGAACAGGCTTTACAGGCTAGTTTGCAGCGAAAACGGCAACTTAGTCAGGATATGTTGCTGGTCAAATTGCGCGAACAGACGTATCGTAAACTGACATTCAACCGGGTCAGCAATGTCGTTACCTATCGGGACCTGTTGCACCAGACTACTAAAAAGCGAAACGTCTGGCCACTGCGCAAACTGCTCGATACCCATGTCGACGAAGTGGTCAAACTCGTTCCCTGCTGGCTGGCATCGCCCGAATCCGTCTCCGCTATTTTCCCCCTGCGATCCAACCTCTTCGACCTCGTAATTTTTGACGAAGCTTCTCAGTGCTTCGCCGAGAGTGGCTTACCCGCCTTTTTTCGGGGTCGGCAGCTCGTAGTTACGGGCGACAGTCAGCAGCTCCAGCCCAGCGATTTGTACCGCACACAGGTTGATGATTTGACCAGTCCAGACGACGACGTACCCGCCGAACTTGAGCTTGAATCGTTGCTGGAACTGGCAGCCCGGCACTTACCACAAGTATGGCTGACCGAACATTACCGCAGCCGGTCACTCGATCTGATTACGTTTTCGAACCAGCATTTTTACCAGAATCGCTTGCAACTCCTCCCCTATTTTGAGGAAATCAATCAGTCGATACCGGCCATTCGTTACCTGCATGTCGACGGTCGATGGCAGCAAAACACCAATACGCTGGAAGCGACGACTGTGGTAGCACAATTACAACAGCTTTCATCCGAGATGCCAGGCTGTAGCGTTGGTGTGGTTACGTTCAACTACGCCCAGCAGCAGCTTATTCAAAACTTGCTGGACGAGACACCGCTTGCGACTCAGATACCCGATTTGTTCGTCAAGAATATTGAGAACGTCCAGGGCGATGAACGCGACGTCATCATCTTCTCGATTGGTTATGCGCCCGACGACCGGGGAAAATTAGCGATGCAGTTCGGCAGTTTGAACGCAGCCGGGGGCGAAAACCGGCTCAACGTAGCTGTGACGCGAGCACGACGACGTGTAGTCATTATCACCAGTTTGTGGCCGGAGCAGCTTACGGTCGACCACGTTACCGGCGATGGACCTAAACGGTTGCGGGACTATTTAGCCTATGCCTTACGCGTATCGGAAGGAGTCTTTATACCGCAGCCACAACAACCAACTACCCTGACTGGTCACACGCTGCTTAAAGACAAGATCGCAAGGCAGCAATCGACTGCTCGCCCTTCACTTCCCTTCGCCGATCTAACGGTCGGCCCATCAAATGCCTACGAATCCTTAATCCTGACCGACGACGACCAGTTTTATCAGCAGGCCGTGAAACAGTCACTTGCTTACTTGCCGATTGCCTTGCGGGAACGTGGCTGGCTATTTCGACGCGCCTGGAGTCGCGAATACTGGCGTAATCAGGTATAAAAAAGGCGGGACGTTTCCGCCCCGCCTTTCCGCTATTCTTTCATCATGGTAACGAACTGATCGAACAGGTAATGCGAATCATGTGGACCTGGCGACGACTCAGGGTGGTATTGAACCGAAAAGGCAGGCTTGTCTTTCCGGCGGATACCCTCGATTGTATTATCGTTCAGATTGATGTGCGTCAGTTCTACGTTATCCGTATCCTTCACTTCGTCGGCACTAACTGCGAAACCGTGGTTCTGCGACGTGATCTCGCATTTGCCGGTGATGAGGTTCTTCACCGGGTGGTTTAGGCCACGGTGGCCGTTATGCATTTTATACGTAGAGATACCGCTAGCCAGCGACAGAATCTGGTGGCCAAGGCAGATACCAAAGAGAGGTTTTTCGGCATCGAGTGCCTGCTTCACCGTTTCTACGGCATAAGGCATGGCAGACGGATCGCCCGGGCCGTTTGCAATGAAAAAACCAGTAGGATTCCAGACGGCCAGGTCTTCGTAGCTGGTTTTGGCTGGAAATACTTTGCAGAAGACATCGCGCTCTGTAAAGTTGCTCAGGATGCTACGTTTCACGCCCAGGTCGAGCACAGCTACCCGCAATGCTGACTCCGGATCGCCTTCTTCATAGGCTTCTTTCGTGCTGACTTCTGACGACAGTTCCAGTCCGGCCATATCCGGCACCTCCTGTAACTTTGATAGCAACACAGCCGGGTCCAGGATTTCCGACGAAATAATGCAGTTCATTACGCCTTTCGAGCGAATGTACCGCACCAGTTGCCGCGTATCCACGCCGTGAATACCAACGATATTCGCCCGTTCGAAATACTCCTGCAACGAACCGTCTGCTGTGTACCGTGAGTGGATGTCGGAGAAGAAGTTACAAACCATCCCCCGGATTTTTACGCTGCCCGACTCCTGCTCTGCATTATGCAGCACACCGTAATTACCGATGTGTGATGTCGTGTTGATGATTACCTGACCATAGTACGAAGGGTCGGTATAAATTTCCTGATAGCCGGTCATGCCGGTATTGAAGCAGATCTCACCGCCGGCTGTGCCTATTTTGCCGAGCGCCAACCCCCGGTAAACGGTTCCATCCTGTAAAACCAATACGGCTTCCTGTGCCTGTTTCATGAATACGTTAATCAGAAAGGTTAAAAAAAAGGGCTAACCGTTACCGGCTAACCCATTTTTGTATGACGACATTGATGATTCACCGATGATTACTCTTTACCGCCTTTCAAACGATCCTGCATCTCTTTCAGTTCATCCATTTTTCCATCGCGGGCCAGTGCAGCCTGTTCGTTCCAGCTACCAGCATCGTGCACATTGAAACTCGGACCTGCCTCAGTTAGCACTTGCTGTACCGCTTCGTCATTCGCATCGGCTAGTTGCGCAAAAGTCGTGATCCCTGCATTTTTGAGCAACTCGGCGATTTTCGGACCGATACCCTCAATAATCGTCAGGTCGTCACCAGCGGCAGACGATGTTTCTGCTACTTCTGCGTCAGCTGGTAGGGTTTCAGCCGGTGCGGGTGCAACTTCTGCCCCTTCGGCTTTCGAACCGCCACTCCGGCGGCTCCGGCGCGTACGAGTCGTAGCCGTTGCTTTCTCAGCAGCAGCACCCAGCAGCAGTTCGTTGAAGTCAACCAGTTCGATCAGGCAGGTCTCTGCATTATCGCCCTGACGGTTGCCCAACTTGATGATGCGTGTGTAGCCACCAGGACGGTTTGCGATCTTGTCAGCAACTGCACCGAACAGTTCTTTAATCGTTTCTTTGTTAGCCAGCGTCTGGAAAACAACCTTACGATTCTGGTTGTTGTCGTCCTTTGCCCGTGTCAGGATAGGCTCGACAAACTTCCGCAGCTCTTTAGCTTTGGCCACCGTCGTCTCGATACGCTTGTGCATGATCAGCGACGATGCCATGTTTTGCAGCATCGCTTCGCGGTGCGAATGCGTACGGCTTAGGTGATTATCTTTTTTACCGTGTCTCATTGTTTTTGTGAGGGTTACGGTTTTCGGTTTACAGTTTACGGAGGTCAAAACCAAGTACCGTAAACCGAATACCGTAAACCGGCTTAATCTTCGTCTAGTCTGTATTTAGCCACATCCATGCCGAACGTCAGGTTCTTTTCGGCCACCAGTTGCTCAAGCTCCGTCAGCGACTTCTTACCGAAGTTGCGGAACTTCATCATGTCAGAAATCTCCAGCCGGACCAGATCGCCCAGTGTGCGAACGTCCGCTGATTTCAGACAGTTGTAAGCGCGAACCGACAGATCCAGATCCGCCAGCGACGTCTTCAGCAACTTGCGCATGTGCAGTACTTCCTCATCGACAACGTTTTCTTCTTCCGGTTTCGCCGTTTCGAAGGTCATCGTCTGATCCGAGAACAGCATAAAGTGCTGAATCAGGATGTAAGCCGCACCTTTCAACGCTTCTTCCGGATGAATCGAACCGTCTGTTTCGATGTCAAGCAGCAACCGTTCATAGTCCGTTTTCTGCTCAACCCGTGTGTTTTCGACACTATACTTCACGTTTTTGATTGGCGTGTAGATAGCGTCGATGGGGATGTGACCAAACGGAAGTTCGTTAACCCGTGGTTCGTCGGCAGGGACATAACCACGACCTTTTTCAACGAAAATTTCCATCTCCAGATCCAGCGTATCATCGATATGGCAGATTTCAAGGTCTGGGTTCAGTACCTCAAACGAAGGGGAAAATTTCGATATATCACCGGCTTTCAGCACCGACTGCTTCTTGATGCTGACCGTAATTTTGTTGTCAACCATGTCCGAGATCTTCTTGAACCGAACCATTTTCAGGTTCAGAATGATCTCCGTCACGTCTTCAACAACACCCTCTATTGACGAAAACTCGTGCAATACGCCGGGGAATTTCACGCTTGTAATGGCGTAGCCCTCCAGCGACGATAGCAGAATACGCCGTAGCGCGTTGCCTATCGTTACACCGTATCCTTTTTCAAGGGGTTTGAATTCAAACACTCCGTGAAAGTCGTCTGCTTTCTCCACGACGACTTTGTCGGGCATTTGGAACGCTAAAATTGACATACGTTTCGTATTGTTTTACAGCAGTTCACTGCCTTGCGTGAAGACTCAAAATGAGTTTTCAGATTACTCGCCTTACGGCACTCGATTGTATAACAGGAATACCGCAGGTCGAATGTCTGTAAACCGTATGTATACATAAGCAGCAGAACCCGCACGGGTTCTGCTATGGGCTTATTTCGAATACAATTCGACGATTGCCTGCTCGTTGAAGTTCTCAGGAATCTGATCGCGCTCTGGGTAGCTGATGAACTTACCAGCCATTTGCTGATTGTCCCATTCAACCCAGTTGTATCTGCGGGGGTTCCGTGCTGACAGGCTTGTCGAAACGGCTTCCAGCGACTTCGATTTCTCCCGAACACCGATCAGCTGACCAGGTTTCAGTGAGTACGAAGGAATATTGACTACTTCGCCATCAACGATGATGTGTTTGTGCGCAACTAACTGACGAGCTGCCCGACGCGACGAAGCAATACCTAAACGGTAAACCGTGTTGTCCAGACGAGCTTCACACAGTTTCAGCAGGTTTTCACCCGTGATGCCTTCGCGAACTTGCGCCCGGTGGAACAACGCCCGGAACTGACGCTCCAGGATACCGTACGTATATTTTACCTTTTGTTTTTCCAGCAGTTGCAGCGCATATTCCGACTGCTTGCGCTTACGACCACGGCCATGCATACCGGGTCCGTAGTTCTTTTTCTGCAGCGCTTTGCTGGTACCCATCACGGGTTCACCGAACTTACGCGAAATTCTGGCCTTGGGGCCTGTGTAACGTGCCATTCGTAAATTGAATGAATAATTGTGAAAAAATGGACAGACACAACTGAATGTCGCCTGACCTTATTCATGGAGCTGCCAGAAGCCCGGCAGTACTATTAGACGCGACGGCGTTTTGGCGGCCGGCATCCATTGTGCGGTAATGGCGTGATATCACGAATCGTGGTCACTTCAATACCTGAGTTCTGAATGGTACGGATAGCCGATTCACGACCCGATCCTGGACCTTTCACAAATACTTCTGCTTTCCGCATACCCAGATCATGGGCAACAGCTGCGCAGTTTGACGCTGCGGTTTGTGCTGCATATGGGGTGTTCTTTTTCGAACCACGGAAGCCCATCTTACCAGCCGACGCCCAGGAAATAACCTGGCCGTTCATGTTGGTGATAGAAATGATGATGTTATTAAACGTAGCCCGGATATGAACCTGACCAACGGGCTCAACAACCACCACCCGTTTTTTCGCTTTGTCCTTGCGTTTTGCTTGTGCCATTGTAAGTAGGTAATCGTCAGTAAGTCATCGGTTTGTATTACGTGCTAACTGGAATACAGAGCGGCAAATACACCTGATAACGATGAGCGACCGATTAATTATTTCGTTACTTTCTTCTTGTTAGCAACCGTCTTCCGCTTACCCTTACGTGTACGCGAGTTGTTTTTGGTATGCTGACCACGAACCGGAAGACCTTTCCGGTGACGCAGACCACGGTAGCAACCAATGTCCATCAGACGCTTGATGCTCAGCTGCACTTCCGAACGGAGTTGACCTTCCACTTTGTACTCATTCGTAATCGTGTTACGTACGGCACTTGCTTCTTCGTCTGTCCACTCGCTGGCTTTTTTGTCCACGCTGATACCAGCGTCAACCAGAATCTTCTTCGCCCGGCTCCGGCCGATGCCGTAAATGTAGGTCAGCGCGATTTCACCACGCTTCTTATCCGGAATATCAACACCTGCAATACGTGCCATTCTTAGCCTTGTCTTTGTTTGTAACGGGGATTCTTCTTGTTGATCACGTACAGCTTCCCTTTCCGACGGATCACGATGCAGTCTTCGCTGCGCTTCTTGATTGACGCTTTAACTTTCATGATTCTACAGTTTTTCGGTTCAATGTTTACGGTCGACGATGGTATTGCTACGCACTGAAAACTGTAAACCGTAAACCCTTATTTGTACCGGTAAACAATACGCGCCTTACTCAAATCATAAGGCGACATCTCCAGTTTCACGCGATCTCCGGGAAGGATTTTGATGTAGTTCATCCGCATCTTCCCGGAAATATGAGCGATTACCTCATGCTTGTTTGCCAGTTCTACCCGGAACATTGCATTCGATAATGCTTCTAAGATTATACCGTCCTGCTCTATTGAGTTTTGCTTTGCCATGTTTGCTTTTACGCTGCCACCATTTCTTGAGTATCAACCATGAGACTCGTGTTGGCCGTTACCGCTTCGATGTACTCGAACGTGGTTAGTATTTCTGCTTTCCCCTTGCGGACGGCAACCGTATGCTCAAAGTGTGCCGAAGGTTTCCGGTCAACGGTACGGATTGTCCATCCATCGCGTTCCTGAACGATTGCTTTTTTTCCGAAGTTGATCATCGGCTCGATGGCCAAGATCATTCCTTCGTGCAACTTCGGTCCTTGTCCCCGCTTTCCATAGTTTGGCACTTCAGGTGCTTCGTGCAGATTCTGCCCGACACCGTGTCCCACTAATTCACGAACAACAGAGTATCCGAATTTCTCAGCGTACGTTTGAACGGCATACCCAACATCGCCGACTCGGTTACCTTCCACTGCTTTCTCTATACCCATGTACAACGACTCCTTCGTACGGGCTAGTAAGCGTCTTACAGCAGGCGAAACGTTACCAACAGGGTAAGTGTAGGCGCTATCGCTATGATAACCGTTCAGCTTAACACCACAATCAATCGAAATGATATCGCCATCACGAACTTCATAACGACCAGGAATTCCGTGTACGACAACGTCATTGACTGATATGCACAGGGAAGCCGGAAACTTGTTATATCCAAGAAATGAAGGTGAGCCCCCATTATCCTTAATAAACGTTTCAGCGACCTTATCAAGTTCCTTCGTCGTAACACCCGGTCGAACCAGTTTAGCCACTTCGGCATGCGCTTTTCCAAGAATCTGCGCACTGATTTTTATCAGTTCGATTTCTTCATCGCTTCTGATATAAATCATCTTATCCTTTTTGTCCGAACCGGCCATAGTTCCTTAAGCGACCGCAGCCGTTTCGTTAGTACGTCCTTGTACACGACCAGACTTCATCAGGCCTTCGTAACGACGCATGAGCAGATAGCTTTCTACTTGTTGCAGCGTATCAAGGACTACACCAACCATGATAAGCAATGAGGTTCCGCCGAAGAACTGAGCGAAACCACTGGTCATCCCCAGCAGGTTGGCAATGGCAGGCAGAATAGCAACGATAGCCAGCATGATGGCACCAGGCAACGTGATCCGATCCAGTACAGTACCGATGTATTCCGATGTCTGGAAACCGGGTTTCACACCGGGAATGAATCCGCCACTACGTTTCATATCATCGGCAATCTGGGTTGGGTTAACCGAGATAGCTGTGTAGAAAAACGTAAAGACAATGATCAATACAGCAAACAGAACATTGTATTGCCACGAGGTATAGCTGCTGAACGAATTCTGAACGCTTGCGGCAAAATCGCTCTTTTCAGCAAACAACTGAGCAACGTACCCTGGAATGAACATCAGCGCCTGGGCGAAGATGATTGGCATCACACCCGCTGCGTTTAGCTTCAATGGCAAATACTGCCGTTGGCCACCAACAACTTTGTTACCAATTACCTGCTTGGCGTACTGGATTGGAATCCGCCGAACAGCCTGCGTTAAAACAACCGCGCCCATGATTACAAAGTACAGAGCGACCATCTCAAGTACGAAGATCAACAGACCAGCCGTACCACGTGACTGCTGCTCACCGATAATAGCACCCGGAAGCCGGGATACGATGCCGATCATAATGATCATCGAGATACCGTTACCAATACCTTTGTCAGTGATCCGTTCACCCAGCCACATACAAAAGATTGTACCAGAGGTGAGAATGAACAGCGACGATATGGTAAACAAGCCCCGGTCGATGTACAGCGCATCCTGTGGAACGGTTGTCTGGACGTATGTTAACGCCTGAACAGCCGTAACGACGATGGTAAGCACCCGGGTGATCTGATTCAACCGCTTCCGGCCAGATTCGCCTTCCTTCTGCATTTTCTGGAAGTAAGGCAACGCCAGCGTTAGCAGCTGAATGGCAATCGACGCCGAGATGTAAGGCATGATACCCAGCGCAAAGATCGAGGCCTTGCTGAATGCACCACCAAGAAACGTGTCGAGCAGCCCCAGCAGTCCCTGCGGGTTAAGATTCAATTTGCTTGGATCGACACCCGGCAGAACAATAGCAGAACCGAGACGAAACGCCGTGATAAACAACAACGTGTTGAGGATGCGAGTCCGCAACTCGTCAATTGCAAAAATATTCTTAAACGTGGTGATCAGTCGGTTCATACGATGTAACGGCTACTGCCGCCCTCACAACTAGTTAGCTGCTTCTTCCTTTGCTTCTTTAACGGGCGTAATCGCTTTACCACCCGCCTTCTCAATCGCTTCTTTAGCGCTGGCCGAGAAAGCATGGGCGTGAATTTCTACAGCCGATGTAAGTTCACCACGGCTTAGTATTTTCACAAGATCTTTTTTCGCCACCAGACCATGCTCCGCCAGGAAGTTCAGATCTACTACAGTAGCTTTCGTCTCGTCAACCAGTGCCTGAATCGAGTCCAGATTGAGTGGTTTGTACTCAACACGGTTAATGTTTTTGAAGCCGAACTTCGGTACCCGACGCTGAAGGGGCATCTGACCACCTTCAAAGTGGGTTTTACGGCTGTAACCTGAGCGCGACTGCGCCCCTTTGTGACCACGGGTTGACGTACCGCCCATCCCCGAGCCTTGCCCGCGTCCGACTCGCTTGCGCTCTTTGACGGAACCTTTTGCCGGTCTAAGGTTGCTTAGATTCATTGGAGTTGTTAATAAAAAAAGATGATTCTTTTGGCTTTCAGGTCATTCACGTAGAGACACGGTGAACCTGCAAAACCAAAAGAATCGCAAATGTACTTAAATTTCTTCAATCTTCACTAGGTGTTGCACCTTCGTGAGCGTTCCTTTCAGTGAATCATTCAATTCACGCTCGACGCTCCGATTGATTTTGCCCAGGCCAAGCGACTTGATCGCGTTTTTCTGGGTCTGCGGCCGCTTGATCGTGCTGCTGACCTGCGTAATGCGTACTCGTGCCATGTCTTCTATTGCCTGTTAAATTAACCGTTGAACACTTTGGCCACGCTTACCTGACGCTGGAAGGCTACCTGGTGAGGCAGACGCATTTTCAGCAGTGCATCGAGCGTAGCTTTTACCACGTTGTGCGGGTTCGACGAACCTTTCGATTTGGCCAGGATGTCGTGCACACCAGCTGACTCCAGCACAGCGCGCATAGCGCCACCGGCGATCAGGCCCGTACCCGGAGCGGCTGGTTTCAGCAGGACAAAGCCACCGCTGAATTTACCTTCCATCTCGTGGGGAACCGTGCGCTTCAGCAAAGGGATCTGAACCAGATTCTTCTTTGCATCTTCCACGCCTTTTGCAATAGCGTCGGTTACCTCGTTGGCTTTGCCCAGGCCGTAGCCGACAACGCCATTGCCATCACCAACGACTACGATAGCCGAGAAGCTAAACCGGCGACCACCTTTTACCACTTTAGCTACGCGGTTGATGGCTACCACCTTTTCTTTCAGGTCGGCTTCGTTGTATTTTGTAGGTCTTGCTGCGTTCGTATTCATGCGCAATAATTGCTTAGAACTTAAGGCCACCCTCGCGGGCTGCGTCGGCCAGTGCTTTTACTTTACCGTGATAGAGATACCCGTTGCGGTCGAACACAACAGTACTGATGTTCTGGGCAACTGCTTTCTCTGCCAGCCGCTGACCTACTTTCTTAGCAGTTTCAACGGTGTTGCCGGTTACTTCGCTCTTCAGTTCAACTGACGAAGCAGAAGCCAGCGTGTGACCAGCTACGTCGTCAATAAGCTGCGCATAAATTGCGGTATTCGACCGGAAAACCGACAGACGCGGACGCTCAGCCGTACCCGATACTTTGGCACGGATACCAAACTTGATCCGTGTTCTTCTTTCTTGTTTCGTTGCCATGTTATTTGATTCCGACCAAATAGGCGATTAAAATGTGTTCGGTTTTCGGTATACGGTTCTCGATAAACAATGCCGTAAACCGAAAACCGTGTACTAAAACTATTTCTTCGACGAAGACTTACCAGCTTTCCGACGAACTTCTTCGCCAACGAACCGGATACCTTTGCCCTTGTACGGCTCAACTTTACGCAGCGAACGAATCTTTGCCGCTACGTCGCCTAGCAGTTGCTTGTCTGAACCTTCCAGATAAACTTTCGGGTTCTGCCCTTTCTCCGTAACAGCCGTTACTTTGATTTCTGTCGGTACCGCAACATAAACGTTGTGCGAATAGCCAAGCTGCAACTCCAGGACGTTGTTGGTAACAGCCGCTTTGTAACCTACCCCAATGATTTCGAGGTTCAGTTTGAAGCCTTCGCTTACACCGGTTACCATGTTGTTCACCAGTGAACGGTATAGACCGTGCATGGCTTTATGACGCTTCTGCTCAGTAGGACGCGACACCTGAATCTGACCATCTTCGACAGCTACCGAGATGTCCCGGTCAACTGTCTGCGTGAGCGTGCCCTTCGGTCCTTTTACGGTTACTACGTTCTGGTCATCGACCGACAGCGTAACGTTACTTGGCAGAGCAATGGGTTTCTTACCTATACGTGACATTGTTCAGTTCGGATTAATAGACGTAACACAGTACTTCACCACCTACGTTAAGCGTCTTCGCTTCTTTATCGGTCATTACACCTTTCGAAGTCGAGATGATCGCTACACCCAGTCCGTTGAAGATACGGGGCAGGTTGTCGGCACCCCGGTACTGACGGAGACCCGGACGGCTCACACGCTGCAAGTCAACAATGGCCGACTGTTTGGTTGTCGGGTTGTATTTCAGCGCGATTTTGATGCTGCCCTGTGCGGTGCTATCGTCGAACTTATAGTTCTGAATGTACCCTTTATCATAGAGCACTTTCGTAATCTCTTTCTTTATATTCGAAGCAGGGATCTCCACAACCCGGTGCTTGGCACGGATAGCGTTTCTGACGCGGGTCAGGTAATCTGCTATTGGATCTGTATTCATTCTGAGCGTTGCGTTACTTGCAAACCAGTAGGTTCACAAAATTACGGAAACTGAATTGTTGCTTTAGACTTGGCTTACCAGCTTGCCTTGGTTACACCAGGGATTTTACCGGCCGATGCCATTTCCCGGAACGTTACCCGAGAGATACCAAACTTCCGCATGTATCCCCGTGGGCGGCCCGTCAGTTTGCAACGGTTGTGCAGCCGAACTGGCGATGCGTTTTTGGGCAGTTTGTCCAAACCGATGTAATCACCGGCAGCCTTCAGGGCAGCCCGCTTTGTAGCGTATTTGGCTACCAGTGCTTCACGTTTCCGCTCCCGCGCTTTGATTGATTCTTTTGCCATGTCGGTATCTTATTGTTTGCCGCCAGATTTTGCGAACGGCATACCCATTGCTTTCAACAATTCGTAGCTTTCGTTATCCGTGTTGGCCGTCGTCACAAACGTGATATCCATACCTGAAATACGGGCTACTTTGTCGATACTGATTTCGGGGAAGATGATCTGCTCCTGTACGCCGAAGGTATAGTTACCACGACCATCGAATCCTTTGTCGCTAATGCCTTTGAAGTCACGAACGCGGGGAAGTGCTACAGTCGTCAGACGATCGAGGAACTCGAACATCCGCTCGCCACGCAACGTCACCTTTGCACCGATCGGCATTTTCTCCCGCAGTTTAAAGTTCGAAACGGCTTTCTTCGACAGCGTCGGAACGGCTTTCTGACCCGTGATGGTCGTCAGCTCTTCAACACCTACGTCAACCAGTTTCTTGTCAGCTACAGCAGCTCCGATACCTTTGTTGATGACAATCTTGCTCAGGCGGGGCACTTGCATGACCGACTTGTACTGGAATTTGTCTTTCAACTGAGGAACAACCTCGTTCAAATATTTTTCTTTCAGTCTTGGCGTTGCCATTTCTATAGACCTTTTATTGTTTGCGGTACGAATCCGGGATAAAGTTGCCCGTCTTCTTGGAGAAGCGCTGTAGTTTACCCTTTTCGTTTACTTTACGACCAGTGCGGGTGGGTTCGCCGGTAGCAGGATCGACCAGCATCAGATTGCTGATGTGGACTGAACCTTCTGTTTTTACCAGATTTCCCTGCGGATTTGAAGCCGTTGGCTTCAAGTGTTTCGTAATCATGGCGACGCCTTCGACACGAGCGCGATCTTTCTCCACGATCACTTCTTTCACGACACCGCGCAACCCTTTTGAGTTTCCACCGATGACGACGACGGTGTCGCCTGCCTGGATGTGGAATTTATGTTTTGGAAGCGTTATTTTCTTTTCCATCGCTTACAGTACCTCAGGGGCTAACGATACAATTTTCATAAACTGCTTCTCGCGCAACTCACGGGCTACGGGTCCGAAAATCCGGGTTCCCCGTGGCTCATCGTTGTTGTTGAGCAGAACGGCAGCGTTGTCTTCAAAGCGGATGTACGATCCGTCTTTCCGGCGTACTTCCTTCTTCGTGCGAACGACTACGGCTTTCGATACCGTACCCTTCTTCATATTGCTGGACGATAGCGCCTGCTTCACCGTCACAACGATCTTATCACCGACCGATGCGTAGCGTTTGCCGGTACCGCCCAGGACGCGGATAACCAGCACCTCTTTCGCGCCACTGTTATCGGCAACTCCTAATCTTGATTCTTGCTGTACCATGGCTTACTTCGCTTTTTCGATGATTTCGACTAAACGCCAACGCTTGTTTTTGCTCAACGGACGGGTTTCCATGATGCGAACGGTGTCGCCGATACCACATTCGTTGTTTTCATCGTGCGCGGTGAGTTTCTTCGTCTTGTTCTGAAACTTACCGTACAGGGGATGCTTCACCTTGCGCTCGATAGCAACGGTGATCGTTTTCTGCATCTTGTTGCTGGTTACCCGGCCGATGCGCTCTTTGCGGTTATTACGCTCCGACGTAGCTGCGGTTTCAGCCTGAGGCTGGGCGACGGCTACCGGCGTTTGCTCTTCTGTCTGCGGAGTGGCTGCTTGTTGCTCTTCCATAATCGGTTTACTTAGGATTTAGCGGTCAGTTCCGTGTTCAAACGAGCTACGCGCTTCCGGCTTTCACGGATACGCATCGGGTTCTCGATGGGCGATACAGCGTGCGCGAACTTCAGTTTCAGCAGTTGATTCTGCTCAGCACTAAGCTCCGTGCGCAGTTGCTCAACCGTCAATCCTTTCAAATCTTCTTTTTTCATTTTGTTTGTCGCTTTAGGCTACTATTCCTGACCCTGCTCCTGGTAATCGCGACGGACTACAAACTTGGTCCGTACCGGCAGCTTCTGAGCCGCAAGGCGCAGCGCTTCCATTCCAGTTGCCAGATCAACACCCGTTGCTTCAAACATGATCGTGCCGGGTTTCACGACGGCCACCCAATATTCGGGAGCACCTTTACCTTTACCCATCCGTACTTCAGCCGGCTTCTTGGTGATTGGCTTATCGGGGAAAATCCGAATCCAAACCTGACCTTCCCGCTTCATAGCACGCGTTACCGAAATACGGGCGGCTTCAATCTGACGGGCGGTGATACGGCCGGGCTCCAGCGACTTAATACCGAAGGTACCGAAGGCTATCTCATGACCGCGCGATGCAATACCGGGAATCCGGCCTTTATGCATCTTACGGAATTTAGTTCTTTTTGGCTGTAACATTTCTATAGAAAGGTTTACAGTTTACAGTTAACGGTTTTCGACTAGCACTAAGTTCAGTGCGAAAACTGAAAACTGTAAACTCGTTTATCGTCTCTGTCCACCGCCACGGTTGCCGCCCTGACCACCGCCACGGTTGCCACCCTGACCACCACCACCACGGTTGTTACCACCGCGATCATTGCGATCACCACGGCCACGACCACCACGATCGTTTCCGTCACGATCACCGCGTGGGCCACGACGGTCGCCACGATCAGCCGGACCAGCCGAACGTTCGTTGGCTTGTGCCTGACTCATCATAGCAGCAGGAGACAGATCACGCTTGCCGTATACTTCACCTTTGAAAATCCACACCTTGATGCCGATTTTACCGTAAACCGTTTGGGCTTCCGAGATCGCGTAATCGATGTCGGCACGCAGCGTATGTAGGGGGACACGGCCCTCTTTATACTGCTCCGAACGGGCAATTTCAGCACCACCCAGACGACCCGATACTTTTACTTTGATACCCTGAGCACCAACGCGCATTGCCGACTGAATAGCCTGCTTCATGGCGCGACGGAACGAAATACGAGCCTGTAGCTGCTGAGCAATTGCTTCACCAACCAGTTTGGCATCGATTTCAGGACGCTTGATCTCGAAGATATTGATCTGGACATCTTTGCCCGTGATCTTTTTCAGCTCTTCCTTGATCTTGTCGACCTCACCACCCCCTTTACCAATCACGATACCCGGACGGGCTGTGTGAATGGTCAGGGTTACACGCTTCAGCGTCCGTTCGATAACGACGCGGGCGATAGCGCCTTTCGGGATACGGGCTGCGATGTACTTACGGATTTTCTCGTCTTCAACGAGTTTGTCCGAGAACTCTTTACCGCCGTACCAGCTCGACTCCCAGCCCCGAACAATACCAAGTCGCAGGCCAACTGGATTAATTTTTTGTCCCATTTCTCTTATTGTTCGTTTTCTGAGGTAGTTGCTTCAGCGGGTTCGATGGCGGCTTGTACAGCGCTGTCGATAACAATCGTGATGTGGTTCGACCGCTTCCGAATCCGGTGACCACGACCTTGTGGAGCGGGACGCAGACGCTTCAGCATCGGGCCACCATCAACGAAGATCGTTTTTACGTACAGGTCAGCATCTTCAATCCGCTCATCAGCGTTTTTCTGCTGCCAGTTAGCTACAGCCGACAGCAACACCTTTTGTAGGGTGGCTGCGCCAGCCTGCGGCTGAAATTTCAGAATACCCAGCGCCCGGCTTACGCGCTGACCACGAATGAGGTCAGCGATCAACCGCATCTTACGGGGCGACGTGGGCACATCTTTAAGTTTTGCTACTGCTTCCATTTGGAATTGTGAGTTGTAAAGTCTTATAGTTGTTGTGTTGTAAAGTTTATCGGTTGCGTCAGCATCACTTTATAACTTTTGAACTCGACAACTATACAACTTCAGTTTATCGTTTGCCCTTGTCTTTCTTGGCGGTGTGCCCCCGGAAGTTGCGCGTGGGAGAAAATTCGCCCAGTTTGTGACCAACCATGTTCTCCGTTACATAGACAGGAATGAATTTATTCCCGTTGTGAACAGCGAACGTGTGGCCTACGAAATCTGGCGAAATCATCGACCGACGCGACCAGGTTTTGATAACCGATTTGCGGCCCGACTCATTCTGCGTCTGTACTTTGTTGTCCAGACGAAAGTCGATATATGGGCCTTTTTTGAGTGAACGTGCCATTGTTGTTGGTTCAAGGTTCAAAGTTTAAGGGCTAAGGTTGTTGCGGTGAACATCAAACTTTAACCGCTAAACTTTTAACCATTTTATTTTTTGCGTCGGCTAATAATCATGCTTTCAGAAGCCTTGTTCTTCTTACGGGTCTTCTGACCTTTAGCGAACTGACCATTCCGTGACCGGGGGTGACCACCCGAAGCCCGGCCTTCACCACCACCCATCGGGTGATCGACAGGGTTCATTACCACGGCGCGGACGCGTGGACGACGACCCAGCCAACGATTACGACCAGCCTTACCAACGACAACGTTCATGTGATCGGGGTTCGAAACCGAACCAACCGTAGCCATGCAGGCGCTCAGTACCCGGCGGGTTTCGCCCGACGGCATACGCAGGATAGCGTACTTGTCTTCACGACCAACCAGCTGCGCGTACGTACCAGCCGACCGAGCCATTGCACCACCTTTACCAGGGGTCAGCTCGATGTTGTGAACGATCGTACCAACCGGCATAGCGCTCAGTGGCATGGCGTTTCCAACGTCTGGCGTCGAGCCTTCGCCCGACTGTATTTTCTGACCAACGGTGATACCCTGTGGTGCGATGATGTACCGCTTCTCACCGTCTGGATACTGCACCAGCGAGATGCGGGCCGAACGGTTGGGATCGTATTCTACAGTCAAAACTTCGGCTGGTTGGCCGACTTTGTCGCGCTTGAAATCAATGATACGGTAGTGCCGCTTATGACCTCCACCAATGTAGCGCATAGTGCGGTGGCCTTCGTTGTTACGGCCGCCGGTTCTCTTCAGGGGCTCCAGCAGGCTTTTTTCCGGCTTGGAGGTGGTTATTTCCGCAAAGTCGGGTGCCACGCGAAAACGTGTACTCGGCGTTATTGGTCTTAGTTTTTTAACTCCCATGACTGTTTTAATGGTAGGGCAATGCCCGGTTTACAGATCAGCGTAAATGTCGATTACTTCGCCTTCTGCCACCGTAACGATTGCTTTCTTGGTGGTTGGGGTCTTACCCGTTACAACGCGGCCGTTGATATTCTTGCTGCGGTTTTTACCATATACCCGCATCGTGTTTACCGACGTCACGTTCACGCTGTACATCTTCTCGATCGCTTTACCGATCTCGATTTTGTTGGCTTTCTTATCGACCTCAAAAGCATACTTTCCCTGCTTGTTCAGGTCCGTCATCTTCTCCGTGACGATTGGGCGTTTCAGTACGTTCATGTTCTTTGGTCGAGACTACTGGTTGAACAGCGTTTGAATGGTCGACAGCGCGGCTTCGCTGATCAGGAGTTGATCGGCGTTCATCAGGTCGTAGGTATTAACCTGCGCAGCTGTGGTCACCTTTGCTTTCTCTACGTTCCGGCTCGACAGAACGACGTTCGCGTCGAGGTCAGGCAGGATGAGCAGCGTTTTACGGCCCGTCAGTTGCATATCGTTCAGGAACTGAACGTAATCTTTCGTACGGGGCGCTTCCAGCGCGATTGAATCGATGACCGAAATTTTAGAAGCCTGTGCTTTTGCAGCCAAAGCTGACTTACGCGCCAGCGACTTCACTTTCTTGTTCAGTTTGAAGCTATAATCGCGGGGACGGGGACCGAAGATCGTACCACCACCAACGAATACAGGTGACTTGGCGCTACCGGCCCGTGCACCACCCGTACCTTTTTGCTTCTTCAGTTTGCGGGTCGAGTGGGCGTTTTCAGCGCGCTCTTTCGCTTTGTGTGTACCCTGACGCTGATTGGCCAGGTATTGTTTCACGTCGAGGTAGATCGCGTGCTGATTCGGCTCGATGCCGAATACATCTTCGGGCAGCGTGACTTTCTTGCCTGTGTCGACGCCCTTGCTGTTATATACGATTACGTCCATAGCCTATTTCTCGATGATAACGTATGAATTTTTGGCTCCTGGAATCGAACCACTAACAACGAGCAGGTTTTGCTCAGACATGACACGCAGAATGCGCAGGTTTTGCACTTTCACGCGGTTACCGCCCATACGGCCGGCCATACGCAGCCCTTTGAAGACGCGCGAGGGGAACGAACAGGCACCGATCGAACCTGGGTGACGACCCCGGTTATGCTGACCGTGCGTCTGACCGCCTACACCACCGAAACCATGACGTTTCACAACGCCTTGGAAGCCACGACCTTTCGCCGTTCCGACTACGTCAACGAAGTCGCCTTCGCCGAATACGTCAGCGGCCGTCAGCGTGTCGCCAAGCGTAAACTCTTTGTCGAATTCCTTGAACTCAACGAGTTTGCGCTTAGGCGTGGTACCCGCTTTCTTGAAGTGGCCCAGCTCCGGCTTGTTGGTGTGCTTTTCTTTTTTCTCGCCGAAACCCAGTTGCACAGCCGTGTAGCCGTCTTTCTCGACGCTACGGACTTGGGTAACGACACAGGGACCCGTTTCAATCACTGTACATGCCAGAGCCTGCCCGTCCGCATTGTACACGCTGGTCATCCCGATTTTCTTGCCAATTAAACCAGACATTTGTGTTTGTTTAAAGTAAGCAGGTGAAAAATGGTACTAATTTCCGCATCGGACCTTCCGAATTGGGCCGCAAAAGTAGACATTATACCGGACGAATCCTATATCTATCTAGCAGTCAGGCCCGAAAACAACATAAAAAAAGGCCGGGCGCGCTGCACCTGACCTTCAATATCACAGCGAGTGTCCGCCTGCGCGGGCTCAGCTGCTGAAAAGTCAGGTGTGGTTTCTGCTGAGTCGCTTACACGGTAGCGGACCTTCACCTATCGTATGTCATTCACTCGGGTTCCGAGTTTGGGACTGCAAAAGTAGTGATTCTCTGATAGAAACAAAAAATTTGCAATAACAAATTTGTGAGGAAAAATAAATCTACCCTACCCCTTCTCAAGATCAGCTATGGTACAAAGGCAAGCCGTTGTTATGCCGGAAAAACGGCCATCCAATTTTCTTCATGTTGCCGCATAGCCGTAGCCTCCTCGTCTAACTTATCGCCGTAACCACAGAGGTGCAACAGGCCATGAGCCAGTACCCGGCGCATTTCCAGTTCGGGCGTTATATTCAACTGCTTGGCGTTATCGGCCACGCGCTCGACACTTATGAAAATATCGCCTTCCAGCTTGTCATCTTCTTCGCGCTGGTCGAACGTGATAATGTCCGTATAGTAATCATGCTGCAAGTAATCGCGGTTGACCTGCAACACATATTCGTCGGAGCAAAAAATGTAATTCAGTTCACCAATTCGGTATCCTTCCTGCTTGGCCTGTTCGGTAAGCCACTGCCGGGTTTTCTGTTTGTGCGGAAGTTTATAATCGATGTCTTCGTTGAAAAAGCGAATCATGGCGAACGGATCGGTACAAAATGAGTTTACCCGTTGCGGGCAGTGCAGCAACCTTATTAAGCCGGTTGTCTGCTACAGCGGCAAAGATACCGTATGAAAGCCATTCAACTGAGTGAAACGCACCAGCCGGTGCAACTCGTCGACGTCCCCACCCCTACCCCCGGCCCCGATGAGGTACAGATTCGCCTGCGAGCCGCTGCGCTGAATCACCGCGACGTATTTGTGCAACAGGGTTTATATCCCGGTATGAAACTACCGGCTATTCTGGGGTCCGACGGGTCAGGTTCGATCAGCGGTCTGGGTTCGGCTGTACGTGATTTACAGGTTGGTCAGGATGTTATCATCAATCCAGGGCTGTACTGGGGTAAAAATCCACGCTTCTACGGACCCGACTTTCGCATTCTGGGCATGCCAGACGCGGGTACCTTTGCTGAGTACGTTACCGTTCCTGCTCGCTACGTCCATCCCAAGCCGGCGCATCTGTCGTTTGAACAGGCAGCAGCCATTCCACTCACGAGCCTAACGGCCTGGCGTGCGCTCGTTACCCGGGGACGTCTGAACCAGGATCAATCGACCGAACGGGTTCTCATCACCGGCATTGGTGGTGGAGCAGCTTTGTCGGCCCTACAATTTGCCGTGGCTATCGGCGCGGAGGTATGGGTCACGTCCGGCTCGGACGAAAAAATTCAGCGGGCCATCGAGCTTGGCGCAAAGGGGGGCGTTAATTACAAACAGGCGGACTGGCTCAAGCAATTGATGACACAAACGGGCGGTGGCCGAACGGGTTATTTCGACGTCATCATCGACAGCGCAGGCGGACCGGGCTTCGCCAAGTTGATCGATGCGGCAGCTAGTGGCGGGCGTATTGTTTTTTATGGCGGCACAACCGGAAACATCACGGACATCGCCCCGCCTAAGGTGTTCTTCAAACAACTCGACATCCTGGGAACGACAATGGGAACTGAGCAGGAGTTTACGGATATGCTTACCTTCGTCAACAAGCATCGCATCACGCCGATTGTCGACACGGTACTGCCACTGGTAGAAACCGAACAGGCTCTGCGTCGGATGGAGTCAGGAAAACAGTTTGGCAAGATTGTGCTGTCGATTGCGCGCAACTGAGTATTCGCCAAATTTGTTTTGTCTCTTTCGCGTCCGCTCAATAAGAATACACCGAGTTCATACCATAAACCCCAACTTATCCACAATTGCTATGTGGATAAGTTGGGGTTTATACACATTTAGCCTGTAAACAGTTGACTCCGTAATCAATCGGAAGCAGTGTATTTTTGCGCCATGATTGAAACGACACAACCAGTTTTACAGGCGATAGCCCACCGACTGGCCACTCGGCAGCAGGACGGGTCGCTTCGATCGTTACGCGTTAATGGATCATTTGTCGATTTAAGCTCCAACGATTACCTTGGTTTAGCTCGCTCGTCGACCCTACGATCGGCCATTCAACAGGCGGTCGATCAAGACTCCTTATTTAATGGAGCTACCGGCTCTCGACTATTGGCAGGGCAGACCGAACTGGCGGACCGTGTCGAGGTCGAACTCGCTGATTTTTACCGATCAGAACGAGCGCTGATTTTTAACTCCGGTTACGATGCGAACGTCGGGCTATTGGCCTGCCTGCCCCAGAAAGGCGATACGCTACTAACCGACGAGTTGATTCATGCCAGCATGATCGACGGGGCTCGGCTGAGTTACGCTGCGCGCCATCGATTCCGGCACAACGACTTGTCGGATCTGGAACAACAGCTGCAAAGAGCAACGGGACAGGTGTTTGTCGCGGTTGAATCAGTCTATTCGATGGACGGAGACTTCGCTCCGTTACCCGAACTGTGCGCTTTATGCGATCGATATGGTGCAGCATTGCTCGTCGATGAAGCACATGCATCGGGCGTATACGGCCCGAATGGTGAAGGACGCGTCGTCGCACTGGGTTTGCAGGACCGGGTACTGGCGCGTATACATACATTTGGTAAAGGAATGGGTGTACACGGAGCAGCCGTTATCGGGTCGGCCTTGCTGCGCGACTACCTGATCAATTTTGCCCGTTCCTTTATCTATACCACGGCCTTGCCCCCCCATAGCTTGCTGGCCATCCGGGAAGCGCATCGACTAGTTCAACGTGATAGCGACATCCGGCACCACCTAGCTGACCGGCTACACTATTTTCAGACCCAGGTAGTAGCGCAGTTACCTGCCACTCGCTGGACCGATAGTCAATCACCCATTCAGTGTCTGCTCGTCAGCGGAAACGACGAAGCACGTCGGGTTGCTCTAGCAGGACAGCAGGCTGGCCTTGATTTGCGCGCCATCCTCAGCCCGACCGTACCGATTGGGCAGGAACGGATTCGTATCTGTCTGCATGCATTCAACACGACCGACGAACTCGATCGGTTACGGATGGTTCTACAAACCGCCCTACCTCATTAATTTTTTTATGCCTTTACCTCATCAACTTATTGTAGCTGGCATCGGTACCGAAATCGGCAAAACGATTGTATCGGCGACGCTAACCGAGGCCTTGCAGGCCGACTACTGGAAACCCGTGCAGGCGGGTGGCCTCGACGATTCAGATACCGATACGGTTCGCCGACTGGTTAGTAACCCCCATTCCCGCTTTCATACCGAAGCGTACCGACTCAACCAGCCCATGTCGCCCCACGCGGCTGCGGCTGCCGATGGTGTCACGATTCAGCTCGACGCTTTCCAGTTACCGAAAACCGACAATGCGCTGGTCGTGGAACTGGCCGGTGGCCTGATGGTTCCCCTGAACGATCAGTCGCTTAATATTGACTTGGTCGTTCAGCTTGGTCTACCCGTGGTACTGGTATCGCGCAACTACCTCGGCAGTATCAACCACACGCTGCTGTCGGTAGCTGCCTGTCAGAGCCGGTCGATTCCGCTGGTGGGTCTGATTTTCAACGGGCCGACCGTACCGGCAACCGAATCCTTCATCCTGAATTATACACAGCTTCCTTGTCTGGGCCGCATCGGGCAGGAAGCGCAGCTTACTCCCCATGTCATTACCCACTACGCCCGTCAGTTTGCCTGAGTCGTTGCCTGAACGCGACCATACCGTTGTCTGGCATCCGTTTACGCAGATGCAGACGGCTCCGCTGCCGATTCCCATTGTCCGGGGTGACGGTTCGGTACTACATGCCGCCGATGGCACGACCTATCTGGATATGATTTCGTCGTGGTGGGTCAACCTGCACGGTCATGCGCACCCGGCGATTGCCCGGCGGCTGGCGGAACAGGCGCATACGCTCGAACACGTCATTTTTGCCGGCTTCACGCACCAGCCCGCCGTCGAACTAGCTGAGCGACTGTTGACCATCCTGCCCGACAAGCAGGCCAAGGTTTTCTATTCCGATAATGGCTCGACGGCAGTGGAGGTTGCGCTTAAGATGGCGTTTCAGTACTGGTACAACAGAAATCAGCCGCGCCGAAAAGTGATCGCGTTGACCGATGCGTACCATGGCGATACGTTTGGAGCAATGGCCGTCGGTGGACGTAGCGCCTTTTCAGCTCCCTTCGCGCCCTTCCTGTTCGACGTCGATTACCTACCGACACCCGTTGCCGGACAGGAAGAAGAAACGCTAGCCCTTGCCCGACAGCTATTCACCAGCGATGTCGCGGCTTTTATTGTCGAACCGCTGGTGCAGGGATCGGGCGGCATGATTATGTACGAACCGGCCCTCCTCGACGAGCTGTTCCGGCTGGCGAGAGAGCAGGGTATCCTGCTGATTGCCGATGAGGTCATGACCGGTTTCGGCCGGACGGGCAAACTGTTTGCGTCGCACTACCTGACCGAAAAGGCCGACCTGATGTGTTTGTCGAAAGGATTGACGGGGGGTACGATGGCGCTGGGGGTAACCACCTGCACGCAGGCAATCTACGACGCGTTTCTGTCCGACGACCGGATGAAGACCTTGTTTCATGGTCATTCCTTTACGGCCAACCCCCTCGCCTGTTCCGTTGCGCTTGCCAGCATGGATCTGCTACTAGCCGACGAAACACAGCAGGCGATTCAGCGTATCAGCGCCAACCACAGCCGGTTTGCAGAAACGATTGCGGGACATCCGCGCGTTAGTTCGATTCGGCAGCGGGGCACGTTACTGGCGTTCGACCTGAACGTAGGCGAACAAACGTCGTACTTCAACCATATCCGCGATCATGCGTACCAGTTCCTGCTCGACCGGGGTGTATTGATGCGACCATTGGGCAATGTGCTGTACCTGATGCCACCCTACTGCACGACCGACGAGCAACTCGCGTACGTTCACGAACAGATCATGGCATTACTGAATAGCTTGTAGTTTCGGACAGCCGGGATATTTTTTTGTCATTCCGACGACAGGAGGAATCTTCGGGAATAGGAAATACTTATTGCCTACTGAAGATTCCTCCTGTCGTCGGAATGACAAAAACCTGACACTGTTGGATTATTGTCTATTTCATCAACTAACTGCCCTCGTTGTGTACTGGTCCATGACATCGCTGGGGTGAATCTCCAGCACGTGGGCCAACACGAGCAGCACCAGCGTGCGCGACGCGATCTTCCGGGATATGCCCGCAATCGACGCGAACAGATCGACCGTGATACTGCTATGTTCGCCTAGGTGCTGCATTAGCTTGTGTTCCTTGTCGCCGTACGTAAACCGGATCGAGCGTTCGGCCTGCTGCCCCTTCAGGATTTCCCGCACTTCCCGGCTAGCCTGCACCGATTTATCGGCGACGCGGACATAAGCTTTTTTGTTGTCGGGATCGTTGACCGGGTCGGGAATGATGTAATGCGGGCGGGTCGGGCTTGGTGGTACCCGGATTACCAGCACCTCGCGCTCGTCGTAGAGCTGCACACGATCAATGGTATATGAGATGCGGGGAAAGCAGTATTTGTTGATGGCCCGGACAAGCAGGTACTCGTCTTCATCGGCGTATTTCAGACCGCGAATGGTCTTGTCGTCGGCCACGCCAATCAGCATAATACCACCGTTGGTGTTGGCGAAAGCGACAATACCCCGGATAATCTTTTCGGGATGATTTGTTTTCAGTTTGAACTCTAAACTACTACCCTCGCCCCGCTTAACCAGGTTCTTGAGTGCCTGATAGTCCATAACCGATGTGTTCATCTGGTTGAGTACTGACTGGTGATAAAGATACGGATTCTCCAATGACTTGCAAGTGTTAGCTCCCAATCTCTATTTTGCGCTGAAAAGTAACCGACAGACGGCCAACTTTTCGCAGAAACATTCCGTTAGTATCGGGAGTAGTCGGCGAGTTGGGCAAGACTTTCTGGGGGATAAAACCCATCGCTCAAGCCTTTACGCAGACTGGTTCGCAGTTGTTTGTCTTACTCAGAAAACACGAAAATGCTGGTAAACATTGCTCTGGTAATAGGTACTTTTCTGTTTATGGAAGGGGTGGCTTGGTTTACGCACAAATACATCATGCACGGCGTTTTGTGGAGCTGGCACCGCGACCACCATAACCATCATAAAGGTTTTTTTGAAATAAACGACCTCTTCGCCGTTGTGTTCAGTGTCGTTGCCATCGGGCTGATTCTGGCCGGTGTTGAGATTCCTGAACTGGGCTTTCTGGCCTGGATCGGTGCCGGCGTGACACTATACGGAATCTTCTATTTCCTGTTCCATGACGTAATCGTACACCGTCGTGTCAAGATGAAGTTCGACACCAGCGGACGCTATATGCAGCGTATCATGCGGGCACACTACATACACCATAAGGTGCACACCAAAGAGGGTGCGGAAGCATTCGGATTTCTTTACGCGCCCAAACGCTATGATCGGTCGGTGAAAGAACCGAAAGTAACCTCCGCGAAAGAATCAGCCAACTAAGTCAGATGAGACAGCCTTAAAGCTGTCTCTTTTTTTATGCCGGTCGTCTGTTAAACCACGGCCGCTCCTGCTCAAGCTGACCAGCAAGTTGAAACAGAGTAGCTTCGTCGCCCATACGCCCCGAGAACATAACACCAATCGGCAAGCCCTCGGCTGACCAATGCAGCGGTACCGACATGGATGGCTGGCCGGTCATATTGGCAATGACGGTATACGAAATATAGCCCAGCGACTTTTCAGCCAGTTCGGCGATCAGTTTCGTTCCTTTCAGGTATTTAAGCCCCCGCATAGCGTCGACCAGCTTCATCGTCCGCGCTTCCGACGCTGAGTTTTGAAAGGTACCGATTTTGATTGGTGGCCGGGGTAAGGTAGGCGTTAGAAAGAGGTCGTAGGTTTCGTGGAATTGCCCCATAGCCCGGTTCAGGCTGTTCCAGCGTCGTTTCTGGTAAGCAACGTCGGCGGCTGTAAAGCCTTCCGCCAGTCGACCCAGCGCCCACGTATTCAATTCTACGTCGTCTCGCTGAACAGGGCGACCAAGGTACTGACTGATTTCGCGCAGGGTAGCCGCCGTCTCGCTCAAGACGTTTACGAAGAACGCTTCTGTGACGATTGTCTTCTCGTAGGGCAACGGTACTTCATCGACCATATGGCCCAGTTTCTCCAGCAGCGTTACGGTTTCGCGAACGGCCGCAACGCATTCGGGATCGGTCGTCTGCGAGGGCATGAGGTGCTGTGTCGAGAACGCAATGCGTAGCTTACCCGGCTCCCGCCCTACTTCTTCGGCGTATGGTCGGTTCGGTGGCGCAATCAGATACGGGTCACCGGGAGAATGGCCAGCGATAGCATCGAGTAGTCCCGCACTGTCGCGCACCGACCGGGTGAGTACATGACCGATAACGGCCCCGTTCCAGAGTTCGCCATAATTCGGCCCCAGCGACACGCGCCCCCGCGACGGTTTCAGGCCAAACAGCCCGCAACACGATGCCGGAATACGGATCGACCCGCCCCCGTCGGAAGCGGTTGCCGCCGGAACAATACCAGCCGCCACGGCTACGGCCGAACCACCACTCGACCCTCCGGGGGAGTACGCTGGATTCCACGGGTTATGCGCCGGACCGTACAAGGTTGATTCTGTATAGGGTGTCAGGCCAAACTCAGGCGTATTCGTCTTGCCAAACGGAACGAGACCAGCGTTTAGAAATCGCCGAACGGTATCGCTATCTGTCGACGATACATAGTCACGATAGGCCCGGCTCCCTGACTTCAGGGCTGTTCCGGCCCAGCCTAGCTCCAGATCTTTCAGCAGAAAAGGAACGCCCCGAAACGGCGCATTTGCTGGCAGTTGCTCAATGACGGTACGCCCTTTCTCGTACAATGGCGTTACGATCGCGTTTAGCGTGGGATTCACAGCCTCCGCCCGCGCAATGGCCGTTGCCAGCAACTCGGCCGGGCTAACGTCGCCATTTCGTACCAGTTCAGCTAATGCGGTTGCATCGTGCCGGACGTATTCGTCAAACGGCAGTTCTTTACTTGACGGGTTCATAGCGGTAGTCGAGACAGAAAAGTAGCGACGCAATGTGTATTTTTTCTGTCATTAATCCACCTATCCGAATAATTCGCTACCGCTGATCGGCCCTACGGTTACGCTTTCGCTATGTCGGTGTCGAGCAGCTGGTTCTCGGCAGTGAGTGCGGCTCCAAACCAGCGGGCGCGTTCAGCTCGCCCTGCTACATCGCCCGTATCGATCAGATGAATACCACCGGGCAAGTCGGCGGTCGGCGCTTCCCAGACCACTTGCAGCCCAACCCAGGCGAGTAGCTCATTCAGGGGTTCTTCCAGGGCACTGTTCCCGAAAATACACAGGTTGAAATAGTCCGTCAGTCGTTCATCTGCTACCGATTCGGCTACCGTCCGGTAATCATCAAGCGTATAACCAATGAACGGTTTACCAAAACGTATCCACATCTGTCGCATTACATCATCGAGCGATTGGGCATGATTGGTCAACCGGCGAATGCGCAAGTCCAGGATGAGGGCGGCAATCGCTCCTTTGTGATAAACCGACACTTTCCGGTCAGGAACGCCTTTCTCGTAGCCGTCAAGCCACAAATCCCATGACGACTCGGTCAGCGACTGAAACGCCCGGCCATTATTTTCGAAGTGCCGTTTGACGATAACCTGCAACTCCTTCAAATACGCGTCATCGTCAAACACACCCGACCGGCGCAGCATCAGGTCGCCATAGTAGGTCGTCACGCCCTCGGCAACAAAGCAGGTATCGAAGTAATTTTCGCGGGTAAAGTCGTACGGCAGCAGTTCAGTCGGGCGGATTCGGATAATGTTCCAGGCATGAAATAATTCGTGCGATGCTACACCCAACAAATCGTTATATAAACCGGCCCCTTCATCGGCGGGCCCCAGCACTAGTACCGTTGAATTGCGGTGTTCGACACCGTGGTAGTAAGCCACCGGTAGCACCAGCGTCAGGAAATGATAGTCGCCCTCCGGGAATTCGCCGTATAGGGCAATCTGCTGGGCCGAAAAACGTGTGAAGTCGTCCACGATGCGATCAGCATCGAAAGCGGTGGTCCCGTCGGTTCGCCAGCCGCCCTGAATCCAGACGTGAAACTGCGTTTGCTGGATGTCGTACTGAATATGCTGTAGACTGGGTGCAGCCAGCAGCGGACAGTCGACCAGTTCGTAAAAGTCAGCCGCCTGTAAGCGAACCGGGCCACTTGTATCAGTTGCGTCATCGATACGTGTCAGGCCACAGGCAACGGTCCAGTGGCGGGGAATGTGCACGTCCAGTGTACAAGGATCGTTGATGTGTCCTTCAGCGTAAAGACAAAGGTTCACCGGATTGACGTATAGCAACGATTCGTCGATGAAGCTGCTGCCGGCGTTGAGCTGATAGGTCGTCGGGATCAGGCTATAAAAATTGTATTTGGCAATAACCGTTGTCCCGGTTTTGGTAATTACCCGCCAGCGGTCTTTCGTAATCTTGCGAAAGGGCAGTGGTTGTCCCGTCTCGTCCGTGACGGTGAACCGCTGAATATTCTTGGCGAAGTGCTGTAACTCATACCGACCGGGCCGCCAGGCAGGCAACTGCAACTCAATAACCGAACCCGGCGTCACCTGCGCCAGCTCGGCTTCGACAGCAATGTAATGCGGCAATTCGGGATCGGCAGACAGGCGGTAATGCATGGTGGGTATCGTCGTTCAGTAAGCAAATACAAATCGATAACTGACGTAATTGGCGAAAGGGTTTCCCAAAATAGGCAGACTAATCGCACAGACAGCTCGTTTTAACGACCGAAAATTGGATTTACCAGCTATTTCACTGGCTGACAGGCACCAATTTCACGATCGGCACTTGGTTAAGACAAAGCGTTCTACTATTTTTGCGGACTCATTTCGAAACTCAGGAGTTTTAGGCAAGATAGATCATGAAAAGAACGTACCAACCATCGAACCGGAAGCGGAAAAACAAGCACGGCTTCCGCGAGCGGATGTCAACCGCCAACGGCCGTCAAGTACTGGCCCGCCGTCGTGCCAAAGGTCGCTGGAAGCTGACCGTATCGGACGAGAAAAAAGGCGATCGCTTTAAAGTTTAATTCCCGGTTTCTGGTTCGTCGTTTCGCGTCCTGCCGGGCTCCAGACGTCAACCTATGCATATGCGGCAAACCTTTACGAAATCGGAGCGGCTTTGCAGCAAAAAAATTCTGGGTGAACTCTTTAAAAAAGGTAGTACGGCCGTTGGGACGTTCTACCTTTTTCCGTTTAGACTCCTTTATCTAAACGAACCTGAAGCCGCCGGAGCGCTGCCCGCCATCGTCATTACCGTTCCCAAACGGCAGTTCAAACGGGCCGTCGACCGCAACCTGATTCGTCGGCGTGTCCGCGAGGCTTACCGGCTCAACAAGCAGTTACTCTTTCCCCCCGAGGGCCGCACGCGCCCCCTACCCAGCCACCTCGCCTTGCTTTATACGGCCAAGCAGATTATTTCGTTTGAGGAGATAGAAAAAGGTATGAAATTAGCCTTACGAAAGTTGTAGGTTTTCGGTATTCAGTTTACGGTTTTCCGTCTGTCCAATACCCACAACCGTGTGACGGTCCACCGCCTGATCACTACTGTAAACCGACTACTGTAAACTGTAAACCCTTATGCACCTCAGCAAACGTTTGACGCTTTTCGCCACAGCCGGGCTCGTAGCGGGTGGTATTGGCCTGTTTTCGTTCAAGAACGACGACCGCTTCTTCGAGATCGCCCGCAACCTCGACATTTACGCGACTTTGTTCAAGGAACTGAACATGTACTATGTCGACGAGATCAACCCTAACCGGATGGTGAAAAGCAGTATCGATGCGATGCTGAAGGGGCTTGATCCGTACACCAATTTCTACGCGGAAGACGAAATCGAAGATTACATGACCATGACCACCGGTCGCTACAACGGCATCGGAGCGGTTATCGGGCAGCGGCAGGGCAAGAACATCGTGCTGATGATTTACGAAGGCACCCCCGCCGAGAAGTCGGGCCTGCAAATCGGCGACGAAATTCTGAAGATTGACGGTGTCGAGCTGAAAAGCCGGAAAGATGCCGATGCCAGTAAGCTCATCAAAGGGCAGAACAATACAGCGGTAAAACTATCGGTAAAGCGATACGGGGCTACGGCGCCGGTCGAGGTGACCGTGATGCGCGACGTCGTGAAGATGACCAATGTGCCCTACTACGGCATGTTGTCGGACGACGTGGGCTACATCGACCTGAAGGACTTCACGGCTACGGCCTCGCGGGAAGTACGGACGGCGGTGCAGGAGCTGAAGGGTAAGGGCATGAAAAAGCTGGTGCTCGACGTACGCGAAAATCCCGGTGGGCTGCTCAACATGGCCATCGACATCTGCAACATCTTTATCCCGAAAGATTCGGAAGTGGTGACGACGAAGGGGAAGGTGACCGAGTGGAATAAAACCTACACGGCCATGAATGCGCCGATGGACCTAGAAATTCCGATCATCGTGCTGACCAACAGTCATAGCGCGTCGGCCGCCGAGATCGTATCGGGTGTCATTCAGGACTACGACCGGGGTGTATTGATCGGGCAACGGACGTACGGCAAAGGGCTGGTACAGACCACCCGCGAACTGTCGTTCAACACCAAGCTAAAGATTACAACGGCGAAATACTACATTCCCAGCGGCCGGTGTATTCAAGCTATCGACTATAGCCACCGTAACCCAGACGGCAGCGTGGGCAAGATTCCCGATTCACTGCAAACGGCGTTTAAGACCAAAGCCGGCCGGCCGGTGTACGACGGCGGTGGTGTGTTGCCCGATGTCGTTACCGAAAATCAGCTGGCTGCCCCGATCGCGCAAAGCCTGACCAACAAAGGACTGATCTTCGACTATGCCGTGAAGTATCATCACGATCACCCGACGATCAAACCCGCCCGCGAATTCCGCCTGACCGACGCCGAGTACGCCGACTTCATGAAGTGGGTCGCCGACAAGGAGTATGACTACACGACGCAGGTTGAAAAAGATCTGGGTACGCTGGAAGCATCGGCCAAGAAAGAAAAATATTTCGACCTCATTCAAGATCAGTTGAAGTCGCTCAAGACCAAGATGTCGCACAGTAAAGACGCTGATCTGATGACGTTCCGCAACGAAGTTCGCGCGCTGCTCGACGAAGAGATTGCGGGGCATTATTACCTACAGAAAGGGATCAAGGAAGCTTCGTTCGCCGACGACACCGAGTTGAAAGCGGCACTCGCGCTGTTTAAAGACATGAATCGGTATAACTCGATTCTGAAAAAGAAATAATCCGTGCTTATTCTTTCTATCGACACCTCAACGACAGTCTGTTCGGTTGCGCTGCACCAGAATGGCGTGCTGTTGGGGTGTTACGAATTGTTTGTCGAACGAACGTCATCGGCGATGCTGACCAGCCTGATCGACGATGTAGTCCGGCAAACGAGCTTCACGCTCAATCAGCTCGACGCCGTTGCCGTGGCGATGGGGCCGGGTTCGTATACAGGCCTGCGTATCGGCGTGTCGACGGCGAAAGGCTTGTGTTTTGCACTCGACAAACCGCTGATTGCCGTCAATACGCTGGCTGCCATGGCCGAGCAGATTCGTGGCTTTTATCCCGCCGAAATGCTGCTTTGTCCTATGATCGATGCCCGGCGGATGGAAGTCTACTGCGCCTTTTACGACACTACCGGTGAAGAGCGGGTACCGACAAAAGCTGAGATTATCGACGAGCATTCGTTTACCGACCAGTTAAGCCACCAACCAGTCGTTTTCTTCGGCGATGGGGCAGCCAAGTGTCAGGCGGTACTGGGGCAACAGCCGAATGCTATTTTCCCCGAGCAGGTCGTCGTTCCGTCGGCGCGCACGATTGGTAAACTGGCAACGGCACTAGTTGCGGCTGGTCAGGTTGAAAATCCGGCTACGTTCGAGCCGTTCTACCTCAAGGATTTCATGACGACGCAGCCACGAAAAACGGTTGTTTGAACACGGAGAAAACAGAGACTTACACAGAGTACACAGTGCTATGGCTCTCTGTTTTCTCTGTGCGAAGCTCTGTTCACTCTGTGTTTAAACCCGAAAAAGGTTGTTGCTTTGCGAGTATGAAACATACGCTTACCCTACTCTTACTCAGCGTTGGCCTGACGGCTTTCGGACAGGCTTCGGTCGCTTATTATCCATTCAATAACGTCGTCTCGGTCAGCAGCAACGCCGATCGCGCGTTCTGGGTCGACGCCCGCGTGCAGACCAATACCGTTTTTGGCTCGCTCAGCACGACTTTCTGCCCGATGGTCAACGTCGTCCGTAAAGAGCGGATCAACTATTACACGGGCCTCGGCATTCGTGCCAATTTCCTGAATGGACTTGATAACCGGGATGTGCTGGAGGGCTATTCACTTCACGTTGGCGCGCGGGCACACGTCCCCTTCGTACCCAACCTACGGGTAGCGGTGGAGATCGCGCCTTACTCGCGTAAAGACTTCAAAGTCGGCGTCCTGCAATCATTCCTGGGTATAGCCTACCAGTTCGCAAAAAAGCCGAAGCCGTTGTAGTACGTTTGGTAGAAAGAGTTGATTTTATTATCCCGAGCCGGCGGCCCGGTCGCAGGCTCGGGATGACAAACATAGTACGAAGATTAAGCAGCATTTTATGCTCGACAAGCAACGTCTGTGTTTATCAAGTTACTTCGCGCCGTCGGCTTTACCCCAGTTCGTAGCCAGTGTACCGACACCCGTACCAAGCTGTACGCCGGCATCGATACTAAATCGATATTGCGTTCCGGCATAGAGTGTCGCGATAATAGCGTCGTCGCTCTGTTTCTTCAGCCATGTCGTTTCAGCCGGGAACAGGTAGGTCAGTATCGTGTTGGCCGCTGCGGACGTGGCAGCATGATCGCTGACATAAGCCGGGGTATTCGGCATTAGGACTGATGTTTTAATTTTTGCGTCGAGCTGGGCGGGGCGGGGTACGAAATACGTGTATTTGGCCTGCCAGCCTGTGGTTGTCACATCGTGCAACGCCCGGTTGAGTAGCGCATAGGTTCGGGCTGAGCGCAGTTCATTCTGCCGATCTTCCTGAATAAGTTGCTCGGCAATCAGGTTCCAGTGACCTGCCACGGTATACGTCGCCAGCCCGTCGTTCCAGTAATCGGCGGTGGCCCATTGGTCGCGGGTCCGGCTGTCGGCGGTGGCACGAACCTCAGCCAGTGCCGTCTGAAACGCGGTGGTGTTAGTCAGTGGTGGGGCGGCTGGGGATAACTGTGCTACCGTTGTCGAGTCAAACCAAGTTTTGACGCGGCCCGCCAGGGGTACGACCGGCAACCGGGACGGAATTTCCAGACTTTGCCAGGTAACGTCATACGGCGCTTTGGCCTTCATCGTCGCCCAGCTATCCGTGCTGGTAGTGAACCGATCGGTACGGGCGCGGTTCAGGGCAACAGCCGCTACCGCAGCCGCCAGGGTTTCCCCCGCTTTCACATCACTCGCTACGTTGATACCCGCCCATAGCTGACTCTGTTTATGTTCAGTCGCCTTCGCCTTGATGTAAGTGGCTTCGTTCGGGAAGAAGTAGGTCAGAATCTGGGCTGACGCTTCGGCGATAGCCGCCCCTTCCGACGGATACGAAGGCACGTCGGCGACCGGCAAACGAGTGACGATATTTTGCCGATTCAGCGAAGGCCGGTTGTACTGGTATTTAGCCCGCCAGGCCACGACAAGCGCATCGTACTGGGCCGCGCTAAGTAAGGCATACAGTCGGGTGGCGAACGGTAAACTGGCCACCGGTGCGCTGGGGTCGACCGTCAGGTATTGGCCCGTCGCGTCGTTGTACACCGGTGCGGTGTTGTATTTGGCGACGAGCTGCCGGGCAATCTGATTCCAGCGTACCACGCCCCCCTGCCCCCAATAGTTCACGGCCGTATTCTGATCCGGCGTCGAGGTTAGGATTCCGTTTTTTACTGACGTCAATTCCGTCTGATACGCATCCGACGTAATTGCCGTTGGTGCCGGAACGCTGATCGCGCTGGCCGATGAGAGCAGTACGGTTCGCCAGGTTCCCCCATCCGGGTCGATCGTAGCTGGTTCAAAATAAGGGAGAACGCCTTCGCTGATTGTATTTTCCTTACAACCTGTCAGTCCAGCGCCCACTAACAGCAGGCTAAGGCACAGGTTGCGTACCGTTGATGTATAAGTCATGCCCGGATTCCGGTTGGATACACTTAGTTGCCGATGATAATACCCCCACTGAGCCGGGTTGATTTACCGATATTCTGCCCGTCGAGCGTCGTGCTGTAGCCGAAATTCAGCCCTAGCCGACCGACAAGCCGCAGAAACAGGGTACCGCCTACCCGCTGAAAGCCAATGGCGTTTGTTGGAAACGGTATGCCGGGGCCGATGTCCGTACCGACCGCATAGGGCGTTTGTTGCTGCCCCCACACGTCGATGTACACTCGTTTTGTCGCGAAACCGGTTCGGATAATCGCTTCGGTAACATCAGGTACATTGACTTTCATACCGCTGTTCGGATTGACCTGACTGGGATCGTAGACATTGACGATCCGGTCGAGCGTAACGGGGCCACGGCGGATGTAGCCAAACTGACCGGTCAGGAAAAACGAACCCGACTTAAAATGCAGCATGGTCCGACCGTCGATATTTTTCGAGCCTTGCCCGAGCGCCAGCATGTTGTCGTTGACGTAGTTCTGAATGGGCATCGTGTATCCCAGCGCAAACAGCCACGACAGCCGTGCTTTACCCAGCTTGTAGTCGAAGGCTTCCCAGCGTAAGGCGGCCGTTACATCCTGAAAACCCTCCTGTTTCGGCTGATAGCCAGCGCTGGCTTCGGTACGTATGTAGGGGGCCGTTACGATCAGGTCGAGGTCGTAACCTAATCCGTATACGCCATACAGATTGAGCGCCTGCGTGGTTACTGTGCCCAGGTTCGGGTCGCGGAAAGGGGTGGTTCCCCGGTAATACGTATCGAACGTTTCCTGCGAATACGTAACGGCCAGACTGGCTTTTCGGTCGCCCTTCATGAAGCCGTCCATTAGTCCCTGCGCCGACGCAAATCGTGGCAGAGACAGGCAAACAAGGATCAGGCTAAGTCGGATAAATTGTTGCATAGGCACAGTGTAGGAACGTAAAGGTACACGATCCCGTATGTTCACCAGTGCAATCGACGCAATTTATGACCGTATCTAACGCAGACGTCCGCGCCCACAGACAGCTCTGCAAGCACGGACGTCTACTGTTCGACGCTCGGTTTATAGCCCTGACCCATCGGCTTTACCACGGGCCGTAGCAAAAGAGCCGATCTTTTTGCCGCAGGCCATACCGACCTCACAGTCAAAGCGATAGTGAATCAGCCCATACATGCGTGATACCGATGCTTCGTTAGCCTTGGCCATGAAATCGTCGGCCTGGTCGGGGAAAATACCGCTCAGGACAACGGCGGCAGCGCCCGAGAACGTTGAGTGTCCGGATGTGTAAGCCGGGAAGTTAGGCAGACCAACCGACGTTTTCAGGCCAAACTGTTGTGGGCGTGGGTAGTAATAGTAATACTTGGTATCCCAGCAGCAGATAGCGGCATCCATCAGCGCCGTCCCGACCAGCGCCAGCGTCCGGGCCATCCGTACCTCACTGTAGCGAGCGTCGTGGGCAGCATTGGCCGCCGTGCGGTGCCAGTGACCGGGGGGGGTGTAGCTACCAACGCCATCTGCCCAGTAGTTGGCTACGCGCGCCTGCTCGCGCGTCTGCGTCCGTTGGATCGTTTTCAACTCATCCAGTGCCTTCGTAAACTCCGGGCTACCAATTGCCGGTGGTGCATCAGGGCGGATTTTTACCATCGTCGCCTGGTCGAAATTCCAGGTTTTTACAACGCCGTAGTTCGGCAGCATCGGTGGGCGGGCGGGCGATTCCTGACTCACCCATACCTCGCTCAGACCACGGGTTTGGACATCTTTGATCATACCACCCGTTACCGACTGATTGTTGGACGTACTCATACCATCGGTTTTGGCGCGGGCCATTACCTTGGCAGCAACCTGACTACCTAAACTCGTACCGGCGCTAACATCACTCGCTACGTTCATCCCAGCCCACAGCCGGCTATTCTGGTGTTCAGCCAGTTTCGCGTCCAGATACGGCACTTCGCCGGGAAACATCGCTTTCAACACCGTGTATGACGCCATGGCAACTACAGCATCTTCCGATGGGTATGATGACATAGCAGCCACGGGAAGCGCGGGTTTGATACCGCTGTCTACCGTCGACGGAGCCGCCCGGTTGTACTGCTTCTTGTAGTACCAGGTGGCGACCAATGCATCATATTGCGCTACGCTCAGGTAGGCCAGGGCTCGCGCCGTGTAAGGCGGATTTGCGAAAGGAAAGCGGGGATCGGCCAGCGGATTGGCCGCATCGGGGACGGGGTACTTTCCATCGGCCGTCGACGCGGGGGGCAGGTTATACCGGGCCGATAGTTCACGGGCAATCTCGTTCCAGCGGTATACAGCGCCAGCCCCCCAGTAGGTCACGGCCTGCTGCTGCTCTGTCGTCAGCGTTTTCGACTGGGTTTTCAGGTCACTCAATTCCGCCTGATAGGTAGTCGAATTAGTGGCAGCGGGAGCCGCCAGCGTAACGTCGGTCGGGCTGGTCAATACGTAGGTTTTCCAGTTGCCTGCCGTTTCGTCAAGGTTAGTGGGTAAGTAGGCTACCGGCTGCGACTCGTCGATCGTCTTGCTACAGCCAGTCATGCCGACAACCACGCCCGTCAGAATGAGCAGGTTGCCGAGGAAAGAATATATACGGTTGTTCATTACGGCTTTTTCCAGTTGAATAGATACAATAGGCCAACGGTGTAGCTGGTGCTTTGACCAGTATTTACACCGTCGATGACTTGTCCGACACGCGCATTGACTCCGATGTTACGGGGCTGCACTCTAGCGTAGACGCCAACGATAGTCGCTTTTGCGTTATTTGTTGGAAACGGCATGTCGTTGCGACGAATGTAGTCGCCCGAGAGACAGGCGGTCCGCTCCGTGAAGGCTTCGGCCTGCCATTTCCGGCGCAACACACCGACGCGCAACGCAGCATCGTATGTGTTTGGCACGTTGACCTGATTAACGTTGTATATCCGATCATCGGCCAGATAAGCATCCCGGTCAATGCGGATATTACTACGCCAGCCGTACGAACCGTGCGTAGTAACGTACAAGCCCGTAGCCGGGTGCTTGTAGTTCAGCAGCAGACGACCGGTCAGCGTCCGGCATTGCATGCCAATCGACATCGGCTGAAAATCAGGAACGTAATTGCCCATTGGCAGTGAGCCACCGACGATCGCATGGACTGAAAATCCACCCCGCTGAAACGCATTCACTTTGAGCCATGCCGACAAATCCTGTACACCGCGTTGGCCCAATAGGTTACCGGCGCTGGTACTCGTCCAGACGTAGGGCAGGCTCAGAATAACATTAACACGTTTCGAAATACCAATGGCCGGCATCACCATTACGCTCTGCGTGGTGTGCGTTCCGATGTTCAGGTTCTCGCGCTTGAGCGAGTTTTCCCAGTATTGACTCCAGGTCGAGTGGCCGTATAAACCCGCCACGCAGACCGCATTTTTATTCATGTAGATAGCATCGTGCGGCATCTGCGCCTGGCATATAGCAGGCAGCAACAGAGCCGCACACACCATCATTTTTAGATGTGTACGCATGCTTGATATGCTGAATTGAATGAATGATAGCAACACGGTTCAGCTGAGCAAACCGCTGTCGCAGAAGATGCTGCACAACCAGATGCCTATATATTGGCGGCATCAGCTACGGTGCAGAAACCAGAAAATCATTCAGCACTCAGGAGGGGGTGAATGGACCGGCAAGGTCCGGAGTGGAAATACAAATACCGCGTCGGCAATGCGTATTGCTGGTACACGTAGCGCCGGTAGAAACTGGAACAGCTGCCGGGGTGTCGGCGAGTATTCCTTGAGGAGAAACTTGAGAAAATTGTGCGTTTTTTGTTCTGAGTCAGCCGAGTTAGTCAGGTGATCCTTGAGAAATGACAGCAGATCACTTTTCCAGAACGAACGGCTTTCGGTCTCCAGTCCAGTGATGTGTAGCGTATTGCCCTGTACGTTCAGGCTGACAACGCTGTAATAGTGACCACGGTGTGTGAAGCCATCTGAGGCCGCCTGCTTAATGTCGATCTGATCGTCCAGCGGAATATCAAACTCGACCATACTATCGACCGACCGGTACACACGCAGTCGTTCCGATAGATCATGCTCAGCCTGGTACCACGTATTGATGCTCACCAGCACGTAAGCCAGTGCATGGCAGAGCAGCAAAACACAGAGACCAACTGAGACCGTTTTTTTCACGTGTGACTAGCTAATTCTCCAAAAATAATAATAGTATCCCATCAAATACGTCTATTAGCCAACTTATTTTTCAACAACTACGCGTCGTTTCGGCTACCTGTCCCCGTCAGTAGAATTACGCATGTGTTGAGCGCAATGCTTCCGTTCACCCATTAACTTCACGATCTTTGGCTACGGCCGAATGGCAGGCGATCGAAACCTGTAATCAAATTCCGTGTTTTGCTGTTACATCGATAGCCTATGATCTTCGATAACCACAATCGTCCCATTACCTACCTGCGTCTGGCCGTAACCGATCGTTGTAACCTTCGGTGCTTCTACTGCATGCCCGAAGCTGGTATCCGTTACATGCCTAAGCAACAACTGCTGACGTATGAGGAAATGGAACGGCTGGTCACGATACTGGCCCGTCTGGGCGTATCGAAAGTGCGGATCACCGGTGGCGAACCCTTCGTACGGTCCGAACTGATGTCGTTCATGCATCGGCTGGCAGCGGTGGATGGTATTAGCGATTTGTCGATTACGACGAATGGCGTGCTGACGGCTCCGCACGTGGCCGACATGGCCGCATTAGGGGTTAAGTCAGTCAATCTAAGCCTTGATACACTGGATCGGGAGCGGTTTCGGCAGATCACCCGGCGCGACGAATTACCGGCAGTACTCCGCACGCTCGATGCCTTGCTGGCAGCTGGTATCGAGACCAAGATCAACGCGGTGGTCATGGAAGGGCAGAATACGCAGGACATTGTGCCCCTGACTGAACTGACCCGCGACCGTCCCGTCGATGTTCGGTTCATCGAAGAGATGCCGTTCAACGGTGAAGGAAGCCATTATCCGGTACTTCACTGGACGCACCGCCGGATCGTCCAGGAAATTCAATCGTTCTATCCCAACCTGACCAAGATACCCGACCCGCGCTATTCAACCTCGGCGAATTACCGTATTCCGGGGCATCAGGGTACGGTCGGTATCATCGCTGCGTTCAGCCGGACCTTCTGCGGCACCTGCAACCGCATCCGTATGACAGCACAGGGTACGCTGAAGACCTGTTTGTACGACGACGGGGTGCTCGACGTGCGCGAACTGATGCGTTCGGGTGCAACCGATACGGGACTGGAAGCGGCTTTCCTGCGCGCCTTTGCCCATCGCCCCGCCAACGGTTTCGAAGCCGAGAGCCATCGCTCGACCGTTACCGAATCCATGGCAACGATAGGAGGATAAGCCGAGTTTTCGGTCTACGGTATTTAGTTCACGGTTTGTAGCACAGGGCGGTTGACACCGTAAACTGAATGCCGTAAAC
Source organism: Spirosoma oryzae (assembly GCF_003002825.1). Classification (GTDB taxonomy): domain Bacteria; phylum Bacteroidota; class Bacteroidia; order Cytophagales; family Spirosomataceae; genus Spirosoma; species Spirosoma oryzae. The sequence goes on along the minus strand of NZ_PVTE01000006.1, from coordinate 53,546 downwards.
CGAGAACCTTACAGATAGTCATTCGTGTACAGGCGCGACACATCGTACTGCTGGATTAGATCACCATCGGGGTGATTGAGCAGGTGATTACGAATCAGCCAGTTGACAAACGTATTCCAGATGTCACGGCGCATTACCCCCCATTGCCCTTCAGCATCGAGGTAATAACCTGATGCCACCTGCTGACTTTTTTCCAGAAAATCCAGACTGGTTAATGACGGGTGGGCGGCTGTGTCGAACAGGATTCGGGCCGCTTCGTCGGGGTCACGAACGGCAAACGCGAAGCCCTCGGCGGTAGCGCTCAGGAACCGGCGCAGGGCATCTGCATTTTCGGTGGCCCAGTCGCTGTGCGCAGCTAACACAGGACTGTAACCATACGGAATTTCGTAATCTTCGAGCAGAAACTGGTTCAGCTGAATATCCCGCTGTTCGGCTTCAACACCTTCCCAGGGCAGAAAAATCCAGGTCGCGTCGGCTTCGTTTGTTAACAGCGCATGCCAGATGTCGAGCCGGGCGGGCTTGTGTGACACGAACTGCCCCCGCCCCCCATCGTTGATAATTAACTGCCGGATGATTTCATCTTCGTACCGAGCATTATAGGATGCATAGACTTTCCCGTCCAGCCGACTCGGTCGGTCGAGGCCGCTTTGTTTCAACGTCACAATAGCACTGGCGTCCCGCGCTAACACGGCTGCGACCGCAAGCATCGGTACGTTGTTCGTCTGAAAACTGATGATACTTTCGGAGGGCGCAATCGCCAAGTCAGCTTCGCCCGCAGCAACTCGCCGGGCGGGTGTCAGCTTGTAATCGTCAGCGTCAGGCGAAATAAGCTCGACCTGTAAGTCAGCTTTTTCGTAGTTACCGTTAGCCAGCGCGACGTAAAAACCGGTGTGGTTGGTATTGGGAGTCCAGTCGAGGGCAAGGCGAATCCGGGTGGGCATAGTGGTCCTGTTTATACCACTATGTAACCACTGTCGACCGGCAAGGTTTGCATCAACTGGCACGCAAAGACCTGTCCATGACTACCCATCATTATACGTTGACAGACCTATACTGCACCAAAAAGAAACCGCTCCGGTGCACTGACAGCAGTCAGCCTGAACCGGAGCGGGTAACGATAAGGCGTTTTCGGGAGACTATTTTCCGTCGAAACTCTCTGTCATATTGCGGTACAGCGTTTTCGCACTCCACTGTCCGCCGGCGATAATCCGACGGATCGTCAGCAGCGGATACTGTTCGTCGCGACCACTCGCCAGCGTGAACGCACCCACGTAACCGCGCTTCTGAATTTCGGGCAGCGCCTGCTTGTTCCACAGACCGAACGGAAAGGCAAAATACCGAACCGGCTTACCCGTAATAGCTTCTAGCTTTTCCCGTGGCTCGTCCAGCTGCGTTTTCCACTGCTCGGGTGTCGTCAGTTTCTTTACGTTCTGGTGATCCCAGGTATGCGCGCCGATGGTATGGCCCCGATCAGACAGGTCTTTGATCTGCGCTTTATCCATGTAATGCTGCTTGCCGCGCCGACCGATGGCCACCGTCATGATGTAGAACGATGCCTTGAACTTGTGCTTGTCCAGAATCGGTAGCGCCGTCGTGTACTGATCCAGATCGCCATCGTCGAATGTCAGCAGTACCGGTTTCGACGGCAACGCAGCGCCCGTTGTCATGTACGCATACAACTGATCGGGCAGGATGGGATGATACCCGCTATCGGCCAGCATCTGCATCTGATCGGTGAACGCCTGTGTCGGGATAATGTAATCGCGGGCGCTTTTCGAATCGCTGGCTTTCCAGTCGCGAATCTGGTGGTAGCAGAGAACGGGCACCTGTGGCCGGCTCAGGATCGTAGCGGCATCGGCCACTTTACCCGCCGGAATTTTAGTTGGATCGGGCGCAGAAGCCGTGTTTTCACCTTCCGACGCCGAAACTGCGGTCGTCGTATCGGTGGTTTCTGACGCAGCTGATCCTTTCGAGCCGCAGTTGGACAACCCACTGACCATCAACCCGGAAAGGGCCGCAGTGAGGACAAACGAAGTTAATTGACGCGTAAGCATGATATCGTAGTATGCCCCAAACTTACTGAAATTTGACGAACCGTTCCCGCATTACTTCACGAGCGAACATCCAGGGCGAAATCGACAAACTGATCGAGCGACGCCGGATTGCGCAGCGTGTCTTTACTTGCGGCCAATGAGCTATCCATCCCCGACAGAATTTTCTTTACTGGTGTTTCCAGCTTTTTCCCACTGATTGTGTAGGGCACTTCGCTAATCGCGTAAACCGCATCGGGTACGTGACGCGGACTGAACTGGGTTCGTAGTGTTTTTCGGATGGTATCGATCAGGGTGTCGGTCAGTTCAGCGCCCTTCTTCAGCACGACGAACAGCGGCATAAAATAACGGCCACCCGGCTGCTCCAGTCCGATCACCAGACTGTCGGCAATGTCGGGCAGACTTTCGACGGCGCTGTAGATTTCACTGGTACCGATACGCACGCCATCGCGGTTAAGCGTCGCGTCTGAACGACCGTAGATAACAACGCCGTTGCGGGGGGTAATCCGGATAAAGTCGCCGTGTCGCCACAGACCGGGATACTCCGTAAAGTAGCTGTTTCGGTAGCGTTCGTTGTCGGTATCGTTCCAGAAATAAATGGGCATCGACGGCATGGGCTGACGCATAACCATTTCCCCCAGTTCGTCCTGTACCGACCGCCCCTGCTCATCGATCGCATCGACACTACAGCCCAGCAAGCGGGACTGAATTTCGCCTTCGTAAACGGGCAGCAGCGGATTGCCGCCGACGAAACCGCTACAAACGTCGGTTCCTCCGCTGAACGAGATTAGCCAGACCTGACTTTTCACCGACTGGTATATCCACTGAAATCCTTCCGGCGGTAACGGCGAGCCGGTCGAGCCGATACTGCGCAGTTGCGTCAGCCGGACCGTATCCATGGGTTTCAGTCCCGCCCGCATGCAGGCCAGATAGTAAGCCGCTCCGCCACCAAAGTGATTGATCCGGGCGTCGTCGGCCAGTTTCCAGAGCGTATTCAGGTCCGGATAGCCGGCTGCGCCGTCGTATACGACCAGCGTGGCCCCGACCAGCAACGAGCCAAGGGCAAAATTCCACATCATCCAGCCGGTTGTCGAATACCAGAAGTAGCGTTCGCCGACGTGTACGTCCTGATGCAGCGCCAGTGCTTTCAGGTGTTCGAGCAGGCAACCGCCGACGCTGTGCGTAATCGCTTTCGGCTTACCCGTCGTTCCCGACGAATACAGTACCCAGATGGGATCGTTGAACGGAATAGGCTCGAACGTCAGCCCGTCGGGGGCCGGTGTCTTCAGTACATCCGCCCACAGCACACTGCGCTCCAGTCGACTGGTAGCGTCGAGGTACGGCACCCATACCAAGCGTTGTACAGTTGGCAATCCTGTCCGCAGCGAACGCATGGCGTCGGTTTTATCGACCGGCTTACCGTTGTAGGTATATCCATCGGCGGCAATCAGAATTTTCGGTTCGATCTGTTGAAAGCGGTCGATGATACTGGCCGTACCGAAGTCGGGCGAGCAGCTCGACCACACCCCACCCACGGCGTTTGTAGCCAGAAACGAAACAACTGCTTCCAACCCGTTGGGCAACACCGCCACGACTCTATCGCCCAGCCCAACCCCCTGTTGCCGCAGCCAGGCAGCCATACCCGCCACCTGCGATTCAAGCGACGCCCATGAGACCGTCTGTAATCGGTGCCGCTCCGACGCTACCAGCAAAGCGGGACGCTGGTTGGTTTTGTGCCGGAAAATATGCTCGGCGTAATTCACCGTAGCCCCGTCGAACCACCGTACCCCGATCATGTCGTCGTCACTGGGTCGGTAGATCACCTGACTGTATTCCGTGGGGCTGTGGACGCCAAAAAACTGGTAGATACTTTCCCAGAAATCTTCCAGATCGGTAACTGACCAGTCCCAGAGGTCATTATAATCGCGGAGGTACAGGCCTTTCTTGACAAAGAGCCAGTTGATGTACTGTTGCAGAATCGATTGCTCGGCAGTGCGCCGGTCGGGGGTGTATAAGCGTTCAGGCGTGGGGGAAGCCATAACTGAGCGAACGGATTAATGTAGCGTACTGGCTTAACGATAATCGCCCGGATTCTTATACTTACGGATTGTTTTTTCCGGAAAATGCGTTGTCAGTCAGGTCGCTACAGCCGTGCTGTTCAGAAAAGGTGTACCTTTGCGGCCCGTTTATAATTAGTTTAAGGTTTTCGGTTTAACGTTAAACGTTCAGAAACTTAATATAAGGTTGACTTTCAGACCGTTAAACATTCTTTCTAACAGTACGACTTACTGTATTTTTCCATGAATCAGGATTCAGACTCGAACGACCGCTTTGACGGTCCCAAGTTCGATGGCCCGCGCCGGGATGGTCAGCGGCCCACACGTTCAACCGATCGTCGGGATGACGATAATCGGCCACGTTTCAACCGGGACAGTAATGCCCGTGACAATAGCACTGACCGGCCCCGTTTCAATCGCGACAGCGATTCCCGGAGTGGAGACTCCCGGAGTGGCAGCTCCCGTTTCGGCCGGGACAACCGTAACAACGATTCCCGTTCTGACCGTCGTAGCGACGATACTCGTCCTCGTTTTAACCGCGATAACGAGCGCCCACGGAGTGGCGACTCCCGGAATGGCGATTCCCGCCCAGAACGGCGCAGCGATGACAGCCGGCCACGTTTTAACCGGGATAACGACAGAACAAACGAACGCCCACGGAGTGGCGACTCGCGCTTCAACCGTCGTGACGACGGACAGGCTGGCGACCGGCCCCGCTTCAATCGTGACAGTAATTCCCGGAGTAGCGACTCCCGGAGCGGTAACCCGCGTTTCAACCGCGATGACCGCAATAGCGACCGGTTCCAGCGTGATGGTTTCCGGAAGGATAGCGATTCCCGGACTGGTGATTCACGTTTCAATCGTAATGACAACGACCGGCCTCGCTTTAACCGGGATACGAACGAACGTAGCGGAAGTTCGGACCGGCCCCGGAGCTTTAGCCGGGATGATCGGAACAACGACCGGCCCCAGCGCAGTGGCGACTCCCGGAGTGGCGACTCCCGGAGTGGCGACTCGCGCTTCAATCGGGATGAAGCGAAGCCCCGCTTTTCACGCGGCAATGACCGCAGTAATGACCGGCGCGGTGGCCGCAATCAGGACAGCGACGAACGGTTCACCAGTAAGCAACGCAAGGAGTCAGGGGAACGGCGTACGGGGCAATACGACAAGGCACCCGATTACGAACGCGAAACCGCGCGCCTGACCCGCCCCTACGATAAACGCGATCCACGAAACAGCCGGATGAAAGCGTCGGATAAAACCGAGTCGTCGGAGCCAAAGCAGCCCAGCGAACCGGGTGTGATGCGTCTGAATCGCTACATCGCCAACGCTGGTGTGTGCTCACGCCGGGAAGCGGACGAACTCATCGAGCGGGGTGATATTTCGGTGAACGGCAAGGTCGTTGTCGAAATGGGCTACAAGGTGAAGCCGGGCGACACGGTGAAGCACGGCACGAAAGTGCTCAACCCGGAGAAGTTCATCTACGTGCTGCTCAACAAGCCGAAAGACTTTATCACCACGACGGAAGATCCTGAGGAGCGCCGGACGGTAATGGAGCTGGTAGCCGACGCGGGTCCGTTCCGCATCTACCCAGTTGGCCGACTCGACCGCAACACGACGGGGCTGCTGCTGCTGACCAACGATGGTGAACTGGCCGACAAGCTGACCCACCCCTCGAACAACATCCGCAAAATCTATCAGGTCGAACTCGACAAGCCGATTACGGAAGAGCATTTCGAGACGCTGCGCAAAGGCATCACGCTGGAAGATGGTCCCATCAAGCCGGACGCGTTGAGCATCGTCACGCCGGACGCGTACGTGGTCGGTATCGAAATCCATTCGGGTCGCAACCGCATCGTCCGCCGGATGTTCGAGCACCTCGGCTACGAAGTCACCAAGCTCGACCGTACCACTTATGCCGGTCTGACCAAGAAAGAACTGCCCCGTGGCAAATGGCGCTTCCTCGAACCGAAGGAAGTCGTCAAGCTGAAATATTTTAACTAGTGATTGAATGACGGAGTGACAGAATGATTGAATGGAAAACTGCTTGCGCCAGCCTATTCAATCATTCTGTCACTCCGTCATTCAGCATTATACCCCATGAACCATCTTTTTCCCTACATCGAACGGACGCTGGTTCAGCCGGACGTTAGCATCAACGAGCAGTACGCCGTCCTGGACGAGGTGACGCAGTTGGGGCTGGCGGGGCTGACCGTGGCCCCGTTCTGGGTGAAGAAGATGCGTCGGGAATTGGGTGATACGCACCCAGCCGTGTTATCAGCGGTTGTCGGCTTTCCGTATGGCTATCAGCGTACCGAAGTCAAACAGCTCGAACTGGAGTTGGCCCTGAACGACGGTGCGACAGAAGTGGAGATCGTGCTGAATACGTCGGCCTTGCTATCGCCGACATCAGTATGGCTGAAGATCGAACTGGTTAAACTGGTGGCTGTGGCCCACGCGCAGGAACGACTGCTGACGGTTATTCTGGATACCGACCTCCTCGACACGGAACAGACCGAACGTATGATTCGGCTGGCCACCGACGCAGGCACCGATTTTATCAAAAACGGTACGGGTATTACGGGTAAAGCATTCAGTATCGAACAGGCTCGTTGGTTTCGGCAGACCGTCCCCCGGTCGGTAGGCGTAAAAATCATTGCCGATGGCGCTTCCGAAACCGATCTCGACAGCCTTGTGCAAGCCGGCGTCGATCGGCTTACACTGAGCAATCGTATCAGTTTGTAACCGATACCTCTGTGACTGAAACGCTAGTCGTTAGACTGTCTGCCAGCACCAGAAATTTTACAGAAAAGGTCTAGTAGTCAACAGGATTTTTCGGATTGGCCTGCCTTTATCGGGTGAACAGAGCGCACAAGTGCATGCTGTTCACCTTTTTTTGTACCATCTTTTTCCATCCAATGACTCTTCGTTACTTCCGTCTTGCTATCTGGCTTCTGGTCCTGGCAGGTACCGTTCAGGCCATCGCATCGGCCCCCAAGCGCGAATTTTACCAGCTCAAAATCTACCACGTCCGCGACGCCAACCAGAAAAGTCGGCTGGAGACGTATCTGCAAAAAGCGTACTTACCGGCCCTCCACCGGGCGGGTATCAGGCAGGTGGGCGTATTTGTGCCCAACACCGGTGCCGACTCCTTGCTCTACGTCCTGACGCCGTTCAAATCGGCTGATCAGTTTTCGGCCCTGTCGGAAACGCTGATGAAGGACAAGCAGTACAATACGGATGCAGCTGAGTATATCAACGCCCCTTTCGATCAGCCCTACTACAGCCGGTTCGAATCGGTGCTGATGCAGGCCTTTGCGACCATGCCGACGCTGATCACGCCGGACCTGACGGGCAACCGTGCCGACCGGGTGTACGAGTTGCGTAGCTACGAAGCGGCTACCGAGAAACTGCACGAAGCCAAGGTAGCCCAGTTCAACAACGGTGAGCTGGACATCTTCAAACGGCTGGGGTTCAACACGGTGTTCTGCGGACAGGTGCAGGCCGGCGGCAAGATGCCGAATATGTATTACATGACGTCGTTCACCGACAAGGCCGACCGCGATGCACACTGGAAAGCATTCGGTGCCGACCCTGCCTGGAAAACACTGAATTCACTGCCTGAGTACGCCCACAATTTCATGCGTGCCGACACGTATCTGCTGCACCCAACGGCCTATTCAGATTATTGATAAGCAGCGGATCGACTACATTGTCCGCGACAGTATCAGCTCTGTTGATTTTTGACTTTCCATACCCCCCAGCCCCCTGAAGGGGGAGCGGTTCACTTGCGGAACGCTCCCCCTTCAGGGGGCTGGGGGGTATGGGCAATCGATCAATACAAGCGTTACGGCTTTACGGCTATCGTTCGGGAAATCGTAACGTCTTTGGTAGCCCGTATGTCGTCGGAAGACGCGCCGACCATAAGGGCAAACTCACCTTTTTCCATCAGCCATTTCTGGTCGGGACTGAACAGTTTCAGGTCGTCGGCATGGAGGACAAACGTGACGGTTTTCTGTTCACCCGCTTTCAGAGGTACCCGTTCGAACGCCTTCAACTGCTTCACTGGCCCAACTACTGAGCTAACCTTATCGGTCACGTATAGCTGAACGACTTCGTCGCCGTCGCGGCTTCCCGTATTCTTCACGGCTACGGTTACCGTAACGGCCACATCATCGGCCCGCTCCGAGACGGTCACATTCATATTGCTGTAGGCAAACTGCGCGTAGCTCAGCCCGTATCCGAATGGATACAGCGGCTTGGTATCCATCTCGACATAATCGTGCCGGGCCGGCACTTTGTAGTTGTAGTAGACAGGTAGTTGGCCAACAGACTTCGGGATCGAAATGGGTAAGCGACCGGCCGGATTGTAATCCCCGAACAGCACGTCGGCAATGGCATTGCCCCCCTCCTGCCCCGGATACCAGGCCGTAACGATAGCTGGTACGTGCGTAGCGGGCCAGTTCAGATTCAAGGGACGTCCTTCGATCATTACCAGCACAACGGGCTTACCGGTCTGCCTAACTGCTTTCAACAGATCGAGTTGTTTTCCCAGCAGATCCAGGCTGGTCCGGTCGAAGCCTTCCCCGCTTTCCATGTCGCTGACGACGCCTTCCCCCGCTTTAACCGTCGCAGCCCCGGTGCTCTGGTATTCGGTCTTGAAATCGCGCGCACTGGAACCCCCTAATACGACGACAGCCACATCGGCCTGTTGCGCAGCTTTCACCGCTTCGGCGATGTTGGCAGTCGTCGTGTCGCGGATGGCGCAGCCTTTGACGTACGTAACCTCAGCCTGATTGCCCAGTTTGTTTTTGATACCCTGCAATACTGTCACCACGTTGCCATCGGCCTGCGGGGCGGTGTAATCGCCAAGCTGGTTGTACACGTTGTCGGCATTGGGGCCGATAACGGCGATGCGCTTGGTCTGCCGGTTCAGGGGCAACAGATTGTTCTCGTTTTTCAATAGTACGACCGACTCCTGCGCCACCCGACGCGCCAGGCTAATATGTTCCGCCGTCCGCACGTTCGCAGCCGCTTTTCCGGGTGAAACGTAGGGCTTTTCAAACAGGCCGAGCTGGAATTTCTGGCGCAGCACATGACTTACAGCCGTATCCAGCACCGCCTGCGTTACCAGTCCCTTCTTCACCGCATCGAGCAGCGACTTCCCGAAGCCGTAGCCACTCAAATCGGCATCCAGCCCGGCATTGATTGCCATAGCTGCCGCTTCCGTCGCGTTGGCGGCTGTCCGGTGGTTGCTATGCAGACCTGAGATGCTACCCAGATCAGACACTGAAAAGCCCCGGAAGCCCCATTGGTTGCGTAAAATAGTCTTCAACAGCAAGGAATTTGCCGTACAGGGTACCCCGTCAATCGAGTTGTAGGCTGTCATGATCGAGCGGGCACCGGCTTTCACCGCAGCCCGGAACGGCGGCAAATACACCTGATACAGCTCCCGCATACCAGTCGCAACGCTGCCACCATTATGCCCACCTTCGGGTACACCGTAAGCCGCAAAGTGCTTCAGCGTCGAGATAATGTTGACGTCACTGTTGATTTGGTCGCCCTGAAAACCTGTTACCATAGCGACACCCATCCGGCTGTTCAGCACCGGGTCTTCGCCGTAAGTTTCTTCCACGCGTGACCAGCGCGGCTCACGGGCCAGATCGAGTACAGGCCCGTAGCCATCATGTGCCCCCTGCAACCGGACTTCCTTTGCAATGCTGGCAGCCATCTGCTTGACAAGGGCCGGATTCCAGGTGCTCCCCTGCCCCAGCGCGGTTGGAAATACGGTGGTACCGATAGCCATATGGCCGTGTGGACACTCTTCCGACAGCAGCATCGGAATACCCAGCCGTGTGTTCTCGATAACATACTTCTGCAATGCATTGGTAGCCTCGGCGGCCAATGTAGGGTTCAGGCCGTTGGTCAGTGTTTTTTGTGTCCAGGGATCGGCACGGAGCGTCGCCCAGAGCATACCGATGTGCTGCGTTTGTACTGCCTGTTTAAACTTCTCGCTGGCTGATACGCTGTTTCCCTGCCGTTGATACATTTCCCAGCCCAGCAGCGTCGATAATTGCCCGACTTTTTCATCGACGGTCATACGGCCCAGCAGGTCACGCACGCGTTTGTCGACCGGGGCCGCTGCGTTTTTGTAAAGTGGAGTAGTTACTTTCTGCGCGTGGGCTGCCGACAGAAGCAACGATAAACCGGCCGTTAACGCCAGCGATCGTGAAGCGGACAATACATTCATTCCGAATGATACGCACAAAATCGATTGGGCCAACACAGTCAGCAGCAAAGCGGCCGTATATTTTAATATTTTTTACAAATAGTACTTATGAAAAAACGCTCGACCGATTAGTCAATTGTCGCCGACAATTCATCATTCGTTTACCTACTTTGCTTGGCTCCAGTAGACGAAGCGCCTTATCTTGGTCTCTGTACTTGCCCGCTTAGCAACCACCCCATGAAATCAGTTTACAGCCTTCTTTTCTGTTTTCTTTCGCTTACCAGTTTTGCGCAGCAACCCGTTTATCAGGATTTTGACGTCGACAGCACAGCTACCCCACGGGGCGGCATGGACTACCTGACCCTGTTCCTGCAAACCAATCTGCGAAAACCGGTAAAGGCGGAAGCCGAAGGAATAAGCCGACGTGTATTCGTAACGGGTATCGTTGAGCCGGATGGGCGCATTTCAGAAGTGAGTTTACTAAAATCGCTCCGGCCCGATCTCGACCGGGAAGCCCTGCGCGTATTTCGCCTGTTCAACGCCTGGAAGCCAGCCAGGAAAGGAGGTGTCGCTGTGCGGCAGGTGGTTAAAATTCCGGTTGTCTTTGCCGCTAACTTGCCTTTTCGCTATGTGGATGGTAAACGAACCGATTACTACGGACCAGATCTGAAACTAACGAGCGATTCGGTAGCCGCACAGTACAGGCAGGTGATGCCCATCGATAGCCTGGGTATGCCAACCGGCTCAATGATTACTTACCAGAAAAACCGGAGTGGCTGGAAAGAAGTCAGTCGGCTATCGCTCGTGCGTCGAAAGAATGTCGGCACTGCATCGGGCAAGCCTACGTATCAGATCGGCTACCAGAATGATGATAAGCAGTGGGCTAATCAGTCTGTGTCGTACGAGTTAACCGACGATGGCATGTTAGTCCGTAAGACGCGGCACGGCGAAACGTATCAGACGAGCTATCCGACCCGATACTATGATAACGGCATGGTGGCCGAAACGAGTCGCGAAGAAACGGGCCGTATGCTGACGACATCCTGGTACCCAAATGGACAGATTCAGCAAATCCGCTTCGACGCCGGGCAGTTCGGGTCAACCTATAAATTCGAGCGTGTCCAAAGCTATTGGGCACCGGATGGCAAGCAGCAGGTCGTTGACGGGAACGGTGATGTGGTTTTCGAATCCGAGCGTCCCTCCTACGCCGATCCGTCCAAACAAACGCGCTATACCGAGCAGGGAAGCTATCTGGACGGGAAGCCGCAAGGTGTATGGTCGGGACGCTATGCCGACGGTTCGTTCAGCTACGAAGAAACGTACGATCGGGGAAAGCTACAAACCGGCACATCGCGCAAAGCCAATCATCCTGATCTTACCTACGCAGCCAATGAGCAACTCCCGGAATTCCCCGGCGGAGCGGGTGGCCTTGGCCAATTCCTGGGCGAGAATCTTGCCTACCCCGCTGATGCGCAACGGAGCCGTCAACAAGGTAAGGTGTTAGTCAGCTTTACCGTTTGTACGGACGGTAGCCTGTGTGACTACGACGTCATTCAGCATGTCTCCCCATCAATTGATAGCGAAGCCCTGCGCGTCGTGAAAAAGATGAGCGGCAAGTGGAAGCCCGGCATACAGCGGGGAGAGCCGGTGCGGGTACGGTTCAGTGTACCCATCAACTTTGCACTTTACTAAATGACGGCTGACATTCCGTTAAGAAAAGGTGGCAGCTGCCTTATACATCTACAGCCACAACTATCCTCGATCAACCACTTTATGAAATCGGTCTTTCTCCTTTCCCTCCTCCTGTTATCCATCGCCGGATTTAGTCAGCAACCTGTTTACAAGGAATTTGAAGTCGATAGCGCAGCCATACCGAGGGGTGGCGTCGATTATATAACCCGGTTTTTAGCCGCTAATTTGCGTAAGCCCATTAAAGCCGCATCGGAAGGTGTGGGCGGACGCGTGCTGGTTCAGGGCGTCGTTGAACCGGACGGACGCATCACCGACGTTACGCTGCTCCGCTCGCTTCGCCCGGATCTGGATCAGGAAGCCCTGCGTGTATTTCGATTATTCAATGCCTGGAAACCAGCGAAAAAAGACGGGATTGCTGTACGGCAGCAGGTGATGTACCCCGTTGTGTTTACCCGCAATGAGCCCTTCCCTTACGTGGCCGGGAATCGAATCACATACTATGCCGCCGATCAGAAGCTAACAACTAATTCTACGGTTGCCAAATACCGGCAGTTGATGCCCGTCGATAGCACGGGCATTCCGAACGGCGATCTGGTCATATACGAACGGGGCCGAAAAAACTGGCAGGAGATGACCCGAATTCCGCTTGTGCAGCGAAAAATTTCGCAAGCGGGTCCAGACACTCAATCCGTTACCTGGACAGGGTACAAAAACGCCGACGGTCTTTGGTTTGACTATGTGTACAGTGTCAATAATAACGGAATATTGGTCGGTAAGACGGCCTACCTCGATGGTAGACCTGCCAGTACCCCGTTACACTATTACGATAACGGTGTTCTGATAGAGACAGACTATGTAGCGGATGGGCGCACTTTTTTATCATCCTGGTATCCGAATGGACAGATTCGTCAGGTTCGTTTTCAGGAAGAGAACCCATCAGGCAAAGGGCATACTGAGCAACTGATCAACTATTGGGAGCCCAACGGTAAGCAGTCGGTCATCGACGGGAATGGAAAAGTAATTCTTACCGAGATAGACCGCTCACGCATCGACTCAACGAAGCAGGTTCGTTACATAGAGCAGGGTGAGTATGTGCAGGGGAAAAGACAGGGACTCTGGACGGGTCAGTATGATGATAATTCGTACACCTACGAAGAAATCTACGACAAAGGCGTATTACAATCAGGCAAGTCGCAACGGGACGGGAAAGCACCGGTAACGTATACGGAGCGCGAACAGCAACCAGAGTTTCAAGGCGGCATGCAGGGGCTTGGCCAGTTTTTAGCTAACAACCTGCGCTATCCCAGCGACGCGCAGAAGAAAGGACAGCAGGGGCGGGTTTTCGTTAGCTTCGTCGTGTGTACGGATGGTACATTGTGCGATTATGAGGTAACAAAAGGCGTGTCTCCTTCCGTCGACCGGGAAGCCCTGCGCGTTGTCAAAGCCATGAGCGGCAAATGGAAGCCCGGCGTACAACGGGGTGAACGGGTCCGCGTGAAATATAATCTGCCTATCAATTTCACGCTGGAATAGTCTTGAACTGTGATTCTTGTGATTGAGATGATCGCGCTGATTTGAAAATCATAGCCCATCAAAGTAATCACAAGAATCACAGTTCTGACAATCTTGACTTGTGATTCGTCTGATCGGCTGTGATTCCAAAAAATCAAGGCAATCAGACGAATCAAATCAATCATAGTTCAAGACAATCACAGTTCAGGACAATCACAGGCTGATGTTCGTACCTTTGCGGGATAACCTCAGTGCTCATGTCGCTCAAGCAAGTTCCCCTTCATTCGATTCATCAACAGGCCGGTGCGAAGATCGTACCGTTTGCGGGCTTCGAGATGCCCGTTCGCTATTCATCCGATCTGGACGAACACAATACCGTCCGTAACGCCGTCGGGGTGTTCGACGTGTCGCACATGGGCGAGTTTATGCTCAAAGGCGAGCACGCTATCGGCCTGATCAACAAGGTATCGGCCAACGACGCCCATGCCCTGTACGACGGTAAAGTGCAGTACAGCTACCTGCCCAACGGCAAAGGTGGTATCGTCGACGATCTGCTGGTGTACCGCATCAACGAACACGAGTACATGCTGGTCGTCAATGCATCGAACATCGACAAAGACTGGAACTGGATCAGTCAGTACAATACGGACGGGGCCGTGGAGATGATCAACATTTCCGACGAAATGAGCCTGTTTGCCGTACAGGGTCCATTGGCCGCAAAAGCGATGCAGTCGCTGACGGAGGAGAACCTCGACGCCATTGGGTACTACACTTTCGTCAAAACCAATTTTGCCGGTTGTGCCAACGTAATCGTGTCGGCAACGGGCTACACGGGGGCGGGCGGTTTTGAGATTTACGTCTCGAACCATCAGGCCGAAGCTGTCTGGAACGCAATTATGGAAGCCGGTGCGCCCTACGGAATCAAACCAATTGGCCTGGGTGCGCGGGATACACTACGGCTGGAAATGGGCTACAACCTATACGGCAACGACATCACCGACGAAACTTCACCCATCGAAGCGGGCCTGGGCTGGGTAACGAAGTTTACGCACGACTTTATCGACGCCGATGTGCTGAAGCAGCAGAAAGAGCAGGGCGTTCCCCGCAAACTTGCCGGTTTTACCATGATCGACCGGGGGATTCCGCGCGGCCACTACGAAATCGCCGACGCCGATGGCAACACCATTGGTGAAGTCACGTCGGGCACGCAATCACCGACGCTGGGTAAAGGCATCGGATTGGGCTACGTTCCGACCGCGCTGAGCAAACCCGGCAGCACCATCTATATTAAAGTCCGCGACAAACTGCTACAGGCCGAAGTCGTTAAACTTCCTTTCGTACGCTAACTGTCTTGAACTGTGATTTATTTGATTGAGATGATTGCCTTGATTTTTTGGAATCACAGCCGATCATCTCAATCACATGAATCATAGTTCAGACAATCTTGAACTATGATTACACTGATTACAGGATTCCCATGATTCACAAAGAAAAATCATAGCCTATCAGTACAATCAAATAAATCACAGTTCAGGACAAGTTCAGGATACATATACCCATTATGAAACAAATCGACGTCTGTTTAACGCCTGACCTGCTCGACCTGCACCGGATGGAAAATACCATCGTGGTTGTAGCTGACGTATTTCGGGCGACGAGCTGCATGGTTACGGCTTTCGCCTATGGCGTACGAAGCATCGTACCGGTAGCCACCATCGAAGAATGTCAGCGGTATCAGGAGCGTGGTTTTCTGGCCGCAGCTGAACGCAACGCCCGCAAGGTCGAAGGCTTTGAACTCGACAATTCGCCGTTTACCTATATGGACGAGCGTATTCGGGGGGTCGACGTGGCAATGACCACCACCAATGGCACACTGGCCATCACCAAATCGCGGTCGGCGGTGAAAGTACTGGTTGGGTCGTTCCTGAATCTGGAAGCCATTGCCAGCTACCTACGCACCGAACCGTACGACGTACTCGTTCTATGCGCCGGCTGGAAAGGTCGGGTCAATCTGGAAGATACACTCTTCGCCGGGGCATTGGTCGAACGACTCAAAACCAGTTACGCCTTAGCCGAAGACAGCGCTATCATGGCGGGTCGGCTTTACGAGCAGGGCAAAGACAATCTGATTGGGTACATGGCCAACGCGTCGCACATCCGGCGGCTGCAAAAGCTGGGTATTCAGAAAGACATCACCTACTGTCTGCAACACGACCTCTACGACGTTATTCCGGTACTGCGCGGTACGTCGCTGGTAGCGATGGAGCCGTAGTTTACAGTCAATGACTAACTCCTAAATCCCCTGAAGGGGACTTTGCTCGCTTATGAACAAAGTCCCCTTCAGGGGATTTAGGGGTTATTTATACTACAGCGATTCACCAAGCAGGCGCTTCAATTCGAGCTGATTCAATAGCAGTTGGTATTGGAACGTCAGGCGGCCGAGTTCGGCTTCTTCGACGCCGGTTTCCGCACTTTGCAACTCAACGTTCGTGATCACACCATTGCGCAACCGGGCGTTGGCGATGTTGAGCGCCTGCCGGGCTTGCAGAACCTGCGTTTCAAGGTTGGCCAGCCGGGATTGATTACTGCGAATGTCAGCGTTCAACTGAGCGATACTCTGGCGCAGTTGCGCGTTAGCCGTCTCGACCGCGTAGCGGCTGGCATTTAAATTCAGCTGTGCCGCCTGATTCTGTAACTGATACCGCTTACCCGCATATAAGGGAATCGTCAGGGCTACCCCGGCGGCTACATTCGATCGTAGCTGTTCGACGTTGAGCGGATACCCGTTTTTATACCCGGCCGTACCGCTGAAGCCGAAGTTTGGCATCCCCGCTTTGTTCGTCACCAGCACATCCGTCTCGGCAGCTTTTACCCGGTCCTGCGCCAGCAAGACATCTTTGTTGCCAGCAGCGGCCACTTGCAGTTGCCCGTTCACGTCGAACAGCGAAACGGCGGCAGTCGTCATACCCAGTTTAAACTGTTGAGCCGCCAGGTTCAGATCCGGGTTCGTATTTCCGGTCAGGAAAGTCAGCTGTGCCACCTGCCGTTCGAGTTGATTTTGCAGTTCAATCTTACGGTTTGTCGACGCCTTTACCCGAACCTCCTGCGTCAGCACGTCATAGGGTAACGCATCACCATTCTGTAGCCGCTGCGACAGCAGCCGCACGTTGGCACCCGCCGTTCTGATAACCGAATCCTGCACAACGATAGCCTGTTGCAGATAGCCGATACCGTAGTACGCGGCCGCCACCTGATAGCCAATCGTTTGCTGGGTTATCTCGAAGTTCCGGCGCAGAAGCTGAACGTTATCGGCAGCCTGCTGGATTGAAGCCGTGGTCCGGCCAAAGTCGTAGATCGTCTGCCCGATCGACACGTTGCCGTTGATGTTATTGTTCGGGGCCAGTTTCAGCACCGCTTCCGTCCCATTGATCGGGAAAGTTACGCTCGGTACAGGTGTGATATAAGTATATGACCCGTTCAGGTTGACCTGTGGCCGCATCGCTGTACGCGCAATATCGACCCGCACCTCACCGGCCTGAATCAGTTGCTGTTGCTGTTTCAGCACCGGGTAATTCGTATTGGCCTGCTGAATCAGCACCCGCAGGTCGTTGGGCACGGTCAGGTCGGCGGGCTGCGTCTGCGCCTGTACAAAACCGGCCGTCAATAGGGAAAGAATGGTAAGTATGGTGGCTTTCATCGGAAATCGGTTTACAGTATTCGGTTTGCGGTATTCGGTTTATAGCGGCTGTCGCGCAACGGACAACTGTAAACCGAATACCGTAAACTGAACCTAGTGCGCTGCATCGGCGACGGCTTTCGCGGTGGCCGCGTCCATTTTGCGGTTTTTGATAAAGAATAGCAGAGGAAACGAGACAACGAAGAACAATCCTGCCAGCTTGAACGTATCGAGGTACGCCAGCATCAGCGACTGTTTCTGGATAATCAGGTCGAGGTTACGGTAAGCACCCGTCACAGCGTCCAGCGCGTTGATGCCTTTCGAAGCCAGTCCCTGCGTCAGCGCGTTGATACGCTCCGTAAACAGGGGATTCTCCGGCGATGTGTTGACAATCAGGTCACCCCGGTGAACGGCGGCCCGTTGCGTCACGTAGGTGTTTGTGATCGCTACGCCGAAGGCACCACCAAGTTGCCGCATCATGTTCGTGATGGCGATACCTGTTGGTAACTCCGCTACAGCCAGCGTCGATACCGACGTATTAATCAGCGGTACATTGACCAGGGCCAGTCCTACCCCCCGAATCAGCAGTGCCTTCAGAAAATCAGGGTCCTGCGTTTCAGCATTGTAGGTCGACATCAGAAAACAGAAGGTGGCGAACACAACGTAACCAGCCATGACGACGTATCGGGGTGAGACGCCCTTACTCAGAATCTTCCCAACCATCGGGAAGCAGAAGGCAGCGATGGCGCCCCCCGGAATCAGCAGCATACCGGTTTTCGTAGCCGTAAAACCCAAAACACGTTGTACGAACAATGGGTATAACAAGACTGACGTAAACAGCCCGTAGCCGACGACAAACAGCAGAATAGCTCCGATGGCCAGGTTCGTGTTTTTCAGAACCCGCAGGTCAAGTACGGGCGACTTCGTTCCGTAGAGTTGCCACCAGATAAACAACGGAATGGCGACAACGGCAGCCACCGTCAGGTAAATAATGGCCTGATCGTCGAACCAGTCGTCGGCTTCTCCCCGCTCCAGCACGTATTGCAGTGCCCCGACCCCAACGGCCAGCAGGATGATGCCCAGGTAGTCGATCTTGATCTGCTTCCGGTCGATGTCTATTTCGTCTTCTTTCTTCTCGACGTAGGTGATGCTCAGGAATACCGCCAGAATACCTACCGGAATGTTGATGAAGAACATCCAGCTCCAGTGGAAATTGTCGATGATGATCCCCCCCAGCGTAGGGCCGAAGGTTGGGCCGAGTACGATACCCAGTCCAAACAAGGCCGATGCCGTGGCGCGCTGCGACGGTGGAAACGCATCGAACATGATTCCCTGTGAGGTCGACAGCAGCGCCCCGCCCCCAACGCCCTGCATAAACCGGAAGAACACCAGCGTCCACAGATCCGTCGCGATACCACAACCGTACGACGCCAGCGTAAACAGGATAATCGACGCGATGTAGTAGTTCTTCCGGCCAAAGTATTTCTGCAAAAAGCCCGTCATCGGGATGACGATCACGTTGGCGATACCATACGAGGTAACAACCCACGATACGTCTTCGATGGTAGCACCCAGGTTCCCGGCAATATCGTTCAAACCGACGTTCACGATCGACGTGTCAATCAGTTCCATGATGGCCGCCGAGACCGCCGTAATCACGACGACCCAGCGACCAAATCCAGATTGTTGTGCCATTTTCTTTAGAGTTGTAGAGTTGGATGGTTGTAGAGTTAAATAGTTCTGAGGTTACGGAGTTGAACTAGATGCGTCAGTCCCTGCGGGGAACCGCAACTCTATAACTATCCAACTTTACAACCCTACAACTCCTAGTTAGCCACGCGAACTTCAGCGTCGACACTCAGACCAGCGCGTAGTTTGCTTTTGTATTTTTCCGGGTTCAGAATTTCGATCCGTACCGGCACGCGCTGTGTAATCTTGACGAAGTTACCCGATGAGTTATCGGGTGGCAGCAGTGCTGAGCGAGCACCCGTGGCATCGGCCAGCGACATGACGCGCCCCTCAACAGTCAGTTCAGGGTATGCGTCGACTTTGATGTCTACCGGCTGACCAACCTGCATTTTCTCCAGCTGTGTTTCCTTGAAGTTGGCAATCACCCAGAATACCGAGTCATCGACAATTGTGAACAGCGTCTGTCCGGGTTGTACGTACTGCCCGACGATCACATTTTTCCGGCCAATTTTGCCACTAATGGGCGCTGTCAGTCGGGCATAGCTAACTTTGAGTTTGGCCGCTTCAATAGCAGCCTGTTTCACTTTGAGCACGGCCTGAATCTTCTCGATATTGGCTTGTGCGCGGGCGATACCAGCCGACGCAATGCCCTGCGACGTGCGGGCCAGGCCAACCTGTGCTTCATTGGCCTGATACTGCTTCGACTGCACGTCGACCGTATTTCGCGAGTCTTCCAGCTGTTTCTGCGTCAGCGACTGCGCCTGATACAGGTTCTGATCACGCTTCAGGTCAGCCTGCGCCTTATCGCGCCGTACGGCCTGAACAGCTGCATTTGACTGAGCTACGCGTAGGTTCTGGGCTACGTTGGTGACGTTTGCCTGCGCATTTTGCAGATCCGCGCGGGCAGTGGCCAGATCAGCCAGCGATTGCTGATAGTCGGCCTGCACCTGCGCCAGCGCGACATCGTATTCCTGCGGATCGATCGTGACCAGCGGCTGCCCTTTCGTAACGGTGGCATAGTCGCTGACGTTGACAGCCTGCACATAACCCGCCACGCGAGCCAGTACCGGCGCGGTGTTTCCTTCGATCTGCGCGTTGTCGGTCGACTCAAACTGCTGGCTATGCCGATAGGCCTTGTAGCCAAAATAACCGCCGATTATCAATACGGCGGCAATAATGATGCGCGGTAAATACGTTTTTACTGCACTCTTCTCTTCAACTTGAGGGTATGTATCCGTTGCCATGTTGGTCCGGTTTACTCGGTTACGTTTTTACGAATGGATAACCTTTTAAGTAGTCAACCTGTTTGACTAAGGTGCTGCAAATGTATGACAGGAACGGATAAAGTCAATCAGGTTGACTATATTTGTACAAATAAAAGTCTGCGAATGGTTCTCTGTTCGGAGTAAGATTTAGTTAAATCGTGGAAAAAGCTAAAATTGACTTTGATTTCGCCGAGTTGCGCGCCATCCGGCAACGAGCCGTTGGCCGGCTATTCTGGCAACTAAAACGGTACATCGATAATCTGATGGAACCGCAGCTGAACAGCCTGGGCTATACCGATTTCAAGATGAGCTACATGATGGTCATCTCGAATGTCGAGGAACAGGGTACTACCAATAATGAGCTGGCCAAACGCGCAAACGTGACCAAGCAGATGATGAGCAAAATGGTCAGTCTGCTGGAAAAGGAGCGTTATATTTATATAACCAAGAATCCTGATGATTCCCGTTCCAGTGTTATTTTTCTGGACGAGCGGGGTAAAGAGTTACTGGTCGACATTCGGCAGGGCATCGATCAGGTTCGGGTCAAACTCGACGGTATCGTCGGGCACGATCGTATGGAAGCGTTTATCAACACGATGGTCGAACTGGTAACGGCCCTGGGTCGGGAAGAACAGTAGCGCTTTGTGGCTGGTTTTCTGAGCAACGAACCGTTCTATACGACTCCAAACCTCGGTCTCATGTTTACCTCCATCAATCCATATAATCAGCAAAAGCTGAAAACGTACCGCGTCGATAGTGCGGCTCAACTCGAACGCAAGCTTACCCGCGCCGACAGGGCCTTCGCCGACTGGTCGACACTTTCCCTCTCCGATCGAACCCAACACCTGCGTAACGTGGGTAAGTACATGCTGGCGAACAAGCAGGCGCTTGGCGAGTTGATTACGGCCGAGATGGGTAAGACCGTAAAAGAGGCTGTCTCCGAAGTCGAGAAATGTGCGACTACCTGTACGTTTTACGCCGACAATGCCGAGGCTTTTCTGGCCGATCAGCTCATTGAATCCGACGCCCGGCGCAGTCTGATCTGTTACCAGCCGCTGGGTCCGGTCCTGGCCATTATGCCGTGGAATTTTCCGTTCTGGCAGGCTATGCGCTTCTCTATTCCAGGTCTGATTGCGGGTAACGTCGGTCTGCTTAAGCATGCCGGCAACGTGATGGGTTGTGCGCAGGCAATCGAGACGATTTTCCGTGAGAGCGGACTGCCCGACGGTGTATTTCAAAACCTGCTTATCGAAACTGACACGGTCAAAGACGTCCTGACCGACTGGCGCGTCAAGGCTGTAACGCTGACAGGCAGTGAGAAAGCGGGCGCGTCGGTAGCGCAGATTGCCGGCAGTCAGATTAAAAAATCGGTGCTCGAATTGGGCGGTTCCGACGCGCTGATTGTGCTGGCCGACGCGGATCTGGACAAGGCTGCCGAAACGGCCGTGAAGTCGCGGATGCAGAACGCCGGGCAAAGTTGCATCGCGGCTAAGCGATTCATTGTCGAGAAGTCGGTCAAAAAAGCCTTCACCGAACGGGTGCTTCACCACATCGAAGCTATCAAGCAGGGCGACCCGACCAACGACAACACCACGATGGGACCAATGGCCCGGCTCGACCTGGCCGATGCCATCGTGAAACAAGCGCACGACACGCTAGCCAAAGGCGCGAAACTACTGACCGATAAAATCGACGCGAACGGTTGCAACGTCCAACCGATGCTGCTCGACAATGTAAAGCCCGGTATGGCCGCATTCGACGACGAAACGTTTGGCCCGCTGGCCGTCATCATCACGGCAAAAGATGAATCCGACGCTATCCGTCTGGCGAATCAGTCGCGTTACGGCCTGGGTTCGGCGCTGTGGACACAGGATAGTGACAAGGCAAATCGACTGGCCCGTCAGATTCAGGCGGGATCGGTGTTCGTCAACGGATTAATGCGATCAGACGCGCGGGTACCCTTCGGCGGTATCAAACTATCGGGCTTCGGACGCGAACTGTCCGACCTGGGCATGAAGGAATTTGTCAACGCCAAGACAATCTGGATAGAATAACCAGCTGTCAGTCTGCTTGATAGCCAGCGTTCGGATATGTTTATCCGAACGCTTTTTTGTTTCCCGTTCACGAAGTTTTGGGTCGCATGAAGACTATCACGAAGATTAAAAAGTTATTAAAACAATTAGCTTTTTACGCACGGATGGCGACATACCACGACTACGTTATCAAAGACGGACAATTTGTTGGGCAGTTTGACGAGATGTACAGACAGTTCGACCAACCCTGGATGCAGGATCAACAGCCGAACCCTTACGCCCGGCAGGCCGGCATTTTCCACATCAAAAAGTTTGGTATCAAATCAGTGCTGGAATGTGGCAGCGGTCTGGGCTACTATTCGCAGGATATTCATCGACAAACAGGTATCGTACCACAAGGAATCGAGACTTCGTCTACCGCCGTCGACAAAGCCCGTACGCTGTTTCCGCACCTGACCTTTGCCGTCGACGATGTGATGAACATCGCCAATTATCCGGATCACGACGCTATTCTGTTCGCTGAACTAACCTGGTACGTACTACCCCAACTCGACGATCTGTTTGCTATCATGGCAGAGCGATTCGCGGGCAAATACTTTATCAACAACCTGGTGTTCTACAAAGGCACGCAGCAATACGGCACCGACTATTTTACCAGTCTGCGCGAGTTTATCGACTACGTACCGTTCGAGTTAATCGGCAGTTGCGAAGCCACCACCTCCTCCGACAGCACAATCGAAACGTCCACGATATTCCGCATTACGGCGTGATGGTTTACGGTTTACAGTTTTCGGTTTTCGGCACACGAATCATGGGCAATTTGGCGGTGAATCGTAAACTGAAAACCGAATACCGTATACCGCTCTGCTACAGACTATACCCTCCGTTGTACTCCCGGCGGACGAACCGGTTGGCGTAGTCGTAGTTCGTAATTTTCATGGCTGGGCCATCCCAGAGCAATTTCTTGCGGCCGGTGAATTTGCCGTTTTCGCGGGCCATGTAGGAGCGCGTTGCCAGGTTCCCCATCAGCACCGTCTCGGTCAATGGGCCGGCCTGCTCGAATGGCGACGACGTATACGCGCCATAGCCTTGTTTACAGGCCTTCACCCACTGCTGCTGGTGCCCGTCGGTTTTACCGTCGACCAGGGGGGCTTTAGGCGCAGGCAGCGTCTTATCCGACAGCAACAGTTTCGGATCGTTACCAAACAGCCCACCCGTCAGCATGCCTTTCGTGCCGATAAACAGCATACCGCCGTCTTCCGAACGAAACAGATCGTCGTAGGCTACTCCTTCCGGCAGCGGGGGCCGGATTCCCCCGTCGAACCACGAGAATTTGATCTCTTTTACTTTCTTATCGTTCGACGGAAACGTCAGGTGAATAGCCGCCGACGGTGGGCAGGAGTCATCGAAGAAGGCTTCCTTAAAGAAATCGGCGTATACCGACCCGACACTGCATTCGACCGAGGTGGGGTAATTGAGTTTCAGCGCCCGGAACGGCACGTCCATAAAGTGGCAACCCATATCGCCCAGGGCACCCGTACCGAAGTCCCAGTAGCCACGCCACCGGAACGGCATGTATGCTTCGTGATACGGACGCGTGGGCGCTGTGCCGAGCCACAATGGCCAGTTGACGCCAGCCGGAATCGGCTGCGATTCACCCTTGTCCTTCGGCGACTGCACACCCGAGGGCCAGACGGGGCGGTTGGTCCAGCATTGGATGGTATGCACGTGACCGATAATACCGTCCTGAATAGCCGTTTCGATGATCCGCGTAGCGTCGCCCGAGCTTCCCTGATTTCCCATCTGCGTCACGACCTTGTATTTGCGAGCCGCTTCCGTCAGCATTCGGGCTTCGTAAATGTCGTGGGTTAGTGGCTTTTCGACGTACACGTGCTTACCCAGTTGCATCGCTGCCATCGCAATGGGCGCGTGCATATGGTCGGGCGTACTGACGATTACCGCGTCAAAGGTCTTGCCGGCTTTATCGAAGAGTTCACGGTAATCCTGAAAATAAGGCGCGTTGCTGAACTTGGCGCGGTATTTTTTGGCTTGCCGGTCGTCGACATCACAGAGGGCGACGAAATTATCGGACCCGCTGTTGTACGCTTGCTGAATGTTGAAGTCGGCCTTCCCGCCACAACCGACAGCCGCAATATTCAGCTTGTCGGACGGGGCGATGACGCGGGAACCATCGGCTCTGGTACCGCCTAACACGTGACGGGGTACGATGGAAAAACTACTGGTCGCAGCAACGGCTGTCGCCAGCAAACTGTCTTTTAGAAACGAACGACGCGATTTTTTCGAAAACGGGGTCATGGGTACGACGAATTAGTGAATCGACGGCCTGCGTGGGGTCCGGCAGCTACGCAAGCTAGCGCATCTGCCGGACAAAGTCATGCTAAAGCACAAATCGATCTACTAACAAGTCAATTAGCCCATTATCTGACCCATCTTCATAGCGATACCCATATCGCCTTTTACTTTCAGTTTGCCCGACATAACGGCCATCATTGGGTTCAGGTCGCCCGTTCCCAGTTTCACCAGGTTATCAACGCTGACCTGTAGCTCACAGTCGGCGGGTTTATCGTCGTTCGATACGGTAACGGGCGATTGGTTGCCGTCGATATAGACTACGCCCTGATCGGTTACAATTTTAGCAGTTGCCTCGAACGGCGTTGCGTTGGCCGCTTTGCGCCGGACCTGCTCAGTAATCTCCTGAATCGTCATTGTGGGAGGGAGTTCGATTTTAGTGGTTGACAGAGAAACCCCGACGCGAAAATAAGGTTTTCCCTATCGGCCCGATGCCCATACTGGCGCAATCGTTCGTATATCGACGGTATGGCAATTTTCGTTAGCAGCCGCATAGCGTAGCCCACTCGACACCGCCATATCTGCCACAAAATCGGTACGTTTGTGTATGCGTTCTCAATTTTTGACTCTTCTCTGTGTTCTTACGTTTATCAGTTGTGGCATTGGCCTATTCGATGCGGTCGTTTCACTATCCAATACGCAAACGGTAGCCGAAACGACAGCCATTACCCGGAAGCCCCTGCCCGAAGACCGGAAGAAAAAGGAGAAGTCCTACTTTGAAGACCGCGCATCGGGCGACGTTCCCCTGCCCAGCGACCCGGAACTCATTCAACCGTTGGCCATCGCCCAGCTGCTGTATTCCGGCATCACCCTGATCGGAGCGATTCTGATGTTCCGTCTCCGCCGGATTGGTTTCTGGGTGTACGTAGCCGGTGTCGCTATCGGTCTGATTCTACCCGTTATCCTCGCTGGCTTCGGCGCGCTCAACGTCTCATTCGGCGTCTTCTTCAGCCTGCTCTTCGTCTACCTATACTGGCAGAATATTGGAGAGATGCGGTAGGTACGCTATTCAATCCGTCGAAACGTTGCCGCAGCAAAGCCCCCTACTTACGCGGCCACCGCTTTGAGCAGTTCCCTCTGCCTAGACTCTGGCACGTTAAGCTTGGTCATTTCCTGTTTAGCTTTCTGGTAAGCAAGATCCCGGTTGAAATTGCGCTGTGCATTCAACCAGAAAGAAGCATCTATTTCCAACACGGCTTCCAGTTTCAGCGCCATTGCAACCGAAACACTTTTTTTGCCCCGGATCAACTCCGAGATGAACGTGGCGCTTACGCCCGTTTGGTTAGCCAACTGCTTCTGCGTCATCTGACGGGTTTCTAACTCGTCGGTAAGCAGTTCGCCCGGATGCGTGGGATGCGCAGCGAAAATCTCCTCTCCTTTGCGATTGAGTATCATCAGTGGTAATCGGTTAGCTGTTCGATCAATAGTATCTGAATCTCCCCTTCATCGTCAATCGACAAGATGATGCGATACTGCATGTTGACACGTACGGCATATTTGCCTTCCAGGTCCCGTTTGAGTGGATGAAAGTTCAGTGATTTGTTCTGCCGCAGTATAGCCAGACTATCTGCCGCATCTAGTTTACGGATCGTCTTCTGATAAGCCTTGAGCACCGCTTCACTGAAAGGCTGTTTACCTTGGTAATCACCGACAAACCAATCTTCTAATTGTTGGGTGGCAAAGCGGATAGTCATAGTACCGCAAACCTAACAATAAACCTGTATGGTTTATTGTTAGGTTTGCGACAAACTTTAGTCCCCCCCCCCCCCTTGTCTGCAAATCGCTACCAGCGGGTTAGCGAGTAGGCCAGTATCTGACCCGCGCAGCAGAACGTGACTCGCTACCGCTTGTGTAACTCCGTGTCGACGGCACGGTATTTCTACGTATTTTGTGAACTTAATCAACCCAATCGTATCCATGTCCCTAAGCTTTTGCACCCGTTTGACGGCTGCGTGGCTATTGTCGGCGGGGGTGGCCTTTTCGCAGGCTAAACTCGTTGAGAAAGTCACCCGTCAGGGAAATGAATTACTTATTCCGTACGAGAAGTACGTACTGCCTAACGGGCTGACGCTCATCGTACACGAAGATCATTCCGACCCCATCGTTCACGTCGACGTTACCTACCACGTCGGGTCAGCGCGGGAAGAGATCGGCAAATCCGGCTTTGCGCACTTCTTCGAGCACATGATGTTCCAGGGCTCCGACCACGTAGCCGACGACGAGCACTTCAAAATCGTAACCGAGTCGGGTGGCACGCTCAATGGTACGACTAACCGCGACCGGACCAATTACTTCGAAACGCTACCCAGCAATCAGCTCGAGCGCGCGATGTGGCTCGAAGCCGACCGGATGGGTTTCCTGCTCGACGCCGTAACCCAGAAGAAATTTGAGATTCAGCGGGCAACCGTAAAAAATGAGCGCGGCCAGAACTACGACAACCGACCCTACGGTCTGTCGAGTGAGTACGTCGCCAAGACGCTGTACCCCTACGGTCACCCCTACTCGTGGCTGACGATCGGCTACATCGAAGACCTCAACCGGGTTAACGTCAACGATCTGAAAAACTTTTTTCTGCGTTGGTACGGCCCCAACAATGCCGTCCTGACAGTTGGTGGCGACGTAACGCCGAAGCAGGTGCTAACGCTCGCAGAGAAATACTTTGGCTCGATCCCACGCGGTCCTGAAGTAACCAAGACGCAGGTGCCGTCGCCGATGCTCGACAAGGATCGTTACGTCTCGTACGAAGACAACGTCCGGTTCCCGATGCTTCAGATCGTTTACCCGACGGTTCCCAACTTCGACGCCGACGAGGCCCCCCTCGACGCACTAGCCGAAATTCTGGGTGGCGGCAAAAGCTCGCTGTTCTACAAAAACCTGGTTAAGACACAACAGGCCGTACAAGCCAACGCAGGGCATCCGGCGACGGAACTATCCGGGCAGATGACGTTGACCATTCTGCCGTACCCCGGCAAGAAGCTCGACAGCACTGAGGCACTGGTACGGCAGACACTAGCCGAGTTTGAAAAGCGGGGCGTTACCGACGACGACATTGCGCAGTTCCGGGCTACCCGCGAAGCACAGCTGATCGACGGTTTGTCGAGCGTATCGGGTAAGGTGTCGCAACTGGCACAGTACCAGACGTTTTTGGGCAATCCCAACTACCTGCCGCAGGAATTGAAGCGGTATACCAGCGTTACGAAGGCCGACGTCATGCGCGTGTACGACAAGTACATTCGGGGCAAACACGCGGTCATTCTGACGGTCTATCCGAAAGGCAAACCCGAAATCGTCTCGAAGCCGGACAACTACACCGTATCGACAGCCGATTACAAAGCGCCTGACTATGGGTACAGTGCGTTGAAATACGTTAAAGCGAGCGATTCGTTCGACCGTAGCAAGAAACCCGGCCCCGGCCCGAACCCGGCCCTGAAAGTACCGCCATTCTGGACCGACCGACTCGCCAACGGCGTCAAGGTAATCGGCACACGCAACAGCGAAGTACCGACCGTAACAATGCTGATGACGATCAAAGGTGGTCACCTGCTGGCAGCCAAAGATCCGTCGAAAGCAGGGATTGCCCAGTTAACGGCCAACCTGATGAACGAAGCGACGCAGCATTACACCAACGAGCAGCTGAATGCCAAGCTTGAAAAGCTGGGTAGCAGCGTGTACATCGGGGCCAGCACCGAAGAAATCAACATTTCGGTTGAATCGATGGTGAAGAATCTCGATTCGACGCTGGCGCTGGTGGAAGAAAAGCTGTTGCACCCCAAGTTCGCGCAGGAAGATTTCGACCGGCTGAAAAAACAGCAGCTCGAACTGATCGGCAACCAGAGTACGCAACCGGTCGTGATTGCCAACAAAGCCTACAACAAACTGCTGTACGGCAACGGCAACATTCGTTCGATCCCGACCAGCGGTACGACCAAAACGGTCGAGTCGATCACGCTCGACGACGTGAAAGCGTTTTACAACGCCTACGTGTCGCCATCGGTAGCCAATCTGGTTGTTGTGGGCGATCTGGAGCAGAAAGACGTGATGCCGAAGCTGGCGTTCCTGACCAAGTGGCAGGCCAAACCCGTCAATCTGCCCAAGGAAGCAGCCGCCAAGAAAATCGACAAGACCCGTATCTATCTGATCGACAAGGATCAGGCAGCTCAGTCAGAAATCCGCATCGGCTACCTGACCAACATGCCGTACGACGCAACCGGTGATTACTACCGCGCCGGACTAGCCAACTACATGCTGGGTGGTGCGTTCAACAGCCGCATCAACATGAACCTGCGCGAAGACAAAGGCTACACCTATGGAGCCCAGTCGCGTTTTTCAAGCACGCATACGCCGGGCCCCTTCACGGCACAGGCGGGTGTGAAGGCAGCAACGACGGATAGCTCGGTGGTTGAATTCATTAAGGAAATCACCAACTACGGCAAGTCGGGCATCACCGATCAGGAATTGGCGTTTGTGAAAAGTTCGCTGGGCCAAAGCGATGCGCTGCGTTACGAAACACCCCTCCAGAAAGCGTACTTCCTGAACCGCATCATCGACTACAACCTGCCCCGCAATTTCGTAGAGCAGCAGAGCGATATTCTGAAGAAGATCACCAAGGCCGAAGTCGATGCGATTGCTAAAAAACAGTTGCCTGTCGATAAGATGATCATCACTGTCGTTGGCAACAAGAAGCAGATCGAACCGGGTCTGAAACGGTTGGGCTACGAAGTTATTGAGCTCGACAAAGAAGGTGAGCCGATGAGTGCGTCGGCTGCTTCATCGGGACAATCGACACAGCCACCGGCAAGCGCCGGCGGTTCGTCGGGCAATCCGAAAAAGTAACGATCACTATGTACCGCTAGTGGTTAAGGGGAAGCAGGCTCGGTCTGCTTCCCTTTTTTCATACCCCTGTAATCGAACTTCCCTACTGATTGCGGATTATACCTGGATACAAACTCACGTTATGCACATGATACCCAACGGAAAAACAATTCTGACAAAAGCATTGGCTATCAGCGCGCTTGCAGACACAGTTGGCCTGCTGACCCGTTGTTTGGGTCAGAAAAACATAGTCCGTTTACCGCTCGTCTTATCGTTGCTTATTAGTAGTGTATTCGTTAGTACTCATCCGGCACTGGCGCAGGAAAAGACAAGCGCCTTTTTCATGGTTGGTGACTACGCGTCGCCCGATTGGGAAAAGCTATCATTCTCCAAAACAAAAGCCGGTCTGGTACTGACTTATGCGTACAGGCAACGCGAAGACGGCGTTCGGTTACAGCCCGTCGGCAGCAAATCGGAAGCGGGGCAACGGGTTCTACAGGTTAGCATGCCGGGCATACGTCAGCTGTACACGATCCGTCGGGACAGAGCCGGTGAACGGTTGATTATGACCAGTCAGGACGGGCGTTACCGAAAGCTGTTCAAACTCGGCTACGAAGGGCCTGTCAACGGCGTCGGCTCATACTGCACCACTTGCGCAAACGAACCCGCCGACGCATTCAGACTGGTCGACGCTTATTTCGCGTCAACTCGATAAGGGGTTGGCCTGACGACGCAACAGCCGAGAACAGCCATGAATCGTTGCCGCTCGATCAATCGTCAATCAGTCTGAAGACATCCTTGATTCGTTGCCGTCTCCTACTATTTTTACTCGTCGGTCACGTAACGAACTATGCACGAATCTCTCCTACTCTCCCTGGCGCTGCTGCTGGCGGTCACGCTGTTTGTGATGCTGGGGCAGCGATTACGCATCTCAACCCCTATATTTCTGGTCATCAGCGGCCTGGTACTGAGCCTGATTCCGGGTATTCCCCAGATCAGTGTCGACCCGGAACTGATTTTTCTGCTGTTCTTACCGCCTTTACTGTACGAAGCGGCCTGGTACATGCCGTGGAAGGAACTCTGGCGCTGGCGACGCATCATCCTGGTCATGGCCTTTGGCCTGGTACTGTTCACGGCAACGGCCGTTGCCTATGTGTCGTCCATGCTGATTCCGGGCTTTACGCTGGCGCTGGGCTTTTTGCTGGGTGGTATAATTTCGCCCCCCGACGCGGTAGCCGCTGAATCGGTCCTGCAAAGCGTATCGGCCCCAAAGCGGGTGATGAGTCTGCTGCGGGGTGAAAGCCTGATCAATGACGCGTCGAGCCTTGTTGTCTTCCGGTTTGCGCTGGCGGCCGTACTGTCGGGCACGTTCACATTCCATAAAGCAGCCGTCGGTTTCGTCAGCGTTACGTTGCTCGGCGTGGGAGTCGGACTAGTCGTAGCGGGTATCTTTTATCTGATTCACCGCTTCCTGCCTACCACCACACGCATCAGTATCCTGCTGACGTTTATCGCGCCATACATGATGTATCTGGGTGCCGAAGAAGTGGGTGGGTCCGGGGTGATGGCCGTCGTCAGCGGTGGGTTGTTTTTATCGTATCATAACAACGAGATTCTGAACCACACCGCCC
Source organism: Spirosoma oryzae (assembly GCF_003002825.1). Lineage (GTDB taxonomy): Bacteria > Bacteroidota > Bacteroidia > Cytophagales > Spirosomataceae > Spirosoma > Spirosoma oryzae. Next base: position 22,529 of record NZ_PVTE01000006.1, on the reverse strand, counting down.
GCTTGCAGGGCAGTGGTATGTGGGCCACAATCGTCTTCGCCCTGAACGGGCTGGTCTTCATCCTGATCGGTCTCGAACTACCCGTAATAATCCGGGCGCTGGGTGAATACTCCCCGGCCGAAGCCGTTTATTACGCGCTGGTTATTACGGGCCTGTTGATTATCGTCCGCATGGTTGTTGCACTTGGCGCGTCGGCGTTTACCCATTTTATCGGACGTTATATTACCGTTGCCGAGCGTAATCCGGGCTGGCGTGGGCCTATCGTACTGGGCTGGGCCGGCATGCGGGGCGTTGTATCGCTGGCGTCAGCCTTGTCCATACCGCTAACCCTGTCGGACGGTAGCCCGTTTCCACATCGCAATCTGATTCTGTTCATCACCTTCGTTGTCATTCTGATTACGCTGGTCGTTCAGGGATTGACCCTACCGATGGTCATACGCATGGTTGGTTACAAGGAGGCTGACGGGAGTCTGTCTGATAAAGAACAGGAAGTTGCCGTCCGGACACGCCTGCTAACCGCTGTTCTGAATCATCTTGACACGAAATACGCGGGCGAAACCAGTGAGCTACTTAACAACTTACGAACAAAAATCACCAACGAACTCCGTCTGGTTCAATCACCGACGCTCGCCGACCTACACGCACAGCAGCTTCAGCATGCCGCTATCCTGAGCGATATTAGTCAGGTCAAACGGCAGGAGTTACGTCGACTGCGCGACGAAGAAGATTTCGATGACGAGGTACTTCGAAAAGCCGAAGCCCGCATCGATCTGACCGAGGAAGTCAACGACCATCCCATCCGGGACTGATTTTTTGAAGGTTTCCAAACACAGCGGTACAGAGTATACACAGAGCAAACAGAGAAAGACGTCTGTGCTCCGTGGTCTCCGTGTATACTCCGCATCTCTGTGTTTAAACCCCTTTTTCCGGCGGTTACTGATCCGTAGCTTGCGCGTAAAAAATTCGCATTTTGTCGTGTCAATACATGCTTAAAAAAATTGGTTTAGGCATCCTGGGGCTGCTTATCGTGTTGGGTATATGGCAGCGTGACCTTATCAGCTATGGCTGGATGCAGGGAAAAGGGCAACTGCACATTATCTGGAACACGCAGCCCATCAGCGACCTGCTCGCTAATCCGACGTACCCCGACTCGCTAAAACAGAAGATACTGCTCATTCAGGAGATAAAACGCTTCACGGTCGACTCGCTCGGCCTTGACCCATCGGACAGCTACGGAACGTTTTACGATCAGCACGGCAAACCGATTTTATGGGTCGTTACGGCCTCGCAACCCTACGCGCTGGTAGCCAAAACCTGGACGTTTCCGTTATTGGGCACCTTCTCGTACAAGGGCTTTTTTGAGAAAGACCGTGCTGATACGCTCGTCGCTCAATTGAAACGCGATACGCTCGACACGCGTATCGGCGAAGTATCGGCCTGGTCGACGCTAGGTTTTCTGAACGACCCGATTCTATCCAGCATGCTCGACCGACCGGTAGGCGATCTGGCCGAATTGATCATCCACGAGCTTACGCACGGCACGCTGTTTGTCAAGAACAATTTAGAGTACAATGAGAACCTGGCCGACTTTGTCGGTGAATACGGTGCACTACGATTTCTGGCTATGAAATACGGAAAAACGTCTGTTGCCTATCGTGATTATCTGGCCCGGAAAGACTTCTACGGCCGCTATGACGAGCATGTATTACGCGGAGCCCGCCTACTCGACAGTTTGTACCGGACCTTTAAACCGCAGACGCCCATTTCGGTCAAAGATTCGTTGAAAGCGCAAACCATCGATCAGATTGTAACCAGTTCGGATACCTTGACCGATGAACGTGTTGAGCGACAAGCGCGTTTAGTAAAAAAACGCCCGGCAAACAAACTAAGTCGCCCTAATAATGCGTACTTTATTGGGTATCTTACTTACCGGAAACAGCAGAATCGCTTTCGGCAAGAGTTCGAAAACAAGTTCGGCAGCGATTTCAACCAGTATTTAACTTACTTAAAGAAAACCTATCCGTCGCTTTGATGTCCTGACCGGACACCCGAGTTCTATGAAGAAACTACTTATTGGTCTTGGCTTCGTTGCGGTGCTGGGCACCGGCTTTTCGTTCGTGAATGCGTATCGGCGCGTCGTGAACAACAGCTTCGGGCCGGGCGAACACCTCGAATACCGCGTTCACTATGGGTTTCTAAACGCTGCCGAAGCGACCGTCGACGTAAGCCCTACGCTGTATAAAGTCAACGAACGACCCTGCTACCGGGTCAACGTCGATGGCCGGACTGTTGGCGCGTTCGACCTGGTTACGCGCATCCGCGATACCTGGCGTTCCTACATCGATACATCGGCCATTCTGCCGCAGAAGTTCTACACCAACCTTCAGGAAAATGATTACCGGAAGGAAGAAAACATAACCTTCAACCACGCGACCAATACGGTGAAGGCGGAGGAACGCACCGAGCGAGACGTCTTTCACGTACCCGATAACGTGCACGATCTGATCAGTGGCTATTACTTTCTGCGCACGATCGATTTTACTCACATCGCCAACGGGCAGGTCTTGGAAGTACCGGCCTTTTACGATGATATGGTGTACAACATGAAAGTGCGCTACCGGGGTCGGCAGGTGTTAAAAACCAAACAGGGCAAGATCAACGTAATCCGGCTCCATCCCGTTTTGCCGTCCAACAAGCTTTTTAAGGAAGAAGAATCGATTCGCATCTTCGTCTCCGACGATGTAAATAAAATCCCGGTTAAAGTTGAAGTCGATCTGTGGGTCGGCTCAATGGTCATGGACCTCCGCCAGAACAGTGGTCTGAAGCAGGATCTGAAGTATTTTTAAACAGCGTTTGCCGGTTTTGCTCCCAACCGACACGTCGGACCGCCCCTCTCCCAAAACAGGAGAGGGGCTTTTTTATGCAGCCGATCTATCAGCAACAGTTATTCTATCTAATCGAATATAAACCTGATTCGGATGTGTATAGAAAATGGCTATTACCCGAATACATATCGGTCAAGTCTAAGAATTTATCAACCAACCGCTTTTACGTCTTTTCACAAACGCAAGTGTAAGTCAGCACAAATTGAATCTTAACAGCCGACCTCAATAAGCCAATAACGAATGTTTACAAAAAACCCCTCTCCTATTTTGGGAGAGGGGCGGTCGGCCACTGCCGTAAGGGTACAGTGAAATCGAGCAACTTACTCCGACAAGCCGTACAACTGGTTGAACAGAAGTTTAAACGTACCGTGTGCCTGTGCCCGGAAGGTGATCTCAGGCCCAAACGCGTATAGCCTACCGGCCCCGACGGGTGCCATAAATGCCGTGACGCCGTCGCGAAGATAGGCCTGTCCCCACGCCCAGCCGCTGCGGAGTGGTTTATCGTTCGGGAACCACATCAACGGCTTGACCAACCCTTTCGCGATGGCTTCGGGGGCCAGTTTGAACACCGGGCTCGAATCGAAATAAACGTCGGTCAGCGTTGGCATACCCCAGGTAGCCTGTTGGGTCGAGTCAAGGGTGACGCGCAGAATACTACCGGGAATAAAGTACTTCTCATTGTTGAGCGGTCGCTCCTGCCCGTTCGGCCCCATGTCGACCAGTGCGTTGCGTACCGGCAGACCCAGATGATAGGCCAGGTTTGTGCTCGTACCAATTGTCACGACCTGACCACCTGCTTCCATAAACTGCTTCAGTTGCGGTACCGACTTATCCGCCGTGATACGGCCAAGCCATGGGCGGTAGTCAGCCGGAATCTCTTCCGGTTTCGGCCCACGTGCAGCCGCTCCGCCGTATTCATTTTCGCCCCGCACATTACCGACCGCCGGAATAGCCCGGGTCACAAACACGATTACGTCATACTTCTTTTTCAGGTTACCCGCGTCAATGTCCTGCGCATAGACCAGTTGGGCCGGGTAATGGTACTGTTCCATCAGCCAGCGCACCCAGCCCGATGCCATCGATCCACCGTAGGTATCCCACAAACCGATGCGCATTGACGTTACCTTTTTCGCGTTACCCGGCCGCTTGCCCGTACCCGTTACGGTCATACCCGATGCGTCGAGAATTGATTTCGCTTTTGCCGATGCTGGTACGTAGAATGAACCCGCAGCAGCCTTACCGGCAGCCGTTGGCATGCGGTATACGTCGACACCCGCTTTCAACAGATCGTTGACAGCGATAAACGAATTGTTGATCTGACTATTCAGGACATACCCTGCGCCGGACCCGCTCATTTTGCTCGTCGGTGTTTGCAATTCACCGTACGGCAGTTTCTTGAACGGGCCATCGAAGGCCGTAAGCAGCCGGTCGAAGTCGACGTTCATCTGGTAGGCAAGTGTCCAGCCGGCGGCATCGTAAGGTCGAATTGGCGGGCCACCGGGATATTGAAAGTCGTTGGGGTGATCCTGCGGCTCGAACATATCCAGAATATGGGGCCGGAAAGCCTGATCGAGTTTGACAATGTACGACCCCGCCGGATACGTTTTGCCGGCTACGCTAAAATCAGCGGTTGCCTGCTGCACCTGAATTCCCGTTTTGATCAACGCATTGACAAACTTTACCGCCGTAGGCCAGTCCGTTTGGTTGGATGGTATGATGTATCCACGCGGGTCCCGCAACGACGAGTCTTTTAACACCGCCGTAAAGTATTTGACGGGCACCCCTTCCCCACGCGGAGCCTGATCGGAAACAGCCGTCGTACTGCCCGGCGTGGCGACGCCGACCGTAGTTGTACTGCTGGCGGGTGTTGCGCTGGCCAATGGCGTTTTCTTCTGATCGGCCTGATACAGTTCGTTGATCGACTCAACCCGCTTCGGCGACAGCGTCCAGTAATCCTGACTGCCCCGCTCAATCGAGTTCTTACCCATGCGGTAGATGTTGTACAGCAGTTGGTCGTGCTGACGGGCTGCGTAGTCGAGCACGGCATAGTTGAGCGATACCGAGTAATCGATCGACTGGCGGAATTTCCAGCGCTGGGGCGTCACCGGGTTCGGTGTATTTCCGTTCGGAATCAGCCGTGACGGAATCAGGGGAATGTTCTCCGGTGTCGGGCCACCGACGATTTCCGTCAGCAGGCCGATCATGTTGTGAAAGTGCGTCGTCGTACGCAGCCCGCCGTTGTACCAGGTTGAGAATACAGAACCGTTGAGCCGGGTGTAACCGGGCTTGTTCTCGGCGTTTAGTCGGTTGTACATGGCCGCCCCCACCGCGTCGATTCCCGTGATCATAAGCGGATCGAAGACGTAGTTGAACGGATCACGGTACGGAGGACCAGCCAACACCGATCCAGCCGGTCCACGCTGGTGGTGGTTGTACATGATCTGCGGAATCCAGTCGACGAATAGTTGTCGGCCAATATTCTGCGATTCCTTCAGGTTCATGATGTAGAAATCGCGGTTATTATCGTGACCGGCGTATTTCTCATACAGGCGAGGCAGGTTATCCAGCGACCGTTTCTCCGGCGTTGGGTTGCGCATGTACCAGTTCGACACCAGTTCCTGCCCATCGGGATTAGCGTGCGTCATCAGGATAACGACATTGTCGAGAATCCGCATTGTCTCGGGGTCGGTGCGGCTGACAAGCTGATAGGCCGTTTCGATCAGTTGATGCGTACCTACGGTTTCGGTGGCATGCAGCCCCCCGTCGATCCATACGACCGCTTTTCCCTCCTCGGCCATTGCCCGCGCTTGTTCCTCGGAAAGCCCCTCGGCCCTGGCCAGCTTAGTCGAGATTTCCTGGTACCGTGCCAGCTTTTTGTGGTTTTCGGGCGACGTAACGATCATCATAAATTGATCGCGTCCTTCTTCAGTCTTACCAATCACGGTCAGCTTGGTACGGGGTGACGCAGCCAGCTTTTTAAAATACGCTTCGGTCTGGGTAAAGGTCGCGAGTTGGTAGTCGTCGCCGATGTTGAAGCCGAAGTGTTCTTTCGGCGTCGGTACCGTTTGCGCCGATGCCGTCACGCGCAGCAGTAATGCTGCACTTAACGCAAGTAAAGTAGTACGGAACATAGAGTTAGTTTAGGCGAAAAAAGCCGCTGATGAACCAACTCACAATAACGCCATTTCCTACGGCTTACCTGTTTATTTACCATAGGAAATTTGGCCGAATGCCGCTTTTTAATGCGCGAAAGCCTGATATAGCTTAAACTGCTGCGGGGGTGTCTAGGTACAGCAATCACGTAGCCAGCTTGGGCCGTGGATCTCCGCTCTGTGGAATACGATTAGCGCACAATGTTCGTCGTTGCTGAGCGAACCGCACCAGCCACCGTAGTGAAATTGCCAACCCAATCGTAGCGGTAGTAGCGAAGCAAGTTGCAGTGAAACAATACGGTTGGCCTGTATAGAAGCGGACGACAGAGTAAAACGGGGCGTCGACGATTTTTTTCACGCAAATTATCAATCATCTACCGCACATTCGCCGATCGGCCAATCAACAGTTAGTGTCTATATAATCCAATTATATTCATATTTTTCACGTATAACAACGGGCTGTGATTGGTGGCGCGAAGGCTGGCTCCGCTGGTGGTGCCTGTGCAGTGCAATTGAGCTAACACCCCAGAATGTACTCAATGCCACATCGGCTATAACAGAGTATTAATGGCCGCAGCCAATTGCTTTCGATTAATGTACAAATCGGTAACCGCTACCACTTGGAAAGCCATGCACTACACTTCCCTATAGTTACTACTTAACAAAAATCATAAAAACTAAATTAGCTAATTAACACAAAGTTTACACTTTCCAAAGTAGCCCTCCCATTGGCTATCCGGTTCAGTCTGGCACAGAATGTACTAGTCAATGCCAAAGCACTGTCCGATGTTTATTTTATCAGCTATTGGTTTTCCTTTTCCACCCAAGTGGCAAACCATTTACTAATCAGATATATAGCGAATATAGCTTCGACCATTCTATACCTGATAATGTCTCACCACTACAAGTTCCTAAAAAGATAACGCTTAATATGGCCTCATTAACCGTCAGCAAAGTTGATCGAACTAACGGGACTGACTAACAATAACGGTTTCTACTGTAGCGAAAACCAAATACGGCATACTGTCAACTTGTTGTTCTAACAAGACAAGCCTTATACTGTCTCCATTATACAGCCTTATTCACGTCACTTTTTGAAAATCAATTCGATAGCTCCCAGAAAATTTTCATCTAGACCAATTTTAGTTACCAATCATTAACTATTATATGCCATATATTTAATGTAAAAAAATAATCGTAACTACTTATTTTTGCGTACCGGCCCTTCTTTAAAAGAAAATATTTATAAACTCTAGTCAAAACAGTTAATTATTTACACTTGTTGCCACATAATCTTCTGTAATTTATTACAGAATGTACTAATAGTATGTAAAGATTATGCATGTATAAATTGCTTAGTGATTGGTGAGTAACATTTATAAATTGAACTAAGTTAAAACCCTATATACTTCATCGCCTTGTAGTGGCAGCGTATTTGCTACTCTATGGCATCTACCGTACACTATGACGTATTGTTAACAAAGTCCGACAACTGCAATTAGTGCGTACTGTCCTTACCAGATTGCACTATTTTCTGTATAAGACTAGAACTTTTTCTACTCATATACAGATAGCCAACACGATCATCCATTGACATACGGGTCACCTGCCCCTACTGCCCCTGCCTTTTATCGGCCAGCATAGCCACTGCCGACGCCAGCAAACACAGCGCGCCCGCCTGAGCCAGCCCCGATGCGCTGCCGTTGGCGATGCTAACAAACTGATTCAACTGACTGCCGTAGTAGCCCGCCCCGATCAGGTCCGGCACAAACAAACTGACGACTGCCAGTACGATCAGCGCAACGCCCACGCCAGCGAACCCTACCGCATAGCTACGCATCTGTATCATCTAATCAATTATCTAAATCAACATCACCATGCAAGACCAACTCGTCACCCCCGAACTTTCACGCCAGCGCCTGCTCGCCATCGCCGACCACCTCGATAAACCGCAGGCGGAATTAATGAACAATGTATTCGACTTCACTTCCGTAATAGAAACGCACGGCTGTGGTACACTAGGCTGCGCACTCGGCGAGTACCCCGTAATTTTTCCTGACCACTTTGAGGTAAAGAAACACAATGGAAGCCTACATATTGTGGCAAAAGGAAGCGACACTTCTATTTGGTCTGTAAATAGAAAGTTCCTTGGCATACCTGATTCAGCAGAAGACCTTCTATTCTGTCCGAATCCAGATAGACAAGCCGAATATGATGGAGAAGATATGGATGAGGACATCTCCGATTTCGTTTATCTTTTCAATGAAGGCGTAAAAGGATTACCTGGCTATGCCACCAAGGAACAAGTAGCTGCCAATATCCGGCGCTACGTCATGGCGTTCCTGCCGGAGCAGGAGCAGGCGGTGTAGCCCAGGCCGACAGTATCTGCTGGTGCTTGTACGTGTCTGTGATGTGAACGTAGGCCATCGTCGATTCAATCGAACGGTGGCCCATCACCTCTTTCAATACCTGCACCGGAACGCCACGCAGTAGCGAGTTACAGGCAAAGCTGTGGCGGGCGACATGGGACGAGAGCACGCTGTACTTGGCTACCTGTTCACGTTCGGGCCGTCCCTTACGGTAGATGACCCGCTCGACAACCGAGTTGATACCCGCCTGCTGACCGATCTTTTTTATCCTTAGATTGTAAGCCGTGTTATTTAGCTGGTGCCCCCAGTCACCCCACGGCCTGCCGCCGCACCGTTCCAGTAAGTCGATCGCATAGGGAGACAGGGCTATGTTGACCATCTCCTTTGTCTTCTGCTGCTGCATGTCGATATACTGAAACGTTTCGTTGCCCATCTTGCCCGACCGCAAATGAACGGCCGCGTCGAAGCGGGCCAGATCGCTTACCCGCAGGCCGGTGTAGCAGGCAAAGCCATAGCAGATAGCCGTATCCCTGGCCCACTTCTGGGCGTATGGGTACGAGAGTATCTGCTCGATCTCTTCCTCGGTGCTCCAGTAGCGTGTCGATCGAAGCCGACTCGACGGCCAGTCGTCGATGTCCACCGGCAGGGTGTAGCCTTTCCTGGCTCCGTAGCGAAACAGTGACGCCAGCTTATTGACGTACATAACCACCGATGAATCGGCCAGTCCGTGGTCGTCGGACAGGTAGTTCATCCAGTCATTGATAAAACTAAGGTCGACCATCTCGGGCACCACATCGGGCGCGAACGACAGCAGATGATCCACCGGAGGGCGAAACATATCCAGGGTGCTCTTCGCCAGGCGCGATCGGTACTCGTGAATGTACTGTTCATGGAGCGCACGAACCGGCGAGACGGCGGGCGGCAGTATCGGCTCAACCACTGGTCGAACTAACTGGGTAGCCGTAAGCAGTGTGCCGTCTTTCGCAGCCTGACTAATCAGGTTACAGTACCCCTCAACCTCCGCTTTCCCGGGCATCGAATGGGTCAGCGCCAGCGGGTCGTAGGTCTGATGAATCAATGACTCGATTTTGGCAATGATCTGATTGCGGACAATGGCGTTGGCCGCCCGCGTCCTGATGCGCTGACGGCCCGCGTCCCACTCGTCTGGCAGGGCTTTCTGGTGGGTCGAGAATCGCACCCGGTTGCCCTGCCAGATCAGCACGAACTGAATCATCCGACGCCCGGCCTTGTCGGGCTGATCGGAACGTAGATAAGCCGTTAATTCCACAATCTACACGCTACGTTCTAACGAACCCACCACCTTCGCCACGTACTTAATCTCGTCTTTCAGCAGATGAACCGTACCGTAACGCCCGTTTGTCGAGTTGAGCACCAGCTCGCTGCTCTCGTCGCTCGACGTTTCGGCCAGACGCATCTCGTCGGGCGTCAGGATCGCGTAGATACCCCGGTCCAGATGGTCCCACTCCTTCTCGCCGATCGACTTTGCCAGCACCACCGAGCGGGCAGGCAGGGCAGGTAGCATGTTCGATCCAACCACTTCGAGCGCCACGTACTGATCGGGTTCCTGGGCTGGCTTACCCTGAAAGGCAGACTTCGCCACCGGATAGCGGGGCATGGCGTGCAGCGACACGGACGGGTTGTTGACAAAGTCCGGCATCTTTCCTGCCGGTACATAGGGTACGGTAAACACTTCCTCTGAACGCCGGACAACCTCAAAGGGCAACCCCTCGATCCTGGAAATTAGGCTCGTCAGTGCCACGTCCAGCTTGTCGGCAATATTCAGCAACGTTTCGAGCTGCGGGTTCCCCGTTGCCAGTAGCGATGAGAACCCCTGAGTGGTTCGGTAGCCTAATAATCGGGCAGCTTCGGTGAGACTCATGCGCTTTTCAGCCAGAATCTGCCGCATCACCCGCTCAAAATTGGTTATGGGTCGATCTGTTGACTCCGCTTTCATAGTTACTGCCATTAATTTCTACTTTTAAGTTGATTAATTTCTACTTATTAGCGTACTTTGGAGTATAAATGTAGTGTGTTATACGTGTAAGCACAGTGCAAAGGTAGTACAAAAGAGTACAAAAGAGTACGTAATTATACCTGTTTTGTTTTAATGTGTATTAACCATGAGCCAGGGAGAAGAACCAAACCAGAACACTGAACGCTTTCGGCGATCGTATTTCGCCCACGTTCGCCACCACAAACGCATCATTCGCCGGGCATGGATCGCCACGTTTCGGCCCGACATCGACGCCGAGGCCAACGATAACCCCGACGCCTGGAAGGATCGACTGACGGGTCGAACGCCGGTTCGGGAGTCGGAGGTAAAGTGGATCGAAGGCTTTGACCCACTAACATGGGAGACTACTCAAACCACGCAGGCCGCATGAGTAATTCCACTTACCCGCCTATGGTCATACTCGCTGGCGACCAACTGCGGGAACTGATCGCCAGCGAGGTGACGGCGGCCACCGCTCCGCTGATCGCCCAGCTCGAAGCCGTCGAACGAAAGCTGGCTACCCCCCGCCTGCGTTACAACACCCAAGAGGTGGCGGCTATGTACGGAATACGGGCACGCAGCGTTCGCGACTGGATACGCAACGGGCGGATCGACAAGAATGGGACGACCCACTTTTTAAAGGCCAGTGAACTGACCCACGGCAGGTATAGTATCAGCCTGGAATCGGTTCACACCTTCCTTTCCTTCTTTGAATAACTACCAAACCTACGAGAACCAATGAATCCAATCGCCAACGACGCCAAGTTTCTCTCCGACGCCACTGCCGAAGCCAAAGCACTGTTTGCTGCCGACGCCATCATCTGTATCCCCGTTTATAAAAACGACGATGGCATTGATATGACCGCCCCCATCCTCTTCGACGGCATCAACCAGGCGAGTGTTACCAAAATACTGCAAGCATCGCTCAAACAGGGGCGCAGTTGCCGACTTTGTTCTACCGAATCTAATCAATAGTATACACCAACACACCTAATTATGCTACGCTTTATCCTGTCTATCATCATTGTTATCACACTCGGAATGTTGGTACTCACCATGTTCCCAAAGGCGTCGATCCTTTGTTGTCTACTCGCCTTCGGTGTCGTCTCCGGCATCATTCGTTTCCTTAACGCAGACCAGCCATGAAGCTAACAGACTTACCAACTCCACTATTGTCGACCATAGAACGTTATGCGTCATCAGACGAGTGGGATAAACCATACTTGTTCGGAGATGCTTTGGTAAAGTTTGACGAAAACACGGCCAAGTTTACATTGCAATGCCCTGGTGGAAAAAAATACGAAGCCTTAACTCTACCAAAAGCTAAAGCAATTGCAGAAGCGCATTCACTACTTGGATGGGATTTAGAGTACTGTCAACTGGAAGTATACCTATCAACAAATTATCCTTGGCTATTTCCATGAAAGCCAGCGAAGCAATACCTAATCAGGAGTACTGGTTCGTCTTCTACGGGATGCGGCGGCGGGCGTTCTTTCAGGGGCCGTTGCTGCGGGGGCAGGAGACGGACATCAGTAAACCCAAGTCGTTCACCTTCTACTCCGAAGAGGATGGCAAGTACTACAAGATTGCCGCGAGCCACCCGGTAGCCGACACCGAGGTCGGTGGGCTGGAACTCTGGAGTGTCTACTGTCTGGAGCAGCACCACTCTGCCCAGTTCACGATCAGTGCAATGACAGAAACAACTTAATCAATTACCTAATCAATTCTATAAACCATGAACACCAAACCATTTAGTGTACAAGCGTACAATGAAGACGTTGCCATGCTCGGCGACTACCATGTCGAAACCAAGTCCGGCAAGCTGGCTACCCTCTTTACCGTGACAGGTGGCGGAGCCTTTCCGGTGGTAGGAAAGATTGCGGGCAGCGACAACGTCATCGTCTGGGGGCCGGACGGCCTCTACTCGGGGGCCAGCACGGAAGATACCAACCTGATCCTGGTCGAGAACCCACCCAAATCGCTGGGTTTTATCAACGTGAACGCGGGCGCTCCGCTCTTCAAGACGCGGAACGAAGCTGACCTGGCCGCTGCTGACGACCGGATTTCCTGCGTGGAAGTCTTTGCGCTACCCACCCATACCAATGTGCCAGCCTAACCACGGAGCAGGAACATCAGCCAGCCAGCTACTGCTGGTGTTCCCCTCCAGCATGGACGAGCGCGACATTATCCGGCTGGCTGAATGGTACGAATCCAGGTGCGGCGTCGACTTCGATGATGCGCTGGCAGTCGTCAGCCAAGGTGGCGATCATCCCTCGAACTACAGCATCGGTGAGCAGTACTACGTAGTCGAGCACCACCCGGTCACTGGTTGGCAGTGGATAACCCAGGTGCGAAAAGCCGACGAAGACCCTGACGATGACCGCACCCCTGACTGGGACGAGCGCGAGCAGGGGCTATGGGAGAAACAGAATTTTTGCTAATCAATTTTATACTATGAAGACCATCCAAATCAAACACCGCTACACAGGTGACGTATTGTTCGAGCATTCTGCCGAAGACAATAATCTTATTTTAACAATTCGTGAGGGCATTCGACAGAATGCCAACCTGCGCGGTGCCAACCTGAGCGGTGCCAACCTGAGCGGTGCCAACCTGAGCGGTGCCAACCTGAGCGGTGCCGACCTGAGCGATGCCGACCTGAGCGGTGCCGACCTGAGCGGTGCCAACCTGAGCGGTGCCGACCTGAGCGATGCCGACCTGAGCGGTGCCGACCTGAGCGGTGCCGACCTGAGCGATGCCGACCTGCGCGGTGCCGACCTGAGCGATGCCGACCTGAGCGGTGCCGACCTGAGAACCATTAAGCACGACCTATTCGCCGTATTGCTGTACGCCATACATGAAGTGCCGGGCCTTTTGTCAGCACTTAAAGAAGGTCGGGTCAACGGGTCGGTGTACAGTGGTGATTGTGCCTGTTTGGTTGGTACGCTGTGTAACGTTCGTCAGGTTTCAATCGAAACGGTTAAGCTATCCGGTATGCCGGTTGACTCATCGTCACCCATTGAACGCTGGTTTCTTGCGATCAAGCCGGGCGAGACACCAGATAATTCGCCAATTGTCAAACTTACCGTTGAGTGGATAGATGAGTTTATCCGGCTAACAGGTGTCACTCCCGCCCATGAATAAGCATGGCATCCAGGCGGGGGATACTCTCTACTACTCCAACCTGCACCACCAGCACATTACGCCACGGCAGTGGCGCATCGTCGTCGATCAGGTTGGCGATCAGTTCATCTTCTACCGATTCTCGACTGATACCCGCCCCTGCCGCGATCCGTGGCGCAAGTTCAACCTGACCTACAAGGAGTTTTGCAACTCGGTCCTGCGGCCCAACCTCGATCAGATCATTGTCAACCCATTACCCAGTCAAGTTCTATTCTAATGAAAAGCCCACACATCGGACACTTCTTTGCCCTGCTCGACGCCAACGGTGAGACGATCACCTACGTTCACATGGCAAATATCGGTATCATTCACGAGTCGGTTGACTTCGCCGAGTACAACGGGGTCAAACACCATAACGTATTCTCGCTCGATGGCAGGATACTGGCTTCGACACCAACCACCTTGCCCAAGCCAAAAGGATGGATCGAGGGGGTGATGTTCTTCGATCCGAACCAGTCGAGTCTGGCCGATGAGTTGGACCTGCCCGAACCATCGCTCGATGAGTGCGCCCCCTACAAAATCTGGATCAACCCGTCGATGCTGTGCAGCTACGTCATGCCTGAACAACGCCCGGTACTGGTTCAGAACAAACCCTACTGGCGGCTCATCCTGGAAGCAGGGGACCGGGAGATGGGCATCTACTTCACTGAGCATCCGTTCACTCCTGTATCTGTAGTACACAACAATTAATCATCTATGAAAACTGTCGATCAGATTCTGAGCGAGTGTCTGTCCAGCCATTCGTGGCAGGTACTTAATAACCAGCACGAGTCAGACATGCGTGGTGAAGTTGAAGCCGCCATGCGGGCGTACTACAATCAGCACATGGCCCCTATCCCACCGATTGACCTGTTCGATGTTACGAACGGGCAGTGGCAAACGGCATGGAATCTGGCGTTGGGCAACTACGTGAAAGGGCAGGTAGACCAAGAGCAGTCAAAGCTGGACTGCGATATGCCCTTCGGGAAGAAGGGTACACGGAGGGTAAAACTAAAGCTCGCCGAGTACGAGATGCACGTTTACGAAAACGGGTTTATAGATTGCTTCACGGAACATAAAGACGAATATAGCGGCGATTCGATGTATGATTCGGTTCCATTCGATGCGGGAAGTGTGGTCCACTACCTGAGATCGCTCGGACTAAAAGCATTCTAAAAATTTTAACTTCGATTTCTATTTATAAGTAGAAACTATTCTACCTTTAAGTTGTATATTTGGATACGCAACTGGCAATTGCGGAGTACATACAGGAGAGGAAGAAAGACAGGAGTTCAGGTATCGACCATACATGATCCCCCTGTAGTGTGTGTTAGCTGTCGGCCTCTCCGCAGCTTTCGTCCGCCAGACGACACACACTACAGGGGGATTCTTTTTGTCCCATCCAAGCCATGAATCAATTCATCTGTGTCACCCACGCCAATGAAGAAAGCGAAGGGCCAGTCTATATTAACCCTGGTCAGGTCGTTTACTTCCGCGCTTCGGTCGAGTATCCCGGTGGCTCCGTTATCAGAACGACAAGCAATCAATTGTTCGTGGTCAAAGAAAATCCCGAACTAATACAGACTCTGATCTCAGGCATGAAACGATCAGAGTCATCAGAGAAGACTACCCCTTTCTAATCAAAACTCTTACTCAAATGGAGCCAATCAAATGGACCGATGCGGAACGGCACTTCTTTCGCAACATCAGCGAAAATACCGCCCGCCAGATATGGAAGTCACATACGGGTCGCAACATCAGCAAGCGACACTCAGCGATTACGTGGTGCGTCGGCATGGGATACCTCACCATGAAAGCCTAACGCGATGATCGGTACACACTACAATACCAACGGCGTTTCTGGTGAGCAGAAAGCTGCCGCCACTGCACGATCCCAGTCGCAGGCAGAGAAAGTACTCCAGCTATTCGCTGACAACCCCAGCGTCAAGCGGGCGACGCCATCGCAGATTTACAACGGCATGGTCAAGCACCAGCTCATCACCCATCACGTACCCATCACCTCGATTCGCCGGGCCATCTCCGATCTGGTGAAGGGCGGTATGATGGTCAAGCTACCAGAGACAAAGCCGGGGCCGATGAAGCAACCCGAACATTTCTACTCACTCAAACAGGCCGCGTAGTATGGACATCTCAGAGAAAGACCTTGAAGATATGATCTTTGAGGCAGCACAAACAGTAGAGGGCCAGTCCGCTCTTAGAGACAGGGGCTTTCCAATAATAGGGAAAGTGCTTCGACAAGTAACCCTTTCTGATTATGGACGCGCTGACCTGCTTTCTATATCATGTAACAGGTTAAATATTAACGGTACACGAGGAGATCGGTACGTTACAATTAGAATTTACGAATTAAAGAAAGGCGAAATAGGACTCAGTACTCTTGGTCAAGTAGATAGATACAAAACTGCGGTAAGACATTTCGCAAATTCAATTCCTGAGTTAAAAGGAGTACACGTAGATATTTATGTCGTGCTGGTTGGAAGCAGCATAGAAAAGGGTAGTGACTTTTTGTACTCAGTAAATTCACGAAGCGACCTATATCTCTGTGAATATTCTTTTGGCATTGACGGGTTAAGGTTTACAACTTACGGAGAAGGTTGGGACTTCTGGCACAAAAAAAACGCAGCACATCCAACCATAAAGCTAACCACTTCTTTTTACAGGGACATGGTCAGGCTTTCTAAGTGGGGCAACGAGAGCGATATGTTTCAACTTGACAGTGAGTAAAACATATGGATCGTGAACCTACTCCGAACTACTTCGCCACCATCCCTATGGCGATATTAACAAACCGAAGTATCAGCCCGATGGCACGAATACTATACGGTGTGATCGTTTCACTCTGCAACACAGAGGGGTACTGCTGGGCAAGCAACAAATACTTCGCTGATCTTTTTTTGACAAAGAAGGATACCGTCTCAGCGTGGATAGGGGAGTTATCTACTGCCAATTATATCCGCGTTGAACTTCGAAAAGAAGAAGGATTTAAGCGTCACATACACCTATCGGATATTTTACCTATAGGGCTTAAAGGTGGTGAGCTATCGGATAAAAACCCTATAGGTACTGGCAAAAAACCGGATACCCTACCGGAGAAAAACCCTATAGCTATCGGAGAAAAACCCGACCATAATAATATAAGTAATAATAAAGCTGATAATAAAACTGATAGTGCTAGTGCTGTCGCACCAGCGAGCGACGCGCAACAGCCAACACCTGTTGTCAAAGAAGAAAAAAAAGAAATCCCCACTCCCCCTACCCCCTCTCCCGCCGAGCCGGAGAAAGACTTGCGACAACACTGTCTGGACTATTACCACAAACAGCCGGATAAGTATACCCCAGAGATGTACGCAGCCTTTATCAATTACTGGTCAGCTCCTATTCAAAACAGCAGCAAAAAATCAGAGATTGGAAAACCAAGATGGAAGACAGAAAAAACGTGGGACTTGGCCGGTCGATTAGCATCCTGGTTCAGTCGAGAAAAACCTAGCCAGCAATCCAATGGGAAACAATTTAACAACAGTCGCCGAGCTGGCCCTATCGTTGCCACACTCGCAAACAAGCCAGCCAGTGAGCAGCCTGGTACAGTATCAAGGTTTAATCAGCGGGTATCCTAGTCCCGGCTGGCCTGAATTAACCGACGACGAGATACGCGAGGCCATCGAAGCGGCACTTCCCCATGTACTGAAGACCGCTCAGAAAGAAAAGCACTACCGACTGGAGCGGGAGAAGCAAGCGTTGAAAGAAGCACAACTCAGTCACGTTCCTGAATCGCCAGAAGAGTTCTTTGTCGAGGTGCAGATCAGGGGCCGCTCACTCGCCAAGCGTGATGGGTGGCGCAAACCATTCGAACTGGACACCTGGCGCTGGCCGTACTACAAACTGCTCTCGCTCTACTTCATGGGCGACGAACGATTCGAGACGGAAGGTCCGGCGCTGCTGGGTTACGAAGATGGTTCATTCTCGCTGAGTAAAGGGCTGCTGCTGGCAGGTGGCGTGGGCGTCGGCAAGTCAGATATGATGCGACTCTTCGCCCGTAACCCCTGGTCACCGTTTCAGTTTGTCTCCTGCATTGATCTGGCCGTGGAGTATTCCGACAAAGAGAAGGGCGGCTCGAAGGTGATCGACCAGCACGTTGGGCCACGGCACACCGAGAAGCGTAGCTTCTACTACGGCCACGATTACATCGGCACCTGCTTCGATGACTTTGGGGCGGAGGGAGAAACCAGCTACATGGGCAACCGGGTCAACCTGATGGAGCTGATTCTGCAAGGGCGCTACCGAAACTGCCGGGGTCCGTGGACGCACATCACCACCAACGCCAGTGAAGCCGACATCAAAACCAACTATGACCACCGCGTCTACGACCGGATGATTCAGATGTTCAACTTCATCGAGTACCCTGCCGACACCCCCAGTCTTCGTTGTTAATTATCTAATCAATTTTATTAATCAATTTTATGAAAAGAATCCTAGTTGCTTCACTTGGCCTTGTGTTGTTCCAGTCGTGTGGAGGCCCGGTGCGAAAAAGAGAAGGCGAAGACATCGTCGATGTAAACGCTACAGAGATTAACAAGGTAAATAGTAGCATCCATTACACACGCGACCCACGCACTAACCTATGCTTCGCTGTACTAAACAATGAGGCTGACGGATTTCGCAATGTGTTCTCAATCGCCTGTGTGCCGTGCGACAGCCTAACCAAGATGCGAAGTGTAATCATCCTAAATAAGTAGCAATCCCATGCAACAATCGACAATGCAGATGGTGACCGAGTTTCACCAAACCTTTGATCCGCAGGCGATCCGCGATACGCCGGGGATGTGTGACCGCAAAACGTTTGATTTTCGTATTCGCTTTCTGACAGAAGAGTGTAGCGAATTGAATGATGCGCTGGAATGCGTTGATCGAATTGAGATTCTGGATGGGATAGGCGATATACGCTACGTCCAATACGGACTTGCACTCAATCTTGGTCTACAGAATGCTGTTGAGCAAAGTTCACTAAAACTAACCGAGCATGGTTTCATGGTAAGTACCTGCTTGGAACAGCTATACAATTCATTCGAGGCAATGGTATCGCCCTACAAAGCTGGCGATATAACTACACTGACTACGGTACTACTCGATTCTATCTACTGGCTTGATGAACTGGAGCGGGCGATGTCGGTGATCGTTTTCTTCGACGTGCCAACAGTTATGCCTGCCGTGATCGCAGAGATTCACCGGTCGAACATGACCAAGTGCTGCGCCAGTGAACAGGAAGCGATCATCTCCTGCAACCAACTCTACATGGATGGCACCGAATGCTATCATGTAGAGTGCAATGGCAAGTGGGTCGTGCGTCGTAAGTCTGACGATAAGATTCAGAAGCCATACGGATACGAGAAGCCGAACCTGGCTGCGGTACTGGAGTCGTTTGTAGCCACCACTTACCCACGCTGATATGACAACGAGCTTAACGTCACAGGTTCGCATCGGGCAGAAAGAACTGCTCGCTGCACTGCGGGTTGTCAAGTCTGTAACCAAAGACAATCCAACGATTCCGGCCTACGCCTATGCGCTGATTAAAGCATACCCTTCGGGTGCTATGACGATCATGGGCGGAACCGATACCCGAAGACTGACGATCCGTATGGCCGGGGCGATGGTCGACATGGAAGAAGATGAGTCGGAACTAGCCTACTGCCCCGAACTAAAGCCCACGCTCGATCTGCTGGCAGCTACGCCTTCTGGTCTGGTCTGGCTGGAAGAAGTTCATAGTACCGAACCGCAGTATGATAGCGTTCAGCTTCGGTTATCCAGTTCGGTTGGCGATGCAAAGCTGGCAGGTATGACGCCCAGCGACTATCCCCGCCTTACGATAACTAAAGGAGAACCTGATACACTGGTGCTCGGCGAAGGTGATGCACTGCTGCTGGCTGCCGCCCTCGAACGGGCGGGTAAATTCTGTTTGACCAGCACCGACATCTACCCCCACCTTGCCGGTGTGTGGATAAAAGCTGCCGATGGTAAGCTATCGCTGGAAGCCTCGGATGTGTATACTGCTACCATCGAAACGCTTGATATTCCCTGGACCTACGGCCCGATCCTGATACCGAGTGATAGTATCGACGGAGTTGTTTCGGTTCTGTCTTCGGTACTGGGTGGAGGTGAGACGGCACAGGCAACGCTCAAACTGCTACCAAGCTGGCTCGGCGTCGATACTAGTGAGCAGGAACTATGGGTCCGACTCTACGACTACAGGCCCGTCGAAATGAGTGCTCTGTTCCCGCTCGCCGATCAGCTCGACGTAACATGGGAGGAAGACCGTGCCGTGCTACTCGGCACGCTCGCCCGCATCACGGCGATGCCTGGCCTGACTATCAAAGGTGGTACACTGGGGACGCACATAGCCACGCTGACCAGCGAACGAATCGACTATGCCGACGAGTCCGGTAGCTACCAGATCGAGCAACCCATCGAGGGATGGGATGGTCCCGAACTCGACTGGATTTGCGGGGTCGACGTGAAGCGATTCATTCCCGTTATCAAACAAACACTTGGCACCAGCGTCGCTATCAGGCTGAGTAGCAGTGGTCGAAGCAAGGCGCTCCTGATCGAAGAGTCTGGTCGCCGGACGCTGCTCATGGCAAACTTTATTCGGTAATAAGTTTCGTTCCTAATCAATTCTCTAAACCAGTACAGCAATGCAAACGGCAATCCCA
Organism: Spirosoma oryzae; assembly: GCF_003002825.1. Lineage (GTDB taxonomy): Bacteria > Bacteroidota > Bacteroidia > Cytophagales > Spirosomataceae > Spirosoma > Spirosoma oryzae. The sequence continues at coordinate 2,222 of NZ_PVTE01000006.1, read as the reverse complement.
TTTCCAAAAGAGTGTACCAAAATTCCAAACAAACGCCCCGGTGGGCAGCCAGCCCCGAGAAATATCGGAGTAACGATCAAACTTTCCGACCTGCCGATGAAAGACCGGGAACTGGCCGAAGCAGTAGCCGAGGCATTTGCCACGCACGGTTTCTCGCTTATCGAAAAGATTCGCAACCTGTAAGCTACCAAAACATGGAATCACTAGCGCAGTATTTCGCCGTCCGGCCAGCAGATGCCGGTAACACGAAAATGAATACCCTCTTCGGTATCAGCGATGATCGGGCTAACGAGTTCATCGAAGCCATGCAGCAGGCCGATCAGGCGTTCGAGGAACACCTCGACGATCTGGGCCGTGAGCAGTACGCGGCATCGGAGATGATCGCCTTCCTGCTTGCCGCCGTCGACCGGGTCTTCAAGCCGCAGTCACAGGCGGAAGGCTACTACGTGTACTTCGCCCTGGGTAGTCGACTCGAACAGGTCACATCCCAGCAGGTGTCGCTACCGCCCTTTGATTTCAATGAGTGGGTGGCCGAGATGCAGCAGCAACGCGAGCAACGTCCACAATCCAAGCGACCAATCGCAACAGCTTAATCAGTTTTATTTATCAACCAATCAACCACAAGTTTTATGCTTACTCCAGAAACATCCTACGCATCAATCGTAAACCCAACCGTACATGAGTTAAGTAAGGCTAAAATGTCTGACACGCTTGGTATTGACGAGTCAAGATCAGAGGAATTGAATATACTCTCTAAAAAGTATATTAAAGAATATTACGACAGTATCGAGGGCGACAAGGCGGTGATAACCAAGACGCTCGCGGCTTTGCTTGCCGCTGTTGATGAATTTGCTCCGCGCAATAAAAACGAAGAAGTATACGCTCTTTTGCTTATCGGCGATGTTCTCTCAAAGATTCGTCAGCAAGCAGAAAGACGTAGTGGGATTGGTATGTTGGCGGCACTATTAGGCGACGACTAGTCAATGATTACCAAACTCGTCATACCCGGTCGTTGTCCGATGAACAATGGCCGGGATGGCTTGCTTCGTATGCACTGGCGCAAACGAAATAAGCTCCGCGACTACTACCAGCTACTGTTCCGCACGCAGACAACCAATCGACATACGGGTCAGGTACGTATCGAACTGGTGCGTCACAGTACGGGTCAGCCCGCCGATTACGACGGACTCGTTTCATCCGGCAAGTTGCCGTTCGATGCTATGAAGCGAGCGGGGATCATCGTCGACGACAGCCCTGACTACATCGGTCAGCCCAGCTACAGCCAGACCAAAGCGATCAATCATAAGAGTCAGATGACGGTCATCCGTATCATCGACGTAGACCCAACCCACGCGCCATGATAAAACGAGTAACCGGTGCGCTGACAACCAAGCTGGACAAAATACAACACCTCCTAGGCGACGGCAACTACACCCAAATTATCTATACCGACCTGAGTGTCGACATATTCGCCCTCACGGTTCGCGTCTGCGTCGAGCGGCAACCCGCCCTGCTGCGCATCCACAAACGGTACGCTGTCAATCCAAAGTACGTTATTCGCTTCAACCGGATCAGTCGCATTGAAGCCACCGTCACCCTCTCCAATGGACTCGTACTGCCCGTGGCCCGCCGTCGTATCGAGCAGGTACGCCAGCAACTAACCGAATCGTTGACCGCCAAACAGCAAACAAAATGAATATCGACTTTGAAGTATTCAACCAGGCGACGCTCCCCTCACATTCACTGAGCGAAAGCGAGCCCGTCCCGTCGATCAGCATCCGAACCGATGGTGTGATTGCCTTCAACAACGCTGCTGCCACATTGCTTAAACTAGCCAAAGGTACACGGATCGGATTTAACCGGGACAAAAGGCACGGCGACTGGTATTTGAAACTGGAAGACCCGAAGGGATTTCCAGTTCGACAAACGACCACCCAGAAGGATAGAACCAAGCGGTTCAATCTATCGCACCGCGAACTGTGTAGTAGAATACGGGCTGACATAAAACATGATGGACTCATTGTTGTCCCGGTCAGCGAAACATTGACGGCTGATCTGTATCAGCTCGATTCTCGTCAGACAACGTCCCGCCCTGCCAGAAAGCTACCGGCCCGCAACAAAAAGAAGAAGTGATAACTGTACCGACCGCCTAAAGGCGGTGGCTTCACTAAAATTCGGCTAAAGCCGACTAAAGCAATATGGAACTCATAGAATATCAACGG
>NZ_PVTE01000005.1 GCF_003002825.1 Spirosoma oryzae | reverse complement strand
GAGGCCGAAAGCGTGTCATCTGACTGAATTCACTCATTTTGTTGGGGGTTGTGTCACCAAATTTACTCGTTTTCAAAACCCCTACAAGATTAGCCTGAAGGGCAGGGCTGTTAAGTTCTTAAATTGACGCTGACGGTAGCCAAATTACCTTCGGTCCATCTACCCCCCAGCCCCCTAAAGGGGGTGGAATTTGCAAGCAAACTACTCCCCCTTCAGGGGGGCGGGGGGTAAACAGGCTAGAACTTAACAGCCCTGCCCTGAAGGGGGAGAAGTCACCACAGCAATTGCCGGGTCCTCACCCCCTTCAGAGGTTGTTTGGGGAAGCGTTTTTGTCGTTCCGACGCAGGAGGAATCTTCGGCAAAAGCAAACAAAACCGCCTGTCAACGAAGATCCCTCCTGCGTCGGAATGACAAAAAAGGCGATTTTGTGACCCTAAAATTGCCGAGTCCTCACCCCCTTCAGGGCTAACCTTGTAGGGGTTTTGAGCCTTCAAAACCGAGCACTTCGCAAAGGAGCTTTTTTACCCCTAAATCCCCTGAAGGGCGGTCGGCCGCTGCCGGACTTTTTCTAAGTGCGAGTAAAGTCCCCTTCAGGGGATTTAGGGGTAAAAAAGCCTGTCCATAAAGCCAGTTAAGTACAGGACGTGAAACCCCTACAAGATTAGCCTTCAGGGGGGCGGGGGGTACACGACTAACTCCGTTCTTTCGTTTATGAAAAGAACATACTCCCCCAATGACGCTCGACCTGACCGGTATTCACAGTAAAGCCGCTTTTCACGAACTGGCAAAAATCGAACTGCAGTTTCCGGATTGGTACGGCGTCAGCTGGGACGCGTTCTGGGACTGCGTTATCGCGGTCGTCAGGCAGGACATGCCCGACCGGCTGACCATCACAAACTGGGACACGTTTGCCCAAGCCTGTCCCCGCGATATGCAGATTCTGCGGCAGATCATCGACGATTACAACACCGAAATGGCCCCCAAGCGCATGGAATTAGCCTAGCCCGACCCGAGCGGTGTAGTCGACCCGTTGGCCGGTCTTTTCTGCGTATCTTTGTCCTATGACATTTTCGATTACCGCCCGCGATACGGAGTCGCAGGCACGTACGGGGGTTTTTACGACCGACCACGGCCCCGTACAAACACCGATTTTTATGCCCGTCGGGACGGCCGGCACGGTCAAGGCCGTGCATCAGCGCGAACTGGAAACCGACGTCAACGCCGAGATCATTCTGGGCAATACTTACCACCTCTACCTGCGGCCCGGCCTCGACGTACTGCAACGGGCGGGGGGGCTGCATGCATTCAACGGCTGGCGTCGCCCCATCCTGACCGATTCAGGCGGGTATCAGGTGTATTCGCTGTCGAATACGCGCAAGATCAAAGAGGAGGGCGTAACGTTCAAATCGCACATCGACGGGTCGAAACATACGTTCACACCGGAGGGGGTAATGGACATTCAGCGCGTTATCGGTGCCGACATCATGATGGCGTTCGATGAGTGTACGCCCTACCCCTGCGACTACACCTACGCCCGGCAGTCGATGGAGATGACCCACCGCTGGCTCGACCGCTGTATCGCCCGATTTGATGCAACCGAAGGCGCTTACGGCTACCGGCAGACCTTATTTCCCATCGTACAGGGCAGCACCTATGCCGACCTGCGCCGACAGTCGGCCGAAACGATTGCCAGTAAGGAGCGCGAGGGCAACGCGATCGGTGGGCTGGCCGTGGGTGAACCGGCGGAAGAGATGTACGAAACCATCGAGCTGGTCAACGGCATTCTGCCCGCCGATAAGCCACGCTACCTGATGGGCGTGGGCACACCAGCCAACATTCTGGAAGCCATCGGCCTGGGCGTCGACATGTTCGACTGCGTCATGCCGACGCGTAACGCGCGACACGGCCTGCTCTTCACGACGGCTGGTATCATCAACATCAAAAACGAGAAGTGGAGCCGCGATTTCAGCCCGATCGACGCGGGGCTGGGTGGCTACGCCAGTACGTTCTACACAAAAGCGTACCTGCGCCACCTTTTCAAAGCCGATGAGCTGCTGGGCGGTCAGATTGCGTCGCTGCAAAACCTGACCTTCTACCTGTGGCTGGTCCGGCAGGCCCGCATCCACATCGAAGCGGGCGATTACGTCAGCTGGAAAAACGGCATCGTCGGCCAGTTGATGCAGCGATTGTAGATACATAGACAGGATTACAGGATTAGTAGGATTTATATACTTCTTACGAAACGTTCATGCGTCAGAAAAATCAAATCCTGCCAATCCTGTAATCCTGTCTGAAGCCCTCTATTTTTTCGGCGTACAATTTGTACATACGCTTCACGAAAACGATACGTAGCCGTCACTGGCCCGTGTCGATCAATACAAAGACCGCTTGTTTTCGTGAAGCGAATTACTATCCACCCACCCGTTCCTAGTCATTTTTTACTAATCGTCAGGCTGGTTCTGCTGCTGGTTTGTCTGACGTCGTCTGGCCGGGCGCAAACGGCCGAGAGCCTGACACCCGATCAGATTCGGCAGTTTGTGCAGCAGGCGCAGGCTAGCGGAATGACCGAATCGCAGACGGAGCAACTGGCCCGCAGCCGGGGCTTTACCGACGCCGATATTACCCGCATGCGGCAACGCATTCAGGAAACGGTCGGTACGCCGAATCGGCAGGGTAGCCCATCAGCACCGGCCGTTGTTACGCGGGAGCAGCCGCCGACGCCCACCCCGCCGGTAGCCGCAACCATCCATTCAGGAACCTCTCCATTACCCACCGTTTTTGGGGCATCGCTATTCAGCAACGCCAGTCTTTCGTTTGAACCGAATCTGCGCATCCCGACGCCCCGCAACTACCAGCTTGGCCCTGACGACGAACTGGTCATCGCTATTTTTGGCAACGCGCAGCAGACCTACCGGCCCAGGGTCAGTCCGGAGGGCAGTATCCGGATCGAAAACCTGGCTCCGATCTACGTCAGCGGCCTAACCATTGAGCAGGCCGAACAGCGTATCGTTGGGCGGCTGCGGACCTTGTTCCAGGGGTTGAACAACGGGGGTGGCATCGGAGCACAAGTGACGCTGGGCAGTGTACGCAGCATCAGCGTTACGCTGCTGGGGCAGATCGTCCGGCCGGGCACCTACACGCTCTCGTCGCTGGCCAGCGTATTCAACGCACTGTATGCCGCCGGTGGCCCATCGCCCGACCGGGGTTCGTTCCGAGACGTACGCGTGTACCGGGCCAATCGACTTGTCAAAACACTCGACATCTACGATTTTCTGCTACGGGCCGATCAGTCGGCCAATATCCGGCTGCACGATCAGGACATCATCTTTGTCGACCATTACGATACGCGCGTCGAGTTGACAGGGCAGGTGCGGCAACCGGGACTGTACGAAGCCAGACGGGGCGAAACGCTCCGGCAGTTGCTGACGATGGCCGGTGGATTCACCGATCAGGCCTACACCGCGTCGGTCAGTCTGCTGCGAAATACGGCGACGGGGAAGCAGTTACTGACCATTCCGGCTAATGAAATCGATACGTTCACGCCCAAGGCCGGGGATCAGCTCACGGTGGGCAGTCTGCTGAATCGGGTCGAAAATAAAGTCACGATCAAGGGAGCGGTGTTCCGGCCCGGCGACTTCGCGCTGACGCAAAACCCGACGCTGACCCAGCTAATCCGAACGGCGGAAGGGCTGCGGGAAGATGCGTTTCTGAACCGGGCGACCATCCGCCGACTGCGCGACAACCTCGACCCCGAACTGATCTCGGTCGATCTGGGCAACGTGCTGCGGGGGCAGCGGCCCGACATGCCGTTAAAGCGCGACGACGTAGTCGACATTATCAGCGTCGGGCAGTTACGGCAGACGCGCACGGTATCCATTCTGGGGGCCGTCAACCAGCCCGGCTCGTTTCCCTTTGTCGATAGCCTGACGGTGGCCAACCTGATTGTGCTGGCGGGCGGATTCACGGATGGTGCCATCTCAGCGCGGCTGGAAATCGCCCGGCGCGTCGGGGCCGATACGAGCGGGATTCCTACCGGCCAGAACACGCAGTTGCTTTCGTTCAGCATCGACCGGCACCTGCGGCTCAACCCCGCCGACGCGCAACTCGTGCTGCGTCCGTACGATCAGGTGTTTGTTCGAACCTCCCCCCGGTACGAAGCGCAGAAAGACGTCGTCGCTGTCGGTGAACTGGTCTACCCCGGCTCCTACGCCATCCGCACGAGTACCGACCGTATTGCCGATCTGATCGGCCGGGCAGGCGGCTTAAAGCCAGACGCCGATCTGCTGTCGGCCCGGTTTACGCGCCGGGGCGAGGTAGTATCCGTTGCTATTCAGCGCATCCTGAACAATCCGTCCGACGTGGCCAATTTGCTACTGGAAGACGGCGACACGCTGACGATTCCACGCCGAACCGAACTGGTGCAGGTTCGGGGCGAAGTGCTGAACCCGGCCACGGTCGGATTCGACCCGGCCAAGTCGTTTCGGAAGTACATCAGCGAAGCCGGGGGCTTTACCAGCAAGGCACAGCGCCGTAAGGTGTACGCCATACGGGCCAACGGGAAGATCGTTTCGACGCGCTCGTTTCTGGGACTGCATCGGTATCCAACGCCCGAGCGCGGTATGACCGTCGTGATCCCGACAGAACCACCCAAAGAACAGAATCGACTATCTGCCACCGAACGAGCGGCTCTGCTGACGGTCATCTCATCCGGTGCTGCCGTCGTCCTGTCTGTCATTCGTTTGTTTTTATAACGAGTTAGCGTGTGTGTAGCCTGTGAGACGAGTAGCCTGGACCTCCAGGTCCGGGTGGGCGCGAAGCGACCGAAAAGCTACCGCCTGCATGAATTGCCCTGACGGGCACCCGGACCTAGAGGTCCAGGCTACACAGCTCGCAGGCTACATACTACTCACCAACCGTATACCGAGAACCGTAAACCATACATCGTATGTTAAATTTATCGTCAGACGAGCTGATTCGCACCGTGTGGCGGGGGCGCAGTCGACTGGCGCTGTTTGTGGGCAGCTTTGCCGTGTTGGGCGTCGTCGTGGCGCTGTTGACACCGTCTGAATACGTATCGGAAGCGCGGATCATGCCCGAGATGAACAGCGGATCGGGCGATGTATTTCGGCGGCTGGCATCAGTGGCCGGTTTTAGCGGTATCGATCTGTCGGATGCCGAAGGGCTCGACGCCGTACGACCAGATCTGTACCCGAATGTGTTGCAGAGCACGCCGTTTATTCTGTTTCTACTCGATCAGCCGATTGTCACGTCGACAGGCGGCAAGCTGACCGTTGCCCAACTGCTCGATCCCGACGGCGACAAACCGGGATTTTCACTGCTCAACTGGTTACGCCCCCATCCAAATGCCACAGCCGTCTCGACCCCGGCCGGACCCAACAAACCAGTGCAACTGACGTTCCGACAACAACAGTTGGCCGAGGAGATCGAAAAGCGGGTCGCGGCCCGGCTCGATACCCGCTCAGGCGTCATTTCGATCAGCGCCCGAATGCCCGACGCAAGCGCAGCCGCCACGGTGGCGCAGCAGGCAATGAACTACCTGACGCAGTATGTAACAAGCTACCGAACCGAAAAAGCGCGGCAGGACCTGCACTTTTACAGTCAGCGCCTGAACGAAGCCCGCCGACGCTACCAGACCGCGCAGTACAACGTGTTTCACTACAACGATCAGCACAAATATCTGGTGGTGCAGGCTGCCACGATGGACCGACAACGGATGGAAGCCGAACTGACGATCGCTCAGACGGTCTACACCGAACTGTCGCGACAATACGAACAGGCCCGGCTGAAGGTGCAGGAACGAACGCCGGTATTTAAAGTACTGGAACCAGCAAAAATTCCCCTACTTCGCGTATCGCCCAAGCGCGCCACGCTCGTACTCATCTACGCCCTGGTTGGATTACTGCTCGGCATCGGTTATTTGCTGGCCCGGCAGGCAGATGTAATCAGCAAGCTGCGGGCGATTGTTGCCTAATGTGTAGCCAAGACCGGCCCGCACTGAAAACCGAAAACTGTAAACTGAACCCCGTTTTGCTCGACGCACTCAGACAGAAGAAAAAAACCATTGCCGTCATCGGACTGGGGTATGTTGGTCTCCCACTGGCGCTGGCCTTTGCCCGGCAGTTTCGGGTCATTGGCTACGACATCAGCGCCGAGCGGGTCGCGCTGATGCAGCAGGGTGAAGACCCATCGCGGGAGTTGAGCGCCGATGCGTTCGTCGGTACCGACATTCGCTTCACGGCCAACCCGGATGACCTGCGCCACGCTCACTTCTTCATCATCGCCGTTCCGACCCCCATCGACGATTACAAAGTGCCCGACCTGCGTTTTCTACAACGAGCGTCGGATGAAGTGGGTCGGGCGCTGAAGCCGGGCGATTACGTGATTTACGAATCGACGGTGTATCCGGGCTGTACAGAAGACGACTGCCTGCCCATCTTGGAACAGACGTCGGGGCTACGGCTGGGGCCGGATTTCAAACTCGGCTACTCACCCGAACGCATCAACCCTGGCGATAAAGCCCGTACGCTGGTCGATATTCTCAAGGTCGTTTCAGGGAGCGATGCCGGCGCGGCCAACGTCATCGCTGCGGTGTATGGGCGTATCATCCGGGCGGGTATTTACACGGCACCCAGCATCAAGGTGGCGGAAGCGGCCAAGGTGATCGAGAACACGCAGCGCGATCTGAATATTTCGCTGATGAACGAGCTGGCGATCATTTTCGACCGGATGGGTATCGACACGCACGAGGTTATCCGGGCGGCTTCGACAAAATGGAATTTTCTGCCTTTCACACCGGGGCTGGTCGGAGGGCACTGCATCGGTATCGATCCGTACTACCTTCTCTACAAGGCCCGGCAGCTCGGTTACGATCCGCAGGTTATCCATTCGGGTCGGCGCATCAACGACGCGATGCCAGCTTATGTAGCGACGAAACTGCTGCAAAAGCTCCTGCAACACGGCAAAAATCCCCGGCAGACCAAAGTACTGATTATGGGTCTGACGTTTAAGGAAAACGTGTCGGACATTCGTAATTCCCGCGTCGCCGATCTGGTACAGGAATTGATGAATTATTCGATCAGCGTGCATCTGGTCGATCCGCATGCATCGCCGAACGAGGTGGCCCGTAGCTACCGCATGACGCTGCTCGACACGCCCTCGGCGCAGTACGACGCGGTAATCGTAGCCGTGGGGCACGACGTCTATAAATCACTCGACATCGCTTATTTCCGGTCGCTGATGAACGGCTCGCCCATTCTTCTCGACCTGAAAGGACTGTACACGCTTAACGGCGAAACGGATATCGACTATTGGCGGCTGTAGGAACGGTGTACAGTTTACGGTATTCGGTTTACGACGGCGCGCGATGGTTCATCGATCGGTGACTGGCCCGTGGCGCGGACCGGTCTGGGCTACATTTTAAACTGTAAACCGAATACCGTAAACTGACATGAAAACCGTTATCGTCGGCAGTTGCGCATTTGATTCGCTGGAATACCATCTGGCCGATTCCGTGCGGGCGCTGGGTGGACAGGCGCTCATTATCGACGGAGCGGGTCAGTACACGCTGGCGCGTAAAGCACACTACTGGGCCAGTCGGTTTGTCGAGTCCTACGACCGGGCTATGTGTACGCAACTGGCCCGCCGGGTAGCTACCGAGAGGCCGGATCTGGTGCTGGTCGTGTACCGGCATCTGCACCCGGTTTTTGTGGACGTCGTAAAGCAGTTGCTGCCTGGCGCTACGGTGGCCCAGGTCAACCCCGACGCCCTGTCGAACCTGGAAAAACAGCAGATCATTGCCGCCGACTTCGACCACTATTTCACGAAAGAACCGTACATCGCCGAGTTCCTGCGCGACAAAGCGGGGCTGAATGCACACTACCTGCCCGAAGGCTTTAACCCGCGCCTGCACCGTCGCCCTGACCTCGACAAAGCCGACGCTGAACAGCAAACCAATATCGACGTGCTGCTATACGGAGGCCTGTACGCCTACCGCGCCCGCATGGTCGGGCAGTTGCAGCAGGCGGGTATTCGCGTAACCGTCTTCGGTAGCGAAGGGCCGTATCTGCCCACATCAGTGCGAGCCGCGTTTCTGGGGCGGTACCTGGTAGGCGACGAGAAAAACCGGCTGCTGTATGGTGCCCGGATCGTGTTTAACAATTTCCATTACGCCGAAATCTCGTCAGCCAATCAGAAGTATTTCGAAATCAACGGCATTGGTGCGTTTCAACTCTGCGACTATAAGGCAACGCTCGACGAGTACAGCGGTGTGCCAGCCGAACGGGTCACCTACCGGACGATAACCGAAGCGATCGACATGATCCGGTATTATCTGGCCCGTCCCGCCGAGCGGCACGCACTGGCCGCTAGTCAACACGCCCATTTTCAGCAGCACCACACGTTCGATCAGCGCGTCGGGCAGTTGCTGCGTATAACCGGGCACAGCCTGCCCCCGTCGTATGAAGATCGGCCGGTTCGCTAATCCCCTTTCGGTACCCACCCGGTTCGCCCCCCTGCTGACGCTACTCAGTGGGCAGGGCCTGTCAGCAGGGTTGGGCCTTATCTACGGCAAGCTAACCGCCCTGTACATTTCGCCCGACGTATGGGGTGAATACAGTCTGCTACTGGCGGGAATGACCTTCGTGCACAGTCTACTTGTCACGCCTACGATTCAGTCATTCAAATCGGCACTCGGGCAGTTTTCGCGCACGACGGTCGTCCGGTTCTACGGTCAACTTTTACTGGCACTGTTTACGATTCTGCTGCCGCTGGTCGCGCTGCTGGCGGGTCTCTATTTCCGAAATTCGCTGTTCGGGCTGGTGTGGCTGGCGGCCGTGGGACAGGGTTTCTATCAATTTGGTACCGACTATCGCAACGCGCAGGGGCAGCATCGGTCGTTCGCCCGGTTGCAGATGGGCTACGCGGCTGGTATGCTGGTGTCGTTTGGGGGGCTGGTTATCGGACTGCATCAGTACACGACCACCGGGCTTTGGCAGTCGATGGCGCTGGTCAACGGCTTGTTTGCCCTATTGTCAGTGACTCCCCTGTACAAGCTGATCCGCCATACGCCTTCGCCCCTACCCAACCGACCACAACTTGTCCAGACCTATCGTCGCTATGTGACACCCCTGTTTGGCATGGCCCTGTGTGCGTGGCTGCTCAACTACGCTGACCGCTACCTGATTCGGCTATACCTGACCGATGCCGACGTCGGGCAATACGCGATGGGCTATAGTCTTGGCGCGAAACTTCTGCTACTAAGCACACCGTTGCTGGCCTTCCTGTCGCCCCGAATGCTGGCACTTCGCCGGGATAATCAGCCGGTTTCAATGGTCAATGCGCTGGTGTTCCGCTACCTGCGGCACTACATGCCGGGTACGGGGCTGGCGTGTCTTGCCTTTTTCCTGGGCCGTAACCTGATTGGTACGTTACTGCTGTCGAACCAATACGGGCAGGCGATGGCTATCGCGCCCATCGTCGCTACCGGATACCTGTTTCTGACCAGCATTCACCTGCTCGAACTGAAGTGGTACGCCTTCGGCCAAACGCGCTACGTCCTGTGGCACACGCTGTCTGGCGTGGTCGTGAACCTGGCATTCAATGTGCTACTGATTCCCCGGCTGGGTATCGCCGGCGCGGCATGGGCTACGATGATTGGCTATGCTACCCAGTTCGCCATCGCGTATTGGCTGTTTCGCCGGCCAGAAACGGTACGGATACACCCGGCAACAGCTCTGAGCCACCTCACGCCATGAAGCGTCTATTGACAACGCTGGTTCTTTTCTGGATAGCCTACGACGGCTGGGAGGGCACCATCCTGGAATCCGTTGCCTTTGCCCTGCCCTTGTACCTGTTCTTCACGTTCGTCGATCAAATCAGTCGCCGAATTGCCCTGCTGGCCTGTATCGCCTTTGTTGCGGCACTGGAAATCTTGCTGGTGCCCGCAACGACTTATTGGCTGCTACCGTCGTCAATGCCCATCGAGTCAAACACGTATTTCAGCTATGCCCTACCCGCGTTTAGCCTGTTCTATCTGGGCTTGATGGCCTGGAACCGCACCACGGCCGCACACGTAGATCACCAGAAAGCGATTCAGTCAGCCATCGATGCGCTGGGCGACAACCAACGGGCCGGTGTCATCCTGTTCCTGATCGGGCTGGCAGGCTTCGGCGTCCGCACGGTTATGCCGGGAGCGCCGACGTTTGTCAGCTACATCCCCTCGTACTGTCTGTATATCAGCGTCCTGTACAACTGGTACGCGCGGAGCCCGCTGCGCTGGCCCATCGTCGGGCTGGTCGGGCTCGTACTGGGTGCCTACACCGTTCGCGAAGGTATGTTCGGCGAGCTGTTCTTCTGGCTCATGCTCCTCACGCTGTTTCTGATGGCAGGTCGGACAACCCCGTTATCGGGGAAAGTCAAGGCCGTATTTGTCACGTTCGCTTTTGCTTTGCTGCTGCTGATCCAGTCCCTGAAAGCCGAGTATCGCCACAATACCTGGGGTTATTCGCGACAGGAACGCAGCGGTGATGCCAGTCTGATGGGCGAACTGATTGCCGATCGGTTAAGCGATCCCGCAAAACTGCTGACGCCCATTCACTTTTACCGTTCGTTCACGCGGTTCAACCAGGGATTGATGATTGGTAGTGCCATGGCGAAAGTACCACTCCACGAACCGTATGCCAACGGTGAAGTGCTGCTATCGCTGATGCATCCTTTCGTCCCCCGTTTTCTATGGGCCAACAAACCACAGACGGGTGGCTACGAAAATATTCGGCGCTTTACGTCGCTGCCACAGTCGGAAAACACAAGCATCAATTTATCGCCACTGGGCGAAGGCTACGTTAACTTCGGCTACGGGGGCATACTATTTGCCCTGGGCTACGGCTTGCTGCTCGGCTACGCATTTCAGTTAGTATGTCAAGTCGCCACCACCCGCCCAACAATCATACTATGGCTACCCATGCTCTTCATCGGATGTCTGACGATGGAAACCGACCTGCTCTCAACCTGGGGTAGCCTGCTGAACAACACGCTATTCCTGATGGTCCTTTACTGGTTGCTGGGTCGTTTTTCCGTTCGCTTGTAACCGGCATGCGGATCACTTATCTGTTTCGTAGCCCCGGCACCGGTCACAGCATCGAAACGCTGTTCGCTACGGTTCGACAGGCGGTGGGCGAACAAACGGGCACGGTACCCAACGCTGTTTATTTGCCACGCATCAGCCGGGGGCTGCGTGAAGTCTGGCATAACCTTCGCTTCATCCGGCGGCAGCGGTTCGACGGGGTGATCCACGTAACCGGCGACGTACACTACGCCGTACTGGCACTACCCGCGTCGCGCACTGTATTGACCATTCACGACTGCATTCCGCTCGAACGTTTTCGGCATAGCCCCCTGCGGTACGCCTTCTTCTGGCTATTCTGGTACTACCTCCCCATCCGCCGGGCCAGTGTCGTGACAGCGATTTCGGAGAAAACCCGCCGGGATTTACGGCGCTACCTCGGCCGGATAGCGGATAAAATCGTAATCGTACCAAACGCTGTCAATCCGGCATTCCGACCACAGTCCAAACCTTTTTCGACCGAAAAACCGGTGCTTTTACAGATCGGTACGGCACCGCACAAGAACGTAGCCCGCCTGCTCGACGCGCTGAAGCACATTCCCTGTACACTGCTACTGCTGGGGCCGATCGCACCCGACCTACGCGACAGGCTGAGAGGAAGCGGTATCGACTACGAGTCGTACCAGCATCTCGATTTAGCCGATGTGGTAGCGCTATACGTCCGCGCAGACGTGGTAACGTTCGCGTCAACATATGAAGGCTTCGGCATGCCTATTGCAGAAGCGAATCGCGTTGGCCGGGTGGTGCTGACGTCGGCGATTGCGCCCCTGCGCGACGTAGCCGACGGAGCTGCTCACCTGGTCGACCCAACCGATACGGAGGCCATTCGGCAAGGCATCAGGCAGTTGATCGATGACGACGTATACCGGCAACAGTTAATCGAAGCCGGCTACCGAAACGCCCGTCGATTTGCCCCTGACACGATTGCCAGCCGCTATCGGGAGCAGTACCAACGCCTGATTCCGCACCATTAACCATCTAGTTTGTATGACCATTCTGATGTCGGCCGATTGGTTTTATCCCTGCCACATAGGCGGTCCGAGCAACACGATCTATTGGCAGGCCCGCGCCCTGACCCGCGCGGGTCATTCCGTATTCGTGGTGGCAACAGCACAGGGCCAACAATCATCTACCCCACCCGATCGCTGGCTGACAATGGACTGCGGGCAGGTCATCTACACACGAAATCCGCATTTCTACCTGCCTTTCCGGCACATCTGGTACGGCTGGCGTACCATGCAGAAAGCCGACATCGTCCACCTCAACAGCCTGTTTTACCCGAGTTCGCTGGTACTGGCGGTACTGTCCCTGCTACTGGGGAAGCCGGTCATCTGGTCGCCCCACGGTGAGTTGAGTCCGCCCGCACTGGACTACAGCCCCCGAATCAAGCGGTTGGTGCTGCGTTTGATCTGGGGGCTACGCAAAAAGATACTTTTCCACGCCACCTGCCCGGCCGAAGTCGGGTATATCCGCCAGCAGTTCGGGCCACTGGCGATGGTGAGTGAGGTACGCAACATGATGGACATCCCGATTCCGGTGTCGCGCAAAGCCCGGCCGTACATGCTGTTTATGGGCCGCATCCACCCAATCAAAGCCATCGACAAACTAATTGATGCGCTTGGCCAATCGACCCTGTTTCGGAATAGCGACTACGAACTGATCATTGCCGGCCCCGAATCCGACCCGGTCTATGCACAACAGCTCCGTGAGCAGATTCGGCGGCTTGGTCTGCACCGGAAGATTGTGTTTTCTGGCCTGGTGACGGGTCCGATCAAAGACCAGTTTTATGCCGATGCGCTCGTCACGATTTTACCGTCGAAGTCGGAAAGTTTTGGCAACGTCGTGCTGGAGTCGCTGGTGCAGGGAACACCAGTCATCGCATCGACGGGAACGCCCTGGGAAGTGCTGGAAGCCGAGCAGGCCGGTAGTTGGGTAGCCGGTAACCCCGACGCCCTGCAACAGGCCGTTGAGTACTACCTGACCCTGTCGACCGAGCACTACCAACAGTACCGCACGAAAGCCATAGCCCTGGCCCGGCAGCGGTTCGACATCAACGCCAACGTCGATCAGTGGCAGTTTGTCTACCAGGCAATGGCTGCCTAACCATCGATCGCCGGACTACCGAATTTTACCCAGTTTACTCCGTGAAGCTTATTTCCATCGTCGGAGCCCGGCCCAACTTTGTCAAAGTAGCGGCTCTGCACCGTGCCTTTCGGACGGAACCGGCCTTCGATGCGAAGCTCATTCATACGGGTCAGCAATACGACGCCCGGATGAGCGCTCTCTTTTTTGCGCAACTCGACCTACCCCGCCCTGACTACTACCTCGGCATCGATCGTGGTTCACCCACCCGGCAAACGGCAGACATCCTGCTGCGGCTCGAACCGATTCTGGTGACCGAACGGCCCGACTGGCTCGTGGTCGTAGGTGATGTGACCAGTACACTGGCGAGCGCGCTGGTGGCCGTACGGCTGGGCGTTCGGGTGGCGCATGTCGAAGCCGGCCTTCGCTCCGGCGACCGGCAAATGCCCGAAGAAATTAACCGAATCCTGACGGATCAACTGGCCGATCTGCTATTCGTAACGGAACAATCGGGCGTAGATAACCTCCGGCGTGAGGGCATCGCCGATGAAACAATCAGGCTGGTCGGCAACGTCATGATCGATTCGCTCATTCACTATCGCCCGCAGGCTACGGCGCTCAATACGGTCGGCTCGCTGGGGTTGACGCCGAAGGGCTATCTGTTGCTGACGATGCACCGCCCCGCCAACGTCGATTCGGAAGCCGGGTTACGTACCCTGATCGAACTGGTTACCAAACTCGCGGAACGACAGCCGGTGGTGTTTCCGCTCCATCCGCGCACGCGCACAAACGCAGCCCGGTTTGGCTTATTGGAACGGCTGACAAGGCTGCCCGGCGTGATGGTCCTAAAACCACAAGGTTATCTGGAGTTTCTGAACCTGCTGGAACAGGCAACCCTTGTCCTGACCGACTCGGGTGGTGTACAGGAAGAAACGACCTACCTGAACGTACCCTGCCTGACACTCCGTCCCTCGACCGAGCGCCCTGTAACGATTGCGCTGGGCACTAACCGGCTTCAGCCCGACATGACCATCGACAACGTACTACAGGCGGTTGACTCGTTACTGGCAAACCCACCGGAACGCACGCAGGCCATACCATACTGGGACGGCTATGCAGCCACACGCATTGCTGCTGCCATCAGACGCTATCCGGCCCCTTGACACACCGGCCGATTTTTTCAGCATAAAAAAAGCCGCCGATCTACGTATAGACCGGCGGCTTTGGGTGTAATTCAGTGTCGCCTAGAATTTGAAACCAACGCTGGCGCTCAGAATCCGGCGCGCTGAACCGTTGAAACCGGTACCGCTGATTGCATCGCTGAAGCCGTAGTGGTAAGTCAAATCCAGAAATACCGGACCCGCGTCCAGACCAAGTTGACCCAGGCCGTTGAAAGTACCGCTCTTGATTTCTCCGTTGCTTAGGTTGAACGAGTTACTGTTCGAGTTGATCCGGTTCGCGTATTCAACCCCCAACTGTACCCGAACGGCCGAGATACCCCGGTCCGATTCCGTCAGTTTGTACCCGATGTATACAGGTACCTGAACGTACTGAATATTGATCTGATCCTGGATATTGGCAACACTCTGCCCCGACCCGGCCGTGAAATAGTTTGAACTTGACGCAAAGTATTCAGCACCGATCTGACCAAACAGACGGCCACCGCCCCGGACGAAGAAACCGGCCTGATAACCTAGTCGGCCCGAAATATTCCCGTTCGAGCTGTTGCTTTCACCGGGAAGCTTGGTCGAATTCAGCCCCGCGTAGATGCCGAAAGCAAAGTTTTTGTAATCGGCTTGCGCCCGCTTCGTTTCGGTAGGCGCTACGCCGTTGGTGCCGCCAGCGTCGGTAGTGGTTGTAACGGCAGCTACTTCGGGGGTACTTTCGGCATTCGGTACAGTAACCGATTGAGCCTTTGCAACCTGTAGACCAAGTAGGAAAACGGCAGCGAGTGGGACAGCTAACAGATTTTTCATAACGTGATTGTTTTGGGGAGTTAACTAGGTATTAAACTGATTTTGTGTTTGCGTAACGACCAGTCGTTTGACCGCGACGGTCTACCCGCACCGCTGACCTGTATGACCAGATCGCCGTTGTACGATTGTCCAGCGCGCCGTCACCTGATCACCCAGGCCCTACAGCGGTCTGTTTTTGCAGCTACTGTGGCCGGCCTGGCAAACAAATGATTCAATCAGATTACTTAATCAATTGTTTAATTCTTGGTCAAAAAAGAAAAAATCACTCCTTAAGTGATAAACAAGTAGTTTATAATCATATCGCAGACCAGCTTTTTGTGCTCCAGTGCGAATGCTTCAAACTCCCTGTCAGTCTGTCCCCAGACTTTCATGTGCATACTTTTATTGACGAAGATGAACTGCGTGCTGGCGGATATGATACTCATCAAATGGGCGGCATCAATCGATCGAATAAGGCCAGCCTGATGCGCTTCTTCCAGCTGCTGCTGAAAATGCGGCATAAATTGACCTTCCGCCCCGATAATCGTAGGCACAAACCGATCCGGGTTACGGTGCAATTCGCTCAGTACGAAAATGACCAGCGCCGGGCTTTTCCGAAACATGCTGAAGTCATGGTCGATCAGGGCAATGACCTTGTCTTTGAGGGGAATCGGTTGATCGAGTACGGTCTTGATACCGTCGAAGAAGAGTTGCAACATTTCGTCAAAGACGGAGTCGAACAGCTTCTGCTTGCTGCGGAAGTAATAATTCAGCAGGGCGACGTTCATGCCCGCTTCGCCGGCAATGTCGCGGGTTGTCGTTCCATCGAACCCTTTTTCCAGAAATACTTTGGTTGCCGCCTGCCTGATTTTTTGCTCCGTTGTCAGCGTATTTTCCATGATGAAGCGTCGATCTCAGCGACAAATAAATGCGTTTTTGAGCGGTATACGATGAATTTCGTTCAGCGAACGGTTGGCTACATCGTGCATCATTGACTGGTTCAGTAAGCGAAACCGTGTCATGATTGACTTGTTCGTGAAGCAACGCGTGATCGCAACCAAAATACCGGCCAACGATTGACAGGACACAATCATTGGCCGGTATACAGTAGCGAAACAGGCACTCAGGCTAGCTCGGCCATCAGCTCGTTCAATATCTTCTGAGCCGCCACGGAAATAACCGTACCGGGCCCAAATATGCCTTTAACGCCAGCGTCGTACAAAAACTGGTAGTCGCCGGCCGGGATAACGCCCCCCGCAATCACCATGATGTCGGCTCGGTCGAGCTTCGCCAGCTCATCGATCAGCTGCGGAACCAGCGTTTTGTGGCCAGCCGCCAGACTCGATACGCCGACGATGTGTACATCGTTCTCAGCGGCTTGCCGGGCCACTTCGGCGGGCGTCTGAAACAAAGGGCCCATATCGACATCGAAACCCAGATCGGCAAAACTGGTCGCGATAATCTTGGCCCCCCGGTCGTGCCCATCCTGCCCCATCTTGGCCACCAGAATCCGGGGCCGACGGCCGTCGAGTTCGGCGAATCGATCGCTGAGCTGACGCGCCAGCCGGAAGTTTTCATCGTCCGACACCTCCGCCGAATAAATGCCCGATACAGCCCGGATAGTCGCCCGGTGCCGCCCGAACGCCTGTTCCAGCGCATCCGAAATTTCGCCCAGCGTAGCCCGGCACCGGGCCGCTTCGACCGCCAGCGCCAACAGGTTGTCGGTATGGTCGGACCCCACCCCCGCCCCCTCCCCATTAGGGAGGGGAGAACTACTGAGTGACTTGTCCCCCCTCCCTAATGGGGAGGGGGCGGGGGTGGGGTTAGCCGCCTGCGTCAGGGCCGCCAGCGCCTGCTTAACCCGGCCCGAATCACGTTCAGCCTTCACCCGCGCCAGCCGGCTGAGCTGTGCGTCGCGAACGGCTTTGTTATCAACTTCAAGCAGTTCGATATCGGTCTGCGAATCGGGTTGATAGCGGTTCACACCCACGATCACGTCTTTCCCCGCGTCGATACGAGCCTGTTTGCGGGCAGCCGCTTCTTCGATGCGCAGTTTGGGCAGTCCGGTATCGATGGCTTTGGTCATACCGCCCAGTTGTTCGACTTCCTCGATCAGCACCCACGCTTTTTCAGCCAGTTGCTTCGTCAGGTAGTCGACGTAATACGAGCCGCCCCAGGGGTCGATGGCACGCGTGATGTCGGTTTCCTGCTGCAAATACAGCTGCGTGTTCCGCGCGATACGGGCGGAAAAATCAGTGGGTAGGGCAATGGCTTCGTCAAGCGAGTTTGTGTGTAAACTCTGCGTTCCACCCAGCGCAGCGGCCAATGCTTCGATCGTTGTCCGGGCAACGTTGTTGAATGGGTCCTGTTCGGTCAGGCTGTAGCCGGAGGTTTGGCAATGCGTCCGTAACGCCATCGACTTCGGGTTATTGGGCGCGAACTGCTTCACGATGCGCGCCCATAGCAGCCGCCCGGCCCGCAGCTTGGCAATCTCCATGAAGTGATTCATGCCGATACCCCAGAAAAACGACAGCCGGGGCGCAAACGCATCAATGTTCATCCCCGCCCGCAGCCCCGTTCGAATGTATTCCAGTCCGTCGGCCAGTGTATAAGCCAGCTCGATATGCGCCGGCGCACCCGCTTCGTGCATATGGTACCCGCTGATACTGATCGAGTTGAAGCGGGGCATGTGCCGGCTGGTATAGGCGAAAATATCGCCCACGATCCGCATCGACGGTTCGGGCGGGTAGATGTATGTATTACGCACCATGAACTCCTTCAGAATATCGTTCTGAATCGTTCCCGACAGCTTATCCGGCGCGACGCCCTGTTCTTCAGCCGCGACGATGTAAAACGCCATGATCGGCAGTACCGCCCCATTCATCGTCATCGACACCGACATCTGATCGAGGGGAATCTGATCGAACAGGATTTTCATATCCTCGACCGTGTCGATCGCGACGCCCGCCTTACCGACATCGCCCACGACGCGCGGGTGATCGGAGTCGTAACCCCGGTGGGTAGCCAGATCGAAAGCAACCGACAAGCCTTTTTGTCCGGCAGCCAGATTCCGCCGGTAAAATGCGTTCGATTCTTCCGCCGTCGAAAAGCCCGCATACTGCCGGACGGTCCAGGGTTGCCGCACGTACATACTGGCGTAGGGGCCACGCAGATACGGCGGAATACCAGCCTGATCGCCCGCAAACGGACTCGTGGCTTCAGTATGCGTGGCGATGGTAATTCCTTCCGCCGTCACAAACGGTTTATCGGCGACTGGCGACGGCTGCGCTGACGCAGGCGGAACGGGGTTGATGAAGTCGGGTTTCATAAGTACTTATCGGTCAGGTCGGCAACCGGTTACCGCTGATAAATGAGCTGCCCGGTTCGCTGAATTTCCTGCTTTAACTTGTCGTTAGCAATGGTATTCCAGTGGATAACATCGAAAAAATACGGGATGGGGCTTTCGTCGTCCAGTACACTATGAATCCAGCCCACCGTCTGTCGGGTAATCTGCTCACCAATGAGCGCCAGATCTACGTCGGCACCGGGCCGATTGGTCCCTTTTGCCCGCGATCCGTACAGCCACACCTGCTCGATCGCCGGCTCCCGCCGGAATAGCGTCAGCATATAGTCAAGGTCCGTATCGCGCAGTCCGTAGTTCATAGTTTACTGGCTAGCGACTTGTCCAGCTTCGTAAGCAAGCCGACATAGGTGGTACTGATTGCTTCCAACACAACCCGGCTTTTTTCTTCGTCGTAGCTATGCGTCAATTCGTTACGGTCCAAAAGCATTTGCAGCCACAGATGACCGTCAGCCAAAAAGCCATCCTGAATAGCCTGCTTGATAACGACACGCGGACCTTTCACATCTACATAACCCGATTCCTGCGCCAAGTAATCCTGTAGTGTTTTCCAAGCCAGTTCGAAGGTGAATTCGAAACGTAGAATAGCACCGTCCTTTTCCAGTTCATTCAAGTCTGGATAGGCAGCCAAGCCCGCCACCAACTGTCCTAATGCTTTTTGAAAGAATTCATATCGTTCAACCCACCGCTTTGCCATCGTTCGTTATCGCTAGTTTAAAACACAGAGTCACAGAGGGCACAAAGATGTTTGCTTATTCCGATGCATGCACGTCGATTTTCCAGTCAAGCCAAACGGTTTCTGTGTTCTCCGTGCCTCTGTGTTGAATATCAACGCGGCTACTGTTACCAAATTAGCTTTCAAATTCAGCCGCCAGCCGACGGTCGGGAAGCAGACCCGTTTGTTCGGGAGCAACTGTGCTTGATGAACCGGCAGTTGGCTCGTCGTAGCGAAATTTGGTGACCCCGACCAGTACCCGCCCCTGCCGTACAGACTCGACTTTAGCCTGCCAGGCCTGCTCGATCTGTTCGGCAATCCAGCCGGACGCCAGACCAGTCAGTACACCTCCCTGCTGTTCTACCGTCAGGAATAATGCCCAGGCTCCTTCGACTAGCTGATGCGTCAACGTTTCGATGTAGTACGAACCCGCCGACGGATCGGCGACTTTATCCAGGTAGCTTTCGGCTTTCAGCAACACCGACACGTTCCGGGCAATGCGTTCGCTAAAGGCCGACGGGGTAGTTAATACCGCGTCGAAAGGGTGAACCGTCAGCACGTCCGCGCCACCGATAACGGCCGCCATCGCTTCGGTTGTCGAGCGGAGCAGGTTGGTGTTGGGGGTAGCCTTCGCGTCGTAAAACGTCGACGTCTGCGCGTGAACATACGGAGCCGGTACGCTGGCCTGTTTGTACTGCCCCATCAGCCGAAACCACAGCACCCGCAACGCCCGTAGCTTGGCAATCTCCAGAAAATAACTCGTCCCGACCGACACCGACAGCATGGTCCGGCTTACCAATTCATCGACTGGCAAACTAGCATCCGTCAGGGCGTCGTACTGATCGGTCAGGTTACCGAGCAGGAAAGCCAGTTCCTGCGTTGCCGTCGCCCCGGCGTTATGAAACACATGGCTGCTGATACAGATGGTTCGGAAATGGGGAGCGTTTACTGCCAGCCGGGTCGCATCGGCCGTTTGTTGCGATTGTGCTACAAGTCCGGTACGGACGTATTGCGCAACTGGGTCGCTCAACAGACCACCCCGCCATCGATAGGGCGCGACGGTTTGCAACGTATTGAGCAATTTGTCAGGTTGATCCGTCTGAAAAAAGACGGGCGTTTCGCTCAGTTTGATGTCCTTGAGCAAGCGCGTCAGCTGCGCCTGATCTACCGAGTCGGGCATCGTCAGCACGAGTGCATCGGCTCCCCCGCCGAGCGCCTGCCGCAAGGACGCATTCGCCTGGGTGGCATCCTGTACAACTTGTTCGGGCGCGTTGAGCCAGCCGGCGTTAGAGCGCTGCGCCGACTGAAGCGTGTCCAGCGGCAAACTGGTCAGGGCGTCGGCGGTGTAGTACGGTTCCAGCGTAAAGCCCTCCGGTGTTGCCCAGCGCAGTCCTTCATCGGCCCGTTCGTCGTTTAATTCCCGACGGACCTGCTGTTGCCAGTCGCTGAAGTCAGTGCGCGTATCGTGTCGTGATGAAGACGTGTTCATACCGGGTTATGTTGCCTTATTACGGGTAAAAGTAGTACTTTCTCTTTTTCAGGACAATGTTGCGTCCCTGTACTGCTGGGCCACGGTCGGTTTGTATTATTCAAAGGGATTACCGTGGAGCGTTGACCCAGCCCTCGTTTCGCGGTATTTTCGCCTGACAAGGATCGAAACTGCTCACCGGGCCAGATATTTCCCTACATTTGTCTCCCTTTTTCGCATCCCATAACGTAACGCATCACTTTATCCGTGAACGGAACTCACCAACCCGGCCCACAACGCGAAGTAACGACGGTATGGAACCGTTGCCTGGCCGTGATTCGGGACATCGTACCGGAGCAAAGTTTCAACACCTGGTTTGAGCCAATCGTACCCCTTCGACTCAACGGAACAATTCTGACGATTCAGGTACCCAGTGAGTTTTTTTACGAGTGGCTGGAAGAAAATTTCGTGCATGCCCTGCGCCGGGCCCTCGACACGGCAATCGGTCGCGAAGGACAGCTCGAATACTCGATCATCGTTGACAAAGGAAACGAGCAGAACCGCCCACTGACGGTCAACGTCCCGACGACCAAATCGCCCCAGACGGCCAAGCCCGACAACGTCAACCCCGACATTCTGAAAAGCCCGTTCCAGCTAAAGGATCTCGATTCGCTGACGCTTGACTCCTACCTCAACCCGACCTACACGTTCGACAATTACGTCGAAGGCGACTGCAACCGGCTGGCCCGGTCGGCGGGCTACGCGGTAGCCGAGCGGCCGGGTGTGACGTCGTTCAACCCGCTGATGATTTACGGTGGCGTTGGACTAGGGAAAACGCACCTGGTGCAGGCCATCGGCAACTACATCAAGAACAACAGCCAGAACAAGTTCGTCCTGTACGTCACGTCGGAAAAGTTTACCAACCAGTTTCTCAACGCCGTCCGGACCGATGGTATCCGCGATTTCACGTCGTTCTACATGCAGGTCGACGTGCTGGTGATCGACGATGTGCAGTTCCTTCAGAAAAAGGAAAAGACGCAGGAAATCTTCTTCCATATCTTCAACCACCTGCACCAGTCGGGCAAGCAGATCATCATGACATCGGACCGGGCACCCCGCGCCCTCGACGGATTGGAGGACCGATTGTTATCGCGCTTCAAATGGGGCTTATCGGCAGATTTACAGACGCCGGATCTCGAAACGCGCATTGCGATTATCCAGAAAAAGTTACAGGCCGAGGGTATTTACATCGAAGACGCCGTGATCGAATACCTGGCCCACAGCGTCAATACCAACGTCCGCGAACTGGAGGGGGTGATCGTATCGCTTATGGCGCAGGCATCGCTCAACCGGCGCGACATCGACCTGGAGCTGGCCAAGAGTACGTTGCGCAACATTGTCGAGGATTCCGAGCGTGAAGTGACCATCGACTCGGTGCAGGAAGCCGTTGCCGATTATTTCAACGTGACGGTGGCCGATCTGAAAGCCAAGAGCCGTAAGCGCGAGCTGGTTCATCCGCGTCAGGTAGCCATGTATCTGGCGAAGGAAAAAACGGACCTGTCGCTCAAATCCATCGGGTACCACTTTGGCGGACGCGACCACAGCACCGTCATTCACGCCGTGCAGACAATCAGCGATCTGGTCGCCAAGCCGTCGGAAACGCGCAACGCCGTGGAAAAGCTGAAAGCCTTGTTCAAGTAGCGACGACGCAGCCGTGTCTCCTACCCTGCTCCGCCGGTCGCAGCTCGATACCCGCGCCTGGGATGACTGCGTGGCCAACGCAAGCCATCCGCTCCTTTACGGCTACAGCTGGTACCTCGACGCGGTGCTGCCTGCTCCCAACTGGCAATGGCAGGCGCTGGTTCAGCTGGATGCGCAAGGTCGTTACACGGCCGTGATGCCCATTCCCCTGCGCCGGAAAGCCAGACGGTGGGTCGTCCATCAGCCGCTGTTCTGCCCCTTTCTGGACGTGTTTAGCCGCGACGCCCAGCTCGACCCGACACCTTTCGTAGCCGCCGTTGTGCAGCAGTTCCGCTATGGTTCCCGACTGGCCTTGCGCGTTCAACCCACCCTGGCAACGCTGACGGTGCAGACCCGTACGACGCACGTGCTCGATCTGTCTGTCGGCTACGCGCAGCTTCTGACTAACTACACCCCCGACCGCCGACTCAACCGGCAGCGCGCCCACCGACAACCCTGGCAACTCATCGACAGTACGGACCCGGAACCCCTGCTGACCCTGTTTCGGCAGCACCACGCCCATACCATCGACGGGGGCGTCGCCGACTGGGCCTACGCGCTACTTCGACAACTACTAGTAGAACTACACAAGCGTGGACTGGCGACATTACAATACGCGCAATTGAACGGGCAAACCGAAGCGGGCATGCTGCTGGCAACGAGCAACGGCCGCGCGATTTATCTGTTCAACGCAGCGTCCGAGACGGGCCGGCGGGGAAACGCCCGGACGTTACTGCTCGATCGTTACATACAGGCGCAGGCCGGTCAGTCCCTTATCTTCGACTTTGAAAGTCCGGAGAAACCATCAATTGCAGGCTTTTACCGTAGTTTTGGCGCGCGGGAAGAGCCCTATTTTAGTCTGCACTGGAACCGCCTGACTTCCCTGGAACGCTGGCTGGTGACAAGCAGACGTTGGTATCGAAAACGAATCCGGCGGTATTGATTGCAGCGTACCGACTTGTCTTACCAGACGATGGGACTGACCTGTTTGGTTAAACTTTTACCCTACTTCGTCAGTCAATAGGTACAGCAAATCAAGTTTTGCCTACTCTACACACGATGAAAAAGCTGATCATTCTTTTCTGTATGATGGGTAGTTTACCCGTCGTTAGCAACGCGCAGGGGCTGGGACAGGCCGTTGCCGACGCTATCGGCTCGGTGACGATAAGCAACGAACAGGTTGCGCAATACTCAAAACAGGCCGTTCAACAGATGGACGCTAAAAACCCGGTAGCCGGCGCGAACGACCCGTACACACAGCGCCTGAACCGCATCGTCGGTCCATTTCGTACCATCGACGGTATTCCAATCAACTATAAGGTGTACGCGGTGAAAGACGTTAACGCGTTTGCGACCGCCGATGGCAGCGTCCGGGTGTTCAAAGGTCTGATGGACCTGATGAGCGATGACGAAGTACTGGCGGTAATCGGCCACGAAATCGGCCATGTCATCAACCAGGATTCGCGGGATGCCATGAAAAGTGCCCTGCGCCGGTCAGCGGTTCGCAACGCCCTCGGGGCAGGGCCTGGCGCTATAGGTCGGCTGTCGCGCTCACAGTTGGGCGATGTATTCGACGGCTTCTTAGGGGCTAAGTTCAGCCGTGATCAGGAAAGTCAGGCCGACGATTATAGCTACGACTTTTTGAAACGCAATGGTAAAAACGTCATTGCGCTGGCGACGTCCTTCGAAAAGCTGGCCAAACTCAGCGGTGGCAGTCAGGGCGGTAAAGTAGCTGAACTGATGTCGAGCCACCCCGACAGCAAAGCCCGCTCCGAGCGCATTTACGAACGCGCCCGCCGGGACGGGCTGGCCCGGTAAGCTAGTTGCTTAGTGAATCGCATGATCGGTCGGGACGTCTTGTCCCGACCATATTTTTTTAGCGGTCCAGTCCTGCGCCGGGCCAGCCCAGAACGGATCGGTGGTGGGAAGACCCAGTGGTAAAAAGCCCACCGTACACAGATACAGACTACCCGTCGAGATGTAGCCCTCCCCAATGGCGGGCTGATGGCCACACAGACCGATCTGAAGCCAGCCATTGGCGTCGTACGTACCGGCCGGCTCCATCGTCCGGCGAATAACGGCCGTCATCGCACTGCGTACTTGCGCGGGTGGCAGATCGGTGGGCAGGTTCCGCTGTAACGCCACCTGCCCCAGCAGTTGAAACGCCCCGCAACGATACGCCAGCGACCGCCCAAAGGCCGCAAACGACCCGTCGGGCGCAATGAGCCGCTCCTGCACAGCGGCATAGCGCTGTGCCCGCGTACGTAACGTGGCCAGCAGCGTCTTGTCTTCCTTTCCTGCATCAACCAGCGTCTGCACCACGTCGAGTAGCATCGGCTGGATAACATAGCTGTTGTAATAATCCCAGTGGAAATCTGGCCCGTCGCCGTACGCGCCATCACCCTTGTACCAGTTGAGGTGCTGTTTGATGGCATAATCCATCCGCATCAGGTCGCCCGAGCCGGTAAATTTCAGCAACGCGGCTTCGATAATTGCGCTGAACAGCAGCCAGTTGCTGTACACGGGTTTGATAGCCCGGCTGCTCTGAAATGCCTGCACTAGCTGCTCTTTGGTGCGACTCGGCAGACGTTCCCACAACTGCACAGGTGCCCGCAACAGGCCGTGCGCCAGAAACGCCGTATCGACTACAGGTTGCCCGCCCTTGGTGAAGTTCATGAAGTCGGGCGAGGCCGGATCGACAGCCTGCGCAATGGCGTCACGCGTCAGTTGCTGATACCGTTGCTGCACTGCCCGCTCACTGTCGTCGGCAGCAAGTTCCAGCCAGGGGGCCAGCCCCGCTACCGACCGGCCAATCGCTTCCAGGTGAGATACCTCCGCCCGACCAGCTTTACCACCCGCAACGGCTTCGATGGGCATCTGCGCCCGCAGTTGTCCCCGACTCAGGGCAGTTAATACGGGATCAACAGTCCGTAGCAGCGTTTGCCGCCAATAGGTCCGTTCATCGGCGGTCCTGGTTGGTTCGTTACTGGCTGGCAGGCTAACTGGCAGGATGGGTAGGGTGACAAGCGAACGAGTAAAAATCCGGCGATTCATAAACTAACGTGACGTACCGCTTACTAAAGCGTCTTACGGCTCATACTTAACGGAATACTTCTTTATTCCTAAAAAACCTTAAATCCAGTCAACAACTCGAATACGTATACACATAGAATGGCCCATATGCCGTTGCTTTACTATATACGTTCCAAGACCGCTTTCGTTAACCACCATGCCCGATATCCTTCCGCTCCGCCCTTCCGCAGTCAAGACGAAACCACTGTCGACGCTATTATCGCTGTCAAAAGATGACTTTTACAGTGAACTTCAGGCAGTTATGAACACCATTCCTGTCGAGCCAATCGCTCGTCCGCAACGTTCAGGCGATTTGGCAGGCTGTTCGTTCGGTAAGTAAGCGTCAGCGAAGTGACGCGTTGCGGAGGGGCTGCTTTTTCAGCAGTTCGTAATCGGCCGATGAGAACAGCGCTTCCATCGTTTTCAGATCGTACGGGCGGTGCATATCGCTACCGATAAAGTCGACCCATTCCTTTTTCAGCAACTGCCGGGCATGCTGCTGCGCCCGCTCGCCGTACCGCCCTGCCACCGACATCCAATTTAGCTGAAACAGACAGCCGTTTTCGTGCAGGGTCGTCAGCAACGTAGTGTCATCGTAGAGATACGCGTACCGCTCGGGATGTGCCAGAACGGGCGAGTACCCTTTTGTCTGCATACGAAACAGCAGTTCGTCGACCTGCCGGGGGGCAGCTGCCCAACCCAGTTCAACGAGTACGTACCGTTCGGCTCCAAACGTCAGCAGATCATCGTTGGCAACCAGATCCGGGAAGAACTCATCGAGCATGTACTCAGCCGCTATCTCAATTTGCAAAGCAAGCCCGTTATCGGTCGCTATCGCCTGTAAGTCGGCCTGTGCGGCCCGCAATGTGTCGGATCGGTTGGGATACCAGTCGCGGCTGACGTGGGGCGTTGTAATGATCTTGTCAATTCCCCAGTCGGCAAGCTTCTGCATGCACGTCAGCGACTCTTCAGGCGAACTGACGCCATCGTCGACACCGGGAATCAGGTGCGAATGCATGTCGACACGCCAAAAGCAGGCATCTGCCGGCACACTCACCACGGCTGACTGTGATGGGACGATTGCTTGCCGAATTGTTTGCCAAAGGCTCATAATGTAGGTACTATAGCCGCAGACTTGCCAGTAACAAGCATACAACTCTGCGATAATTCTTATGTTCTGGTACGTGTACGAGTGGCTTCCGACACACCCTGAACGCAATTGGTATAACGGTCGCGAGTTCTTCAGCTAATGCCGCCGGTTTGGCTGACGGGTATCAACCGGGGCAAGCACTAGCCAGCACGAACCGTAGGGCTCATCACCACAGCAGCAGTTATGATCCCAATGGCAAAGAACGGCATCTGCGTTCACTTTATACGCATTCCGGTTTAACTGATTCGGAACAAGGACTTGCCCCACGAACCAGGCTGCATTGCCATAGTCAATAACGCAACCGTCATTGCTTTATTGATCCGTTAACAAGCGACTGATAAGGACAATGGAGTTGCAACCAGAAGAATCACCTGCTACCGAGAAACCGCCGACTGACGGCCTACCCTCGGAGGAAACGCCATCCTGACAGGCCATCGTCATCAACTACCAGGTCAAGTCGTGATTCTGTAAAAAATAGCCAGCAAATAGTAGTGACGCTTTTGACCAATACCAGTCAGTATAGTAAGCAATACAGTAACGATATGGCTTAAGTAGGCAATACTGAGTTATTTGGTTTCCTGCCTTTCTCTATAAGGAGGTAGCTTATTTCTCAACTAACCGCCCTACTCTTTACAAATACAGTAGTACGTATACATGCGCATGTGTATCCTCCGACTTAGCACGGTGCTTGTAAACGAATTATAGACCTGACATACAGCATTTTATACCAGACCAACCACCATGCTCCCTTACCTGACCGTTCACAACAATGGCATGACGACGACGTTTCTTCAGACGCGTACGCTTGCTGATGCTCGTCTGCACCTCGTCGGCCTTCTGGATGCGGGCGTGGCGAAGGCCAACGATATTCTGTCGATTGTTGAGATGACTGAAGACCGGGTCATTTACTATAATGCGATTGATAACAGCCCTGAAACAATTTACCGTACAGCCAATTCGGCGCATCGGTCTTCTTTCTGGAAAACACTGACGAACGCTGTACACAATGCCATTGATCAGGTTCAGTACGCCATTCGTTAACCAAAGGACAGCGACCCGATAGCGCCGTATTCCGGCAATCGTATCGTCGAATTAATCCCTGACTTTATGTCCATCCCAACGTGCCAACGCGCGATTCCGGGGTGGACATAAATGGTTTATAACCAACAGTTTCACGGATTTTCGGTAGCAAAACCGATGGTATGGGTTATACCATTGACTAACACAAAAAGCGTGTAGCTCGATTGATATATGACCATATACGTATTGTTGTATTGATCGGATTTACAGAAGATAGTACAAATCGTTATTTTTTTATAACCATATAAACAGACCGGTCGCTTGTGCTCATTTTTCGAAAAATACTATTCACTAATCTGCGATCTGGTCACAAACTTGCACACAGCGTTGATCTAAGCCTTTGCCTTATCTACCGATAGGCTTGGGTTACTATCCGTTTCCCGGTACTTGTTTTACCATATCGATCTACGCATATGAAATTAGTTGTCGTCAACAAGCTGCTCATGAACCGGGGTTGGCGATTAATCACCAGAACGAGTCAAATTCAACTATTGACCCCTGACGACGCTCAGTCCGACGATCGTCTCATTGTACTTCCTGCCCAAAGTCCCATTCCATTATCCACCGGAACCTTCGACGCCCTGATGCGTCGCGTCAATCAGACACAGTCATTTCCCAACTGGAGGCAGGCGTTGTCACGTGTGCAGTCGCTGGAACTAATCATTGAAAAATCCGCCGACGGGCTTTGGGGACGGGTAAGTCTGGATGGGTTGTTTCTGGTTGTCCGGGGTACTGATACCACCTGTCTGACAACGCAGGTCCGCACCATACTCACTGGTCTGTTGGTAGATCCGACAAGCGCCTGCTGTGGCTTGCCCGAAACGCTTGCATTCGATATACGCCATGACATGACTGAACTATGGTCGTTCCTGCGGCAGCTGCGTGCTACGCACATTGCTGATCTCTCCGGAATTGACCTAACTACGATCAACCGGTTCATCAGTGGGAAAGAGTTTCCATCGCCAAAACAAACTCTACGGCTTCAGCAGTCATTTCAGGAACTGGGCCACCAATTGCTTCGCCTGTCCGGCTAGCTGACAGACAAGTGATACTGGCTGATTTTAGTACCCGTACAAAACTCCATCCTGAGTAGTTTCAACCGGGTTTATCAGTAGATGAACCTAGCTAAATTGACTACTCATCATTTTTTCACATTGCGCAATATTCTATTAGTCAACAGGATAACTTCCTAATCGACGTTTTTTTTGGCGTAAACCAATCTAAGCTGTGTCTGTCTGCCGTAAGTCTGGCAGTTGGGTCATTACACAAAACCACCTGACATGCTTACAATGAAGATTACCAAACTTTTTTTCTCATTAATCGCGCTTCTGGCGTTTTGCCAGGTTTCATTTGCTCAGGAAAAAACGGTCATGGTTGGCGGTGCGCCGATGTATCCGTCGAAGAACATCGTTGAAAATGCCGTCAATTCGAAAGACCACACCACGCTGGTAGCTGCTGTTAAAGCCGCTGGCTTGGTCGAGACACTATCGGGCCCAGGACCGTTCACGGTATTTGCACCAACGAACAAAGCCTTCGACAAAGTGCCGAAAGGTACGATCGAGTCGCTGTTGAAGCCGGAGAACAAGGAACAACTGACCAGCGTCCTGACCTACCACGTGGTACCAGGCAAGGTTAGCGCGGAAGAGCTGATGAAAATGATTAAAGACGGCAAAGGCAAAACAGCCCTGAAAACCGTCAACGGCGAATCACTGACGGCCACGATGAAAGGCAAGAAAGTTGAACTGGTAGACGCGAAAGGCAACACCGCTACCGTCACCATCCCCGACGTCAATCAGTCGAACGGCGTTATCCACGTTATCGACACCGTCCTGATTCCGTAATCAGCGTATGTCGTTTAGACACAAGGAAGCCCGGCCAGACGGTCGGGCTTCCTTGTGTTTTGTCGTTTTACCACTACGCGTCGTAATTGAGCACGGGGGCCAGCCAGCGTTCGAGTTCGTCCTGCGGCATGTCTTTACGCAGGGCGTAGTCGTGTACCTGATCCTTGTTGATCTTACCCAGCGCGAAATAAGTCGATGCGGGGTGCGAGAAGTAGAACCCACTGACCGACGAAGCCGGGTACATGGCAAAACTCTCCGTCAGTTCGATACCGATTTTACCGGCATCGAGCAGATCGAACAGGGGGCCTTTCTCGGTGTGATCGGGGCAAGCCGGATAACCCGGTGCCGGACGAATACCCTGATACGCTTCCTTGACCAGTTGCTCGTTCGTAAACTGCTCGTTGGGTGCGTAGGGCCAGAACTCCGTCCGGACGCGCTCGTGCATCCGCTCGGCGAAGGCTTCGGCCAGCCGGTCGGCAATGGCTTTGAGCATAATACTATTATAGTCGTCGTGATCGCGTTCGTAGGCTTCCAGCAGCGGCTCGATACCAACCCCAGCCGTCACGGCAAACGCGCCGATGTAATCTTCCCGACCGCTGTCGAGCGGGGCTACGAAATCGGCCAGCGAATAGTTGGGTAAGCCCGGCGCTTTCTGGTTTTGTTGCCGCAGGAAGTGCAGCACTGTCTTCGTGTCGTAGATCAGCTCACCTGCCGCATCGACAGCCGTTTGTACGTCCGATGCCCGCGAGATTTTATACTGAATGTGCTCGTGCGACCCGTGCCGTTCGCAGGCCACCTGCCGACGCTCTTCTTCAAAATCGTGCAGTAGTACATCATCTACGGTCGCGTTGGCGGGGTAGAAACCGACCACAGCTTTTGCCTTGAGCGACTTGTTTCGGATGATGTCTTTCAGCATGTTGTTGGCATCGGCGAACAGTTGTTTCGCTTCAGCACCAACAACCTTATCTTCCAGAATAGCGGGATACTTACCAGCCAGTTGCCAGGTCTGGAAGAACGGCGTCCAGTCGATGTAAGGTACCAGTTCGGCGATGTCGTAATCCTCGAAGTAGCGGTTGCCGAGGAAGGTCGGCTTCGTTGGTTCGAAGGCTGTCCAGTCGATAGGCGTCCGGTTTTCGCGGGCTTTTTCGATGGTCAGCGTGGCCTTATCCTGCCGACGGCGGCTGTGATCGTCGCGCAGCTTGCTGTATTCGGCTTTGATTTCGTTAAAGATCTGCTCCTTCGTCCCTGCGGTATCGCTTACGAGCCGACCAGCAACGGGTACACTACGACTCGCATCGAGGACGTGAACGACCGGACCAGAGTAGTGCGGGTCGATTTTAACGGCCGTGTGCATCCGCGACGTTGTCGCGCCACCGATCAACAGGGGTGTTTTGAAGCCTTGCCGCTCCATTTCTCGGGCAACGCCCACCATCTCATCGAGCGATGGCGTAATCAGCCCACTCAGTCCGATAATATCGACGTTGTGTTCGCGGGCGGCATCCAGAATTTTCTGGGTTGGCACCATTACCCCAAGATCGATGATTTCATAGTTGTTACAGCCCAGCACGACGCCGACGATGTTTTTACCGATGTCGTGCACGTCGCCTTTAACCGTAGCCAGCAGAATTTTACCCGCCGACGACGAGCCCGACCCGTTCTTTTCCGCTTCGATAAAGGGTGTCAGGTACGCCACGGCTTTCTTCATCACCCGTGCTGATTTCACGACCTGCGGCAGGAACATTTTCCCTTCGCCGAACAAATCGCCCACGACATTCATGCCGTCCATAAGCGGTCCTTCGATTACGTCGAGCGGGCGGGCTACCTGTTGCCGAATTTCTTCAACGTCCTGATCGATGTAGTCGGTTAAGCCTTTGATAAGCGCGTGTTTGAGCCGTTCGCGAACAGGTTCCTGCCGCCAGCTTTCATCCTGCACAATGGCTTTGCCCTTCGCTTTCACCGTTTCAGCGAATTCGACGAGCCGTTCAGTAGCATCGTCCCGGCGGTTGAGCAGCACGTCTTCGCAGCGTTCGAGCAGGTCTTTCGGAATGTTGTCGTACACTTCCAGTTGACCCGCGTTCACGATACCCATGTCCATACCGGCACGGATCGCGTGGTACAGGAATGCCGAGTGCATCGCTTCCCGTACGACATCGTTCCCCCGGAACGAGAATGAGATGTTCGATACCCCACCGCTCACTTTGGCCAGCGGCAGGTTTTCCTTAATCCAGCGGGTAGCGTTGATAAAGTCGACAGCGTAGTTATTATGCTCTTCGATACCGGTCGCAACGGTCAGGATGTTAGGGTCGAAGATGATGTCCTGCGGAGCAAAATTGACTTTGTCGACCAGAATCCGGTACGCCCGTTCGCAGATTTCGATACGCCGTTCATACGAGTCGGCCTGCCCGGTTTCATCGAACGCCATCACAACCGTAGCCGCCCCGTAGCGTTTGATCAGCTGGGCACGTTCGATGAACGCTTCCTCCCCTTCCTTCAGCGAAATCGAGTTAACAATCGCTTTCCCCTGCACACATTTCAAACCCGCTTCGATCACCTCCCACTTCGAGGAGTCGACCATGATGGGCACGCGGGCGATGTCAGGTTCTGACGCAATCAGGTTCAGGAAGGTCGTCATGGCTTCGACCGAATCGAGCATACCTTCGTCCATGTTGACATCGATAACCTGCGCGCCCCCTTCGACCTGTCCCCGCGCAATGCTCAGGGCTTCATCGTAGTTCCCTTCCTTGATGAGCCGGGCAAATTTCTTCGATCCCGTTACGTTGGTCCGTTCACCGACGTTCAGGAAGTTGGTTTGCTCCGTAATCTTGAGCGGCTCCAGACCACTCAGCTTCTGGTACGGCTCCGGCGTCGGCAGCGGACGAGGTGGGTATTTGGCCGCGACGTCGGCAATCGCCTTGATGTGCGGTGGTGTCGATCCGCAGCAGCCACCGACGATGTTGACGAAACCGTTCTGGATAAAATCCTCGACCTGCTCCGCCATCATTTCGGGCGTCTCATCGTACTCGCCAAACTCATTGGGTAAGCCCGCGTTGGGGTAGGCCGACGTAAAGAACGGGGCTTCCTGCGCCAGCGTCTGGATGTAAGGACGCATGGGCCGGGCACCCAGCGCACAGTTTAGTCCGACGCTCAGCAAAGGCAGGTGCGATACCGAATACAGGAACGCTTCCGTTGTTTGACCCGATAACGTCCGACCACTGGCATCAGTGATCGTACCCGAGATCATGATCGGCAAGGATGGCTTCCCTTGATCCGCAAAATATTTATCGACCGCAAACAGCGCGGCTTTGGCATTGAGGGTATCGAAAATAGTTTCGATCAGCAGCAGATCAGCACCGCCGTCGACAAGGCCGCGCACCTGTTCGTAGTAGGCATCAACCAGTTCATCGAACGTTACGGCCCGATACGCCGGATTGTTTACGTCGGGCGACAGGCTGGCCGTGCGGTTGGTTGGTCCCATCGCGCCGGCAACGTAACGCGGCTTATCGGGATTTTGCTGCGTCATGGCGTCGGCTTCGAGTTTGGCGATCCGG
The DNA here is from genome assembly GCF_003002825.1 of Spirosoma oryzae. Lineage (GTDB taxonomy): Bacteria > Bacteroidota > Bacteroidia > Cytophagales > Spirosomataceae > Spirosoma > Spirosoma oryzae. The sequence goes on along the minus strand of NZ_PVTE01000005.1, from coordinate 305,845 downwards.
GCCGACTCATAATTGAGTTCGTAGACCAACTCCTCCATACGGTAGTCGGCCATGGCGATAGACGTACCGCTGAAGGTATTGGTTTCGATAATATCAGAACCAGCCTCCAGATACTGCCGGTGAATTTCCTGAATAACATCAGGGCGTGTCAGCGACAGCAGGTCGTTATTTCCTTTCAGGTCGTGTGGCCAGTCGGCAAAGCGCGCCCCCCGGTAGTCTTCCTCCGTCAGGTTATACTGCTGAATCATAGAGCCCATTGCCCCGTCGAGAACGAGGATGCGGTCGCGCAGGTGGTCGTATATTGTTTTCAAGAGAAATCGTATTTTGATCCGATCGACTAAGCTAACTCAGTATCAATACTAAAACTGGGAAAAGTGGCCAAACGAATGGTGGGCATGCTTAACTGACAAAGATACATCGACAAACCCTGATCCATCAAAAAACCCTTACTTTTGCGCCGGTAAGAACGAGCGGAATGGGTTTACGGCCTTTTTTCGCTCGTTCTTTTAGTCACGACTAGTGCGTCTCCCATGAAACTGGCAGCTATTGACATCGGTTCCAACGCAGCCCGACTCCAGATCTCGACCGTTCTGCACAACGACGATCAGGTGAGTTTTAAACGGGTCGAATACGTTCGCTTCCCGCTCCGGCTTGGCCACGACGTATTCAACTTCGGCGAACTGACACCCGAGAGTGAAGCGCGTACGACCAAGCTGATGCAGGTCTATAAACTGCTGATGGAGCTGCACGAGGTCGAGCATTGTCTGGCCTGCGCAACATCGGCCATGCGCGAAGCCGACAACGGGCACGAGGTTGCCAAACGCATCGAAGCGCAAACCGGAATAAAGATTCACATTATCGACGGTCAGAAGGAAGCCCAACTGATCAATAACGTCGTCGTACAGTCGCTCGACGATCGGCAGTATGTTCACATCGACGTAGGTGGAGGCAGCACCGAGCTGAACCTGTACCAGCACCGGACGAAGATCGCGTCGAAATCGTTCAAGATCGGTTCGGTCCGGTTGCTGGAAGGCAAGGAAACCAAAGGAGCTTGGCGTAAAATGCAGGACTGGGTCGAAGAACACATGGACGCCAGCCAGGAAATAGTAGCCGTCGGAACGGGGGGCAACATCAGCAAGCTGTTCAACATGGCGGCCAAGCTTTCCGATGCAACGACAACGCTGGAAGAAATCGAGCGTATCCGTAATTACGTGGCCAGCTTCAGTCAGGATGACCGGATCAATAAACTTCGCCTGAACGCCGACCGGGCCGACGTAATCGTACCAGCCGCCGACATTTACATATCGGTGATGCGCTGGGCCGGTGCCAGTACGATCATGGTTCCCGATCTGGGCCTGAAAGACGGGATTATGCAGCTCGTCTACGAACAGGTTTGCAGTCGGAAGAAGCGGTAGGTTTACGGTAGTCAGTTTACGGTCTACGGTGGCCACCGTGGTGCGATCCGTCACACGGGGCCTAGCGTGTAGCCCAGACCTCCCGGTCTGATGCCCGTTAGGGCAACTATGCCAGGCGGCAGCTTTTTCGGTCGCTATCGCGGCCACCGCGTGGTGGCCGGCGACCCGGTCCCGGTCTGGGCTACATCGAATACCGTAAACTGTAAACCGCTCTTTACCCCTTCGGAATCAGCTTCGTGTATAGGATAGCCCCTTTGGCGTCGATAATCTGGACGAGGAATTGATCGGGCTGAACGGAGAACGTCATGAAGCCGTTAACACCCTTGTAAAATACATTCCAGGGCATCTGATGCGGTACATTGCTCAGTTCCGAACCGGCTCCCGACAAGAAGTGATGCGTTGGCCCGGCGGCCTTGTTGTACTGCAAATCGTGGTCGTGCCCACACAGGTATACGTCGACTTTGTACTGGTTCAGAATCGGCTCCAGCTTACTGCGCACCGGACCGGAGACCGCTACCCGTTTTCCTGCTGTATAGAGTGGATGATGTCCCACAACAACGCGCCACCGGATGCTGGGGTCAGCGTCGGCAAGGGTTTCGCGCAGCCAGCGTAGTTGAGCAGTCGTATCCTGCCTGCTCAATTCACCCGCCATTTCCGGATCATTGTAGTAGCCGTTTTCCAGTCCGTTGGTATCCAGAAAAACGAACTGCACAGTTTTTCCGCCCGACAGTCGCTTTTTCATCGTGTAATACCGGGCCGGCATGTGCCACCGCCGACTGATTTTGCCGTACTCGATCTGCGCATCGACGTTGCCGTAATAATCGTGGTTGCCGAGGATAGCGTACCAGTCGCGCTGAAGCCAGGCGTAGTGATAGACCTGCTCGAAGCTACTTTGCCAGAGTGGGTCCTGCACACTGGCGACGCCCTGCGGGTAGATGTTGTCGCCGGTTGAGATGATGAAACTACCACCCAGCCCGGCCATTGCCTTCGCCATCTGTAGCGCCACTTCCCGCTGGTGAAATTCCCCCTGTCGCCCCCAGTCGCCGATGACGGCGAAATTCAGCGCATTGTCCAGCGTTTGCAGACCGGGGATAACACCCAGTTCGTAGCCAGCCGCCAATTGGCCACTATAATCGACAGGACGTTGCGCACGGGAAACGTGTATGGTAAGGCAAACGAGCAGAGCAGAGAGAACTGTTTTCATACGGGCACTTGACTGGGGAAAAACATACAAAGCTAACTGCTTGTGCTAATTCCGCACGCCGACCCGTATTACCCCTGTATTACCAGCGACTACTTATATTCTTTATTTTTCTTAACAGGTACCGATTGTTTTTTAAACAAGTACGCTGACGCAAAAACCGGCTACTGCTTTATGTCCCTATTGTTTTAACTATTGATCTATCGGTTAGCTACCCGAACAGCTACTTTTATATTATTTCACAACTTACTGCAATTTTCCCATCTTTGCGCGATCTGCCCCAGCGTACCACACACCGTTCATTGTCAATAATTTACCCCCCTAACCTGCCATATATGCATATTCTCAGCCGGGCACCGCCGTTTGTCCTTTTCCTATATTATTAAATTTTTAAATATATACGATCGGCTACAAAACGGCCGCTGTAGACCAGAAATTTGCGACCCCAATCTAATCAACAATGACTATAAACATGTACCTGTTCTTAACATCGCTCAAGTTTCCGCGATGGACAGTTGTTTGCACGTTATTGAGTTTGTTAACGCTAACAACTCAGGCAAAAAATCCGGCCCTGGCCGTCACGACCCGGCTGTCCGTTGCGGATGTGACGGTTACGGGTCAGGTGACCGACGCGGCAACGGGCGAGGCCCTCGCGGGCTGTAGCGTCGTCGTGAAAGGCACGCAGCGCGGTACCACGACCGATGCCAACGGCAACTATCGCCTGTCGGTACCCAACGGCAACGTAACGCTGGTCTTCGGCTTCATCGGCTTCGTATCGCAGGAAGTCGTCGTGGGCAACCAGACCGCTATCAACGTCGGGCTGAAATCGTCGGCGTCGGAACTGAACCAGGTGGTGGTTATCGGCTACGGTAGCACGACCAAACGCGACATGACGGGTTCGATCAAGTCGATCAAAAGCGCCGATTTTAACCGGGGGATTATCAACTCGCCGGAACAGCTGATTCAGGGTAAAATCGCGGGTGTCAACGTAACCTCGGCCAGCGGTGAGCCGGGAAGCAACCAGACCATCACCATTCGCGGACCGGGTGGTATCCGGTCGGGTAGTACGCCCCTGTTCGTACTCGACGGTCTGCCACTCGACAATTCAAGTACGGGCGGTGCGACCAACCCACTGACGTTCCTGAACCCCAACGACATCGAGAGCATCGACGTGCTGAAAGATGCGTCGGCTACCTCGATCTACGGGGCGCGGGGTGCGAACGGCGTGGTGCTGATTACCACCAAAAAAGGCAAGTCGGGCACGTCGAACCTGACGTTGTCGACCAGCGTGGGTATCTCGAAGATGGCCCGCCCACTGAACGTACTGAACGCGAACGACTTCCGGCAAGGCGTAACGGCCCTGGGTGGCGTTCTGGACGACCGTGGCGCTTCGACCGACTGGCAAAAAGTGGTGAGCCGCACGGCTATCACGCAGAATTACAACCTCGGTTTCAACGGTGGTTCGCAGAAGCTGACGTATTTTGGCTCGGTAGGTGTGCAGAGCCAGCAGGGGATTCTGAAAAACAGCCAGTTGAACCGGTACACGGGCCGTATCAACGTTACGCAGCAGTTGCTGGAAGACCGGCTGTCGCTGGATGTCAACCTGAATGCCGCCTACACCGACAATCAGCGTCCGCCCATCGGCAACCTGATTGGTAGTGCCATCGCAGCCAACCCAACGTACCCTGCTTACGATTCAACCGGCGCGCCATTCCAGTATCAAGGCGGTGTTAACCCAATCATCGCGCTCAACCTGAACAAAGACGCGACCGCCACCACACGCGTTATTGCGAACATATCGCCCTCGTTCAAAATCCTGAAAAACCTGGTCTACAAACTGAACGTTGGGCTGGATTATTCGAACGCTACGCAGGACATTCAGTCGCTGGCGAACGCAGTACCCCAGCAGGATGGCCGTCTGGACAGCTATTACACAAACAACCGCAACACGCTGGTTGAGAACTACTTCACTTACACGCTGAACCGGGGCAATAACAACCTGACGGCGTTGCTCGGTCATTCATACCAGAAGTTTTTCATACAGGGTCGTAACTGGAGCATCAACAAATTCCCGATTACACCCGTCGAGCCGATTTACAATCCCGGTCTGGGGCAGGATCTGACGCTGGCCAACAACCAGCCAGGTGGCTACGCGATTCAGAACGAGCTTCAGTCGTTCTTCGGCCGGGCCACGTACAGCTTCAAAGACAAGTACCTGCTGACGGCTACGGTACGCGCCGACGGGTCGAGCAAGTTCGGTTCGAACAACAAGTACGGTATCTTCCCCTCGTTCTCGGCAGGCTGGCGTCTGTCGGACGAAGACTTCCTGAAGTCAGGTCCGTTCACCGATCTGAAACTGCGCGCAGGCTGGGGCCAGACGGGTAACCAGGAAATTCCGGCCAAGATTACGCAAGCCCTGTACACCGCGCAGGTGTCGGGTACGACGAGTTACCCGCTCAACAGTTCGAGCAGCTACCCGGCCGGTATTTCGTACACGCGTCTGGCCAACCCCGACATTCAGTGGGAAGTATCGACACAGAGCGACCTGGGTGTTGACTTCGCCGTCTTCAACGGTGCCCTGTCGGGTTCGGTCGATTATTTCCGGAAAGTGTCGGAGAAGATTCTGTTGCAGGTGATCCCGGCTGACCCCGTTCAACCCGCCAGCACCTACTGGACCAACGTACCCGACATGCGGATTACCAACCAGGGCCTTGAACTGGACCTGAACTACCGGTACAGCAGCCAAAGCGGATTCCGTTTCGACATCGGCGGTAACATCACGTTCATCAAGAACGTCGTTACGAACTCACCCTACTCGGTCATCACGTCGGGTTCGGCCAACGGATCGGGCTTGACGTCGGCGACTATCAACGGCTACATCAACAACCAGCCGATCGGTACGTTCTTCCTGAAAGAGTTTACCGGCTTCGATGAGAAGGGCATCAGCACCTATCGCGATGTCGACGGTGATGGTATCATTACGGATAAAGACCGGATTGCCGCTGGCAGCGCCCTGCCGACGAAGCAGTTCAACATCAACAGTACACTGGCCTACAAAGGCTTCGACCTGGCGATCAACTTTAACGGGGTGTCGGGCAACATGGTGTACGACAATACGGCCAACGCCAACTTCTACAAGCTGCGGCTGTCGAAAGGTCTGAACGTAACGCCTGAAGCCATCCAGTATTCGCAGGAATCAATCAACAACTCGGCTCCGGTATCGACGCGCTTCCTGAAAGACGGCCGTTTCTTCCGGCTCAACAACCTCGCCCTGGGCTACAACCTGAACCCCAAGGCCATCGGCATGAACCGCTGGGTTAACAACATCCGCCTGTCGGTAACGGGACAGAACCTGTTCGTCATCACGCCGTACAACGGCTACGATCCGGAAGTCAACGGCAACCAGGCGATCAACGGTGTCATCTCGTACGGTATCGACTACCTCGCCTACCCCAAAGCCCGGACCGTTATCGTTGGCCTGAATCTGACATTCTAAAAACGGTATGCGGTATTCAGTTTTCAGTATACGGTAGCTGACGCGTATCATGTAGCCTGGACGTCCACGTCCGGGTGCCCGTCAGGGCAACGCTCGCAGGTGGTAACTATTTTGGTTACTATCGCACCCACCCGGACGTGGACCGGTCCAACGGCGCGGGTCTAGGCTACACTTCCACCGTATACCGAAAACGGAATACTGTATACCCTCATAAAGATGAAAAAGAAACTCCTTTCCATACTCGCAGCTGTTGCCCTGACGGGGTCGTATAGCTGCACCAATCTGACCGAGAACGTACTCGACGAAGCGTCGGTATCGGGTCTGTCGAATCAGCAGCTGGCCGACGGCAACATTGCGCCGGTTTACGCGCTACTGCCTAATATCTTCCTGCATACCAACTACTTCGCCCTCCAGGAAATCTCGACCGATGAGGCTATTCTGCCGTACCGGGGTGGTACCGACTGGGGCGACAACGGTATCTACCTGGCGCTGCACCAGCATACCACGACCAGCACGGACCCAAACCTGCTGAGCACCTGGAACAACCTCGTCCAAAGCCTGTCGCGGTCGGTTTCGGCGATCAGTGCCTTGCCAACCGTTAAGGACGGCAGCGCGCAGGTTTACCTGGCCGAAGCACGGGGGATGCGGGCGTATTACAACCTGATGCTGCTCGACCTGTTCGGTATCGTGTTCGTAAAAGAAGATCCGCAAAGTACGTCGGCGATCCTGCGGGGTGAAGCGGCTTACAACTACGTGCTGAGCGAACTGCTGGCGGTAGAACCTAACTTGCTGACAACGGTTGGCCCCGGTCGGCTGAGCAAAGGCGCTGCCTGGGGACTGCTGGCGCGGATGTACCTGAACGCGGCCGTGTACCGCAACCGGACGGCCACATCGTTTACGTTCCAGTCGGCCGACATGGACAAGGTAGTCGAGTATTGCGACAAGATTATCAACTCGGGTCAGTACCAGCTGGTGAGCGATTACTTCACAATCTTCAACCAGGACAACCATAGCAATAAGGAGCTGATTTTCGCCGTCGACCAACGCGCGGAGCTGAACGGAAACAACCGGCTGGCCTACTTCTCGCTGTCGGGCAACCAGTTTCCGATTCCCGCTTACCCGGCCGCTAACGGCACCGACGGACCAGCGATTACGCCCGACTTTTACCAGAGCTGGGCGCAGGCCTATTCGCCGAAAGACCCCACGGTCGACCCGCGTTTTTACCGGCAAAATATGTCGATCTACAGCAATCCGGCTGACTCGTGTGTATCGGCCAATGACTATAACATCAACCGGGGGATTCTACGGGGTCAGCAGTACGGCTTGCTGCGCGTCAACGGTGCGTTTGTACGCTGCGCGAATGGCAATTACAAGGTCGGCAAGCTGTTCAACGTAACCCGTAACCTGCCTACGGTACCGGTGAATTTCACCGAACAGGTAAACTTCACCGTAGCCGGCAGCGACTACAACACCGGCTACCGGGTTGAGAAGTATGAATTCAGCAAGAAATCGACCAGCGGCCGTAACCTCGGCGACGCGGACATTTCGATCCTCCGGCTGGCCGACGTATACCTGATGCGGGCCGAAGCGAAACTGCGCAAAAGCAACGATGCCGCTAGTGCGCTTGCTGATGTGAACACGGTTCGCGCGGCCCGTACATTCCCGACTGCGCCCCCAGCCCTGACGAGCATGAACCTCGACCTGCTATTCCGCGAACGTGGCTTCGAGCTGTACTGGGAAATGGTGCGCCGGACGGATATGATTCGTTTCGGTAAGTACGAGGGTACCTGGACGGAAAAAACCAACACCGACGTACGGAAGCGGCTTTTCCCCATCCCGCAAACAGCCATCGACGGTGCCTCGAACATCCCCGGCTACCTGACGCAAAACGAAGGGTACTAAGTCTCCGGAGGGTACTGTGTTTTCGACAGGATTACAAGATTGACAGGATTTTTCTATCGCAGAAGTCCTGTCAATCTTGTAATCCTGTCGATTTACCTTGTATTATCCGACGAAAAATCTGTATCTTCGACATCTGACGTTCACGAAGCCAACCCAGCGAACCCCGAACGGTCAGATTTTATGCAGCGACGGTATACGGGGCTTTTACTAGGACTGATTATCCTACTGCCGGTCTGTGTCGGGGCACAGAACCTCGTACCGAACGGTAGTTTCGAAACCTACCGCACCTGCCCCCGGCAGGACAATCTGCTGGCCGAAGCCGTTCCCTGGTACAACCCCAGCCGCGCGACTCCCGACTTTTACCACCGCTGTTTCGACTTCGGGCAGATGCTACTGCCACCCCATTCCGGCCAGGGATTAGGGCACCTGTTTTTCGATCGGGGCTGGGCCGAATACATGGGCATTCGCCTGACGCAGCCGCTGAAAGCCGACGAGTGCTACTATTTCGAACTGTTCGTTGCGACTGATACGCCGGGTAAATACATCACCGAAACCTTCGGCGCTTACGTTTCCAAGGAACCCGCCCTAAATCCCGGCTCAACCGAGCGAATCAACGCCAGTCCGCAGGTACTCGACAACACGCCGAAGGCATCGGTGGGTCGGCTGCAATGGCAGCGTATCAGCGGGACAATTACGGCGCGGGGTGGCGAAGAATACCTGACCATTGGCAGTTTCTACAAAGACCCGCCTTTCCTTGGCTCCTATTACCTGTTCGTCGACGACATCTCGCTAACCCGCGTTACGCTTGACTTGGGCAACGACCAGACACTGTGCAGCCGCAATGACCGCTACGAACTCGACGCTACCACACCGGGGGCCATCGATTATCGCTGGAGCGACGGTAGCATCAAGCCAACGCTACAGGTCACGCAGCCCGGCAAATACTCCGTCACGGTCGTTACAGCCTGTAAAGCCCTGACCGACTCCATTCGCGTCAATTACGCCCTTGATTTTTCGCTGGGACGCGATACCACCCTTTGCCTTGGTCAGTCGCTTCAGCTAGCGGCCCCGGACATTACGGGCGCAACCTACCGCTGGCAGGACGGATCACGGCAACGGACATTGCTGGTGGAGCAGCCCGGCAGCTACTCGGTCAGCGTTACGCAAGGCAGTTGCGCCGTACTCAACGCCATTCAGATCCGTTACGTACCACCACCGACACTCGACCTTGGCCCCGATCAGACGCTGTGCGGTACACAAACCTACATCATCAGTCCCGACGTGACCAACGGCCGGTTTCAGTGGCAGGACGGCTTTCTGTCGGCTAACCGGGAGGTCAGTCATACGGACGTATTTCGGGCGACGGTCCAAAACGAGTGCGCCACCCTGACCGACTCCGTCAGCATCGACTACAGCGGCTGCGACTGCCAGCTGTACGCGCCGAACAGCTTCTCTCCCAACGACGATGGCCTCAACGACACCTTTATCACGACCGGCTGTGGCGACATCACGATTCAGTCGCTGTTGATCGTCAACCGCTGGGGCGAAGTTATTTTCGAAACGCAGGAGGAACCCTTTCGCTGGGACGGTCTCTTTCGGGGGCAACCTTGTTCTGCCGGCGAATACGCCTGGACCGTCCGCTACCAGCTGACCCGCAATCGGCAAACGACCATCGAAAAACAGCACGGCCCGTTATTGCTGATTCGCTAAACCCGCGTGGTTTTTGCAGGGGTGTCACTTTATGCAGCTATCGCCACCCAATTTGTCAATCATCGTATCGCATGTCATCGAATCAGCCTGTGGGATTGATCTGGCCGATACGCGTGCGTTCAGCCAACCCGGTTTTTTCTTCAACGAACCCGCTCATCTCCGTCAGCAGGGCAACACGGCTCATACTATTCTGGCAGTCAATCAGCTAACTGGATATATCGATGGCCGGTGCACGTTTTTCCAGCATGACCAACAGGTCGTCAGCCCGCTGGCAGCGCCGTTTGGCTCGATCGAATTTGTCCCCGATCTACCGGATACAGTCCTGGTAGAGCTGATTCAGCGACTTATCAAATTGGCTGAAACGACAGGGGCTACGTCGATACGGCTCGTCAATTACCCTGGCTGTTACGCACCCGAACAGACCACCCGGCTACTAGACCAGCTCGCCCGGCATGGCTTTCGAACGACGGCTACGTACGAGAATTTCCACTTGACTGTCAGCCAGCAGCCATTCGAGCAACGCATTATCTCCGCCGAACAGCGTCGATTGCGCAAATGCCGAGCCGCCGGATTTCGGTTTGCCCAATGGTTTCCGCCCGACATTTTTGTAGCGACTACTTTTATCGAACGGATACATCAGCAGCGTAACCATGCACAGACCATAGCGCCAGCGCAGCTTACTAAACTCATTCAAACCTTTCCCGACCGCTTTCCCCTATTCGGCGTATGGGACGTTGGCCGGCTTATCGCACTCGTGGTTGCCGTGCGGGTCAGCCCCGGTATCCTCTATCATTTCCTGCCCGTTTCCGACCCGGCCTACGATGCCTACAGTCCGATGGTGCTGCTGATTGATGGCCTGTGGACGTATTGCCAGCAGCAATCGATCGCGCTCCTGGATTTAGGGGTTTCGCTCAACAGCGACCGCACCCCCAAACCCAGTCTGATGCAGTTCAAGCGTAATCTTGGCGCGCAGACATCCCTGAAAACAACCGTCGAACGGCTGCTCTGACGCCATCGACGCCCCGGACAGCCGTGCCGTTTTTTTCGTTACTTTTGTCGAAAAAGGCTTACGCCCAACGTGAGCAACAGTATGATTGAACGCGGATTCAAGTCGGTAAATCAATGGGTAAGCAACCTGCTGGCATCGCTGCTGTCGCTGCTCAAGGTAGCCGTCCGGCTTCAGCACCGCACCCGCCTGCCCGCCCCACGCCAGCCGATCTGTTCGGTGCTGGGTAACGGCCCCTCGCTCAATCAGTCGCTCGCGCTGCACTCCGACTTTCTACGCCAGACCGAGCTTGTCTGCGTAAACAATTTCGCGCATTCGCCCGTATTCGCGCAGCTTAAGCCGCAAAATTACGTCCTGTTCGACCCGTCCTATTTTACCTACCAGGGTGGACCCGACGAGCGGCCCGACATCCGGCAGACCATCACCGCCTTTGTTGAGCAGGTCGACTGGCCGATGACGCTTTACGTACCGCAGTTCGCCAAAGGATCTTACCTGCTGCGCCTGCTCGCCGAGAAAAATCCGCGCATCGCCATCGCCTGGTTCAATTACACGGTCGTCGACGGATTCCAGCGGCTGACGTTCTGGCTGTGCGCCAACGGTTTTGGCATGATGCAGTCGCAGAACGTGATTATCGCCACGCTGGCCCTGATGATCAATCGCCGATTTTCAACGATCTACCTATTCGGGGCCGATACGTCCTGGCATGAGCAGATTCGGGTCAGCGATCAGAATCAGTTGCTGATGCAGCAGACACATTTTTACGAAGATGCCAGCAAGGTCGCGCACGTGCCCGTCTATGCCGATGCCGCTCAGCAGCAGACCTGGTCGATGGCGTCGCAGTTTCTTTCCCTGCATAAAGTCTTTCGGGGGTATGAACGCCTGCAGGCCTACGCCCGTTATCGCGGTGTGTCGGTACTGAACGCCAGCGTAAAAAGCTACATCGACGCCTTCCCCCGCGTCGTTATTTCACAACCCTCACCTGCTGTTACTACCCCGGCACCCGGTCCCGACCCGCTGTCGCAACCGGCCTAACCCGTCCATTTGTTTATGCTCGATTTAACCAATAAATCCATTCTGATTACGGGCGGTACCGGCTCGTTCGGTAAGAAGTTCGTTGAGATGGTCTACCAGCGCTATCCGAATCTGAAACGGCTGGTGATCTACTCGCGCGACGAACTGAAGCAGTTCGAGATGAGTCAGTATTATCCGCAATCAAAATACAAGTCGATTCGCTTTTTCATCGGCGACGTGCGCGATGCCGACCGACTCCGGCGGGCCTGCGAAGGCATCGATGTCATCATACACGCGGCTGCGCTCAAGCAGGTTCCGGCGGCTGAATACAACCCGATCGAGTGCATCAAAACCAACGTGTTCGGGGCGGAGAACGTCATCAACGCGGCCATGGACATGGGTGTCCAACGGGTCGTGGCGCTCTCGACCGACAAAGCGGCTGCACCCATCAACCTCTATGGCGCTACCAAACTTTGTTCCGACAAGCTGTTTGTGGCCGCCAACAATGCGAAAGGCAGCCGCGACCTGCGTTTCTCGGTCGTACGGTATGGTAATGTCATCGGGTCGCGGGGATCGGTGGTGCCGTTCTTCCTGGAAAAGCGCAAAGACGGTGTACTGCCCATCACGCATCCTGACATGACGCGGTTCAACATCTCGCTCGAAGAGGGTGTCGAAATGGTGCTGTACGCCCTGGAGCATGCCTGGGGTGGTGAAATCTACGTTCCCAAAATTCCGTCGTACCGCATCACCGACGTAGCCACGGCCATCGGCCCCGACTGTGAGCAGAAGTTGGTGGGTATCCGGCCGGGCGAGAAGCTACATGAGGAGATGATTACCGAAACCGACGCGCTGAACACGATCGAGACCGACAAATACTACGTCATCACCCCGTCGACGCCGATCTGGAGCACCGACGAGTACATGGAGGCATTCAACGGTCGGCAGGTCGAGATGGGCTTCAAATACAATTCCGGCACTAACACCGACTGGCTAACCGTCGATCAACTCCGCGATCAGGTCCGCCAGCACGTTGACGCTGATTTTTCTGTGTAGAGACCGCACCGGCGGACCGGCGATCCTTCGCGTCTCAGTAGCCGGATGGTTTTACTGAGACATTTGGTATCAGCCAAACCATCCGGCGGTGATACCATCCGGGTATCGAGACGCGAAGGGTCGCGTCTCTACAAAAAACTGAACCAATGCCTGAAAAACCGATTCCGTACGGTCGGCAGCATATTACCGACGAAGATATTGCCGCCGTCAATACTGTGCTGCGCGGCCCTTTCCTGACGCAGGGTCCGACCATTGCGCAGTTCGAAGAAGCCTTCGCGCAGTATGTCAACGCACCTTACGCCGTTGCCGTTGCCAATGGGACAGCCGCCCTGCACCTGTGCTGCATGGCACTCGGCGTTGGTCCGGGGACACGCGTCATTACCACGCCCATTACCTTTTCGGCCTCGGCCAACTGCGTGCGGTACTGCGGGGGCGAGGTGTACTTTGCCGATATCGACCCGACGACCGCGCTGCTCTCCATCGACGCCGTACGGGCGTTGATCGAGCAGCATCCGGCGGGGTATTTCTCGGGAATCATCCCGGTTGACTTCGCGGGTTATCCGGTACCGATGGACGAGTTCCGCGCACTGGCCGATGCGCATGGGCTGTGGCTGATCGAAGACAGTTGTCATGCACCGGGCGGCTTTTTCACGGATGCAACCGGACAGACGCACCGCTGTGGCGACGGCTCACTGGCCGATCTAGCGATTTTCAGCTTCCACCCCGTCAAGCACATTGCGGCTGGCGAGGGGGGCATGATTACGACGGCTAGCAAAACCTTGTACGATCACCTGTTGCGCCTACGCACCCACGGCATCACCAACAAAGCCGGTGACTTTACGGAGCCCTATCCGGGCGAACCGGAGCGCGGGGGCTGGTACATGGAGATGCAGGAACTGGGCTACAACTACCGCCTGACCGATTTCCAGGCAGCTCTGGGCCTGAGTCAGCTCGGCCGTGCCGATACGATGTTTGCCGAGCGGGCCGCTATCGCTCGCCGGTACGACGAAGCCTTCGCCAACACGCCCGGCCTCGACCTCATCGTCCCACCGGCCAACGTCGGCCATGCCTATCACCTCTATGTTGTGCAGACCGACGACCGGAAGGGGTTATACGACTTTCTGCGGAGCCGCAACATCATGGTACAGGTACACTACATACCGGTGCATCTGATGCCGTACTACCGGCAGTTTGGCTGGCAACCCGGCGACTTCCCGCACGCCGAGCGTTACTACGCCCGCTGCCTGAGTCTCCCCATGTTCCCCACCCTCACCCCCGACGAGCAGGCCTACGTGATCGAGTCGGTAAAATTGGGATTGAAATAAGGGGTTTCGGTTTACAGTTTTCAGTTTACGGCGGCCGCTGTGGCTCGGTCCGTCGCACGGTAGGTTACCGCTATGGAAATTGTCTGACAGAGAACTGTAAACCGGAGACCGTAAACTAAAAACCATTTATGACCCAACAGGAACAATTCTGGGCCGGTGACTTCGGCCAAAGCTATACCGACCGTAATACCCGCGACCGAGCCGAATGGGACGACTTTTACCGGCAGAACTGGGGGCTTACCAAGACCGACATGAACGCGGCTTTTCTGGCTGATCTGCCCCGAGACGCCCGCATTCTGGAGGTCGGCTGCAACACGGGTATGCAACTGCGTGGTTTGCAGGACATGGGCTTCACCAACCTCTACGGCGTCGAGTTACAGCCCTACGCGGTGGAGAAAGCGAAGCAGCAGACGCAGGGCATCAACATCGTTCAGGGGTCAGGTTTTGACTTACCCTTCCGCGATGGTTTCTTCGACCTGGTCTGCACGAATGGCGTCCTGATTCATATCGCCCCCGACGATCTGCCCCGCATCATGGGTGAGATGGTTCGTTGTAGCCGGCAGTACATCTGGGGCTTCGAATACTACAGTCCGTCGCTGACCAGCGTACCGTATCGGGGTAACGATGGTTTTCTCTGGAAAGCCGATTATGCCGCGCTGTTCCAGCAGCAGTTCCCCGCCCTGACACTGGAGAAACAGACGCTGTATCCCTATATCAATCAGGCGGAGAGCGGCAATCAGGACGTCATGTACCTTTTACGTAAAAATTAATTACATAAACGCTATCCCTGGAAGAGCCCCCTCTCCTGTTTTAGGCGGTCCGCCGTCGCGGGAGGGGGTTGGGGGTGAGGTCATCCTATGACAGCCATTGCGATCATCACGGCGCGGGGCGGCAGCAAACGCATCCCCCGCAAGAACATCCGGTCCTTTCTGGGCAAGCCCATTCTGGCTTACGGCATCGACGCGGCCAGGCAGTCGGGCCTGTTTGATGATGTGATGGTTTCGACCGACAACGACGAGATTGCAGCCATTGCCCGGCAGTACGGCGCGTCGGTACCGTTTCGCCGACACGCAACGACCGCCGACGACTATGCAACGACTGCCGACGTTCTGACCGAAGTACTCGAGCAATATGCGCAATTGGGTCAGTCGTTCGAGCTAGCATGCTGCCTGTACCCGACCGCCCCATTTGTCACAGCCGATTTGCTCAAACGCGCCGTCGACCTGCTGGTTGATCGGCAGTTTGATACGGTTTACCCGGTGCAACGGTTTAGTTTCGCCGTACAGCGGGCGATTACGGTACGCGACAATCGCGTGGCCTGGCTCAACCCCGACTACGCGCTGACCCGTTCGCAGGATCTCGAACCTGCTTACCACGATGCCGGACAGTTCTACGTATTCCGCCCAAACGTGTTCCAGAAAACCGGCAGACTGATCACCGACAACGCTGGCGGACTGATCATCCCCGAGTTACATGCTCACGACATCGACACCGAAGAAGACTGGCTGATCGCAGAATTTAAATACCGACTGATGCATAAAGAGTAGCCCAGACCGGTCCGCCGGCACGGGTCCACGTCTGGTAGCCGTAGGCTAACTGATTATAGCGGCAGCTTTATTGGCCTGACGGCCACCAGACCTGGACCGGGCCGCCGGGCGGGTCTGGGTTACACAATTCATATGAACCGAATCATTTTCCGCGCCGACGCTAATAGTCAAATTGGGCTGGGCCACGTCATGCGCTGCCTGGCGCTGGCAAACATACTTGGTCCGTCGGTTGACCGGTATATGGCGATCATAGAACCCGACCCGGCCGTACAGTCGATGCTTGAGCAGACGGGTGTTCGGGTAATCGCATTAACCGCAGCTACTGCGGACACTGACTTGCTGACCTTGCTCAACGAACAGGATCAGGTTGTGCTAGACGGGTACTCGTTCGACAGTGCATACCAGCAGACGATCAAAGCGCGGGTAAAACGGCTGTATTTTATTGACGATTTGGTGGACGGTCATCAGACTGCCGACGTCATCATCAACCACGCGGGCAACGTTACACCAGCCGACTATGACGCCGACCCAGATACTACTTTCTGCCTGGGACCGCTGTATGCATTGTTACGGCCACCGTTTTTGAACCCGGAAGGCTTTGGTCCAACTCCGGTCGATGGGCCGTATTTCGTCAGTCTGGGCGGGGCCGACCCGGCTAATTATTCGCTGACCGTCGTGCAGGCCATCCATGAGCTCGATCCGAAGCAGGCGATCCGACTCGTACTGGGGCCACTGTATGCGCACCGCGCCAGTATCGATACCCTGCAAGCCACTTTACCCAATCTGACCGTTCTACAAAACCTGGACGCCGGTCAGATGGTAGTAGAGTTGAGGCAATGTAGTCTGGCCATCACCGCCTGCAGCACGATTGCGTACGAAGTCTGCGCCGTCAATCGCCCACTGATCGGTATCCTGACAGCCGATAATCAGGACCGTATTGCCCGTTTCCTGAGCGACGAAAAATTAGCGTTGTCCGTACATTTTCCGCAGCTACTCAGTCGAATGGACCCATCTATTTCACTGAAAACGATGCTCAAACTCGCCATCCAGTCGATGCAGTTTACCCCTGAGCAGATCGAAAAGTCGCTGGCCAATCAGCGCCGTTATTTCGATGGCCGATCACCCGATCGTTTCCGGGCGTTGTTTCATTAATTGCCTCCGACAGCATTCACCCATGACCCTCACCTACCGACCCGCCCGACCCGACGACTCCGCCCTGTACTTCGACTGGGCCAACGATCCCGATACACGCCGACAGTCGTTTACCAGTAACCCTATTTCGCCCGAAACGCACGCAAACTGGTTTACGCGCAAACTGATCGACGCCAACGCCCTGCTGCTGGTGTTTGAAAACGAAGCCGGTGAGCCCGTCGGGCAGGTTCGATTTGAGCGACAACCCGAAGCCGACATGCCCGACGAAGTAATCATCGGCCTATCGGTGGATGCATCATTCCGTGGGCAGGGGCTGGCCAGTCAACTAATTCAGCAGGGGTATGCAGCCTGTCGAAAGCAGTGGGGCGACGTGCCAATTCATGCGTACATTAAACCCGACAATCGAGCATCGATCCGGGCCTTCGAGCAGGCCGGATTTACATTCTTAGGAGAAACCGGTAAATTTACAGATCCAGCAAGCGGCAAAATGAGCTTGCTTTACGTGAATACACCATGAGCAGAACCCAACCGATTCAGGTTGCTCACCATACGATTAGCCCCGATGCCCGGCCTTTTGTAATCGCTGAAATGTCGGGAAACCATAATCAGTCACTCGACCGGGCGCTGGAGATTGTCGATGCGGTGGCCGACACCGGTGCGCAGGCGATCAAGCTTCAGACCTACACGCCCGACACAATTACGTTCAACGGTGGGTCAGAGGAGTTTTATATCCGCGATGACAAGTCGCTTTGGGCTGATAAAAACCTCTACAAACTGTATCAGGACGCGTACACGCCCTGGGAGTGGCACAAGCCCATTTTCGAACACGCCCGGAAGCGGGGACTGATTCCGTTCAGTTCGCCCTTCGATACGACTGCTGTCGATTTTCTGGAATCGCTCGACGTGCCGCTGTATAAAATCGCGTCGTTCGAGAACACCGATCATATCCTGCTCAAAAAAGTGGCACGGACCGGCAAGCCTGTTATCATGAGTACGGGTGTAGCATCGGTAGCCGATCTGGAAGAGTCGGTACGGGTGCTGCGCGAGAATGGTTGCACGGAACTGGTACTGCTGAAATGCACGAGCACCTACCCAGCCACGCCCGAAAGCACCAACCTGCTTACGATTCCGCACATGAGTACCCTCTTCGACGTATCGGTGGGCTTATCTGACCATACCATGGGAATCGGCGCGGCTGTGGCCGCAGTCGCATTGGGGGCCGTCGTACTGGAAAAACACGTCACGCTGCGCCGGGCCGATGGCGGTGTCGACTCCGCGTTCTCGCTTGAACCCGATGAGTTGAAAGCACTGGTTATCGAAACTGAACGGGCCAAACTGGCACTGGGTCACGTCAGCTACACGTTGACACCCAAAGAGTGCAAAAGCCTGCAATTCAAACGGTCACTCTACGTCGTGCGCGACATGAAAGCGGGCGAATCGTTCACACCCGATACCGTCCGTAGCATTCGCCCCGCCAACGGCCTGCACACCCGCTATTACGACGATATTCTGGGCAAAACCGCCACTCAGGACATCGCAGCCGGAACGGCACTTTCATGGGGAATGATTGAGTGATCGAATGAGTGAGTGATTGACTGCCTTACGCGCCCATTCACTCAACCATTCAATCCTTCTATCACTCGATTATTCAATCCATGGGCATCATCAAACGGCAGACCATACAGAGTTCGGTGTACACGTATGCAGGCGTGGCCGTGGGTTTCCTGACGCAGGGTCTGTTTTTTCCGTACCTTTTTGACAAAGCCGAAATTGGGCTACTGACGTTACTAGTATCGCTGGCGCAGGTGTTGACGCAGGCCAGTACGCTGGGTCTGAACAGCGCCGGTGGTCGCTACTTCACCTATTTCCGTAATGCCGACCGACAGCACAACGGCTACCTGCTTATCAGTCTCGTGACGATGCTGGCCGGTTTTGGGTTGAGCGTACTGGGGCTTTGGCTGGCCCGCCCGCTGGTACTCGCCAATTATAGCAATGACTCGCCCCTGTTTGTCGATTACTACTACCTGCTCATTCCGCTGACGCTCTTTACGCTGATTTTCTCTGTATTCGATAACTACGCCCGGCTACTCTACGACCCCGTTACCGGTACGCTACTCCAGCAGTTTGTGCTGCGTGTTCTGATTCTGGCGTCGGGCGTGTGTTACTGGTTCGGCTGGCTGACGTTCGAGCAGTTTCTATACCTCTGGCTCACGGCTTTCCTGCTGGCAGCGATGCTGATGATAGCCAAGGTCATCCGCGACGATGCCTTTTTTCTGGATCATCGATTCGTTTCCGTTACGGCTCAACTACGCAGTGACATCGTCCGCTATTCGGCCCTGAGTCTGGCTACGGCTCTGTCATCGCAGGTTATTCTGGCAATCGACAAGGTTATGATTTCCGATAAGCTCGGGCTGGACAATACGGGTATCTACGGAACAGCGTCGTACTTCGCAGCTGTCATCGCCGTACCGGCCACGGCGTTGTATAAAGTGTCGGGGGCGCTCATCGCCGACTCCTGGAAAACCAACGACCTTGATAACATCCGGATGATTTACCGCAAGAGCTGCCTGAATCAGCTGGTTGCCGGTTGTCTGGTGTTCGTCGGTGTGGCGGCTAACCTACCGGGCGTGTTTCGGTTTCTGCCCGCAGGCTACGAAGCCGGCTATTACGTCATTCTCTGGCTGGGGCTGGGCAAGCTTTTCGACATGGCAACGGGTGTCAACGGTATGATTCTATCGACCTCGCGGTACTACGCCTACGATTCGCTGTTTTTCATCGGGCTGATTTTTATCACCATCGCCGTTAACCTCGCGCTTATTCCGCAGTACGGCATTACGGGGGCGGCCATCGGTGCAGCACTGGCAACGGGGTTGTTCAACCTCGCCCGTACCCTGTTTGTCGGCTTTGCCTTTCGCATGCAGCCGTTCACCTGGCACAATGCAGCCGTTATCGCCCTGGGTCTCGTCGTCTGGTGGGTAGCAGTACAGATTCCTTACCCCGCCCCGACCGTCCCGATCTGGCAGACACTGCTCGACATGGCGTGGCGGTCAGCGCTGATAACCGGCTTGTTTGTCGGCGGCATCATTGGCCTGAACCTGTCGTCCGACGCCAGCAGTATGGCCGCAACCATCTGGCAACGTATCCGCCGGGTTCGCTAACATCGCCTATCTTTGTCTTTTGAGAAGAAAGAGAAAAGATACCAGAAGAAAGACGCGTGGTCATTCCCGTTCGATCGTTCTTCTTTCCTCTTTTTTCTTTCATCTACCGATGTATGCGCAAACTACTGATCGATCTGTTCGGCCTCGACCGACTTTATAAAATTCGCAAGTCGCGGGTGGTCAACTACCTGCCCCGGCTTCGGCAGGCTACCCGCGCCTATAACTATCGCTACGGACAGATTCTGCGCTGGAGCGTCGACTCACGGGAAGACACCAACTACACCTACGCCCTTACCGACGATAGTCTGCTTTATCTGGCGCACACGGTAGCGGTCGTATCAGGGGTATCGCCGGCAACGGTGCAGCAGTATTTTCGCGAGGCACAAACCGACGAAGCCCTGCGCGACTATGTGCTGGAAAAAACCCGAACGTCGTCGTACCGGCGCGTGGCCGATCTGCGCGTCGAGTTTGGTCGTCGGCTGGGCTGGTATGCGCTCGTGCGAATCATGAAGCCGGGTGTCGTTATCGAAACGGGTGTCGACAAAGGACTGGGTGCGGTCTTGCTGTGTTCGGCCTTACTCCGCAACCGGGCCGAAGGCGCACCGGGTCGCTATTACGGCACCGACATCGCCCCGAAAGCGGGCTACCTGCTCGACGGCATTTACAAGGAAGTGGGCCAAGTGCTGTACGGCGACTCGATCACCAGTCTGAAAGCCTTCGACAAGCCCATCGACCTGTTTATCAACGACAGCGACCACTCCGCAACTTACGAACTCGAAGAGTATAAAGTCGTGCTCCCGAAGTTAACCCCTACCGGCATTCTGCTCAGCGACAACGCGCACGTTGCTAGTTCGTTGGCGCAGCTCTCGCTTGACGCAGGCCGTAAGTTCGTATACTATCCCGAAGTGCCCAAAGATCACTGGTACCCCGGTGCCGGCATCGGCTTTTCTTTCCTGTGAGTTTTCGGTATTCAGTTTTCGGTGTACGGTGGCCCGTCACACGATGTCTGATGACATCGAGCGTACACGTTAGCCGCCATACCCCGAAAACCATAAACCGAATACTGTAAACCGTAAACCCACTATGTGGCTTTTCAAATACCTGTTTACGAACCTGTACCGGGCGGTGCAAACGGCAGATGGCCGACAGCTGCTCTGGCTGTTTTTCCGCTATGCTGGTCGGCCACGGCATCAGGCGGGTTCGATTTCGTTTAACAACTACCGCTTTCAGGTACCCGACGCGCTGTCGTTCGTCTGGCAGTTTAAAGAGATCTTCGCCGACGAATCGTACCGGTTTAACACAACAGCTACCCACCCGGTCATTCTCGACTGTGGTGCCAACATTGGCACGAGCCTGGCTTATTTCCGGCAAACTTACCCCGCTGCCCGGATCATCGCTTTCGAAGCTGACCCGGCCATCGGTGAGGTGCTGACAAAAAATCTGCGCGACAACAACATTCCCGACATCGAAATCGTCAATAAGGCCGTCTGGATCGATGAGCAGGGACTGGACTTCGGCACGGGCGACGCCGATGCTGCGTCGATGTTTTCGGACACCGGTCGTCGGCGGGTTCCGTCGGTGCGGCTGCGCGACTACCTGCTCCGCGAACCCCGCATCGATATGCTCAAAATCGACATCGAAGGGGCAGAAACCGCCGTGCTTACCGACTGTCGCGATGCCCTGGCACACGTGCAGAACCTGTTCGTTGAGTTTCACGCCTACATCGGTTACCCACAAACGCTGGGCGAGGTTATTCAGGTGCTGGAAGCAGCCGGTTTTCGCTACTACATGGATAGCAATCAGGGACGGACACGGCCGCTGGTCAATCACCGTTACCGGGGCAACGACCTGATGGATCTGCAACTCAACATCTTCGCGTACCGCCCGTGAATGTCGTCCACCTGAGTACCTATCACCTGTCGGGTGGCGCAGGCGTTGCGGCCACACGGCTGCACCGCGCCATGCTGGCACAGGGCGTAGCGTCGACCTTGCTGGTAGGTATTCCGAACCGGCTCGAACGGCATCAGCCGGAAGAAGGCGTCGTCTACCTGGCGAATAACTTCCTGGCGGAGCAAACGGCGTTCGGCCGGTTCGTTGCCGAACGGCTCTATTTTCTACCCTACGAACGAAGTGCAGCGGTCCGGTTTGGTTTCTCACCAGCCGCGTTCGGTGCCAATCTGACGTTTCACCCAGCGATTCAGCAGGCTGACGTTCTGCACCTGCACTGGATCAACTTTGGCTTTCTGTCACTGTCGGGTTTGCAGGCGCTGTTCGATCTCGGCAAGCCCGTCTTCTGGACCATTCACGATCAGTGGGCGTTTACGGGTGGTTGCCACTACAGCCGGACCTGCTCGCATTACCAAACCCACTGCCATCGATGCCCTTACCTGAAAAAGCCGGGCGAGCACGATCTGTCGTATCGCCTGTTCGAGCGAAAAAAGCAGTTGTTTGCTCAGCACATGCCGCATTTCGTACCGCCAAGTCAGTGGCTGGGCGATGACCTTCGCCGGAGTACGCTGCTACGCAATGCACCGATGACGGTCATCCCCAACACCATCGATCAGGCGCTGTTCTGCCCCGTTGACCGCGCCGACGCCAACGCCCGGCTCGATCTACCGGCCACTAACGCGATGCGGCTGCTGTTCGGTAGCGCCAACGTCACCGACGAACGGAAAGGATTCCGGTTTCTGGCCGACGCACTGCAACGCGTGCACCAGAACAACCCGGACCTAGCCATCGAACTGCTTGTCTTCGGCAAGGGGAAAACCTATCTGTTCAACGAAATTCCGTACACGGTTCGGCATCTGGGCGTGCTGCGCGAAGCCGACGACATCGTAGCGGCTTACAATGCGGCCGATGCGCTGATCGTACCGTCGCTGGAAGATAACCTGCCCAATACGATCATGGAAGCCCTCGCCTGTAGTACGCCCGTAGTAGGCTTTCGCACAGGGGGTATTCCCGAAATGATCGAACCCGGCCGAACGGGCTACCTCGCCGACGTCGGCAATACCGCCGACCTTGCCGATGGCATCATTCAGTTGCTCCGCCACCCCAACCCAGCCACCCTGCGCCACAACGCCCGCCACTTCGCCGAAACGCACTATGGGGAGAGGGTAGTGGTGAGCCAGCACCTACAGTTGTACCAATTGTTGAATGATAGAATGATTGAGTGATAGAATGATTGGTCTGTTCGCGTCAGCCTATTCAATCACTCAACCACTCAATCACTCAACCACTCAATCACTCAACCCTTTGCCATCCCTCACAATCGTCAATCGCCACTATCCGCCGAATCCGGGCATTACCGGGGAGTCGGCCTGGGATCTGGCGCGGTACCTGATCGAACAGCACGGCATCGACGTCGTAGTGGTGCATATCGAACGCACTTACGACGGGGGTGGAGCCATCCGGCAGCCGGTGGGCGAAACGCACGGCGTCAAAACGGTCTACGCCGGTAAAAACGGGCTGCTCAAACTCATCGCGGGGCTGCTCGACGGTTTCCTGCTGATTCGCCAGGCGCTAAAAGTCAGGCGGGGGCCACTGCTCATCATGACGAGTCCGCCGATGCTGCCGTTCTGGGCCTCGCTCCTGCTTCGGCGTACGCCCTACTGGCTCTGGTCGATGGATCTGTTTCCCGAAGGGTTTGCCGCCGAAGGCAAGGTCAGTCCGACGAATCCGCTGTACCGCTGGGTGATCCGGCAAACCTACCGCAACGCCCCCCGGCAGTTGATCGCCCTTGGCCCCCGGCAGGCAGAACACGTTCGGCAACAGTACGGTAAAGCGATACCCACAACGATCCTGCCCTGTGGCGTCCTGATGCATCAGGAGCGCGATCCCGTTTGCCCACCCTGGCGCGACCCAACCGACGGCCTGATCTACCTTGGCTATGCGGGCAATGTCGGGCAGGCGCATTCAGCGGAGTTTCTGGAAAGCGTTATCCGCCACCTGGACCCAACCCGTTTCCGGCTTGTTCTGGCGCTGTACGGTACCAAAGCTGCGGCTGTACTGCGGGCTAGCGAAGGTAAGGCGGGTATCATTCGGCTAGCCAACATTCCGCGTAGTCAGCTGCATTATCTCGACGTTCAGCTCGTCAGCCTGCTGCCTGAATGGACGCATATTGCCGTTCCGTCCAAAGCCCTCAGCGCCGTTGGGTCAGGTTCACCCGTGCTGTTTTGCGGTAGCCCCGACAGCGACAGTTACGTATTGCTACAACAAGCCGTCCAACTGATTGACGCCCGACAGCCCATCGACACTGCCGTAGCCGCTTACCTGACTTCGCTGACGCCAGCGCAGGTTGTAGCAGGCCGGCAGGCAGCCGAACAGGTCGCATCAGGCTTACAACAACAGGTCCAAACAGCGTATGCGGAGCTGGCAGCCCTGGTATCGGAAGAAGCCCATCAGTCCTGAAACGGGCGGGTAAATACGGTACGGCGATTATGATTTTTTTAAATTTTAACGGAAAAGGCGTGATAAGTAGGTCCAATGTGCTTTTTACAGAAGAATGACCATAAATTTGGCCCTGAATCCGATCCTTATTAGCCTTTTTGTCCTTTTTCTGCGAAAACTTAGTCTTTAACCTATGAAACGAATAGCTGTTTTTACCTCGGGTGGCGACGCGCCGGGTATGAACGCCTGCATCCGGGCCGTTGTCCGGGGGGCGGTCTATCACGGTATCGAAGTTTTCGGAATTCGCCGGGGGTACAGCGGAATGATAAATGGGGATATTTTTCAGATGACCTCGCACTCGGTGAGCAATATTGTTCAGCGGGGCGGTACGATTCTGAAATCAGCCCGTAGTAAAGAATTCATGACGCCGGAAGGTCGGGCCAAAGCGGCCGAACAACTGCAAAAGTTCGGTATCGAAGGGCTGATCGCCATTGGTGGCAACGGTACGTTTACGGGCGCAACGCTGTTCTTCGACGAATACGGCATCCCGACGGTCGGGGCACCGGGTACGATCGATAACGACCTCTACGGTACCGACTACACCATTGGATTCGACACCGCCGTTAACACCGCTCTGGAAGCCATCGATAAAATTCGCGACACCGCCGACTCGCACGACCGGATCTTCTTCATCGAAGTGATGGGCCGCGACTCAGGCTATATCGCCATTCAGTCGGGTATCGCGGGCGGGGCCGAAATGGTCATGGTACCAGAAGTACTGAC
This sequence comes from Spirosoma oryzae, assembly GCF_003002825.1. Classification (GTDB taxonomy): domain Bacteria; phylum Bacteroidota; class Bacteroidia; order Cytophagales; family Spirosomataceae; genus Spirosoma; species Spirosoma oryzae. The sequence continues at coordinate 280,700 of NZ_PVTE01000005.1, read as the reverse complement.
CCCAATTTCGGAAGTGGTCGAAACGCTGAAAGCGGGCTGGAGCCGGCAGAAGTCGTCGTCGATCGTGGTCATTGCGGAAGGGGAAGAAGCCGGTATTGCTACGGAAGTTGCCGAGAAAATTCGGGCGCAGGTCGAACCAAAAGTTGATATGCGGGTCACAACGCTGGGCCACATTCAGCGGGGCGGTATCCCAACCGCTTACGACCGTATCTTGGCCAGCCGACTCGGACTGGGTGCGCTCGAAGGCTTAATGAATGGTGAGAAGAACGTCATGGCGGGCGTCGTCAACAACGAACTCGTCTACACGCCCTTCCGCGATACCATCCGCCTGCCCAAACCCATCAGCGAAGACCTGCTGCGGATGGTGAAGATACTAAGTGTCTGATTAGTGAATGAGCGAATGGTGAATGAGTGAATAGTTTGGTTGCGTCAGCCAATTCACTCATTCACCATTCGCTCATTCACTAATTATATGTACCCCACCACCCGGTATACGACGTAGCCGACGATCTCCCGGATCAGGTGGTAAGCGTCGAGGAAGGCGGTTTCGTTCGGGAAGAGCCATTCTGCCACGGCTAACGAACGCGGAGCCTGCCGGAATCCGCCGGGGTACGGTAGCACGTCGACCCCTACTTTCTGAAAGCATTTCACAGCCCGGCGCATATGCGATGCCGAGGTAACCAGCACGCAACGGTTCGTCTGAAACTGCCGGCGTAATACCCGTTTGGTGAACAGCGCATTCTGGCGTGTATTGCGCGACTTGTTTTCCAGCCAGATGTCGGCTGGCCGAACCCCAGCCAGGATCAGGAAGCGCCCCCCCTCATGCCCTTCATCGGTAACGGGCGCGGGGCCAAGCGGTAAGCTACCACTACCGCCACTAATCAGGATTTTCCGAACAACACCCCGCTTGTAGAGGTACAGCGCCTGCGCCAGCCGGTCAGATTCCGGCCCCAGCGACGGATGCCCATCCAGCATGTCGATATGGCTGTTCGTCGTACCTCCTGTCAACACGACGGCTACTGAGCGGGTACTATCGACGCCGGGCAATGCCGACGGCGGGAATTCCCAGTAGCGCGCCAGTTCGTTTGTCAGCAGCGAATTGCCCAGCAACCAGAACAGGCAAATGGCCAATCCGACACCCCAGCGACGACGATGTGGTTTGCGGGTAAAAAAAGCCCACAGGAGTAGGGCAACCAGCCAGCCCGCTGGGGTAAGCAAGTAATTCAGCGTTTTAGAAAAGAAGAAAAACATAGACTAGCGCAGGTGGCACAGACGTTGTAACGATGCAGATTATGGGCGCAAAACCCGTAAATTTGAGAGTTAAGCATGAAGATATACTTCCACTCGTTTATGAACCATCTCTTTCTAACGATCCTGCTGACAGTAGCCTCCATCACAGGCTTACTGGCGCAGTCGGCTCCGGCAACCGGCGGGGAAGCCTACACCATCAACGGACAGATTCGTGGGGTGGCGGATACGACCTGCGTGCTGGCGCACTATTACGGCACCACGCAATACATTCCCAAAGATACGGCCCGTACCGATCGCGAGGGGCGCATGGTATTTACCGGTACCAAACCGCTGCCAGAAGGCTTGTACCTGCTTGTAACGCCGAAGAACGGCTACGTTGAATTCCTGATCGACAGCGACCAGAACTTCTCATTTGCCACGGATACGGCGGGTATCGTGAAGAACATGAAAATCACGGGTTCGAAAGAAAACGAACTGTTTTACGGCTATCAGCAGGGCTTGAATAAATTATACGAAGAAGCTAAAGTGCTGGGGCAGCAAAAGAAGCCGGGCGATGCCGCAGCCAATGCGGATGTCGACAAAAAAATGGCGGATTTGCAAAAGCGGGCGCAGGTTGAACGCGATCAGTTTTTTACGAACAACAAAAACTCGTTTGCCGTAAAGATTATCAAAGCTGCTAGTGAACCCGAAGTACCCACCGCCCCGAAAGCCGCCAACGGCCGACCCGATTCGGTGTGGGTGTTCAACTATTTCAAAAAGCACTTCTGGGACGACTACGATTTCTCAGACGAGCGCTTTGTTCGCACCAACATTCTCCAACGCAAGCTGGACCGATATATCAAGGAGTTGACCGTTCAAAACCCGGATTCGCTGGTTAAGGAAGCGGACTACGTGGTCGCGAAGGCGCAGGCTGGTAAGAATAAAGACGTGACTTCGTACGTGATTTACTATATCACCAGTCAGTATGAGCGGCCCAAAGTTGTGGGTACAGACGGGTTGTTTGTCCACATGTTCGAGAAATATTACAAGACGGGAATCATGCCCGTCTCGGATAGCTCGACCCTGAAAAGCATTGGCGAACGGGTAGCTACCCTGAAGCCATTGCTAGTCGGCAAGACACTGCCTGCTCCCATGGTAAGCGATACGCTGAACCGCCCCATCAACTTCCAGACTATCAAAGCTGATTACACGGTCGTGTATTTCTACGATCCGCACTGCGGGCACTGTCGCGAGAGTGCTCCCGCCCTGAAAAAGTTTGCCGATAGTAATAAAGGCAAGGGCGTTGAAGTAATGGCAATCGCCATCGAGCAGACACCCGCCGAGTGGAAAAAGTTTATTCGTGAATTCAAGCTTGGCAACGTCATCAACGGTTACGATTACAAGCATCAGACCGACTTCCGCACTCGCTTCGACGTCTGGACAACGCCCACGGTCTACGTGCTCGACAAGCAGAAGAAAATCATTGCCCGCAAGTTGCCACCCGAGCAACTGGAAGATTTCGTACAATTCCACAAAAAGCAGCAGGCAGCCACGGCCAAAGCGCCCGTAGCAACGACTAAAGCCGCCACTAAGAAATAAAGGTTAAACACAGAGAGCACAGAGGGTATCACGGAGGCTACAGAGTTTTTCTCTGTGTTCTCTGTGTAAACCTTCGTGCTCTCTGTGTTTAATCAAAAAATCACTTCATTTTCGTCCGCTTCACCAGATAGGCCGTCAGGATCTGATCGAAGCCCTGCGCGATGTCGGCTTCGATAAAGTCGATCTTGTACTGACCGCAGCGCATCCGCAGTTCCTGAAACTGCTGCTTCACCGCCTGCTGATACGATGCCCGTACCTGTCCCGGCTGTAGCTTTACCTTCTCCCCCGTTTCCAGATCGATAAATTCGTACGGGCGCTCATCGAAGGCGAAATCTTCCTCCGTCTTCTTGTCGGTGACGTGAAACAGGAGAACCTCGTGCAGGTTGTGCCGCAGGTGCTGCAAGGCCGAGAACAGCGCATCGCTTTTCGACACGTTCTCGAACATGTCGCTGAAGATGATAACCAACGACCGCTTGTTGATCTTTTCCGCAACCTGATGAATCACATCGGCCGCCGACGTACGACGCAGCGGCTTTGGCTGCTGCATCAGCAGGTCGAGTTGCGTAAACAGCTTATGAACGTGGGAGGGTGTCGATTTGACCGGCGTTTGTACGTCGATCGTATCGGCGAAGGTGGTGAGGCTGACGGCGTCTTTCTGCCGCTGTAGCATGTAGGCCAGGCAGGCGGCAGCCATCACGCTGAACGTCATTTTGCCGTAATTGGCATCGGGATAATACATCGACGACGACGTATCGATCAGCAAGTGACAGCGCAGGTTGGTTTCTTCCTCGTAGCGTTTGACGAACAGCTTTTCTGTCTTGCCAAACACTTTCCAGTCAATGTGGCGCGTCGTTTCGCCGGTGTTGTACAACCGGTGTTCGGCAAACTCGACGGAAAAGCCGTGGAAGGGCGATTTATGCAGTCCCGTGATAAACCCTTCGACCATCTGTCGGGCCAGAAACTCGACATTGCCGAACGCGCGAACCTGCCCAAGATTAAGGGATTGCTTCATGCCGGAAGGTACACAAAAGGATGTACCTATCCTACCAACGATGCGCCGGGCGGCCGTGGTATGTGTGGCGGAAGCCGATCGAGCGGCTTACAGTACCGGCTGCATCAGCGACTGGTTCATGTCGGGCACCGTCAGCACCGACATCAGATCGCCAACCCGGCTTTTGTCGAGTACGCGTAGCGTTACGTTGGTAACGCCTTTGCCCATCAGCCCGATGGCGCTGGCGGCTGCGTGCGACAGATCGACGATATGCCCTTTGGTAAATGGACCCCGGTCATTCACACGAACGACGACCGACTTCATGGTCTTCAGATTGGTGACTTCAATCAGCGTATTGAGGGGAAGCGTACGGTGAGCCGCTGTAAACGCTTTGAGGTTAACGCGCTCGCCGAACGACGTCATTCGACCGGCAAATTTCGACGCGTAATAGGTTGCTTTTCCCTTTTGTGACACGCCTGCCGACTTCTCCGCAGACTTGACGCCACCCATCAGGAGCAGCAACGACACGAGTAAATTCATTCGACTTTTGGTTAAGGTTTGCGGACTGACCAGTTGCCGAAAAACGATGGCTGCGTGGCCGAAATCTCCAAAAAGTACAACTCCCGTTAAACAAAGATAGTCGCCCCTCCCCTTATAACCAAGCATTTAGGTGAAAAACCGTGGAAACGGCTCCACAACAGTGCTGAAATTCGTGACGTATTTTCCACAAAAAAAGGTGCCGTTTTTTTTATTATGACCTGATTCCACGTACTTTATGGCGAACTTACCGGCTAACTTAAGCAAACCTGTGGAGGACAGAGATCGAGAGAAAATCTACTCAAAACGTGTACGGGCGGGTAAACGAACGTATTTCTTCGACGTGAAAGCCACGCGCTCGAACGACTACTACCTGACCATTACCGAAAGCCGGCGGCAAGGGCAGGGCGAAAGCTACACCTACGAAAAGCAGAAGTTGTTTTTGTACAAAGAGGACTTCGATAAATTTCTCGAAGCCCTACAGGAAACACTCTGTCACGTCAAAACCGAACTGATGCCTGAGGTCGACTTTTCGCAGTTTGCTCAGCGCGACCGCGATCAACTCGATGACCTGAGTACAGAGCTGAAGTGGGACTAATGCAGTCTCTAATCCCGTCAGCGGTACAACTCGTTTCATTGCTTAGCCTTCGTCATATACCGAAGGCTTTTTTTACGGTCTGCTGTTGCGGTGGTCCGTTGACGAAACCGTAATTTTGTGGAAAACCTGTAGAGACGCAATCCATTGCGTCTCAGCGTGCGTCAGCCAATACCATCCAGTGGGTGGTACCATCCGGTCGGTAATACCATCCGGCGGTGAGACGCGAGGGGTCGCGTCTCTACAAATTCAACCAAACATGGGCCTACAATGTGGAATCGTGGGTTTGCCGAACGTCGGCAAATCGACGCTGTTTAATGCAATTTCGAGCGGGAAGGCCGAAGCAGCCAACTACCCGTTCTGTACGATAGAACCAAACGTGGGCGTCGTAACGGTACCCGACGAACGGCTCGATACGCTGGAAGGGCTGGTAAAACCCCAGAAAGTGGTGCCGACGATCATTGAGTTCGTCGACATTGCCGGACTGGTAAAAGGCGCTAGTCAGGGAGCTGGCCTGGGTAATAAATTCCTGGCCAACATCCGCGAAGTAGACGCCATCGTGCACGTTATCCGCTGCTTCGAAGACGACAACATCGTACACGTCGAAGGGAAAGTCAATCCGGTATCGGACAAGGAAATCATCGACGCCGAACTACAGCTGAAAGATCTGGAGTCGGTCGACAAGAAGATCCAGCGGATTGGCAAGGCGGCTCAAGTCGGTGATGCCAAGGCAAAAGCCGAACTGGAAATTCTGAAACAGTACAAAACGGCCCTCGAAGCCGGCAAAAGCGCACGTACCGTCAACCTGACGCCCGACGAGCGTGAAGCAGCTATCGGGGATGTTGCGCTGCTGACCATCAAACCGGTCATTTACGTAGCGAACGTCGACGAAGGGTCACTGCCCAACGGCAACGCGTATTCGGATGCGCTGCGGGAAGCAGTGAAAGACGAAGGTGCCGAAGTCATCGTCATCAGCGCGGGTATCGAGTCGCAGATTGCGGAGATGGAAGATCCTGAAGAACGCGAACTGTTCCTCGGCGAATACAGTCTGACCGAATCGGGGCTGAGTAAGCTGATCAAGGCGTCGTACAAGCTGCTGGGCCTGATTACCTATTTCACGGCGGGTGTCAAAGAAGTCCGTGCCTGGACGATTCACCGGGGCTGGAAAGCGCCACAGGCCGCTGGCGTTATTCACTCCGATTTCGAGAAGAAGTTCATCCGGGCACAGGTAATGAAGCTCCCCGACTTCGAACAGTTCAAAACCGAAGCGGGTGTTCGCGAAGCCGGTAAGCTGTCTGTCGAAGGAAAAGAATACGTCGTTCAGGACGGCGACATCATGGAGTTCCTGCACAGCGCGTAAGTTGTGTAGCCCAGACCTCCAGGTCTGGTAGCCGCTATCGCGGCTGGAAAAGCATCCGCCTGAAGTAGTTAGCCTAACGGCTACCCGGACGTGGACGTCCAGGCTACGAACTTAGGCTACACGAAAAAACGGTCCCGTCTGATTGCCAGACGGGACCGTTTTTCGTTCTTACTCGATCGTCTTGACGTTATCGCGGGGGTGACGGTCGATGAGCAGGTTCAGCGGGTCGATACCGGCGCGATCAGGTTTTTGATCGACGCGTACCGTAAGTTGCTGCTTTGGCTTGGTGATGCGGTGTCGCTGGTAGTAAAGCAGCTTTTCGGTCGGGCTTCCCTTCGCCTTCGGCGCGTAGACCCCCACCCACATCCACTCGTTGAGCGGACGAGCTGATTCGTTCCCCAGGCTATCGGCCCGCACCTTTTCCGCCGAGATCGTCATGGTCACGTCGTACTGTTTGCCGACCGGCTTGACGGTAATACGATCCGTTTTGAGTTCGTAGAGCGTAATGGCGTTGACCCAGTCGTCGATCAGACCACGCAGGCTATCGGGCGTGACAGCGCGAATTTCGGCGGTCAGGTCGGCAGCCGTCGGATAGATGCCCGTCTGAGCCACCCGCGAGACATTCCACTTGTCGCGGTAGGTCCGCAGCGCCTGATTCAGTTTAGCCTCTCCGATCTGGTCCTGCAAGGCATAGAGCACGTGCGCGCCCTTGTTGTAGTGGATGTACGACTGATGCTCGGTCTGGCTGAGCGGCTGTTCCTTCTTGCTTTCGCCACGCCGACCGCTGAGGTAGTAGTCCAGTTCGTAGCCCAGAAACTCCTGCATCCGCTCTTTTGGATACTGTTGTTTCATCACCATCAGCGCGCTGTATTCAGCCAGCGATTCCGACAGCATGGCCCCACCTTTCACGTCGGCTTCCGTTACCTGATGCCCCCACCACTGGTGCGCCGTTTCGTGGGCCGTTACGAAGAACGGCATGTCAATGTCTTTGGCGTCGTCGATGTTGGCTACGAAGCCCATGTCTTCCCCAAACGGAATCGTGTTGGCAAATGACTGGGCGTAGCCCCGATAGCGCGGAAACTCCATGATGCGTAGCTGCCGGTGCTGATACGGACCGTAATTCTGCTGGTAGTAGTCCAGCGACGTCCGCATCGCCTTCATCATCCGGTCGAGGTTGCGGGTGTGACCGGGATGGTAGTAAATCTCCAGATTGACACCTTTGTAGTTCTCTTTCTTCACGACGTACTTTGCCGACACGACCGAATAGAAATTGGCCATTGGCGCGTCCATCTGGTAGCTGAAGAACCGGCGTGGTTTACCATCCGTCCCTTTACCCAGCCACTCCTTTTTCAGATAGCCCGGTGCGATCGCCACCTGATCGGGCGTGGTACCGATTGTCATAGCAAAGCGAACCTCGTCGGCATCATCGCCCATGACACTTTGCCGCAGACCAACGGGGTCGTTCTGCGCGCGCATCCGCTCCTTGGGTTTTAAGCCATTGTCTTTTCGCTTATCATCAGCACCCAGTTCGTACCCTTCGTCGTACCCGATGTTAGGAAAATACTGGTTCGTAAAAAACGTCCCGTTCTGCACGATATCGACGTTCTCCCGGCCGTTTTTGAATCCGCTGGTGTGGTAAAGCAGATCGAAATTCAGTTGCAGGCTGTCGCCGGGTTGCAGCGGCTGGTCGAGCTGATAGATGTGGTAGTCGAAGTCGTGTACGTAGCGATCATCGAAACGGCCCGGCCGCGACAGACTCAGTTGCTTTACCTGCATTTCGTCGGCGGGGTAGGTTTGCAGGTGAATCTGACGGATCGGCTGCGTTGTCTTGTTTTTCAACCAGTAATAGCCTTTCGCCGAGAAGTCGCGCACATCGGGATACAGTTCTACGTTGACGTTGATGTCGGTGATACGGGGCTGTGGCAGCGTAGCAAACTTCTTCAGCGTCGTCTCATAACGCGCCTGCTCGGCCTCGTTTTTCTTGCTGTTCTGGTAGTCGTGCAGCACATTGGTGTTATAGTAAATGTACGAGCCACTCGACAAGAAGACGATCAGCATGGCCAGCACGACCGTTAGCAGGGGGCGGGTTAATTGATGCCGACCGATGCGCAGCCGCAGTTTCAACAGTTCCTCCGAACCACGAACCGACAGCACCACCGCCCCGGCGAAGAGCAACACGCCAAACGCAGCCCAGTAGACGGTCGACCAGGAGAAGGGCGTGACGTTATGGCCAAAGCCGTTCATGTCGGAATACTGCCCCAGACTGGCATCGTCAAATAACAGCAGCCGGTGTTCGACACCCAGATAGGCCATAAGGCCCAGCACGACGAAAAACAGAATAACGATGGCGTGCCCGGCAAATTTATTGTTGACCAGTACGTGTACGAAGAAGCCGAGCAACATAAAAATCAGCAGGTTGAGCAAGGCCCCCACATAGAGTTCGGTGGCGTATACTGACCATTCGATCAGCGATGCCCCCCCTTTGATGACCTGCATCAATACACCCAGGCCAATGGCAACGGTCAGCGTCAGGAAAAAGGCCAGCGCCAGCCCCAGGTACTTACTTAGCAGCGATACCCAATTGGGTACGGGTAAGGCGTCGCTGATCTGGCTGATCCGCACGTCGCGCTCTTTCCAGATCAGATCGCCGACGTAGAGCACCATCAGAATGAACAGAAACAGCCCGGTGAAGATGTTCATCTTGCCCAGCATCACGTACGTCGTGGGCAGCGTCCGCGATCCGTACCACGCCCCTGCGTCGTCGAGGGCCAGAAACAGGAACATGCCAAGTCCGCCAATACTCAGCGCCAGAAACGGCAGGTCGTTGAGCACAACTTTCGCGTAGAACTGGGTCTGATGCCGGAGACTCGCCAGCCATGACAGCGTACCGAACTGACGGCTGACGCGCGGTAACGGCCGACGGAGTGCAGCCGCGCCGAGCGCCGTCTGTTCAGCTGCTTTACGCCGTTTGCCAGCCGGTCCGGCTGAATGTTCGTAGGAAAAGAAGGAATAGGTAACGCCCATTACCAGCAGCGCGACACCTAGCCAGATCAGCCGGTTGTAGAGTAACGTGTCGGTCAGCGTGATCAGTTGATTGTTCTGTTGTGCGATTGACCAGTATTGCGTCGTGTACGACAACGCCCGCAGACCAAAGATGTCGAAGAGGGCAGCCGTTTCCCGCCGGTCGATCTGCGCCATCAGCGTTCCCGACACCAGGTACAGCATCAGAAAAACCATTCCCTGCGTAAAGACCACCAGCATCTTCCGGCTTAGCGCACCTACCGCGAAGAAAATACTCCCCACGATAATTGCGTTCGGTATGATCAGCGTCAGGTACGGTTGCCAGTAGGTAGCAGCCCGAAACGGTAGCAGCCGGTCGGCATCGCGCCAGGGCATCCATTCGCCGATCATCATCCCCATCGGAATGGCCGTTAGCGTCAGAATCAGAATCGTCATCGCACCCAGATACCGACCCGTCAGGTACTCCCAGCGCCGGATGGGTTTCGTAAAAAACAACGCGTCGGTGCGGTGTTCGAAGTCGCGGACGACAGCCACGCCCATGATCGCCGACGTTATTAATACCCCGATTGTCAGGTACAGAATCAGGCTAAGCGTAGCAACGGGGCGCGTTCCGTTTTCTTTGACAGCCCCGCCGGACAAGCTGTCAATCAGATCAGTCGTAACAGCGCAGAAGCTGATGATCAGCAGGATCGCAAAATACAAATAGGTAGCCGGTCGGTTCCGCCGGTAGCGAAACTCGAAGCGAAAAATCGATAACCAATTCATGGTGTAGGGAGCTTAGTGGGCGGGGATAGGAACGGTTCGCTGGGCGTGATACCGGTTTTCGGCATCGGTAATTTCGGTAAAGTACACTTCTTCCAGACCGGCCTCGACCCGGACGAAACCGGGGCCCGGCTGCGACGTGGCGTACACGTACACCATCGGCTGACCCGCTACCATACGATCGTTGATAACGGCGTACATGCGATGCATCAGATCGAGGTCGCCGGGGGCTACGCTCTTTTTCCAGATTACACCCTGTACCATTTGCACTGCATCGAGCGGGTGTCCCGACAGCAGTACGTTACCTTTATTGATGATCGCCATCTGCGCACACAGTTCCTGTACGTCTTCCACGATGTGCGTCGAGAGAATAACGATGGCTTCCTGCCCTAGTCCGGCCAGCAGGTTCAGAAACCGGTTGCGCTCGGCGGGGTCGAGACCGGCCGTTGGTTCATCGACGATAATCAGTTTAGGGTTTCCCAGCAGCGCCTGTGCAATGCCAAACCGCTGCCGCATCCCACCCGAATAACCGCTCAGGTTTTTCTTGCGAGCCTCCCACAAATTGACCCGCTGGAGCAGCGTTTCAACCGTTTCTTTCCGCTCTTTACGGTTGTGAATACCCTTCAGCACGGCCAGGTGGTCGAGCAGCGTAACAGCGTCGATACGCGGGTAAACGCCGAAATCCTGCGGCAGGTAACCCAGCACTTTACGGAGTTCATCGGGTTGGGCCAGGACGTCGATATCCTGGCCCTCGACATCCTGCAACACGATTCGCCCCTGATCGGGTAACTGTAGCGTGGAAATGGTACGCATCAGCGATGACTTACCGGCTCCATTGGGGCCCAGCAGGCCAAACAGACCCGGTTCAATGGTCAACGAGATTCCGTTGAGCGCCTTGACACCGTTGTCGTAGGTTTTGGTCAGACCGTCGATCAGTAGGTTCATAGTGAAAAAGGGGAAGGTTCGTGAAAAACAAGTTATAGTGGATGGACAGCAGCGAAAAGCTGATACGAAACAACGGATACCGGCTCGCAGCAGAAATTTATTTCGACTAATGCCCGGATTTTTTCGACCAATATGGGCATTGACTTCGACTAATGCGTTGGCATGTCATCGCTATTTTCGTACCCATTGTCGATGCGAAACTGCTTCGTGGCACGGCTGGCCAGCAGAATGGCAGGAAAGCTGACAGCCGGAAAATACAGGAATGGTAGACCGAGGGCAGTGGGCAGAATTACCAACAGGATGGCTAAGCCAACCCGTATCCAGACAACCTTACTGATGATGACTGAGCCGATTCTGATGTTCATGATTAAGGGAGTTTTTGATAGAGACGCAATCCTTCGCGTCTCACCGCCGGATGGTTTATACTGACGATACAATTGCTGACGCGCGCTGAGACGCGAAGGGTCGCGTCTCTACAACGGACGTTCGTTTGCGATTTCTTTTCGGATGCCGCGTATCAATATCGGAAGAACGATGACGTAAATCGGTAGGAAGGAAAGCAACTTTACAGACTTACCCGCTTTCAGCGTTGCGACTGCTACCCCGATCGGTATGCCAGTCAGGAAAAAGATGAGAAACAGCTTAACCAGAGCCCGCTGATTCAGCACTGCGTTCCCAAGTTTAATTTTCATGGTGTTATCGTGTAGGGAGATTGAATAGCTTCCCAAATTATGCGATAACACATGGTAGTCAAAACTTATTTCGACCAATGCAGCCTGGCACTACACAAACGGTTTCCTGGCGACGACGAATGAACGGCGTACGGATTTTCGGACGCTTCACATTCTCCGCGACTTGGAAGCAGTAACTACCTGCGTGTAGTTGTACGCAAGTGGATAGGTTTCCCGATTCTCCTGACAATCACTTGCGTTTATTGACGCCCAGCCGCTGATACGCCACTAACTGATCGGCTCGGGCAGCCGGGGGGCGGTGATAGACAAAAACTTCGTAGTCGTTTTCGGTACCGGAGAAATCACCTTCGATCAGCGTTTCGTTGACCGTCGGGGGCGTCTGATTCGCGAGTAGTGCATAATCGTAGTTGTACACTCCCTGCTTGAGCAGGATAGCCGCCCGGTACGTACCCGTAGCGGGATCGAACGTCATACGATTGCGGTCGTTACGCTGCCAGAAATTGAAGGCCCCGTTGACATACACATCGCCCGACAGTTGCGGAGCGCGGAGCGTAAACACCGTTTCGATATAATCGGCGTTGACGTCGCCATTGCCCGTTTCGCGATGGTCGATCACGAACAGGCCGTTGAAGTCGTCACTTTGAATGTATGGCCCCTGACTCCGTGGCTGATCGACCTGTACATAAGCGATGTTGCGGTCGGCCGGGCGCTCGATACGGTCGATGTAGTTGGCGCGGGACAGGATGGTACGCGTATCGAAGAAGCGGTATTCGTTACCCCCCGGCATGGTATTGCTCAGGTCCGCAACATTGTATTGCAGCGTCTGGTCGAACGCCTGCACGTTAGTGGGTTTCAGGCCCCGAATTTCCCGATCGTCGCGGTAGTTCTGCCGGATCACGACCTTGAAATCATCCTGTGGCGAGATCACCTGATAGCCTTTGTAGCTGATGGCCAGATCGATCTGCTGATCGCTGAACTGTCGCGCCGGATCGACGGAAAAGCGGCCGGCCGCACTAACGCCGATACGATTCTGGTAGGTCGAAAATCGGCGCGTCAGGATGATGTTGGTTCGGTTACGTTCGTCGTAGACCACCAGCAGATAATTACCCGGCAGCTTCACGCGGGGTACCTGAAAGCGGTAGTGGTAATACTGAACCTTGGTATTGATCGACACCTGGTAATCCGTAATCGGCATGTCGTTGTATTCGTACGTAAACTCGATGTCGTTCAGCACCGATCGCTGCCAGTCGGCATTGCAGTGGATAAGCCGGGCGCGAAATGAACGGTAATCTGCCGTCAGGTCGTCGAATTCAAGTTGCAGCACCGTCGGCTCGTCCAGCGAAATAATGGGCGGGTTGAGAGTAAGGGCCGGATCAGACGGATTTGCACTGACCAACGGAAACAGCAGTGCCGTCTGCACGTTGGGATCGTAAATGTGATCGATCGTCGGGAGCGCGGGTGTCTGGGCACGGATGGCCGTAGACGTACCGAAAACAAACAAACCAATAAACAGAAGATAGAGAAATCGCATAAGTAGCGTTTGAGAACCTAACGTTACGAATAAAATCCGCATTGCTGTGTCTGTCAACTTTCGGAGCAGCTGACGGGTTGATAAACCAGGTCGACGTTCCGGCCATTTCGCCTTTACAGCCTTATGATTCCCTACGAGCCCAAGCAGTGGTTTAACCTGTTCACCCTCAAACGTAGCGACACCGCCCGCAAACTGGCCCCTTACATTCTGACGTTCGGCGCGTATGCACTCGGGATTGTGTTGCTCGAAAAACACGTACTGCACCTGAGCGACGAGTCGGTGCTGCGCAACGTCACTTTGTTACACACGCTGCTCGGCTTCGTCATTTCGATGCTGCTGGTATTTCGTACCAACACGGCCTACGACCGGTGGTGGGAAGGACGACGACTGTGGGGTTCACTTGTCAACAACAGCCGGAATCTGGGGCTGAAACTGCATCAGATGCTACCCCTTTCGGAAGTACAGGTCCGGCAGTTTTATCAGGCAGCCATTCCTAACTTTGCCCTTGTGTTGCGAAACCACCTGCGCGATCATATACGACCAGGTGATTTTGTCGACACACCCCTGTTGCGTTTCAATGACCTGCGCGCCGACGAACACCTGCCAAATCAGCTGGCGTCGGCTATGTTCGGGCAGGCGTTTGCGCTGGAACAGCGGGGTGTACTACGGCCGGAGCATCTGCTGGTGCTGAACTCCGAACTGCAATCGTTCATGGACATCTGCGGGGCCTGCGAGCGCATCAAGAAAACACCGATTCCGTACTCGTACAGTTCGTTCATCAAAAAATTCATCGTCAGCTACTGCCTGACGCTGCCCATTGGCTTTACCTTCAGCCTGCATTACCTGGTCGTGCCGTTCACCATGTTTGTATTCTACGTACTGGCGAGTCTGGAAATTCTGGCCGAAGAAGTGGAAAATCCGTTCGGCACCGACGAAAATGACCTGCCCCTCGACTCTATCTGCCAGACAATTTACAAAACGGTGCATCAAGGATTTGAGCACCCAACCCCAACCGTCCTGACGGGCAAGGCGTAGCGACACCTACAGAAATCTGGTTGTATTACGCCCTGAAATAGACGGACAGCGGCTACTTTTGAGCCACCACTCATTCCACTATGTTCCTACGTTTTTATCTTTTCGTCGCTCTGCTGGTGCTCACCTGTCAGGCCGTCGACGCACAACGGGCCAATCCGTACGGCCTTTCCATCATCAACGACGTTCCTGCTTTCCTCCGCACGGTTGAACTGGACAGCAACAAAGCGTTTGTCGAGATCACCGACTACGCACCAACCATCGCCCTCGACATCAAGTACGCGACGACGCAGAATGTGTTTTACACCCAGTTGTACAAACAGCCACGCGCCTACGTCCGGCTCCCGGTTGCTAAGGCACTGGCGGCTGTACAGACGGACCTGGCCAGCAAAGGCGTCGGGCTGAAAGTGTATGATGCGTACCGGCCGTACTCGGTTACCTGTCAGATGTTCGAGATGCTGCCCGATACCGTTTACATGGGACTGCCCCGGCAGGGAAGCCGTCATAACCGGGGCGTCGCGCTGGACCTGACACTCATCGACCTGAAAACGGGGAACGAGCTGCGCATGCCGACGCCCTTCGATGCGCTGGTCTATGCCTCCCACCCCAACTTCGACCGCCTGCCTGCCGACGTGATTCGCAATCGGGACCTCCTGAAAGCGACAATGCAGGCGCACGGTTTCACGGTCGACCCCGTCGAATGGTGGCATTACAACTACAAGACCAATACGACGTTCGAGCTGCTCGACCTTTCGTTCGACGAGATCGCCAAGACACTTCATCGACCGGCTACAAAACAACGTAGCCGCAGGCGCTAACCCACGGCTACGTAACTCTTTTTGGGAAGAAGCTGGCCTGACGCGTACGCTTACGCCAGCTTCTTCTCCCATTCTTCGGCGTCGAGCATGGCGGTTTCCCACTCATCCTGCAACTGCCCGATCTGCGCTTTCACCCGGCTGTACTCGTCGTTTTTGGCCTGCATCAGCTTGTCGTCGCCGTAGGTAGCCGGATCAGCCAGTTCGATTTCAAGCCGTTTTTTACGTTCCTCCAGCTGACCGATTTTCGTTTCCGACTCTTCGGCCTGCTGGTTCAGCTTCTTCAGGGTTTTCTGCCATTCCCGGCGCTCATCGTCGGAGCCGTTTTTCTTACCGTTGGTAGCCCCGTTCGTAGGCGCAGGCTTCGGTGGGGCGGGTGGTGCTTCGGCTTTACCGGCTTTGCGTTCCTCCATCCACCATTCGTATTCGTCGTACGTGCCGTGGTATTCCTTGATCTGCTCGTCTTCGATGTACCAGATTTTGTTGGCAATCTGCGATACGAAGTACCGGTCGTGGGAGACGACGACGTACGTGCCTTCGTACTGCTCCAGCGCCTGAATCAGGATGTTCACCGACTGCATGTCCAGGTGGTTGGTCGGCTCGTCAAGCAGCAGGAAGTTGGCTTGTGAAAGCAGCACCTTCGCCAGTGCCACGCGCGATTTTTCGCCCCCGGACAGGACTTTGATTTTCTTGAATACTTCGTCGTTGGAGAACAGGAAGCACCCCAGAACGCCCCGTAGTTCACCTTCGCTCTTGGTCGGGTTGGCATGTTTCAACTCATCGAGCAGGGTGTCTTCTACGCTTAGCGACTCAAGCTGGTGCTGGGCGTAGAAGCTAAACGATACGTTGTGCCCCAGCTGCCGGTTGCCTTCGTTGACAGGTTCAGAACCCGAAATAATTCGCAGCAGCGTCGACTTACCGCGCCCGTTGGCACCGATCAGCGCCACTTTATCGCCCCGCTCAAGCCGGATGTCTGCTTTGGTCAGAATTTTTTTCGGACCATACGCTTTCGTAACATCGTCCAGGTGCAGGATATGGCGGCCCGGCTGGGTCGAGAACTGAAACTTGAAGTTTACCCGCGCTGACTCATCGATCACGTCATCGACGCGTTCCATGCGCGCCAGTTGCTTCACCCGGCTTTGGGCCTGCTTGGCTTTTGTGGCCTGGGCTTTGAAACGTTCGATGAAGCGTTCGGTCTGCCGGATTTTAGCCTGCTGATTCTCGTAAGCGCCTTTCTGGATTTCGTTGCGCAGCGCCTTTTCTTCCAGGTAGAACGAGTAGTTACCCGCGTAGTAGTTCAGCTTACCGTTCGCCACTTCAACCGTCACGTCGATGACGTTGTCGAGGAATTCGCGGTCGTGGGAAACGACGATAACGGCACCTTCGTAGGTCTGAATGTATTTTTCCACCCACTGAATCGAGGGCAGGTCAAGGTGGTTGGTCGGCTCGTCAAGCATGAGCAGCGACGGCTTTTGCAACAGCAGTTTCGCCAGCATCACGCGCATCCGCCAACCCCCCGAAAACTGCCGGAGCGGCTTTTGCAGATCGTCGGTCGAGAAGCCAAGCCCCTCCATGATTTCCTCTGCCTTCGACTGTACCGAGTAGCCGTCGAGGGCTTCGAACTCCTCCTGCAACTTACCCAGCTTGTCGACCAGTTCGTCTTTGTAGTCAGTCTCCATTTCGTGGAGCACCTCGTCGATCTGCTTCTGAAGCTTGTTCTGCCGCTCAAACGCCTGCATGGCTACCGACAGAATCGAATCTTCGGTCTGATACGACAGCAGATCCTGATTGAGGAAGCCCAGCGTTACGTCGCCCGCTTTGGAGATCGTACCGCCATCGGCCTGGTATTCACCGTTGATAATCCGCAGCAGCGTCGATTTGCCCGTACCGTTGAGACCGATCAGACCGATTTTCTGGTTTGGCTTTATGTGCAGCGACGCGTTTTCGTAGAGCGCCCGACTGCCGAGATAATACGATAGGTTGGTAATGGAAATCATAGCACAAAGTTACCAGAAAGTAAACCGATCTGTATGGGTTTAAATTCCGGTAGTTTTGTGGGGTTAACGTTTGTGGTTTGAGGTTTAATGTTGGCTGGCGCGTTTGTAGCCCAGACCTCTAGGTCTGGTAGCCGCCAGGCTAACTTATGCAGGCGGTAGCTTTTTGGGTCGCTATCCCGCCTGCTTGGACCTGGAGGTTCAGTCTACACACGCATTAACTTTAAACGCTTAAACCAAAAACATCAAACCTTCAGTTTGACCACTTCAGCCCGCTTCTGGGCTTTCAGGGCTAGCTCGGTGGCCAGGAAACAGTGCGCCTGCGACATTGCCGTTTCGGTCCGGTTCAGCACGTCATCGACCAGTTGCTGTCCGTACGGCAGGGGCACGTCGGCGCAGTCGATGTAGCGCGTTTCTTTCTGGTTGACCAGATACAGGTGATTACCCTTGTCGCTTTTGGTGATGTCGATGTTCTTGCGAATTTCGATATAGCCATCCGTTCCCAGAATGGTCAATCGTCCGTCGCCCCACGTTTTCAACCCCTCCGGTGAAAACCAGTCGACGCGGACGTAACCCATTCCGCCGTTGCCGCGCACCATTACGTCGCCGAAATCCTCGAACTGCGGATGCTGCGGATAGTGCACGTTACCCACCTCCGACGCAACCACGTCGGCTTTGGTTGAACCGGTGAAATACAGGAACTGGTCGAACTGATGCGAACCAATGTCGCAGAGGATACCGCCAAACTGCTTTTTGTCGAAAAACCAGTCCGGGCGGGACATCAGGGCTATGCGGTGCGGCCCCAGCCCGATCGTCTGAATCACCTTACCGATGGCACCCTCTTTCACAAGTTCGCCCGCTTTCACCGTCGCCCGGTTTTCGAACCGTTCGCTGTACATGATCGAGTAGATGCGCTTTGTCTCGCGCTGCACCTTCCGCACCTCGGCCAGTTGATCGAGCGTCGTGATACCGGGCTTGTCGGACATATAATCTTTTCCAGCCCGCATCACGCGGATACCTAGCGGAGCCCGGTCGACGGGGATACCGGCGCTCACTACCAGTTGAATCGACTTGTCGTCCAGAATTTCCTGCTCACTACGGGCCTGTTTCGCCTGCGGATAGCGTTTGGCAAAGGCAGCGGCCAGATCCGGCTCTTTGGCGTAGAACGAAGTCAGTTCGCCCCCACCCCGAATTACGGCTTCAACCTGTCCGTAAATGTGCCCGTGGTTCAGTCCGACAGCGGCAAATTTGATTCGATTCGCTCCACGCAGATCAGGCTGTACAGCCGCCTGCGCAACAGTCGACAAGGCAGGTAGCGCCACCAGTCCGGCGGCAGCAGTCAGGAAATTACGTCGTTCCATATACAAAAGAGTGAATGAGTGATTGAGTGAATGAGTAACGATCAGGAGCAGATGAGCAGATTACCTGGTTAAACCCCGGTGCAATTAGTAATAATAACAGTAGCTAACCCTGTCTTCACTCGCGCCGGGTTTCAACCCGGCGATCAGCTACAGATGCCTTACTTTCGCTCCGCCCGGCGGCCCGGTTTATCTCCGCCCTGTAGCCCGGTTTCGCTCTTTCACCATTGATAATGCCTGCGTTGTGGTGTAGTACTTCGCCAGCATGTTGGGGACTTCCCAGGCGGGGAGCTTACCGGCGTTCAGGTAGTCGAGGTATTTTTCCATGACCCGCCCGAAATGCGCTTCGTGCCCTTCGTTGTACTTCTCGGGTACCGTTACCTGCCAGCCCGTCGGCGTTTTGCTCAGGTCGATACCGGGGAATTCGCGTTGAACGACGGGCAAGGCCGCTTGCAGATCACTGTCGAGTTTGGTGTTCCCGACGATTGGTTCGATGTACAGCATCGGCTTATAGCGCTGCTCGGCACCCTGCTTGATAACCAGATTCGCTTTGGTGCCGCGCATGATCGAGTAGTGCGTATCGCCCCCGCCTTCGGGCGCTTTGTAGGACCACGTCACCGCTACCCGCGCGTTGATGCCGCGCAGTTGGTAGTTGATTTCGCCGTTGCTGAATACCCGTAATACACTGTCGCCGACGACGTCTTTTTTCAGGTAATCAGGAAAGGTCGACAGTTTCGTAATGGCCTTGAACTGATTCCGGTTCATGGTCGTCGGCCAGTGTCGCGCGGAGGTAAGCCGTACGTCGCGTTTGTAGTCGAGAATCTGCTCCGGGAAGCAAGCCCATTGCACCAGATCGACCAGGTGCGTCGTCACGTCGACGATCCCCTCGCCCTGCTGATCGACGTCCATAAACCAGGCCGGGCGGGTCAGGATACTGCCCGACACGTTTTTGTAGAAGTGGTGAACACTTTCCTTGACCACCGCCGGGTTGTCGGGCGTACCCTTCACCAGCGTACCAAACAGGCCCGGTTGCCGCGAAAACGCCCGCTGCAACTGCGTCGTGATCTCGTAGCGTTCGGTCATGATGTCGTACAGTAGTACCTTCTTCGCAGCCGCCGTCGCAAAAGCTTCTTTCAGTTTGTCGAACGCAGCCGCCTGAATCACCATCGGCTTATCGGCCAGCACGTTGAATCCGCCCGCCACGCTTTTCAGGATGTAATCGGTTTTGAGCCGGTTGTTGCCCGCCATCACGACTACGTTCCCCGCTTTCTCCGCCAGCATTTTTTCGAGAAAATCCGGGCCAGTGTACACCTGTTCGTCCCAGTGCGTCGGGTTCTCCGCCCGGTTGTTGTAGCCTTTGATCCGGTCGAGGTGTTGCTGTAGATCCGGGCCAGCAGGGGCATAGACCCGCACTGTTTTATCGACGTTCGGATAATCAGATTTCTGGACCAGTGCCGCGTGGAAGTGGCCGGGGTCGAGGGTAATCAGCCGGATGGGTTCAGGCAGATGATACGCCATCAGACAAAGCGACAGCATGACTGTGCCGATAATAAAACGATACTGCATACGGTGAGATGAAATGACTTAACGTGAACTGGCGACGGCTTTGATCGCGTATTCGTTGCGCTGCGGACGCGACAGCATGGCGTTGGCTTCCGCATCGTTTTTGAACTGCTCTTTTTTCGGGTCCCAGTACAGTCGCCGGTTGAGTTTCATAGCGGCATGATGCAGCAGACAGGCCGTACACGACCGATGCCCCACCTCGACCGGCGCAATCGGCTCTTTCCGGCTGACGATACTTTCCAGCCAGTTACCGTGGTGCTCGTTGCTAACGGGCAGGTGAATCTCATTCGGCCCGATCTTCGAGGTTAGCAGCTTTGGGTCGCTGGCGTCGAGCTTTTTAGCCGCCTGTTGTTTCGCCGTCGGGTCACTGGCCGTAACGGCTGCGTCGCCCCGCGACACGAAAACCCAGCCCTCCGTTCCTTCGAAGCGAATACCGTTCGGAATCTCGTTGCTGACGACCATGTGCACACCATTATCATACAGCGCTTCCGTACGAAAAATACCGTGTACGTCCCATAGACCCGATTTCGGGAAGTCAGCCTTGCCCCATATTTCGACGGGGCCGGTATGTTCGGTGTCCATCGCCCAGTGGGCGCAGTCGATGTGGTGTGCGCCCCAGCCGGTAATCATACCCGCCCCAAACTGTTCGCAACGCAGCCAGCCCGGCCGGTCGTAACCCATTTGTGGATGCACCCGCTTTTCGGTATAGTACACGTCGGGCGTGGTACCGAGCCACATATCGTAGTTCAGGTTTTTCGGCACCGGCATCTGCGGTTCCTCATCGCCCGACGGATCGCCCGGCAGGCCGACATATACCGTTTTAAGCTGTCCGATGCGGCCGTTGCGAATCAGTTCGGCTGCGTAGCGAAACTGGGGCGACGATCGCTGCTGACTGCCCACCTGCACGATTCGGCCCGTTTGCTTCACGGCGTCGGCCATCATACGGCCCTCGGCAATGGTTAGCGAAGCCGGTTTCTGCATGTACACGTCTTTCTTCGCCCGAACTGCATCAATGACAATCGGCGCGTGCCAGTGATCGGGCGTGCTGACGATTACCGCGTCGATGTCTTTGTTTGTCAGCAGGTCGCGGTAGTCGGTGTAGACCCGTACCCCGTCGTAATCCTTTCCTGATTTCTTCGCGTAATACTCGTTGACCAGCCGTTTGGCATCCTCAGCCCGTTGACTGTCGAGGTCACAGACGGCCATGATGCGGGCGTTGTCGTACTGCCACACGCCGGGCATGTCGTGCCCCCGGGAGATGCGTCCCGTCCCGATGGCCGCGACATTGATCCGGTTGCTGGGTGCGTTTTTACCAAATACCGACGCCGGAACGATCGTCGGAAATCCACTGATGAGGGCAGACGATGCCAGTGTTCCTTTCGCGGCTACGTCGAGAAAAGCCCGGCGGCTTAGGGTAGTTGATTGCTGTGTCATGCGGCTAAAAGACAGCGACATAAAGAATCTAATGCTATTCATGTAACCGATTGCATTAAAAAAAAGCGCAACACCAGTTGCGCGAATGCCGGAACTGACTGTATATTTGCACCTCAAAACAGCAAAAGCCTCCTTAGCTCAGCTGGTAGAGCGACGCATTCGTAATGCGTAGGTCGCAGGTTCGAATCCCGTAGGAGGCTCTTGGAAGCCGCTCAGATCAACTGAGCGGCTTTTTTATTGACCCCAGCGTATTGTGTCGCTGCCGACAGCTTCTTCGTTAGCACAGCGCCCACCTATCCAGGTCATCTCAGTATCCATCGAATGGCATAAGTAATGCGGTTTTGTTGGTAGCATTCGGCAGGGAAATAGAGTTTCCTCTAGCTTATCAGAATTGCCAGTTTGTATATAGTTCATCTGTATATTGTGTCCATTTTTCGTACTTCATTTAATCAATCATCCATGAAGTTTTTTTACGTAGCAGCGCTTATCTTAGTCACTTCTCTTTCACTTCAGGCACAGACTAATTACGTGGCGAATACGGCTAATTCGCAGACACCGGGTACAAACAACACACTAGTTGGCCCACAAGCAGGAAGCGTGATTACATCTGGTAACAATAATAGTTTTGTTGGCTACAACGCTGGCAATCAAACTACAACTGGGGGGGCAAATACATTCATGGGTGCATTGGCTGGTCAGTCTAATACAGAGGGTAGCAATAACATATTTGTTGGCTCCCAAGCAGGTTACTACAACAGAACGGGATCACAGAACGTAACTGTTGGCAACAGCAGTGGTGGACTACTATATACCGGTTCTTCTAATACTTATCTAGGGCATGCTGCGGGTAGTCGCAATCCAGACGGCTCATTCAATACTATTTTGGGTAGCGAAGCCGGTAGGTTTAAATCGAATGGTTTCAGCAACGTCGTTATAGGCGTGAAGGCGGGCGCAGGTCAACCAAACACGTTGACGGTCCTAGGCAACAACAACGTACTCATTGGCGATTCAACGGGATTAAATAACGTAGCATCAGGCAATGTGTTTCTAGGATCTAAATCGGGATATACAAACCAGAGTGGCAATCAAAACACGTTGCTTGGTTACCAGGCTGGTTATAATCTTACCTCCTCGTCCAACACGCTGGTTGGCTATCAGGCAGGGCGAAACATAACGACCGGTAGCAACAACATCATCGTTGGGCCGATGTCGGGGACGGCCATCACCGATGGGAGTGATAACGTGCTGATGGGCTACAACAGTCAGGCGGAGGACGGGCTGCATAATGCTACGGCGATCGGGGCGGGCTCGCGGGTAGCCGTTAGTAATGCGCTGATTCTGGGTAACGGGGTCAACGTCGGGATCGGTACCTCAGCGCCCGCTACCCGGCTGGAAGTAGTTAGTCCGCAAGCCGATCAGAGTGGGTTGCGCCTGACCAGCCTGACCACGAACAGTCCATCGGCGCTGACTACCGATCAGTTTCTGACGGTCAACGCGCAGGGTGACGTGGTCAAGGCCCGCTACCAGCTGCGCATCAGCGACGTGAGCCAGTGGAGCGACAAGGTGTTCAGCCCTACCTACCAACTACGACCATTGAGTGCAGTTGCCAACTACGTGCGTGAGCAGGGCCATCTGCCGGGTGTTCCCTCGGCCGAGCAAGTCAAAACAGAGGGCGTCGATCTGGTGAAGATGAACAGTCTGCTGCTGGAAAAAGTCGAGGAGTTGACCTTGTACGGTATCGATCAGCAGAAACGTCTTGACAAGCAACAGAGCGAAATCGACGAACTGAAACAATTGGTCAAGCAGTTGATGAAGAAATAAGACTATTATCGATTACTGGTCGATCGGTATATTCGGTACTGCGTAATTACCGGCAACTGCCGCAATGAAAAACGCCTTCCTTACTATCAAGGAAGGCGTTTTGCTTAGGGCCAGCCTACGCAGGGCTTCGTTAGATTGGCGTTGGTCAGCGCGTCGATTTTGGGCTGATGGTGTTATCTTTACAGGGTGAAATCAGTTACCTCACTTTTTCTGGGTCTCCTGCTACTGGTCGGCAGTCTGTTTCCGCAGACGGACGTAGAAGAAGTGTACAAAATTCCGGGTCTGGTTTCGCACTATCAGCTACACAAGCAAAGCGCCGGGCAGGATTTCGATTTCTGGCAGTTTCTCGACATGCACTACAACGCATCGTCGACGCACGCGAAGCTGCCCCACGATGGCGTAAAAATCCCCCTCTACAATCACCTCTCGCTTGGTTTTGTCTTTACACTGCCGATGGCTCCCAAGCAGGAGATCGTCAGCGAACCAGCGGTCGTGATGCATTGGCCCCAGGTGTATTCTGCCTATCAGAACCTGTATGCCTACCAGAATACGTCGTTCCTCTTCCAGCCGCCCCAGCTAGGCTAATTCGACTTCGTTCATAGTGACTCTCTTCCCGTTGGACACCCTGTCTGATCGGGTAGTCTGTCCCTGTTTCTCAACGAATTAGTCAGTCTGATGCTAGAAAAAATCATTCAGTTCAGCATCCGCCAGAAACTACTGGTGGGGCTGGGCGTAGTGGCGTTGATTGCCTGGGGAAGTTACGCCCTGACGCAGTTGCCCATCGACGCCATTCCCGACATTACCAACAATCAGGTTCAGGTCGTTACGCAGGTACCCTCGCTGGCGGCCCAGGAAACCGAACAGTTCGTCACCTTTCCGCTCGAAACGACGCTTCGCAACGTACCGGGCGTCACGGAAATCCGATCGATTTCGCGCTTTGGTCTCTCGGTGATCACCGTAGTGTTCGACGAGACAACGCCCACGCTTCAGGCCCGGCAGCTGGTGGCCGAACAGTTGAAAGCAGCAGAAGGTAGCCTCACGGCGGGGTCACCACAGCTGGCCCCCATCACGACCGGCCTGGGCGAAATTTACCAGTACGTGATCCGGCCGGAAAATGAAGCCGATACGCGCTACTCAGCCACCGACCTGCGTACCATTCAGGACTGGATCGTCAAGCGGCAGTTGTCGGGCGTAACCGGTGTTGTCGACATCAGCAGCATCGGTGGGTATCTGAAAGAGTACGAAGTACAGATCGACCCGGAGCGGCTACACGGGATGAATACCAGCCTGACCGAAGTAATGGACGCGCTGGCTGCCAACAACGCCAATACGGGCGGCAGCTACATCGAAAAAGGGCCGGAAGCCTTTTTTATCCGGGGCGAAGGCATGGTCCGTACCCCGGATGAGATTGGTCAGATAGTCGTCAAAACCATTGGCAATACGCCCGTGCTGGTACGCGACGTAGCCCAGGTCGGCTTCGGCCATGCTGTTCGCTACGGGGCCATGACCCGCAACGGACGGGGCGAAGTGGTCGGCGGGATTGTGCTGATGCTCAAAAGCGCGTCGTCGGAAAAGACAATCGAAGGGGTGAAAGCGCGCATCGGCGAGATTCAGAAGAGCTTACCGCCGGGTCTGGTCATCGAGCCGTTTCTGGACCGTAAAACACTCATCGACAAGGCCATCCATACCGTTGCCCAGAACCTGATCGAAGGGGGGCTGATTGTGATGAGCATACTACTGCTCCTGCTGGGTAACTGGCGGGCCGGACTCGTCGTAGCCTCCGTGATTCCGCTCTGTATGCTATTTGCGCTCGGTATGATGCATGTCTTTGGCGTATCGGCTAACCTGATGAGCCTGGGTGCCATCGACTTCGGCTTACTGGTCGACGGGGCCGTTATCATCGTCGAGAGCATGATCTTCAGCATCGTACACGATCAGGCCAGCAGACACCAGTCGATGGATGCTATTGCGCAGCATTCCGCCAGCCGACTGATGCGGTCGGCGCTGTTCGGGCAGTTGATTATTCTGATCGTATACGTTCCGATTCTGTCGCTGACGGGTATCGAAGGCAAGATGTTCCGACCAATGGCGCTGACGGTCAGTTTCGCCATCATCGGTGCCATGATTCTCTGCCTGACCTACGTACCCATGGTATCGGCCACGCTGCTCCGAAAAGATATTCAGGAAGAAGGCACCCTCGCCGACCGGATCATGACCTTTCTGTACCGAGGCTACGCACCCCTGCTGAACCGGGCGTTGCGCTGGCCGAAGGCAATCATCGCGGCATCGGTACTGCTACTGGCCGGAGCCGTAGGCCTGTTTGGTACGATGGGCGGTGAGTTCATTCCCAACCTGGACGAAGGTGACATTGCCATTAGCCTGTCGCTCAAACCGGGCTCATCGCTGCGGCAGACCATCGAGACCACCGGCCGGATCGAGACGATTCTGAAGAACGGTTTCCCGGAAGTAAAAGACGTCATTTCTAAAATTGGTACCGCCGAAATCCCCACCGATCCGATGCCCATCGAAGCAGCCGACGTAATGGTACTGCTGAAGGAACCGAGCGAATGGACGTCGGCTCACACGAAGGAAGCGCTGATTCAGCAGATGGAACGGTCGCTGAGCGTGTTGCCCGGTATCACAACCGAATTTACACAACCGATTCAGCTGCGTTTCAACGAGCTGATGACGGGAGTCAAGTCGGACATTGCCGTGAAGATTTACGGTGAAGACCTGGCTACGCTGTTTGCGAAAGCCAATCAGGCCGCTGCCCGGATCAGGACCATACCGGGCGTCGGCGATCTGAAAGTCGAGCAGATCAGTGGTTTGCCGCAGATGCTGGTATCGTATAACCGGCAGCGGCTGGCGCAGTACGGCGTGTCGGTGGCCAACCTCAACCGGATTCTGAAAGCTGCCTTTGCGGGTGAAACCGCCGGGGCCGTCTTCGAGGGCGAAAAACGATTCGATCTGGTCGTCCGGCTCGACAGCACCTACCGGCAGGACATCGATAACATCCGTCAGCTCTACGTCGATCTGCCCGACGGGCAGCAGGTACCGCTGGCCGAACTGGCGACGATCCGCTACGAGAACGCGCCCATGCAGATTTCGCGGGATAACGCCCGGCGACGCATCACCATCGGCATCAACGTACGGGGCCGGGACGTGGAAAGTCTGGTGGGTGAAATGAAAGCCGTACTCGACAAAGACGTCCCGCTACCGGCGGGTTACAGCTACACATTCGGCGGGCAGTTCGAAAACCTGGTTAAAGCCAAGGGGCGACTGGGTATTGCCGTGCCGCTGGCGTTGGTGATGATCGGCCTGTTGCTCTTTCTAACCTTCAACTCGGTCAATCAGGCGCTGCTGATCTTCACGGCGATTCCGCTGTCAGCCATCGGTGGTGTGCTGGCACTGGTCGGGCGCGGTATGCCGTTCAGTATCTCCGCCGGGGTTGGGTTTATCGCCCTCTTCGGCATTGCGGTACTCAACGGAATCGTTCTGATCAGCTATTTCAATCAACTCGAAGCCGAGGGCGTAACAAACGTCATCGAGCGGGTCAAGCAGGGGACAGCCGTTCGGTTTCGTCCGGTGGTCATGACGGCGGCCGTAGCCTCGCTGGGCTTTTTACCGATGGCGCTGTCGAGTTCGGCCGGTGCTGAGGTACAGAAACCGCTGGCAACGGTCGTCATCGGCGGACTGGTATCGGCCACGCTCCTGACACTGGTTGTTTTACCGGTCCTGTATAGTCTGATAGCCACGCGCCGGGCACCGGATAGTCATCCATCGGCTACTGACCAAGCCGTATCAACCTTTATTCATTAGTCTTTTCACGGATAAGATTATGCGTTCTAGAATCAATCCGCAGCCACTCCGACTTTTGTGCGTCGGCCTGCTGCTGAGCCTGTTCGCCTGCTCGGGTTCGACGGAAACCACCGAACAGGCAACGGCCGCTTCCCCCAAGGATACAACTCGCCAAGGCCCGCAAACCATTGCCATCAGCCCCAATCAGTTTCGGGAAACAGGCATTCAACTGGGCGCTCCCGATACGCTGACGCTGGGCGAAAGCATTCAGGCCACTGGTAAACTCGAAGCGCCACCCGACCAGTGGGCCAGTGTTCACGCGCCCATGGGCGGCTTCGTCCGCTCAACCCGGCTGGTGGAAGGTGATTTCGTCCGGAAAGGCCAGGTGCTGGCTCAACTGGAACACCCCGACTACATCAAGCTACAGCAGGAATACTTGCAGGCGATAGCCCGTAGCCGGTTTGAGCGGCAGGAGCTGGACCGGCAGACCGAATTAAGCCAGGCCGCTATCGGGGTCGGGCGTAATTTTCAGCAATCGACGGCCGATTACCAGACTACGCAGGCCCTGCTCAGCTCGCTGGAAGCCCAGCTGTCGCAGTTGCACATTCCGCTACCCACCCTTCGCAAAGGCACTATCGTCCGGACAATTCCGCTACTGGCACCGATCAGTGGGTATGTTGACAAGGTAGACCTGCATTTGGGTCAGTTTGTCGGCACGACCGATGCGCTGGTCGAAATCGTTGGCAAAGAACACCTGTACCTGGAGCTGCGCGTGTTCGAGAACGACATCCGCAAGATTCGGGAAGGTCAAGCGGTTCAGTTTACCATTCCTCAGCAGCAGACCGGTCCGATGAAGGCCAGCGTATACCGGGTGGGGCAGGCATTTGATACGCAGACGAAAACGGTACTGGTACACGCAAATCTGGCCCCCAAGAACTACGGACGGCTGTTTGCCGGCTCGTACGTTCGCGCCACAATTCTATCGGCTCCCCGGCGAGTTATGGCCCTACCCGACGATGCACTAGTGCGGGAAGGCAATCAAACCTTTGTCTACGTCCGGCGAAGTGGCAGTCCGACCAGTACGTATCAGTTTCAGCTCGTTCCGGTCCGGACCGGTATCAGCCAGAACCATCAGACGGAAATAAAGCTGCCTGGGGGTATCGACCCCACTGCCATTGTTCGGCAGGGAGCTTATTTTATCAGCGCCGAGCGGGCCAAACTCGCCGGCTAATGGTTGATTACAGCGATACCCCATACACCTTCATGACACGTTCATTATAACACTATCACTTTTATGGAACAGTTAACCCCACGTCAGGCGGAACGTGGCCAGAAAACCACCCTGATCGGCATCGCGGTCAGTATCGTGCTGCTGCTGGTGAAAGGCATTGCCGGCTGGCTGGGCAACTCCTACGCGCTGATTGCCGACGCGATCGAATCGGGCACAGACGTCGTCACGTCTACGTTTGTCTGGCTGGGTCTGCGGGTAGCCGCCCGCCAGCCCGACGAAGACCACCCGTACGGGCATGGTAAGGCCGAACCGCTGGCGGCTATCGTTGTATCAGTTGCGCTGGTGGGCGCGGCCATATTCATTGCCGTCGAGAGCATCCGTAATATCCGGGTTCCGCACGAAGTACCGGCCCCATTCACACTGGCGGTACTGGCGGGGGTCGTTATCGTCAAAGAAGTGCTTTTCCGCCGGATCGAGCAGGTGGGACAGGAAACCGAAAGTCAGGCCGTGAAAGCGGATGCCTGGCACCACCGCAGCGACGCCATCACCTCGCTGACCGCTTTCGTCGGTATCAGCATTGCCCTGATTGGTGGCCCCGGTTACGAAAGCGCCGACGACTGGGCGGCTTTACTGGCCTCAGGCTTTATCATTTTCAACGCGTACCGCATCTTCCGTCCCTCCTTCGGCGAAATCATGGACGAAGCCCCGGCGGGTGACTGGAAGGCCGAACTGACCACGATCGCCCTGAGCGTTCCGCAGGTGCAGGGTATCGATAAGTACCGGGTTCGCAAGACAGGTTTCGAATACTTTGTCGACCTGCATGTAAAAGTACCCGGCGACCTGACCGTCAGGCAGGGGCACGACATTGCCCACGCGGTCAAAGCGGCCATTCTGACGGCCAAGCCATCGGTTTATGACGTGCTGATTCATATCGAACCCGCGTGATTAGTCGGCGTAGTTGCCGCCCTGAACGGTTTTAGACACCGTTTATGGCAGTCAGTTGGCTATTCTGCTCCTTGAACAGCAAACTCCGCAGTCATGGGGGTTACCCACAACTGCGGAGTTCTGATAGGCTTCGTTTTTGTCAGCTCGTCGTAAGCCGGCGTTGGCGGTTGCCTAGCAACAGAAACGAATGGTCGCAATGGTGACAGTAGTACGCTCGGCGTCGGAATGGGAACAGTACTACTTTACTCCAGATGGGCTGTCTGACTCGGTAGAAGCCATCATCGCACCGACAATGGGGGCAACAGGGAGTGAATGTAACGCGCATATCGATCAATAGAGAGGAGTGGGATACCTTCTCAAAAATGCATCATTCACGCCACAAATCATATGTTACCCATGTGTCTTTTTTTTTAAATAAAACAGACGATTATGCTGTCTTCCGAACGAAGGCCCCGGCAACAACCCATTCCTGTACTAATTGCCGGTCAGGCTGACTATAGGCTGGCCTAGCGAATCGTCAGTAGCCGCTGTGGCAACACTGTTTCTACGGGCGTTTTCAGATCGATACGCCGGGTCAACTGGCCACTTGCCGTCCGCAACTCCAGTTCGTAAAGGCCGTCCGGCAGTTGATCCACGTTAAGCAACAGTCTCGCCTTCGTCGCCCTGCGTCCAACATGTTCAGTAAACACAGTTGCCGCCTTTCCAACCGGACGCAGGTTGACGGTCATAGCTTCGGCGGCCGACTTATCGATCGACAGTCGGATTTTCCGTTCCTTGTTTACGTACGCGCTAGCCTCAAACGATTCCGGTGTGGCTGGTTTGTCAGTTGATAGTACAGTGGTGGGACTGGCCAGCAGGTGGAGGGCGATAACTGATTTTACGAAGGCGGTAGTCAATAGCGAAGTCATTGGTACTTGTTTGTTTTAGTGATTGATTCGATTGACCACTAAAAGCCAACTCTCGTGCCAGCTAAACTACCATACTCACTGTCAGCATATTAACCATCTATGCCAACTTATGCTTGTCCGCTTCCGTACGGGCAGCAGTCCACTACCGTACAGCTACTCATCGCCGGGGCTGCTCAGTCGGCAACTGATAATAGCGAACGACATAATCGACCCAGTCGGGTTCGGTAGCCGGAATAACGACGTCGGGCTGAAAGCCCCGATTATCGATCGGAGCCGTATCGACCCAGCCCGAACGGGTGGTGGGCAGGCGTAGCACAAAGTGGGGACAGTCCAGCACCTGATTCCGGACGTTGCCATAATCCATGACGCCCCCCGTATGCTGGCCGAATAGTGTGGCTTTACGGCTCTGTTTGGCGTAGAAGGCGAAATACTCCGCGCTACTGTAGCAGTTTGCATTCATGAGCACGGCGACCCGAACCGGATTGGTCAATACCGAGTCCATCTTCAGGAGTGAGCCTTCGGTACGGTACAACTGGTTGGGATGCGCTTTCGCCTGCGCGACGTCGGTGGCCCAAACGTTGAGCACGCTATCGGTATCCCAATGACCGGCGCGGGCGCGGGCGATCATCGCTTCTTCAGCGGCAATGTTGTCGGGCGATGTTCGCATGTAAGTGTGCGTATCCTGAAAGTTGTTGGTATTCATCAGTGGCAGCAGCGATGCGAACGACGAGTTACTACCGCCCCCGTTGTCGCGAATGTCGATAATCAGCGTGGGCGTCTGGCGCAGCGCCGACTGATGTACCCGGACCATACTATCCACCTGTGCTTTGGGCGTATTGAAACTGGTCACCCGCAGATACGCTACCTGCGGACTAAGCTGGCGAAACTCGATCGGGATCGCCTGGCGCGCAACGGTTTGCTGCTCGGCCTCCGTTACCGCCTGAGGAAAGCGCCGTAGCCAGTACCCGTACCCGCCGATCCGAAACAGATTACCCGTCTGCGCCAGCCGGAGCGACTCCTCTTCAAACGCTCCGTTGCGGTACAACACCTGACCGGCAGCCGGATTGCGGGTAGCCAGTTTCAGCTTGACCAGGCCCGGCGTCCACCGGGGATTCGTCGATGCGAGTACGACCCCAACCAGCGAATCCGCCGATTGCGGATCGGGGATGATCGCCAGTTTGTAGCTCCGCTCGGGCGTCTCCCAGATTCCCTCGACAGGGTGGTGTTTTTTCGCTTTGTCCAGCAGCAATTGTTGAGCCTGCGCTTCCGACAGCGGGATAGTCCGAACGCCAACCACGGGCGCTGGGGTTGGTGTTGCCGCTGAGCCGGTATTGCGCAGCTCTACCTGAAAGTGCCCATCCCGGAAGAACGCCTTATACGCTTTCAGTAGTTGAAAGCAGTCGGCATCGGTTGTTGCTTTGGTGGCCTGCTGTTGCAGACTATCCAGCAGTCGGGTGTGCGCAGGCTTTGTTTTGGCCGTCACCTTATCGGTCCAGCCGGCGTAATTGTCGGCTACTTTACGGCTGACCTGCTGCAATACCGATGGGCAATCGCAGGGCGGAGTGGCAGATTGAGCCGTGGTGAAGAGGGGATAGCCGATCAGTAAGCCCAGCAAATAAGCACGCATATACTAAAGAACAGACTAGAACTTGATTATCAATAGATTGAATGACAAATAAATCATTAAAAAACGGTAGTCAAAGGACGATTTTAGCCCGTTTCTGATAGCTTATCCCCCATTTTCTACCATTCATCGAAAGATCAGCATTTTCACTTAATAGACTACCAATTTTGATTTACAAACACAAAAGAGGCAATCACCATGCATTTCATCATGTCAGCTACAGCAAACGAAACCACGATCGAACCGGCCTCGCTCGGCGAACTCTTTCAGAAATTAGTCGACCTGGCAGTTCCGGGCGTTAGCCATTACCAGGCTCACCAATTACGAACCGACGGCGTTTACCGGGTTGTCGTCCGGGCAGCGAACGGATTTCAGACGCTCAGTATTCCGGCGCAGGCATTGCTGCTAGCGGAACTGGGTATGCTGGTCGAGTCTGACCGCTACGCGATCATGCAGCAACTAAAAGTAGCCGATAACCGGACTGTCGTTGCCTGACTGATACAGCAGTTGTGCGTGGCACTGCCTGCCCGACGCTCTTGTGTTACCATCCACTTACCATACTGAGGTAGTTCCGACATAGATCATGCACCACCCGTATGTGTTTACAACCTGAATAATACCCACCGTTCACTTTTTTACTTCGTCAGGCAAACAAGAAGCCGCTCCCCCACTCGGGTAGCGGCTTTTTCATATCCACGCCTTGTTACTAACCCGGCAAGCACATTGTCTTCTCCCGACCTGTCAATCCGGTCGGACTGTCGCCGGGTGGTCAACAACGCTTGTCCTGATGCATATAATCGATCGGTTTTCTGCTTTGGCTAGTGAACCATGCCTGCTCCGACGCAGGCCAGCCTGATGAAGAAATCTAGTCAAGAGCCGTTACAGCTGACTACCAGACCCCATTTTCTAGTCCTGGATGGGTTACGCGGTGTAGCCGCACTAACCGTGTTGATTTTCCACTTTATGGAAATCGTCGTTCCCGACCCCAGCAAGAGTTTTATCACCCACGGCTATCTGGCCGTCGACTTTTTTTTCTGTCTGTCGGGCTTCGTCATTGCCTACGCGTATGACAACCGGATTGGCCAGTTGGGCAGCTGGGCGTTTTTCCGGCTACGCCTGATTCGCCTGCACCCACTCGTCGTCATCGGTGCGGTTATTGGGCTGATCTGTTTCGTGCTCGACCCATTCAGTAAGCTGTACGCGTTGAAGGGACCCGGCAAAACGGCGCTGCTATTTGTGTCAGGTAGCCTGATGATTCCGTACCCGGCGGTTCCGGAGCGATACCATAATCTGTTTCACCTCAATCCGCCGACCTGGTCGTTGCTGTGGGAATACATCGCCAATATCGTTTACGCACTAATCCTCTACCGGATCTCCCGCAAAACGCTGGTAGGCTTAACGATCGTAGCCGCCATTGCGCTTTGTATCACGGCCAATGCGTACGGCAACGTCGGTGTGGGTTGGGGCATTGGCAACGAATACGGCGGTCTGCCCAGGGTAGCGGGTTCGTTTCTGCTGGGCATGCTCGTCTTTCGGTCGGGCTGGCGAATTACCAACTCGCTCGGCTTCGTTCCCATCAGCATACTACTCCTGCTGGCGTTTCTGGTCCCGTACCGAGTCGGCCTGAACCAGTTTACCGAACCTTTTCTGGTACTCGTTTATTTCCCGTTTCTGATTGCCCTGGGTGCCGGTACACAAACAAACCCTTTCTGGGACAGGCTTTGCAACTGGCTGGGTGATTTATCGTACCCGCTCTACATGGTCCACTACCCATTCATCTGGCTGTTCATGAGCTATCTCGAAGCCAGGAAGCCGACAGCAGGCCAGTTGTGGGTGCTGGTACCCGTACTGACGGTGGCGCTGATTGCCTTCGCGCAGCTGATTATGGCGTATGTCGATACCCCCATCCGGCGCTACCTGTCGGGCAAGTAAAGTGCATAAAAAGGCAGCTGTCCGTACCTGTTGGTTGGGTACAGACAGCTGTTTTCAGACAAGGCCTGACGCAGCCGGAACCGCTTACAGGCGAAACGAGCTGAATATGTCCTTATCGCTAATCTTTGGCGTTCCGACGACGGCGCGGTTGAGCCGCCTGAATATCAGCCCATGCCTTCGTTTTTAGCCGATGATGGAGTTCTTTGTCACGCGGCACAAATGTCTGGCTCCGCAGTTGACCTTCCGTCACTTTGATCTGCCAGTAGTCCGAATCGCTGGTGTCGGGGATTTCTGTGTATTCCTTCATGGAGAGTGGACGCAGCTCAATGGTTGAATTTGATAACGCGTCATAATGTCAACCCCTTCCGACGCTTTTTCGTTTAATCGGCCTATACCCTCGCTAAAATAAACTTACCAGAATACAAATAATTGGCCAGCTTGCAGATAGCACATTAGTGCGCGGTAGCGCCGTACTGATCGTTTTTACCAAGTAATTCGGCTATAAATTATAGCCTTGACAGATCGTTACCGGCAACTATATCGTATGTAGACTAATCTTTTTATGTATAAATTGGTTTAGTTTATATACCCGATCAACAGTCGGTTCATCGTCTTCACATTTTGGCAACTCGTTACCGGTTTTACACGTCATCAGCCGGTCCTCATTAGTAAACTAAGTGAAGCACCCGACCGCATCAGTATCGGCTGGCTTCACCGCCCAAGACCAGATCAGTTCGATTACTCTAGCCACTATCGTTGGTGAGCTGATTACCCGGCCCCGTGCCAGGATACAAGCGTTTGTTCTTCAAAACATAACGCGTCTGCCCATACCAGCATCAATTACTCGTTATCGGCATTCTCAGCGGCTAATCCCGATTCGCCGGGGCATCTTATCCTTCTCTGCTCATAAATCACTCGCTCCATGTATCGCTTGCTCAGTCAATTCGACACGGCCGCTCAACGAGTCCTGTCTTCCCTACTTGATCACTACGAATTGATCATCAGTCCGGTTTTTCGGCCATTACTGCGAACGTCCCAGCCGCGTCCGGGCCTGACTATGCAGCAAGTTCCCCTGCCTTCGCAACCTGGCCACTCCCTTTCTTGCCAAGTACCACCGTCACTGGTAACGCACACTGCCCGAACTGACCGGTAGACCTGCGTCCGTTCACTGGCCTGACTTTCCTTCCTCCTTTTTACCCAACTCATGACTATTGATACACAAACGCCCCATGACAACCTGCTAGCCATCGAGGCCTTATTTCGGTCACCGGCTTTCGCCGTTGATGCTGCTGACGATCTAGCCTGGCGCACCTCTTTCGCCGAGCTAATAAGCCGGGTAGACAAACTCCTGACTCAGGTCGAGGAACGGGGCCAACGGATCGACTTTACGAAAGGCATTGGTGTGCAGGGCAAAATTCAGGATATCACGTCACTCGTGCACTGGATGCATCAGCATTTACCTGCCGTAGCCGCCGATCGGCCAGGACAATGGCCCCAGAATCGGCTGAACCGCTATATCAACGAAGGCTGGGGCCGGTTTGCCAACGGCTGTTCCTTTGCCAATGAATTCGACGGAGACATAGCCTTCTTTATCGACGATCAGCGTATTTATCTCCACAGTCAGTTGCACCGAGCCGTCGATCAGGCAAAACAAGTACTGGCTATCTGACCGCCAGCCCTTGTTTTACCCGGCAGACCCGTTAAATTTAACAGCGTTTTCGCTCCGCAACTTTCTACTACCTAATCAGGCGATGTCTGCCCGGATTTCGCCATTCTTCGCTCAGTTCGTTCTTTATGCCATTTATCGACAATGTACTACAGGAGCCATCCTATGGCTGGCGCACGCCCTCCGGTGACCTGGTTATCCCCACAAATCGACAACTCTTCCGGGAAGCCTTTACGCGGATGAATGTTTTCGCCGACCGTAAAAACTGGGTTCCGGCTGCCAGCTGGCTCATGATTCTTTGTCTGCTTCCCTTCGCCATCATTGCATTCGGGCGGTATTTTTCCCTGCCACTGCTGGGTATCGGTATCCTGTACGGCATGGTCATCATGAGCACGCATGCGACAATCTGGTTTCACCGGTATTGCACGCACAAGGCGTATACGTTCAGCCATCCCATCTGGCGTTTTATCACGCAGAATCTGGTTGTCAAAACGTTTCCCGAAGAGATTTACGTCGTTTCACACCACGTTCACCACGCCAAATCCGATCAGCCCGGCGACCCCTACAATGCCCGTGGCGGTCTCTTCTACTGCTTGCTTTCAGACGTCAACCACCAGCCGATTGCCAAGAACCTGTCGGAAGCCGATTATGGCCGGGTAGCGGGTTTTCTGGGCCATACCGGCATTCAGGCCAATAGCTACCGCAGTTACCTGCGCTGGGGGTCGGTTGGTTCGCCCCTGTACACGTTTGGTTTGTGGGCTGCCAACTGGGCCTTCTGGTACACGATATTCTTCCTGATCGGCGGCCATCCACTAGCCTGCACCATGTTTACGGGTGCTCTGTTCTGGTATGTTGTCGTGCGCACGTTCAACTACACCGGTCACGGTAAGGGCGAAGAACAGCATGTCGACGGCGTTGACTTCGACCGGCGTAATCTCTCGATCAATCAGTGGCGGCCCGGCCTGTTCGCGGGCGAATGGCACAATAACCACCATCTGTACCCCAGCAGTGCCCGCGCCGGTTTCCTGCCTTTCCAGCTCGATTTAGCCTGGCTTTACATTTACGGCCTGTCGAAAGTAGGGATGGTTTCGTCGTACCGCGACAACAAGGCCGACTTCGTGAAAAAATACGTGACGGCTACCAACGATCAACCAGCTGTTGATCAACCAGCTGTTACCCAGCATAGCTAGTAATGTAGCCCAGCCCGTCGACCAACCGACCGGTTGGCCAAGAATGCAAAATCCCGATCGGTACGCTGATCGGGATTTTTAGTTGGGATTGTTTTACCCGTGCTGAAGGTGATTGTTTTCCCTATCGTCCCACCACTCTTCAGTGCCGGGGACACTACCTACTGCGGTGACACGTGTGCCGATCGGTATTTTTCTACAATCAACGCGGCTGAAAGCACCAGTGTAGTTGAAAATTACTACCGTAAGCATACTATTAGTCATTAGCCATTTTCTGCCGAACCTGCTCGACAAACTCAACGGATACACCGGCAAGCTTTGCAACCCGATCAGCGGGCATATTCGTCTCAGCAAGCAGATTCCGAACGAAGCGTTCTTCCGCCTTCATCTGCCCCCGTTGCTCACCTTTTTCTTCACCCATCAGGTAGAAGACGTCCTTTTCAGGGCTGATAAGCTTTTCGATACTGTCCATAGCTTCTTTGAGTTTGATACCTAAGTTACGCAGTTGCGCCAGTACACGCAACTGATTGATGTGCTTTCTAAACGAGAAATCGCCCTGACTCGTTTCGCCTACGCGCTGAACGATTTGAACCAGCTTTGCTTCCATGTCGGTAGTGCCCAGATTCGCCAGAATACTCAACAGTACTTCCTCCGGCTGATTCGACCGGAGAAAAAGATGGTAGTCGAGCGTAGCAAATGAGACGATTGGAAATTCGAACGTCAGGGTTAGCCGATTCAAGCGGGTCGGCATCTGTGGGGTGGTGGCACCGAGAAATACAACGAACTGCCGGACAGGTAACCGATATTTGCGTTCCAGCATAATGTAGTACTCCGCCATACGGTACACCATATCCGGCTCGTCGGCCACTTGGAATTCTATCTGCAACACGAACTCATCTCCAGTCTCGTTAACGATCTTCTTCAATACATCCGGCTTGCGCTCCTTGGTGTGTTGAAGATCGTCGGGCAACTCTTCTGACTCCACCGCCGTGATACCAAGCACGTTCTCCAGCAAACCCGGAATGATCGCTTCCAGATTTTCCCGTAAAATTTTATCGTACTGATTTACCTGTTTACGCATGTCTGGCTAGTACACAATCGTCTGCTTACCTCAACGGAGAAGCCACGTATGAATAAATCAGCATGCGAAAAGTATACCACCGTTTCCACTGTCTACCCGACAAACTGCCGATTGGATGAGCCAATCAGTTTGCCTAAAAAACACCTGACCCCACTAAATCAGGCGTTTCCAAGATAGACCTGCACTATAGCAGGCCACTCATTACCGTATCGTTAAAAAAAATAGTAAAAAAAGTCAAAACGGAGTAAGGGTATACCTACCCTGACTTGTCTGTAGTATGACCGCCTACCCGTGGTCAGTACTCGACGGTTCTTACATGCGCCTTCCTCTACCTATTCCATCAACCTCCCCACAGGCGACTACCGGCCCCGCGCCGGTTAGTTCGCCCGTGTCGCCCGATCCCGACTGGCACCTGAAAGCCGTGTTCGAGACCGACCCTCAGCAGGGCTGCGAACTGCTTTTCCGCAAGTACTACGCCCCCCTGTGCAGCCACGCCATCCGACTGGTCTACGCCAAGGAAACGGCGGAAGACATTGTGTCGGAGGTGTTCTGTAACTTCTGGACAAACAAGGTTTACCTGACCATCGACAGTGCCTACCCGGCCTACCTGTTTCAGGCAGTGCGCTACCGGGCCTACAATTACCTGCGCTGGGAACTGACCAAATCGCAGCAAAGCACCGATGAACGCATGGACGACCTGATCGATTCCAGGTCATCGCCGGCGGAGATGATGCAGTACGACGAACTCCGGCGAAAAATCGAACAGGCCATCGAACAGCTTCCCCCACAGTGCCGGCGCGTGTTCCTGCTCAGCCGGTTCGAAGGCCGTAAATACAACGAGATCGCCGACGAACTCAGCATCGCGACCAAGACCGTCGAAGCGCACATGACCAAGGCGCTGACGCTACTCCGCACCGTACTCAAAGACGAATGGGTCTGGGGTGTCGCGCTCCTGCTCAGCACACAGGCCTGATCCACCCACAACCTGACGATTGACAAGACATCATGCAAACTATTACAAAAGCGTTGCTGCTGGAGCACCATGCTGGTCGGACGAGTGC
The DNA here is from genome assembly GCF_003002825.1 of Spirosoma oryzae. GTDB lineage: Bacteria > Bacteroidota > Bacteroidia > Cytophagales > Spirosomataceae > Spirosoma > Spirosoma oryzae. The sequence continues at coordinate 241,987 of NZ_PVTE01000005.1, read as the reverse complement.
CCTTCAGGTACGACTGATCGAGGACTGGCTCAAAGACCCGCAGAACCAGGCCCTTTATTACCAGACCTTGTTTGAGTGGGAACAAACCTGTCCGCAATACATTGCCGACACCCCGGCCGCACTCGACCGGTTTCGTCGGTTCATGGATCAGCCGTTTCCCGTTCCGACGCTGGCTGAACCGCCCCCCCTACGCAGCACCCGGTCGTGGCTGTCGACCTGGCTGGTAGCGGCATCGGTAACGCTGCTGCTCGGACTGGCCGGCTGGCTCTTCCGCGAACCACTGCTGTACCAGACGTATAAAACGTCGTTCGGGCAGCTCAAACGCATCACTTTATCGGACGGTAGCCGGGTTGTGCTCAACGCCAATTCAAGCCTGCGCGTCCCCCGCTCGGTGCTGGGCTACCAACTGTTGTCAGGAAACGATCGACTTGTCACGTTAAGCGGGGAAGCGACCTTTTCCGTCACCCACACCTACGACAACAAGCGTTTCGTGGTACAGACGGGGCGGCAGTTCGACGTGGAAGTACTCGGCACGGAGTTCGTCGTCTTCAACCGAACCCGGGCGACCCGCGTGGCGCTGTTGAAGGGAAGTGTAAAACTGCGTAGTCAACGGAGCAACGACCGGCGCGAATGGCTGATGCACCCCGGCGAACTGGCCACTTTACAGCCAGGTGGATCGGTGCAGGTCAAGCCCATCGCCCGACCGACCGACGAAGCCGCCTGGACCGAACATCGCTTCGTCTTCAACAATACGCCCCTACGCGAAGTCGGCTACATGATCAAAGAAAACTATGGGCTCGACGTCGCCATCAAAAGCCCCGCGCTGGCCGAGCGCATGGTGACGGGCACCTTCGACGCCGACAATGCCGATGAACTCCTGCACGTACTACGGGAATTGCTGGGCATCAACGTATCCCGGCAGCGCAACCGCGTCATCTTCTCCGCTAAATAATCCGCTACCTCCTCTCCTTTGCCCATGAAACATACCTTACGTGCTTACGCCTGCTTGCTGACCGGAGCGATCGTAACCAGTCTCGGCGCGGCCGGCAACGCGCAGATACTGGCCCGCGCCGGACAGGTTCGTCAGTCGACGGAAGAGCCCCACAACGCGGGAAACCGATCGTTACGCGATGCCCTGACGGCGCTGAAAAATCGCTACCAGATCAACCTGCTGTTCGAGAATCGGCTGATCGAACACGTCGTCGTACCGGTCAGTAGCATACAGCTCGATGCGTCGGCAGAAACGTCGCTGCACACCCTGCTGCGCCCACTGGGCCTAACATACCGCAAGATGAAGGAGGGGGCCTACATTATCGTAGCGGCTCATACCGACACGAAAACCGTCACGGCGGAGCCCCTGCGGTCGACGCAGCGCATTACTGCCATCGCGCCTTATTCGTCAACGAATACCAGTCCAGCCTTACCGACCGTGGGGCAAAGTACCGATCAGACCGTTCGGGGTGTCGTGCGCGACAGTACCAACGGGCAGGCACTACCGGGCGTGAGCGTCGTACTGAAGGGGTCGCAACGGGGTACGACTACCGACGCCGACGGCAACTTCCGCATCGACGTTCCCGACGCCAGCGCCGTGCTAATCTTCAGCTTTATTGGCTTCGGCAACAAGGAAATTGCGGTTGGGAATCAGACGAATCTGACCGTCAGCCTGAAATCGTCGGATCAGTCGCTAAGCGAAGTAGTCGTCGTCGGCTACGGTACGCAGCGGAAAGAGTCGCTGACGGGCGCTATTTCGAGCATCACCAGCCGCGACATCGAAAAGGCCAAGACCAGTACGGTCAGTGCGGCTTTGGCGGGCAAGATTCCGGGCGTATCGTTTCGGCAGGCGGAAGGGAGACCCGGCGCGTCGGCACTCCTGCAGGTGCGCGGCATGGGCGATCCGCTGTTCGTTATCGACGGTATCCAGAAAGATGCCGGTCAGTTCAACAACATCGCCCCGTCGGATATCGAGTCGATTTCGGTGTTGAAAGATGCGTCGGCGTCGGTGTACGGATCGCGGGCGGCCAACGGCGTTGTCATCGTGACGACCAAAAGGGGCAAAACCGGTAACCGCAACACCATCAACCTCGACGCCTACTACGGCGTGCAGAACTGGACCCGTTTCCCGAAAGGCGTAAGCGCCTACGACTGGATGGTGGGCAAAGCCGATGCAGAAGTCAACCAGACGGGTAAGACGACCATCACGCAGGACGAACTGAACAAATGGAAGCAGGGTACCGAGTACGGCTATAAAAGCTTCGACTGGTACAACTACATCGTCGGGAAAAACGCCCCGCAGTACCAGATCAACCTGAACGCGTCGGGCGGGTCGGAAAAGATCAACTACTACTTCTCGGTCACGCGGCTGAATCAGGACGCGGTGCTGAAAGATTACAACTTCAACCGAACCAACATTCAGTCGAACATCGACGCCCGCGTTGCCGAACGACTCAAGATCGGCGTGCAGATCAACGGCCGGATCGAGACGCGGCAAAATCCGGGCGTACCGGGTGGCGATGATTACTGGGCACCCCGCTTCGCCCTGTTCCGCAACCGGCCTACCGAGCGTCCCTACGCCAACGACAACCCGCTTTATCCGAACAACATCGGCCACAATGCCGAAAACTGGGCGCTGCTGAACTACGCCATTTCGGGCTATGCCCGCGACGACTGGCGCGTGCTGCAAACCAACTTCAACGCTGAATATCAGCTTCCGATCAAGGGCCTGACCGCCCGTGGGGTCTACTCCTACTACTTTGCCGACCGGCTGTCGAACATCCACGAATACACCTACGACGTGTATACCTACGACCCGGCTACCGACAAGTACAGCATCACCGGCGGCAGTTCGAACCCCTATCGCGAACGGGTAACGCGGAAGATCTTCGAGAACGTGTTACAGGGTCAGCTGACGTACAACAACACCTTCGGGCGACACACGGTCGGCGGCACGTTCGTCGCCGAACGGATCAGTCGGCGGGAGCAGGAAACGTTTGTGCACTCGGTACCGAAGACCAACGTGCTGCCGCTGATTCAGTTTGCCGACATGGACACCTACAACGACACCGACTACGAAGAAGCACGGATCGGGTACGTGGGCCGGGCGACGTACAACTACGCGGATAAGTACTTCGCCGAAGTGTCGGGTCGGCGCGATGCTGCCTGGCGCTTTGCACCGGGTCGGCGGTGGGGCTTCTTCCCGTCGGTGTCGGCAGGCTGGCGAATCAGCGAAGAATCGTTCTTCAAAAACCTGAATCAGACTGTCCTGAGCGACCTGAAACTACGGGCGTCGTACGGGAAGCTGGGCGACGACAACATCGGTCTCTCTGCCTTCGCGTATCTGCCCGGCTACAACTACGCGTCGTCAACGGTCGTGCTCGATGGGCAGGTCATCAAGGGCTCGCGCAACGCGGGCGTTCCCATCACGAACCTTTCCTGGTTTACCAGCACGATCACCGACATCGGTCTCGATTATACCCTGTTCAACGGACGGCTGACGGGCGAACTGGATTACTTCTACCGCAAACGGACGGGGCTGCGCGGCCGGAAGTACGACATACTGGTACCGAACGAAATCGGCTATGCGCTGCCCGACGAAAACGTGAACAGCGACGCCCGGATCGGGGGCGAAGCCTCGCTGGCCTACAATGGCACCTTTAAAGGCATCGGCTTCCGACTGGGCGGGAACGTCGGCTATTCGCGGGGCCGATCGCTGCAAACCTACCGACCGACCTTCGGTAACTCGTGGGATTACTACCGCAACTCGATCGAAAACCGCTGGAGCAACATTTTCTGGGGCTACGAAGTGATCGGGCAGTTTAAATCGGTCGATGAGATCAACGCCTATACGGTCAATAACGACGGGCAGGGTAATAAGACCATGCTGCCGGGCGACTTCATCTACCGCGACGTCAACGGCGACGGCCGCATCGACGACTACGATCAGCGCCCCATTGGTTACCCCGTCTCGACCGTACCCGTTGTCAATTTCGGCATCAACCTGTCGCTTACCTACAAAGGCTTCGACATGACGGCCGATTTTTCGGGTGGGTCGATGTATTCCTACAACCAGAACTGGGAGATGCGGTGGCCGTACCAGAACACGGGCAACCTGCTGGCATCGATGTATACCGATCGCTGGCACCGGGCCGACCCGCTCAACGCCGACAGTCCCTGGATTGAGGGCAAGAATCCACCGCTGCGCTTCAACGACGGTGGCCACAACAACTACAACAAAAACTCGTCGTGGTGGCTCACCAACATCAGCTATCTGCGCCTGCGGACGGCCGAAATCGGCTACTCACTTCCCGCATCGCTGTTGAGCAAAATCAAGATTCAGCGGGCCCGTATCTACGTCAACTCGTTCAACCTGTTCTCGCTCGACAACGTACGCGCCCTGGGCATCGACCCCGAAATCACCGAAGAAAACGGCCTGCAATACCCACAACACCGGCTGGTAAACCTGGGCGTTAACCTGTCGTTCTGACCTGACCATGAAAAAACTAACGATTACCCTGCTTGCGCTGCTGGCCGTCTGCGGTGGCTGTAACGACGAGGATTTTCTGAACCGGGAGCCCCGGAACATCCTGCTGAACGAGCAGATCTTCTCGAACGAACAGCTGACGCTCTCGGCCATGGCCGACCTGTACGACCGCTTCCCCGATTTTCAGCGGACCGACCGCTGGTATGAGTTCACCAATTTCGACGAAGCCTTTGCCTCTAACTCCGGCGACTATTTCCGGCATCAGAATCAGGAGTACAACTACGACAGCTGGAACTACTGGGATTACGGCTACCTGCGCGACCTGAACCTGTTTATTCAGCAGTGCAGTCAGGCGACGGCGCTGGCACCGGCCGTGCGCGACCGGTATCTGGCCGAAGCGCGCTTTATCCGGGCGGGGGTGTATTTCGAACTGGTCAAACGCATGGGTGGGGTACCGCTCATCCTCGACCCACTGACCTACGATTTCAGTGGCGACGCAACCTCACTGCGGAATCCGCGCAAGAAGGAAAGCGACATCTATGACTTCATCATCAGCGAAATGGAGGCTGTTCAGGCGGTGCTTCCCAGCGACCCGTCGATCAAAGGGCGGGCGACGAAAGCCGCTGCCCTGGCCATGGAAACACGGGCTGCGCTGTATGCCGGCTCGATTGCCCGCTACGGCGTCAACACCCCGCAGGTGTCGCTATCGGGCGGTGAAGTGGGCATCCCGGCAGAACGGGCAACGGGCTATTACCAGACGGCCCTGAAAGCGGCCCAGGCCATCACGGGCTATGCGCTGTACCAGAAAAACCCAGCGAACCTGGCCGATAACTTCGCCAACCTGTTCCTCGACAAGGCGAATAACCCGGAGGTCATTTTCGTCTACGATTACAAGCTGAAGAGTGGCAAGATCGTCGGCTGGACACTGGACAACAGCCCCCTGACCTCGGCAGAAGAAGGCACCAATGGCGGGCGGCTGAACCCCTCGCTGAACCTGGTGCAGTCGTTCGAAAAGCTCGACAATACGTTTGCGCCGTTGCCGATCAGCGACGCAGCGGGTAATCCGATTTACTACAGTAATCCCGCCGATCTGTTTGCCGGACGCGATGCCCGGCTGGCGGGTACGGTGCTGTACCCCGGCACCTCGTTCAAAGGGAAGCCGGTCGACATCTGGGCGGGCTATCAGCTCGGAAACGGCTCCGTCGTCACTGCTGACAAACCCGGAGGTCAGAAGACACTGCCCGGCGGCACGACACCGGTTGCCGTTATTGGCCGCGACGGCCCGATCGACGGACTGGAATACACGGCGCAATCGGGTTTTTACGTCCGCAAGTACCTCGACCCGACGGTAGGATCAGCGCAGATCGGTACGCAAAGCGAGGTTTGGTGGGTGCGGTATCGCTATGCCGAGGTGCTGCTCAACGCGGCCGAAGCGGCCTTCGAACTGGGCCAGAAAGGCGTCGCCGTCGACTACCTGAATCAGGTTCGCGCCCGCGCCGGCCTGACCACGCCACTCACCGCTGCCGACCTTACGTTCGACCGGATCGTCCACGAACGGAAGGTAGAACTGGCCTTTGAAGGCCACGAACTGTGGGACTACAAACGCTGGCGGCTGGCACACGTGGTCTGGAACGGAGCCAGTACGGAGCTGACAAAAAACCCCGGCAAGGCCGACGACCCCAGCACGCGCGTCTTCGGGCTATGGCCGTACAAGGTCTATGATCCGGGTCAGCCCAACGACGGCAAGTGGCTGTTCCGGCAGGTACTCCCCAGCCGGGTGACCAACGCCCACCGCTTCCGGCTCGGCAACTACTACTCGTTCATCAACGACGACATCCGCGCCAACAACCCCCTCATTGTCCGCAACCCGAACCAGTAATAGAATGATTGAGTGATGGAATGATTGAATGGGCTGGCGCAAAAAATTCAATCACTCAATCATTCAACCACTCAATATCTCAACACGGCAGCCATGAAATTCCTATCCATTGTATCACTCTGTCTCTTCGCTACGATCTCGCTCTTCTCCTGCGCGTACGACAACTATCCGGCGCCGGAATCGCGGTTGCAGGGGCGGCTCGTCTACCAGGGCGAACCCATCAATGTGGAGTATAACAACGTCACCTTTGAACTGTGGGAACCCGGCTGGCAGAAGCGTATCCCGATTACGGTTACGGTCGCGCAGGACGGCTCGTATTCGGCCCAGTTGTTCAAAGCAACCTACAAGCTCGTCATCCCGACGGCGCAAGGACCGTTCCAGTCCGTCCGGCGGGACAACTCCGACACAACGACGGTGAATCTGACGGGCGATCAGACGCTCGACATCGACGTGCTGCCTTACTACATGGTCCGTACACCGGCATTTTCACTCAGCAACGGTACCGTGTCGGCAACCTGTAAGCTGGAGCAGATCATCACCGGCACCAATGCACGGGCTATCGAGCGGGTGTCACTGTACCTGAGCAAGACGCAGTTTGTCGACAGCCGGACCAGCCTGAGTTCGGTCGATCTGGCGGGTTCGGCGATCAAAGACCTGAGCGCCGTCTCACTCTCGGCCAGCATGCCCGCCATCACGGGACAGACCTATGCCTACGCCCGCATCGGTGTAAAAATCGCGGGCGTCGAAGACCTGATCTTCTCACCCGTTCAGAAGGTTCAGCCCTGACGGATGCCCGTTTGTGAGTATAGCCGCCTGTCGGTTTGCTCTCTATAGTGGCATCGTTCGTTTGCTTATTTACCAACCTATCAATGCAAAACTGTTCTTTTCTCCGCACAGCCACGTTGCTGGCGGCCCTGACTACCCTGACGGCGCAGGCGCAGGAATTGCGTCCGCCCGCTTACCCGCTCGTCACCCACGACCCGTATTTCAGCGTCTGGAGTACGACCGACAAACTCACCGATTCACCCACCCGCCACTGGACCGGCAAGCCGCAGTCGATGGAAGGCGTTATCCGGGTCGACGGCAAGGCGTACCAATTCCTGGGTGCCGTTCCGACGACCTACACCAACCTGCTGCCCACGGGCGAATCGGCTCCGTACACCGCCCAATACACGCTGACCAAACCCGAGCCCGGCTGGGAAAAACCCGACTATAACGCCAAGGGCTGGAAAACCGGACAGGGTCCGTTTGGTGACAATGCAGAATCGCGCACACGCTGGCTGAGCAGCAAAACCGACCCGAACGGTATTCACATCCGGCGCGAATTCACGTACGACGGCAAGCTCGACCCCGACAAACTGCTGCTGTCGGCCAGTTATGACGACGATCTCACGGTCTATCTAAACGGCACGCTGATCCTGACGAAAACCTGCTGCGCGGGTGAATACCGGCAGGAGCCGTTGTCGGCAGAAGCGAAGAAAGCCCTGCGGAAAGGCCGTAACGTGCTGGCCATTCACTGCGTCAGCCCCATCGGTGGTTCGTTTGTCGACGTCGGCATCGTCAGCCCGGTCGTGACGAAAGGCATAGCCACGGCGCAGCAGACCGACGTAACGGTGACGGCAACCCAGACGGACTACGCGTTCACCGCCGGCCCCGTCGACCTGCACCTCAACTTCCTGTCGCCCCTGTTGCTCGATGAACTGGAAGTCGTTGCTCGGCCCGTTACGTACGTAACCTTCGACGTAAAATCGCGCGACGGGAAAACCCACGACGTACAGGTTTATTTCGGCGAAGCGGGTACTATGGCTACCAATACCGGCGGTCAGGAAGTGGTCGGCGATGCGGGCACGACGGCGGGGCTGACGTGGCTCAACGTCGGGACAAAGCAGCAGCCGTTGCTACAGAAAAAAGGCGACAACGTCCGCATCGACTGGGGCTACGCGTATCTGGCGGCTCCCACGGCGGAAGGCGCGCAACTGTCGCCCGGCCCGATCGAGTCAATGAAAGCGCGGTTCATTCAGGCGGGTCACGTACCGGCCGGTAAAATCTCGCTGGGTACGGGGCAAACCTACGGGCTGGCAATCAGCATGCCGCTGGGCAAGGTCGGTAAAGACGTGGTCGAGAAGCATTTGCTGCTGGGCTACGACGATCTGTATTCAGTGCAGTACTTCGGCAAAAACCTGCGGGCGTGGTGGCGTCGCGACAACAAAACGACCATGCCACAACTGCTGCAAACCGCCGAAAACGACTACGCCCGGCTGCGCAAAAAGAGCGCGGATTTCGACAAACAACTTCGCGCAGACGCAGAAAAGTCGGGGGGTAAGCAATATGCCGACCTCTGCGTGCTGGCCTACCGACAAGCCATCTCGGCGCACAAAATCGTCGCCGGGCCAACGGGCGACGTACTATTTTTCTCGAAAGAGAATTTCTCCAACGGTTCGATCGGTACCGTCGACGTGACTTATCCATCGGCACCGATGTTTCTGCTGTACAACAATGAACTGGCGAAGGGGCTGCTGCGCTTCATCTTCGACTACAGCGAATCGGGGCGGTGGAAAAAAGACTTCCCCGCGCATGACGTAGGCACCTACCCGCTCGCCAACGGGCAGACCTACGGCGAAGACATGCCCGTCGAGGAAGCCGGCAACATGATGATTCTGACCGCTGCGGCCGTGCGGATGGACGGGAAGCCCGATTTCGCCAAACAACACTGGCCAACGCTGACCAAGTGGGTGGGTTTCCTCAAACGCGACGGTTTCGACCCCGCCAATCAGCTTTGCACCGACGACTTTGCCGGACACCTGGCCCGCAACGCCAACCTGTCGGCCAAAGCCATTATGGGCATTGCCTGCTACGGACAGATGGCCGCGCTGCTGGGCGATCAGAAAACGGCCGACGAGCACCTGACGCTGGCCCGCGATCTGGCCCGCAAGTGGATGCAGATGGATGCGGAAGGCGACCACTACGCGCTGACCTTCGACAAGAAGCCGGGTAGCTGGAGTCAGAAATACAACATCGTCTGGGACAAGCTGCTGAATCTGGACGTGTTCCCGAAAGAAGTGGTGAAGAAAGAAATCGACTTCTACCTGACCAAGCAGGAACCATATGGCCTGCCCCTCGACAGCCGCAAGACCTACACCAAGTCGGACTGGATTATGTGGACGGCGACGATGGCCGATTCGGACAAGGATTTCAACGCCTTCATCGGTCCCATCTGGAAATACGCCAACGAAACCCCCACGCGGGTCCCGCTCAGCGACTGGCACGAAACCGTAGACGCCAAGCAGGTCGGTTTCCAGGCCCGGTCGGTGGTCGGCGGCTACTACATCAAGATGCTGGCCGATTACCTTGAGAAGCATCCAAAACAGTAACGAACCTGGCTGCCCCGACTGATTACGTACCGAGTGAAACGTAGTTGATCGGGGCAGTCTGTTTCTACGAAATTCCTACCCTGAACTTACCCCTATGCGAAACATTACTTTGCAACGAACCGGCACGCTACTCGCACTGAATGGCCTGCTGACGTCGTTCGGCTTTGCCCAGTCGCCAGCTACGCCAGCCGTTCGGCCGGCCCCGATTATGAGCCGCTGGGAGAAACAGGTGACCGCCGACAACGCCTGGCGCGAGTACCCCCGCCCGCAACTGATGCGGCAGCAATGGCAGAACCTCAACGGCATGTGGGACTATGCCATCACGCCCAAAACAGCCCCCGCCCCAACGCAATTCAGCGGAGCGCCGGACCGGGGACAAATACTGGTACCCTTCGCCGTCGAGTCGACGCTCTCGAAGGTGACCAAACCGCTTACGCCCGATCAGCGGCTCTGGTACCGGCGCAGCATAACAGTGCCCCGCGACTGGAACGGGCAGCGGGTACTGCTGCACTTTGGGGCCGTCGATTACGAATGCAGCCTGTGGATCAACGGCGGGCTAGTCGGTTCGCACACCGGCGGCAGCGACGCCTTCAGCTTCGACATTACCGACTACCTGAAAGACGGGCAGAACCAGCTTCTTCTCGGCGTTACCGACCCCACATCGACGGGCGAACAGCCGCGCGGCAAACAGTTACTCAACCCCAACAGCATCTGGTACACGCCCGTGTCGGGCATCTGGCAGACCGTCTGGATGGAGCCGGTCCCGAAGGCCCACCATATCGACGAGATCCGCCTGACACCGGAAGTCGATTCGGGCCGGGTGCGGGTCGAAGTGCTGCTCGACAAGCCCGTGACCGGCCCAACCACAGCCATTCGTCTGACGGCGATGGACGGCAATCAAACCGTAGCGACGACGATAACCCGGGCGGACCGCGTTGCCTACCTGCCCATCCAGAATCCAAAACTCTGGTCGCCTGATAGCCCGTTTCTGTACAATTTCCGCGCTGAACTCGTCACGGTCAACGATCCGTTTGCCGGAACGGCCAATGACAAGCGCCCCCGCCGAAACGACGCCGAACGGGCGGCCTACGCGAAAGCCACTGTCACCGGTACCGCAGCCGATGCCGTAACCAGCTACTTCGCCATGCGCAAAATAGCCATGGGCCCCAACCCGACGGGTTCGACAGGGAATCAGCCGGTGCTGCTGCTGAACAACAAATTCGTGTTTCAGAACGGCCCACTCGATCAGGGCTGGTGGCCGGGCGGTTTGCTGACGCCCCCCTCCGACGAAGCCATGGCGTTCGAGATTGATTTCCTGAAAAAGTCGGGGTTCAACATGCTGCGGAAGCACATCAAGGTCGAGCCCGATCGGTACTACTACCTCTGCGATAAACTGGGTATCCTCGTCTGGCAGGACATGCCGTCGGGTTTTCTGGAAGGCCAGAACGAGTCGCCCGGTGATCAGTTCGAACCCATTCGCCGGTCGAAGGGCGTCGAGCAGTTTGAGCTGGAGCTGCGCCGGATGATGAATCAGTTGCACAATCACCCCAGCATTGTCACGTGGGTCGTGCACAACGAAGGCTGGGGACAGTACGACAACCCACGACTGTCAGCCTGGGTGAAAGGCCTCGACCCGAGCCGGACGGTCAACGCGGTAAGCGGCTGGAACGATCGGAACGCGGGCGATTTTTTCGACATCCACACCTACGAACCCGAGCCCCGTTTTCCCGCGCCCAAATCCGACCGGGTGGTGGTCATCGGCGAGTTTGGTGGCATTGGCTGGCCCATTCAGGGGCACCTCTGGAATCCCGAGATGCGCAACTGGGGTTATCAGACCTACCACTCAGCTGCCGAAGTCGAGAAGGCGTACCGGACGAAGTACGCCAAAATCGCCGACTACTATAAAAATCGGGCGCTCTCAGCCGCTGTCTACACGCAGACGACCGACGTGGAAGGCGAGGTCAACGGCCTGCTGACGTACGACCGCGAGGTGATCAAGATTCCGGTCGAGACCCTCCGGCAGATCCACGCACCCCTGTTCGACAAGTAACGGTTTCTACGCATGCTTTACCCGGCTGCGGCCGACCATCCCTGCCCTGAAGGTGGTGAAATTAGCACACAAACTCCTCCCCCTTCAGGGCAGGGCCGTTAAGTTCTGGGTAGCCCCCCCCCAGCTCCCTAAAGGGGGAGCCGTTCATCCGCAGAATGCTCCCCCTTTAGGGGGCTGGGGGGGGGTTAGCCGAAGGAAATTTGGCCAATACCAGCATTAAATCAAGAACTTAACAGCCCTGCCCTAAAGGGGGCCGCGGGTAAAGTACGCAGGACAAAAACGGGTAAAAACAAACGCTATGCAACGCCGACGCTTTCTCCAGAACCTGATGGGGGCTACCGCATCCGTCCTTGCGCTCGACACGCTGTCAGCCTACGCCAGCGCGGGGGCTGACGAACTGATGAAGCACCGCATCGCCGACATCAGCTACACCGACGTGCAACTGACATGGCCTCGCTTCGTTGGTAAAAATGCCCGGCGCGACATTCACGGTCACGGCCCCAAAATCACCGTCTGTATGCTGACGACCGATCAGGGGGCCAAAGGCTGGGGGCAACCCAACGGCCGGCGCGATGATGCGCGCATGGCGTACCTGAAAGGAAAGCGCGTCGGTGAGCTGTTCCAGACTACCGTAGGTGTCACCGACCCGCAGGCGCTGGCAGTCGACGTTCCGCTGCACGATCTGGCCGGGGTAATCCTGAAACAGCCGGTCTACCAATTACTGGGCAAGTCCAAACCGACGTTGACCAAATGCTACAGCGGTATGATTTACTTCGATGAACTGGAGCCCAAAGCCGGGAAGGTCGACACGATGGCGAAGGGGATGGATCAACTGCTCGCCAACTGCGCGCACGACTACAAACTCGGCTACCGGCAGTTTAAACTCAAGATCGGGCGGGGGAATATGTGGATGCCGCGCGACGCTGGTGTGCAACGTGACGTGGAGGTGACGAAGCTCGTCGCCAAAACCTTCCCCGACTGCGAGATCCTGGTCGACGGCAACGACGGCTTTACGGTCGACACCATGATTGCGTACCTGAAAGGCATCGACGGCATTCCCCTGTTCTGGCTTGAAGAACCGTTTGCCGAAACCGTAGCCGACTACCGCAAACTACGCGACTGGATGAAGGCAAACCAGGTCAAAACGTTACTGGCCGATGGCGAATACGAACCCGATCAAACACTGCTCACGGAGCTCGCCCGGCAAAAGCTTATCGACGTCCACATCTCCGACATCATGGGCTACGGGTTCACGCCCTGGCGTAAACTGATGCCACAACTACAGCGTATGGGCATTCAGGCATCGCCCCACGCGTTTGGCGAGCTAACCAAATCATACTACACGGTTCAGCTAACAGCCGGTCTGGGCAATACCGTCACGATCGAGGGGGTTCCCTGCACCAGCGACGACATCGACTTCGGCGACTACCGCATTGTCGACGGAAAATTCGTACCGCCAACAACACCGGGCTTCGGTATGAAGCTGCTGAAAACGACCTGATCTTTTCTTCTTTACAAACTTCGTCAAGTGTTCCGCCCTTTCACCCCCCAACCCCCTAAAGGGGGAGTATTCCACAAAGAAACCACTCCCCCTTTAGGGCTAATCTTGTAGGGGTTTCACGTCCTGTACTTAACTGGCTTTATGGACAGGCTTTTTTACCCCTAAATCCCCTGAAGGGGACTTTACTCGCACTTAGAAAAAGTCCGGCAGCGGCCGACCGCCCTTCAGGGGATTTAGGGGTAAAAAAGCTCCTTTGCGAAGTGCTCGGTTTTGAAGGCTCAAAACCCCTACAAGGTTAGCCTTTAGGGGGCTGGGGGGTAGATGGACTAGAACTTAACAGCCCTGCCCGCTAGGGGGCGGGGGGATACCCGCTACCAAATAATCAACCCAACCTATGACCCGTCTACATTCACTCCTGCTCTTACTGCTTGTTAGCCTGACCGGGTTTGGTCAGCAGAAACCCGTTAACCGCAATCCGTATCGCGAATTACCGCTGGGTGCCATTCGGCCGAAGGGCTGGCTGCGTGAGATGCTGGTACGGCAGCGCGACGGGGCCACGGGGCAACTCGACAGTCTATATCCACTGGTGATGAATCAGCGCAATGGCTGGCTGGGTGGCGACGGCGACCAATGGGAACGCGGCCCGTACTGGATCGACGGCTTACTTCCCCTGGCCTACATTCTAGACGACAAAACGCTGATTGCCAAAACCAAACCCTGGGTCGAGTGGACGCTCAACAGTCAGCAACCCGACGGCTATTTCGGTCCATCGAAAGACTACAGTCCCGAACCCGGCATTCAGCGCGACAACAGCCGCGACTGGTGGCCGAAAATGGTGATGCTCAAAGTACTGAAGCAATATTATTCGGCAACCGGCGACAAACGCGTCATTAACCTGATGACCCGCTACTTTCGCTACCAACTGGCCGAACTACCCAAAAAACCGCTCGACCACTGGACGTTCTGGGGCCGCTACCGGGGTGGCGACAACCTGCAGGTCGTCTACTGGCTGTACGGCATCACGGGCGACAAGTTCCTGCTCACCCTGGGCGACCTGATCCATAAACAAACCTTCGATTATACCAATGCCTTTCTGAACACCGATCTGCTGAGCCGGAAAGGAAGTATCCACTGCGTCAATCTGGCGCAGGGATTTAAAGAACCGCTGGTGTACTATCAGCAGCATCCCGACGAAAAGTACCGGAAAGCGTCGAAGAAAGGACTGGCTGATCTGGGGACGTACAACGGCATGGCACACGGCCTGTTCGGTGGCGACGAAGCCCTGCATGGTAGCGATCCCACGCAGGGATCGGAGTTCTGTTCGGCAGTCGAAATGCTGTTTTCGCTCGAAAGCATGCTCGAAATCTCCGGCGATCTCGCTTACGCCGATCAACTGGAACGGATCGCCTTCAACGCGCTACCGACGCAGGCCACCGACGATTACATGGGGCGGCAGTATTTTCAGCAGGCCAATCAGGTAATGGCCACCCGGCACATGCGCAACTTCCGCGACAACCACGGTGGTACCGACGTCTGCTTCGGCCTCCTGACGGGCTATGCCTGCTGTACGTCGAACATGCACCAGGGCTGGCCCAAATTCACGCAGAATTTGTGGTACAGTACCGGAACGGCGGGACAGACGAATAACGGTATTGCGGCCCTGATTTATTCACCGAGCGAAGTCAGAGCCACGGTTGGTAAGGGCGTACCGGTAACGATCAGTGAAGAAACGAATTATCCGTTCGAAGAGACCGTTCGGTTTACAGTCACGGTTGAGAATAGCACCAAGGACGTGGCGTTTCCCTTTCAGCTACGCATTCCTGCCTGGTGCAAAAAAGCGGCTATCCGTGTCAACGGTAAAACCGTGCAGGAGCTGACTGGTAACCGAATCGCCACGATCAACCGAACGTGGAAATCAGGCGACGTGGTCGAGTTACAGCTACCCATGCACATCAGCCGGAACCGGTGGTACGAAAACTCGATGTCGGTAGAACGGGGGCCGTTGGTGTACGCGCTGAAAATCGGAGAAACCGCGAAACAGATCACCAACAAAAAAGATCCGATCGACTACGGCGATACCTACACCGAACTTCGCCCTACAACACCCTGGAACTATGGATTACTCAACGTGGCCAACGACAAACTCGACAGTGCGTTCCCGGTGAGCAATACCGGCCCGGTCGCAATCTATCCCTGGAATCCGGACAAAGCGCCGTTGACCATCAAAGCCCGCGCCCGGCGCATCCCGACCTGGCAACTGTACAACGACATGACCGGCCCCATGCCGTACAGCGCCATTTACGGCATCGACGCCGACGAAACCGTCGAAGAAATTACCCTGATTCCCTACGGCTGCACCAACCTCCGCATCGCCCAGTTTCCCGTCATCGGAGGTCAATAGAAAAACAGGCCGTAGCAAATCGGAAGCTACGGCCTGTTTTCGTTACCTGAGGTCAACTCCTCCAGTTTAGTCAGTAGCTGGTCTGGATTTAGAACATCCATAGCAGGGAATGGATGCGACTTTAGTATAGTAAAGTGATTATCAAACGTTACCACACAATCAGCACCGGCGATTAGTCCAGCATCGACAAATTTATTATCATCAGGATCAGCCTCGATGATTCCCCACATGAACGGCGTGTCGACCCGAACAACGTTGGGCAGTTTGGCCATGAACTCCAGAAAATTGTTAGCGACAATCTCGTTCGTCTTACGGGTTAGTATCTCCTGGTACTCTAACAGGATGGCCGTGCTTACAACTAACTCAATACGTCCCGTAGTTAATGCTGAGATTATGGATCGGTACCGTGACGCTTTGGGCAGGGCCGCCAGTAGGCTATTTGTATCCAGAACAATCCTCATGCCTGCGGCTTGTAGGGGGTTCTGTCATGCCCTTTAGCCCACTCGTCGATGGTATTTTCATCCCAAGCATTTTCTTGCCACAGTCGATCCATTTCTGCATCAGCCTTATCTAGAAAGTACTTAGCCAGCAGCTGACGAATTTCAATCATTTGCTCATCGGGCAACGTGTAGGAGAAGGTCTGGATTAACTCCAGTTGTAAGTTGGTGAGTTTAGTAGTAACCATATCGCCTTTATTTAACGTCAATATAGCCGTTCTCTGCTCACTAACGTCTAGTACAATACGACATTTTCACGCCAAAACAGGCTAACTGGCTCATGATAGCGGTGAGCTTATCCCCTACTCATTATTTGCTTCTGCAGCCTGATCGGCCAGCGTGGCAACGAACGAACGTGAAATTGCCGATTCACTCTCGTATCCCTTCGCGCTGGCTTCGCCGATACCGCCGGGAGCAGGTAGTAGCCGATTGACGACCGACAGCGTGTCCATGAACAGCCCCGGCATCAGGCTGTGCAGTGCGGTCAGCATCCTGGCGGGTAGCGACACGACAACCTGCGCCCGCCCAATCCGGCAGGCGTCAAGCACTTGCCGGGCACATTCTTCGGCGCTAACCGTCAGCAACGGCAGCGCATCGGCAATTTTAAACCAGGCATATTCCTTCTCGTTTTGCCCCTTGACGATGGCATGACGCGGGCTACCCGTCCGAATCAGGCCGGGACAAACCGTCGTGACCAGAATACCGTCCTTCAGCAGTTCAGCCCGGATACTTTCCGAGTAACCCACCAGCGCAAACTTACTGGCTGAATACGGTGCCATATGCGGAATCGCCACTTTCCCCCCGATCGACGTAATGTTGACGATACGGCAGGGGTGCGTCCGGGCGTGATCCCGCATACCGGGCAGGACAGCCTCGACGGTTCGGTAGGCGGCCCAGAAGTTACTGTCCATCGCCAGCTTGAAATCGGCCTCCGTAGTATTTTCGTAGGGCGATACACTGATGACACCCGCGTTGTTGACCAGCACGTCAATGGGTCCGAACTGTTGCTCGACGGTCGTGATAAAGGCGTCAATATCGGGTTTGTGGGTCAGGTCGCAGGTGATGGCCAGGATGTCGGTGCCGTATTGAAGCAGGTCCGCTTCGGCCCGAACCAGCTCATCGGCATCGCGCGCACAAATGGCGACGTTAGCGCCTTCTTGTGCAAACTGCCGGGCCATAACTAGCCCCAGCCCACGCGACCCACCCGTGATAACGACGGTTTTACCAGCGAAACGCATCGTCCGCTGATGCTTTACATAGGCGCGGGCGGCAACGGCAGCGCCAACACCCAACAGTGTCCAGAGCAAGGGGGGACCAGTCGATTTATTCATAACGTTCGTACAGACAGTCGCCATTTATCCGACCACCGTCTTTGCCTAACGCGCAGCACCCTGCTACGGTTATGAGAAAATCAACGAGTGGCTCCAGCTTCCGTCATGTCAACCCAGGCTGTTTTGAATTCATTAGTGGTTCTGTCCTCGTACGTTACCACTAAAAATTTACCTGCGATTTTCTCAAGCTTAATCGTGTAAAACTGAAAAGGTAGCGATACAGGCCGGGGCACAAACGACTGGTCAATCACCAATAAATCGCCCTCATCTGACGTATACGCAAAAAGGCCATTCTGATCATCAGCGACTACGCTCCTGATTGTGCTTTCTGCTGTGTAGTAAATGAGCTCCTCCGTTTGACCATCTATAAAATAGCCTTGGCCATCCGCAATTACAAAGGCAAGGGTACCGACTACGTCAACGTGTCGATAGGCATTCTCTCCTCCATGCAGGCAGGCAACCCATTCCGTATAGTCATCCTTACAAAAGAGCACCCAGCTCCAGGGCCTAATAACATGCTCCCTAAATGGCACATCAATAATTTTTTCCCGATGTTCACCACTCGCTGGTTGTGTAATGAAAATTGCCTGAATCATCTTGATATGTAGCTGACAGACCTAAACGGTTTTTTGAAATCGTTTAGGTCTACGCGATCAGACTTTCTGCCGGGTGGGGTGAACCCAGGGTTGCCGGTACGGGCGTTGCAATAATTTGGTGGCTTCCGGATCACCGACGACTTCGCGCTTTTGCGGGTCGTAGACCAGTGGGCGGCCGGTTTTCATGGAGAGGTTTGCCAGAATACAGCTTGCCGTCGAGATGTGGCCTTCTTCGATGTCGGCAATAGGGCGGCCGTTCCTCTCGATAGCCGCCAGAAAATCGAGCATGTGCAGGCGGGTAGCCGGGGCTGCGTTCAACTCGATTCGGTCTTCGTTCAGGTCTTCGGGGTATTTCTCTTTTTCGTAGACGACATCTTTGTGAATCTTCTCTCCTTTCGTCGGGCCGTCTTTACCTTCGGGAATGAAGTCGTAGCTCATCGTGCTGGCCCAAAGCGTACCCTTGTCGCCGTACAGCGTAAACGACCACGGGTAGTCGGGATTATTGGGCGTACCCCAGGTCCGGTGCTGCCAGACACAGTTCAGGCCGTCGTACTCAAACAGGGCCGACTGCGTATCGGAGATATTCGATTTTCCTTCTTTCTGCACGTAGATACCCCCGGTCGAACTGACACGTTTCGGCCAGCCCAGCTTCAGCATCCAGCGGACGGTGTCGAACATATGTACGCACATATCGCCCATGATGCCGTTGCCGTATTCGGTAAACGTCCGCCACCAGCGAATGTGCGGCAGGCCGTCGTAGGGACGCTTCGGCGCGGGACCGGTCCACATCTCGTAGTCGAAAAAGGCAGGAACCGGCTCGACCGGCGGATTGCCGTTGTTGCGCATGTGGTAGTAGCAGCACATCTCCACATGCTTGATGTTGCCCAGCAGTCCGGCGTCGACAATGTTTTTCTTGGCGTCGATCAGGTGCGGGGTACTTTTGCGCTGCGTCCCGACCTGCACGACCTTGCCATACTTACGCGCGGCTGCCACCATGGCCTCCCCTTCCAGTACGTCGACGCTAATTGGCTTCTGCACATAGACATGGGCGCCCGACTTGACGGCTTCGATCATGGGCAGGGCGTGCCAGTGGTCGGGTGTCCCGATCAGCACAATGTCGAGCTGATTCTCGGACAGCAGCTTCCGGTAGTCGCCATACAGCTTCGGTACTTTACCCGATTTCTGCCGCTGACTAACCAGTTTTCCCGCTTCGTCAAGTTGATGCTGATCGACGTCACACAGGGCAATCACTTCGACGGGAGCCACCTGAATCAACCGAAACAGATCGCTTTTCCCATACCAGCCCGTACCGATCAAGGCGACGCGGTAGGTTTTGGCCAGCGAGCCGAGCGGCAAACCACTTGTGTCGAGTGTACTCAAGGCTAATGAAGCGGCCGAACCCAGCAGGAAGTGACGGCGGTCGAGCGAAAAGGCAGTCATAACGGAAGCAGTGTTTTCTGAAGAACCTACCCAACAAAGACGTTGCCCAGCCCGACTTAACTATCGGTGACCAAACAAAAAGCCCCGCTGATAATCAGCAGGGCTTTCATCTATATGCGATCACCGCATACCGAAAACAGTAAACCGAATAATCAGTGCGCAGCTTCCAGTTCGCGCTCCCGCGACCGTGTGCGCGCCCGGTCGATGTGCAGACGCATCAGGATACCTTTCTTGATACGCATCCAGCGTTCGTACAAGGTTGATTCGGTCAGGAAATTCCACTTCTCTTTTTTCTCCTCTTTACGATGTTCTTCCGGATCGTACAGCATACCCGTACACAGACAGTGCTTCCGGTTCGTACGCGTCAGAATATCGAAGTTCGTACACGTCTGACAGCCTTTCCAGAACGAATCGTCGCCGGGCAGTTCACTTAGTGTCACCGGATGATAGCCCAGATCGGAATTAATTTTCATCACGGCCAGGCTCGTCGTGATACCGATAATCTTGGCCGTTGGAAACATCGTCCGCGACAGTTCGAACGCTTTGGCTTTGATGCGCGTTGCGATACCGCTTTTCCGGTGTTCGGGATGTACGATCAGCCCTGAGTTCGCCACGAACTTGCCGTGGTCCCAGGTTTCGATGTAACAAAACCCAACCCACTCGCCCGTCAGGGTCAGCGCGATAATCGCTTTGCCTTCGAGCATCTTTTCCATGACGTATATCGGCGACCGTTTGGCAATACCGGTTCCGCGTGCTTTCGCACTTTCTTCCATCTCATGGCAAATGGCTTCTGCCAGTCGCAGATGGTTTTCGCTGGCTACCTGAACAATGTACTGGTCGTTGACTACTTCTGGCTTAATCATCGTCGTTGATTGTGCAGCCTTACGGCCGCTGCGGAGACGTTGTTATCCGCGTCGTGAATGTGGTTGGACTATGTAAACGGAAAAGGGGGCGAAACTGATTTACCACGTAGGTAAATAATGCTATATGGTCCATACGGACCTAAACCGGAAGGGCGTAGTATGGAAGAAGGTCGGTATGAGAACGAGCTTACCCATCGGTTGTGAACTGACAAAAATAGCGGACAAACATCGGGAGATTCTCCGGGTCCTGCAATAGTCAAACGGATTTTTTCTGCGATAGTTCACCTACTTTTCAAACATCTCGACTGCACAATCCGTACGATAACAGTCTGGCCTGTGCATGAGTAGGTTACGCCAGCTATACGATCTATAATCGTGCCGATTATTCCTTCCTCAACCCATGCAGATTGCCCTTCCCTCGCCCAGTTATCCGCTGACGCTTAGCCAGAGCCGCCCGTTGCGCTATGGTGTCTTTTTTTACCTGTATGTCATGCAGGGAATTCCGGCCGGTTTTTATCTAACGGCACTGGCCAATTATTTTACCGGAAAAGGTGTCAGTCCCGACGTTGTGGGGTCGTTTATCGCCGTTATCGGTCTACCGTGGGCGTTTCAGTTTATCTGGGGACCGCTGATCGACCGGTTCCAGG
Source organism: Spirosoma oryzae (assembly GCF_003002825.1). Lineage (GTDB taxonomy): Bacteria > Bacteroidota > Bacteroidia > Cytophagales > Spirosomataceae > Spirosoma > Spirosoma oryzae. Next base: position 220,934 of record NZ_PVTE01000005.1, on the reverse strand, counting down.
GGTCGGCAATGGGTCGGCGGAAACCGTGGGTTGTCGGCTCGCAATTGATGACGGTACTGGCTTCCTGCGTACTGCTGTTCGTGGGTGATCCCATTGCGCAGGTCAGTACGTTGGGCTGGCTGTTTTGCCTGCGTAGCGTGTTTGCCGCCATTCAGGACGCCAGTGTCGATGCGATGGCGATCACGGTCATTCCAGAAGACGAACGCGGCCGGGTCAACGCCTTCATGCGAGCCGGGTATCTGGTCGGAACGGGCATCGGCGCAGCCGTGTTCGCGACCATTCTGCGCGACTACGGCTTTCATAGCGCGGCTCTACTACAGATCATGTTTCTGCTGACGGGGGTCGTCCTGATGGTTTTTATTCGTGAACAACCCGGCGATCGGCTACTGCCTCTATTTAGCGAGGGCATACCGCAGGATCGGATGCGCATCAATCAGTCGAAAGCAGTCGCGTCAACGCATATCGATCACGATTTCAAGTGGCTGTTTAGCGAGCTGTTCAGGGGCTTATTTGCCCGGCAAAGTATGTTATTGTTCGGTGCTATTCTCCTGGCTTATGTCAGTAACGCTTTATTCCTACGAGCCTACAATCACCATCTGATCGACGAATTGGGCTGGGCCGATACCGACGTATCTGTGCTGACGGGTACGTACGGGATGCTGGCGGCCACCGCCGTCGCCCTGATCGGCGGTAGCCTTGCCGACCACTTCGGCGCTCGTCGACTGCTCATCGTCGTTATGGGTATCGTAGCCGTGTATCTAATCAGTTTCAATGTATTGTCGGCCAGTTGGGTCCAGCGCGACGTTGCCCGGACGGGTCTGGTCGTGCTGTACTTTATGGACCCGGCGGTGAGTGCGGCTGCCATGCCAGTGCTGATGGCGATTTGCCGCAAGGGTGTAGAAGGGTCACAGTTCACGACGTACATGGCGTTTGTCAACCTGAGCGACGTCGCCGGCACGTATTTCGCGGGCAGTGCGCTGCTGCATTTCACCGCCCCCACCATTGGCCTGTTCGGTGGATGCCTGGCCGTGGTCGCCATGGCGACGGCGCTGTTGACATTACGGCATTACCGAAAAACATAGGGACAAATTGTATTGACAGGATTACATGATTGACAGCATTTTGTACAATCTAAATCCTGCTAATCCTGTAATCCTGTCGAAAAAAATTTCAGCGGATGACTAGCTCGGTTTCGTCGTCGAAAAAATGGGCGTGTGCCGTGCTGAGAAAAAGCGTAGCTGACTGGCCGACAGCGAGCGCGAGTACATCGGTCGGTGAAAGACGGGCTACCAAACGGCTCTCCCCCATCGTGACATACGCCAGCGCTTCATTACCCATATTCTCCAGCGCATCGATCCGTACCGGCAGCGGCACAGCCTGCTCGTTGACTGATACCACAGTCAGGTGTTCAGCCCGGATACCCAGCGTCACTAGCTTGCCGACGTAGGGCGTTAACGCTGTCTGTTGCGCAACATCGGTTATCGGTATATTCATCGCTACACCTGCGGTTATAAAGCAGCGTACGCCGTCAACCTGCCGCACCTGACCCGGCAGGAAGTTCATGGGTGGCGTACCGATAAAACCGGCGACAAACCGGTTGGCCGGTCGATTATAAAGCGTCAGCGGGGTGTCGAACTGCATGACATCACCCCCGCGCAGCACGACGATCCGGTCGCCGAGCGTCATGGCTTCGACCTGATCGTGGGTGACGTAGATCATCGTTGCCCGGAGTTGTCGGTGTAACTTCTGTAATTCGATCCGCGTCTGCCCACGCAGTTTGGCGTCGAGGTTACTCAGCGGTTCATCGAACAGAAACACTTTGGGTTCGCGCACAATAGCCCGCCCGATAGCGACGCGCTGCCGCTGCCCGCCCGACATATCTTTCGGCTTACGATCGAGCAGGTTTTCGATCTCCAGAATACGGGCTGCCTGCGTCACCCGCTCCCGGATGTCGGCCTTCGCCATGTTGCGCAGCTTCAGCCCAAACGCCATATTCTCAAACACCGTCATGTGCGGATACAGGGCATAATTCTGGAAGACCATGGCAATGTCACGGTCTTTCGGCGGCAGGTCGTTGATGCGTTTGCCATCGAGCAGCAGGTCGCCGGACGTGATGTCTTCCAGCCCAGCAATCATGCGCAGCAGTGTCGACTTCCCGCAACCGCTCGGCCCGACCAGCACGACAAATTCCTGATCGCGCACGTCGATCGTAACATCCCGAATCACGGTCGGGCCGTTGCCGTACGCCTTGGCAATATGCGTCAAAGTAACGTTAGCCATGTTTTGCTAATTGAGTGGTTGAGCGATTGAATGAGTGATAGAATGATTGAATGGGCTGACGCATCACATTCAATCATTCTATCACTCATTCATTCAATCATCCCATATTTTTCCAGCCGCTGAAACGCCCAGAGACTTTCGATAGTTGATTCAGCGCCCGAATTTCGGTTGATACCCGTTGCACCGATACCGTCGTACCCGCGCCCGGTCGATCGGTCGTACATGGGCGTGTTGGCGACGTTCTTACCCAGAAACCAGCCTGCCAGTTGCCGGGCGAGCGTGGCGTAGTTCTGGTTTTTGGTCTGGTCGTAGGCTTCGAGTGCCGCCCAGATCATCGGCCGTATGCCATACGCGATCTGCGAAAACTGACTCGTCCGAATGGGTATCAAGGTAGTATCGGTTTGGTTCACAGCGAACGATTCAAGGTACTGCTGCTGAATGAGCCAGGGATAGAAATTGTCGATCTCGCGTCGGGCGGCTGCCTGCCAGTCGGGCTTGGCTAGTTGCTTGCCCACCCTCAGCAAGGCGTATGCCTGATCGCTGGCGTAGGCATGCCAGGTGTTTTCGAAACTCAGTATCGCGCCGTACGGAAACTGGTTTGGTCCGCCGTGCTGCATCGCTACGATACCGCTTCCCAGTTTATCGATCAGTCGCAACACGGCCAGATTCGCCTGCCGCTGCTGCACGTTGGCCAGACAAAGCAACAGGATAGCCGCCTGATCGGTACCCGACCCGAACGGTAACCACGTCGGCACCGCGACGCCCTGACTATGGCCGTACTCGGCCGGTTTATCCCCGAAGTCCCGCACGACATTGGCGGTAATTTTCTGCGTGGCCGTCAGAATGCGTCCGGCGAACGCGGTATCACGCTTTTGGTAGTACGGGTACGCTTCGGTCAGGTACCAGAACGCCCGCCACGACCAGAAATTAGCTTCGGCGACACTGGTACGGAACGTCGTGTTGATGGTGCGATCGGGCCACAGAAAATTATAGAAGTAGCCAGCGCCGGACACCCCGACGGGGGCCTGAAGTTGCAGGACAAACTCCGTCATAGCGCGCAGCTTGGTCTGCTTGCCCCTGTTTCCATTCAGATCGGGTTCGTTGAACAGAAACAGCGCTGCCCGTGCCACATCGTCGATGCAGGTAAAGCCCTCATCGTCGTCGCCGACAAGCCGGTAGTCGGGCGCATTGCTGTAAATCGCTATCGTTCCAACCGTCGCGCTGTTGGGCAACGTCACGGTCTGGTACAGGTGGTCGAGATGGGCGAGGTTGACGTATCGCCGGGCGGGAGCCGACTGCGCGCCGAGACGACCGCTACCACTGACGATCAGCAGGACGATTGCTATAAAGTGGTAAAAACGAGACAGGTACATTGACTACTAAAGTCTATAGTTGATTCTCCCCCTGTTGTTGAACATCCCCGTCCTAAACAGACCTAAAAGGTTTTGGAAACCTTTTAGGTCTATGACGAAAAGACCCTTAGTCTTTCAGCCCCGACGAGGCCATACTGCGGATAAAGTGTTTCTGAAAAAATAGGTAAAGGATAACCACGGGAACAGCCAGCAGGACGGCAGCCGCAATCTTGACGCCCAGTTGCCCCTCTGCCCGACCACCCACCGAAAACAGCGTAACCAGTTGCGGCATCGTCATGGTCGATTCATCGCGGATAACGATGAGCGGCCACAGGGCTTCGTTCCACAAGCCCATAAACGTCAGAATCGTAATCGTCAGCACGGTGGGCAGGACGTTGGGTACCAGGATTTGAAAGATGATCCGCAACTCCCCCGCCCCGTCGATTCGGGCAGCATCGATCAGCGCCTGTGGCAAGCTCTGAAAGGCCTGCCGAAATAGTAACACCGCCAGCGAACTCAGTGAAAACGGCACGATCAGCGCCAGATACGTATCGATCCAGCCCAGCCGTACCATCGTGATGTAATTCGGGATCAGCGTAATCTGAAACGGTAGCGTCATGGTAAAAATGATCGCGTAGAAAATCCAGTCGCGCCCCACGAATTCGTACCGGGCCAGCGCATAGCCCACCATGGCCCCCGTTATCAGTACAAGTCCCGTCGTTATGATGGCGACGAAGGCACTATTCAGGAAGGCACGACCCAGCGGTATTTTGGTAAAAACGGTCACGTAGTTGTTCCACGTAAACTGCTCCGGCAGTAGCGTCAGGTCACCCAGACCACTTTCCGCCGACAGCGACGCGCTCAACATCCAGATAAACGGATACACAAACGTCAGTGCAGCCAGCGCGAGGAGGAAGTATTTCATGTCGGTTTATGGTATTCGGTTTTCAGTTTACGGTTTGTCGTAGTGGGTTGTTGACTCTAAAAATTACGCTTCTACCTCGATCTGTGTCTCCATAGATCTGTATCCGGCAGGTAAGTTCGGCAACACACCTGTGAGTTGCATGACGCCCTCCTCGTACACCGGCCGCCGAGAACTGAAAACCGAATACCGTAAACCGAAAATCGTGTACCGTAAACCGATCAATTTTCCTGCTCGACATACCGGCGCTGGATGATGACGACGAACAGAATGATCAGGGCGAAACAGAAGCCGAGCGTTGCCGAATAACCCATGTGGTAATATTGAAACGCCTGCTTGTAAATGTACATTACCGCCGACAAGGTACTGTTCAACGGACCGCCCTCGGTCATGATGTAGGGTTCGATGAACAGGGAAAAGCCGCTGATCGTCGACAGCACGACGACGGTGAACAGCGTGGGGTTGATGATCGGCAGCGTGATATACCGGAACTTCTGCCAGGTCGTTGCCCCTTCCAGGTCAGCCGCTTCGTAGTACTGCTCCGGCACGGATTGCAGGCCGACCAGAAACAGAATCACGTACAGTCCGACATTCTTCCAGGTTGCCATCATCGCGATCGAATACATGACAATGGCGGGATCGTCGAGCCAGGCAACGCGCGGCAGGTGCAGGCTCGTCAGCATCCGGTTGATAAGGCCGGCATTGAAGCCGAGCAGTTGCTGCCACAAGATCGTTACGACAACGCCCGACACGATAACGGGCAGAAAGAACGCCCCCCGAAAAAAGGACGCGCCCCGCACAGTCCGGTTCAGCAGTTCAGCCAGGCCCAGCGCCACGACAATCTGTAACGGGATATGCACCAGCAGAAACCGGATCGTGTTCCAGACCGCCTGCCAGAACAGCCGGTCGTGCAGCAGTCGCTCGTAATTACCCAGCCCAATGTATTCCATGGGTGAGATAATATTCCACCGGTGGAAGGTCAGCACAATCGAAAACACCACCGGAAACGCCACAAACACCGCGAAGTGCAGGACATACGGCGACACGAGCAGGTATGGGGTCAGTTTTTTCATAGGTACGTTTATTGAATGATGGAATGACGGAATTATTGAATGGGCTGGCGCATCATATTCACCGCGACGGCGGACCGCCCACTCAATCACTCAATCATTCTATCATTCAGTCATTAGCAGCACATCCACCGCGCGGGCGGCATCGGCGATGGCGGCTTCGGGTGTTTTCTTGCCAAAGATGACGCAGGCTTCGTACTCCTGCGAGATGATGTCGAACACTTCCACGATGACTTCGCTGTTATCGACTCCACGGATGTAGCGGGTTTGCCGGGCCAGCGGGGCCATGCGTGGATTCTTCGCCAGAAACGGGGTAAAATACGGATCAGTGTCGAGTTGCTGCCGACGCGGAAACTGCCCCGTCAGCTCCATCAGCCGGAGGTCACCGGGTTTATCGACCAGCGTTTTGACGAATGCCCAAGCCGCTGTCGGGTCAGGGCAGGTGTTGAAAATGACGATATTCTTCGGGTCGCCGTACGTGTAGATCGGCCCCTTATGATTGTCGGGCACGGGCATCGGGTAGAACGCGTACCGCAGGTCAGCCCCGCCAAACTTGTCGAGGTAGCTAAGCTGCCACGGGCCTGTGAACTGCGTTACGATGCGCTGGTCGATGAAGGGGTCGCGCGTGGCTGAGAGTCGTTCGCGGGCAAAGTAATTGTTGCGGTACAACGTCTGTAAAAAGCGAAACACCTGTACGGCAGCGGCATTGTTGAAAGCCGCTTTGGGTGGCTGTCCCGGTCGTTGCGTGAGTAATGGAGCGCCATTGGATGCAGCCAGGTAGAGCGGGTAAAAATTGAACAGCCGCTGGTACCAGATTGCCTTCACCTCGGTATATCCCAGCCACCGGTTGACGTAACCGTTCGCATCCCGCGTTTGTACATGCTGCCCGGCCCGCAGGTAGCCGCTGTAGTCATAAGGCGGGCCCGTAGTGGTGTTGGGCGTCAGTTCACCCGTATTGCAGAGCGTCATGATCGGATTGACCTTCCACGGCACCTGGTAGATATGCCCATCGGATGAGGTGATTTCCCGAATCATAGCACTGTCGCAACGCGCCCGGATGAACGACCGAAAATCGGCAATCGTGTCGAGGGGCACCAGCACACCCGCCTTGGCGTACAGTTCCACACTCCCCTGCCACATATTCGCGTAGATGTCGGGCGTAGTCTTGCCCACCACCGACGCCAGAATGATCTCCTCACTCGACTGTCCTTCCGGGATAGGCTGGTAGCGGAGCGGCTTGTCGGGACGGGTACGTTGCCATCGTTCGACGAATTCCCTGGCAAACTGTATTTCCCCGCCGTTATTCGAACACCAGAACACAAGCGCGCGCGGCTTCCCCCCCTCCCGCGACTGACAGCCGATAGTGAACAGAATCAGTAGAACGAACAGTCGGCGCATAAGGTCAATGGACAGTTGGTAGGTGTGCTGTTTACAGCAGGCTAACCTATCCGAACAAACTACGTATGAAAGAAATGTTCCTGTCCGACTTACCCACTCGCCTGTCTGTTCGGGTAGCAGTGTAAACAAAAACCCCGGCAACAATGTCGCCGGGGTTTTCTGTTTGCATAGTCTCTCTCTATGTCACTCTACATACCCATTAGCGTGGGCAGTGTCATTAGCGTGTTTTCCGAATCACGACCGGTACGCACTTCGGCGTCGGGCAAATACACTGGGCAGGGTTGAGGTACACCACCACATCGGTGAAGCAGCTACCACCCGCGCTGTACAGGCGGACGGTGTAAGCCTGTCGTGTATTCGGATTAGCCAGACCGCTAAACGTGATGCTGTTGCTACTAACGGCCGTTGCGCCGTTGAAGTCAGGACCGGTGTAGGTCGTACCCATCGAGTAAGCCGCTTTAGCTGTATTGCGCAGTGTAGCGAAGGCAATTCTAGCATCATTGTTCGCCGTAGCACCCGCACAGGTAGCCGCCGTTACCGTTGCCGGATCGTCGTAAGCTGGCGCTTCGTTGACATTTACCGTTACAGCCGTGGTAGCCGAGCAGCCTGTCGACAGTGTACAGGTCAGCGAGTAAGTCGTCGTTACGAGCGGCTGAACCAGCAGCGAAGCACCCGTGTCGCCCGTCGACCAGACGACGTTACCGCTGCATCCGCTTACCGTTAGCGTCGTCGACACACCAGCGCAGAGCGTAGCCGATGGGGCCGAGGTGGTCACCGCCAGTACGGGTGTCGGCAGAACCGTTACGGTTACGTTGGTCGTGCTCGTACAGCCCGTCGTCGCGTTACCCACCGTTACGGAGTAGGTACCGCTTACCGTTACGCTGATGCTGGCCGTCGTTTCGCCCGTCGACCAACTGAACGTGTTACCACCAGTAGATGTCAGCAGGATGTTTGTACCCTGACAGGCGGTCAGGCTGCTTGCCGTGATCGTTGCTACCGGATTTGGATCAACCGTTACGCTAGCAACGGCGGTGCTCGAACAACCTTCAGCGCTTATCGCTGTCACGCTGTACGTCGTCGTACCCGTTGCACTCAGCACACCCGTCGTCGCATCGGCGCTACCGGCAGCCGTTGGTGTCAGGCCCGTTGAGAAGGCGTAGGTATACGTGCCCGCTGCGGCCACACTAGCCGATAAGGTGGCGGTCGTACCCGCGCAGATTGTCGCGCTGGTCAGGGTCACCACTGGGTTCGGATTTACCGTTACGCTAGCCGTAGCTGTTGATGAGCAACCCTCGGCGCTCGTAGCGGTCACACTGTAGGGGAAAGTACCCGCTGTAGTCAGTGCAGCCGTCGTCGCCGATGCGCTGCCCGGTGCCGTTGGCGTCAGGCCCGATGAGAAGGCATAGGTGTACGTACCAGCAGCTGCCACACTGGCTGATAAGGTGGCGGTCGTACCCGCGCAGATCGTCGCGCTGGTCAGCGTTACGACCGGGTTGGGGTTCACTGTTACCGTTGTGCTGGTCGATGCCGAACAGGTTCCGTATTCCGACGACGTGAACGTTACCGAATAAGCGGTCGTACTGACAGGCGTCCTGACGATAGTGCTCGTGTTAGCCGCCACCGTGGTACCGTCGCTCCATGTCATCGTACCAGCCGAACTACCGACTCCAGTTGCACTGGCTGTCAGGCTAACCGAAGTACCGGCGCAAATAGCCGGGTTACTGGGTGTGATCGCCAACGTTGGAATAACGCCGTCTTCAACGACAATCGGGCAGCAGCTGCTGGCTCCGCAACCACCGGTACCAGAAGCCGTATAGCTGTAACTACCTGCCTGGGTAATGGTGTAGCTGTTGCCGGTCGCTACCTGCGTGTTCCCACGATACCAGGTTACGTTGCTGAAGCTGGCGGGGATCGAGGCTACGTACCCTTCGCCAGCACAAAGTTTCACCGGCACCGTTACGCAGGCCCGGCTCACGTTATTGCTTACATTGAACTCAGGCAGTCCGCTCGATGGGTCTGCCGTTACATAGGCTGTGTTAAACAGTACTCCTTCAGCGTTCGCGGTCGCCGTTACAGTTACGGTACTCGATGAATTAGCCCCCGAGATAGTCCCCAGTGACCAAGTCAGCACGGTTTGTGTTGCACTGCCGCTACCAACCGTACTAACGGTGGCGGCCGGTGAAGATGATACGTAGGTTAAGCCAAGGTCGAGCGTATCTTTTACGGTTACGCCGGTGGCTACGTCGGTGGCATTGGCCGCTACGTTAGTTACCTGGATGGTGAAGCTTACGTTGCTGCCTAAGGTTACGGACGAAACATTGCTTGTTTTGGTGATGCTTAAATCAGGATCACCGGCTGAGAAGCCAAAGTCATTGTTATTGCTGGCCTGATCGCTGCCCGAAGTGGTCACGCTGATAACGGCCAGATTACCGACCAGTTGCGCATCACTATCGGTCGCGTCGTTTGCATTACCATTGACGTTCTGTCTGGTCAGTGACATGCCCGACGGGAAATCGGACCGGAGAACCCGTACTTCATATGCCGTACTCGCTTTTAGCCCGTTCGTCACGTTTGTACTGCTAAACTGGTACGATCCGTCGGCGGCCGACGTCGTTGATCCGCGCAGCACCCCATTTTCATACAGATACACCGGCACGTTTGCAATACCCGGGTCCGTGGCGTCCTGAATACCGTTCCGATTGTAATCCTGAAAAAGCCGGTTCCCGATCGACAGGGCGTTGGGTGCCCCCGTTCGGCCGGGTGGGTTTCCAGGTGGGCTGCCTGCCCAGGCTACAGCGGACAGCAGCCAGAACAGGCTGGTTATCCACATTGTAGCGAACGTAGCACGTCGCGATTGGTAGTTATTCATCATGGTTATACGATGGTATGATTTACAGATAGCACATAGCTGTACCATGTACTTTATTTATTTTGCCAAAGGCAAACAAAATGCCAGACTGTTAATACCTCCCCCGCTATACGTTGTAATGATGATCGTATCCCTGTACCATCCCTTCGTAGTTGTCATCATATGTCAGCTATGACTGGCTAGCCAATAACCCTCCCCGTTGATAAGTATCTATTTGTCAGGCCATTGCGTAGTTCATAACTTTATATTTTTCGTGAGTAAGACTATATGATTAATATACTATAATAGGCTCATCATTAAAAAATAATTTTCTTTTCAATACATTTATATACTAAATACCAACATTGATAACCATTCGTGCCAAATTATAAACATTCGTATACTTTACATAGATGTGTCTAGTGACAGCATACCTACTTTGATCGAGCCTGAGCCAACGCCAGCAGTTCGTATACACGCCTGACCGCTTCTGGAGTCCATCCATGTGCATCGGTTTCTTGTGGCCCGTCACCGTCTGTTACGATCCTGGTCATTTGCGTAAGTCACCTCTTTGCGACTATACTATTTAAAGGCACTTGGCTTTTTTGTTTCTATTTGTATATTTGGCGCTAGTAGCCTTACTAAATTTCACTCAACAAACTCATAATGAGCTGCTTAGGAAACTAATCTGACTAGCTCATTTTCATCAATCTATCTCTCTAGTTTAACCCTTACCCGGCCCCGAACGTCAGACTGACGGGTGCCGGGCTGATCGTCTGTCGGCATGAAAGTTTCGCCTACTCAACCTTTTCAGATCGTCTACTCCCTGCTTGAGCACGAGTTTCTGGGCTATCTTGTGGAAGCGTTCGTTGTGCAGCGGAATAGCCGGGGCGAACTAACGCTGCTCAATCAGACACTGTCGACGCAGAACGTCGGCGAGTTCGCGCATGGTCTGGATGAGATCGACTTCGAGTTGGTTCGGCTTATCGAGAGCATTCAGCAGGATTGTATCGTCAAGAAATACAATACCCGTAAGCTGCCCACGGTCGATTTCTTTCTGAAGCTATACGACACCAACAAGGGGGATAAAGTGGTGCAGGAAGCCATCAGCGGCTATCTTGAGACCATCAAACCCAAAATAATGGCCCTGCTGAAGGGGCGGCCCTTTTACATCATGGGCAACGACGGTAACCCGGCCGGTGAGTTGATTAACTGGATGCCGGAATCCGCCAGGGTCCATTTTCACTTCGACCGCAAAGCCGACGCTACCCACTATTTCCCGATAATCCGCTACCCAACGGGTGGGACCAACCCCGACGGGTCACGCGAGACGCGCCGGATTGAGTTTCAATTCAAAAACGCGCTGATGATCTGCGACGAACCCGCTTACATGATGGTGGGCAACCAGTTGTATCATTTCAGCAAGAATGTCGATGGGCGTAAACTCCGGCCTTTCTTCAACAAGAACCATATCGTTGTGCCGCGCAATATTGAGCAGCAGTACTACGAACGGTTTGTGTCTCCGCTAATTGCCTCCTACGACGTATACGCCAAGGGGTTTGAAATTCGGCAGGAATCCCTCGAACTGGTGCCGGTTCTGACGATCTCGGAAATGGTCGCGTCGAGCCGGACGGTAGCGACAGGGCTGTTTACCGACGGTGGTGATAGCGACGAAGACGCCTGTCAGCGTATCGCCTTCGACCTGTCGTTTCAGTACGGTGATTTTGCGTTCCGCTTCGATAGCTTCAGCACGTCGGCCAACGTCAATCTGGAAAAGAAGGGCGACGATTATATCTTCCACCGGGTTCGGCGCGATCAGCGATTGGAACGGCAGAAGCTGACGTTCCTCCGCGAAATCGGGCTCGACATCCGGCACGGGCGACTCGTTCTGCCCAAGTCCGAAGCGTTCGACTGGCTCAATACCCACAGCAATCAGCTAAGCGACGCGGGCTTTCTGGTGCAGCAGCACAATCAGGACAATAAGCGTTACTTCCTCGGCTATTCGAGCATCGACGTGTCGATCGAGGAAGGGCGCGACTGGTTCGATATTTACGCCAACGTCCGCTTCGGGGAGTTCGAGATTCCGTTCATCAAACTGCGCTCACTGATTCTCGATAAGAAGCAGGAATTTACACTGCCCAACGGCGAAATAGCGGTCATTCCCGAAGCGTGGTTTACGCGCTTCTCCGAGTTATTCGGTTTTCTGGAGCACCCCGACGGTATCGACGGGCTGATGCTGGACCGGCTGATGCTGCGCAAGCATCACCTCGCGCTGGTACAGGAACTCGAACGCGACAACCTCGCCACGGCCGTGATGAGCCACAAACTCGAACGACTGCGCGATTTTCAGGAAATCGAATCGTTTCCGTTGCCCGGCGGCTTCGGTGGCACCCTCCGCCCCTACCAGCAGGCCGGCTACAACTGGATGAACTTCCTGCGGCAGTATCGCTTCGGCGGTTGCCTGGCCGACGACATGGGGCTGGGCAAAACGGTTATGACGCTGGCGATGTTGCAGGGGCAGAAAGAAGCCGGTGCTACCCAGCCGTCGCTGCTGGTCATGCCGACGTCGCTGCTGTATAACTGGGAACTTGAAGCCCGTAAATTCACCCCCGACCTGCGCGTGCTGGTCTACACGGGTACCTACCGCGACAAAAACACGGCGCAGTTCGACGGCTACGATCTGATCCTGACCTCATACGGTATCGTACGAATCGACATCGATTTACTAAGTGACTACCGCTTTCACTACATCATTCTCGATGAGTCGCAGGCGATCAAAAACCCATCGTCGCACATCACGAAGGCAGTGATGCACCTCAACGCGGCTCACCGGCTGATTTTGACGGGTACACCGCTGGAAAATAGTACGATGGACCTCTGGGCACAGATGACGTTCATCAACCCGGGTCTGCTGGGTAGCCAGTCCTTTTTCCGGAACGAGTTTCAGATTCCGATCGAGAAGCGACACGACGAGGCAAAAATTACCCGGCTGTACGCGCTCATCAAGCCCTTTCTGCTTCGTCGCAATAAGAGTCAGGTGGCGACCGACCTGCCCGAAAAGGTGGAGAACGTGCTGTTCTGCGACATGACCGAAGCACAAGCCGAGCAGTACGAAGAAGCCAAGTCGTATTACCGCAACCTGATTCTGGAACGCATCGAGGAAGAAGGCATGGCGCGTTCGCAGATGGTCGTGCTACAGGGCCTGACCAAGCTGCGGCAAATCGCCAACCACCCGCGCATGGTCAACGACGAGTACGAGGGAGATTCGGGTAAGCTGTCGGACGTGCTGATGCGGCTGGAAAGCGCGATGACCGAAAACCACAAGGTACTGGTGTTCAGTCAGTTCATCAAGCACCTGAACGTGGTACGGCAGTACCTGAAGGAGAAGGGCATCAAATTCGCTTACCTCGACGGATCGACGACTGACCGGCAAAGTCAGGTCGAGTTGTTCCAGACCGACGATTCGGTCAAGCTATTTCTGATCTCGCTCAAAGCGGGCGGACTGGGCCACAACCTGACTGCGGCCGACTACGTCTTTATTCTTGACCCCTGGTGGAACCCCGCCATCGAAGCGCAGGCCGTTGACCGGGCGCACCGGATTGGGCAGCAGAAGCCGGTGTTCACGTACAAGTTCATCGCGAAGGATACCGTCGAGGAGAAAATTCTGGCGTTACAACGGGCCAAGCAGCAACTGGCGGGTAGCCTGATTACGACCGAAGAGAACTTTATCAAGTCGCTGACACGAGAGGACATTATGGTGCTGCTGGAATAGCCGGGCTGACTGCTTACTAAATTTTCCGGGACACTCTGAACGGGAATTAGTTGTGAGTCAAAACCTGGCATTCACCAACTAATTCTACCACAATGACTCCCAAAAGCATAATCGGCTTCATTTTAACCCTGGTCGGCCTTGTCGGTCTGATCTACGGCGGCATCGACTTCACCAAAGGTGGCGTCGCGCAGGCGTCTTTCGTTTACCTGATTCTGGGCGGTGTGCTGTTCTTCGCCGGCATCAGCCTGATTCGTACGACGAAGGGGTAAATTTTTTTTAGACGAAAGAGGAGAGATAAAAGAAGAAAGACTGCCACTACGGAAATCTTTCTTCTTTTATCTCTCCTCTTTCGTCTCGTATCTCCTGTAACATTCCCAGGTCTGTGTCTGGGGAAAGGTTTTTTTTAGAAGAAAGAGAAAAGACGTAAGAAGAAAGATTGATTTGCGTCAGCGTCTTTCTTCTTACGTCTTTTCTCTTTCTTCCTTCTCTTCTACCGCAAGTATACCCCCATTCGATCGTCATTGCTGAGAACGACGTCGACGTGTTCGGTGAGTGTCGTGCTGAGTTCGTAGCCTTTATAGTCGGCGGCTACGGGATAACGCGGATGGTTCCGGTCGATCAGTACGGCGACCTGTAGTTTGCGGACTGGTACCTGTAAGAACGGTTGCAGGCTGAAGGCAAGCGTCCGGCCTGTATAAATGACGTCGTCAATCAGAATAATCACTTTGTCGGTGAACGCATCGGCAGGTCGATCGGTCTGTACCGGCGTCTGACTGAGTTGCGTTTTGTCGAGTTTCAGTTCGATCAGATCGACGGCGAACGGTGCGATTTCCCGCAGTACGCCGGCCAGCGCCTGTGCCATCATAAATCCTTCACCAGTGATACCGGCCAAGAGCAGCGCCGACTCGTCGACGTTGTTTTCGTAGATCTGAAAAGCAATACGCCGGATCTTCTGGCGAATTTGTTCGGCGGTCAAGATCAGCGTGGGCTGGGCAGTTTCCATTCTGTATAAAGTTGTAAAGTGGTAAAGTTATGAAGTTGTCGAGTTGGCTGGCGCGTCAGTCCATCCGACGGCAGCAACTTTACGACTTTACAACTTTATAACTATGCAACCCTACAACTCTACAACCGACGCCGGTTGCGTATCTTTGTCTTTATTTTACCACAGGTATGATTGTTAAGACCAGAAAATACGCTCTAGATCAAAAAACGTACATTAATCTAGCCCTAAAGCAGTGGCTGCGCGACAACTGGAAGTTTGGCCTGATTCCACTCGCGCTGATTATTCTCAACATCGCGCTATACGCCACCGGTACGTTCGATCATTACTGGCCCGCCATCGTTATTTTTCTGTTAACCGTGTTGTACGTGCTGTTCTGGGCCGTGCAGATCACCGGTATCGCACAGATGGAGCAGAGCAAAGCCCTGTTTCAGAAATACGTCTACGAAATCGACAGCCGGCAGATTCTGATGCGTATCAATGCCAAAGAAGGCGGCATCCTGAAATGGGATCAGATCAGCAGCGTCAACAAAGACAAGGAAGCTTACATCCTGTATCTCGACAACGCCGAAGCAACCCGCAACGTCAAAGCAAGCTGGATAGCCAAAACGGTTACGAAAGGACTGGCCAAAGCGCAGTTTTTGTACCTGCCGTACAGCATCTTCAACAGCGAGCAGGATCTGAAATTTACCGACGCCATTCTCCGGCGCAAAGGCCTGCTGGAAGGAACGCCTGCGGCTGAACCGGTAAAATAGTACTGTTTTTGTCATCCCTCCTCCGTCGGGATGACAAAAGTTGGCGTTAAAATAAGCCCTAACAACGAAGGCCCCCGTTCTGACCAGAGTTAGTCAGAACGGGGGCCTTCGCTTATTGGTGCGGGTTACTTACCAGAAGAAAATGTAGACCGTCGCCAGTAGCACACAAACGGCTACGGCCCCCAGTCGGAACGAGGAATTTGTACGGAACCACTCGCTGTTGACGGTGAATGCTTTCGGACTTTCGGCTCCTTTTGCGCTAAGCAGGCTAATCAGTACGTGAACGGCAACGCATATCCAGAACACAATACCCATCCGGTTCAGGAACGGGATGTCGGGGTATTCGTACTTGAAGAACGTCGACAACGGAATACTCAACAGCGCGGCAACCAGGGCACCACTTGCCGTTGCCCGTTTCCAGAACATGCCCAGCAGGAAGATACACAGGATACCCGGCGAGATGAAGCCGGTATACTCCTGAATGTATTCGAAGCCCTGCCCGAAATTCTTCAGGAACGGACTGATTGCCAGTGCGATGATGAACGACACAACGATCGCCACCCGACCCAGCCACACAGTCTGTTTCTCGGTCATGTTCGGGTTGAAAAACTTCTGGTGAATGTCGAGCATGTAGATCGTCGAGATACTGTTGGCTTTCCCGGCCAGCGATGCCACGATAGCGGCCGTCAGGGCCGCAAACGATAAGCCTTTCAAGCCCGTCGGCAGGATGTTGAGCAGTACGGGGTAGGCATTATCGGGCTTGACGATATTGTTGTCCGTAATGCCCTGCACGATAGCCATATCCGCATTCTCCTGGAACAGCACATAAGCCGCCAGCCCCGGCAGTACCACGATAAACGGCATCATGATTTTCAAAAACGCGGCAAACAAAACGCCGTTACGCGCCGTCGGCAGATCGGCACCCAGCGCCCGCTGAATCATGTACTGGTTACAGCCGAAGTAATTAAAGTTCACGATCCACTGCCCGCCGATGATAAACATCCACAAACCCGGCAGTTGATTGTATGCGTCGATCTTGCCACCACGTCCGTCGTGTACGAAGTATTCGCCTTTAGCAAAGATCATGTGCATGTGGTGATCGGCTTTTTCCCGCAGCAGACTCAGCCCCTCAAACAAGCCCGCTCCCGTACCGACTTTGTCCGATAGCAGGTTCAGCGCCAGATAGGTCGTCGCCAGCCCACCGACGACCAGACAGACCACCTGAATCACGTCGGTATAACCGATCACTTTCATACCACCCAGTGTGATGAACACGGCGAAGACAGTCAGGAAAATCGCGCAGGCCATGAAATTGAAGCCGGTCATTTTCTCCAGGCTCAGCGCCCCTAGGTAAATGATTGAGGTGAGGTTGACGAGAATGTAGAGGAAGAGCCAGAACACGGCCATGATCGTCGCCAGCCGCTTGTCGTACCGAATTTCGAGGAACTGCGGCATGGTATAAATCTTGTTGCGGATGTACATCGGCAGAAAATACACCGCGATGATTACCAGCGACAGGCCACCCACCAGTTCGTATACCGAGATGGCCAGCCCCAGTTGGAACGCCTGCCCCGACATACCGATAAACTGCTCAGCCGAGATATTCGACGCGATGATCGATGCACCGATGGCCCACCAGGTCAGCGAGCCTTCAGCCAGAAAGAAGTCTTTACTATCGGCGGTCTGCTTGCCTTTGTTGCGGTACACCCAGTACCCGTAGGAAGCGACAATGACGAAGTAGACCCCAAAAATGATGTAGTCGATAGTTTCGAGTCCGAGTTTCATAAAGAAAGGTTTAGGAATGGTCGACGGTGTGGCTCATTAGCAGCCCTGTCCGTAATAGGCGTCTTTGCCGTGCTTACGCTCGTAGTGCTTCATCCGCAGCGTGTCTTTGATGCGGGGCGTCTCGGGGTTGATCGCCAGCGTCATGTACGCCATGCGGGCTACTTCTTCCAGCACGGCCGCGTTGTAGACCGATTTCTCAGCCGTTTTCCCCCAGGTGAACGGACCGTGATTTTGCAGCAGCACCATCTCGACTTCCTTGTGCGACAGTCCTTTTTCCCGGAACACGTCGAAAATCTGGTTGCCGGTTTCGTGCTCATAGTCGCCCTGAATCATCGCATCGGTCAGTACCGGGGCACAGGGAATATCCTGGTGGGTGTGGTCGGCGTGGGTCGTTCCGAAGATGGGGATGTCCATACCCGCTTGCGCCCAGGCCACGGCATAGGTGCTGTGCGTGTGCGTGATACCGCCAATGTCGTCCCAGGTTTTATACAAAAGCGCATGCGTTTTCGTATCCGACGAAGGGCGCATGGTACCGGCAACGATCTTCGCGTCGTAGTCGCAGATAACGATGTCTTCGGGTTTGAGCAGGGCGTACGGCACCCCGCTGGGCTTAATGGCAAATACGGCTTTGTCGCGATCGACAGCGCTGACGTTACCAAACGTAAACAGCACCAGCCCCAACTCGGGCAGCTGCATGTTAGCCTCGTAGCATTCGTCTTGGAGATCTTTGTACATGGTTCAATGATTGAGTGATAGAATGAATGAGTGATAGAATGATTAAGTATGCATCAGTTCAATTGCGCGTCAGCTTATTCAATCACTCTGTCATTCTACATTTCCAACACCACCACCGACACCGGGGGCAGCGTAACCGTTAGTTCGTCGCCGGTGAGTTTGGCACCGGAGAAAGGCGCGGGTTTCACTTTGTTCGGCTGGGCGAAGGTGTTATAGTCCTGCACTTTAGCCGACGTCAGAATCCGGCCCGATACGCTTTTCGCGCTGATGCCTTTCAGGTTTACCGTGATCGTCTGCGGCTTACCCGCGTCGATGTTGACCAGCGAGATGTGTGTTTTTCCGGCTTTGTCGCGCGAGGCCGAAACCGATACGGCGGGGAGTTTGTACTCACCCACTTTGTATTCGTCCGCTTTCACGTCGACGGGCAGCATCGTCGCATCCTGGTGGACGTTGTACATCTCCAGCACGTGATAGGTCGGCGTCAGCAGCATCTTCGGCCCATCAGTCAGGATAACGGCTTGTAGTACGTTGATCGCCTGCGCCAGATTCGCCATCCGAACCCGTTCGGCGTGCTTGTGGAAAATATTGAGCGTAGCCCCCGCCAGTACGGCATCGCGCATGGTGTTCTGCTGAAAGAGAAAACCCGGATTCGTACCCGGCTCGACGTTGTACCACGCCCCCCACTCGTCGACGACCAGCGCGACCTTTTTCTTCGGGTCGTACTTGTCCATGATGTCGGAATGCTTCTGCACGAACTCGTCCATTTTCAGGGCTTCGTTCATCGTGTGGGCGTAGTCGGTTTCGGTAAATTCCGTGGCCGAGCCCTTTGCATTTTCGCCCCAGCCGAATACCGAGTAGTGGTGCAGCGCGACCCCTTCGACCATGCTGCCGGGAATGTTCTTCATCAGCGTTTCGGTCCAGTTGAAATCGTCGGAGCTGGCCCCCGACGCGATGCGGAAGATCTTTTCGGTACCGACCTGACTGTTCATGAACGTGCTGTACTGCCGGTAGATGTTGGCGTAGTAGTCAGGCTTCATGTTTCCTCCGCAGCCCCAGGCTTCGTTGCCGACACCCCAGAATTTCACGTTCCAGGGTTTCTGGCGACCGTTCTGTTGCCGCAGGTTCGACATCGGACTATTGCTGGGGAAGTTGACGTACTGCACCCATTCGCTGAGGTCCTGCACGGTACCACTCCCGACGTTACCCGCCAGGTACGGCTCGGTGCCCAGCAGCTCGCACATATTCAGGAAGTCGTGCGTACCGAAGCTGTTATCTTCCGTAACGCCCCCCCACCAGGTATTCACGATCTTCGGGCGTTTCGCCTTCGGACCGATACCGTCTTTCCAGTGATAGGTATCGGCGAAGCAGCCGCCCGGCCACCGCAGATTCGGAATTTTCATCTTCTTCAGCGCGTCGACCACGTCGAGCCGTACCCCGTTTTTGTTCGGGATGGTCTTATTGTTGTCGCCAACGTAAAACCCGCCGTAGATGCAACGACCCAGGTGTTCGGCAAAATGGCCGTAGATATGCCGGTTGATGGTCACCGTGGCCCCCTCAGCGTTGACCGTCGCCTTGTTCTGCGCCAAGGTGGGCATGGCGAGGGAAGCAACCCATAGCGTGATAAACAGTTTTTTCATAGTTCGGGAAGGTTGGAAGGATCGAGTGATTGAATGACAGAATGATTGAATAGGTTGTCAAGACACTTTTCCATTCAATCATTCTAACACTCAATCAGTCTATTTATACGCTACCTCACTCCAACGCAGCTCGTTTTTGAGTTGACGCAGGGTGGTGTTTTTGTCGATCACGACCAGCTCGACGCCAAACAGCTCGGCGAAGTCTTCGACGTGTTCGGTCGTCAGGTTCTGGCTGTACACGGTATGGTGCGCGCCACCCGCGTAAATCCAGGCGGCACAGCCGGTTACCATGTCGGGCATGGGCTTCCAGAGCGCACGGGCCACAGGCAGTTTGGGCAGCGCCTGCGCGACCTCGACGGCTTCAACCTCGTTGACGATCAGTCGGAAGCGATTACCCATGTCGACCAGCGACACGTTGATTGCCGGACCCGCGCCCGCGTTGAACACCAGCCGGACGGGATCTTCTTTGCCACCAATACCCAGCGGATGGATTTCGCAGGTCGGCTTCCCAGCCGCGATCGAGGGGCAGATCTCCAGCATGTGCGACCCAAGCACGAGCGGGTTCGACGGATCGAAATGGTAGGTGTAATCTTCCATGAACGAGTTACCGCCCGGCAGACCAGCCGCCATTACCTTCATCGTACGAACCATCGCCGACGTTTTCCAGTCGCCTTCGCCAGCGAAACCGAAGCCATCAGCCATCAGGCGCTGCGACGCGATACCGGGCAGTTGCTTCATCCCGTGCAGGTCCTCGAAGGTGTCGGTGAACGCGCTGAAACCACCATCGGTCAGGAAGGCGCGCAGCCCCAATTCGATACGGGCGGCATCGCGCAGGGATTCGTGCTGCGCCCCACCGCGTACCAGCGAGTCCATCAGCGTGTACGTATCTGCGTACTCCTGCACGAGTTTATCCACATCGGCGTCGGCCATTTGGTTGATAACCGCCACCAGATCGCCGATGCCATAGGTGTTAACCGACATACCGAAGGTCATTTCAGCGGCAACCTTGTCGCCTTCGGTGACAGCTACCTGCCGCATGTTATCGCCGAAGCGAGCTACTTTCAATGTTTTCAGTTCGTAACCCGCCACCGCTACGCGTGTCCAGGCACCGATTTGCGCCAGTACGGTTTCGTCCTGCCAGTAGCCGACAACGACTTTCCGATTCATTCGCATCCGCGAGACCATAAACCCAAACTCCCGGTCGCCATGCGCCGATTGGTTGAGGTTCATAAAGTCCATGTCGATGTCGGACCAGGGAATGTCGCGGTTGAACTGTGTGTGCAGGTGTAACAGCGGCTTTTTCAGGATGGTAAGGCCCCGAATCCACATTTTAGCGGGCGAGAATGTGTGCATCCAGGCAATCACACCAACGCAATTCGGCGCTACGTTCGCTTCCTGACAAATGGCGTAAATCTCGTCGGGCCGGGTAACGGTCGGTTTGAAAACGACCCGTACCGGCACAGCCGCGTTGTTGTTCAGGAATTGCGCGATCTGCGTCGAGTGGTCGGCCACCTGCCGCAGGGTTTCGTCGCCGTAAAGGTGCTGACTGCCCGTTACGAACCAGACTTCGTACTGTTTTAAATCAAGCATTGTATTCGGTTGTAGAATGATTTTTTGATGATCCGCTCTAAATTCTTTGCTGGTACCCCCAACCCCCTGAAGGGGGCTGCGCTTACTTGCGGTCTAAGCCCCCTTCAGGGGGTTGGGGGTAATCCACTGGTGCGGTAAAGTTTAGGCACTAACGAACTCAGTGTTTTTCGCGAATTCCCCTTCCACAAAGCCACCCAGTTTCCGGTAACGCTGATACAGCGTCTCGTAGATGGGTACCAGCTCCGGGCGGGGATGGTATTCAGCGTCGAAGCCGGAACCCATCGCCTGTTGAGCGGCTTCCATTGTCGGGTGCACGCCAGCGGCAACGGCAGCACACATAGCCGCACCCAGCGCACACGCCTGATCGGCCTGCGCGACCTGAATGGGTTTATTCAATACGTCGGCCAGCGTTTGCATCACGAACACCGATTTCTTGGCGACACCACCAATGGCGATCACCTTCTTAATGGGGACACCTTCTTCGATAAAGCGGTCAACGATACTGCGCGAGCCGAAGGCCGTGGCTTCCACCAGCGCCTTGAACACGCGGGGGGCATCGGTACCCAGGTTCAGCCCGGCAATGGCTGATTTCAGCGTATGGTTGGCATCAGGCGTACGGCGGCCGTTGATCCAGTCGAGCGCAATCAGATCGGTCGGTGTGACGGGCAGTTGCTCGGCCTGTCTGGTCAGGTGCGGAATCAGTTTGGCCGCCATCGTATCAGCAGCGTCATCGCCCAGCAACTCGCGAACGGGCTTAGTAATCAGCCGGGCAAACCAGGCGTAGACATCGCCAAAGGCCGACTGACCCGCTTCCAGACCTAGCATACCCGGTGCTACCGACCCATCGACCTGTCCGCAGATACCGCGAATCAGCCGGTGGCCGATCTCTTCGTTGGGGGCCATCAGAATATCGCAGGTCGAGGTACCGATAATCCGGACGAATGCGTACGGTTCGATCTCGGCTCCGATAGCGCCCATGTGCGCGTCGAACGCACCGACACCCACGACCACGTCCGGCGACAGGCCCAGCTTCTCCGCCCATTCCGGCGACAGCGTACCCATCGCCTGATCGGAAGTATAGGTGTCGTGGAACAAGCGGTCGCGCTGACCAGCCAGCAGCGGATCAAGTTTGGTCAGGAATTCTTCGGATGGTAGTCCGTCGAAGTCGGCATGCCAGAGGGCTTTGTGGCCGGCTGCACAGCGCGATCGTTTCAAGGTCAGCGGGTTCGTGTTGCCCGTCAGCACCGCCGAAATCCAGTCGCAATGTTCGATCCACGAGAACGCCTTTTCCCGAACGGCCGCATCGACGCGAATGGTACGCAGCATCTTGGCCCAGAACCATTCCGACGAGTAAATACCGCCGACATATTTGGTGTAATCGGTATCCCAGTGGTGTGCCAGGTTGTTGATTTCTTCCGCTTCGGCATTGGCAGTATGGTCTTTCCAGAGGATAAACATACCGTTCGGGTTCTCGGCGAAATCGGGACGAAGTGCCAGCGGCAGTCCCGTTTCATCGACCGGGCCGGGTGTCGATCCCGTTGTGTCGATCGAAATGCCGACGACCTGCCCGCGCACCTCCGCCGGAGCCTGCGCCAGCGCGCCCTTGATGGTTGCCTCGATACCTTCGAGGTAGTCGAGTGGATGCTGCCGGAACTGCGACGTAGCCGGATCGCAATACAGGCCCTGCTTCCAGCGGGCGTACTCATGCACGTGCGTACCAACCGCCTGACCGGTTTGCGTATCGACGATCAGCGCCCGGACCGAGTCGGTCCCGAAATCGACGCCAATTACGTAAGGATGATTCATGAAGTGATGGAGTTTGTCGGCGGTTGAAAAGCGAGTGGAGCAACGCCCCACCCCCATTTGCACTACCAACCTATGAGCGAAGAAAATTTAGGGCGTAACCTTAATGCGGACGACGGATAGCGACCGGGGTGCCAGCGTCAGCGCGACCGTTTTCCGATTGCTATCGACCGGAATCTGCCGGTCGACCGGACTGACGGCGGTGGCGTTCTCGAATGAATTCACAGCGTCCAGCTTGTCATTCGTCAGCAACGTCAGCGTGCCCGTTTTAGCCAGCTTTTTGGCTCCGGCAAGTTGAACCGTCCGGTTTACGGATTTGTCCGACGTGTTGACCAGTTTCAGAATTAGTTCGCTGGTCGCTTTGTCCCAGGCTGCCGACGCATACAGGCTGTCTTTGCCGGCCAGCACCTGTCCGTTTTCCGTCAGATTCAGTACGTTCGTGCCTTTGTTGCGCGAGTACAGTTGCTGTACGTAATAGTTGGGCGTACCATACACGTGCAGGTTGTCGACCCAGATTAGGTCGGGCGTCCATTGCCAGGCGTCGGCATTGGCAAACAGCGGGGCGTAGGAAGCCATCTGCACAACAGCCGCGTTACGCTCCAGCCCCGTCATGAACGCGGCTTCCGACAGCGCGCATTGCCAGTTGTTTTTGTTGGTTGGCTTCGCGATATCGTCGCTCTGAGCCGCCCACTCGCCGGCAAACACTTTCGAGCCGGAACGCGGGTAGTCATCGTACCGGCCAACGTTCTTCAAAAACCAGTCGGGACGGCGGTAGTAGTGTTCGTCGATCAGATCGGCATTCATCGCCCGCAGCTTCCCGTTCAGGTAGTCGAACCGGTCACCATTGGGATCGGTACCGGAACTACAGATGAGTTTAAAATCAGGGTGTTTGGCTTTGATCGCTTTCTGAAAAACGGCCAGTCGCTCGATGTACTGCGGCCCCCAGTTTTCGTTGCCGACGCCCATCATCGTGAGGTTGAACGGCTTGGGATGTCCCAGATCCGCCCGTACTTTTCCCCACGACGTCGACACGTCGCCATTGGCAAACTCGATCAGGTCGAGCGCGTCCTGTACGTAAGGATCGATCTGACTCATCGGTACCAGTTCGGCGGTGTTGAACTGACAGGCCATGCCGCAGTTCAGTATTGGCAGCGGAGCCGCACCGATGTCTTCACACAATTGAAAGTACTCCAGAAAGCCCAGTCCGAACGTTTGAAAATAATCGGGGGCCGGGCGGTGTCCAAACTCGAAATTCCAACGGTTGATCAGTAATTGCCGGTCTTCGATCGGCCCAAGCGTTTTCTTCCACTGATACCGCTGTTCCAGATCGTGCCCTTCTACGATACAGCCACCGGGAAAGCGTACGAAACCGGGTTTCAGGTCGGCCAGCATCTGCACCATGTCGGCCCGCATACCACCGGGTCGCCCTTTCCAGGTATCTTCAGGAAACAGCGAAATCATATCCAGGTCGATCACGCCCGTTCCTTCCAGCCCGATGCGCAGCTTACCCTTCGGCTCGGTGGCCGTCGCCGTGAAGCTAACCTGCGCTTTCTGCCACTGTCCCGGTGTCGCGTCACCAGGCTTCAGTGTACCTGTGCCAATGACTTCGTTTTTGGCGTTGAGCAGGTCCAGCCGCATCGTTACCTGACCAGCCGACGGGTAGCGGTACAGCATGGCAAAGTCGTAGCGCAATCCTTTTTTGATGCCCATTCCCCGAAAACCCTCGTTAGTCAGGCTCAGATCACCGGTAGCTGCGTTATTGGTGGTTACACGCAGGTAGCGGGGATTGCTGCTTTTCTCATCGCCCCGGTTTTGTACCAGCACGTCGCCTTCGGTACGCTTTTTTCCCTCGACTTTCCAGCCCATCAACGGCTTGAAAAACTCGAACGAGCGATTTTTGACCATTTCGGCGTAAATACCACCGTCGGCTCCGAAGTTGATGTCCTCAAAAAATACCCCCCACATCGTCGGCTGAATCTCCGCAACGGGTTTCGCCATGTCAACCCGGAGCACGGGCGTTGGCTGAGCGAGGGTCATGCAGGCAGTTGCCAATAGCAGGGCAACCGTCTTGGTTACTACGTACATGCGTCTGTTAGACTGTTTTAGGTGGTTCGCTTATCGTACCGATGCAGGCCAGCGCATCGCTTTTATTCCGAGTCGGCCAGCGATTGACCGGATGACTCGTGTGGCACTTGCTAGGGTTTCGCCAGTTCAGCCAGCTCGGGCATAAAGGTGGCATAGCCGTTCAGGTAGGCCTGGTATTTCTCCGTATTGAGCGCGTACAGTTGTCCTTTCTTGGTCAGCGATGTTTCGTCTTTTTCGCCCGTACCACGCAGCAGTTCGGTAGCGATCACCTTGCGGCTGAAATTACGCCGGTCGAGTTGCACGCCGTAGATCGCTTCGTAGAGTTTGTGCAGTTGCGGAACGGTAAATTTTTCGGGCAGTAATTCAAAGCCAATGGGATACATGGCTGCTTTGTAGCGCAACTGACGCAAGGCCGTTTCCACCATCTGATCGTGGTCGAAGATCAGGGCGGGCTTGTCGGCCAGATCGATCCACGACGCGTTATGGGCCTGTAGCGTAACCGGGTCCTGATCGTCGATCGTGACCAGTGCGTAGTAGACTACCGATATGGTTCGCTCAACGGGATCGCGGTCGACAGCACCGAACGTTTGTAGTTGCTCCAGATAGTTGTTGTGCAGCCCCGTCAGCGTAAACAAAATCCGGGAAGCCGCCGACTGTAAGGCCTCGTTTTCTTCGAGAAACCCGCCCATCAACGACCACTTGCCAACTTCGGGCTCGAAGTTTCGCTTGATCAGCAACAGTTTGAGCGACTTACCATCGAATCCGAAGATGATACAGTCCAGAGCGACCAGCACCCGATGCCCGTTCAAATAACTATCCATGTGTCGTAAAGAGGAAGTGATGCAGTTCGGCGAACAAATATATAGTGTAAAATTTACACAATACAATAAGTACTATTCTAAAGCAGAATATTTGTATTTGGCGTATTGCGCATTAGCTGGACTTTAAGCCTTTTTGGGCTAACTAGTCAGTAGTAAAAGAAGGGGGGGCTGGCAATCTAATAGTTAGATTGCCAGCCCCCCCTTCACATCAGGCAGTTATGGTTTACTTCGCCTGATTGGTAAAATCAACTACTGTGACATCAGCCAGCCACGGACCGACAATGGTTCCAAACTCCTTGTGCGCCGGATGCGGCAAGTACGCATCCCGGTCTTTTTCCGAGTCAAACGTCAGGATAAACGCGTGCGTCAGACCGTGGGCATGGTTCTCGGGGCTGTTGTTCGTACCCCACTGAAAACGCTTGATTTCTTTGATTTTTGATGGCAACGCTTCAAACGCTGTCAGGATTTCCTTCAGCTTTTCGGGCGTTGTTTCCGGCTTGAATTTGAACAGGACAATATGCTGCACAACGGCATTTTTCATGGCTTTCTTGGGCGGTTTGGCATACGTGCCGACAGCAAGCAGCAAGCCAACCATCAGCAGGGAAAGGATTCGTTTCATGTTTGTCAGGTAAAAGGTAAGGGGTTGGAGATTATACGGTCAATTGTCCGGGCGTAATGACGTTCAAGTGAGCGATACGCGAAAAGTGCTTTGCGTTCAGCGTAAGCAGCGGTAGTTCATTTACTAAAGCCACAGCCGCGATTAATATATCTTCCGCGCCAATTAATTGGTTGGCGCGCTTCAGAGCAGCGTAGATAGTAGCAGCTCGTTCGGCGCACAACTCATCAAATGGCAATATGATTTTAGTGCTGAAGTATGCTTTCCAAAATTGATCTTTCTGCGCGTCGCCCCGCAACACCTCGTATGTTACGATAGCCGGAATGTGCAACGTGTACAGAGACGCAGCCTTGAACAGAAATGTACCACTCTTATCCGTAGCCCGGTAATGGTCAATCAGCACCGATGTGTCAACGCAGGCTATTGCCATTGATTCAGATGCTGACGTTTCTCTTCAATAAATCGCAGATCATCTTCCGTGGCGACCGGAAAGGCCAACAACAGTTTTTCTTCTTCCGTCGGTGTTGGTTCGGCCTGAATTTCTTCATCAATGGCGACCCGTAGTTGCTTCAATTGCGTTGGCGGCAGCGCTTTAACGATCTGCATCAACTGGCTGAATCCAATGTCTATCTGAACTTGCATACCATCCACTGCGAAAAACGAAGGTAGCGATTTGCCGGTTAAAAAAAAGCGGGTCGACTCCCGAAGAAATCAACCCGCCTGTAGTGGTTCTGAACGTGCTTAGGCAAGTTTAGCCTGTAGGTTCTGATCCAGTGCGTCGAGGAAATCCTCGGTGTAGAGGTAGTGCTCACCAGCAACCAGCTTCGTACCAGCCGGGAACGCCGACAGGGCCAGGTCTTTGGTCATTTTACCACTTTCAACCGTTTCAACGCAGACGGCTTCCAGCGCGTTGGCGAAGTCGATCAGCGGCTGGTTGCCGTCTACCTTACCCCGGAAGGCCAGACCACGCGTCCAGGCGTAGATCGACGCGATCGGGTTGGTCGAGGTTTTGTTGCCTTTCTGGTACTCGCGGTAGTGACGCGTCACCGTGCCGTGTGCGGCTTCGGCTTCCATCGTCTTGCCATCGGGTGTAACCAGTACGGAGGTCATCAGACCCAGCGAACCGAAGCCCTGCGCTACCGTATCCGACTGTACGTCGCCGTCGTAGTTCTTACACGCCCACACGAAGTTACCTTCCCATTTCAGGGCCGATGCCACCATGTCGTCGATCAGGCGGTGTTCGTAATGAACCTTGCCTTTGTACTCGGCGTCGTAGATTTCCTGGAAAATATCTTTGAACCGACCGTCGTATTTTTTCAGGATCGTGTTCTTGGTCGACAGGTAGAGCGGCCAGCCTTTGTCGAGGGCGACATTGAAGCAGGCGCGGGCAAACCCACGGATCGACTCGTCGACATTGTACATACCCATCGCAACACCACCCGCTTTGAACTGGAATACGTCGAAGTCCATCACGGTACCGTCTTCACCTTCGAACTTCATCGTCAGCTTACCGGGGCCGGGTACGACGAAATCCGTAGCGCGGTACTGATCGCCAAACGCGTGACGGCCGATGATGATCGGCGCGGTCCAGTTGGTAACCAGGCGGGGCACGTTGCTCATGACGATTGGCTCACGGAATACGGTACCGTCGAGGATGTTCCGGATCGTGCCGTTGGGCGACTTCCACATCTGCTTCAGACCGAACTCTTCCACGCGCTGTTCGTCGGGCGTGATGGTGGCACACTTGATACCAACACCGTATTGTTTGATCGCGTTAGCCGCATCGACCGTTACCTGATCGTTCGTTTCATCGCGGTATTCAATGCCGAGGTCGTAATATTTGATATCGACATCGACGTATGGCAGGATGAGCTTGTCTTTGATGAATTTCCAGATAATCCGGGTCATTTCGTCGCCATCCAGTTCGACTACCGGATTGGCTACTTTAATTTTCTCCATTGGACTTGGGTATAAGCGATTGAAAACGATACAACTTTCGGGGGGTAAAAGTAGTAAAAAACCCCGTCACCGCCGGATTCTACCCATGCCAATTGCGCAACTGACCAAGCTGACTACCGTCTGCTAACAATATCGATGTCTACCACTAGTACTTGATTGATAGACAAAGCGACTGTGATATTTTGCCGATTGTTTAGCCCCGTAGCCTATATGTCACTGTCTACTACTAGCCGCATCGTCGCCTTTCTTACCTACTTTGTTCTGCTGACCAACCAGAGCGTTGCCCAGCTTTTTTTCACACCTGGCTATTTAGTAACTACCACCGGTGATACCGTCAAGGGTGAAGTGCGTGAGCAGAACAGTCAACTGATTCAGTTTCGTCAAAACGACAAATCAACTCCGCAGGAGTACACACCAGCGCAGGTCGCCAGCTATTACACCGACAATACAAACCGGGTCTCCGTTTATCTGAAAGAGGACGGACGGACTAACTCGTATTTCATGTATGAGTTGCTCAACGGCTACGTCAGTTTATACCGGCTATTTAGTCCCGAAGGACGCTTGACGCACGCCCTTCGGTTACCGGATAACACGTTTGTGCCGCTGCGAGGTAAGCTGTCACTACTGATGTTGACTAATAGTCTCAAGGAGTGCAGTAATCCTGGTTTTACCCGACTACTCAGCCCGCAGTCGTTTTACGTATCGGACGTCACACTAAAGCGTATTGTCAGCACGTATAATACCTGCGTTAAGCCTGGTCAGGTGGCGAATCAGTCGACGCCAAAGAAAAAATTAGGATAC
Source organism: Spirosoma oryzae (assembly GCF_003002825.1). Taxonomy (GTDB): domain Bacteria; phylum Bacteroidota; class Bacteroidia; order Cytophagales; family Spirosomataceae; genus Spirosoma; species Spirosoma oryzae. Next base: position 191,705 of record NZ_PVTE01000005.1, on the reverse strand, counting down.
GAACTCGGCCTGTCTGTAAGTGCGGTTCAGAACAGGTGGATTTACGGACGATCTGGCCAGATGAACGCAACTTACTACGATCCTAGTGGTAGCTACAGCCCAACCTACACCGCAGCTATTGGCGGCTTTTTCACTATCGCTCCCCGTAAGCGTCTGTCGGTGAGCATTGAGCTGTTGGCCAGTTGGTATTCCGGTAATCGTAACGTTCCCCTCACCGATCCGCTGGAACCAACTAAAAAAGCGTATCGGCTCTATTCGTTCAAAGAGTCGTATCTCTCCCTTCCCATTACTGCCCGGTATGTCTTTATAGATAAGCGCACACGCTGGTATATCAAAGCTGGGCTCGGCCCGACGCTGACGACAATTCAGGACGCCAATTTCGTATCAAGTGATTTAGGCATAACCATTCCTATTGATATTTTACACCGCACAAATTTAGGTGTGGGTTCTCTGGCGGGCGTAGGTGCTAACCTGCTCATCAGACAGAAATACCCACTTTACGTAGAAGCCCGTATCCTGTCTCATGCGGTACTGGATGGCGTAACGAACATTGCAGCTTCGCAATCGCTTCAATTGGCTGTCAGCCTGCCGATATGTAGATCGTACTGATTACACAGAGAGAATGTGTTGGCAAAATAAATGCTAACTTTTCAATGTAGACCTTATCTTTATATGGACAAATACCCAATCATCTATATAAAATTTTGTCTTATTGATGAAAAACTGTACAAATCTTTTAACAGCCCTGCTACTGATTCCAACCCTGCTCTTCGGGCAGTCGAGAAAGGCAGCAAAACCTGACGCCCGGATTGACAAATTAAAAGCCGAAGCGATGGCGGCTGTTGATGCGAGAAAAGACCAGGCGCAGCAGATCAACGACATGCTGTTCAGCTTTTCGGAACTTGGTTTTCAGGAACAGGAAACATTCACCTACCTGACTAATCTGCTCGAAAAGGAAGGATTTACCGTTCAGCGCGGTATCGCCGGTATGCCTACTGCCTGGATCGCGACCTGGGGTAGTGGAAAACCCGTTATTGCCATCGGCTCCGACGTCGATTGTATTCCGAAAGCCAGTCAGAAACCGGGTGTGGCTTATAAAGATCCGATCGTAGAAGGCGCACCAGGCCATGGTGAAGGCCACAACTCCGGGCAGGCGCTCAACATTGTGGCGGCCCTGTCGGTCAAGAAGCTCATGGAGCGGGAAAAGATACCCGGTACGCTCATGCTGTGGCCGGGCGTCGCCGAAGAACTGGTCGGTGCTAAAGCCTTTTACGTGCGTGATGGCTATTTCAAAGACGTCGATGCCTGTATCTTCACCCACGTGGGCAACAATCTGAAAGTCGGCTACGGCGATGCGGGCAACAATGGGCTGGTGTCGGTGAAGTTTAGCTTCGAAGGGTCGGCGGCCCACGCTGCGGGAGCACCCTGGCGGGGTCGTAGTGCGCTCGATGCGGTTGAACTGATGAATATCGGCTGGAACTTCCGGCGCGAACACCTCGAACTCACCCAGCGCTCGCACTACGTGATTTCAGACGGGGGCGATCAGCCTAACGTCGTTCCGTCGAAAGCGTCGGCCTGGTACTACTTCCGGGAACGCAGCTATCCGAAAATCAAAAAGCTGTTTGAAACGGGAATGAAGATTGCCGAGGGAGCCGCCATGATGACCGACACCAAAATGACCTACGAAATCCTGGGGTCAGCCTGGCCGGGGCATTTCAACAAGCCCATTGCCGAAGCGATGTACAACAACATCAAAAAGGTAGGGTTACCAACCTGGTCGGCAGACGATCAGATGCTGGCCAAGGCGACACAGAAAGAGTTACAGGCTCCCAAGACAGAAGGCCTGGCAATGAAACTCGACAGCATCGATCTGCCGGCGACAACGCAACCCACCATGATGATGGGCGGGCAAACGTTCGTACCGCTAACGGGTGGTTCCGACGACATTGCCGATATTTCCTGGTCGCTGCCGACGATCGTACTCTATTATCCGTCGAACATTCCGGGCCTGCCGGGCCACCACTGGAGCAATGCCATTTCGATGGCAACGCCAATTGCCCATAAAGGAATTGTGGCGGGGGCCAAGGCCGAAGCCATGACCCTGATCGATCTGCTGACGAAACCAGAGATCGTCAAGCAGGCATGGGCGTACTACAAAGATGAGCAGACGAAAGAGCAGAAATATACACCCCTGATTTCGCCAAAAGAGTATCCGGCGGTTTATCTGAACCAGAAGATCATGACCGAATACAAGCCAAAACTGGAGAAATTTTACTACGATCCGTCGAAGTATAAAACGTACCTCGACCAGTTGGGCATCAAGTACCCGACCCTGCGCGACGATCAGCAGGCCGACTTACAAAAAGCCACGTCAGGTCAGCGTTGACCCCTACAAATCAGAAAGGCACGACAATCGCAGCGATTGTCGTGCCTTTCTGATTTGTAGGGGTGTGTTTACAGTTTTCGGTGTACGGTTTAAAGTAGCTGGCGAAGGCTAACGGTAAACCGTATACTGTAAACCGCTTATTTCGTCCGGTTGCGGTGCGCCAGGTTGATCTCACGGAACGTCTCCATCAGCCGGCTCCAGCAGCGACCGATCGCGCGTTTATCATGCTTTTTCTGCTCTTTGGCCGGTACCGTAGCCACGGTGGTTACGTCTGCTTTCGCTGTCGTGTTGCGGGCGAGCACCGCACTTTTATACGGTGAATCGGTTTTTGCGGCACTGCTGCTCCGGTTTACCGGCACCTGCTTATCAATGCTGCCAGCTGTAGCGGGGAGCATCATCACGACCAGCAGAAGCACTGACATAGCGGTATCTTTCATGTGTTTCCTATTCATGATCTTACAGGCAAGCGGTTAAGCAGAATTGACAGCAATCAGCGAAGCACAACAAACATATAAAAATAGTTTAATAGAAACCACCTTTTACCACATTAAAAAAATAGCCAGTTTTCCGAAGGAAATTAACTAATCAACCAAGTTGACGAATAGTTGTGTGGCTTTTAGGCGAATTATTGGGCTAATCTTCTGAATCAACGCATTATCGGCTCACTCTATTGTTACACTAGACAGCCAAACTTTATGCCTTCGGTGCTGTAACAGTTATCGCAGCTAACGGGCTCATGTACCAGGGAAGTTTGCTACCTGACAGGGTCTGTAAAGACGGGTGGGTTTTGCCCGCCGGAAACTACTATCTTTGTTGCACTGTTTGCCATAAACTATGTTCGAGAACCTTCAGGATAAACTCAATAAGGCGTTCAAAACCCTCAAAGGACAGGGTCGAATTTCTGAAATCAACGTGGCCGCTACCGTGAAGGAAGTGCGCCGGGCGCTGACTGACGCCGACGTTAACTATAAAGTTGCCAAAGACATTACCGACCGTATTCGCGATAAAGCCCTCGACCGGAAAGTACTGATTTCGGTGGAACCAGGCCAACTGTTCGTCAAGATCGTGCAGGAAGAACTGACCGAGCTGATGGGTGGCGAAGCGCAGCAGATCAATACGAAAGGCGATCCGGCAGTTATCCTGATCTCGGGCTTGCAGGGGTCCGGTAAAACAACCTTCTCGGGTAAGTTGGCCGCTTTTCTGAAAAAGCAGGGTCGTGGCGTGCTGCTCGTTGCCGACGACATTTACCGGCCGGCCGCTATCGATCAGCTGAAAGTGCTGGGCGAGCAGGTAGGCGTTGAGGTCTACTCGGAGCCTGAGAACAAAAACGCCGTCAGCATCGCGCAGAACGCGATTAGTCACGCCCGCAAAACCGGCAAGAAAATCGTTATCGTCGATACCGCCGGTCGTTTGGCTGTCGATGAAGCGATGATGCAGGAAATCGAAGCGGTGAAGCGGGCCATCAACCCAACAGAAACCCTGTTCGTTGTCGATTCGATGACGGGGCAGGATGCGGTAAACACGGCCAAAACCTTCAACGACCGGCTCAATTTCGACGGTGTCGTACTGACAAAACTCGACGGTGACGCTCGCGGTGGAGCCGCCCTGTCGATCAAAACCGTTGTCAACAAACCCATCAAGTTCATCAGCACGGGCGAGAAAATGGAAGCCCTCGACGTGTTCTATCCCGACCGGATGGCTAGCCGGATTCTGGGTATGGGCGACGTGATTTCGCTGGTTGAACGGGCGCAGCAGGCGTTTGACGAAGACGAAGCGAAACGTATCAACGCCAAGATGCGGAAGAACCAGTTCGACTTCGATGACTTCCTGTCACAGCTTCAGCAGATCAAGAAGATGGGCAACGTCAAGGATCTGCTCGGTATGATTCCGGGAATGGGCAAGATGATCAAGGATCTCGACATCGACAACGATTCGTTTAAACCCATCGAAGCCATTATCAGCTCGATGACGCCGAAAGAGCGTAGCCGGCCTGAACTCATCGACGGTAGTCGCAAAAAGCGTATTGCCGCCGGTAGCGGCACCAGTATCACGCAGGTCAACAATCTGCTGAAGCAGTTCGACGAGATGCGCAAGATGATGAAGAAAATGAACACAATGCAGGCGTCCGGCAAGCTTAACAAGCTGATGAAATAAGGTCGAACTGCGTTAGACTATACCAGGCAGACAGGCCGTCGTTCGCGCGAACGACGGCCTGTCTGTTTTCGTACAATCGCCGATTTGCCTTTTATCCCAAAAATCAGCCGTTGGTCCGATCGGTGCAACGTGCTCCGGCAGGCGCTCATCTCTTGGTCAGATTCGAAATGGTTCGGATCACAAACCTTACCGATCGCCATGAAAACCCGTGCTGCCTCTATCCTGTCTGCCCTGTTGCTTCTGACAAGTCTGTCTGTTTCGCTCCCTTCTTTCGCCCAGAAAGCGGTCGATTATTACGCGACTCCTACCTTCCAGATTGGTATGTTCCCTAATAGCACACAAACGAAAGTCTGGCTCAGCTTCGAACGGTACGATGCCGTCAAACCATTACGAATCACACTGCGCGATAACAAGAACAGAGAAATGTACGACGGATACGTACCGCGCCAAACCGACAAAGGACGGCAGTGCTTTGATATGAGCCAGCTCGCCGATGGTCTGTATACGTTCACGATTAGCGACGGTAAGCAAACGCAGGAACGCAGCTTCCGCATCAGTACACCCGGTATTCAGGAGACCTTGCCACAGCGTCAGATCACCATGCGTTAAGCCCGCAGCGTTTAGAAGGGTACGATTACTTTGACACTCGCGTTTCGCCCCATGTTGTACATACCAAACCGGCCCGTGGGCGATGCCGTGTAATATTCGAAATACTTAAGCCGATTCAGGTGCGACTGGTACGCTACGTTGAACAGGTTGTCGACCTGGAAAAAGAGTTGAAGTAGCGGTCGGTTTTGGCGGTTGTTGATGGTACCGCCAAAACCTGCGTTGACCAGTGCATAGCCCGGTGTTGCCGTCTCCGTATTGTCGACCCCATAGAATCGGTTCTGCGCGCCATAGTAGTCCAGCTCTGCTCGGGCATACAACGCCGTCAGCTGGCCTTTATCCGTCCCGAACGTGGCCCGAACTTCTGATCGGCCGTGCAGCGGAGGGATAAATGGCAAATACCGGGCAGCATCTCCCTGCTGTTCGATTAGCCGGGGGTTACAGTTCAATCCGCGAATCAGCGCCAGACTATTGTTGATCGTCAGCCACTTGCTTGTACGGGGATGCAGATTCAGGCTAAACTCCGCTCCGTACAATTGCGCTTTCGACTGTTGGTACTGGTACGTAAAATTTCCCGGCACGATCACGACCGGCTGACCAGCGTCGTCGTAAAGCCGGGCCTGATAGATGTAATTGTCGATGACGTTGTTGAACAACTCGACACTGACGTCCATGTCGTTAAGGTAGCCAATGAAGCCAATATCCGTTTGCAGACTGAACTCCGGCTGAAAGTTACGGTTGCCCAGATAAACAATACGGGCACCCGGATCGAGACCGTTCGACCCGATCTCGGTGATGTTGGGAGCCCGATAGCCGCGCGACAGGTTGGCTTTTACCAACAGACGTTCCGAGATGTTGTACGTCGCACCCAAACTACCCGATACGCCCGTGAACGGCCTGCGGTATGCTGCAAACTGCGGTACCGCCGTCGGATTGGCCGGTGCGTAGACCAACTGGTCGAACCCGGTAGCCAGGTTGGGTTGTACATATTGACTGGCCCAGTCGATCAACCGGGTGTCGTAGCGAATTCCCCCGCTGATATCGACAGGTCCGAGTGTTTTCTTAACAAAGAGAAACGAACCAATGTCCAGCAGCGAGTAGTCGGGTATTGGGAAATCGGTGCCGTTCAGATTCTTGTTCGTCTGGTACATCCCGTTCACACCCAGCGTCGGCTCAACGCCCTTCCAGATCGGCAGGTTGTACTTTAGATCATAGTTGAGCGTGTTAAGTCGGACATACAGGCCCGGCTGATCGGTGGCGGTGGGGTGATTGTACTCCCGGCGAACGCTCTGCTGAAAACCCGCCAGTACCGACAGATCGCTCTTGCCGATGATAAACCGATTCCGGGTAAACAGTCGATAATGTTGAATGTGCTGATGCAGCGGATTGATACGATACGTCCGCAGGTCAGCGTCGGGTACGATTGGTCGTTGTTTGATATCGTCTTCATCGCTTTCCAGCACCTGACGCGTAAACCGGCGGGTCAATGAATCGCGGCTTCCATCGGGGATTTCCTGTAAGTTATCGTACAGCGTTGCGTAGAGAAACGATGAGCCCCAGCGCTTCTCCACGCCCGTCATCGCCGAAAGATTCAGTTCACGATAAGCTGTCCCATATACTCGCCCATCGACGGGATTGGTGTAAGCCGTAGCCAGTTTGTTCGACATCCGAAAGGCCGACTTCCAGCCACTCTTTACGTGCGATAGTCCCAATGATGTACCAATCATCCTATTATTGGTGTGGTATTCGCCGACGACATCGCCATTGATTTTTTCCTCGGCACCACGCGGCACATAGGGGATAAAGTTGATGACTCCCGCTACCGCATCGGACCCGTAAATCAAACTGGCCGGCCCTTTGACCACCTCTGCCCGCTCGATGCCGTATTGATCGACTTCGATACCGTGTTCGTCGCCCCATTGCTGCCCCTCCTGCCGAACGCCATTGTACAACGTCAGTACCCGGTTATACCCCAGGCCACGAATGAATGGCTTCGATACGTTGGGGCCGGTAGTTACCGCACTTAGACCCGGCACACCTTTCAGCACCGCATCGACAGCATTCGTATTCGCGTTGAGATTCATCTCCTTCCGCGTTATCACAGCAATGGCAACCGGGCTTTTCCGAAGTTCAGTCGCTCGCGCGCCGGTTATGACAACCTCGTTCAGATTACGGGCCGATTCCCGCAGGTCAACTGACAGGTTGATTACCTGACCGGCCGTCAGTTTTACGGTCTTGCGGTAGGACTCGTACCCGATCAGCGATACACTAAGCTGGTACGTCCCCGTTGGAACGTCAATGAATTGAAACGCGCCCGTCGTATCGGTAGCCGTACCAAACTGCGTATTGATGAGCGTAACCGTGGCACCGGGCAACGGCGATCCACCGGTTGTGATGATACCCTTGACAGAAACCAGACTGTCTGACTGCGCCCAAACCGGCGCTATGGCAACAAGAAAAATCAGGAGTAAAAGCGTTACCCGCATGGTAAACAAGGCGATAGGACCGGTCAACTGACCGGCTAAGACAGGAAGAATAGACAGATAGAACCAGCAATTAACCGACGCTCCGAACGGGTTCGGCCAGGGTACAGCGCGGAAAGACGCGCATAGGAAACGCAACGCTCGTGCGACACAGCCGAAGCTGCTGATGAACGTTTGTCAATCAGGATGCTAGGCCATGAAGGCAGGCGGGCCACGGAGACAGGCGAAGATGGCGCGCTGCTCGGCAGTCGGGAGAAGGTAAGAAAAACCGGTGTTTGTCGTTGGGATTGTCCAGCAGACCGGAGTAGTCAACACTGGCTCAACACCGGGGACAAACGGCGCATTCGTGCACATGTCGAGCCAGAACAGCTCGAACGACGTGTGCGGATTGTTGGAAATCGGCCCCTGTTTGCCCGTCAGTTTGTACGGGTGGGTGTGAATAACGATACGACCATTCGGCAAGCGGTGCGCGTGCAGAAAGATCATGCTGTTGAGCGTAATCAATCCCCACAGCAGTGTCAGGCCCCGCGCCGTGTATCGTCGTATGGTTGTTCTGGTTAGCAAACTGTGTCGCTTCTCACCTTTTTATTCAACAACGAAGTACGCGTATCTGCCACAAAAATCACAGTATACTTACTTAATTTTTAGACTAGCCTAAAAATTGTGATTGAATGGTAGTTTGTGGGAACGCGATCGCACCGGCGACCACCGTGGCGTGGACCGGCGATCCTTCGCGTCTCAGCATGCGTCCGCCACAGCTATCCTGATCAAATCATTTCGCCAACTTCCGATCTTTCGCGTCTCGGTGCGCGTCAGCTAAAACCATCCGGCAGAGGAGACGCAAAGGATTGCCGGTCCGCCGGTGCGGTCTCTACGCACCAACAAAAAAGCCTGACCTACCGCTGGCAGATCAGGCTTTTCTTGAAGCGATATAGGCTTACTGAACGTTGTCCGACGTCAGTTTGGCACCCAGGTATTCGCGGTTCAACCGGGCGATATGGTCGAGCGAAATCGACTTGGGACATTCTACCGAGCAGGCACCCGTGAACGAACAGGCACCAAAACCTTCAGCGTCCATCTGCGCAACCATGCGTTCGGCCCGCTCAACGTGTTCGGCTTTACCTTGCGGCAGAATAGCCAGTTGCGACACTTTCGCCGACACAAACAGCATAGCCGATGCGTTCTTACAGGCGGCTACGCAGGCTCCACAGCCAATACAGGCTGCCGCGTCCATTGCTTCGTCAGCAATCGTACGGGGAATCAGGATTTCGTTGGCATCGCGGGCCGAACCGGTGTTGACCGATACATACCCACCCGCCTGAATAACCCGGTCGAACGCTGCCCGGTCGACCATCAGGTCTTTGATGACCGGAAATGCGCGTGCCCGCCATGGCTCCACCACGATCGTGTCGCCATCGCTGAACGAGCGCATGTGCAGCTGACAGGTCGTTGCCCCCGTCTGTGGCCCGTGTGCCCGACCGTTGATGTACATCGAACACATACCACAAATTCCTTCGCGGCAATCATGGTCGAAGGCAACCGGCTCCTCGCCCTTGCGGGTCAGCGAGTCGTTCAGCACGTCGAACATTTCCAGAAACGACATATCTTCCGATACGTTGTCCAGTTGGTACTCAACCAACTTACCTGGGGTATTATTATTTTTCTGTCTCCAGACTTTGAGTGTGATTTTCATCTTTTTGATGGGTTTACGGTTTTCGGTATTCAGTTTACGGTACCATCCTCGGTTGAGATCAGTCACCGTAAACCGAATACCGAAAACCCATCACTTATTTGTAACTCCGCTGTGTCAGTTTCACGTTTTCAAACTCCAGCACTTCCTTGTTGAGCAATTCAGGCTGGTTTTCACCCTGATACTCCCAGGCTGCCACGTACGTGAAGTTTTCGTCATCGCGCAGGGCTTCGCCGTCTTCCGTCTGGTGCTCTTCGCGGAAGTGACCGCCACACGATTCTTCCCGGTTCAGTGCATCGTCGACCATCAACTCACCCAGTTCGATGAAGTCGGCCACACGTGAGGCCTGCTCCAGCGCCTGGTTGATTTCTTCCGAATCGCCCAGCACCTTCACGTTCGTCCAGAAGTCTTTTTTCAACTGCTGAATTTTCTGCTTGGCAATTTTCAGGCCTTCTGCGTTACGCGACATGCCGCAATACTCCCACATGATGTGGCCCAGATCGCGGTGGAAATCGTCGACTGGCCGATCGCCTTTGATCGACAGCAGTTGCTGTACCGTATCGTGAACTTTCTTCTCGGCTTCCTTAAACACCGGCGAATCGACCGCAATCTTATCGGCAGGCCCGATCGTAGCCAGGTAGTCACCGACTGTGTACGGAATCACGAAATACCCGTCGGCCAATCCCTGCATCAGGGCCGATGCCCCGAGCCGGTTTGCACCGTGGTCCGAGAAGTTTGCTTCACCCAGCGCGTAGCAGCCCGGAATAGTCGTCATCAGGTTGTAATCAACCCAAAGACCGCCCATGGTATAGTGCACGGCAGGATAAATCATCATCGGCAGTTCGTATGGATTCTCACCGGTGATTTTTTCGTACATCTCGAACAGGTTACCGTACTTGGCTTCGATCGTCTTCCGACCGTCGCGCTTGATGGCATCAGCAAAATCGAGGTATACGGCCAGACCCGTCTTGGCAACACCACGTCCTTCGTCACAGACATATTTCGCGTTGCGGGACGCTACGTCGCGTGGCACAAGGTTACCAAACGATGGGTAGCGACGTTCCAGGAAGTAATCGCGTGCATCTTCCGGCAGATCCGTCGGCTTGATTTTACCTTCCCGAATCCGCAGTGAATCTTCCTGTTTTTTAGGAACCCACACCCGACCATCGTTCCGCAGCGACTCCGACATCAGCGTCAGTTTCGACTGGTAGTGACCCGATACCGGAATACAGGTTGGGTGAATCTGTGTAAAGCAGGGATTGGCAAACAGCGCCCCTTTCTTGTGTGCCCGCCACGCAGCCGTCACGTTCGAGCCCATCGCGTTCGTCGACAGGTAGAATACGTTACCGTAGCCGCCGGTACACAGCAATACAGCGTGTCCTGCGTGCGATTCAATTTTACCCGTAATCAGGTTCCGCGTTACGATACCCCGTGCTTTGCCGCCCTCTACGACGAGGTCCAGCATTTCGGTCCGGGTGTACAGTTTCACTTTACCGTTGGCCACCTGACGGCTCAGCGCCGAGTAAGCACCCAGCAGCAACTGCTGGCCGGTCTGCCCACGGGCGTAGAATGTACGCGATACCTGTGCACCACCGAATGACCGGTTGGCCAGCAAACCGCCGTACTCACGGGCGAAGGGTACCCCCTGCGCTACGCACTGGTCGATAATGTTGACACTAACTTCTGCCAGTCGGTACACGTTTCCTTCACGAGCGCGGTAGTCGCCCCCCTTGATGGTATCGTAAAACAGCCGGAATACACTGTCGCCGTCGTTCTGATAGTTCTTGGCAGCGTTGATCCCACCCTGCGCGGCAATCGAGTGCGCCCGGCGAGGGCTGTCTTGAAAACAGAATGCTTTTACGTTGTAGCCCAGCTCAGCCAGCGATGCGGCTGCCGACGCTCCCGCCAGCCCTGTTCCGACAACTATGATATCGTATTTGCGTTTGTTGGCCGGGTTTACCAGTTTCAGACCAAACTTCTGCCGCGCCCATTTCTCGGCTAGCGGCCCCGCAGGAATTTTAGATTCGAGTTTCATACTCTAAAGAGTGAAAGAGTGAACGAATGAAAGAGTGGCTGTCGCTTGATGTCGCTGAGCACACCCTTAACCTGACGCTCATTAAATAATCCCGTGAACCTGTAGAAACACGTAGACTGGCATCGCTGCGAATGCCAGCGGAATGATGATCGCGAAGAAATAACGCCCGACCAGTTCAATGACCGGCGTGTATTTCTTGTGCCGGACACCAAGCGATTGAAAACCACTCTGAAAGCCGTGGGCCAGGTGATAGCCCAGTGCGCCCATACAGAGCACGTACAGCAACACATACCACCACTGTGAGAACGCTTCCTTCACCACAGCATACAGGTCTTTGTACTGTTTGCCATCGTACTCAGCCATCGGAACCGAACCGAAGTGCATTTCATACCAGAACGTACGCATGTGGATGATGATGAACAGCAAAACGATCGTTCCCAGGATACCCATGTTCCGCGACGACCAGTCGCTGTTAGCTTCTGGCTTCGAGTAAGCATACTGAACAGGGCGCGAATCCCGGTTGTGACGAGTCAGGATGAACGCCATCAGCGCATGCACCAGAATCGACGTATACAACAGGTACGAAACAGTAATGATCAGTGGGTTGTGCGTCATGAAGTACGTGTACTCATTGAACGCCCGTCCGCCGTCGGCCTTGAATAGTTGCAAGTTGCCGGCCATGTGCACGATCAGGAACGAACTCAGAAAAAGCCCCGTCAGCGACATGATTACCTTGCGGCCGAGGGAGCTGGACAATGCCTGCGTTATCCAAACCATATAAAAAACGACACGAAAATTAAGTGGGAAAAATTAGGACGAAAGCCGCAGTTTACGGCGCATCAAAACTACTTCACAAACCCCACGCAAACAACTTTGCCTTTCCATTTCGATTAGTATTTAGACCCTGTCCAATCACCAAATTCCGCAATTTGAAAATGTTTTTCCAACGGAACGTTCGTCAAAAATGTTTGCCCTGTGGCCTATCCTAGACTGTTTGGTTCATAGGCAATCGAAACAATCTTTATCGATAGACGACCTTCCGTATTCTCCCGATAACCGCTGCAACGGCAGACCGGTCTTGAATTACGTTGAAAAGGCCCGTTCCTTTGTAAAAAGAACAATCGCTGGCTGTACAACGTGCTCGAAATGCAGCGACGAACCTTATTTTTAGCTATGAACGCATATGTATTCCCAGGGCAGGGATCGCAATCGCCCGGTATGGGCCGCGACCTGTACGAAACCTCGCCCGCCATCAAACAACTCTTCGATCAGGCCAACGACATTCTCGGCTACGACCTGACACGCATCATGTTTGAGGGTACTGAAGAAGAACTTAAACAAACCGTCTACACCCAGCCCGCTATTTTCCTGCACAGCGTAGCACTAGCCCTGACTACCGATTCATTCGCACCGGATATGGTAGCGGGGCATTCGCTGGGTGAGCTGTCTGCTCTGACGGCCGCCGGCGCGCTGTCGTTTGCCGACGGATTGCGGTTAGCCTCAATCCGGGCTACGGCCATGCAACGAGCCTGCGAACTGGCCCCATCGGGAATGGCGGCAGTAACCAATCTGGCTGACGACGTGATCGAGCGTATCTGCGCCGGCATCACTGATGAAATAATCATCCCCGCGAACTATAACTGTCCTGGTCAGGTGGTAATCTCGGGAAGCATGGAAGGTATCCGGCGGGCGGGTGAACAGCTTACGGCAGCTGGTGCCCGACGCGTGCTGACATTAGCAGTAGGTGGCGCGTTTCACTCACCATTTATGGAGCCTGCCCGTGCTGAGTTTGCTGAAGCCGTCACAAACATGGTTTTCCAGACGCCCCGCTGCCCGGTCTACCAAAATGTCGACGCGCTGCCCCATACCGATCCGGCTGAAATCAAAGCCAATTTGATTGCTCAACTGACGGCTCCAGTTCGCTGGACACAATCGGTTGAGCGTATGGTTGCCGATGGTGCCACCGAATTTATCGAGTGTGGTCCGGGCAAAGTGTTGCAAGGGTTGATCAAAAAGATAAACTCATCAGTTCCGACACGAGCAATCTAAAAAATTTTTAATCTGATTATCAGCCAGAAAGAGACTATTTTACTCTTTCTGGCTATTTTTTTTCGGCCCAGGCTTGCATTTACCTACCAAATCATCCTACATTTGCACTCGCAATTGCCCGATCGTCTAAGGGTAGGACGACAGATTTTGGTTCTGTTTGTGGAGGTTCGAATCCTTCTCGGGCAACAGCAAAGCCGCTAAATGAGAATTTAGCGGCTTTTTTATTTTTCTTCAGCCCTATTCTCTGTCGGAATTGTAAGCTATTTTAGTAGGCAATAGTAGGTGTATGTATCTGGTAAACACAGTGTCTCTCAAATGCAATTCGTTAACTATACAGACACAGGTGACGCCCGAAAGTAATTGCCGAATTCGTTAACAATTGACCCATAACTTGTTACTAATCAGCTCGCTTATTTAGAATTGATTCGCTCTTACGGTTACGCTAACTGTGAAGCGGTCAGCAAAAAAATTATTGCACTATTACCCGAACACGTATACAAGCAATCAGCTAAGACTCGTTTAAGTTATAACATCGTCTTCATTCGTATAATACGATTTGTATTTGATACGGCAGACAATTTAAAAACCTGATGTGACCACGTTTCTCAAATTACGTCACAGTACTATAAAGTTCTGGATATTTAATTCATAGTCGTTGTATGGAGAAGGACGAGAAGGTCAGGCGGAACCGCGCGAAGACGACCCAACGTATCGTAGAAGCTCTTGAAGAAGTCATTGCTGAACGGGGTCTGGAAGGCGTAGGCGTAAACCGAGTGGCCGAAAAAGCTAATGTCAGCAAAGTCCTGATCTACCGCTATTTCGGCGGCATGGAGGGGCTGATGGAATATTATGTGAAGATGGGCAAACTCTTTCCGGTATTCAACCCGGCGGTTTTGGACCAGATTCGCCCGTTGCATGATTCCGACGTAGCCCGCATATGGTATCGGCAGGTAATTCAGACGTACCGGTATTTCCGTACGTTTAAAGCAGCCCGCGAGGTACTGAAAGCCAGTGTTATCGAAAATGACTCGATTGCCGAAACGACGGCCCGCGCGCAGGACGAAGAAATGACTCGTCTGGTGGAGCAGCTGTCATTCGTTAAAGGTGCCGATACGCAGGCAATTTCTGCCATCATACTGGGCGCGATGAATTACCTGACAATCATGGCGCAGAACGACCGTACAATGATCAGCATTGATCTGCGGAGCGAAGAAGGCTGGAAGCGCGTTGAAAGTGCCGTGAAAACGATATACATCGCATTGAATCGCATGGCCAGCCAGGCAAAAGAAGTAAACCTCGAACTGCAATCGGCGCAATTGCCGGTGGCGCAGTGGTAGTTTTCCTACCAACCTAACTAACTCGTTAAAAAATAAGCGGCTGGAGTCTGACTCCAGCCGCTTATTTTTATTGTACCTTGACCGTCTTCCTCTGCGGCCCGAATCCCTTTATAGTCAGCGACTTCCACTGTTTGGGCAATCGGGCCTTTTGTTGAACGATACCGGAATCGGTGATTTCCAGTCCGCCAAAGCCATTGAGCACCGACTGTAGCATGCCCCCAGCCCCCGTAGCAAAGTAAGGATTGGTACCTCCCGCCGTTTCAGCCATCACCCCGAAAGGCGGCACTTCGTTGGGTTTGTAGCTTCGAACAAACCACTCGTACGCCTTGTCCATGTTGCCAAAACGGGCGTTGAGCGTCGACAGTACCGACCAGCCCATGGCGGGGCCTTCGGGCGAATAGCGCGGGCTGTAGTAGTCCAGATCGCGCCGGGCCGCTTCGTCGGTAACGATATGCAGTGGGTAAGCCAGCAAGTTTACGTCAGCCTGTTTGATTTGTACACCGTCGTACGTGCGGTTCTCTTTGGTCACTCCGTCCGGGAATTTCAGGATTGGAATATTATCAGCGACGAGCTTCCAGTCGGGATCAGGCGTTATACCAAGTGTTTGAGCCGCCTGTATGGCGTACTGCAAGGAGGTTTTAGCCATACCATTCGTAAACGCGTTATCATCGATGTTTTCCTGCCACTCGTTGGCCCCGATCACGTTGTTGATGTGGTATTTGCCCGCGCCCTCCCGCTCAACACGACTTGCCCAGAATTCGGCCACTTCTTTAAGCATCGGATAGCCGCGCGTGCGCAACCATTCTTTGTCGCCCGTGACCTGATAGTACTTCCAGAAAGCCCAGCCGACGCAGCCGGTAATATGGTGCTGGAAAGGGCCAGTCAACGCCCAGACGGGCGTAGCTTCCTGCCCGTCTGAATCAGACTCCCAGGGGAACATAACGCCTTTATAACCATGACTAAATGCGTTCTGCCGGGCCATGCTCATCCGCTCGAACCGATATTCCAGCAGCGACTTTGCCAATTCCGGTTTCAGCGTCAGCAACGGTGGGTACATCCAAAGTTCGGTATCCCAGAATACGTGTCCGTTGTAGCCCAATCCCGACAGGCCCATCGGCGACAGGCTATACGAGGTACCTTCCCGCGAGAACGAATACAGGTGGTAGATGGCTGAGCGTACGGCCCGCTGCGCATCGGCGTCGCCTTCGATGACAATATCGCTTTGCCAGAGTTTGTCCCATTCGGCGCGGTGGCGGCTTAGCAGTCGTTCGGTGCGTTCGAGTGCAGCAAACAGTGTCAGGCGTTCAGCTTCATTATGCGGGTCAGCCGTATGAGCAGTCGACGATACCGAGCCGACAACGCTGAATCGGTACGTTTCGCCAGCTTTCAGCCGCTTTTTGAACTTAGCCAGATGCATGTTGTAATCCCAGTCTTCGTGAATTACATCGGGCTCCTGCCCGTGCGGTTCCTCGAAGATGAAGCTGGTGGATGCGGCTACGGTATGCCGTCCGGTCGGGCTTTTCGCGACGGACGTCAGTAGGCGGATGGTTACGTGCGAACGGTCGATCTCAGAATACAGGTTTTTGACCTCCCGCAGGTTATCCGGTGTTTCGATGACGCTGGCAGGCATGATTTCACAGTCTTTCTTCGCCGTGATTTCCATCATCGTCAGCTCGGAGAAAGGCAGGTGGCGCAGCGCCATCATCGTTTGCCGCACACTGACTTTATCCTTGTAGTCGAAGATTGTTGTGAGGGCAGCCTTTTGCATATCGAGCGTCTGCCGGTAGTTGCTGATATCCTTAGGCCCTACCCGTGTACCGTCGACGTCGAGGTTCATGTTGGCGAAGTTGAACACCTTCAGAATGTTCGACACCCGTCCCCGGCCATAGGTGTCGAAGGCACCATTCAACACTACGTCTTTCACTTTCATCGGCTCCGGCGACGATACCAGGCCGACCATCCCGTTGGCGACGGTAATGCCGTAGTAGTTAGCCGGGTTAATGTTTTGCCCGACGATAAGCCAATCGGCCGGAGTATTCTGCGACTGTACGGCAGAGCCAGCCGCGACAAGCAGCCCAACGAGTAGTAACGTTTTTTTCATGTAGTCATAGGAAAATTAGTTATCAAAATAATTCTATTCTACACTATAAAACAATGGCCCGGCGGCTATCCGTGCATGAATAGCCGCCGGGCCGTCTTAAACTCGTTGAATCGTTAAATTAATTCGGGCTGTACGTAAGTTGAATCACTGCTGATTGCGATCCATCGACGTTGGTGCGCTGCCAGCCAAGAGCAATGGGCAACTGTTTTGTGACATAGTATTCGATACCGACTACGAGTTGTCCCTGTACGTGTTGCCCGGAAATCCAGTCGCCCAGCAGATGTAGCTTTTCAAAAATTCCGGCATCAAAACCACCCTGAAAACCGTAGGCACGCCCTTCACCCAGATAAGGCTGATTGCCGACATACCCACCCAGCGACCATTTGTAACGCTGTTTTTTGAACGAACCCGCTAGTTGACCGTATCCATACGACACAAATCGGGTTTGATGCCGTTGAGACAGGTTGAATCCCAACTGTGTACCGAAGCCAATCTCCAACTGCTCGCTAATGGGAAACGCTTTTTGCGCGTTGAACAGCACCAGCGGACCGAATGGCATCTGCGTACTTGAATCGTTACGAGACAATTGCCGCTGATCGGGGTCGTAGATCAGATTATACAGATTCGCCCCGACCTCAACGTTATTCCCCAGCCCGTAGTTAATTGTTGTGGCCGAGTGATAGGAAGACTCGATATTGAACTGCTGCTGAATCGCAAATTTGTGCTTATCGACAATGTCTGACGAGGGCACGTTGAAATACGTTTGCTGGCTAAAACCGGGCTTCGTAGCCAGCAAGGTTATGACACAGATGATTCGGAAGACGTGGTTCACAGGCTATTGCGTTGAGCTAGACAGCCAATGTGGCTCTTTCCCGGCTCATGTGCATTAAAGCCTTGTTAAAGCTAGCGTGCAGCAACCGCCTTGCGCCGGGTTATAGCTTTTTGCACAACCCAGTTGCCCACTTTTTCGCCCTCTACCTGCCCGTTATCCAGCGCCGACCGGTAGTGAATACCTCCATACAGCCGACTGATCGATGCTTCGTTGGCAGCATCGCGGAACGACTTGAACGAGCGAACACCGTGGCCATATTTGTACTCGGTTGAATCGGTGAACGCAATATTATCGCCCATCAGGTTGGTCAGCACCGTCGCTGCGGCCGTCGAAATCACGCTGTGCCCGCTTGGGTACTCGGGGAAGGGCGGGGTTTGCAGGAAGGGCGTCCATTTTGGATCCATCAGCTTGTTGATAACCGTTTCCGGACGAACCATGTTGCTGCGGTACTTCTCGTCCCAGCACGAAATAAAGCCGTCGGTGAGGGCAAACGACGTCAGCGCATAGGCTTCAACCATCTGCATCATCGACAGTTTTTTCTGCCGCCCAACCGTCTGCGCAATCGCCATCCAGTGGCCACCGGGGGTCATTTTTTTCGACGCGTACATGACGTGTCCGGCTACGTTCATCACAAACGCATTGTCGTCCCAGAAATAAGCCGTCGCTTCCTGTTCTTTCGTCAGGTTTTTAACTACGGTGTATACCTCGTCGACTTCCTTCCGGTACGGATTTCCGACGGTCATGTTGTACGGCAATGGGCGGGGCGGCATGAACTGGTTACAGGTATCCATGGCCCAGCAGCGTAGCTTGTTCCATTGGGGCTCGGCCGCGTCCATGTAAGCAGGCGGGGTTGGCACCCAGGTTCCTTCGGCATTGGTTACTGTATGCTTGAATCCGCGTGTCTGTTTGTAATTGTCTTTGGCTGCGTAATCGAGCACGTGTTTGGCAACGGCCTCACCGTACGCCATCGATCGTTCATATACGTCGTCGGGAACACCATC
The DNA here is from genome assembly GCF_003002825.1 of Spirosoma oryzae. Taxonomy (GTDB): domain Bacteria; phylum Bacteroidota; class Bacteroidia; order Cytophagales; family Spirosomataceae; genus Spirosoma; species Spirosoma oryzae. The sequence goes on along the minus strand of NZ_PVTE01000005.1, from coordinate 173,031 downwards.
CTGCTTATACTTCTCGTAGAATGACTTCTCAAAGTCATCGTAAAACTCGACGCTGAACGTAAGCGCACGGGCAACGGTCATGAAGGCGCGGGTGCTGGCCAGTGGGAAACAATATTGCTTACCCGCTTCAGGCTGGGGCCCATCACTGAACCGTTTCAGCTTACCCGCCAGCGACTGATAATTCGGATCAAAAGGGGCCAATGCTTCGTAGCCCGCCAGATTCGCATACGCATAAATACGGCTGGCAACGGGTGGCGAAAAGATATCGTGTACGACAACCTCGGTCAGTTTATTCAGCGCGGCATTGTAGCGCTCGGGATCAGCGGCTTTGGCGTTGTATTCGGTTGGCGTCGACTCTTTCTGACAACCCGTCAGCAGTACCAGCGCCATCACCGGGAGGCTAATCCAATAGGCAATCGATTTCATACGGCAGGACAGTTACGCAGCTGATTTCTGAGTATTTACCAGCTACTAGAACTTACAAAATTAACGGAAAATACCAGACAAAAGGAAGGCGCTACTGGTTCATTCTCATTAACTGCATACTGTTCCCATTACGCCCGATTGCTAGCAACGTCCCGCTTACCGTTTTTACCTGACGTATATCTCGTATTTCACCATAAAGGAGAAAGCCGCTATCGATAGGCGACAGTGTGGTAAAACGTCCTTTACCATCATTGCGCATAATGAGACCGTAACTAGCGTCGTACCGCCCCTGGTACATACTGACGCCGTAAAAATTACCTCCACCTATTATGTCCAAATCACCGTCCTTGTCAATGTCGATGGGCAACAATGTAAACAGCTTAGATACCTGGGCCATTATAGGCAACTCGTGAACGATGAATTTTCCATTCTGATTTTCCAGATACACGGAGGCAAACTGATTCACAGAAAATTCAGCCGCCCCTTTCAGTTCCTCTTTTGTGAATATATCGCTGAGCTGTTTGCCGGCAAACGACTCATAATCGGTAAAGCGTTTGTTAATGATACCAGGCATCTGCTTGCCTAGCTCATCTTTAAACCCAAGCGGGTACCACTCATCACCCCGGCTATATGCCAGTATTTGATCTACTTTCTGGTTGTTGTCGATGTCCTTCACCCACATTTTCAACTGTGAATCAGTACCCTTTCGGAACTTGTTATTCGTGCCCAGATTAGCTGCCATCAAGTCCACATCGCCGTCACGGTCAAAATCGGCGGCAACGATCCGCTGGTAAAGGCCTGAAAGTGGCGTACTTCCGACCGTTATTTTGCTTTCTTCGTGAAAATTACCCTTTTCGTTGGTGAAGATCCGAACGGGCATCCAATCACCGACTAGTAGTAAGTCTACGTCTTTATCGCCATCGTAATCAGCCCATACAGCATCGGTTACCATACCAACTTTCTGTAGGCCGGGGGCAATCCTCTCAATTTGATTCGTGAATCTGCCTTTCCCGTCATTAATCAGCAGATAAGAATTGGGTATTTCTCCATACGCGTAGCTGACAACACGCCCGCCAACAAACAAATCCAGATCACCGTCGCCATCGACATCGTATGGCCTAACGCAGCTTTTGTTGTCATACATTGCTGGCAAGGCGTCTGTTTTCCGGCTGAAGTTTCCCTTTCCATCATTGATATACAGTCGATCAAGAAGTTCGGGAGACTTACCGAAAAATTCGTTTCCACCAGACACTACATATAAGTCCAGATCTTTATCACCGTCGGCATCAAAAAAGCATGCGTCAACGTCTTCATATACCGAGTCGACGACGATGGCAGGTTGTTTGATTGCTTTGAATTGCCCGTTTGGCTGTTGCATCAACAAACTTCCCGATTGCCACTTTGCCCCCCCGGCGTATATGTCGTCAAGCCCATCGCCGTTTACGTCGCCAACTGCCAACCGGGGGCCTTCCGTCGACACCTGAAACGGCATTAGCGATTCACGGACAAAATCAAAGTAGTCTTTATTCTCACGATGAACGTACGGTATAGAGTCCTGATTGGTAACATCTGTAAAGAGTGGCCGACCGGCAGGGGTGGTGTAGCGATAGGCAGTCGCGTCAAGATGTGCGTCGCTTTGTTTGAGTCGAACGATCTGGTTGACTTTTACGCCGGTTCGCACCTCCATACGCTGGTCGGGCCAGATTACAATCAGCGAATCGACGGTAGCTCGTTTGCCCAATCCAAACAGCAGTTCCGGCGCAACCGATGACTCGAAACCACGCGTTGGCATCAGCTGCGCTACCTGCATACTATCGCCACCTGTGCCACCGTATTTCAGAATAACCTTTGCCCCTACACCGAATGTGTTAGGAACAGCTCCCTGCATTTTGACTGTCAGATAGTTGTTATCAGGAAAAAGGGTACGCGCTTCATTTTGGTATATGCTTGCTGGCGAATCGATGTTGTTGGTTACTATATCAAGATCACCATCGTTGTCCAGGTCGGCATATACAGCACCGTTAGCGTAGTTAGGTGTTTCAAATCCCCAGTCTTTTGATTTGTCTTCGAAGCGTAGTGAAGATGTACCGCGATAGAAATAGTTATGCATCTTACCATCAGGCATCATCTTGATAGCCCGTTCGTCTAACGTTGCGGATGTTTCCGCAGCGTATCGTAATGAATCATCCGAAGCGTATTTGACGTAATCGAGATTGTTGGGACGATGAACGATACCATTGGAAACAAAGAGGTCCCGAATTCCATCATTATCGTAATCAGCCAGTAAGGGCGACCAACTCCAGTCGGTGGCAGCGACCCCGGCCATTGCCCCAATATCAACAAATTTTTCACCTGACTGACTCAACTGCAAGCAGTTACGGCTATATTGATTCATATAGCCATACTCCAGTTTGTAATAAAAAATGTCGAGTGGATCTTCGCCCAGTGATTGTTTTTCGACAACCTCATCGTCCGGGTACATGTCAAGCGTTACAACGTCGGCAAATCCATCGTTGTTGATATCCGCGATGTCGTTACCCATCGAGAATCGGCTTGTGTGCATAAACGCTTTTTTGGCGCTTTCCGTGAACGTACCGTTTTTGTTATTGACGTAATAATAATCGTCTTCGTGAAAGTCGTTTGATACATACAGATCCTCCCACCCGTCGTTATTGATATCCGCGACTGAGATGCCCAGTCCGTAGCCCATCGCAGCGCCGTATATGCCTGCTTTGTTGCTTACATCGACAAAACGAGCTTGCTTTTTGGCAGACGTTGCTGAGTCGGCCGATCGTAACTGGTTTTGGTATAGATAATCGCCGGATTCGTTATTTCGTAAGCTTCGGGCCGTAACCCGGTCGTAGCTACGCGACGTGTGTATAGCGTGGTTCAGTAAGTAGCAGTCCAGATCGCCGTCGTGATCGTAATCGAAAAAAGCGGCCTGTGTAGAAAACCCGGTGAAGTCGAGGCCATAATCAGCGGCTTTTTCGGTGAACGTCCCGTCGCCATTGTTAATGTAGAGTTCATTAGCTCCTTCCAACCCTCGAAAATTACCAACAGCACAAACGTAAATATCCAGCCATCCGTCGCCGTTTACATCAGCCATTGTCGACCCGGTTTGCCAATCAGCGTAGCCACCGACACCCGCCTGTTTCGTAACGTCTTCGAATTTGAACCCCCCTTTATTGAGGTATAACTTATTCGCTCCCTGGTTGGAAACGAAGTATAAATCCGTCAAGCCGTCGTTATTAATGTCACCGGCCGACACACCTCCTCCATTGTAAAAATAAAGGTAGTCCAGAATATTGAGTTTAGTAGTCGGTACCAACTGATTGACAAACCCAATCCCGGTCTTAGTTGAATCAAGAGTTACGAAAAGTGGTTTTTCTGAGCGAAAAAACTGGCAGCTGCTCAGCGATAGTAAACTACCGAGTAGTGCAAATACAAGCGAACGTTTCATTTCAGGTTACGAAGTGGGCGTTATTTCGTCAATTTTGTTTTGAGTGTAAAGAGCTGTACCCGGTCATTATTTTTAGCTAATACCAGCTGTCCCTGTTTCAACTGTTCCAGCCTGCGCGTCTGCCCTCTGACAAAAAAACCGGATTGTCGATGGCTGACAGGCGCATAGTCTATGTCGCCCGTTTTCGGCACACGACCCATGTTATGCAGTAATAACCCATAACTGGCGTCATATCGCCCTATCTCCGGCAATACGTCGAAGAAATTACCAGCCAGTACCAGATCGGTCCGGCCGTCCCGGTCATAGTCAACGAAAGCGGCCCCACAAACGGGCGAGAACTGAGCCGCCGTGGGCAACGTCTGACAGATAAATCGACCACGTCCTTCGTTGCGCAGGAGCACCGATGTACTCATGAAAGCCTGTTTAACAACCGCCTGCTTAAGCTGAGACTCATCCAGAATTTCGTTTAACTTCTTGCCGGCATAGTCTGTAAACTTTACGAACTTCTTTTTAATCGAAGGCATTTGCCGTTGTAAATCACTCTTAAGTACCATTGGATACAGTTCCCCCGTTTCGTCAGCGCAATTAATGATTTGCTCCATGGTACCGTTTTGATCGAAGTCGCCTGTATAGAGTTCGGCGGGAGTCGACTGCGTAGCTCTGATACGGGTGTTCAGCCCTAAGTTGCCAACGACGATATCTAGATCACCATCATTATCGGCATCACCAACCTTAAGGCAATTCCACCAGCCGTTTGTTTTCAGCGGCTCACCTGTTTCCGACTGTATAGCCGATGTATTATCCTGCTCCAGTCGGCCACGTTTATTGGTAAATAATCGAATCGGCTCCCAGTCGCCCACGACTATCAATTCAGGGTATTGATCGCCGTTGAGATCGACCCAGGCGGCATCAGTTACCATACCCAGTTTTTCGGCTTCGGGTAGCGACCGGCGGGTATAGTTTTTAAACGAACCGGTTCCGTCGTTAGTCAGGAGATAGCTTGGTGGATTCTGCCCGTATTGGCCAGGAATCAGCCGAGAGCCGACGAATAAATCGACGTCGCCATCATGGTCGAAGTCCGCTGCGGCTACACACGAACCACTCGCTTTCAGGTTCGGCAACTTACCATCGGCGCGCGTAAAGCCGGCTTTACCATCGTTAATGTACAATCGATCCAGTAATTCATCGGCTTCGGGGCTAAACTCATTACTACCCGATACCACGTACAAATCAAGATCGTTGTCTCCATCTGCATCGAAAAAAACGGCATCGACAGCCTCATACGTTGTATCCTGACCAATTACGGTGGGGGTTTTATCAACAAATGTTCCTCCTTGCTGCTGTAGATAGAGCCGGTGCGACTGCCCGCTTGCTCCACCCAAAAATACATCGTCGAGACCATCACCGTTCACATCGCCAGTCGCCATCGCCGGGCCCTGTGTCGAGAGCTGCTGCTTTAGCAACGGATCACGATTGTAGTCGACGAAATTACTTTCTTTATGAAGGAAAGTAAGGTTAGCGGCTTTCGTGTTGTCCTTGAATGGAACGTCCCTCACTTCCAGTGACGGTCGCCAGATCGCCGTTGCCTTATTTTGTTGAATAGTAAGTGCCTGGTTGGCGCTAGGCTGCTTTATTGTTTGTGAGCGATCGTTAGGCCACACAACAACCACAGAATCAATACGTGGATTCTTGCCAAGCCCGAAGACCATCGTCAAATCCACCGATGATTCAAAACCACGATTTGGCATCTGCTCTAACACCTGTATTTTCCCTTTCTGGTATACAGATACTCTGGCACCTATACCGAACAGATTACGTTGCTGACCGACTAATTTTACGCTCAGATAATTAGGTTTAGTTGTCTGCTGCGCCTGGTTCTGGTATACGGCCACAGGTGCATTCATATTATTGACAATCAAGTCCAGATCACCGTCGTTGTCCAGATCACCATACGCAGATCCGTTCGAGAAATTAGGCTCGGCTAACCCCCAATCAGCTGCTTTATTCGTGAAATGCAATTGCCCGTCGTTATGAAACGCGTAGTTTGGTATGCCTTCGGAAGGCGCTTTATTCAGGAATTCTTTGAAGTCAAACGATCGTTGCCGGGCAATCTGCGCCATGTTCTCTCTATCAGCCAGAAAGTTGACAAAATCCTGATCCGTCACATCTCTGGCTATACCGTTGGCAACGAAAATATCCTTGTTGCCATCGCCATCCATATCAAATAGTAAGGCCCCCCAGCTCCAGTCGGTAGCCGATACGCCTGCAAACCGGGCGATCTCGCTGAATACGGGACGTTTGTCGTTTTCAAGGTCATTACCCTGATTTAGCTGCAACATGTTTTGCATCACCTGATAGTGAAAATCACGATCCAGCTTGATCTTCTCCAGATCATGACTTTCAAATGTCGACGTACGCTTTACACGCTTGTCGTTACCGGGCAGCATATCGGTTGTGAATATGTCCAGTCTGCCGTCATTGTTTACATCGGCTACATCAGCGCCCATCGAGGATAGACTGATATGGGGCATCGACTCCTTTACCGATTCTTCAAATGCGCCATTCTGCTTATTGATGTATAAATAGTCGCGTTCATAAAAGTCATTCGAAATGTAAATGTCCGGCCAGTTATCATTATTGACATCACCTATTGTTATGCCCAGACCAAACCCAATCAGACTACCATATATGCCAGCCTGTTCGCTTACATCCGTAAAATGGTTGTTATCGTTACGAAACAGTTTGTGTCCGCCTAATGGGTCTCGTTGATCGCGCATGTTCGCATACTGTAGTCGACCAACAGGCATAAAACTATTGTTGAGTAAATACATGTCGAGATCACCATCACGATCATAATCAAAGAAAGCTGCGTGGGTAGAATAGCCCCGATCGTCGAGACCGTATGCTGCTGCCTGCTCAACAAATATTGGCGTACCGGTCTTGTCGTTACCAGTATTTATGTACAATTCGTTGGCCCGGTCATCGCCCTCCCGAATACCGGCATTACACACGTATAGATCTAATTTTCCATCCCCATTAACATCCGCGAAGGTAGCGCCTGTACTCCAGGCACGCTTTCCGGCTACTCCCGCTTTTTCGGTTACTTTCTCAAAACGTAGCTGTGGCGTTTTTTCCTTTTTTGTTCGATTGATATAAAGCTGGTTATCACCCATGTTGGCGATCAGAAATACGTCGGGCCAGCCATCGCCATTCACATCACCGATCGCGACACCACCACCATTATAAAAGTTGCGGTAGTTGAATACATTGAAGTCTTTTTCGTCGGTGACGACATTTGAAAAATGAATATTAGTTTCCTCTTCGGCTACTTTCTTAAAAAGCGGTTCGGTCTGTTCTATCTTAGCTTTACAACTGGCTAATAGTAAGACCAATAAAACACACTGAATGAACTTTAATTGCTTGAACACGGAAATCTTACTAGTTACAGGTACGCTATACACTTAACGAAAAGCCGACAAATACATATAGTAAAAATACACATTTATGCCCAAATAGCGGTTTGGTTTAACACACACTTAACTCCTTTGATCCAGTACAATGCAAAAAGCAGGCTTTTTCAAACCTGCTTTTTGCATTGTACACCTATTACGATTAGTACCCCGGATTCTGTTTCAAATTTGGGTTCAGCGCCAGCTGATCGCGCGGAATCGGATATAGCTCCCAGTGATTATCAGAATCAGCAGGCTTGAATCGCTTCGCTGCACCGAATACACCAAACCGAATCATATCCTGACGGCGGTGATATTCCCAGGCTAATTCGCGACCTCGCTCTGCCAACAGTTCCGTTAACGTCAGGCTTGTGTATGGTGACAAACCAGTACGAGTCCGCACCACATTAGCATCGGTGATGGCAGTTGCTGTATTGCCCAGCCGCAGATTGGCTTCTGCACGCATCAGGTATACGTCTGCCAAACGGTAGACGACAAAGTCGTTATCCTGTTCGGTAAAGCTGTTATTACGCTGAATCTCATATTTCTGTGTCCGGACACCCGCCAGGCGACCATTAGCACCGGCGTCGAAAGCAAACGACTCAATTTCCGGGCGGTACACCAGCGGTACACCATCATCACTGAGGGGCGTTCCATCGGCCTTATACTGTTGACCGACAATCCACTGCTTCTTACGAATGTCCTTGTCGTCGAACGAGTTATAGAACTCGGTAACGGCAGCAAATCCGTTCCATGGAGCCGTACCGATGTTGTACGTCAACTGGTTCAGATAGTGGAGGGTCTGCATCTGCGGGTGGAATCCTCCGCGCTTCGATTTGTCGAACGGGGTAGCCAGAATGATCTCCGGCGAGTTCTGGTTCTGCACGACAAAGTTGCTGAAATAGTCGTTGGGAAGCTGAAACTTGCCAGAATTGATAATGTTCGTGCAGCGGGTAATCGCGTCGGCCCAGCGGGGCGTACCTGTATATACCTGTGCGTTCAGATATAACTTGGCCAGAATCATGTCGGCGACATATTTGTTCATTCGGCCGTAATACGCGCCCCCTGATACATCACTCAGATCTGAGTACACAGCCAGAAGCTCTTTCTCTACGAAAGCAAAAACCTGGGCGCGAGTGCTCTGAGCGGGTGTAGTATTACCTACAGCATCGGAAATAATCACATTTCCGAAAAGGTCCATCGCCTGATAGTGAAAGAACGCGCGCAACGCCCGCAACTCCGCTTTCACACCAGCACTAGTGGCAGTACCTAACTGCTGATTGATGCTGGTGATGTTGTTGTAGCACCAGGTCCAGGGTCCATTGAACTGACCATTGTCTGTGACGGGGTCCCAGGTATGGGTGTACAGCCGTTTCCAGTTATCACCGTCTTTCCAGTCACCACCACGGGTTGGAACGATCTGCTCGTCCGTCACCGTATTGAGGTTAGTCATATTGGCGTAGTAGTTGCCAAGCCCACTATACAAAGGGCCAATGAGAGCTGCCTGCTGTGCTGCTGTACTACCGAATGATCCACTAGTTGGAATGACGTCGTACGTCGTTTCCGTAAGATCGGTGCAGGCCTGCCCTGTCAGCATGAGTACCGAGCAGCCCAGAAATAGTTTTATGTTTATTCGCTTCATTGATGTTTTGATGGTTAACCAGTTACATCGTTAGCATTATGTCTAATGCTAACGATATGTTGATCAGAACAGGTTGGACGAAGCCGAGTATTTCTTAAAACTCGACTTCGTTTTAAGAACCAGCTTAGAACGTCAGATTAAGTCCTAACTGGAACGTGCGCGTCTTTGGATAAACGGTATTTCCGTATCCTCCTCCATCTAAACCAACTGCGTTGGGTGCTTGCTGCACTACACCATTGCTTGTCTGCAAATCAGCTTTCACCTGTAACTCAGGATCGATACCCTTATACTTGGTCAGGATAAACAGGTTGTTACCACCCACATAAACCCGTGCATTAGTAATGTACTTGCTAGCCCCTAGCGGAATGTTGTAGCCGATTTGCCAGTTGTCAAACCGGACAAACGAACCACTTTCAAGCCAGTTAGTCGACAATACGTTCACACCATAATTTTTAGGAAAGTCCGTTACGCCTTGCAGCATGTTTGTTTCCAAAATAGAACCTGGAATCAGCAGGTTAGACCGGATCGCATTGAGGATCGTGTTTCCAAACGTACCCCGTATCTGAAAGTATACGTCGAAGCCTTTGTAACGGAACGTGTTGATAAACGAGGCATTCAGGAAGGGTTGTGGGTTACCCTGCTTGACATAATTACCCGAAGCAACACCCGCAGCAGCATCAGCTTTCGATACGTCGGTTACCGGTGTATCGCCCGATCCTGGTTTCAACAGTGGCTGCCCATCAGACGAATAACTTCCGGTGAAGGTTGGCACGTTGTTGAATTCACCCAATGGCTGACCAGCCACCAGATAAGAGGCAAATACATCAGACAAACCACGACCGTTGAACGCATTGAAACGAACCTGCCCATTGCTGAACTGATCGTTCGACAGGGATACAATCGTGTTTTTGTTATAAGCCCCGTTGATCGTCGAGTTCCAGGAGAAGTCGCCTTTCTGGATTACGTCACCACCGAACGATAGCTCGAAGCCGCTATTCCGCATCGACCCTACGTTGGCCAGGATGTATGTAGCAAAATACTTGACCCCATCGGCGGGTACCGAGTACGGATACAGCATGTCCTTCGTCAGCTTGTTGTAATACTCTACTGTACCGCGGAACCGACCACCGAGCAGTTGAAAATCAAGCCCGATGTTCGACGTGGTAAGTACTTCCCATTTCAGATCTGGGTTTGCGTTCTGAGTAATACCATAACCCGGCAGGAAGTCACCCAGCGTACCATCATAGTAAGCATTTGGTGTTTGCCCATATAGCTGAATCGAATTATAAGGAGCAATACCTTCTGAGTTTCCTGTCTGCCCGTAACCAACGCGCAGTTTCAGCGAGTTAAGTGTATTACTCTTCGGGAAGAATGGCTCGTTGGAAATTGTCCAGCCTGCGCCAACTGACGGGAACACGCCCCACTTATTGTTTGCTCCGAATTTAGAACTACCATCCCGACGAACCGTAGCAGTCAAGTTGTATCGATCATTCAGGTTCAGCGTAGCCCGTCCGAAGAATGATATCAATTTCGAACTGTTGCGGTATGATGTAGCATAGGTGTTACCCGGATTAACCAGTGTACCTGAGCCCAGACCCAGATTGCTAAAGTTAATATCTGGTGTTACAAAACCTGAGTTAGCTGCCTGGAAGCCGTCGTTGTCAAACTGCTGATAAGAGTAACCACCCAGCAATGAGTAGTTGCTGCTTTGATTACCAAATCCTTTGGTGTAATTGGCCGTCAGTTCGATCAGCTTTGTATTGCTTTCGGAAAAATTCCGGCTTGCGCGGCCGTTGTTGGCAGAGTACGCTTTGATATTGGGGTTGGTGTAGAAGTTGTTAACCGTGTTGTCACGCTGTAACTGACCATTTACACCCACCGTCAAACCGTCCAATATCTCGTAACGCAGATTCATACCGCCTTGCAGATACCGCTGTACGCCATTGTTGATCACATTCTCCTGCATGGCCACCGGGTTGAAGAGGTCAAAACTACCCCCTACTTCGTAATACGATCCGTCAGCATTCCGAATAGGCAGCGTTGGCAGGAATGTAACAGCACGGCCAAGGATACCACTGTCATACTTTTTGTTCGATTCCGAATACGACAGATTGTATTGTACGTTCAGACGGTTATCGAATGCTTTCTGATCGAGATTGATACGACCCGTTACACGCTCCAGCCCTGTATTTTTTACAATACCATTCTGGTTGAAATAGTTAACCGAACCCCGGTAGCTGAACGCCTGCGAACCACCCGCAATAGACAGATCATGATTATTGACAGTGCCAATCTGCGTTACCTCTTTCTGCCAGTCCGTATCATAGTTTCCGGCGGGGAAACGTTGGGCATCGTTCAATGAGGCAGCTCCTTTTATTTGCGTAACGGCATCTCTGTAGCCTTGTGCATTTAGCATTTCATACCGACGAGAGATCGTAGCAATACCAACGTAATTGCTGAAACCTACTGTCGTCCGACCCGACTTACCGCGTTTCGTCGTAATCAGAATAACGCCATTGGCTGCTCTCGACCCATAGATAGCGGCAGCTGATGCATCTTTCAATACATCCATCGACTCGATGTCATTTGGCGAAAGCGTGTTAATAGGAACCCCGATCATACCGTCGACCACATATAGAGGATCGGAACCACCGGCTAGTGAGGTATATCCCCGCAACCGAACTGTTGGGGTTTGGTTAGGGTCACCCGAAGGTTGTGTAATCACCAGACCCGCTACCTTACCCTGAATAGCCTGAAGTGGGTTGGGGTTAATCCCGGCGTTGAAATCTTTAGCACTCACCTGGGCTACCGAACCCGTCAGATCTTTCCGTTTCGCAGTACCATATCCTACGACTACAACTTCGTCCAGTGCTTTCGTGTCGTCAGTCATTCTCGTATCGATTGTTGACCGATTCCCGACTGACTCTTCTTTAGAAGTATACCCGATCGAACTGAACACAAGTGTCGAGTTGGCAGCTACATTAGCTAACTGATAGGCACCATCGCTACCAGTTGTCGTCCCTTTCGACGTTCCCTTGACCTGTACCGTAACACCAGGTAGACCAGCACCAGTAGCATCTGTTACTTTACCGGTGATCGTCGTGCCCTGCGCAAACGCAGCTTGTGTCCCCAATAGAACACACAATAGAACAACCAGCACACCTAGCCGCGCCAGAACGGTGCTGGTTTTCGTACACCGAACAGTGTCGGCGCGACCTACTAAGTAGGATTTGTCCATCATAGGTTTCGTAAAATTTAATGAATAAGACTTGGGGTGGTTTAATAGTAGCTGGCTTACAATACTCTCTCTTCTCTGTAGTTGCACGGGAAATGATGGTTTCTAACTAGCTATAGGTAAAACACCATCTTTTTTTTACCGCTGTACTTATTTTAGATTTAAGACGAACATAGTAAGACCAGTGGGCAAAACTAATAGAATTACTACTAATAATACAAGACCTCGAAATCAAAATTCGCATAGTGCAGGTTAAAATTGTATTATGGTACTGAGTAGAATTTGTCTATTCCAAGTTGCAGGCAACTTACAAAGCCTCATCAATCAGCTTAATCAATTGACTATCAATCTATTTTTACTATTCTCTATCAGTTTTGAGTACTACGCATTATTTACTGCACGTATATTTACGCGGTCGGAAAAATGTGCGTTTTAGGGCTATTTTTGTACAAAATGTACTGACTGGGCAGGAGTACCCCAGTATCGCCTACCGATATGAATGCTGGTTTTTTCCAGTCTCTGGCCGCACAATTGACCGGAGACCTCTACGACGATACGACCCAACGCACGCTATACGCAACCGACGCATCGGCCTACCGGGAGATGCCAGCTGCCGTAGCGGTTCCTAAAACTGTTGACGACCTTAAAACGCTGATTGCCTTTGCCCGTCAGCACAAGCTCTCGCTCATTCCCCGTACCGCCGGTACATCACTGGCCGGTCAGGTCGTTGGTAGTGGCATTGTAGTCGATGTGTCGAAGCATTTCACGAAAATTCTGGAGATCAATCCCGAGGAACGTTGGGTACGGGTACAACCCGGCGTCGTGCGCGACGAACTGAATCAGTTTCTAAAACCGTACGGTCTCTACTTCGGGCCGGAAACGTCGACGGCGAACCGGGCCATGATTGGGGGCATGGTCGGGAACAATTCCTGCGGTTCCAATTCCGTCGTGTACCGGGCCACCCGCGAACATACGCTGTCCGTAACCGTATTGCTGGCCGACGGCACCGAGGCTGAATTCGGTCCTACGGCAGCAAACGAATTCAGTGAGCAACTCGATCTGGCGAGCCGGAAAAACGGGTCAGCGTCGCTGGCAGATCGCATTCTCTTAACAACGAATACCATACTGAGCGACTCAGCCAATCAGGCGGAGATCCGGCGTAATTTCCCGAAGCAGACTATCGAACGGCGTAATACCGGCTATGCCCTCGATGCGCTGCTCGACATGGAGCCATTTACCCCCGGCGGTCCCGCATTCAACCTGGCCAAGTTCATTGCGGGTTCGGAAGGAACGCTCTGCTTCCTGACGGAGATCAAACTTAATCTGGTTCCGTTACCACCCAAGGAAGGCGGTCTCGTCTGCGTACACTGCCGGTCGATTGATGAGTCGTTACGGGCAACGCTGGTTGCGTTGAAATACCAACCCTACGCCGTCGAACTCATCGACGATATTATTCTGGCCCGGGCCGACGAAAATCCGGAGCAGCGCAAAAACAGTTTCTTCGTTCAGAAAACAAGCAACGATACCTTCCCGATCATTCTGGTTGTCGACCTGTCGCGCGATACGAAGGAAGAAATTCAGTCCCTGGCGAATGAAATGGAGACTGAGATGCGGGCCGCTGGTCTTGGCTATCACTTCCCCCTGCTGTTTGGCGAAGACACCAAGAAAATCTGGACCTTACGCAAAGCGGGCCTTGGTTTGCTGGGCAACCTACCCGGCGACGCGAAGGCAGTGGCTGTTATCGAAGACACCGCTGTCGATGTGCACGACTTGCCCGATTTTATTCGGGAGTTCAACGACATCCTGAAAGAAAACCAGATGTCGGCGGTACACTACGCGCACGCTGGATCGGGTGAGATACACCTGCGACCGATCATTAACCTGAAAACGGCCGAAGGGCACCGACAGTACCGGTTGATTGCCGAGCAGATCGCGACGCTGGTCAAAAAATACGACGGCTCGTTGTCGGGCGAACACGGCGACGGACGGCTGCGGGGTGAATTTATTCCGCAGATGGTTGGTCAGCATAACTACGAGCTGATGCGCCAGATCAAGCATACGTGGGACCCCGACGGTATTTTCAACCCCGGCAAGATCGTCGAAACGCCCCCGATGGATACGTTCCTACGCTACGAAGCCGGTCAGCAAACGCCCGACTTTCAAACGTATTTTCGGTACGAAAACCAGACGATCCTGCAACACGCAGAGCAGTGCAACGGCTCGGGCGATTGTCGCAAAACCGAACGCTCGGGTGGTACGATGTGTCCCAGCTACATGGCCACGCGGAACGAGAAAGATACGACCCGTGCCCGTGCCAATATCCTGCGCGAAATGCTGACGCGTTCGCCGAAGGAAAACCGCTTCGACAACCCCGAGATAAAGGAAGTATACGACCTTTGCCTGTCCTGTAAAGGCTGCAAGTCGGAGTGCCCGTCGAACGTCGACGTAGCCAAGCTGAAGGCTGAATTTTTACAGCATTATTACGATGCGAACGGGGTTCCGCTACGGTCACGCATGATTGCCAACTTCGGCCGCTTGTCAGGACTGGCATCGCTGGTACCCTGGGCATACAATGGCGTGTTGGGAACCCCCGCACTGCGACGCATCGCCAACCGTACCCTCGGCTTCCATCCCGAGCGGAGCATGCCGTTGCTCGATAAGACGACACTGAAAAAGTGGTTCACATCGCGCCAGCCGACAGCGAAGCCAACTGGAGACACTGCGCAGAAAACGGTCTATCTATTCTGCGACGAGTTCACGAATTTCAACGACGTACCGGTTGGTCAGAAAGCAGTGCAGTTGCTCGAACGGCTGGGCTACATGGTCCTCATTCCCGAGCATGGCGAAAGCGGCCGGGCGGCTTTGTCGAAAGGAATGCTGAAAATGGCCAAACCAATGGCCGATCACAATGTGCGTGCGCTGCGAAACGTCATAACAGCCGACACGCCCCTCGTCGGACTGGAGCCATCCGCCATTCTAACTTTCCGCGATGAATATCCCGATCTGGTCGAGGAGTCGCTGGTCGAGGACGCGAAAGCGTTGTCGAAACACGCGCTGACGTTCGAAGAGTTTATCGCTCGTGAACTCGACGCCAAGCGTATCCGCCCCGAGCAGTTTACGCAGGAAACCCGCCTGATCAAACTGCATGGCCACTGCCAGCAGAAAGCCGTTTCGTCGCTGGTACCGGGAAAAAAAGCCCTGTCGCTGCCGAAAAATTATACCGTGCAACTGATTCCGTCGGGCTGCTGCGGTATGGCCGGTTCGTTTGGCTACGAAGCAGAACACTACGATGTGTCAATGAAAATTGGCGAGTTGGTCCTGTTCCCAACGGTTCGCCAACAACCCGAAGAGGTTATCATTGCTGCACCGGGTACCTCCTG
Organism: Spirosoma oryzae; assembly: GCF_003002825.1. Classification (GTDB taxonomy): domain Bacteria; phylum Bacteroidota; class Bacteroidia; order Cytophagales; family Spirosomataceae; genus Spirosoma; species Spirosoma oryzae. Next base: position 157,439 of record NZ_PVTE01000005.1, on the reverse strand, counting down.
CCGCCATCAGATCAAAGATGGCACCGCCCGCAAAGCGCAGCACCCCGCCGAGATTCTGTTCAACGCGTTAGTATAGAATGGTTGAATTGTTGATTGATGGAATGATTGAATGCGTTCCATGCGCTAGCCCATTCAATCATTCTATCACTCGATCATTCTTTAACTCAAACGGCCACTGGCGTCGGTAGCGGTTGAAGAGCAGGAAGGCAACGACGCCCAGCGTGAGTACGATTAGGCCGGAAAGCATGAACGTCAGCTTGGTGGATGCGAAGATCAGCAACCATACGCCTACGGCCAGTATAACGGGTAATGGGTAGAGCGGCATCCGAAACGGGAAGCTGTCGGCCGCCCGGCGACGGTGCAACAGCAGTAAGCCAACCGCTTGCCCAACGAATTGGATGATGATGCGCATCGCCAGAATGCCGTCGATCACGTCGCTAAGCCGGAATAGCAGGCTGAATACAAAGCCGAGCCCACCCAGAAACAGCAGCGATACGTAAGGGAACTGTCTCGTCGGGTGGAGTTTAGCGAAGACGTTCAGAAACTGCCCGTCGGCGGCAGCGGCATAGGGAACGCGCGAATACCCGAGTAATACCGCGAACAGCGACGAAAAGGCAACAACCAGCACCAGCACTGTGGCCAGCTGTGCCGCACCCGAACCGTAGATTCGTTCGACAAACGTACTGACGATGAACTGACTGTGCTGTGCTTCCTGCCACGGCACGACGCTGACGACGCTTATGTTCATCAGTAGATACAGCATGGCGATACCAGCCACCGAGATAAACATACTGGCCGGTATGTTTCGCGTAGGTTTCTTTATCTCCCCGCCCAGGTGACAGACATTGTAGTAGCCAAGGTAGCAGTAAATGGTTTTAACAGTAGCCTGCCCCAGACCCACCGCCAACACGCCCCCGCTGACAGAACTTACCGACGATAATGTCTGTGACAGCGGAATCTGCGCATTGCTCAAACCGCCAACGATAATCCAGCCGAGGGTGAGCAACACAGCGCCCCACATCACAACACCGATGGTACCAATAGAATCAATCTTGCGGTAAAGCAGCGCGATAATGACCAGCACGATACCGCCCGAAATAGCTTTCCGCTGCCACTCATCGAGCGGAGTCAGGTATGATACGTACTGCGCGAATCCGATGGCTCCCGACGCCAATACGAGCGGAGCCTGAATGAGTGTTTGCCAGACGTACAGAAAGGACAGCAACCGCCCCCAGCGTTGTTCACCGTACGAGATCTTGAGAAAGTTGTAGCTCCCCCCCGCCTGAGGAAAGGCAGCACCCAGTTCCGACCAGACAAACGCGTCGATCAGTGAAACGAAGGCACCCAGCACCCAGGCCCACAGAAAAAATCCGCCCCCCAACGTTTTGATGACCAGCGGCAACACGACGAACGGCCCGATACCGACCATGTCGATCATATTCAGCGCCGTGCCCTGCAACAAATTCAACCGACGGGGCAAATGATCGGGAACCGGCGCGGCCGGCTGACTGGACGAACCAGTCGATGCAGCGTTCGACAAGGGCTTTCGGGTTAATGCTGGGGCCGGGAGTGGCTTATGCGTGTAAGGCCGGATCACTGGTAAAAGTTCGCATTCAGCCAAGCTGAGCGACGTATACAGCCCAGTGCTTATGAAAAAACCGGTCTGCTGGGAGCAAACCGGTTTCCAGAACTATGCAGGTAGTAAACCTTAGTTCAGCAGTTCGTCGAACGTCAGACTAACGTAATACATGGCTCCGATGGTCGGGTTACCCCAGCCGGTGGTGTATTGGTTGCGCAGGATATTACTGCCCCCCACTTTCAGAATCGATTTGATCGGTGCTATTTTTTTACTCACCTGTGCGTCCAGCGTACTGAAGGCGGGAATGACAATCTGTTGGCTGTTAGCCAGCGTACGCGACTGTACGGGTTGCAGCAACTCCTGCCACAGGAAAGCATCCTGATAACGCCAGGTCACGTTGAAGCCCCAGCCGCTATTGCCGATGTTCCGGTTCGCAACGGATAAGTTATACCGATACTTAGGCGTGTTGAACCCGATCTGGAACCCATCGTCAAGCACGTTCTGATTCTTCTTACTATCGAACAGACCAACGCCACCCGCGTTCAGTGTCGTATTCGACAGGTTCCCGCCGATGGTAAAGTTCTTCGGCAACACATAGTCGATACCCAGGCCAAAGCCCTGATACATAATACTCTTGTCGTAGTTGCGGGGCGTTTGAATGGGAACGGGCACACCCGGATTGCTCAACACGACAGCGCCGATGTAATTCTGCATCTGACTGTTATAATAGTAAGCGTCGATCAGCAACCGGTTTGCGATCAGCCCCTTGTAGCCTACTTCAAAGGTCAGTACGCGTTCGGGCTTGAATTCGGGGAAGTCATAGCTGGTTGACGTGCCGAAGATCGTCGTGCGGCCATCCCGCAGGTTGTACCGATCACGCACGGCCGGCAAGCCGCCGATCAACAGCGCGACCGGCGTATTCAGGTTGATATACTGGTTCTGCGTAGTCGGTATGCGGAACCCGGTCTGGTAGCTTGCCCGGAAGTTATGATCCTTGGCGGCCGTCAACACCGCTGATATACGCGGGCTGAATACACCCCGGAAATTCTGGTTTTTATCGTACCGAACGGAACCGGTTATCTTCAGCACATCCTTAAACGACTTGATCGCCTGTAGATACGCACCGTACTCATGAATCGTATATTCCCCACCCTCGGGTTTTTGCAGGAACAGCGTACCGCCTGAGTTCAGCGCATACATACGGTAGTTGGCCCCAACAGTCAGGTCGACGAGGTTCGGATCGACGAGCGAGCGGAGATGATACATCCCTTCGGCATGGTACAGGTTCGTCCGGTCCAGGAATTTTGCCCCCTGCGCGATCGGTTGCTGTTTGATGGCGTCGGCATATTGGTTGAATTGCGCCGACCCAACGGCGGGTTTACCAGCATCAGCCACACCCAGGGCAGCAGCCTGCAAGGTCGGAGCCAACGTATTTATTGACGCCACGGCCGATTGGTAAGCGGCTGCTACGTTGCCGGGGTTGGCTGCCAAGGCCTGCTGCAAGGCACGGGGAAACGCCTGCAACGCCCCACCCGCGTAGGTGAACGCATATTGCGGGTACCACGAACCCAGCAGGTTTGACTGGTTGATACTCGGCTTCCACGCTTCCAGGATAAACGAACCCAGCAAGCCGGCTGCGTAGGCATCGCCGGAGCGCTCCTGCGTGCTGTACGCCCGTACGAAAAAGTCACTACCACGCAATTCAGCCTTATACTGGGCCAGCTGAAAATTATTGATGTAGTATCGATCGGTCGATGTATATACGGTAGTACCGCTTCCCCAGTTGGCTTGCAGAATACCTTCCAGTTTGTCGTTGAACCGGTAGTGTACAGCCCCGTTGAGCTTCAGACTATGCGTGTTATAATCGACCAGACCACGTTCGGGATAACCAGTACGCGACACAACCGTATTGGGCAGCAATACGTCATTGACAATCTGTGAAGCAGGTATACCCGTCTGTGCCGACACTTGCTGCACTCCGCCAATCAACTGCGCCAGTCGCCCGGATGGGTCGATGACCGATAGCTGTGAGGCTGGAACGCCCAACAACTGCGCAAAGATGGGCCGAAACGACGCCAGACTAACGCCCGACGAGTTCTCATCGCCGTACACGTTGACCCCATTGTAGCCGGGGTTATTCTGCGCCGTACCCGTCGACGGATTGTAGCCGTTGTAGAAGCTTTGATCGCGATAGTCCGTGGCCTGCCAGTCCTTGGCCGTTACGTAGTTGGCATTGACTTTGAACGCCAGGCGATTTTTGAACGCCTTCGCATACCGAAACGCTACGTCGTAGAAAGGCGTGTTCACCTGTGGCGTTCCATCGATGGTCGTCCGGTTGGTTGCGCTCATTACGCCCCCCCGCGCCTGCGCGCTTAGTCCCTGATAGGTAAACGGACTCTTCGACGTCATCAGTAACAGCCCGTTGATCGCATTGGGACCGTACAATGCCGATGCCGCCCCAGGTAGCAATTCGACGCTTTCCAGATCGAGTTCAGAAATCCCGGCTACGTTGCCGACCGGAAAATTCAGACCCGGTGCCTGATTGTCCATGCCGTCTACCAGTTGCACCAGCCGGTTATTGCCGTTGCTGGTAAAACCACGTGTATTGACTGAGCTGAAGTTGACGCTCTGCTGACTAACCTCTACCCCTTTCAGATTACGGAGCGCGTCGTAAAAGCTGGGTGCGGCTGTCGATTGGATACTCCGTATATCCATTTTCTCGATGCTCACCGGCGACTTGAGTACATTCTCTTCGACGCGCGACGCCGATACGACGACCTCCTGCCCCAGCATAACCTGCTCTTTCAGCGCGATATCGAGATCCGTACGGTTACCGTTGATAACGATTTCCTGCGTCTGAAACCCGACACCGGTGATGGCCAGGGTGAACGGCGGGGGTGTATTGACTGACAGCGAAAACTGCCCTTTCTGATCGGTAATCGTACCAACGACTTTTCCTCTGACGGCAATGCTGATACCGGCCAGCGGCTCACGTTTCGATTCATTCGTTATCCGGCCTGACACACGCGTTTGGGCGATAGCCGCCAAACTCAGTAAACTCCACAAACAGGTCAGGCAAAGTGTGTAGGTAATGGTTTTTTGCATAGTTCGTTTGTAACTAGTCAACAGCAGATGTAACAAGTCTCTTGTTGAGTAAACATACATATTCGCCTAACTTTTATCTTATTTTTTCTAACTATTGCATCAAAATAGTTAGCACGCTCGCTTACTATGACTGACAATCAGCAGGTTATAACGGCACGAGCGGTGACAAAACGAGCGTATCGCACGAGCTAGGAAGCAGCTCACCAACCTATCTTCTTCGTGTTCATTCTGAGGAAGTTAGTATATCTGGTCGGGTCTGCTTCTTTTTATGGTGTTTCTGACCCCCTTATCTAAATACATAGACGCTATGGAACACGAGCACTCTTCCTCTCTGCTGACAGATCTTGCCGGTCGTCGGGCCTTTCTCAAAGCATCCGGTTTATTCGCTGGTGGTACCCTTCTTAACACGTTACCAGGCGTAGCCTTCGCCAACGGTTACCATACATCGGCCAACGACGTTATCAAAGTTGCGCTGATTGGCTGCGGTGGCCGGGGTACGGGAGCAGCTCAGCAGGCACTGAGCACGAAGCAAAACGTGAAAATTGTGGCACTGGCCGACGCCTTCCGCGACCGGCTGGACGGTGCCTACAAAGCGCTGACCGAACGTGGAGCCAAAGCCGCCGACGGAACGCCCAAAGTGGATATACCGGAAGACCGGAAATTTGTCGGTTTCGACGCCTATAAACAAGCCATTGCCTTGGCGGACGTCGTCATTCTGGCAACGCCACCGGGCTTTCGGCCCAGCCATTTTGAAGAAGCCGTTCGGCAGGGAAAGCACGTATTCATGGAAAAGCCGGTAGCGACCGATGGACCGGGGGTACGGAAAGTGCTGGCAGCGGCCGAGGAAGCCAAAAAGAAGAAGCTGAACGTTGTCGTCGGTCTGCAACGGCGTTACCAGCCCAGCTACCGCGAGATGATCAAGCGGATTCACGACGGTGCCCTCGGCGACATTGTGGGTGGGCAGGTGTACTGGATCAGCGGGGGTGTCTGGCACAAGCCACGCCAGCCCCAGCAGACCGAGATGGACTACCAGATGCGCAACTGGTACTACTTCAACTGGCTGTGTGGTGATCACATCAACGAACAACACGTCCACAACATCGACGTAGCCAACTGGGTCAAAAACAGCTACCCCGTATCCTGTCAGGGAACGGGGGGCCGGCAGGTTCGGAACGGCAAAGACGACGGCGAAATCTTCGATCACCATATCGTAGACTTCGTATACGCCGACGGCACGACCATCAACAGCCAATGCCGCCATTACGAAGGCACTTTCAGCCGGGTTGACGAGCTGTTCCTGGGCACAAAGGGCAAAGTCGAGGGAATGGAAAAGCGGAGCAGTGCCCTGCTGGGCTACAACGGTCAGCCCATTTATACCCACGACGCCAAGGCGGATGGTAACCCGTACCAGATCGAGCACGACGAACTGTTTGCTGCCATTGCTAAAGGCGACTACAAATTTGCCGACGCAGAACGGGTAGCGAAAAGTACCATGACGGCCATCATGGGTCGGATGGCGACATATTCAGGCAAAGTAGTGAAATGGGACGAAGCACTGAACTCGCAGATCGACCTGTTCCCCGAAAAACTGGCCTGGGATGCCATGCCCAAGGTTTTACCCAATAAAGACGGTTTTTATCCCATTGCCGTACCGGGTAAAACAGTGACGGTTTAAAGTGAACGCCCCCGAACTCAGTTCATCAGGTTGATAAGCGAGGTCGATTGCCAGCTGCGCAGTCGACCTCGTTTTCGTTCGACCACCTGTACGGTAGCGTAGGGGAACCGGCGAATCAGCCGGCGGCTCTGGCGCAAGCCGGCTACGCTGAATACCTTGGTCAGCGCGTCGGCCTGCCAGCCCGTAGGTGCGGCAACGGTGGCCCGCACAAAATGGCGCAATCCTAAACCAGACCGTGGGTTCATGATGTGTGAATACCGCTTCCCCCGATAATCGAGATGCCGGTACAAGTCGCCGGAGGTGGTAATGGCAACGTTACGCAACACCAGCGTGGCCGTATCACCTGTTTCGGGCGATCCGATGCTGACGCGCCAGCCAGCCTGTCCGGGCTGAGCGTCGCTGATAAGAATGTCGCCCCCCAGATCGAGCAGGGCAGACCGGATACCAAGCTGTTGCAGCACACGCATGGCTTCATCGTTGGCAAACCCCTGCCCGATCCCCCCCACATCGAGTCGCATACCGGGTCGTCGTAACCGGGCAGAGCAGGTCGTGCTATCGAGGTCAAGCAGTCGGTAGCCAACGGCCCGATGCGCCTGTCGTCGTTGTTTGGCCGTTGGGAATTCGCCCCGCCGAACCGCCCGACGCCAGAGTAACGAAAGCGGCCCGACCGTCGGGTCGTAGCGACCGCCGGACAACCGGGCGATGGTTTGTGCTTTTGCCAGCACGCTGAACAGATCGGCAGACAACGGTACCCACCGGCCGCTACCCGCCGTTTCCGACAAGCGGTTTATTTCTGATCCGTCCTGATAGTCGCTCATCACCTGGTTCAGCGAATCCATCCGGACGGATACGGCCTTGCTTGCCCGGTTGGCGGTCAGGCTATCGGTGGCGTACAGCGTCAGCGTAAACTGCGTACCCATCAGCCCCCGCCGAAACTGATAGCGACCCAGCGGCTGGGCCGACAGGGAAGTTCCGCCCAACCAAAACCATGTTACCGCCGATAAAACGAGCGTTCGTTGTGACAAATGCGCGCCGACATGGGTTAGTAAACCGACACAAACACGTACGCACATGGTTACGATCAAAAACAAGTTCCTGCTGTTGGCCGTCGGTTTCTGGTTTTCCGGGCTGATCCTGACCCTGATCGGTGCCGCAGCCCGGTCGCAACACTGGTCATCGTCCGGGTTGTTATTGACAGTTGGCATTACCGCGCAGGCTATTGGTTTCGGCTTCTTTGGCTATGTGCTGATGCAGGCCATTTTCTCCAAGAAGAAATAACCCCCTCCCTGATGGCTGACTGTCCTAATCCCTCCATTTATCTTACAGGGGTTTTAATCCGTATCAGCCAACTGTTTTTACATACAGGTTTTCACCCCTAAATCCCCTGAAGGGGACTTTTTTCGAGCGCAAACAAAGTCCCCTTCAGGGGATTTAGGGCTGTTAAGTTCTTGGTTTAGCGTTGATGATAGGCAAATTTCCTTCGTCTAACCATACCCCCCGCCCCCTAAAGGGGGTGAAATTTGCAAGCAAACTACTCCCCCTTCAGGGGGGCGGGAGGTAAACAGGCTAGAACTTAACAGCCCTGCCCTTCAGGGGATTTAGGGGTGAAGAAGGTCTACAAATAGTAATGTATCCTCGTTGATAAGCAACGCTTACAAAATCAGTTGGTAGGGTTGCCGTGGGGTTCTTTTCTAAAGTTGATCAGACGCGGGCGGCTTTGTTGCGCAGCATCATGTCGGCCAGTACCAGTGCCGCCATAGCTTCAACGATCGGTACGGCGCGGGGCACAACGCACGGGTCATGCCGTCCTTTCCCCGACACGGTAACCGGTTGTCCATCGACGTCGACGCTGTCCTGATCCTGCATGATGGTAGCCACCGGCTTGAAAGCCGTCCGGAAATAAATGGCTTCTCCATTGCTGATACCGCCCTGAATACCACCCGACTGATTGGTACGGGTCCGAACAGCCCCGGTTTCGTCGGTGTAAAACTCGTCGTTGTGCTGCGAACCAAACAGTTCAGCCCCGGCGAAACCGCTGCCGTATTCAAAACCTTTCACGGCATTGATACTCAGCATGGCTTTACCCAGTTCGGCGTGCAGCTTGTCGAATACGGGTTCACCCCAGCCAACCGGTGCGCCGGTAACAACACAGTCGACAACCCCGCCAACGGAATCACCATTCTTACGTACTTCGTCGATGTACTGGAACATCTGCTCCGCCATGTCGGGATCGGGGCACCGAACGGCATTGTCTTCTGCTTTCGCCAGATCGAGTTCGGTATATGTTTTCGCCAGTTTCAGCGTACCGACCTGCGATACATACGCCTGAATCTGCACGCCCTGCTGCGCCAGCAACAACTTGGCAACGGCTCCGGCCGCTACCCGTGCGGCCGTTTCGCGAGCCGACGAACGCCCACCGCCCCGGTAATCGCGGGAGCCATATTTCGCCTGGTAGGTATAATCGGCATGCGACGGTCGAAACTGCCGGGCGATATGCCCGTAATCTTTACTGCGCTGATCGGTGTTACGAATCACCAGCGCAATAGGCGTACCCTGCGTTTGTCCGTCGAATACCCCCGATAGCACTTCGAACTCGTCGGCTTCGCGCCGTTGCGTCGTGATACGCGACTGACCGGGCTTACGTCGGTCGAGTTCCTGCTGGATAAAGTCAGTGTCGAAAGCCAGGCCCGCCGGGCAACCGTCGATGACAACGCCAATGGCCGGTCCGTGCGACTCACCAAAAGTGGAAATTTTGAAAAGGGTACCGTATGTACTACTCATTTTTTTACGATGATAAAAATCACGCCAACCAGCATCAGCACGATCAGCACACTGGCCAGCCCCCGGATCAGTTCGTCCTGATTAATCGGTTGCTCGCTACTATCCTGCGTTTTCAGTCCGGCGTAGATCGACCGGGCGGCCAAACCGCTTTCTCCACTTGCACCAGCTACCGATTCATCCGTTGATACCGCTACGTCAGACGGATCAGCAACACCGCCAACGCGGAGGGTCAGTCGGGGGCGCAACGTATCGTACCGGGCTGACTGCGGGTCGAAATAAACCCATTGAAACCGATTCGCCAACGAAACCAACCCATTTTGATTCGGAACGATGAAATAAGCAAAGCTTTTCTGACCGGTAATCTGCGCACCGTCCCGGTTGATGGTCAGGCGTTCTTCGGGCGGGAAGATGTCGACGTTACCGGAATCGGCCACCAATACAGGAGCCGGCAGCGTGGCAATATTACCCTCCCCCATCACCTGAAACGTATACTGTGCACTTTGCCCCGCGTTGACCCGACGCCGGTTCAGCCGTTCGACGAGCCGGAACCGCCCGACGGGAATTTGCTGGTTACTGACTCGCGCAGGCAGCGCCTGTACGTCGATCGTTAGCGGCTTGCTCGTGAATGCAACACGCACGGGAGCGCTGTTGGCTGGCCCCGGTCGAGAGAGTTGCAACGTCACCGCCGGAATCGACAAGGAACGGGCGGCCACCGGAAAAAACACCGCCTGATACAACAGGTATTGTCGGAAGGTGCGGGCTCCAATCCGTACCGTGACGGGTTTCAGTTCGGTAATATTTCGGTTTTCCTCCCAGGCGTTGACCGGTCTGATTCGGTTGGCAATCTGCTGTATCTGCTGATCGAGTGCCGTAAAATTCAACGCCTGCGGATAGTTGTCGGCAATAAAGAATGACAGCGTCAGCGCGACGCCTTCGCCCGCATACATCTTCCGTTTCGATGCCGACAGTTCCAGGAAAGCCGACCCCGGTGAGGGCGCGACGGCCGTCGTCGACAAACTACCCGACGCTATGCCCGCACTGGATCGGACCGTCAATACCGCCCCTTCCGAACGGGCCGTGTTGTCGCCCACCGTAATCGTGAACGGTGCCAGTACGTAGCGCCCCGGTGCTTTTGCCTGATAGATCTGCGTGATAACCTGACTAACGGTTACTTTACCATCCACTTCAGGGCTGGTTACGCTGGCGGATATTCCTTTTTTCGTGAATCCGGGGATGTCGGGAAAACGGATATCCGGGCGCTCGTCGCTGTTCCGAACAGCGACGGATATGGTGTAGGGCCGTTCGATCGAAAAATTAGTAACACCAAGGTCAATGGCGATCAGATTATCAGCCTGTTGCGCAAAAACCGATGTAATCGTCAAAATAAATAATACAAACAAATTTCGGAATATTGCAATTATCATCAGTACATTTGGGCAACAATAGTAGAAACGGGCCGTTCTCGGTACAGATAGCTTCGTGTTGATTTAGCGATACACCTTATTTTTCACTAACATCGAAGTAACGAATCCCTACAACTAAAAACGCACAATGTGGTATGCTTTCTATGCTTGAATACATCAAAACCATCCTTCAGAAGGTAAGTTTTGATAAGGCTCTGTTCGAGAAAGAGCTGGCCAAAGCCATTAAGCTACTGATTCCTAAAGAGGTCAAGCAACTCAGGCGGTGGTGTTACGTCCAGTTCGGTAAAATCTATCGGTCCGTGTTGAACCGGTGCTTCGCCCGAGTGCCGTTCACATCCCGGATGAAATTTACATAACGTCCGACTCGATTCCGGTTTTTGTCAACACCCCGGTGCTCACTGCGCCGGGGTGTTGTGTTTACGTGAAGTTATGCCAGGGTAACGGTCTCACCCATCGCCGGGATCTGCACGTCGGGGAAACCAGCCGCCAGCAGTTTTGCCCGCCACACCTGCTGCGTATCGTAGTCGCCATGTACCAGGAAGACAGTCTTGACTAGCGTAGGGTCCTGACAGCTTAAAAAGTCCAGCATTTCCCGGTAATCGCCATGCGCTGAAAACGAGTCCATAATCTCGACGCGCGCGTTGACCCGGTATTTTTCGCCAAAGATTGTCACTTCTTTCTCGCCCCGTTTCAGCGCGCCACCCAGACTGTTGGGCGATGCGTACCCAACCAGCAGAATCGTTGTACTGGGCTTTTCGACGTTGTTTTTGATGTGGTGCTTAATCCGTCCGGCTTCGGCCATACCCGACGGCGCGATAATAATGCAGGGCTCGTCACTGTCGTTCAGCGACTTAGACTCCTCCACGTCGGCGATATAATACAGGTTCGGGAAGTCGAACGCGTCGCCGTCTTTTTTGATGTACGCCAGTATGTCGGGGTTGAAATCTTCCTCGTGCCGACGCATAACCCGCGTTGCCAGCACCGACATCGGACTGTCGATATACACGGGTATCCGGGGCAGTTTCCCGTCGCTGGCCAGTTGGTCGAGTGCGTAAATCAGTTCCTGCGTCCGGTCGACAGCGAAGGCGGGAATCAGCAGTTTGCCACGCTGCACCACGCAGGTTTGCTGAACGATGCGCAGCAAGTGACTTTTCATATCGGGCTCGACTTCGTGGAGCCGGTCGCCGTAGGTCGATTCGCAGAGGATGTAGTCGGTCTGTGGAAACCGGTCGAACCGGCGCAGGATTTTGTCGTCAGGACGGCCAATATCGCCACTAAACGTCAGACGTATATCGCCCCCGTTTTCGCGGATCGTCAGGGTAACGGCGGCACTCCCCAGCAAATGGGCCGCATCGGTCAGCAGTCCAGTCACCTCATCGCAGATTACGAAAGACTCGTTATATGCCACCGGCACCATCTGCGTCAGCGCCTGCCGCACATCGTCCTCGTCGTATAGGGCTTCCAGTTCAGCGTCGCCCCGCCGGCTACGTCGGGCGTTGACCCGCTCCAGATCGCGCACCTGAATACGGGCGCTGTCCATGAGCATGATCTCGCAGAGGTCGATTGTCGCGGAAGTCGTGTAGATGGGTCCGGTAAATCCTTTTTTGACCAGTCGCGGAATTAACCCCGTATGGTCGATATGGGCATGCGACAGCACCATGTAGTCGACCTCGGCCGGGTCGAAGCCGAACTGCTGATTCAATTCGTCCGTGTTGATTCCCTGAAACAGTCCGCAGTCGAGCAGAATGCGCTTGCCCGATGCCGTTGTCAGCAGGTGTTTACTTCCCGTTACAGTGCGGGCAGCGCCCCAGAATTGAATAGTCATAGCCGATGAATGAGGATTGGGTTCCGGAATGCGTAAAGATGTGACGCCCCGCGCAAATATGACGAGTCTCCCTTCGTTTCTTTGCCAGACAAGTAACCTGTCTGCTCCTCGCCGTGTTTTTTCCGACATCGTTTCCTACCGCAATTCGCCGATGGCTGACAGGGCTTTTCCGGTCAACGGTATTGCGAATCGTGGTCGGGCTGATTCTCTTGTTGCTACTGCTGGATGCACGACTACCCTTCCGCCCCCACGTTGCCTATTCGACCATCGTGACGGCCGGAAACGGGCAGCCGCTGCACGCCTTTCTGAGCCGCGACGACAAGTGGCGACTGTATACCGAGTTGGACGAGATGACACCGTTGCTGCGCGAAACGGTTTTATTCAAGGAAGACCGCTACTTTCGCTGGCACCCCGGTATCAATCCCATTTCGCTGGTCCGGGCCGCTGCACGCAACCTGCTGACGGGTCGGCGAACGTCGGGCGCGTCGACCATTACGATGCAGACCGTCCGGCTGCTGGAACCCCGCCCCCGCACCTACACCAGCAAACTAATTGAGCTGGCGCGGGCACTGCAACTGGAACTGCATTATTCGAAAGACGAAATTTTACAGTTGTATCTGAATCTGGTACCATACGGCAGCAATATTGAAGGTATCAAATCGGCCGCGCTGCTTTATTTCGGTAAATCGCCGGACCTGCTTAGTCTGGCCGAACTGACCACGCTGACGATTGTGCCCAACCGCCCGTCGAGTCTGCGACCGGGGCCGAACAACGCCCGGCTTGTTCAGGCCCGTAACGAGTGGCTGCTGCGGTTTCGCCGGGCCCGCTTATTTTCCGACGAAGCCATCGCCGACGCCCTGACCGAACCGCTTACGGCTCATCGACGCGCTGCGCCCCGCCTGGCTCCGCACCTGTCCCGCCGACTGCAACGCGAACAGCCCGATCAGCCCATCATTCACGCCACCCTCGACCCAACGACGCAGGCGACGGCTGAGCGGCTGGTGCAGAATTATGTCAATCGGATACGGGCGCTGGCCATTCAGAATGCGGCCGTGCTGGTCGTTGACAACGAGACGCGGGAGGTACTGGCGTACGTGGGTTCGGCGGATTTCGGCAACGTATACGATGGCGGGCAGGTCGATGGCGTACAGGCCGTACGGTCGCCGGGCAGTGCGCTGAAACCATTACTGTACGGACTGGCGTTCGACGCGGGCATTATCACGCCCAAAACCCGACTGGCTGACGTACCGACCAGTTTCGACGGTTACGCGCCCGATAACTACGATCAGCGGTTTAACGGTCCCGTTACGGCGGAGTTTGCCCTGGCCAATTCGCTCAACATACCGGCCGTTGCCCTTCTCCACGACCTGGGCACGAGCAAGCTGGTCGCGAGCCTGAAACGGGCGGGCTTTTCAACGGTCAACAAACAGGCGGGGGTACTGGGCCTGTCGATGGTACTGGGCGGCTGTGGGGTAACCCTCCAGGAAATGACCCGACTATATACCGGCTTAGCCAACGACGGCGTCGTCCGGCCGCTGCGCCTGACCAATGCGCCCGGTCGCTCGGCAGCCGATACCAGCGGGCAGGTGCTGCTATCGCCCGAAGCCACGTTTCTGGTGACGCAGACGCTTACGCAGGTCACCCGCCCCGACCTGCCCAACAACTTCGACAACAGCTACCACCTGCCCCGGATTGCCTGGAAAACCGGAACGTCGTACGGTCGGCGCGATGCGTGGAGTATCGGGTACAACCAGCGGTATACGATTGGGGTGTGGGTAGGCAACTTTTCGGGCGTTGGGGTGGCTGAGCTGAGCGGAGCCAATATCGCGACACCGCTGCTGTTTCAGTTGTTCAACACGCTCGACTACGACGCCCCCAACGGCTGGTTTAAACACCCTGCGCGGTCGAACTGGCGCTTGACGACGCGACTTGTCTGCCCCGAAACCGGCGACGTACCGAATCACTTCTGCACCCGCACCATATCCGACTATGCCATTATGGGCGTATCGCGCTACCAGCGGTGTCAGCATCGACGGTGGGTGTTGACCAACCCGGCGGGTACGGTATCGTATTGCGCGCACTGCCGTCCCGATCAGTCGACGGACGACACCAGTCTGGTTGTTCGGCGGTCATACCCCAACCTATCACCCGACGTACTGGCCTACTACCAGACGCAGCAGGTTCCCGTCGAACTGGTGCCTCCGCATAATCCAGCCTGTGATCGGGTATCGGGGCAGGCCGGGCCGCAGATCGTCAGTCTGAACGATCGCAGCGAGTACTACATCAATCCCCGTCAGCCCGCCAGCATGGAACTGCGCTGCCAGGCCAGCAACGACGTACAAACAGTGTATTGGTATCTGAACGACCGCTTATATCGACGCGCCCGACCAAGTGAAGCTATCTTTTTCAAACCCCGCCCCGGCCTGCTGACCGTTTCCTGCGCCGACGACAAAGGGCGGTATCGAACCCTCCACGTAACCATACGACCCGAATGATGTGCTACCGACTGACTTGTCCATCAGTCGCTACGGCACCCGCCCGCCGTTTGGTTTTGCCTAAATTTTCACCACATTTCAGCCGCCGAATTTCACACACCTGACACCATGCCCTCCCCCGCCTTTCGCTCCCGCCGGACGATTACGTTAATACTCCTGATCGTCTCTTTTTCTGGTTGTTCCCGGCTGCCGTTCAGCGACGTAGCCGTTATCGGCCGCAACTTCGACGAGGAAATTCAGCAGACGCAGAACCTGACGTTTACGTTCAACAAAAACATTGGCCCCGACAAGCCGACCGAGCGTTGGGATTCAGTGCAGTACATCCGGTTCAAGCCGGCAGTACGGGGTAAATTTCGGTGGACGTCGCCCAGCGAACTCGTTTTCTCCCCGGCTACGGCTTTTGCGCCCGCAACCGACTACCGCGCCGAACTTACCGACGCCCTGCTGACACGGTCATCGAAGACGGATACAAAGCTGTCTGACGATGAACTGAGTTTCCATACGCCCTATCTACAGCTGGCAAAGACGGAAAGCTGGTGGAGCCGCGACGCAACGACGGGTAAACCCATCGCCAAAGCCCGGCTGCTGTTCAACTATCCCGTTCCGACACAAGACGTACTCCCCAAACTCAATCTGACCATCGGCGACCCCGCTCAATCGCTGACGATTCAGTCCGAGCCGGGTAGTGAGCCGGGCAATGTATTGCTCCGTTTGTCCGACGCGCCCAACGTCAACAATCCGCAACCGCTTCAGATCAAGGTGGGTAGTGGCCTGGCGGTTCCCGGTACGGCTTATGTCAGCAAAGAATCGATCGAGCAAACCAGTACCCTGCCCGCCCGCGACCGACTGGACGTACTTGACGTGCTACCCAGTTACGAGAACAATCAGGGGGTTGTACGCATCGTCACGACCCAGGAATTGCAGCCGGGCAACCTGAGCGCCTATTACACCATTCAGCCACAGGTAGCGATGACCGCTGAACTGACGGAGAATGGTCTGCTTATCCGGGGTGACTTTAACGAAGCCGACACCTACGTTATAACCCTGACTAGTCAGCTGCGCGGGGTGCTGGGAGCGACGTTGACCGAGCCGGTAAGCAAGGATCTCTTTTTCGGTCGGATGCCCGCCAGCATTCAGTTTGCCAACCGTAAATCGATTTATCTCTCGGCCGAGGGTAACCGTAACGTCGGGCTGAACATTGTCAACGTCCCGAAGGTGCAGGTGACGGTGGCAAAGGTCTACGAGAACAATATTCTGGCGTACCTGACGAACAGCCGTTATCCGCAGTATGCCGAAGGTGCCGATGGCCAATGGCTACCCGACGGGACGTTCAATTACAGCGCCGACGACAGCGGTAATCTGAGCGACGTACTGGTCAACAAAACGGTTGAAACAGCAAACCTGCCGGTGGTGCGGGGGGTGTCTGCGCTGAACGTATCGCTGCCCGACCAGAACAACAAATTCCGGGGTGTGTACCTGGTAACGGTCAGTTCGAAAGGTGAAGCGTATCTGCAAAGTAGTCAGCTGGTATCGGTATCCGACATCGGCCTGATTACACGCCACACTGCCGATGAAGTACTGGTCTGGGCCAACTCCATACGCACGGCCGAACCGCTGTCGGGGGTTGAGATTACTCTGGTCAGCAGCAACAACCAGTCGGTATACACGCAGAAGACGGATGGCAGCGGCATGGCGCGCTTCAAAAACGTCAGCGAGCAGGCACCGGGTTTCAAAATCGCCCTCGTGACAGCCAAGACAGACACCGATTTCAACTTCCTGTCGCTGACCGACACGCAGGTCGAAACGTCGCGCTTTGCCGTCGATGGTAAACGGGATAACCCCTCGGGATTCGACGCGTTCGTCTACGGCGACCGTGATATTTACCGCCCCGGCGAAACGATTCACCTCAACACCATCGTGCGGGGACAGGGTACCGATACCCCCGGTGCGGTGCCGCTCCTGATTCGGGTACTGGCCCCCAATGGACGTGAAGTGCAGTCGTTCCGCAAGACAACCAACGCGCAGGGGTCCGTCACGACCGATGTTCCGTTGAACCCGGCCGCCGTCACCGGCACGTACACGATCGAGGTACTGAACGCCAACGATGTCTTGCTTACGTCGCAGCCTGTCAGCGTCGAAGAGTTTATCCCCGACCGGATCAGCGTCAACGTACTGACCAACCAGACGACGTACAAAGCTGGACAGACGATCACGGTATCGACCACGGCAATGAATCTGTTCGGGCCACCCGCTTCGGATCGGGCTTACGAGATGGAGTTTCGGCTAAGCCGCACGGTGTTTGCGCCCAAGGGATACGAAGCCTATTCGTTCGCCATCCCCGGCGACAAAAATGGTCCGGCAGCTGCGTTCCCGAAAGAGCTACGGCAGGGGCGGACTAATGCCAACGGGCAGACAACGGAGCAGTTCGCCATCCCGGCCCTCTACCAGGATATTGGTTTGCTGGATGGGAAGCTGTTTGTCACGGTTTTTGACGAGAACGGTCGTCCGGTCAATCGACTGCGCCGGTTCGACATTCTGACGCAGGATACCTTCTTCGGCACCCGCCTGCCCGACCGCTACGTCACGACCGGCACGCCCATCGCGGCTGAATTGGTCGCCCTGACAGCCAACGGTGTTCTCCGCCCGTCGGCTACCGCGCAGGTCGACGTTGTCCGGCTCGACTACCAGACCGTCGTTGAAAAGCAGAACGGTCAGATTCGGTACAACACGCGCAAACAGGAGAAATCCGTTTACACCAACACGTTGTCGTTTACCAATGGCAAAGCCGCTTTCCGCTACGTACCGACGGCGTCGGGCGAATACGAAATCCGGGTGCGTCGGCCCGGCGCGACCCGTTTTGCTGCCACCAGTTTTTATGCGTACGGCTACGGCAGTACCACGGCGTCATCGTTCGACGTTAGCCAGGAAGGTCAGGTACTGATGACGTTCGACAAGGCCGAGTATAAGACCGGCGACGACGCAACGGTGCTGTTCAAAGCCCCGTTCGACGGTAAGCTGCTGGTGACGCTGGAGCGGAACCGGGTACTGGAACAGCATTGGCTGACGACCAACAACAAATCGGCGGAGCTGTCCTTTTCCGTCGATCAGGCATACCTACCCAACGTCTACGTGACAGCGACCCTGATTCGGGCTATCGACAACACCAGCCTGCCACTGACCGTCGCTCACGGCTTCGCGTCGGTAGCCGTACAGGACCCCACCACTCGCTTACCCGTCGCGATCACAGCTGCGGCCCAATCCCGGTCGAAAACCAAGCAGACAATCCGCGTCAAAACAAGCCCCAATGCGCTGGTCACGGTAGCTGTAGTCGACGAGGGCATTTTACAGATCAAAAATTACAAAACCCCCGACCCGCACGGCTTCTTCTACCAGAAGCGCGCCCTCGAAGTAGGCAGCAGTGATCTGTACGCGCTGCTCTACCCCGAACTATCCCTGCGGTCAGCGTCGAGCGTAGGGGGCGATGGCTACGATCTTGAACGGCGCGTCAATCCGCTCAGCAACGGACGGGTCAATCTGGTGGCGTTGTGGAGTGGTCAGTTGCAGACGAACAGCAATGGTGAAGCACAGTTTACGGCCAACATCCCCCAGTTCTCAGGCGATCTGCGCGTAATGGCGGTGGCGTACAAAGGCAACGCGTTCGGATCGGCCAACACAAATATCAAGGTAGCCGACCCAATTGTCGTCAGTGTAGGCGTACCCCGCTTTCTGACCCCCGGCGATCAGGTCGACGTACCGGTCAATCTAACTAATACCACCCGAAAAGCAGCCCCCGTCACGGCCCGTCTGACACTGACTGGGCCGCTCGTTGCCGACAGCGCCCAGACGCAGCAGGTGACGTTGCAGCCGGGCCGCGAAAGCCGGCTTAGCTTCCGGCTATCGGCCCGCCAGACAATCGGCGTCGGCACGATCACTGTGTCTGTCGATGGGCTCGGCGAAACGTTTACCAACACGACCAGCCTGACTATCCGACCCGGTGCGTCGCTACAGAAAACAACCATAGCGGGCGAGGTTCCGTCGGGAAAAACGGCGTCGCTACAATTGGCAGGCAATTTCCTGCCGGGTACCGCCAAAGCAAGCATTACCCTCAGCCGGTCGCCGGTCGTGCAATACGGTCGGGAGTTGAGTTATCTGCTGGGTTATCCGTATGGTTGCCTTGAGCAAACCATTTCGAAGGCATTTCCCCAACTGTATTTCACCGATCTGACGAAGCAACTGGCCGCCAACACGTATTTCGTCAAAGCGGGCGACAGCGACCTCAATCCAGCAACCAACGTCCGGCGGGCTGTGCAGAGCGTGGAAGGACTACAAACACCGAACGGCGGCTTCATGCTATGGCCCGCCGTTCAGGGGCAGATCAACGACGACGCGTGGGCATCGGCCTATGCCGTTCATTTTCTGACCGAAGCGCAGGAAGCGGGCTACGAAGTTCGACCGACGGTGTTGGGGCAGGGCATCGACTACCTGACTACGCTCGCCAACCGCCCCGTCAGCGAAAACGTGCTGGTATACGACGAAACGGGCAGATCGGTCGTTCGGAAGGTGGCGAGCCGCACCAACATCTACGCGCTCTACGTGCTGGCCGAAGCGGGAAAACCCAACCGGTCGGCCATGAATTACTACAAGCAGAACGTCGGGCTACTGACCAACGACAGCCGCTATCTGTTAGCATCGGCGTTCCGGCGGCTGGGTGATAGTCGCAGCGCGCAGGCGCTGTTGCCCCGACAGTTTAGCGATAACACGACGAATCGCGAAACAAGTGGCAGCTACGCGTCGCCCCTTCGCAACCTGGCCCTATCGCTCGATGCCCTCGTCTCGACGGACCCGAATAACGGGCAGATTCCAGCGATGGCCCGGCAACTGACAAGTGCCCTGACCGCTACCCGCTACCTCAACACACAGGAAGCCACCTTTGCGTTTCTGGCGCTAGGTAAGCTGGCCCGTCGGTATACGGCAAGTCTGGCAACGGCAACGCTCTCGGCAGGCGGTAAACCGATCGGTATACTCAACACGACGTCTGTCAACCTGAAACGAATTCCGGTCAATCAGCCGCTTACGTTGTCGGCCCAAGGCAACGGCCCGGTTTTCTATTTCGGGCAGCAGGAAGGCGTTCCGGCCGACGGTCGTGTTCAGGCCACGGACAATGGGCTGCGCATTCGCCGGACACTGCTGGATCGGAATGGTAAGCCTGTTACCGAGCTTCGGCAGAATGAGCTGGTCATCATCAGGCTAACCGTTGTCAGCACGTCGGCTCCGGTTATCGACAACGTGGTGATTACCGATCTGCTACCCGCCGGTCTGGAAATCGAAAATCCGCGCCTGACCGATACGCGTGATCTGCCGTGGCTCAACAAAAATGAGTTAGCTACCCAGCCCGACCATATCGACCTGCGCGACGACCGGCTAAACCTGTTTACCACCGTTACCAGTACCGAACGATCGTTTTACTACCAGGCCAGGGCCGTAACGAAAGGACGGTTCTCGCAAGGCAGCGTTTCTGCCGATGCCATGTATGATCCAACCCTGCGGAGCTACCGGCAAAGTGGGTCAGTGCGTATCCGGTAGGGAATTTACTCCACAGTTTTCAGGGGAAGGGAATACCCATTTATCCGTCAAAACCGGCCTGTACGCCTTAAAAAAGGCACTGGTACGCTTTTTGGGCATCTGCCAGCATCACTACCATCATCTAACGATAGAACGTTATGAAACGCAGAACATGGGTAGTCGGAGCAATGCTGGCGGCTACTGTAGGTCTTTCTTCCTGTGCAACTACAGAACGCTGGTTATACGGCGATTCACAGGCCAGCCGTCAGGAAATGGTGCAGAATACCCGCAGCGATCGAAGCGATCGAAGCGATCGGGATGACAATGACAACAGCCGTCGTGATCGTGGCAATGACCGCTACAGCCGAAACGACGACCGAGACCGCAATCGGGACAGAGACCGGGACGGTGGTTTATTCAGTAACCGCAACCGGGACAACGATCGGAACTCCGACCGCGAACCAGGTCTGTTTGGCCGTCGGAATCGGGACAACGATCAGGATGATAATCGTGGCACGGGTCTGTTCGGTGGTCGGCGCGATCGCGACAACGATTCGTACGATATGAACCGGGACAGCTACTCATACCGTAGCCGCAACAACGACAGCAATCGCTCGGGCCGGCTAGGGGGTGGTTCATACAACGACCGATATAGCGACGACCAGAATTCGAATAACGACCGATACTCGTACAATGACCGGGATAACAACCGCGATTCGTACAACGACCGGTCGGATTACAACTCACGTTCGTACGGATCGCGTGGCACATACGGTGGCCAGTACGATGACCGCGACAGCCGTAATTCATACAATGATCGGTACGCCGATCGGAACGACCGGGATTCATACAACGACCGGGACGACCGTCGTAACGACGACCGGATGAGTGACCGGGATAGCCGCTATGATGATCGGAATGACCGGGACCGGATGCGGGCTGATCGGGATAACGACCGGATGCGGGACAGAGATCGGGACCGCGACAACCGCGATCGCGATAACCGGAGAGACGATCGGTACGATGATCGCCGGGACGATCGACGCGATGAAGACCGTCGTAACGATGACCGGATGCGCAACGATGATCGTCGAAACGATGATCGAATGAATGATCGCGACAATGACCGGATGCGCGACAGAGATCGGGATCGGGACAATCGAAACGATAGAAGCAGCGACCGTGACAAACGCGAGTTGAGCGACCGCATTTCCGACCAACTGGACAAAGTGGACAAGCAACTCGACGCAGCTAAGTCGGACGTAAAAAACGAAAGCCGGAAAGAAAAGCGCGAGCGTGAGAAAATGGTCAATGACCTGAAAGACAAGCGTAGCGACCTGATGGATTCGTACTACAAAGTACAACGGTCTAGTGGTGACGACTTCGATAAAGTGAAGAAAGACGCCGAGAAGTCGCTTGACGACGTCAAAGATTGGATGGACAAAATGGGCGATAAGATCGACAAGAAGATGTAAGATCAGTGCCTGCTATAAAAAGGGAGTGCTCATTGCGAGCACTCCCTTTTTATGTTTACGGCTTATCTTTGCCCCATGGCACTTATCAAATCCGTTCGGGGCGTAGAACCTCAATTCGGCGACAACTGCTGGCTAGCCGATAACGCTACCGTTGTCGGCGATGTCCGTATGGGGCGCGACTGTACAGTCTGGTTCAACGCTGTGGTACGGGGTGATGTCAATTCCATCACGTTCGGCAATCGTTGCAACGTACAGGACGGTGCGGTCGTTCACTGTACATACCAACGCACCAAAACAACCATCGGCAATAACGTGTCGATCGCGCACAACGCCATCGTACACGGCTGCACAATCGAAGACGACGTACTGATCGGTATGGGTGCGATTATCATGGATGGGGCCGTTATCGGTACGCGCAGTATCATTGCCGCCGGAGCCATTATCACGCAAAACACCATCGTTCCCCCCGGCTCCATTTACGCGGGCAATCCGGCTCGCTTCCTGAAAGCCGTTTCGGATGAACAGGGCGAGGTATTCATGCGCACGGCCAACAACTACGTTATGTACGCCGACTGGTTCAAATGAGCGACTTCCTGATTTACCTCCGGCTGGGCTACGATCACATTACCGATCCGGGTGGGTACGACCATATCCTGTTTGTCATTGCGCTCTGTGCCGTGTACCGGATTCAGCAATGGCGGCAGGTGCTGATTCTTGTAACCGCCTTCACGCTTGGTCATTCGATTACCCTGGCACTGGCAACATTGCGTCTGATTCGCTACAGCACGGACCTGATTGAGCTGTTGATTCCCGTAACGATCCTGATAACAGCAGTCAGCAATTTCTTCTTCCGGGACAGGTCCGATCGTTCGGCGGTACCTGCCGTGACGCAACCCTGGCGGTACGGACTGGCGCTGGCCTTCGGGCTGATCCATGGCATGGGGTTCTCCAACTACTTACGGAGTCTACTAGGTCGTGAAGCCGATATTCTGTCGCCCCTGCTGGCATTCAATATTGGGCTGGAACTCGGCCAGTTGCTGATCGTATCGTTCGTACTGGCGGTATCGTACGTGCTGCTAAGCCTGGCGCGGGTAGCCCAGTTACGCTGGGTACTTATCGTGTCTGGTATTGTGGCTGGTATGGCTATTTCGTTGCTGCTTGACAACGAGTACCTGGCAACGCTTTAGCATTTCGGCTGGCTATTTCCTGTTTATATTTGACTGCATGTGGCGCAGGCTGCCTTCGGTCGACCACTCATCTCGTTCTCCTTCATGCTTTTCACCAGTCCTCAGTTCGTCCTTCTGGTTACCTGTACGTTTATACTGTATTATTTACCCAGCCTAGTCCGGTGGCAGGTCCCGATTCTGATTGCCGCCAGCCTTTTCTTTTACGCCTACGGCCAGGCCAACCTGTTATGGCTGTTGCTGCTGTCAGTCAGCATAAACATAGCCTCCAGCTACCTTGTCATCTACGGTAAACCCGATCGGCACCGTCTCTACGCTGTACTGGGCGTCGTCTTTAACCTGGCCATACTACTTTTTTTCAAGTACGGCCCCCTGCTGGGCCGGACGTTTTCGGCTACCGACGGCGAACTGGGCTCGTTACTGGTTAACCTGCCGCTGCCCATCGGTATTTCGTTCTTTACGTTTCAGGGCATCAGCCTGGTTGTCGACACGTACAAATACCGGCATGTTGAACAGTACCGTTCGTTGATTGCGCGCAACCTGCTTAAACACGCGCAGACGGTTTTTTTCTTTAAAGGGTTCTTTCCGCAGCTTGTCTCCGGCCCAATCGTCAAGGCCAATTTTTTCCTGCCCCAGATTGGGCCCAAGTCGATACAGGCCGTGCGCTGGGAGTACTGCTTCCGCACGTTGGTACTGGGCTATTTCCTGAAAATGGTCGTGGCCGACAATCTGAAAGACCACACC
The DNA here is from genome assembly GCF_003002825.1 of Spirosoma oryzae. Classification (GTDB taxonomy): domain Bacteria; phylum Bacteroidota; class Bacteroidia; order Cytophagales; family Spirosomataceae; genus Spirosoma; species Spirosoma oryzae. The sequence goes on along the minus strand of NZ_PVTE01000005.1, from coordinate 133,590 downwards.
ATGCTGATGACGTACCCCTATTTTGAAGCCTACTCGTCGCTCACCCTGCTGGTACTGCTCTTCGGCTATTCGATGCAGATTTTCGCCGATTTTGCCGGCTACTCACTTATCGCGCTGGGCCTGGCCGCGTTATTCGGTTACCAATTTCCGATCAACTTCAACTTCCCCTACATCGCTACGTCTTTCGCCGATTTCTGGCGTCGGTGGCACATTTCTCTTTCCAGTTTCCTGCGTGAATACCTGTATATTCCCCTGGGTGGGAACCGGCACGGCACGGCACGCACGTACGCCAACCTACTGATAACAATGGTACTAGGCGGCCTTTGGCACGGTGCTGCCTGGAGTTATGCCGTTTGGGGGTTTGCCCACGGGTCGGCACTGGCGCTCGAACGGTTTGCGGGCGATACGTTTGGCAAGTCAACCTTCCAGCGATTCCGGTTGCTGCGCGGGCTACTTGTTTTCGGCTACGTTACCCTGGCGTGGCTCCTGTTTCGCCTGCCTGACTTCAATCACGTACTTGCTTATCTACGCGCCATCGTCACTAACGGTGGTAAGCCTCACGAGACCCTGGCCATCATTTTCATCATTCTGTACTCGCTACCGGTTATCGGCTACCATTTTTACCACGTATGGCAGCACTCGCCCACCCGCCTGTCGCTTTCGGAAAATCGCTTTTCTACCCAGACGGCTCTCATCTACGGTATTCTCTTATTTCTGATTATTACCAACAGCGGGTCGGAAGGGGCATTCATTTATTTTCAGTTCTGATTACCATTCCATAACCCGTTTTCCGATATGATCTGGAAATCTATTCTCACCACCCTACTGCTGTTGACTGCTTACACGCTGTTCATTCGTTACAGTGGCACTGCTATTTCGCGAACAGCCCAGACAACGGCACAGCGCAACATCGTGAAAGCAGAAGAGTTTCTCTACGAAGACAGCAACCATTACGACACGTTGATCGTCGGTTCGTCGATGAGCGAGCGGCTTCATTCTGAGCGACTGGCCCCCAACTGTTATAACCTGAGTTTTAGTGGTTTGTCCTCACTCGATGGCCTCTATCTTATCCAGGCCAGTGGCCATGCACCTAAAGTTCTGTTCGTCGAAATCAACACAATTGCGCGGCAAAGCCCGTCATCGCTTGATTTAACAAAGGTCGCCGATCCGACCAGCCGGACACTCAAGCAGTGGTTGCCATTTTTACGGCAGAAATACCAGCCCATCGGTGTCGTGAAAGCACTGTTACGCGACTGGCAACACGGCTCATCTGACATTGTCGCGCCCGAATCGGCGTCTCGTCTTGATACCGCTATGCAGCAGAAGATGGTCCACCAATTACACGGTACCATGAGTCTACCCTTGTCTGTCGTAGCAACGGATAGCTCGTTTAAAAAAGCCTACGCCTTTCTGAATCGACTAAAGCGTCAGGGTACCACGGTTATTCTGTTTGAAATGCCGATCGATGCCCGACTGGAAAACTTACTGGCACCCCGAACGATCAGGACCTACGCGAATCGCTATTTTCCGGCACCACGCTATCAGCACATCGTCCTGCCAGCCGATTCATTCCGTACGTCGGATGGTATTCATCTGCTCTATGACGAATCGCTCCACTACACCAATTACCTGCACGCACAATATCAGAAACTGGCACATACGGCTTCAAAGCCTATCTGAATAAACCAGCCGACTGTTCGTAAACCGACAAACTCTCATTTCGTATAAATTAGCCCATTCTGTATCTTTAGCCCTCGATTCATCAACAATCTACGCGTATATGCAAAAGATACTTTTGCTGATGGCCGGGCTGCCGCTATGTATTTTCAGCGCAACGGCGCAACAGCAAAGCCCACCGTCGCAACGAGCCAACACCCGCTTTGAGCAGCTTGGTCCCGTATTACCTACGCCCAACACGTTCCGCACAGCCGCTGGTGCACCCGGTCGCGATTATTTTCAGAACCGCGCCGACTACGACATCAAAGCAACGCTCGATGACGTAACCCAAAAAATTACGGCGTCGGAGGTTATCACCTATCACAACAAGTCGACCGACGCCCTACCGTATCTCTGGCTACAGCTCGACCAGAACCTGTTCAAGCCGGATGCGATCGGCAATACGGCCCGTACCAGCAGCATCAATACCAGCCGGGCTACGTCCATCCGACAGATCGACCCCAGTGCTTCCCTCACTGGTAAAGACTACGGCTATAAGATTACGGCCGTCCGCGATCAGGCCGGGAAGCCGCTGACATACACGATCAACCAGACGATGATGCGGGTCGACCTACCCGCCCCCATCAAACCCGGTGGCAGCTATTCGTTCAGCATAGACTGGAATTTTAACATTGTTGATGCGAAGCAAACGGGGGCCCGTTCCGGCTACGAATACTTTCCGAAAGATGGCAACTACATCTACGAGATAGCCCAGTGGTTTCCGCGTCTGTGTGTCTATAACGACGTGACCGGCTGGCAGAACAGGCAGTTTCTGGGACAGGGTGAATTCGCGCTTATTTTCGGGAATTACAAGCTGACGCTCACTGCACCGAGCGACCACATCGTCGGCGCAACGGGTGAACTGCAAAACCCGACGCAGGTCTTATCAGCAACCCAGCTGAAACGCTGGAACGACGCGAAGAACCGGGGCGACAAAAGGGGCGACAACCCCGTTCAGATCGTTACGCAGGCGGAAGCCGAAGCCGCCGAAAAAGCCAAAGCGAGCGACGTAAAACGGACAAAAACGTGGGTGTACAAAGCCGATAACGTGCGTGACTTTGCCTTCGCCAGCAGCCGTAAGTTTATCTGGGACGCCATGCAACCCAATGTAGAAGGCAAACGCGTCTGGGCCATGTCGCTATACCCCAAGGAAGCCAATCCACTGTGGGGACAGTATTCGACCCGGCTGATTGCCCATACGCTCCACGCCTACTCCCGCCGAACCATCGCTTATCCGTATCCGGTGGCCTACTCCGTACACGGGCCGGTGGGCGGCATGGAGTACCCCATGATGAGCTTCAACGGAGCACGCCCGGAAGCCGATGGCACGTATTCGGTCGGCACCAAAAATTTCCTTATCTCGGTCGTTATCCATGAGGTTGGCCACAATTTTTTCCCGATGATCGTCAACTCCGACGAGCGGCAGTGGTCGTGGATGGATGAAGGACTGAACAGCTTTCTGGAAGGGCTGGCCTGTCTGGAGTGGGACGCTAATTTTCCGGCGCACGGTATCGACCCGCAGTACATTGTCCCGTACATGCAACTCGACTCGACGCAGCAGGTACCCATCATGAGCAGTTCCGACAATATTCTGGCGGGTACGTTCGGACCAAACGCGTATACGAAACCAGCCACCGGTCTGAATATTCTGCGCGAAACGGTGATGGGTCGCGAGCTGTTCGATTACGCCTTCAAGGAATACGCCCGCCGTTGGGCTTTCAAAAGCCCCGAACCCGCCGACTTCTTCCGTACAATGGAGAACGCGTCGGGTGTTGACCTCGATTGGTTCTGGAAAGGCTGGTTCTATGGTGTTCAGCCCGTCGACCAAACACTGACTAACGTAAGCTGGAATCAGGCCAGTTCGCAAAACCCGGACATTACCAAATCGGAAGCACGGGCGGCTGCTCAGCAAAAACTCAATACGATCAGCCGGCAACGCGATGCTTTGAGCAAAGACCAGACGGTAGTCGCCCAGGACAGTTCGATGCGGGATTTCTACAATCAGTATGATCCGTACGCGGTCACTGCCGAAGACCGAAAGAAATACCAGGATTATCTGGCATCGCTGACGCAGGAAGAACGGTTACTGGCCGAGGCAGGGACCAACTTTTACACGCTTTCGTTGCAGAACAAGGGGGGTATGCCAATGCCCGTTATTGTTCGGATGGAATTTGAAGACGGCACGGATTCGGTAGCCCGCTTCCCGGCCGAAATCTGGCGCTTCAACGACGCATCGATCAAGAAAGTAATTGCCACCACGAAGAAAGTAAAGCAATGGACGCTGGACCCTTTCTACGAGATTGCCGACATCAACACCGAGGACAATTCCTTTCCCCGCGTAGCCCAGCCCAGCCGTTTTCAGCTCTTCAAACAGCAGAATCGTGCGACTGGTATACCCAACCCCATGCAGCAGCAGCGCCAGCAGGCTCCGGCTCGTCAAGGCACTGGACAGAATTAACGTAACCCTCTATTTCTGAATCAACCATGAAAAAAGTACTGTTTCTGGTTAGTATGGCCCTCTGGTCAACCAACCTGGTCGCGCAGCAGCAGGGACCACCGACGCAGAACGCAAACACGCGGTTCGAGCAGCTCGGCCCCATGCTTCCGACGCCGAACACATTTCGCACAGCCGCCGGCGCACCTGGTCGCGACTACTTCCAGAACCGCGCCGACTACGACATCGACGTGACGCTGGACGACGCGACGCAGAAAATCACCGGTTCCGAAACGGTTACGTATCACAACAATTCGACCGACGAACTGCGCTTCATCTGGCTACAGCTCGATCAGAATCTGTTTGCCAAGGGCTCTACCGGTAGCATCACCCGCACCGGAAGTATCAACGAAAGCGGTATGAGCTTCGCGCAGTTACAGAATCTTACCTCTGTTCGTGAACGCAGCAGTCAACAGGCAACAGACAAGTTTGGCTACAAGATCACGTCGATTAAAGATGCCAAGTCAGGCAATGCGCTGAAATATACGATTAACCAGACGATGATGCGCGTCGATTTGCCCACCCCCATCAAGCCCGGTGGCAGCTACGCCTTCAAGGTCGACTGGAATTATTTTATCACCGAATACTACGGCCGGAGCGGTATGGAGTTTTTTGCCAAAGACGGCAACTACAACTACTTCATCGCCCATTGGTTCCCGCGTCTGTGTGCTTACAACGACGTCAACGGCTGGCAAAACAAGCAGTTTCTGGGGCAGGGAGAATTTACGCTGATCTTCGGTAACTACCGCGTAGCGATCACCGTACCAAGCGATCACGTTGTCGGTGCTACGGGCGAGTGCCAGAACTACAAACAGGTACTGACCGCTAACCAGCAGAAGCGGATGACACAAGCCGCCAACTCGAAAAAGCCGATCGTTATCGTTACGCAGGATGAAGCGGTTGCCGCTGAAAAAGCGAAAGCAGGCGATGTAAAAACGACGAAAACGTGGGTGTACAAAGCCGACAACGTACGTGACTTTGCCTTTGCCAGCAGCCGCAAATTTATCTGGGATGCCATGCAAACCGACGTCTACGGCGACGGTCGCAAAATCTGGAGTATGTCATTCTATTCGAAAGAAGGCAATCCGCTGTGGGGACAGTATTCGACCCGCGTTGTTGAGCACACATTGAAATCGTACGGTAACCGGACCATCAAATACCCGTATCCCGTTGCCATTTCGTGTCATGCGACGCCTGGCGGTGGCATGGAGTACCCAATGATTTCGTTCAACGGGGGCCGTCCCGAAGCGGACGGTACGTATTCGGCCAGCACCAAAGCGGGTATGATCGGCGTCATTATCCACGAAGTTGGCCACAACTTTTTCCCGATGATCGTTAACTCCGACGAGCGTCAGTGGACCTGGATGGACGAAGGACTGAACACGTTCTGTCAGTATCTGGCGGAGAAAGAATGGGATTATAACTTCCCAAGCCGCCGGGGCGAACCGCAGTATATCACCGACTATATGAAGTCGGATAAAGCGGTACTGTCGCCCATCATGACCTCGTCGGATAATGTGATCAACCTGGGTGCTAACGCCTACGCCAAGCCGGCGACGGCGCTCAACATTCTGCGCGAAACGGTGATGGGTCGCGAGCTGTTCGATTACGCCTTCAAGGAATACGCCCGCCGTTGGGCCTTCAAAAGCCCCGAACCCGCCGATTTCTTCCGCACCCTGGAAGATGCCTCGGGTGTCGACCTCGACTGGTTCTGGAAAGGCTGGTTCTACGGCGTCGAACCCGTCGATCAGGATCTGGTAGAAGTCGACTGGTACCAAATCGATTCAGGAAATCCAGAGATTACGAAAGCAGCAGCCCGTGCTGAAGAAAAGCGGAAAGCTGGTACAATCAGTAAGCAGCGCGACGCTGGTACGCAGGGATCGTCAGTCGTAGCACAAGATTCGTCGATGCGGGATTTCTACAACAGCTACGATCCTAACACGGTCACAGACACCGACCGCAAACGCTATCAGGAGTATCTGGCTACGTTGAGCGAAAGCGAACGGCAGGCCATCGAATCGGCCGACAAGAATAACTTCTACACGGTGTCGCTGAAGAACAAAGGTGGTGTACCGATGCCCGTGATTCTTCGGATGCAGTTTGAGGATGGCACCGACTCCGTAGCCCGTTTCCCAGCTGAGATCTGGCGCTTTAACGACGTGGCCATCAAGAAAGTGATTGTTACCAACAAGAAAGTGACGCAGTGGACGCTCGATCCTTTCTACGAGATTGCTGACATTGATACGGAGAACAATTCGTTTCCACGCGTGTCGCAACCGTCGCGTTTCCAGTTGTTCCGGCAACGTCAGAATCCAGCTGCGTCGCAATCAGGCAATCCGATGCAGCAGCGTCGAAGCACGCAGCTCCCGGCCACACAGGGTAGCGGTCGAAACTAGGTTCTCTATACACTAGAAAAGCACAGCCGGCATATTTTCCTGCTATGCCGGTTGTGCTTTTACAAATACTCCTTATCTTTGCGAACCAGTTCGGGATGTAGCGCAGTCCGGTAGCGTGCTTGCATGGGGTGCAAGAGGTCGTGGGTTCGAATCCCGCCTTCCCGACTTAGTTAGAGCAGTCTTTTTGAGGCTGCTCTTTTTTGTGTAGAAACGCCCGGCTAGTTGGCTAGCCGGGCGTTTCTGTATAGCTCCCTGTCAGTTACTTAACAAATTCTTCAACAGGATCTACCTGCACAATATCCGTTCGCATGTCCGTTCCCGCCAGTAGCGAGAGCAGAACGTGCGCTACCAACGCCCCGACGGTAACCGAAAATAGGAATGCGCCAACAAGCGCCGGCGATTTTGACCACCAGTCCAAGCTTGTCAATTTTTCGAACAGTCGATAAAATACATCAGCAGAGACCACCGCAAATGTCAATAGAATAAGCAGGGCTTTATTCATGACTTAAGAATTTAGGTAACATCCAGTACATACGTATAGACGGACGTTCGGATTGCGGTCACGGAAAATAATTGAGATTCTTTGTGGAATAGGTTGGCTTACTGCATCTAACGTGTGTACAGCGTCTGCTACAACTACCCGTTCGTCCACTTAAAAACTTAATAATTCCTTTATGAATAAGGCCCCCCCTCACTGCCGTTGTGATAAGGAGAAGACACATGAGTCGGTTGTTCTTCACTGGTTGGTTGAAAGCCAATGTTTTACCGGTTCGGTTACTGTGCTATCATGTTGATGGATTATTAACACAACTGTTTATATCCAACAAATTAGCGAGCAACTCCAATTAAGGCGCAAAATTTGGCGAATCCTATTGCTTTGTATTCGTAAGAAAAACCCTAGTTTTGTGGAGGTTTCGACGGCTTTCCATCAAATTTTTGACGGGATAAACCGAAACAGTTAGATTTTTCGCTTTTTTTACCGGGCAAACCAACTTTCATTTTAACCCTACAGTCCAGTTCCAATGAAAACACAAACTCCTTCTCCAGCACCAGCCAAAGCTGCAGCACCAAAAAAGAAGTCGGGTGGTCTGAATCCAGCGTTCGTACTTCCTGTACTACTCGTCATCGGTATTCTTACCTACATGTTCGTTTTCGGTGATGCTAGCCACTTCCAGGATGGAGATAACACAAAAGAGCCCCTGCCCGGCGACTACTTCGGTACCGTTTACAAAGGTGGTTTCATCGTACCGATTCTGTTTACTTGCTTCCTGACGGTATTGGTTTTCTCGATCGAACGTTTCATCACGATTGGCCGCGCCAATGGTACAGGTTCAGTTGACGATTTCGTTCGCAAGATCAAATCGCTGCTCGACCGTAACGATGTAGCCGCTGCTATTCAGGAGTGCGATCGCCAGAAAGGTTCGATTGGTAACGTTGTTAAAACAGCGCTGGTAAAGTATCAGCAACTAGCTACCGACGCCAGCCTTGACAAAGACCAGAAACTGGCCGCTCTTCAAAAAGAAGTAGAAGAAGCGACGACGCTTGAGTTGCCGATGCTGGAAAAAAACCTGACCATTATCGCTACGCTGGCTTCGGTATCGACGCTGATCGCCCTGCTCGGAACGGTACTTGGTATGATTCGCGCGTTCGCAGCCATGGGTGCTGGCGGTCAGCCTGACACGGGTGCTCTGTCGACGGGTATCTCTGAGGCCCTTGTAAATACGGCTCTTGGTATCGGTACGGCGGCTATCGCTACGATCATGTACAGCTACTTCACGAGCCGTATTGACGTTCTTACGTACAACATCGACGAAATCGGTCTGAGCATTCAGCAGAACTTTGCTGCTCACTACTAGATTTCTTTCCGTTGACAAACCCGCCTGTCCAGTTCGAGAGCTGGACAGGCAGAAACAGACTCTTTCATGCCTGCAGTTAAAGTAAAACGCGCCAGTTCTTCGGTGGATATGACCGCGATGACTGACGTTGCATTCCTGTTACTGACGTTCTTTATTCTAACCGCTCAGTTCAAATCTCAGGATGCCGCGTCGATCGAAACGCCGTCTTCCATCTCTGGCATCAAAGTTCCGGACAAGGACATCATGACGATTGCGCTGGGCAAAGACGGAAAGGTTTATTTCGGCATTGACAGTCAGCAGGATCGTATTACGATGCTGGATAACATAGCCGCTCTAAAAGGAATCACATTTTCCGATAAGGAAAAGAAGGATTTCTCGTTGATGTCGAATTTTGGTATTCCTATCAATCAGTTGAAAGCCTATCTGGATTTACCTGACGATCAGAAAGCCAAGGTGAAACAGCCCGGTATTCCTACCGATTCGACGGGTGCGGGTGCAACCAATGAGCTTAAAGATTGGGTATTCAACTCTCGGAAAGCTAACAACGGTCTGCGTATTGCCCTGAAAGGCGACAACCTGGCCAAATTTCCGGAGTTCAAGAACGTGTTGGCTACGCTTCAGGCGCAGAATATCAACAAGTTCAACCTCATCACGGGCACGGAAGCTCCGCCAGCTGGCTGGAAAGCTGACTAATCCACAACTTTAAGTAGATCGCTCTGCTTAAAGATAAACCAAAAAAGCCATGGCAGAAATTAACACTGGTGGCGGTGGTGGCAAGAGTAAAGGTGGTAAGGTACGGTCAAAGAAAGCGTCTACTCGTATAGACATGACGCCCATGGTTGACCTGGGATTCTTGCTAATCACCTTCTTCATCTTGGCTACCACCTTGAGCAAACCATCGTCGATGACGCTCAACGTACCAGACAAGACAAAAACAGAAGAGACCGAACCGATCAAAGCGTCGAACGTAATGACGGTTTTCCTCGGGGACAACAACAAGGCCTACTATATTTTTGGGAAAGCCGCGAATGAAGATCCGAAGCTGGAGACAGTTGGATACGGTTACGAGTTCCGGAAAGCCATTCAGGATAACGCTCGTAAAGTACCTGCCGACAAATTTGTTGTCGTGATCAAGCCAACCAAAGTGTCGAACTATAAGAACATGGTTGACGTGCTGGATGAGATGGCGATCACCAAGACAAAGCGGTACGCACTGGTGGATGCGCTTACCCCCGATGAGGAGAAGCTGCTTAAAGAAAAAGCTAAACTAGAAATCTAACGCCATGGCAGAACTCGATTCAAAGGCGACACTTGATGACATAGTGTTTGCCGACCGGAACAAGGCGTATGGTGCTTACGATCTGCGGAAAACGTACCCAAGAACAGTTACCCGCGCCCTCATTATCGGCGGTATTCTGTTCACACTGGGTGTTTTGACACCAACAATCATCACCGCGCTTACTCCGGAAGTAGAGGAACAGGCAATGGTAGAAGTGGATCTGATGAAGATCCCACCACCGCCGATCGACCCGAACGAACCACCACCACCGCCACCACCACCAGTCGAAGCACCGAAAGTGAACACGGTGAAATTCCTGCCACCGGAAGTAAAACCGGATCAGGAAGTGCCCGAAGAAACGCCACCACCGGCTGTTGAAGAACTGAAGGAAGCCGTTGCGGCTGAGAAGACGCAGGAAGGTGACCCCAACGCAGAAGAGGTTATTGCAGCCCCTGAAGCGTCGGTTGGACCAACGAAAGTGGAGGTTGCCGTAGAAGCAGCACCAAAGGTTGAAGAAGTTTTCACCGTGGTCGAGCAACAGCCGGAATTCACGGGCGGTAATGCGGCCCTTGGTCAGTATCTTCAGAAAAACCTCCGCTATCCTGCCGCTGCTCAACGTGCCAACATCGCTGGTCGTGTATTCGTCAGCTTCGTGGTCAACACCGACGGTAGTATTCAGGATGTTCAAGTACTGAAAGGTCTTGGCTTTGGTACGGACGAAGAAGCGAAACGCGTAGTGCAGGGCATGCCGAAATGGCGGCCAGGTAAACAATCAGGGCGTCCGGTACGGGTTAAATTTAACCTGCCGATCAACTTCACGCTGGAATAGTTTCTATGCGCGGACAAAATGGAGGTCCAGCTCGTCTTACATTGCTTATTGCGGTTCTGGCGTCGCTGGCTTATTTGGGAGGAGGCATCGCACTGATAGCCTCCTCTCAGTCTTTTGGTGTGTTTCCGGAGCCCGGCGTGCTGCGGTACAGCATGGCTGTTATGCTAATCGTCTACGGGACCTTCCGGATCTTCCGGGCTTATCAACAGATTCGGAATGAAACGTAGTATTCTCTATTGCGCGCTTCTAGTTATTGTTGCTCTAGTGGCCAACTGTAACAATGGGAAGGCCCCGCTCGATAATCCATCGCGAGGTTCCATTACGATTGCGGCTGACGAATCATTTAAACCGCTTGTTTCGCAAATAACATCGGCCTACGAAGGGATTTACCCAAACGTAAAGTTTACTCTTGTCTTTAGACCCGAGCAGGAAGCCATCAATATGATGCTTCGCGACAGCGCGCGGTTAGCTTTCACGACCCGAAAACTGACCAAAAATGAGCAGCGCGCACTCGATCAGCGCAAGATTATCGGCGGAGCTGTCAAAATTGCGACAGACGGTGTAGCCTTGATCGTCAATAAGGCAAACACAGATAGTCTGATTACGATGGATCAACTGCGGGCTGTTTTTACGGGAAAAATAAAAACATGGAGCCAGCTGAAAGGTAATCAGAACGAGCCGATTACATTGGTCTTTGACAATAACAATTCCAGTAACCTCGATTTCGTTTTAAGCACGTTCGGAATCAAGTCAGTCGATGGCCTTCGCATTTTCACAACCCGATCAAACAGAGAGGTAATTGAGTACGTGCGTAAGAATCCGTCAGCACTGGGTTTCATTGGTGTCAACTGGATCAGTGATGGTGACGAACCGCTGACAACTGAACTATCAGCTGACTTGCGAGTTATGGGAGTGTCGTCAAAACCAAATCCGACGGGTCGTGCCGACTACTATCAGCCGTTTCAGGAAGATCTTGGTATGCAGCGTTACCCACTCCGCCGACCAGTGTACATATTGAGCCGGGAAGCGCACCCTGGACTGGGTGGAGGATTAGTCAATTATTTGATACGGGACGCAGGATCGTTAATCATTTACAAAGTTGGCTTATGGCCTTCTGTACGCTATAATCGGGAGATAAACCTACAGAAATAGGTAGTTTTTTTGGTTAAGCGGCACTTTTTTAGATTTGTGTGTTGTTTTAGTGGTATATAACCTTTTTAATTTCCAACCTAGAATACATGATGAACAACCAGAAAAAATCGCTGATGACTATCTTGTTCGTCGGTGCTGCAATGACCACTCAGGTTTATGCGCAGGACGTGCAAAAGGGTCTTGAAGACCTGGAAGCTGAGCGGTTTACGAAGGCTGGCCAAACATTCACGCAACTGGCAAACAGCTCGCCATCAGCTGAAAATCAGTTCTATCTTGGCTACTACTACCTGAAAACGGGGCAACTCGATCAGGCAAAAGCAGCGTTTGAAAAAGGCCTGGCCGCAGACGGGAAAAACCAGCTCAACAATGTCGGTCTGGCAGGTGTGGCCTTTATGAAGGGCGACCGGGCAACGGGAAAAACGCTGATCGACAATGCGGTCAACGCAACTAAAAGCAAAAACCAGGATGTACTGATCCGGGCCGGTGAGATGTTAACGCTCTCGGATAAGACAAACGATCCCGCTGAAGCTGTTCGCCTGCTGACGATAGCCGACGAGAAAGACAAGAAGAACGAAAATGCTGAAATCGAAATGGCATTGGGGGACGCTTACTTTCTGAAAAACGACGGTGGCAACGCTATTTCGAAGTATGAGAATGCGTTGGCAATGAAGCCGAACCTGGCAGAAGCTAACTACAAAATTGGTCGTCTATACCTTCGTGGTAAAAACTACACCAAAGCACAGGAATACTTCAAACTGGCTATCCAGAACGATCCTGAGTTTGCTCCTACGTACTTAGCCTATGCCGATGCTTTGGCTAACTCGCGGTCATACAAGAGCGCAGCGCAAAACTATGACCTGTACGTTCAGAAGAGTGGCACGACTGATCCTGAGCGTTTGCTCGACGTAGCTCGCTATCGCTTCCTGGCGCAGGATTATCAAGGTGCTACGTCGTACCTCGATCAACTGAAAGGTAAGGTAAACAACCCGATCATGGATCGGATGTACGGCTGGGCATACTACGGTCTGAATCAGCCGCAGCAATCTGTCGATGCACTGAATAAGTTTATCTCGTCGGCTCCTGATAAAGTAATCTATGACGATTACAAATATCTGGGCCGGGCTTATGGTATGGTTAACACGCCACAGGCTGACTCGATGAGTATCGTTTACCTAGAGAAAGCGGCTCCGCTTGATACGACCGAGAATCTGTATCGTGATATCGCCAAGAAGTACTACGATATGAAGAAGTACAACAAGTCGGCTGATTATTACGGTAAAGTTGTTTCGACCGATAAAAAACCGCTGAACAACGATTACCTGTACCAGGGTCTGGCTAACTACCAGTACGGTTTCCGGGTAGGCCGCGACTCAACCGAAGCACCGATGGACACGGCGCAAATCCGGATGGCTCGTCAGATGTACTTCATGCGCGCTGACTCTGCTTTCGGTAAGATGGCTGCCAAGATCGAAGCGGATACGGCTGCGACCAGCAAATACCCACTTGCTTACTACTACGAAGGACAGTCGAACTACTACGCGTTCCCATCAGCAGTTTCGCTAGCACGGGGTACGGCCGTTCCTTATTATGAGAAGTTTATTGAGCAGGCTAACGCAGAAACGGATCAAAAACTGAAAGATTCGTACAAAAAGCCGCTCATCACGTCGTATAAGTTCCTGGCTTCGTACTATGGATCGAAGAACGACGACGCGAAAGCGAAGGAATACTTCAATAAAGTGCTGGAACTCGATCCGAACGATGCGGACGTGAAAAAAGCACTTAACCCCACTCCGGCAAAGGCAGCACCATCGAAGGCTGCACCTGCGACGAAGAAAGCGGTCAAAAAATAGTTTTTGACTGATAGTAACAAGGGACAAAGCACCGGGATAATCTCGGTGCTTTTGTATTTTACGGGGTGTGTGGTACCAATAAATAGGCCCTTGGTCGCCACGCATTTTTTTTCACGGGCGTATTGTACCTTTGCAGGTGGCAACTTTAGACCCACTACACTTTCTTGTTCTGCAATGCTCAATCTTGTACTGTTTGGCCCACCGGGTGCTGGTAAGGGTACCCAAAGTGAACGACTCATTCAGAAATACCGGCTGGTACACCTGTCGACGGGTGATCTGCTGCGGTCACAAATTGCCGCCGGTACCGAACTGGGGATTCGCGCTAAACAATTGATGGACCAAGGTTTGTTGGTACCCGACGAAGTGGTGATCGGTATGATCGAAAGTAAACTTCGCGAAAACCAGGATGCATCCGGTTTCATTTTTGATGGGTTTCCCCGTACCGTTCCTCAGGCAGCAGCATTGGATGAATTGCTGAGTCAATACCGGACAAGCATCACCCTTATGGTGGCGTTGATGGTTGACGACGAAGAACTAACCCGGCGACTGTTGATTCGTGGACAGACGTCAGGCCGGCCCGACGACCAGAATGAAGAGCTGATTCGTAGACGGGTAAACGAGTACAACGAAAAAACAACGCCCGTTGCGGATTACTATGCCGGCCAGCAAAAACTGGCAACGATCGACGGGATTGGCGACATTGACACAATTTTCGATTTGATCTCGCAGCAAATCGAACAGGTAACCGGACAAACTAACTAAGCGGAACCTTAGCCCGCTGCATTCATACCCCCTATTATGGCTTCTTCCAATTTCATCGACTATGTTAAGATCAACTGCCGCTCAGGTGCGGGCGGAGCCGGGTCGGTTCATTTTCGACGGGAGAAGCACGTACCAAAAGGTGGGCCTGATGGGGGGGATGGCGGTCGTGGTGGCCATATCATCCTGCGCGGTAACGCCCAGATGTGGACGTTACTTCACCTGAAATACCGCAAGCACGTGAAAGCCAGTAGTGGCGGAAATGGTGAGGGTGGCAGACGGAGTGGAGCGCAGGGTGAAGATATCATTCTTGAAGTACCGCTGGGAACAATAGCCCGCAACCCGGACACGGGCGAGCAGTTGCAGGAGATTACGGCTGATGGTCAGGAGGTCATTCTGCTGCCGGGAGGACGCGGAGGTCTGGGCAACGATCACTTTAAATCGTCGACGTTACAGGCCCCTGAACACGCTCAGCCAGGAGAACCTGGTCAGGAAGAATGGATCATTCTTGAACTCAAACTGCTAGCCGACGTTGGTTTGGTTGGTTTTCCGAATGCGGGTAAGTCGACACTGTTATCCGTCGTGTCGGCGGCTCGGCCCGAAATTGCCGACTATCCGTTTACAACCCTCGTACCCAATTTAGGGGTCGTAGCGTACCGGGACTACAAGTCGTTCGTTATGGCTGATATTCCCGGCATCATCGAGGGCGCATCGCAAGGCAAGGGCCTGGGGCTACGCTTCCTGCGTCACATCGAACGTAACTCAGTGTTGTTGTTCGTTATTCCGGCTGACACTGAAGACGTTCGCCATGAATACAACACGCTGTTGAATGAGTTGCGGGAATACAATCCGGAACTGATGGATAAGGATCGACTGCTGGCTATATCCAAAATTGATCTGGTGGATGCGACTGAGCTCGATCGTATACGGGGAGAGTTACCCGATAAGCTACCTGTCGCGTTTATATCCGCAGTCAGTCAGAAAGGTCTTAACGAGTTAAAGGACATGATTTGGCATCAGCTCACGCAAACGCCGGAATCAGTCGCGTAAACTAGCTGCATATTCGCATCGGCCATTGCTAGCGCGATGGCCTAGTACCTACTTGCTATGAAACACGTTTTGCTGGCTGCCGGTGTAGTGGTCTGTCTATTGTTGCCCTTGCTAACCGTAGCGCAGATTCAGGTATCGTTTCCAACTAGCCGTGCTGTTTTCCAGCGTAACAACGCGAATCAGGCAACGTTCAGAATTACGGGGTACTACACCACCACGGTAACCCGTATCGACGCCCGGTTAACAGCCCGTGACGGACAGGGATCATCGACCGATTGGCAAACCATCCAGACGAATCCGTCAGGAGGGGTATTCGCAGGGGATCTGACGGCATCAGGTGGCTGGTACTCGCTTGATGTGCGCGGCATGAATGGCGATCAGCAGGTCGGTAGCTTTACAGTTGATCGGGTTGGCGTTGGCGAAGTCTTTGTTATTGCTGGTCAGTCGAACGCACAGGGTATTCACCAGAGTGCTCCTGTGTCAACCGATGACCGGGTCAACTGCGTCAATTATCGGTACCCAGACAATGGGTTTCCTAATGAGCCACCGACGCCCGTTTTCTCTCATCTCGATAATACAACAGGGTTTACCATTGCACCGCGAGGTGATGGTAGCTGGTGCTGGGGACGACTGGGCGATCTGCTGGCCAGCCGCTTGAACGTTCCCATCATGTTCTTCAACAGCGCTTTCACCGGAACAGCCGTTCAGAACTGGCGACAAAGTGCTCCCGACGGCGGGGTTGCAGTTAGTGTCTACGACCCGTCTTTACTCTATCCCTCCCGTCAGCCTTATATCAACCTTAAACTCGCTCTTCAATTTTACGCAAACACGTTGGGGATACGGGCTGTTCTTTGGCAACAGGGTGAAGCAGACAATCTAATCAACACACCAACAGCCAGTTACGTCAGCGATCTTCAATATGTTATTACTAAAAGCCGACAGGACTTTGGTCGAAATATGAGCTGGGTGGTAGCACGGGCCAGCTACGGCGATCGGGTGCCGGGCCGCGTCAGCCAAGCCGTTATCACAGCTCAGAACAACGTCATTAGTGCCGGACCAAATGTATTTGCAGGGCCATCTACCGACAATATCCAGATACCACGCACGCGTCCCCCCCTGTATGATCCGGAAGGATTTCACTTTGACTATGATGGGCTTGTAGAAGTGGCCAACGCCTGGAATGGTAGTCTGAACGACACGTTCTTCCAACAATCGACTCCACAGTCTCCCACGGCATCGCCTACTCTTTCCGTTGCCTGTGCCGGTAACAATCTGACGCTAAGCGTCAACGGAAACTACAGCTCATTTCAATGGGAGTCTGGCGAAACAGGTCGCAGCATTACAAAAGGGGCTGGCCTGTATCGGGCCAAGGTGAAAGATGCTGCCGGTAATACGTCGTTTACGAGTTATGTACGCGTGAGCGATGCACCGGTTGCCTCCGTAGTAGGCAATGGTCCAGCTTCCATCTGCGTGGGTAGTTCACTGGCGCTGACCGCCAATTACGATGGCGTGTCGTGGGTAAATCAGCAGACAAATGCCGTCGTTGCCAATACGAGACAAGTTAGCGTCAGTACAGCTAACGGGTATTATTTCCGCTACAACGACGTTAGCGGCTGTACCTTCACGTCGAACGTACTGACACCGTCCGTCAATCCACTACCACCAGCTCCCACGGTTACCGCAGAGAAACCAACCACGTTTTGTCAGGGCGACAATACAGTATTGCGGGCCTCGTCGGATAACGTACGCTACAACTGGAGCGATGGTCAGTCGGGCAAAGCAATTACAGTGGGTTCGTCCGGAGCGTATACGCTGACCGTCACCGACCAAAACGGATGTACTTCCCCAGGATCGAACGCGATCTCGGTAACGGCCAACCCGGTTCCGGCAAAACCAACCATTTCAACCAACGGCCCGACTACCTTCTGTGCCGACCGAACCCTGACGCTGACGGCCCCCGAAGCAACCTCGTATAGCTGGACAAATGGGCAGACAGTGCGGGCCCAGACGGTAAATCAATCAGGCAATTTTGCGGTGCGCGTCACGAATCAGTTTGGCTGTCAATCGACGCAGTCCGACGTACTCAATGTCACGGTCAACCCGCTACCGGCCACGCCAACAATTTCGGCGGCTGGAGTGACAACCTTCTGTGCGGGTAACACCGTATCGCTATCGGCGGCAACCACGCAAAACGCAGTCTGGTCGAGCGGTCAGACGTCCAAGACAATTACGGTCAATCAGTCGGGTAACTACGCAGCACAGGCGCAGGATGGTAACGGTTGCCTGTCTCCGTTCTCGTCATTCATCACGGTTCAGGTTAATCCCCTACCGGCCGCGCCAACCCTGCTGACCAACAAATCACCGATCTTGTGCGAAGGCGATCGGGTTACGTTCAGCGTGAGCGGTCCATACACGGTATACTGGTCGACTGGCGATACTGCCCGCAGTATCACAACCGGACAGGCCGGCAACTACACAGCCCGCGTTCGCGATGTTAACGGCTGTCTGTCTTCCCAATCGGCCGCTACTGCGGTCGAACTTCGTGCGCTCCCCCCGGCCCCTACCGTCAATACAGTCGGTACGTTCACGCTGGAAGCCGTAAGCTCGACCAACAGCCCACTCTTCCGGTGGAAGCTGGGTAACGACACCCTAAGCACCACGAGCGCCATTCTAAAAGCAAGTCAGAGCGGGGTGTACTCGGCACAGGCAACAACGGTTTACTCGAATACCTTGACCTGTTATTCGCTACCTTCATCTGCGTATACCTACACGGTCGACGCAAGTCTTCAGGGTCTCAGCATCTACCCGAATCCCAGCCCCGACAAGGTGCTTACGATCGAAACCCAGCAGAATTTGATCAATGCTACGGTTACCGTTTACGCACTGACCGGTCAGCTCGTCTACTCGACAACGATACCAACATTCGATGAACGCCGTCAGATTACGTTGAGCGGCCTGTCAGGTGGTGTTTACGTGGTTATGGTTCGCGCAGCCGATTACAACGTGTCCCGGCGAATTTTAGTCGGGTTGTAATTTAAATGCCATTCTGCCGTTCAGTCAATGTCTACCGTATTGGCTATTGGACTTTATCGGGAAATAGCCCGCTGTAATACGTATCTGTCGCTGACTGATATGTCTTCGCGTACGTAGCGACAATAGTAGTGAGTAGCAGCTTTTTATCCGACTATGAAGAACCTATACACTCGTTTTTTAGGGTTGTTATTGGTGAGCACATTAACCAGTTCATTTTGTGCCTTTGCCCAAAACACACAACCCATTCGCATTACCTATCCCGGTAGCCGGGCCGTTTTTCAACGGGAAAATGATAATACCTCGATCATCTACCTGTCTGGAAATTACTACCAGCCTGTCGATAGTATACAGGCTCGTGTCGTGGCAGAAGTAACCGGACAAGGATTGAATACTAACTGGACAACCGTTCAGCGCAACCCGTCGGGGGGCGTATTCCAGGGCTCGTTACGCGTACAAGGTGGCTGGTACCGGCTCGAAGTACAAGCGTTTGCCGGCGGTACCGTGCTGGGTAGCGACGCCGTCCGTAAAGTAGGGGTTGGCGAAGTTTTCATCATCACAGGTCAGTCAAACGCGCAAGGCTTTCAGGGTTTCGGTGCGGTTGGAGCAGCCGACGACCGGGTCAATTGCGTTACCTACGACAATTCCAAAGCGAACTCACTAGCCGATCCGCCAGCCCCGTCGTTTCAACAGCTATCTGCCGACGCCTTGATCGGCCCTCGTGGCCAGAGTGCCTGGTGCTGGGGGGTGTTGGGTGATTTAATCGCGAAGCAGTATAACGTACCGGTCCTATTCATCAACACGGCCTGGCAAGGGACCGTGATTCGAAACTGGAAAGAAAGCTCCGACGGACAGATCACGAAAAATATTTTTGCCCTGGGAACGCCCGACGAGAATTTCCCAACAGGTATGCCCTACGCCAACCTAGTTATTGCATTGCGTTACTACGCATCCCTACAAGGGTTGCGGGCTGTACTTTGGCAGCAGGGCGAAAACGACAACGTTCCCCTCCACTCTACCCGGGAGACATATCGTACTGACATGCAGTACCTGGTCAATAAAACCCGGGCTGACTTGAATCGATATCCGGCCTGGGTATTGGCACGATCATCATACAACGCGGGCCAAACCAGCCAGGACATCATTCAGGCACAAAACGACGTTATCAATACGTATAACAACAACGTCTTCGCTGGCCCGTACACGGATAATATTCAGGTTCCGCGCTATGAAGGGCAGGTTCACTTTGGAAATGCGCCTGGTAACGAAGGACTCAATCAGCTAGGCCAAGCCTGGTTTAACAGCCTGAATGCCGTATTCTTCAGTGTTTCACAACCGTCGCGCCCGCTGCTTCAGCCAACCGTCACGGTGGCCTGCAATACGAACAACAATGCATTGACGTTATCGCTCCCCTCGCTGTACAGCAGCTACAACTGGAAAACCGGACAGCAGAGTCAGACCATATCTGTCAGTTCAACCGGTACGTACCAGGCCACGCTGAAAGACCGCTATGGCAATACATACCTTGCGCCAACTGTCGACGTTCAATCAGCGATTCAGCCAGTTACACCAACGTTGACATTGAGCAGTCAAACGGGTCAGGCAGCCTCCAGTCAACAGCAAATCTGTGCCGACTCCGTGCTCAACCTAACGGCGAACCTACCGGATAATAGCGTACTGCAATGGAGCAACGGGTTTGTCGGGAAAAGTCTGGCGGTTAGCACAGCGGGTACGTATTCAGCCCGTACGCTTAATGTTTACGGTTGCCGGTCTGGGCAATCGAGTAACATTACGCTGACGGTTCGCCCGAAAGTACCAACGCCCAGCATTGAGCAGGTGGGAACCTATACATTACGCGCGAACCTGCCCAGCTCGACAGGGGCGCAGTTGGACCGATTCGACTGGCGCCGGTCGGGAGAGCTGATTCCGCAAAACGGCGCGGAAGTGAAGGTAGTCGTCAGCGCCAACTATACGGCGCGTACCAAGTCTACGTTTACCCTGAGCGATGGGAGCAGCCTGACGTGTGCTTCGGCTTACAGTTCGCCCCAACCGTTCACCTTCGATTCCAGCATTGGTGGTGTAAGCGTTTATCCCAACCCTACGGCTGATGGGAAGGTGACGATTGAAACGCTCGAAAATCTGGTGAACGCACAGGTTGCTATCTTCTCGATGGACGGTCGTCAACTGTCAACGTCGCTTGTCCCTGTTTTCGACAACCGTCAGGCTGTCGATCTGGGTGGCCTTGCTCCCGGCGAGTATTTGATTCAGGTCAAATCGGAAAGCTTCAACATCTCACGGCGGGTCATCGTCAACCCCTGATCCGCTGCCCCCTTTTTGTGGTAATGCGACTGGCCTCTCTTACTGGGAGGCCAGTCGCGTTATGGGTCCTGCGCGTCCGTGTGTACCCCGCCTGCCGCTTGCTGAACTAGGCGGATTTTTGTATTTTTGACTAGAGTTCACCTTTGCGTTCGTTCGGGCGCGAAGGCCAATCGGTTTTATCCTTACCTTTGGTCGCGTATTTCCCAATCAACTGATGAACACAACCTACGTACCCGCCGATTACCTGCCTATTCTAATTCAGATGGGCCTGGCGCTCGGCTTTATCGTTACGACGATGCTGGTTACTCATGCCATTGGTCCGAAGCGTCACAGTGTTAAGAAAGACGATCCGTTTGAGTGTGGTATCCCGGTTCAGGGGGACGCTCGTACACCGATCTCCATCAAATATTTTCTGATTGCCATTCTCTTTGTACTATTCGATGTAGAAGTCATCTTTCTGTACCCCTGGGCCGTTAATTTCAAAGGGCTGGGCATGACTGGCTTTATCGAAATGGTCCTCTTCATGGGCTTGCTGCTGGCTGGTTTCTTCTACATCATCCGTAAGGGTGTTCTGAAGTGGGAATAGTCTACAACCGAATCATAACACAGTTTTGTCTGTTATATAAGTAGACAATTCGCTCGTTTACTATGGCTAGTAATATCAAAATGGTAGAAGGTCCTGACAGCTACGATGGCGCTGGTTTTCAGGCAACTTCCTTCGATAAAATAATCGGTCTGGCAAGAGCAAACTCGCTGTGGCCACTTCCGTTCGCGACTTCCTGCTGCGGCATCGAGTTTATGTCGACGATGGCGTCGACATTTGACCTTGCCCGCTTTGGTTCGGAACGTCCCAGCTTCTCCCCCCGGCAGGCCGATATGCTCCTGGTAGCCGGTACGATTGCCAAAAAGATGGGCCCCGTTGTCAAGCAGGTATACCTGCAAATGGCCGAGCCCCGCTGGGTTATCGCTATTGGGGCCTGTGCGTCGAGTGGTGGTATCTTCGATACGTACAGCGTCTTGCAGGGTATCGACCGGATTATCCCCGTCGACGTGTATGTACCAGGGTGCCCCCCGCGCCCGGAGCAGATTCTCGAAGGGGTGATGCAGGTACAGGAGTTGGCCAAAAACGAGTCCTTGCGCCGACGGAATACCGAAGAGTACCAGAAACTGCTCAATTCATATAGCATTCAATAACTGAGTGGTAAGCTGACAAATTGAATTACCCGAATAGGGATTCGAATCAATTAGTCAGTCTACCAGTCGATCCCGTCCGCCATGTTCACCAACGAGCAACTAGCGCAGCATATCATCAATCAGTTTGGCGATGCCGTCAGTGACTTCGACGATCCGTATGACCTGCTGACGTTTTCAACCACACGGGAGCAGATTGTCGCACTTATTACTTACCTGCGCGACGAGCCGGCCCTACAGGTCAATTTTCTTACGGACATTACCGCCGTTCACTACCCGGATTCGCCCGGTAAAGAGTACTGCGTTGTGTATCACCTGCACAGCTTCGTCAATAATTTCCGGTTGCGCATCAAGGTCTTTTTGACGGCCGATGACATGCACATACCAACGATGGTACCGCTGTTTGCCGGGGCCAATTGGATGGAACGGGAAACCTTTGATTACTTCGGTATTCTCTTCGATGGTCACCCGGATCTGCGCCGGATTCTTAACATGGAAGAGATGGATTACCATCCGATGCGCAAGGAGTATCCGCTGGAAGACGCTACGCGTGAAGACAAAATCGACGCCCTGTTTGGCCGGTAAAAAAAGTTGTAGCGTTGGTCGGTTGTAGAGTTATAAAGCTCATTTGAACGACCTATTAAACTTTACAACTATACAACTCTATAACCATACAACTTCAGTCTTATGGTTTCTGAAGAACTCGATACAACAAAGCAAAACTTACCCGCCGAGCAGGGGCCGGTTCAGTACGTCAACGAACTAACGACCCTTAACCTCGGCCCCACGCACCCCGCCACGCACGGTATTTTCCAGAACGTGCTCCAGATGGACGGGGAGAAAATCGTATCGGGTGAGCAGACGATTGGCTATATCCACCGCGCGTTCGAAAAAATTGCCGAGCGCCGGCCCTTCTACCAGATCACGACCCTGACGGATCGGATGAACTACTGTTCGTCGCCGATCAACAACATGGGGTGGCACATGACGGTCGAAAAGCTGCTGGGCATCGACATTCCCAAACGAGCCCAGTATATCCGGGTAATTATGATGGAACTGGCCCGTATTGCCGACCACATCATCTGCAACGGTATTCTTGGTGTAGACACGGGTGCGTTCACCGGCTTTCTGTATATCTATCAGGAGCGGGAAAACATCTACGAAATCTACGAGGAAATCTGCGGTGCCCGCCTGACGACGAACATGGGCCGGATTGGTGGTATGGAGCGTGACCTCTCGCCCACCGCAATCCGTAAAATCAACGAGTTTCTGAAACGCTTCCCAGCGGTGCTGCGCGAGTTTGAAAGCCTGTTCAACCGGAACCGGATTTTCATGGATCGTGTCGTTGGCGTAGGCGGCATCTCGGCTGAACGCGCGCTCAGTTACGGCTTCACCGGGCCGAATCTCCGGGCTGCGGGTGTTGACTACGATGTCCGTGTGATGAATCCATATTCGTCGTATCAGGATTTCGAATTTGATATTCCCGTCGGTCAGAGTGGCGACACATACGATCGGTTTATGGTGCGGAACGAGGAGATGTGGCAAAGTATGCGCATCATTCAGCAGGCAATGGACAACCTGCCGGAAGGCCCGTTCTATGCTGATGCACCCCAGTACTACCTGCCGCCCAAACAGGAAGTGTACAAGAACATGGAAGCCCTCATCTATCACTTTAAAATTGTGATGGGTGAAATCGACGCACCGGTTGGCGAGGTATATCACGCCGTTGAAGGCGGTAATGGCGAACTTGGCTTTTACCTCATTAGTGACGGGGGGCGCGCGCCGTACCGGCTACACTTCCGGCGTCCCTGCTTCATTTACTACCAAGCTTATCCCGAAATGTGCAAAGGCCTGACGCTGTCGGATGCTATCGTTATCATGAGTAGCATGAACGTAATCGCAGGCGAACTAGACGGGTAACTCCTGCTTCATTGACCATTTTCGTTGATTTATGACCACCGAATCCACCATACAGTTTACGCCGGAACGGCTGGCTGAAGCGAAAGAAATCATTGCCCGCTACCCGGAAGGACGGCAAAAATCGGCACTTCTTCCGTTGCTGCACCTGATGCAGGAGCAGGAAGGCTGGACGAGCACCGAAGGGATGGACTACATAGCGCGTATGCTCGACATCCAGCCAATCGAGGTGTACGAAGTCGCCACGTTCTACACAATGTACCATGTGCAGCCCGTTGGCAAGCACGTGATTGAATACTGCCGGACGGGGCCCTGCTGCCTGATGGGTGGCGACGATGTCTTGGCGCACTTGAAACAGCGGCTTGGTATCGAAACGGGACAAACTACGGTCGATGGGCAGTTTACGCTGAAGGAAGTAGAGTGTCTGGCAGCCTGTGGTATGGGTCCTGTCTTTCAGGTTCGTGAGCAGTATTACATGCACCTGACCAACGACCGGGTCGACGAAATCATTGACGAACTGTCGAAACAAGCGTAACCATGACAAAGAAAATCTTAACGGAGCATATTAACGTTCCGGGTATCGAGACGTTCGACGTTTACCGGCAGCAGGGTGGTTATACGGCGGTTGAAAAGGCGCTGAAAACCATGACGCCCGATGAGATCGTCGAAGAAGTAAAAAAAGCCGGCGTTCGGGGTCGGGGTGGTGCCGGTTTCCCGATGGGTATGAAGTGGAGCTTTCTGGCGAAACCGGAAGGTGTTCCCCGGTACCTGGTTTGTAATGCCGATGAGTCGGAGCCGGGTACGTTCAAAGACCACTACCTGATGAAGCATATTCCCCACCTGCTGATCGAGGGGATGATCGTCTCGTCGTTTGCGCTGGGGGCCAATAAGTCGTTCATCTACGTACGGGGTGAACTGATGTATGTTATCCGAATTCTGGAAAAAGCCATTGCCGAAGCGAAAGCAAAGGGTTTTCTGGGTAAAAACATCCTCGGCAGCGGCTACGACCTCGAACTGGTTGTGCAACCCGGTGGCGGTGCGTACATCTGCGGAGAAGAGACAGCCCTGCTCGAATCGCTGGAAGGCAAGCGTGGCAACCCACGGAATAAACCACCGTTCCCCGCTGTCAAAGGACTGTATCAGTGCCCAACGGTAGTCAACAACGTCGAGTCGATCGCCACTACATCGTGGATTATCAACAACGGTGGTGATGCATACGCGGCTATCGGTATCGGTCGTAGCACTGGCACCAAGCTGATTTCCGCGTCAGGCCACATGCGCAAGCCGGGCGTGTACGAAATCGAGCTGGGTTTACCCGTTGAAGATTTCATCTACGCCGACGAATGGTGCGGTGGCATCCGGCCCGGTCATAAATTCAAAGCCCTGGTTGCCGGTGGTTCATCAGTCCCCATCCTGCCCGCCAATCTGGCGCTGACACTGGCCAACGGCGAAAAGCGGCTGATGAGCTATGAATCCTTATCCGACGGTGGGTTTGCTACCGGTACGATGCTTGGTTCGGGCGGCTTCATCCTGTTCGACGAAACATCCTGTATCGTGAAGAACACCTGGAATTTCTCACGGTTCTACCACCACGAGTCGTGCGGTCAATGCAGTCCCTGCCGGGAAGGAACGGGCTGGATGGAAAAAGTCCTGCACCGCATCGAGCATGGTCACGGCCATCAGCACGACATCGATCTGCTGGTCGACGTGTCGAAGAAGATCGAAGGAAACACCATTTGCCCACTCGGCGATGCTGCTGCCTGGCCAGTTGCCAGTGCTATCCGGCATTTCCGTGATGAATTCCAGTGGCACATCGACCACCCGACCGAAGCCACCCAGCCGGGAGCTGTTTATCGGGGTGAGATGGCTTTGGTGTAGATAGTACAGTAGACGTGTTTTACAGCTCGTTGTTGAATCTGACAACGATCGACAGACTGGCTCGTAAACGCATCGATTGACATATAGCGACTTTAGACTAATGGAAGATACAAAACCACAGTTGCTGACCGTCACGATTGACGGCATTGCCGTTGAGGTAGAGCCCGGAACCACTATCCTACAGGCAGCCCGCAAGATCGGGCCGGACGTGGCACCACCGGCGATGTGCTATTACCAGCCGCTGAAAGGCAGCGGGGGTAAATGCCGCGCCTGTCTGGTACGCGTGGCTGCCGGATCGACGAAAGACCCCCGGCCTATGCCGAAACTGGTCGCTTCCTGCCTGACAGCCGTTCAGGACGGTATGGTGGTCGAGAATACAACCAATCCGCAGGTTGTCGACGCCCGGAATGGTATCGTCGAGTTTCTGCTGCTGAATCATCCGCTCGACTGCCCGGTTTGCGACCAAGCTGGCGAGTGCGACCTGCAAAACTTTGCCTTCGACCACGGCAAGGCGACGACTCGGTACGAAGAAGATCGCCGGACGTTCGAGAAGAAAGATATTGGCCCGTACATTCAGCTGCACATGACGCGTTGCATCCTGTGCTACCGCTGTGTGTACACCGCCGACCAGATTACCGAAAAGCGCGTTCATGGTGTATTGGGCCGGGGCGATGCGTCGGAAATCGGAACGTACATCGAGAAAGCAATCGACAACGATTTCTCGGGGAACGTTATCGATGTCTGCCCCGTCGGCGCACTGACCGATAAGACTTACCGGTTCAAAAACCGGGTATGGTTTACCAAACCGGTCGATGCACACCGCGATTGCCCAACCTGCTCCGGCAAGGTTACGCTCTGGTACCGGGGCGATGAAGTAATTCGCGTAACGGCCCGCAAAAATGAGTGGAACGAGGTAACGGAGTTTATCTGCAACACCTGCCGGTTCGAGACAAAGAAAACCAGCGACTGGGTTATCGAAGGGCCAACGAAGGTGTCGCGGTCGTCGGTAATTTCGGCGAACAAGTACCGGGCCGATCTGGAGAAGCCTAGCTTTGGTAAGCGGTTGGCTGCTGCCGAATACAAGCCTATTCATGATGAGCGGGATACGTCGCAGCTCAGTATTCAACAGCTTCCGCCCGAGCGCTTTGCCAAAACATTGCCTTCGGCCGTCGAGCCAGAACCCTGATCGAAGCCGAATTCGGTCTCATTAAACGAAAAATAACCTAGTAATGGCCTTACCCATTCTATTAACCAAAGGGCTGATAATTCTGGTCATCTTCGGAATTTCGCTCCTGATCGCTACCTACTCGACCTACGCCGAGCGTAAAGTAGCGGCTTTTCTGCAAGATCGGATTGGTCCCAACCGGGCAGGTCCGTGGGGGCTTTTACAGCCGATTGCGGATGCCGGTAAGTTGTTCTTCAAAGAAGACTTTATCCCGTCTCAGGCCAGTAAGTGGCTGTTCATCCTAGGACCATCCCTGGCTATGTTCACTGCGCTTATGTCGAGTGCGGTAATCCCATTTGGCGACAGCATCCGATTCGCATGGGATAATGTGAATTATGACGTTAACGTGCAGGGTATCGAGATCAACATCGGCGTACTGTACATCTTTGGCGTAGTGTCGCTGGGCGTGTATGGTGTTATGGTTGGTGGCTGGGCATCGAACAACAAGTTTTCGTTGCTGGGTGCCATTCGGGCGGCTTCGCAGAACATCAGCTACGAGATTGCGCTGGGTCTGTCGATGATTGCGATTCTGATGATGACGGGTTCGCTGTCGGTACGGCAGATCGTGAATGAGCAGGCTACCTTCTTCGAATGGAACGTCTTTACGCAGCCATTGGGCTTTATTATTTTCCTGACCTGCTCCTTTGCGGAGTGTAACCGGACGCCTTTTGATTTACCGGAATGTGAAACGGAACTCGTCGGCGGTTATCACACCGAATATAGCTCGATGAAACTGGGACTTTATCTGTTCTCGGAGTATATCAACATGTTTGTCTCATCGGCGTTTATTTCAGCGCTGTATTTCGGCGGCTTCCATTATCCTTTCATGAATGAAGTGAACGGCGCGCTGGAGAAGTCAATGGGTGCCGTGACGGGCCATAACCTGGCTACCGCAATCGGCTTCCTCGTCTTTTTCGGTAAGATTCTGTTCTTCATCTTCTTCTTTATGTGGGTACGCTGGACCCTGCCCCGCTTCCGGTACGACCAACTGATGAACCTGGGCTGGAAAATTTTCATCCCACTATCGATTCTCAACGTCGTCGTGACGGGTGCCGGTCTGCTTTATGATTTCAAGTACTCATCCTGGCTGATTGTGGTTGTTATGACCGTATTGGCAGTTATGTCGCAGGCCAAAGCGCCCAAACAGCAGGTTGTGCCACAGAGAACGGTTTAAGGTATACAGTTTACGGTTTGCAGTAAACTGGGGGCTCATTTCAACAGAAAACTGTAAACTGTAAACCGAAACAAATACACTATGCAACTTACCAATCGCGCGAAGCAGGTCAGCAACAAGGAAATGACGCTGGCAGAGAAAATGTATCTGCCGGCAGTGGTAGGTGGGCTCGCCATCACCATCAAGCACTTCTTCCGCAAAAAGCCGACGATTCAGTACCCGGAGGTAAAAAAATACCTGGGGCCCATCTATCGCGGTCATCACGTATTGAAGCGGGACGAACAGGGCCGGGAGCGCTGCACGGCTTGTGGCCTGTGTGCCGTAGCCTGCCCCGCCGAAGCCATTTCGATGGTAGCCGCCGAGCGTAAAAAAGGCGAAGAAGCGCTGTACAGAGAAGAGAAATACGCAGCCGTATACGAGATCAACATGCTTCGCTGCATCTTCTGCGGGCTTTGTGAAGAAGCCTGCCCCAAGCAGGCCGTGTACCTGCGTCACGATCGCATGGTTCCTGTATTTCAGGAGCGCGACGAAGTGATTTACGGCAAAGATCGGCTGGTCGAGAAACTGGATGACCGGTATATTCGGAAAAACTCGGAAGTCAAAACAACACCGACCGAACCCAGCCTTACCCGGTCAACAACGTAGTAGCGGCAGCCTCTCCTATCCGTTTCTGTATAGCATTAAGTTATGACTGAATTTCTAGCGTTTTTCAAGACACTCACGCCGACCGGCTATTTGTTTCTGTTGCTGACAGCCCTGACGGTTATCAGCGCTATGGGCGTCGTTACCGCCCGCAACCCGATCTACAGCGTACTGGCGCTGATTGCTACCTTCTTCTGCCTGTCGGGCCATTATATTCTCCTGAATGCTCAGTTTCTGGCAGCCGTCAATATCATCGTCTACGCGGGTGCCATCATGGTACTCTTTCTGTTTACGATCATGTTCCTGAATCTGCGGAGAGAGGATGAAGAAGCAAAAACAAACCTGACCAAGATCGCATCGGTCATCGTCGGCGGTACGCTGATGGTGATGCTGATTATGATCTTCCGGGCGAAATCGTCGCAGTTGCCGGTAGGAAGTACTGTCGGCTTCGAGCCCAACACAGGAATGGTCGAAAATCTCGGCCATCTGCTTTATGGCAGTTACATCCTGCCATTCGAACTGGCATCGGTGCTGTTTCTAATCGCTATGGTAGGTGCCGTCATGCTCGGTAAGCGCGAAGCGGGCGACCGTCATTTCTAGTCATCGCTACACCAATCCGTACGAAGCCGCCTGCTTGGGCGGCTTTTTTTATGCCGCTATAGTTCAGTATGTGATTCTAGCAGAAATAGTATGCGTGCATAATAATTTCCACTAGTCTGGTAATTTTTCCCGCAAAAAGTAAGTTATTGCGCTATAGTTCAAGCCTAAAAGCCAATAAACCTAGTAATACATGGACGCATATATTGTTGCTGGCTATCGTACGGCGGTCGGTAAGGCGCCACGGGGTGGGTTACGGTTAACCCGTCCTGACGATATGGCCGCAGAAGTCATCAAGCACCTACTCCGTCAGGTACCTGCTCTTGACCCGGCACGGGTCGAAGATCTTATCGTGGGGAACGCCGTACCCGAAGCAGAACAGGGTATGCAGATTGCCCGTTACATCGCATTGCTATCGTTGCCTAACAGTGTTCCCGGCTTCACGATCAACCGCTATTGCGGGTCTGGTCTGGAAGCCATCGCCATCGCATCGGCCAAAATTCACGCTGGTTTGGCCGACTGTATCATTGCGGGCGGTACCGAATCGATGTCGATGGTGCCAGTCATGGGCTGGAAGACGGCTCTCAATTATGAAATCGCCAAAGCGCACCCCGACTATTACATCGGCATGGGTTTGACAGCCGAGCAGGTAGCGCAGCAGTTCAATATCAGCCGCGACGCGCAAGACGAGTTCGCGCTGGAGTCGCACCAGAAAGCACTGGCCGCTCAGCGCGACGGTAAGTTCACCGACGAAATCGTGCCGATCAAGGTCACGGAAACTTACTTCGACGCCGAAAGCAACAAGAAGAAAAACCGGGAGTGGACCGTAGCGCAGGACGAAGGCCCTCGTAAGGACACAAGCGCCGACGGACTGGCAAAACTCAAACCTGTTTTTGCAGCAGGTGGGTCGGTTACGGCTGGGAACTCCTCACAAACTTCGGACGGTGCTGCATTCGTCATCGTGATGTCGGAGCGGCTGGTGAATGAACTGAACCTAAAGCCGGTAGCCCGGATGATGTCGTATGCATCGGCAGGAGTCGAGCCCAAGATCATGGGTATCGGACCGGTAGCCGCTATTCCGATCGCGCTGCAAAAGGCGGGTCTAAAACAGGACGATATCGATATGATCGAGCTGAACGAAGCGTTCGCGGCCCAGTCGCTGGCGGTTATTCAGGAGCTGGGGTTGGACCGCAGCAAGATCAACCCGAATGGTGGTGCTATTGCGTTGGGGCACGCGCTGGGTTCAACCGGTGCCCGACTCACTGTACAGTTGTTAAACGAAATGCGTCGGCAGAATGATAAATACGGCATGGTATCGGCCTGTGTAGGCGGAGGTCAGGGCGTAGCCGGTATTTTTGAACGTCTGAACTAAGCTATCGGCCAGAATAGACTTACAAAAAAGGGGCGGGCTACCAGTGCTGGTAGCCCGCCCCTTTTTTAACGCGATGGCACTCATTTCTTACGGATGATCAGCCGCTGCCCCACTTCGATGGTGTAGTTTTTTAGATTATTCCAGCGTGCCAACTCATTGACGGGTACCTTGTTGATCAGCGCAATCCGGTAGGCTGTCTGTCCGGGCTGCACGACGTGGTAATAAACTTTTGTATCCGCAGTTGGGGCTGGGGCCGGCGACGACGATGCTGTCGTTACTGGCGCTGTCGTTACTACCGTTGGTTTTGGCTCGGCGACGAAGGTAGGTTTTGCCGATTGCCGGGTGGCCGGGCGCGCGACAATGGAAGCGGGTACTTTCACGACACCGACAATGATTTCCTGACCAGCTTCCAATGGGTAGCGTTCCGACAGATTGTTCCAGGCATACAGCTGACCCACCGCTACACCGTACTGACGGGCAATAGACGAATAGGTCTGTCCCGCCTTAACAATGTGCAGGCGAACGATTTCCCGAGGTTCAGCCCGCGCCGTGTCGGGCTGAACGGGAGCAGCAGTAGCGGTTGACGGCTCGTTCGGCGATAGTTTTGTCGGGCGTTGCGTACTGGTTTCTATGGATTTGCCCGGTGTCGGAGATGGGGCAGTCCGTCTTACTGGCCCGGTCACTTGCCCGGCGCGAACAGTCGACGCAGGGGCTGAGCTAACTCGAACTGGTGCAGCAGCCGTTGTTGAACGGGCAACTGACGGAGCCGGATTGATAATGACGGTTCGCTTGGTAAGCGTATCAGGCGCAGGCGTGACCGGTCGTGTCACAGCAACTGGTTCGTCGGCCGGTGTATCGTATTGGCGGGGTGTTTCGGGGAGCTGTTGGTATTCGACGGGTCGGCGGGCCGGGCGCTTTCGCTGCAGCCAGACGATACGCCCGGTCTGCACGCGCTGATTGGCCGGAATACGATTGAATTTCAGCAATGATTTCAGCCGAACACCGTACATATTAGCCACCTCACGCAAGGTCTGCCCACGCTGCACGACGTGAAACGGTACCTTCGCCCGTTTGGCTTTTCGCGCCAGGTAATAAATCTGCCCTGGCAGAATAACGTCTTGTGCAGTAAGGTCGTTATCGGCAATAAACCGTTCCACCGGTTTTCTTCCGTAATAAGCCAGCGTAATCACGTTGTCACAGGATTGCGCCTGAATCCCCGGTAAGCCGTTGATGGTGTAGTACACGGCCTGGCCGTACAGACTTGTGGGTGCCAGCGGTTTCTTCACCAGAACCGGGAAGCCCACATCGGCCGGTTGCTTATTGCCTGCCTGAGCCTTTCCCTGCGACAAACTTCTTACCTGTGGAAACTCCTCGGCAGTAACCCGCACCAGAACCGGGTATCGTTTTTCGGTTGGAATAACCGTTGTCTTCAGCCATTGGTTGAACGGTTCAAAGCGATCTTCGTCAAGCCCGAGCTGCCGGGCGATGGATGCAATGGTTTGGCCACTACCGTTGGGGTAATCGAACAGCACATAGAGCTGTCCCGGCCGAAAGGTTGGCTCTTCACGCTCGACGACGAACTTACGGGCCAGGATTTTCCACAATAAGGGCGGATTTTTCTCCGTCAGCAGCAGGTAGGTCGCGTATCGGCTGCCCGGTTTGCGATCGGCTGGCGATACACCCTGTAAATAGTACAACAGGGTCTGCGCATAGTTTCCCGACTGAAGTTGTAACTCCGACAGCCGGTCTACGACCGCGTCGGTCGACAGAATCGGATGCAGCCGCTCATCAACCGATGGGTCGATTCGTAGCTTTAACTTACCAGCCTCATCGATGGTCAGCCCCCAGTAACCAACGTCGGATGTAGTACTGAACGGCAGGGATACGTAGCGGAAGTCGATGGGTAATTTATCGTCGGCAAGACGGGCTTCGAGCAGGGGGGTCAGTTGCCGCAGTGCTTCCAGATCGCGCAGCAACGCAGGCCGATCCGCATACATGGTGTTGATTTCCTGCTGAATCAGTGTCCGGGCAGCTTCGTTGATATGTACCGTCACCCCCGCGAACTCGACGTCAAATGAAACCTGCGGCACCGTCTGTCCATCGGCCGCGAACCAACGCACGACTAGCAGGCAGCCAAATACCAGTTGTTTCCAGCTAGTTCGTTTCATTCTTACTCAGTTATCTGATTAGGCCAACGGCCTGAATCGCCAAAAATATCAATTATTCACGCATCGTCCGATGCCGCCTGTCGGAATGTGCCCGTTATCGTGTATTTTGATAATACGATCACAGGCTGTTAAAATGCCGATCTATTGACTACTCCCCCCGCTAAAGCAGGGGGATTCTTGCGAAAGATTCGGGCTACTGCCCCGTCTTAACTCGCAACGGCTGAGTCCCCAACCGGAAAGTCTTTGATAGGCCAAAGTTTCGGATATTGATAGCCGCGTTTTGGTCTCTATCGTGTTTAGTTTCACACTTAATACACGTCCATTCCCGTTCGGTTAAACTCAATTCGCCTTTTTGATGGCCGCACGTAGAACAGATTTTAGAACTTGGTTCAAACCGACCGATCTGCTCAAAGTGCTTCCCGTGCCACTCACATTTGTAACGGATAAAGCCCTCAAACATCCCCCAGCCTACATCGCTGATGGCCCGGCTCAAATGACGGTTCTTCACCATACCCGCCACGTTCAAATCTTCCAGCACAATCGTATCATACTCCTTGACTATCGCAGTCGATGCTTTGTGTAGAAAATCCTTACGTTGATTACTTACTTTCTCATGCAGTTTCGCAACGACAAGTCTTTGTTTATGGTAGCCCTTGCTTTGCGCCTTTGCGCCTTTCTTAGACCGACGTTTGAGCGTCCGTTGCTCGACCCGTAACCGCTTCAACGAGTGGAACAGCAGTTTAGGGTTAGCGATGCTAGTGCCGTCTGAGAGCGTCGCAAAGGTCTTGAGTCCAACGTCCACGCCTACTGCCGTCTCATGCGACATTGGTCGCTTCGCTGGTACGTCTGCGCCCGTCTCAACCAGTACTGAGACCAAGAACTTCCCGGTTGGCGTCTTGCTGACAGTGGCATTACGAATACTGCCCACGAACTGGCGCGAAACAATTAGCTTCACCCACTTGAGTTTAGGCAAAAACACACTTCCTTTTTCCCAATCAACCTTTACCCCTTGCGGAATATGAAATGATTGTTTATGCTTCTTGGATTTGAAACGGGGAAATTTAGCCCTGCCTTTGAAAAAGTTGGTGAATGCGTTATCCAGATTGGAAATAGCGTGTTGCAGGGCGTGAGTCGGAGACTCATACAGCCAGTCGTACTCAGCTTTCAGGTCGGTCAACTGCTTCATTAATTCAAAACAGTTAACGGACACGCCTTTTGTGTAAGCGTGAATCTTCGTATCTAAGGCTAAATTATACACAAACCGACATGAACCCATTATCCGGTTCAGGTGATTAGCCTGTTCGGGTGTTGGAGCCAACTCGTATTTGTATGCTTTAATCATAATTGAAAGATGCTCAACTTGACACAAATAAAAAATCTATTGCAAAAACAAAATAGGATTCGTGCGTTCGGCTCCTATCCCCGGCCCGCGCGACGTCCGCTAAAGGCGCGGGGCTTGCGTCGCCTATAATCTATCGTCAAAAGCAAATTGTTAGCCATCTTTTCGGTTTACAGCGAACACAACACGAGCATGCATTTTATGGAGAAAAAATTGTTATTAGTATGCTTGCATACTAATCTATATTCTTCGTTCTTTGTACAAATTAGTATGCAAGCATAACAAACTGCAACGTCATGATTGCGACCGAACCGAAAGCATCCATTAAAGGGGGCGAATTCCTCATTAAAGAAACCAGCGCAGCGCAGGTTTTTATACCCGAAGAGTTTTCTGAAGAGCAACAGATGATTGCGGCTACCTGCCGTGAATTTCTGGAACGCGAAATATGGCCACGACTCGATGAAATCGACAAGGCGAAGTCGCCCGAGTTGATCTCGTCGCTGATGGACAAAGCCGGTGAACTGGGTCTGCTCGGTACGGGCGTACCCGAAGAATACGGCGGCTTCGGCATGAGTTTCAACACCTCGATGCTGGTCGCTGAAGTAACGGGTGCAGGCCATTCATTTTCCGTTGCGCTCTCAGCGCATACCGGTATCGGTACGCTGCCGATTGTGTACTACGGCAACGATGAGCAGAAAGCCAAATACCTGCCCAAGCTGGCAACCGGTGAGTGGAAAGCCGCCTATTGCCTGACTGAGCCGGACTCTGGTTCGGATGCCAACTCGGGCAAGAGCCGAGCGAAGCTGTCGGAAGACGGCAAACACTATGTGCTCAACGGGCAGAAAATGTGGATCACCAACGGTGGTTTCGCCGATGTGTTTATCGTGTTCGCCAAGATCGAGGAAAACGGTCAGGTCGACAAGAACCTGTCGGCCTTCATCCTGGAAAAAGGATTCGATGGAATCACGATGAACGAGCCCGAGCACAAAATGGGGATCAAAGGTTCGGACACACGACAGATTTTCTTCAACGATGTGAAAGTGCCTGTTGACAACCTGCTGTCTGATCGGGGCAATGGTTTCAAGATCGCCGTCAACATCCTCAACATTGGCCGTATCAAACTGGGTGTTGCTGCGGTAGGCGGCAGCAAGGAAGTAATCAACAACGCCGTCAACTACGCCAACGAGCGGAAGCAATTCAAAACGCCAATTGCCCAGTTTGGCGCGATTAAGCACAAACTGGCCGAAATGGCCGTTAAAGTCTACGCGTCGGAATCGGCCAGCTACCGCGCGGGTCAGAACATCGACGACATGATCGAGGACCTGAAAAGTCAGGGAATCAACGACGTTACTGCCAAGCTACAGGCGCTGGAACAGTTCGCCATTGAGTGTGCCATCATGAAAGTGCATGGTTCGGAAGCGCTCGATTACGTGGTCGATGAAGGCGTACAGGTCTATGGCGGGATGGGCTATTCAGCCGACGCACCCATGGACCGCGCTTACCGCGATGCACGGATCAACCGGATTTTCGAAGGTACCAACGAGATCAACCGGATGCTTGTCGTCGACATGCTGCTGAAGCGGGCGATGAAAGGCGAGCTCGACCTGATGGGTCCGGCAATGGGCGTGGCCAAGGAAATCATGTCGATTCCTGACTTCAACACGGAAGAGGAAGAAGGCCTGTTCGTCGCCGAGAAGAAGGTGCTGAAGAACCTGAAAAAAGCCGCGCTCATGGTCGCCGGTGCCGCCGTGCAGAAGTTCATGATGACCCTCTCGAACGAGCAGGAGATTCTGATGAACATCGCCGACATGGTCATCGAAATCTACGCGGCCGAATCAGTGCTACTGCGCGTTGAGAAGCTGATCGGCGTCAGGGGTGACGAAGCGATGAAGCTGCAAAAGCAGATCGCACTGGTGTACCTGCACGAAGCCGTCGAGAAAATCAACAACGTTGGCCGTCAGGCGGTCACGTCGTTTGCCGAGGGCGACGAGTTGCGTGGTATGCTGATGGGAATGAAACGCTTCACCAAAATAGAACCGCTGAACCTCAAGGATGCGCGCCGGACCATCGCTGACGCCATGATCGCGGAGAATAAATACATTTTTTAAGGAGGGTCGGGTGGATATAGCTAGTAATCCATCAACAACGAAAAGGTGCAAAGGCGGTTCTGACTCAGAGCCGCCTTTGTTGTTTTGAAAAGTAGCAGCGCTGTAAAGTTATAAGGGTGTAAAGTTGGTTCCAGGGTGGTAGAAGTCCTTAACTTGCGCGATAAACAACCTCCTCTCCACCCATGAATCGCATCGACCGGTTGACCGCCATTCTGATTCACCTGCAAACGAAACGGGTCGTGAAAGCGCAGGAACTGGCCGACCGGTTTGACCTGAGCCTGCGGACGATTTACCGGGACATTCGGGCGCTGGAGGAAGCGGGCGTTCCCATCGGTGCCGAAGCGGGCATTGGTTATTTCCTGACGGATTACCACCTGCCCCCGGTGATGTTTACCAACGCGGAAGCCAGCGCGCTACAGGTTGGCGGCAAGCTACTCGCACAAATGGCCGATGAATCGTTACGGACGCCCTACGAGTCGGCACTGTATAAGATCAAAGCGGTATTGTCGCGGTCAGAGAAGGACCATCTGGATGAGCTGGCCGGTCAGATTGAAATCCTAAACCCAACACGTCCACAGCCCTACTCCGATCAACTGCTGTACGCCATTCAAGGGGCGCTGGTACGGGGCCACCGCCTGACAATTGTGTATCGGGCGGGTTACAACGATAGTCAGACGCAGCGCACCATCGAACCCATCGGCCTGTGTCACTACGGTATCGGCTGGCACCTGATTGCTTACTGTCGGCTCCGCGACGACTACCGTGATTTTCGCGTCGATCGGATTCAACAGCTGGCAGAGCTAAGTGAGCCTTTTCCCCGGCAGTCGCGGCTGACCTTGCAGGGTTATCTGGACCGGCTGAAGCAGGAGCAGGACTTACAGGAAGTAGTCATCACGTTCAGCCGCAAAATGGCCCGGTTTACGCACGATGAGCGGTATTCGTTTGGCTTCATTTCGCAGGAAGAAACGCTGGACGGAGTACGTATGACGTTCCTGACGCAATGCCTGAAAACACTGGGTCGCTGGCTGCTGATGTACGGCAATTCCATTCGCGTCGAGCATCCAACTGAGCTGAACGAGATTATGCGGCATTACATTCAGGAAATGGTCGAGCACTACGAACTGCCAATGGTGTAGGGCTAGCTTATTTATTGCGCTTGACAAACCATACTGACATAAGGCTGTCAGTAGTCGCTCAGACCTTTGTAGGGCACACTAAATTCCTACAACGATGACAACTGAAGCACAAAGCCCGTCGATTATCCTCGCCCTCAAAACCGTTCCGCCTTTCCTCGCCATTGTCAGCAGTGTACGCGTTACGCTCAAACGGCTCAACGAATGCGTGCCCGTTATGCAGTCGTTGTACGCCGAAGCTGCCCGGCTTGGGCTGACAATCACGGGACCATCACAATGGCATTATATCGGCGCATCGGGCGACGACAATCAGGAATTTCAACTGGATGTGGTCCTGCCCATTCAGCATGCCGGTCCGCCGTCAGAGACGTTTGTATATAACGAACTACCTGCGTTTTCATGTGTAAGCCACGCGCACACGGGGGCCTGGAGCGACATGCCGGCCGTGTATGATCAGTTATTTTCCCAGTTTTACCGTGATGGCTATTCGGAAGGCACTGTCGTGCGGGAGGTGCACATCGTAGCTGATCTGGAACAGCCAGCGCAGTGTGTTACAGAGGTACAGATTGGTATCGTTTAGTTGGCACCCCAACCCCTACTCGTTAGGTAGGAGCGATCGTTACCATAGCATACCTCCGACCCATTGAAAACCTATTAACCGACCCAGGTTAGTAGGTTTTTTAGTCGGCAGGCCTTTGTAGTTTTACCTGACTCCGGCTAGACCCCGTATACCATGACTCAACTTTCTACTTTCTCCCGTCGTCAGTTTCTGGCGGGCGTAGGTGCATCGGCCTTAACACTCCCTTCACTAACGGATGCTTTTGGTAATCCGTTACCCACAGCGCAACCCGGTCGTAAACTAGGTATCGCACTGGTCGGCCTGGGTAGCTACAGCAAGAATCAACTGGCACCGGCACTCCAGCAGACAAAGAACTGCCGACTGGCAGGTATTGTCACGGGTACTCCGGCGAAAGCCGAGGAGTGGATGAAAAAATACGACATCCCGAAAGCCAACGTCTACGACTACAAAACGTTCGACCGTATCGCCGACAATAAAGACATCGACGTAGTGTATGTGGTATTACCTAACTCGATGCACCGTGAATACGTTGTGCGGGCGGCTCAGGCGGGCAAGCACGTGATCTGCGAAAAACCGATGGCGATTATGCCGCAGGAATGCCAGGAAATGATCGACGCCTGCAAGAAAGCGAATAAGCAGTTGGCCGTCGGTTACCGGCTTCACTACGAACCATTCACGCAGGAAGCCATGCGGCTGGGTCAGCAGAAAGTGTTCGGCCCGATCAAGTTTGTCGAGTCGAGCGACGGGTTCCGCATTGGCGATCCGGGTCAATGGAGGATGAAAAAGGCACTGGCCGGCGGTGGTCCGCTGATGGACGTGGGCATCTACGCCGTGCAGGGCGCACGGTACGTCACGGGTGAAGAACCCATTTCGGTAACCGCCCAGTTTGGCCCGAAGACCGAACCCCAAAAATTCAAAGACGTCGAAGAGACGTTGTTCTGGCAGTTTCAGTTTCCGAGCGGTGCCGTCAGCAATTCAACGACCAGCTACACAGCCGGTGTCGAGCGGCTTTACGCCAGTTGTCAGGACGGCTGGTTCGAACTGTCGCCTGCCTTTGGCTACGGTCCGCTGAAAGGCCGTACCAGTAAAGGCCCCATCGAGAAACCCATTGTCAATCACCAGGCGATGCACATGGACGGTGTCTGCGAGGTACTGCTCCAGAACAAGACCCTCCCCGATCATATTACGGGGGCCGAAGGTATGCGCGACGTCAAACTGCTACAGGCGATCTACCAGGCCGCCGAAACCGGTCGCAAAATCGATCTGAAAGCATAGTGTAGTATATCCTAGAGAAGTGTAGCCCAGACCGGCCACCGCGTGGCTCTAGGTCTGGGCTATATGCTACTATGTGTACGAGTCGGGATGTATTTTTGCGGGTATGTTCGACACCCGCCGTCTCTGGCTTCTGCTAATCAGTTTAGTTTCTTCGTCTGTAGCCTTTGCACAGACTGTTTCACAACCGACCAATACGTGGGGGACCTGGTTTATCGGTACCGTCCTGATGCCCGCGTCACCCAGCACCCGATGGGGTGGTTACGTCGAAGTGCAGGCCCGTTCCAACGGTGTATTCAACCAGTATTTCTACAACGAGTTAAAAGGCGGTATCAGCTATGATCTCGACCGCAACGTGCAGGTAATGGCGGCCGCTGGTCGTTACCAGACGAACGACTATCAGGACCTATCGACGGGGCCGCTGAACGTGGAAAAGCGCGTCTGGGAACAGTTGGTGCTGAATCAGTACCTAGACCGGATTCGGTTCGAACATCGCTACCGACTGGAACAGCGGTGGTTCGACTTCCGGGGGAATACAACCGAATTCCGCAATCGTTTCCGGTACCGACTGAACCTGTTTATTCCCCTTAACAGTCCCAAAATTGGCACGGGTACTGTGTTCGCGTCGGTCTATGACGAGATTTTCCTAAACCCCAAAGGGCCTGTATTTGAGCGAAACCGTTTGTACGGCGGGCTTGGGTATCAGTTTAGTCCGCGTTGGGTTGCGCAGGTTGGCTGGGTCAATCAGACGAACTACAGCGCAGCATCGTTCACGCAGAATCAGTTTACACCGATCGTATCGGCAGGAAAAAATAACCTGGTGCTGTCCGTTATCTTCCGCATCATCCGCAAGAGCAACGACGCCGAACAGCTTCCCTCACAGCCGGACTAGTGTCGGTGTACGGTTTTCGGTAGTCAGTTTACGGTTTGCAAGTGGTCTTTTGTCGTTCTTAGTTTGACTACCGACGATTGCGCACGTAAGTCAACCGTAAACTGTGTACTGAAAACCGTAAACCATATTTAAAACCACGGCCGACGGACTTTGAACGAGCGACGCAATCCGCTGATGAGCAGGAAGGCGGCTACGATGCCGAAGATTATGGCCAGAATGGTGATGTGGAAGATCGCAAATAGCACGGCCACCAGGATGATGATCACCGATGCTTTCAGCTTCCAGCTGATACGCTGCCACCAGTTCAGTTCTTGCCGCAACGGCATACCCAGTGCGTCACGAATCTTGTTACCCAGTCGCATCTTGGGTTTTGGCTTCGGTTTCGGCTGCTGCTGACCGACCACCTGGGCTTCAGTAGTCACCGAATTCGTCAGGAAGCGGCTTATCCGCTGCGTGTGCTGTCTGACCTGCTGTGCATTTTCGCCGACCAGCCGCTGGGTTGTCGACGCGACCAATACGTCGGCAGATTCCGGTAGGTTCTCTACCGGCACGACCGGTTCGGCTACAGCTTCAACGGCGGGCATTGGTATCGCTTCAATTGATTTATTTAGGCGGGCAGCGGGGACATGAGCCGTTCGTTGAAAATAAGCAACGGGGCGCTGACAAGCTGTGAGACAGCAAAACGCAACAAACGCAATAAGCCAGTTTCTCATTAGAACGGTTGGTACAGATAAGGCATAAACAAGCCCTTACAGAACGAAAGCAGACGGGCTGCTCATATGTGAATCACCAAAATTGACATCAGCGTTCTTGCCGCACGATCCGGTAGGTAGCCCGAAAATCGGTACGAGTGCTGCTGATTCGTAAGAAAAACAGGCGACCCGGCCACTTGTTCAGCCAAACTTCACCCGACGCACCCGTGATCGTCTGTTCGCTCAATCGTTGCCCCGTCGCGTCGATCAGTTCCAGCCGGGCCGGACCACCTGTCCAGTTGGTCAGGTCGACCTGCACACGATCGACGGTGGGATTCGGATAAATGTTGATACTGGGTGTCAGCAGCGGTTCTTCAGCGGTGATAATCAAGGCCTGCGCTGTGGGTATAGCACCGATCTTGCCGAGACCGCAGCCGTTACTCACCGTTGTCAGCGTAAACGCTGTCGTTCCGGAGAAGGGCAGTTCAACGATAGCCGGGGTGCTTGTCGTCTGCAAGTTCTGGCTCGCAGTCCCATTCTGAATCGTATAGTACCAGGGGCCCTGTCCGGTGAAATTTACCGTTAACGGTACAATGTTATCGGGCCGTATGGTAAACGAAGCTGCGCTGAACGTTGCCGTTGCCCCACCAGCCCGCAGTGTAAACGGCGATGGAATGGTATTACTCATCGACCCATCCGACGACAGGATACGCAGTCGGTACCCATAACCAGCGGGCAGGTCAGTCGGAATCGTTGCCTGAATGGCATTGATCGCGGTAGCGGTAGCGATGTTTCGGAAATTCGCCCCGGTCGAATCGGAGATCTGAAGCGTGAATGTATTATCCGCCGAAAAGCTACCCGTTGTCTGAAACAGCACCGTTATCGTGGACCCCGAGCAGGTAAAGCCATCGCCAATACCGGTCAGGTCGATCGTTCTATCACTGGCCGGCAATACGGTTACGACAGCACTGCCGGATGCTACGCCCGTTCCACATCCGTTAGCAATTGATGATACCGTGTAGGTAGTCGTTTGCAAGGGATCAACCCGCATGCTGGTCTGTCCGCTGCTGGTGAAGAAACTCCCTTGGTATCCATCCGAAAGCGTATACGTCGTCGGCAGGGCATTCATGTTTGCGCCTTTCAATGTCAGGAAAGTGGTACCGCCCGCGTTGACGGTCGTACTGCCCGATAGCGTATAAACAGGGGGCGCACTCAGGTCGAACGCGCTGCTGATCGATTCGGTCTGTCCACCCGATGCCGTTGCCCGCAGTCGGTACGAGCCCGCCGACACGCTGTTGGGGACAGTAAGCGACACCGTACCACTAGTAGCCGGTACGCTCGACAGCGCAATATCGGCGCTGCCCGTCGGCGGAATCAGGGCCAGTTGCACCGTCGATGCACTGGTAAAATCGCCGAGTGCCGTCAGCGAAACAGGCATGGTCCCCCCAACACACACTGGCTTTGTCACGCTCGCAGCCACGCGAAGCTGTGGTTTCACCTGCACGTTGACACTACCCGATGCTGTACCGTACCCACAAGCGTTCGAAACGCTACGAATGCTGTACGTCTGCCCTGTCGTCGGTCGAACCTCGCGGGTAGCAGAAGCACTTGTAACGGTCTGCGTGGCAAGGTCGCTGTACTGCACCTGCCAGGGCGCCGACCCCGTCAGCGTCAGTTGTAGTGACAGCGCACTACCGGCATCAACTACGGTGCTACTGGCGACACTGCTCAAAACCACCGTTGGCGTCTGTGAAATCCGCGTGAGCAGAGCCGCTGTCCTCGCATCCGTATTTTTAGCAATGATCCGCAGGTAGTAGTCACCAGTCGTCAGGGAAGCGGGTATCGTTACGCCAAACGGCGACGCGGCTGTAGTAGCCAAATCCGAGAAAACCGAATCCCGACGCGAGGCCAGTTGCAGCGCATAGGTAACGCCCGTCGGCGCAGCCGGACTGGTGATAAACGGAATGGTCTGACTGGTACCGGCGCAGAGCGAATAATAGTAGAGATCTGTAAGTTGGGCGGGTACTTTAATCGCAAAGGGCATCGGATTATACGTAATACCGGGGCCAGACACAGTACCCGTTCCACAGGCGTTTGAAATCGACTTGAGCCGGTATGTAGTCCGCTGCGTGGGCACTACACTGACCATCGTACCACCGTTTGGCGCTATGTAATCAGTGGTACCGTCGGTGTACACCGTACGGTAGGGCCCCTGCCCCGATGCATAAATCGTACTGAGTGTTACGGCTGTTCCCGGCAGAATCGTGTTGGGTTCGGCTCCGAACAGATACGCCGTTGCGGGGGGGGTGTAATTGATCTCGGCAACCGGTTTCTTATTGACATCTACCCGGACCTCATTACTGACCTGACCGCTTCCGCTGATGCGGATTTTACTGACATCATCCAGCTTGATCCGTACCGGGCTACCGCTACCCCCACCCACGACGGGTGCCGTTGTCCAGCCCTCGCCTACGCCGTAGCCTACCGAAGCCGCCTGCACGACTACGGTTTGCGAACTCAGACCGGTAGTGTGAAAAAAGACCCGGATGCTGTCGGAATTGCACTTGTTCTGTTCAACCGAATCGATTTCGATACCGGCAGTTGCCGAATTCTGCACCGTGAACGTTGCGGTTGCCGACGCCGGGTTATCTACCCGGCCGCATCCGTTCTGCGCATACAGTATCCGCACCGTCTTATTCTGGCTGGCATAGATGGTCGCGTTGACGTCGTCGCAATCGAGACAGGTGCTGGTCAGTACCTGACCGTTCGACAGTTTCAGTTCATACGGTCCACCACCAACATGCTGAATCCGAACCGTGGCAACGCCGGGTTTGGCAAGTACCGTTTGCTGATCGGCCTGTGCGAAAAGCGGGCGGGGTTTGGTCGTTACGGCCAACACGTAACTAGGATCGCTGGCACTGGCCGTCGTTGGGTTCAACGTCAGCACGCGGATGCCATACTGCCGCCGACCAAAGAAGTTTACCGTATCGGAAGGCAGTTCAGGCACGGTAAACACCAGCTTGTTTCCACCCTGTATAGTGGCGGGGGTGAACTTGATAACATCGCCCGTCGTACCGTAGCGAAATTCGACGAAGACCTGAGTATCGGCCGTAAACGTGCTATTGGTGCTGATGGGTAAGGTAAGCGGCTGCCCTTCGCATACCGGCCCACGGATAAAGCCCGTTCCCGGCAGCGAATCGATCGCAATACCCGGCCGAACCCCGATCGTTGTTCCGACAGTATTCGTCACCGACTGAATGCCGCACGTACTCTGAATGCGTGTGATGCGGAAAATCGTGCTTTGCCGGGGCCGCAGCCGGATCGTCGTTTCGTTGGTTTCCGTTCCGAAATCGCCAATCGGTACCGACAAACTATCGTTCAGAACCACCTCGCCCGGTCCTCGTCCGTTAAGCACCACGCGCAGCGGTAACGTCTGTCCTACATCGATCGTCGTCGGGGGCGTGAGAATCTGCGCCGTAATACCCGGTGAAACACGCACGGTAGCGGTACCGGGGTCGCTGCTGACGGCGGGCGAACCAGCGATCACCTGCACGAAGTACGTAGCGGCACCGTCGGTCGTGACGCTGGCGGGAACGACCGCTTTCAGCCCGCCGGCAACGGGCGTGGCATCGAGATCATAGTACTTATCGGCAGCCGTGGCGCTTTGCGAAAATGGATTACTAGTCGTCAGTCGGATTTTAAGGGGCGTACCACTCCCAAACGCGTCACCCGTCTGCGAATACGCCACTGAAATCGTTCCGTCTGAACAAACCACCGCCGGCGTTACCGATGTCGTTTTGAACGATACTGCATTGACCGACACCGATGCCGTACCGGTGCTTTTACCCGTGCCACAACTATTTTGAACTGCCTTGATCGTATACGTACCCGACGT
Source organism: Spirosoma oryzae (assembly GCF_003002825.1). Lineage (GTDB taxonomy): Bacteria > Bacteroidota > Bacteroidia > Cytophagales > Spirosomataceae > Spirosoma > Spirosoma oryzae. The sequence goes on along the minus strand of NZ_PVTE01000005.1, from coordinate 88,785 downwards.
TTGTGGATTGATCGTAATACGCTGTTCGAACGCATCGGCGCAGCAGTTCGTCAGGGTGTGCTGACTACCGTCGCTGAGGGTAATGCTGATCGGAGCCGTCCCTTGCCCGATCGTCCGTAGTTCATACGGTTGTCCCGGATTGGCCAGCGGGATCAGTCCGCTGACAAGGGTTACCGACGCGGGGGACTGAATGGCGCTGAATCGTTGCCAGTCGCTGGTGGCGGCCGGGCTGGTGCTGACGATACGATACTGGTAGCGGCTAACGTCGGTAAAGCCGGGTAGCGTAGCCGGTAGTTGCAGTTTAGCCGGGCTGGTGGTAACGGTTGCCGACGTCAGGATCACCGCGCCCGTCGTGCTGTTGCGCAGTTGCACACTAAAGACGTTGCTATCCGTAAACCGACCCTGTACGGTAAATGGCACAGTCAACGATGCCCCCAGGCAGACCGGATCGCTGATGGTGGCGGGGTCAATACGTTGGCCCAACAGCCTGCCGGCCGACAACAGACAACCAATGAGTAGTAAGCCGGTAAGTAGATGTAATCGCATGAGAGAGGACACGGCCAAAGCCGGAGAATAACTAAAAAACCGCAAACTACGGGCCAGTTTACGGAGAACCAGCTACTGTTTACGGAAGCTGGTTTACAGTACGCTGTGGTCAACCGGAAAGCGCTCTATTTCAATCGCATGAACCAATACTATTCCCCGAAAGGCGTAAACCAACCACGCGAAACCGACCAAACTCCCCGCCTGCTTCGTAATTTTACGGTTTCATCAACACCCGAGGTTTGTAATTCGTCATCTGCCCGGCTCCCTTGACCGGCAACTAGTTGATTGCATGATTATCCCACTGGCGCAACGCGCTGATCAAACACAGGAGTATTACTTCTCGGTGAAGCTGGCTGAAGTACGTCAGTTGCTGGCACAGGGCCACGACGTGATCAACATCGGCATCGGCAATCCCGACATGATGCCGTCTGAGGCTACCCTCGATGCGCTGACCAAGTCGGCGCAACAACCGACCGCTCACGGGTATCAATCCTATAAAGGTACCCCCGCGCTACGACAGGCCATTGCTCGGTTCTATGCCCATACATACGGTGTCACGCTCGATCCCGAAACGGAATTACTGCCGCTGATCGGGTCGAAAGAAGGTATTACGCACCTGTCGCTGACGTTTCTGAACGAAGGCGACGGCGTGCTCGTACCCGAATTGGGTTACCCGGCATACCGCGCTGTCAGTCAGATGGTCGGGGCACGGGTGCAGGAGTATCCGCTGCTCGAACACGCAGGCTGGCAACCCGACTGGGCAGCACTGGCCGAACTCGTACAACCAGTTGGTTCGCCTAATCCGACAAAGCTGCTGTGGCTCAACTACCCACACATGCCGACGGGGGCACCGGCGACGAAAGAATTGTTTGACCAGGCGGTTCGTTTTGCCCACGATCACAAGATTCTGCTGTGTCACGACAACCCGTACAGCCTGATTCTGAACAAGAAGGCCCCGATTAGTCTGCTCTCGGTCGATGGGGCGAAAGAAGTGGGCGTCGAACTGAATTCACTCAGCAAGTCGCACAACATGGCGGGCTGGCGCATGGGCTGGCTGGCAGCGGCCAAACCGTACATTGACGCCGTATTGACGATCAAGAGCAATGTCGACTCCGGTCAGTTTAAGCCGCTGATGGATGCTGCGACCGAAGCCCTGGCCAATTCCGACGACTGGCACCGTGCCCGCAACGCCGTGTATCAGGGGCGGCTCGACGCGGTGCATGCCCTGCTCGATACGCTTGATTGCACCTACGCAACCGATCAGGAAGGCATGTTTATCTGGGCCAAACTACCCGATAGCATTCTGTCGGCGGAAGCACTGGTCAATCAGCTGCTGTACGAAAAACATATTTTCATTGCTCCCGGCTTCATTTTCGGACCCAAGGGTGAGCGCTACATCCGCGTCTCCCTCTGTGTGCCCAAAGAGCGCATCGAAGAAGCCGTTAACCGCTTACAAGCATGACAGTCTCCATCGTTGGTATCGGCCTGCTAGGCGGTTCATTCGCCCTGATTCTGCGCGAGAAATACCCCAAGATGCGGTTTATCGGCGTCGACACATCGGTTGTTAACGGGCAACTGGCCCTGGCCAAAGGTATCGTCGACGACGTATTACCGCTGGACGAAGCCATTGCCCAGAGCGAACTGGTTGTGCTGGCGACACCCGTCAACGTACTGATGAACCTGCTGCCGACCATCCTCGACCTGCTCCCCCCCAATGCGACGGTCGTTGACCTGGGTTCGACGAAGGGGTTGATCTGCGAGATTGCCGACGCGCACCCCCGGCGGAGCCAGTTCGTGGCGGCCCATCCGATGGCTGGCACGGAAAATTCCGGTCCCGGTGCCGCCTTCCGCGACTTGCTCCCCGGCAAAAACCTGATCATCTGCGACCGGCAGAAAAGTGCGCCGGATAGCCTGGCGCTGGTTGAAAGTCTGTTCCGTGATGCCGGTATGCGCTTGTTCTACATGACGCCCAAAGAACATGACCTGCACCTGGCGTACGTGTCGCACCTGAGCCATATCAGCGCCTTTGCGCTGGGCCTTACCGTACTGGAAAAGGAAAAAGACGAGCGGGCCATTTTCGACATGGCCAGTACCGGTTTCAGCAGTACGGTCCGGCTGGCGAAAAGCTCCCCGCAGATGTGGGCCCCTATCTTCGATCAGAACCGCGTCAACGTTTCCGATGCGTTAACGGCTTACATCGAGTTTCTCCAGCAGTTCAAGAAAGTCATCGATGAACAGGACGTCTCGGCCTCGCTCGATTTCATGCAGCAGGCCAACGTCATCCGCCGGGTACTCGACGGTATCGAGAAGAAGTGAGTGTAGAAGAAAGAGGAAAGACGTAAGAAGAAAGACTGGAATGCGCCAGCCTCTTTCTTCTTACGTCTTTCCTCTTTCTTCCCCAAGCCTATTGTACCTTAATCACCTTGCGCACAGCGCGGTCGGCACCCTGCCGAACATCCAGTAGATACAGACCGGTTGGCAACGCGCTTGTATCGATTCGCTCCCGCAGTTGCTGCGACGGCTTCTCGAACGCGGTTTGCTTGTGGATACGGCCGGTCGATGCGTCGTAAAGCAGCGCCGTTACGGGGCGGCTATCCGCGTTGTCAATCGTTAGTTCGATGTAGTCGGTAGTGGGGTTCGGAAATACCTGAAGCGAACCCAGCGCCGGTTCAATTACCTCGGCAGCCGTCCGGGCACCCGATGCGGGGGTTACCAGCACGAAGACCGGCGTTTCACTAACCGCAACCTTTACCTTGCCAGTACTACCCGGCATCAGCGTCGTTACCGTCATGTCGTCGCTGCCAATCTTCGGCGTGTACAGCTTCACCGTTCCCGTACCCACCGACAGTTCATAGGTTGCCGTGCGTCCTTTCTCGTCGGGCACTACCAGCATGTATGCCTGACGCGTCTGTCCGTTGCTCGTCAGTTCGTAGCGATCGACAAGCGGATCGGTGTTCAGCGTCTCTTTGTACGTGTAAGCGCCAAGCAGGTTTTTCACCTGATATAGATAGTCAGCAGCGGGCTTGCGGGTTTTGTTGTCATTGATCAGCCCCATCGAATAGAACTGTACCGGAATAGCCGCGTTGTCGTCGTGCATCTGGTAGAAAAACAGGCGGTCGATACCAACACGGCTGTACATGAGCGCCGTTCGCAGAATCCAGTCCGCCTGTGTCTGCTCGACGGTTTTAGTACCGATTGGCATAGCCCGGAACGGACTTCCCTGATTCTGATCGTAGCCCGCTTCGGTAATCCAGACCGGCAGGTTATACTGTTGGCCAATCGCTACGAAAGCCGCAGCCTGCTCGCCCGTACCCGACAGTTCCGGTGCCGCCCCGCGCGAGCCGCCACCATTCTGCGACGACTTGGCATCGTTGGAATACAGGTGTTGGTTGATGACATCCCAGCAAAGGTTGACCGAGCCGTCGGCCTTGTAGCCCCGGAATTCTTTACACCAGTCGATCATCGCCCGGAGATAGTCCGTCGACGAGGAGGCAATCCCCCCGATCACTACTTTGACCGATGGATCGGCGTTTTTAGCACCAACGCCTGCCCCCAGCGTATTTTTGTGTCCGTCGTAGAACGCCGACAGATTGGCTGCATACTCCCGAGCCGACTGATACGCCTGTCGCCCTTTCCAGGTTTTGTCGCGCTCGTTGTCGCACTCAATGTAGTTAATCAGACCCAGACCAATCTTTACCGTGTTTACGCCCGCCCACGTTTTCACCGAGCTTACCTTAACCAGCGACGGATCAATGTTTTTGTTGTGGCCGTAGCGCGCCATGTACTGAAAAGCCACCTTCGCCTGTTCAATATAGGATGCCGGAGCGCTCAGATCACGGCCGTACACGGTCGGGATATTTTCGTAATCACGCTGCCCGGCGGGGTAGGTATTCTCCATCCATTTCGGAATGGTTTTCAGACAAGCCAGCACGTCGACGTTTTCTGCCTTCATCCGTTCGTAGATGGCATCGTAGTTCCAGCTACCACTGAGTGTTGGGTTGAACGTGTACTCGCCCTGCGTCGACTCCAGCTTTTCCCAGTCCATGTAGTGCCGGATTGCGGAGAAGTTTTTAACAGCCTTTACGCTTGACTCGTCGACCTGCCAGGGCGAGCCTGCATCTTCGACATTCCATTCGAACGCGTTCACGCCAAACTGCTGCACCAGGGGCGAAGCCGATACCCGTGCGGCAGTACGCAACGCACTGACCGGAGCGGTGTAGCTACCGTACAGTTCGAGTTCGTTTGGATACGCACCCGATGTGTTGATGACGAGATAGCGGGCATTCCTAACGGTCGTCTTAACGGAGAAATCGCTCTGCTGGCTGGGATTCGGACCAACCCAGGCGTTGTATTGCGTACCAATAAACTGCGCAATTGGCACCCGCTTCCAGTCGTCGGTAATGACTGATAGGGTCAATGGTGCATCTTCGTTCGTACCCTGCCCATCGTAGAACCGGATTCGGTCGATAACCATCGTTTCACCGGGATTCAGCGGGTAATAGGCGTCGTAATTTGTCAGAATTTTGCCCCAGCCCGTGTTGACGGGTTGATCGATCCGACCATCGAACAGACCGTCCAGTCCGTTCGTGGTATTATTAACCTGATACCAGCGCGCAGCTTCGATGGGAATTTTAGGCGACTGTGTAGCTGTAGCGCCCGTTGTCGATGCGACGGGCGTAGTAGTAGCGGTTGTTGTCGACGCAGGGGGTGTGGTAACGACAGGGGTTGACGAAACCGGCGCCGACGTAGCAACAGCTATGCCAAACACTTTAATTTTCTGCGGAAAATTGTTACCGAACTTCCGCACAACGATTGCATCGGCCTGTAGCGGAGTCGAAGGCTTCATCTCCACCCACCGCATGTAATCGCGTCCTTCGAACTTTCCGATCAGTGTTTTCCGCGTACCGCTTAGTGCATATAACTCAGCCGGCTGATTGATAAACACATCCTCGTAATCATAGAGTGATAACCGAGTGATTTTGCAGGTTTTACCTAGTTTGAGCGTTACCTCGATGTACTTCATATTACCCTGCCACGCCTTTGGAATCAGGTCGTTCACGTCATCGTTTAGCCACGGTCTGAAGTCCTGATCCGTCTTTTCGCTGGTGGTAACCGACACCCGCGTAATAACTTCTTCCGTTTGTGCGTGCGTAAACAGAGGGGCTGCAAGCAGTAAGATGGCCAGTAGTAGTTTTCGCATGGGTCTCTGTTTTTTCCACTTATAGACGTTCTGCTACTGTACATCCCAAATAGATTGCCATTTATCGAACAAACCGAAAATAATTTTACTTTTTAACACCTACCATAAACTTAACATAACCAACAGGTTATATAGAACAAATGATACGTAACTAAGCCGTTTAGCCGTACCATACCGAACTGATTATAAATCGATGTATCTACCTGATCTGTCGAACAGTTTAGGTAGCTGGCTAGTCATAGAAGAAAACACAGTACACAAAACCTATGCAAGCCAACACACAACAACCGGCACTCGAAGCCGGCACAATTACGCTGGGTGGCGATCTGACCGTCAACCGGATGGCCTACGGGGCTATGCGTATCACCGGCGACGGTATCTGGGGGCCACCCAAAGACCATGATGAAGCCATTCGGGTTCTGAAACGCGCGCTCGAACTAGGCATCAATTTCATCGACACTGCCGACAGTTACGGACCTTACGTATCGGAAGAATTGATTGCCGAAGCCCTGCATCCTTACCCCGACGGGCTGGTCATTGGCACCAAAGGCGGTTTGCTGCGTACCGGCCCGAATCAGTGGCCGGTCGATGGCAGCCGGAAACATCTGGAAGAAGCCCTGGACGGCAGCTTGAAACGCCTGAAACTGGACCGTATCGATTTGTATCAGTTACACCGCTTCGACGACAAAGTACCTGCGGAAGAGTACCTCGGCTTTTTGCAGGAAGCCCAGCAAGCGGGTAAGATCCGGCATATCGGTTTGTCGGAAGTCGGTGTCGACCAGATTAAACAGGCACAGCAGTATTTTGAGGTAGTGTCGGTACAGAACATGTACAACTTCGGCCAGCAAAAGTGGAACGACGTGCTCAAGTTCTGCGAGCAGGAGAATATCGCCTTCATTCCGTGGTATCCGCTGGCAAGTGGTAACCTGAGTGCCGAAGAAGCTATCAGCAAAGTGGCCAAACGCCACGGCGCGACCGACTATCAGGTAGCGCTGGCGTGGCTTTTGGCCGCTTCGCCGGTTATGCTGCCAATCGCCGGGACGTCGTCAGTCAAACACCTGGAGGAAAACGTGCTGGGTGCCACGCTCAAGTTGACCGACGAAGACTTTCAGGATATGCCGCTTCCTAATTGATAAAAGCAGAGGAGTCAGGCAAATTGCCTGACTCCTCTGCTTTTATCAATTAGGAAGCGGTTGAATGACGGATTGGTTGAATGATTGAATAGAGCGCCTTTGCCAGACCATTCAATCATTCAACCAATCCGTCATTCAATCACTGACTATTTCAGCGTGCTCATTTTGTCGGCGGTTGCCTTCAATTCGCTGAGTTGTGCTTGCAGATCTTCTTTGATGTAAGCTGGGATGTGGTCTTTCTCGATGGCATCCTGATACGCTTCGACGGCTGCATTTTCGCCGTATTCGACCGAGCTTAGTACGGTGCTCCGGTCCTTGCCCGTAACGGCTGCCTTGATGTCGATCCAGGCGCGGTGGATTTTGCTTGACAGATCGCTCGTCGTTGCGTCAGACACGGCGGTGCCGTCGATCCGGACAATATGGTCGGCCAGTTGGCTGCGGAACTTCTGGCTTTGAATGATGCTATGGCGGAACAGTTCGTCCAGATCAGCATCTTTCGTGTCTTCGATTGCTTTTTCGTAACCCTGAATCCGGTCGTTGTTGATTTTTACCAGGTCGTTGAGATCATCAACGATTTCTTCGTTCTTAATCATGATAGTTGAGTTCAAAATGGTAGTTGGAAACTAGAACAGCCTTGGTCAGCAATTGTTTGGCGACCAAGGTTGTTCCGCGCAAAATCAGCGGTGAGAACGTTGGTTAGACTGTCTCCCGCCGGTGGGTTGTCAGAAAGAGCAGGGCCGCGACGCCCGTTTTATTAATCACGTCACCAATGCAAAAGCCGATATGAATGACATTCGTGTCGACACCGGTCGCTGACAAAATATAGCCAATTGGGTAAATGCCCCAGAACGTGATCGTTGTCAGCGCGACCAGCCGGAATGATCGGTCGAGCGACGGGACTGCGCCGTACTGTCGGTACAGCTTATACAACGTCCAGGGGACAACGGCATAGCCCAGCGTCGACACGGCCCCCCAGATAAGTTTGGCGCTGACGATAGCTTCCTGATCAAACGTCAATTGCTGCTCACCAATGTAGCCGGTAACGATCATAAACAGATCGGCAACCAGCATCAACGCAACCGGCCGGGCGATGCTGCGCAGCGACACGTTCAGTAGCCGCACCATAGTCAACAGCAACAGCGGGGTGGTAATAGCCCAATCCATATAGCGATATTGACTGACAGCCGGGTACGCTTCCCGCATTAAGGTTTGCCGATCGGTGGCGTCAACGACGGTGGCCAGTTCAGCCAGCATATCGCGGTAGATGTCCTGCATCTGGAAATAAGCCACACCCGCTACCAGCGCGATGACGCCACTCAGGATGTGTGCTGCCTGGTGTTTTGGCTCGACCAACGGGCGGGTAGTAAACACGAAAGCGGCCTGCGCCAGAAAGACCAGCCCCGTAACGATCAGGCTGTAATAGGTGAGCATAGGCAGCAAGCCAACCGTGCCTGCCGTTGGAACAAACGTTTCGGATAACTCCATAAAAAATCGCGTGTAGTATCAGGTTTCCCTGACGCTACACGCGATAACTGCTATTTGTTCGACTACTTAATCGTCTGTTTGATGCTGTTCATCTGCTGCTGGGCCTTCGTCGTCAGGTCCTGAGCGTACTTTTTCAGTGTATCGTTGCTGCCGTATTTCAGGTAGGTGTTCGCCAGGTCGATAGCATCCTGCCGCTGGTCGAGCATCACCGTCACGAAATTATCATCGAAATTACTGGTCAGTTTGTTCTCCGTATTACCGCCCGCCTGAAACTTCAACGCCATGGCCTTGATATTCTGATTCTGTGCCTGCATGAATGCCTGATTGGGACGCGACGGACGCAACTGACGAGCCAGATTGTTGATCATATCGATATCGGCCTGCACGGTAGGGATCATCGTCTGCGCCATTTTACGAAGCGAGGTATCCTTGCCGCTTTGTGCTTCCTGCTTCAGCAGATCGAGCTGTCCCTGCGTCTGCACGCGCGCCTGTAGAGCGTAGTCAAAATCAGGATCGCCGGTGGGTTCAAGTTTGGTCAGGCGCGACATCATCTGCCGCATGGGCGTAATCACGGCAATTTTATTCGTGTCGGTGACGGGCTTGCTCGTCGTCGCAACGCCCGTTGTGGCCTGTGCGCAGGCTGCCAGCGAGCTAGCCGATAAACTCAATACAAAGAAGCCTAGGATCAGTGGATTTACGTTCGTTTTCATTGCTTTTGTTGAATGGTTATGCAACTGGCGACCTTTTTTCGTTGGTCCGCCTAAAAGACAAATGAACAATAAAATGGTTTAACGCGCCGGCTATTTCTACGCGTGTACAAGCACCGTCAGGTCGGGCCAGCGGGTGCGTAACAGATCGGCCAGCGCCCCAAGGCCCCATTCTTCGCTGCGCCGGTGCCCCACGGCGATTACGGCCATACCCGTTTCGTTAACGGCATCCTGCGCTGGTTTGCGGTACTGCCCCGTCAGGTAAACGTTGGCCCCGCGTTCAGCCGCTTCCCGCACCAGCTCATCCGTCATAGCCCCGACCACGGCGATCCGGTCGACGTCATGCTGACGGCCTGCTTCGGCCCGGTCGTAGTTACCGAGTAGGTCTTTGACGTGGTCGAGACATTCGTCGAACTCCTGCCCGTTGATGTCGAGTAGCATACCGATAGCCCGCTTGGGTAAGGGTTCACCGGTCTTGGTTACCGCCTGTTTGTAGCCAATTGGTTCGAGATCGCTCGTCGCATCGAGTTGTGACGCCAGCGGTTCGCAGTAGCCGATTGTCAGGGTCTCATCGAAGGGAAGATGATGATACAGCACACCCACATCCGGTGGTAACGTGTCGGCCTGTAGATGCCAGGGGCGGTGCAGCCACAGCGCGTCGAGTTGTTCCTGCTCAACCCAATCGGCCAGGCCCACAAATGGCTCCAGGGCAATTCCCAGTCGGGCGATGGGTCGGTTACCCGGCCGATAGATTCCCCCCTGCTCATCGGCCGGGTACCGCTCAACAGCGAGTTCGTTCCGAAGAAAATCGCTGATGTCCGTAAGCGACAGCGTTATGTTATTCATTGCGTTGTTGAAACTGGCCGGGCCAGAGTGATTCGTAGATAACTAGTATCAACCGGTAGAGTTTGCCAATAAACCGGCACTATCGACAAAAAAGGTGCTGGCTGTCAGGACGATCTGATTTTTCCGTTTTATTCTTGTTACCTTTGTCACCGCATTAGCGCCTTGCACAGGCAGGCCACCTACGCCGATGATTTTCTTTCTGTAAGACCCTCCGCTGGTCTTTTCCTTTACAGTAAGCCACCCGCCCGTCTCCGGTTTGCCCGGTGGTCTTTCCTCAAATTCGTTTGTTTACCCTTGCTGTGGCCATCGGCCGTAGTGTATCTGTCTGTTCAAATGACCCGATTCATCCGGTTATTCGTGGCCGCGTTGCGCGGTTCCGAAACCAATTTTACGTCCGGCAACATCAACCGGGCTTTATTTCTTCTGTCGGTACCCATGATTCTGGAAATGGTCATGGAGTCGCTGTTTGCTATCGTCGACATCTTTTTCGTCGCGCAGATCGGTACTGAAGCTGTTGCCACCGTCGGCCTGACGGAATCGGTACTGACATTGGTGTATTCCGTCGCCATCGGCCTGAGTACGGCAGCTACGGCACTGGTGGCCCGGCGTGTGGGTGAAACCGATCGAGCCGGGGCCAGCGCTGCCGTCGGGCAGGTCATCCTGATTTCGCTGTCGCTGGCAGTGCTGATGAGCCTGACGGGCGTGCTGTTCGCCGAGCAGATTCTGAGTCTTATGGGGGGCGACGCGCACCTGATTGCCAACGGTGCCGGCTTCACCCGCATGATCTTTGCCAGCGCACCCGCCATCATGCTGCTGTACACGCTGAGCGGTTGCCTGCGCGGTGCGGGCCGTGCTTCCGACGCCATGCGGTCGCTTTGGCTGGCTAACGGCGTCAATATCGTGCTGTGTCCGCTGCTGATTTTTGGCTGGGGACCCATTCCCGAGCTAGGCGTTATGGGCTCGGCCGTAGCCACGACCATTGGTCGAACGGTCGGGGTGTTGTATCAGCTGTACGCGCTGACCAGGCCGGGTAGTACGGTCCAGATTCGGCGCGCGGACGTAACACCGAACCCGGCTCTGATCCGGAGTTTGCTGGGTCTGGCAGCCGGTGGGACGGGGCAGTTTCTGGTATCGTCGGCCAGTTGGGTATTCCTGACGCGGATTCTGTCGACCTTCGGCAGCGATGTCGTAGCCGGGTATACCATTGCCATTCGCATTATCGTCTTCACGATTCTGCCGTCGTGGGGTATGGCGAATGCTGCAGCAACGCTGGTGGGCCAGAACCTGGGCGCGGGACAGGCCGATCGGGCCGAAACCTCCGCCTGGCGTGCGGCCACCTGCAACATGGTGTTTCTGGCCTTGGTTGGGATCGCGTTTTTCCTCGGCGCGACAACGATCGTCCAGCTGTTCAATTCGAATCCGGCTGTTGTTTCGGTTGCCGTCGACGCGTTGCACATCTTCTGCGCAGGCTATGTATTCTTTGCGTACGGCATGGTACTGAGTCAGGCACTGAACGGCGCGGGCGACACCCGAACCCCGACAATCATCAACATCGTCAGCTTCTGGCTGGTTGAGATTCCACTCGCCTACACGCTGGCGCATACGTTCAACTGGGGACCAACGGGTGTGTTCTGGTCCGTTGCGATTAGCGAAACCCTGCTGGCTGTGCTGGCCGTTTTCGTCTTCCGGCGGGGGCGCTGGAAAGGTGTTCAGGTATAGTACTGAAGGGCCTGAACATCGTCGGTTTGTATCGAAACTTTTACCCCTGAGGGGCCGTTATTTTTAGCCGGTTTACACCAATGATTTAAGAAAAAACCACAACGGGTCCGGAACGATCATTCCTGCTTCCTGACGCCCGGTGCATAGCACCCGGTGGTCCAATCCACCCCTGTTAAAACCGACACACTATAAACACGAACTACCTTGATCGAAACACATAAACAACCCGAAACCGCTGTTCTCGTCGCGCTGATTACGCAAAAGCAGACCGCCGAACAGACGCGTGAATACCTGGATGAACTGGCTTTTCTGGCCGAAACATCGGGGGTAGAAACCAAAAAATCGTTTACCCAGAAACTCGACCGCCCCGACACCCGCACGTTTGTGGGCAAGGGAAAGCTGGAAGAGATTCAGCAGTTTATCCTGGCTAACCCCGTCGACACGATCATCTTTGACGATGACCTAACGCCCGCGCAGGTACGTAACCTCGAAGCGGAGTTCAAGGAAATCAAAGTGCTCGACCGCAGCCTGCTGATTCTGAACATCTTCTCCATGCGCGCGCAGACCGCGCAGGCCCGTGTGCAGGTCGAGCTGGCGCAATACCAGTATCTGTACCCACGCCTGACCCGGATGTGGACGCACTTGAGCCGCCAGAAAGGGGGAACGGGGATGCGCGGACCGGGGGAAAAAGAGCTGGAAACCGACCGCCGGATTGTAAAAGACCGGATCGCTTTCCTGAAAGAGAAGCTAAGCAAGATTGACAAGCAAAGCCAGACGCGCCGGAAAGAACGCGACCGGCTGGTGCGGGTAGCCCTGGTTGGGTATACCAACGTCGGTAAGTCGACGCTGATGCGCACAATGGCTAAAACCGACGTTTTCGCTGAGAACAAACTGTTTGCCACCGTCGACTCGACCGTGCGGAAAGTTACGCTGGGCAATATCCCGTTTCTGCTGACCGACACCGTCGGTTTCATCCGCAAGCTGCCGACCACGCTGATCGAGGCCTTTAAGTCGACGCTGGACGAGGTACGCGAAGCCGATATTCTGGTGCACGTCGTTGACGTGTCGCACCCGCTGTTTGAGGAGCAGATCAGCGTCGTGCAGTCGACGTTGGCGGACATTGGCGCGGCCGACAAACCAACGATTCTGGTCTTCAACAAGATGGATCAGTTCGAGCCGAAAGCCGAGTGGCTGGAAACCGTCCTGCCGGCTGAAGACGATGAGTTCGACGCGGATCAGCCCATGCAGATTGCCGAGATACCGGCAGCGGTGAAGCGGAAAACGGCGCTCGACTTTCTGCGCAAGACGTATCTGACCCAGCAAGCCGACCATGTGGTGTTTATTTCGGCGCAGACCGGGGAAAACATCAGCGAACTGCGGGAACTGCTCTACGACATCGTTCGGGAGAAACACTACTACATTTATCCGAACTGGGTGAACGTTCCGTTATCGGAGTCGGCTGAATTTGGCGACGGTTTGGCAGGTTAAGCGCATTACGGTATTTTTGTCTGATAGGCCACCAATGACGGTGTTATTGGTGGCCTGTTCTTGACAACTGAGTTTAGGCCAGATGCCAGGAAGCGAGAAATCTGGTTGAAGTCAGGCGTCGGTAAAGGGTACTTAAAGAATTGGTTGCGTAGTTCAACGGATAGAATAGACGTTTCCTAAACGTTTGATATGGGTTCGATTCCCGTCGCGACCACCACTACTGTAAATAAAAAAAGCCCTGCACGATCTGTGTGGGGTTTCCTTGTTTTACGGGTCTGTCGATTATCGTACTGTCAGCGTTTTGGCAATTTCCCCTCAACAAAAATCACCCGACTAAGCCGGGTGATTTTTGTTTGTACATGAAGCGTTTCCGGGAACTGACTGCTTACTGTTTCGTCAGTACCATCGTGTACGACGTCGGCGTTGGCTGATTGAGCGGATTAACAGACAGGGACGTAACGAGCGTAGCCGTCGCGTTATTCACCGTTTTCGTAGCTGTTATCGTCTGAGGGCCTCTAACCGTCAACTGATTGTCGGTTTCCGTATAACTCGTCGATGAAGCAAAAAATGTATTGACCAACTGCTTCGAATTAGTGGAATTTGTACAGGCCGAGATAGACGTTGAATTGTTGGTAACCGTCCCGTTTGAGAACGTCAGCGTGGTACTGCCAATGCAGTTGTTTTCCAATAAATTCAATGGCGAGGTAATTTCTGAAAAGGAAACACCGCTTTGTACGACAGCCGGACTGATGTTGACCGCCGTTATTCGCCAGCTACCCTGAATCGAGTTGTTGGTTGTCGTGGTGGTCGGATCGCCGTTTTTACAACTGACGACCAGTAGCAGCCCCAGTATAACAGCACTGGGCAGAACGGAGAAAAGAAACGAACGTTTGGGAGAAGCCATAGATGGAGTAATTGCGGTTAGGTTGTCGCAAAGATGCGCGGTATACGCACCCGTAAAACGAGCAAAACCAGATTTGTATTTGAACGACGTATTTTAGATGACAATGTGAGTTGCAGATGCACCGACGGTATACCGGTAGATCGGGGTAGCAGGCGACCCGTTTAGTAACCAATTCAGCTAAAAATCGAGAAAATAACCAATACTCTGGTGATATATAGACAAGCACCCGTATGTTTATTCCGCAGACGTTACCGATTTATACATTCCTCCCACTTACTCCTCGCCCTATTACTTTTCCATGGCTTACAGTACGTATACGTGTTCACAGTGCCAGAAACGATTTCGCTCTTTTGACTTAAACCCTACCCATTGCTCAGTTACCTGCCGGCAGCAAGCCCGTCGCTCCAGTCAGCATACGATGAGTTTACCGACGCCCCCACCCGATCCGGTTTGGCAGCGGCTCCATCCCGGCGAGTGGGCACTTGTCGAAATAAGTCAGGAGTTTACCCAGCAACGCTTTCTCGAAGTGGGCTATATTCTGATCGAAACGGCCAGTCACCTGAAAATCTGGTTGCCCGAAACCGTCGACCGACACGCCAGCGTACATACCTACCGGCAGGATACCGTACTGGGTTGTCATTTTCTACCGCAGGCCGTTCTGTATCAGCTCATGCCCATGCTGCCTTATCTCAACAAACAAACCGGCCCGATCCGGCTGTTAGCCGAGCAGTTACTCAGAAAGAACGTTGACGTGCAGGCCTGCGTAGCCGAATACCTCCGGCAATATGACGTTGACTTGTGGGCCAAGTGCACGACCAGCGTACTGGATCATGCCCCGGTCTACCAACAGTTGCTCGAACTGGTCGACAAGAACCCCAGGCGGACTGTCTGACAGTAGACTACCACGACTGATTTACGTCTTTCCAAGCCCGTATGCCGCAGGTTCATTACCTATGGCTATATTGTCGCAGCTTTTGATGTTTTTCATTCGACGTTATGCTTCGTCTTCTTGCCGTTTTTCTTCTCATGGCTGCGTATCCTGCGCTGGCCCAGGTTCAACTGCCCACCGATGCCAACGGGCAGGTTCAATTTCAGGAACTGGTTCGCCTGACCGACAAGACACGGTCGACCAAACAGGTATTTACCCAGAGCCAGGCGTGGGCGGAACGTTATTTTAAACCGACGAACGAACCGGAAATACAGCCCGATCAGGAACACGGCGTTCTGTTTGTGCGGGGGGTGTACCCCATCGGCGAACAATTTGTCCGGTTCACAATGCTGATCGAAGCCAAGACGGGGCGTTACCGGGCTACCATCACCGATCTGATAGGTGAAAACAACGGGCTGCTGTCGCCTATTCAACCAGCCAGTGCAACGGTCGAAGAGATGCAGAAAGCAGGTGGTCAGGCAGCGAAGCCCGAAGTTGTCGAAGCTGTCGCCAAGGAACAGGCCGACCTGTACAAGGCGCTCGAAGCCGCCTGCCGCGCTACACTCGACAACCTGAAAACCGCCCTGAACAGCTAGCATGAAACGGCTCTTCACCAATCTCACCTTCTGGGTACTGACCGCTATCACACTGGGTATCCTGCTGGGCCACTTTCGCCCTGACCTGGCGCTACTACCGGTTCTCGACGCGCCGATCAAAACGCGTTTTATGGGGCAGGAACTCTCCATCGGCACCACATTCAGTGAACTGCTCAGCGGAACATTCATCAGCCTGGTCAAGCTGTTTATCAGCCCAATTATTTTCCTGACGATCACGCTGGGGATTGTCAGCATGGGCGACTTGAAGAAGGTGGGAAAAGTGGGGGCCAAGGCACTGCTTTACTTTGAAGTCGTTACCACCGTAGCGCTGATTATCGGCGTGATCGTAGCCAACGTTATCCGGCCCGGCGACGGTGTAGCCACGGCGCAGCTGAAAGGGGGCGACATCTCCAAATACACCAAAGGCGCGACGGAATTCAGCTGGTGGCAGTTTTTTCTCGACAATGTTACGTTACAGGTACTCGTGCTGGCGATTCTTACCGGGGTTGCACTGAGTCGCTACAGCGGTCGCGACCGGATCGTCGACTGGTTCAACCTGGCATCGAAATACATTTTCTGGGGTTTGCACAAAGTCATGATTCTGGCACCGATCGGAGCACTGGGCGGCATGGCTTACACGGTCGGCAAATACGGCCTGGGCACCTTGCTGCCACTCGCCAAACTGATGGGGACGGTCTATACGACGATGGCCGTCTTTATCTTCGGCGTACTGGGCCTGATTCTGCGCTCGTGCCGGGTCAATATCCTCCAGTTTCTGCGGTACATCCGCGAAGAATTGCTGATCGTGCTCGGCACGTCGTCGTCGGAAGCCGCCCTGCCTTCTCTGATCGATAAGTTACAGCGGATGGGTTGTGCCAAATCGGTTGTGGGACTGGTCGTACCGGCGGGGTACTCGTTCAACCTCGACGGTACGACAATTTACCTGTCGATGGCCACGATCTTTCTGGCGCAGGTGTTCAACGTCCACCTCGACCTGACGCAGACACTGACGATCATTGGCATTCTGATGGTAACGTCGAAAGGGGCAGCGGGGGTTACGGGTAGCGGCTTTGTGGTACTGGCCAGTACGTTGACAGCCGTTAAGGCCATTCCGCTCGAAGGACTGGCGCTGCTGCTGGGTGTTGACCGGTTTATGTCGGAAGCGCGGAGCATTACGAATTTTATTGGC
Organism: Spirosoma oryzae; assembly: GCF_003002825.1. GTDB lineage: Bacteria > Bacteroidota > Bacteroidia > Cytophagales > Spirosomataceae > Spirosoma > Spirosoma oryzae. The sequence continues at coordinate 72,044 of NZ_PVTE01000005.1, read as the reverse complement.
AATGGTGTCGCCACGATCTGGCTGTCGAACAATGAAAACGCCCTCGACCGAACGCAGATGGAACGCGCCTTTTCCCGAACGCCCGATCTGGAAGATATTCGCGAAGACAATCAGACGGTCCTGCCCACCCGCGAAGAGTAACCGTATCTCATACCGGCATCATCGGGCTATACCATCGGTAACTACACAACTTCGTTACCGGGGCCGGTACTGGCTTCGACCACGTAGTCAGGGACGACTGCTGCATCGCATTTTGTTCACGGCTACCTATTCTTCGCTGCTATCCGCCAAAACAGCCGTACTGCTTAGTTGTTGTTACTGTGCCGTTTACGCGCGAATCGGTCGGTCGTGTGTGCTTTTGGCCTGTTCGTACAACAAAACAAACTGTATACATGCGTTTGTTAACGAGGACATAGGTCAACTGTATATTTGTAAAACACGTCGTAACAGCCACATCCATGAAACCAGTAAAGGATAACCATCTCCCTCAATCGCATCAGCCCAACAAGCCGGCCAAGGAAACAGCCGATTCATCCGCCGACTATTCAGCATCAGAACTGGATACGTTCAAGCGACTGCTGGCCCAGTACAAAGCCAAAGTCTACGAGAAATACGCCGGCTCGTTCTGATCCGAACGCGCTCTATTACTGGCTGCATTGCTAGTATGTCATTCAATACAGTAACAAGCGAACTATCCCCACTTCCAGCCTTTTGCGAATGCGGGTGTCATAGTTGACCTGCCCGCTCTTTGGCCTACCACCGATTTCGCTGCTCCCATTGGTTTAGCGTGTACGCTATCAGCTGCGCTAAACCAATTTTTGTTAATAGCTGCTATTAAACCGCAGCCTGTCGCGAGTACCACACTTACTTTCCCCTGCCTGCGCTTTCCAATCAGTATCGTACTCCGAACCAGGCCCGGATACCCTAAAAGAGCGGGGCTGTTAAGTTCTTGAATTGACACTGACGTTAGCCAAATTTCCTTCGGTCCATTTACCCCCCAGCCCCCTAAAGGGGGAGCGTTCCGCGAAAAAACAACTCCCCCTTCAGGGGGCTGGGGGGTAGACGGTCTAGAACTTAACAGTCCGGATACCCTGAAAGAGTACCCAACCCCAGGTATGGCTTCAGACAGTTGCTGAATGAACGGGACTTTACCAACAGAATCCGTTAGGTTTGCACACTAATCGGCGAACGGGGTCAACACGGCCGTTCGATTTTATGTAACTATTTGACAATGACAACGAATCCTACGGATAAGCTCCGGGAAGACGCGCTGTATTACCACGCTAAAGGTCGACCGGGGAAGATTGAAATTACACCCACCAAAGAGACAGCCAATCAGCGCGATCTATCGCTGGCCTACTCACCGGGCGTAGCCGAACCCTGTCTGGCTATTGCCGAGACACCGGCCAAAGCCTACGACTACACGGCTAAAGGCAACCTGGTGGCGGTAATCAGCAACGGTACCGCCGTGCTGGGACTGGGAAACATCGGGCCAGTCGCGTCGAAGCCCGTCATGGAAGGGAAAAGCCTGCTGTTCAAACTCTACGCGGACATCGACGCTTTCGACATCGAACTCGACACGACCAATGTCGATGAGTTTGTGCGGACGGTCAAGATTCTGGAACCCACCTTTGGCGGGGTAAACCTGGAAGACATTGCCGCGCCCGACTGCTTCATCATCGAACAACGGCTAAAGCAGGAGTTGAATATTCCGGTCATGCACGACGATCAGCACGGCACCGCCATCACGTCGGCGGCTGCACTGCTCAACGCGCTGGAACTGGCCGGGAAGAAAATCGAGGAAATCCGACTGGTTGTCAACGGCGCGGGGGCTGCGGCTATTTCCTGCATGAACCTCTACGTCAGTCTGGGCGTATCGCCGGACAACATCATCGTGTTCGACAAAGACGGGCTGCTCACCAAAGACCGGACGAACCTGGCCCCCAACCAATACAAATACACGACCGATCGCTGCCCCAGCAACTGGACATTGGCCGATGCGCTGCAGGGTGCCGATGTCTTTCTGGGCTTGTCGGTCGGGAATGTCGTTACGGGCGATATGGTCAAGACAATGGCCGACAACCCGATCGTGTTCGCCATGGCGAATCCGAATCCGGAGATCAGTTATGACATCGCAACAGCCGCCCGTCCGGACATCATCATGGCCACGGGTCGCTCCGATTTCCCCAATCAGGTCAACAACGTACTGGGCTTCCCCTACATTTTCCGGGGTGCGCTCGACGTACGGGCAACAGAAATTAATGAAGCCATGAAGCTGGCAGCCGTGCGCGCGCTGGCTGATCTGGCCAAGAAAGCCGTTCCGGAAAGCGTCAGCCGTAGCTACGGACAGGAAGGGCTGGTGTTCAGCCGGACTTACATTCTGCCGAAACCTACCGACCCGCGTCTGCTAATGACCGTGGCCCCGGCCGTTGCCAAAGCGGCTATGGAGTCGGGGGTTGCGCAGCAGCCGATCAACGACTGGAACGATTACGACCTGCAACTATCGCGTCGGTTGGGGCAGGACAATTCGCTTACCCGTGGTTTGCTGGCGCAGGCGCAGCGGTCGCCGAAACGGGTTGTCTTTACCGACGGCGAAAACCCGACCGTTCTGCGTGCCGTCGCCGACGTGCTGGAACAACGCATCGCCGTCCCGATCCTGCTGGGTAACCCCGATACCATCCGGACGATGCTCAACGACTTCCGGCTGAATCTGGGCAATGTCCGAATCATCGACCAGCGTTCCAGCGAGCAGGCGGAGGTTCGGGAGCGGTATGCGCAGGTACTATACGAGAAACGGAAACGCAAAGGACTGACCCTGACCGAAGCGCAGGCCCTGATGCGCGACCGGAACTATTTCGGTGCCGTGATGCTCGAAACGGGCGAAGCCGACGTCCTGATTTCGGGGCTGACGCGCAACTACCCGCAAACGCTCCGTCCGGCGCTACAGGTAATCGGCCGACAGCCGGGTATCAAGAAAGTGTCGGGTATGTACGTGCTGATGTCGCGCTTCGGCCCACTGTTCCTCGCCGACACGACCGTCAACGTAAATCCGACGATGGAAGAGATTGTCGAGATTGCCGAAACGACCGCCCGTGAGGTGCAACGACTGAAAATTCAGCCGCGCATCGCCCTGCTCTCCTACTCTACGTTTGGTAGTGCGTCGGGCGAAGACGCCGAGAAAATGCAGCAGGCCACGGCCATTTTGCAACAACGCCACCCCGACTGGATTGTCGACGGCGAAATGCAGGCGCACTTACCCTTCAACCAGGAGTTGCTCCGCGAAACCTATCCGTTCTCGTCGTTAGCGGAACAACCGGCCAACGTGCTGATTTTCCCAAACCTGTCGGCGTCGAACATCGCGTACAACCTGCTGAAAGAGATCGGCCGGATCGAGAAGATTGGCCCCGTCCTGATGGGAATCCGCAAACCGGTATACGTGCTTCAGTTGGGCAGTACCGTCCGCGAAGTCGTTAACATGGTGACGATCGCCGTAGCCGATTAATCGTTTCGGAAGAAAGACAAAAGACGTAAGAACAAAGACCGGAGCCCTTTGCTTAAAGACTCCAGTTTTCCTCTTACGTCTTTTTCTGTATCGATATTAGCCGTGGCGCGTAACTGATCGGCAGAAGGCTGTTCTCTGTATTCTCTTAAGAGACGACCCGTTTCAGCATCTACTTCGTACATTATTCCATCCCAGTCGATTACGTAAATAGTACGTCCTTCAATTCTAAAGTTGATAGTACTCGTTAGAGAAACAAAGATATCGCTCGCAGAAAACTGCCAGATAATTGCACCTTCTTTAGTAAGCCTACTAATTGATAGTTCACCATGAACAATCAGATCATTTTCGTGGGCAAAGACGCCGAAACACGTTATTGTATCCGCTTTCGTTTGCCACAGCAGCGTAAGATCTGGAACTGCCAGACAAAAGACAGAGTCGCCACAACAAACAGCCAGCCCTTCCTCGAACAGAACGTATGAATGTTCATTAATACTCGTGTTTCCTCCCGACGCAGCTATATACACCTGTCGTATTACCTGCTGTTCTTCATCAGTCACGCAGATGCCCCGCTGGAGTAATCTGTACTGCTGATCTTCTGGTGCGTAATAGTAGTCGTATTTGACGACGTTATCAGCTGATTGGGGATCATAAGTTAGGTCCTCGAAAAGATCGATCGTGAAATCAGTGGACTTTATTTGCATCGCACGATCAAGCCTTTAATCGTCTTTCTTCTTATCTCTTTTCTCTTTCTTCTACCTTTCTAATACCCTCTTGCTGTGTTATCAGCGCGGGGGTCGGAGGCTCCTTCGTAGGAACCGTCCGGGCGGACCAGTACGCAATCCATGCGACCGAGCGTATTGGTAAGCCGTTCGAGGATGTACCCTCGGCTGATGAGCGTCTGCGTGGTTGGCTCGGTGAAAGCCCCCTGTTCGAAGATCGTCTTGTCGGGTAACCACTGATGGTGAAACTTCAGCGCGTTGACGGATTGCTGCATGGTCATTCCGTGCTCGATCACGTTCAGGATCGTCTGGTATACCGACGTGATAATCGTCGAGCCGCCGGGCGTACCGACAACCATAAACAGCTTCCCGTCTTTTTCCAGGATCGTCGGTGTCATCGACGACAGCATCCGCTTGTTGGGCGCAATGGCGTTGGCCTGATTACCAGTCAAGCCAAACATATTCGGCACACCGGGCTTTACACTGAAGTCATCCATCTCATTGTTCATAAAGAACCCGGCCCCGCCGATGACCACGCGGCTACCGTAGCCCCCGTTGAGTGTCGTGGTGATACTGACCGCGTTGCCCTCCTTATCGACAATTGAGAAATGGGTCGTTTCCAGACTCTCGTAGCCGGGTAGCGTTCCTCCCCGGACGTTTCGGCTATCCGTAGCGTGAGCAAACGAAAAATCCTGCCAGCGGCTCCGCAGATATGCCGGGTCGATTAGTTGCGCAACGGGAATTTTGAGGAAGTCGGGGTCGCCCAGAAACTTGGCCCGATCGGCATACACGCGTCGTTCGGCTTCGATCATTACCTGTACCGTACTGTCGCGGTTCCAGCCCCACCGGCGCAGCGGATACTGCTCTGACAGACGCATCAGTTGAATCAGAGCCACGCCACCGCTGGAAGTCGGCGGCATCGTAATTACGTTGTACTCCTTATAGGTTGCCTGCAATGGGTCGCGCCAGACAGCATGGTAATTTTTCAGATCTTCCTCGCTAATGATACCACCGCCCCGCTTCATCTCGTCGGTGAGCAGCCGCGCCGTTTCGCCTTCGTAAAAACCCGCCCGTCCCTGCTGCTGAATACGCTGTAGTGTTCGGGCCAGATCGGCCTGAACGAGTTTGTCGCCCTGTTTCCAGCGGCTCGACGTGTCGGTCGTGCTTTTCAGAAAGTACGCTTTACCGGGGTTGATTGTCTGTAACTCCTTCCGAATGCGGTTTAGCCCCGTCGCATCCCGCTCGGTCAGCGCGTAGCCGTTAGTGGCCAGATCGATAGCGGGCTGCAACACCTGCGCCCATGTCAGCTTGCCGAACCGCTTGTGTGCTTCGACCATCCCATCGACCGAACCCGGTACGCCACTTGCCAGATGCCCGCTTGTACTCAGGCCGGGTCGTACGTTACCGGCCGAGTCGAGATACATGTTGGCCGTCGACCGACCAGGGGCTTTTTCCCGGTAATCAAGGCTGTACGCTTTTCCAGAACGGTCGCGATACACCATGAACCCACCGCCACCGACATTCCCGGCGTTTGGATAGACAACCGCCAGGGCGAATTGTACCGCTACAGCCGCGTCGACAGCGTTACCGCCAGCCTGCAAAATAGTCAGTCCGACCTGAGACGCTTCGGGATGCGCCGACGCGACCATGCCATTGCGCCCGATTACGCCCTTCCGATCCGAGTAGAACGGCTTCGTCAGCGGGTCTTCTTCCCGATACTGGTAAACGCCCTGCCCCTGCCGAACGCCACCCGCCTGACCACTGGGCGACTTTGTGGTTTTGCAGGCCGTAGCCACGAGCCCGCCGATGAGCAGACAGGCAGCATACTGATACAGTTTTTTCATAAAATCGTAGGTAGTACAGGTTGTTAGAAACCCTAAACTACGAAAAGGCAAGTTTGCCTGCACTTCCCACAACCGTATATTCTATCGACCGCCTATCCGATTACCGGCCAGGCTTATCGAAAACGCATTGGGCCGCAACGCGTTTGTTTGTTTCTTTGTTTGACTCGTATACCCCATCGATAGCATGTCTTTTCTACGTCAGATTCTGGAAAGTTTTCGGTTTGCGTGGCAGGCGCTACGCTCGAATCTGCTGCGTACACTGCTCTCACTGCTGGGCGTAACGATCGGAATCTTCGCCATCATCGCCGTCTTTACGTTAGTCGATTCGCTCGAACGTAACGTAAAAACCAGCCTGTCGTTTGTCGGCGACCGCGTGGTCTACCTCAGCAAATGGCCGTGGTCGTTTGGGGGCGAATACCAGTGGTGGAAATACTTTCAGCGGCCCGAGACCAAATACAGTGAATTCCGGTATCTGAACGATCAGCTTGAGAATGCGCAGGCAATGGCGATTCTGGACTTCAAGCGAACCGTTGTCAAATACGGCAACAACAGCACATCGTCGCAGGTACAAGGCACCACTTACGATTACAATCAGATTTCCGACGTAACGATTGCCAGCGGGCGGTACTTCACTCCGCAGGAAATGGCCGTCGGTCGGCCGGTAACGATCATTGGCGCGACCGTTGCCGACGACCTGTTCAACGGGCAGGAAGCCGTTGGTAAAACCATCAAGATCGGTGGCATGAACTTCCTGGTGATCGGCGTACAGGAGCTAAAAGGTAAGAGCCTGGTCAGCGTGGGCGGTAATCAACCCGATATCAAATGCATCATTCCCTACCTGATCTTTTCGAAACTCTTCAACTCGGGCGTTCCTACCTTCGACGTAGCGATCAAGGGTTACGAAGGTGATGAAGGACTGCTCGAACTCGAAAGCGAAGTGCAGGGGCTACTCCGTGCCCGGCGCGGGTTACGGCCGACGCAGGACGACAATTTCGCCATCAACCGACCCGAAGCAGCCGTCAAGTTCGTCAGCGCCATTTTCACCGTCCTGACGCTGGCAGGCTGGGTTATCGGTGGCTTTTCCATCCTGATCGGTGGCTTTGGCATTGCCAACATTATGTTCGTGTCGGTAAAGGAGCGCACCAACATCATTGGCATTCAGAAGTCGCTGGGTGCCAAGAATTATTTCATCCTGTTTCAGTTTCTGTTCGAAGCCGTGCTACTCAGTCTCGTTGGTGGTTTGGGTGGTATTGTGCTCGTCTATCTGTTGTCGCTGATTCCGTTCGGCACGCTGGACTTACAGCTCACCACGAGCAACATCCTGCTGGGACTGGGCGTGTCCAGTGTTATCGGTATTCTGTCTGGCATTATCCCGGCGTTTTCGGCTTCCCGGCTTAATCCGGTCATTGCGATTCGGGCCAAATAAGGCTGAAACGTGCCCATCCGACCCGTATACGCAAACATTTTATCGGGGTTACCGTTGCTATCTGTTGACGCATTACCAAACCAATCGTCTATTTGAGCGTATCAACCGCAACCAAACAACCACATTCATGCGCGGATTACTGTACTTCCTACTTTTCCTGTTTGTCGTTCTCGGCATCCTGTACGTGCTCACCGGCTGGAGTTTCAGCGACGGCGAACGAGCTGGCACCGTGTCTAAATTCAGCCGTCGGGGCTACATCTTCAAAACCTACGAGGGTGTACTGAACGTCGGCGGTTTCTCGGGTGAAACCGGCTCGCTGACCCCCCAGTTTTTCGACTTCTCAGTGAAAGACGATAATGTCGCCAAGCAGATTACGGATGCGGTCAAGACTGGCCAACGGGTGACCCTGCATTACGAAGAAAAAATGCTTCGGTTACCCTGGAACGGCGAAACCAAATATTACATTACCAACGTCGAAGCGGTCAGCCCGCCACCGGGTGCTTACGGTTACCCTGGTCAGCAAAATTACCCACAACAGCAGCAGGGTTACCCTCAGCAGAACTATTCGCAGCAGCCGGGTCAGCAACAACCAACGCAGCAGCAGACGGTACCCGATTCGGTACTGTAAGTGATAGCCGGAGGACTACCAAATAATGCAAAAAAGCGGGCGACTCTAGGTGGAATCGCCCGCTTTTTTGGTTGTAACGTCAGCTACTTCTCAGACGACTTGCAGGCAACCCATTTTTATAGCAACAATACCCTGTTAGTCAATCAGTTAAGTTATATTTTTTCGATACAGAAAATAGAACTCAAACCCCCGTTTTCTTTTAAAAAAAGGCTTGATTTTCTGGTCGTTTCTGGTTAATTTTATCTGTTTAAAAACAACCATCCCAACATGGCGAAATCAGATACGGCGCAAGCCACAGCATCTGCTAATGACAGTAAACTAAAAGCGCTGCAAACGACCATTGAGAAGCTCGACAAAGCCTTCGGTAAAGGTACCGTAATGCGGTTGAGCGAGAGCAAGGTGGTCGATGTTCCGGTAATCTCGACAGGTTCGCTGGGCCTTGACCTTGCATTGGGTATTGGTGGTGTACCTCGCGGTCGGATCGTTGAAATCTACGGACCTGAATCGTCGGGTAAAACCACGCTGACCATGCACTGCATTGCGGAAGCACAGAAAAACGGTGGTCTGGCGGCTTTCATCGACGCCGAACACGCATTCGATCGCGTATACGCGGAGAAGCTGGGCATTGATACCAAGAACCTCCTGATCTCGCAGCCTGACAATGGTGAGCAGGCGCTTGAAATTGCCGAGCACCTCATCAGCTCGGGTGCCATCGACATTATCGTTATCGACTCCGTTGCAGCCCTCGTACCGAAAGCCGAAATCGAAGGCGAAATGGGTGAGAGCAAAATGGGTTTACAGGCTCGCCTGATGTCGCAGGCATTGCGGAAGCTGACCGGTACGATCAACAAAACGGGCTGCTGCTGTATTTTCATCAACCAGCTTCGCGAGAAAATCGGTGTCATGTTCGGTAACCCCGAAACGACTACCGGTGGTAACGCGCTGAAGTTCTACTCCTCGGTTCGTCTGGACATTCGCCGGATCGGGCAGATCAAAGAAGGGGCCGACAATGTGATCGGTAACCGCACGAAAGTGAAAGTGGTGAAGAACAAACTGGCGGCTCCGTTTAAAGTCGTTGAGTTCGACATCATGTACGGTCAGGGGGTTTCCAAAGTAGGTGAGATCCTTGATCTGGCTGTCGAAATGGAGATTGTGAAGAAGTCAGGCTCGTGGTTCTCGTATGGTACCAGCCGGCTGGCACAGGGCCGCGACGCCGTGAAGGAACTGCTGCTTGACAATCCGGAACTGATGGCTGAACTGGAAACGAAGATCCGGACCAAGATTTCGGAAGATCAGAACGCGCTGCTCGACCCGGTTCTGGCAGCGACCGAAGATGACGACGAAGGCGAAATCGACGATTAAGCCTTATTTATCTTTTGCATACTGAGAGGTGGCTGGCATTGTCCGGCCACCTCTTTTTTTATTTTTGTGTTTTCGCTCCCGCCTGCTAACGACTACTGACTGCATGTCTGCTCACCACAAACTCGACGTTTGTCCCAATTGCGGTACCCATCTCGGACACGACACTAACTTTTGCCCCAACTGCGGTCAGGAGAATCACGAAGTTAAACTACCACTTAGTCATATTGGCTATGAGTTTGTCGAGAGCATTACGCACTTCGATAACAAGCTCTGGAATTCGCTGAAAGCCATTTTCACGCGCCCCGGTAAAATGACAGCTGAGTTTCTGGAGGGGAAACGCGCCCGCTACGTGCCACCTGCCCGGCTTTACGTGTTCGTCAGCGTTATTTTCTTCTTTCTGATTGGCAAGTTCGCCGACCATCAGCTAGAGGAATCTATCCATGAGTTGAAGCGTAGCGACATCGTAAAAATTGATATGCAGGATCTGATTGACGACGATCAGTCGTTGGATAGTCTTAAAGCCGGGAAATTAGGGCGCAGGCTCGACCTCAAGATTCCCCTAAATGAGCGGGGCCTGACTGACCTATCCAGTCGCCTGAAGCGGCTCAAACCAGCCCAGTTAGATTCGATGCTGACAAAAGCGAACGTTGCCGTTAATGACTCTACCCGGCAGAAGCTTCGCGCGCTGATCGAACTTGTACCGGATACCCCACGCGTATCGACGGGTTTGGACCAGCTATTCGGCAAACGGAAATTCAAGACGAGTGAGGAGCGGGAAGCGTATGAGGAGCAGCTTAGTCATATGCCGGACCAACAGATCGATTCGCTTATTCGGGCCGAAGGCAGCAACCCAGGTTGGCTTACCCGAAAGCTGTACCGGCAGCAAAGCAAGTTTTCGCATCTGAGTAACGGCGAGAATACCCACGAATTATTACATGCCGTTACCAAGAACCTTTCCATCGTCATGTTCGTGCTTATGCCGTTCGTGGCCGTACTGTTGCTGCTCTTCTATTTCCGGCGCGGCCGGTTCTACTACGAGCACCTGATCTTCTCCGTGCATATTCACACGGTATTGTTCCTGCTTTTTTCGATTGCGATAGGCATCACGTTTTTTGCCAAGCCTACGCTTATTTCGTCTGTTTTAGCCTGGACATTCTGGATTAGCTGGTTTTATTTTCTGCTGTCGATCAAGCGCGTTTACGGACAGTCGTGGGGTAAGACAATTGTGAAGTTTTTCCTGCTGAGCATGATGTATGGCCTTACCGCCATATTCTTTCTGCTAGGTGCCCTGGGAGCGGGCTTCCTGACCTTCTAACAAACACAACGCCCCCGACCTGTGCAGGTCGGGGGCGTTGTGTTTTCAACTGATGTATCGGTCTAATTACCGGTTTTCCATCGGCACGAATTCGCGCAGGGTTGAGCCGGTGTAAATCTGACGCGGACGGCCGATTGGCTCCTTCGTCTCGCGCATTTCTTTCCACTGGGCAATCCAGCCCGGCAAACGGCCAATGGCGAACATAACCGTGAACATGTTGGTCGGAATACCCAGCGCCCGGTAGATAATCCCCGAGTAGAAGTCGACGTTCGGGTACAGCTTGCGCGACACGAAGTATTCGTCGTTCAGTGCGGCCTCTTCCAATCCCTTCGCAATTTCCAGAACGGGATCGTTGACACCGAGTTTGCTCAGCACATCGTCGGCTGCTTTCTTGATAATTTTGGCCCGTGGGTCGAAGTTCTTGTAAACGCGGTGCCCGAAGCCAAACAGGCGGAAACCCGTCGTTTTAGCGTTCTTTGCCATGTCGACGTATTTGGCTACATCGCCACCACCCGCTTTTATCTCTTCGAGCATCTCGATCACTTCCTGGTTGGCACCACCGTGCAGCGGTCCCCACAAGGCACTGATACCCGCCGAAATCGACGCGTACAGATTCGCCTGCGACGAACCTACCAGTCGTACCGTTGAGGTCGAACAGTTTTGCTCGTGGTCGGCGTGAAGAATCAGCAGAATATTCAAGGCTTCAGCGACTACCGGATCGACGGTATAGTCTTCCACCGGCAGGGCGAACATCATTTGCAGGAAGTTCTCGATGTAGCCCAGCTTATTCTTTGGGTAGTTGAGCGGGTGCCCCTGCGACCGCTTGTACGACCACGTTGCGATGGTTGGCAGCTTGGCCATCAACCGAACGATGTCCAGATTTTCATCGCCGTTGCCTTCGTACGACTCCGGGTAAAAACCGCTCATGGCACTGACCAGCGACGCCAGTACGCACATGGGGTGGGCGTTGACGGGAAAGCCATCGAAGATCTTACGCATATCTTCGTTAACCATCGTATGACTCCGGATCGCGCTTTCAAACTGCGTAAACTGCTCTTTCGTAGGCAGTTCACCGTAGATCAACAGATACGCTACCTCTAGGAAAGATGCCTTTGATGCCAACTCTTCGATCGAGTAACCCCGGTAGCGTAAAATACCCTCTTCACCGTCGAGAAATGTAATGGCGCTTTTCGTAGCACCTGTATTTTTATAACCCCGATCCAGCGTTACGTAGCCCGTTTGATCGCGCAGATTTGAAATGTCGAACGCTTTTTCCTGTTCGCTTCCTTCCAGCGTTGGAAACGAGTATGATTTGCCATCGACGGTTAGTTCAGCAGTGTTTGCCATACAGAGAATCAGGGTAATATATTCAGTAGAAAAGGATTAGCGGCCCAACGGGGGTAGCGGGGCGAAATTAGCCCAAAAACCCAAACGTCAGTCGAAATCGTCATAAAAAAGCGATTCCTTAACAGGATACTAACCGGTCGTTACACATTTAAGTTTTTACGGCTTGTAGCGCGTCCCGCCTTTGATTACGAGTTGCACCTGCCGCAGTGCACCGATATCCGTCAACGGATTACCCTGTACGCCGACAAGGTCGGCCAACAGCCCCGCTTTAACGCGCCCCCGGTCGGCCAAATGGAATACATCCGCATTTATGGATGTGGCAGCGCGCAGTACAGCCAGCGGCTTCATCCCGTAGTCGACCATCATCAGTAGTTCGCGGGCGTTGTCGCCGTGGCTGAATACGCCTACGTCGCCCCCGGCGCAAATCGTGACGCCCGCGTCGAGCGCCTGTTTGAACGTCACCCGCTTTTCCCGAATACGATTGGGTTCAGGCTCCTGTCCTTTTTTCCAGCCCCGATACTGACTAACCGCATCACCAGCGGCCAGTGTCGGGCAAAGCGCAGTGCCGTGTTGCTTCATCAACGCAAAGATCTCTGGCGTTCCGGCGTCGCCATGTTCAATGGTTTCGCAACCACCCAGAATAGCCCGGCGCATTCCCTCGGCGGTACTGGCGTGTGCTACCACTGCCCGACCACTGCTTTTGGCTACCTCAACAATGAGTTTGATCTCATCCAGCGTAAACGTCGGGCGGGCTTCGGCCATCAAGCCCCACCGGTAATCAGCGTAGATTTTGATGGCATCGGCTCCCTTACCGATCTGCGACCGTACCGCCCGAATCAGTGCGTCGTGCCCGTCGGCTTCTTCGGCTCCCTGCGGAAACTGACTATCCGGACTCGGGCTTTTCGGGCCGTAACTACCCGTCGCGATCAGGGCTTTGGTCACGATCACCATGCGTGGTCCCGGAATAATACCCTGATTGATGGCCTGTTTCAGACCAACATCGTCATACTCAGCCCCTTCCGTACCCAGATCACGCACGGTTGTAAAGCCCGCCAGCAGTGTCTTTCGGGCGTGGTTCGTCGCCCGCGCCGTCCGTAGCGACCGGGCTTCGCGCAGGACCTGGTCATCCCAGGGCGTTTCATTGTACGGATGCAGAAACAGGTGTGAATGGCCTTCGATCAGTCCCGGCATCAGGGTTTGTCCAGCCAGTTCGACCACCTCCGCACCAGTCGCCGACACGTTGGCGGCTGGTCCGACGGCATCAATCTTATCGCCATTGACCCGCACAACCCACCCGTCATGCATCGTTTCGCCGTCGAATACGCGGTCGGGCTTAAGCAGATAAACCGTCTGCGCGTTAGCCGCCGTAGCGAACCACAGCCCGAAGCAAAGTAGCAGGTAGTTCATCAGCGCGCGGACTTACCCTGAATAAGCGTGAGCAGTTTCTCGCCAAAAATCAGGAAGCAGATGCCCGGCAACAGAATTGCCCCCGCCCGGAAACCCGCGCCGGTTAATTTGTACACCCCAGCATTATACGTGGTGAAACTGTCGATAAGCCAGTACCCGGACAGGGCCAGCAAGGCTACGACCAGACCAATGCCAATCGCCTGTCCAAGTTGCCGGGCCAGGCCCGCGATCAGTAGCGCCAGTCCGGCCACAACGGCAACCGTTCCAAGGGCTTTTGGGAATGTTTCGAGATAGGTATAGTCAAAAAAGAAAACGCCCGCCCGGCCAATCAGGTTGGGGTGCGCCAACAGCCAGCCGTCCAGAACGACCAGTACCAGCAAAACGACGTAAAAAAATGGGCTACGCATGAACCGTATCAATCAGGTTAGTTAATCAAAACGAAGATAGCTTTTGTGTCCTGTCAATATGCACGAGAAACAACAAAAACGCCCAATCCTTTCGAATCGGGCGCTTTCTACACCTAAAATCACTTTTTATTAGCTGGCCTGTAACTCCATCTTCAGGAACTTACCGGTGTAGCTACCTTTCGCTTCGGCGACTTTTTCGGGTGTTCCTTCGGCGATAATTTGGCCACCTTTATTACCACCCTCCGGCCCGAGGTCGATGACGTGGTCGGAGACTTTGATTACGTCAAGATTGTGCTCGATGATCAGGACGGTGTTGCCTTTGTCGGCGAGTTTGTTCAGCACGTCGAGCAAGTGCGCGATGTCCTGAAAGTGCAGGCCAGTCGTTGGTTCGTCGAGAATGTACAGGGTCTTACCGGTATCTTTCTTCGATAGTTCTTCGGCCAGTTTCACCCGCTGCGCTTCGCCACCTGACAGCGTCGTGGCATGTTGACCCAGCGTAATATAGCCCAACCCAACATCGTTCAGTGTCTGAATTTTTCGCAGAATTTTCGGCTGACTGGCGAAGAACTCCAATCCTTGTTCAACGGTCATGTCGAGCACGTCGGCGATCGATTTGCCTTTGAAACGTACCTCCAGCGTTTCGCGGTTGAACCGCTTACCCTTGCAGGTTTCGCACAACACGTGTACGTCGGGCAGGAATTCCATCTCGACTTTCTTCATGCCGGCGCCTTCGCAGTCTTCGCACCGGCCGCCTTTCACGTTGAACGAGAACCGACCGGGTTTGTAGCCCCGGATTTTGGCTTCCGGTAACTCGGCAAACAGCGTGCGAATGTCAGAGAACATCCCCGTGTACGTAGCCGGATTCGAGCGGGGCGTCCGACCGATCGGCGACTGATCGACCTCGATTACCTTGTCCAGATGCTCCAGCCCGTCGACGGTTTTGAACGCCAGGGGCTCCCGTTTCGACTTGTAGAAATGACGGTTCAGAATAGGAAACAGCGTCTCGTGAATCAGCGACGACTTTCCACTACCCGATACTCCCGTAATGCTAATCATCCGGCCAAGCGGCAGCTTCAGCGTCACGTTTTTCAGGTTGTGCCCCGTCGCGTTTTTGATCAGCAGAAACTTGCCGTTACCTTTCCGCCGTTCGGTCGGCACAGCAATAGCCCGACGTCCGCTCAGGTAGTCGGCGGTTGTGCTGCCGTTCTGAATAAATTCGTCGGGCGTACCGATGCCAACAACCTGCCCGCCATGTCGACCGGCTCCGGGGCCGATGTCGAGAATAAAGTCGGACTCAAGCATCATGTCCTTATCGTGCTCCACGACCAACACGGTGTTGCCCAGATCACGCAGGTTTTTCAGCGAGTCGATCAGCTTCACGTTATCGCGCTGATGCAGACCAATACTCGGCTCATCCATGATGTACAACACCCCGACAAGCTGCGTACCGATCTGCGTGGCCAGTCGTATCCGCTGCGCTTCACCACCCGACAATGTACGCAACGACCGGTCGAGCGTCAGGTAATCCAGCCCGATGTCGACCAGAAAGCCGATGCGCTTGCGAATTTCTTTCAGGATCTCTTTGCCGATGACGTTTTGCCGGTCGCTCATGCGACCTTCCAGTCCATCGAACCAGGCGGTCAGTTCCGAAATGTCCATGCGGGCCAGTTCGGAGATGTTTTTCTGGTCGATTTTGAAAAATAGCGACTCCTTCTTCAGCCGGGCACCGTGGCATTCCGGACAGGTCTTGACGACCATGAAATCTTTGATCCACTCCTGAATCTTGTCGGTGGAGTTTTCCTGCTGCCGCTTCAGAAAGTTGACAATGCCCTCGAATTTGAAGTTGAAATGATCGGCCTCGTACTTCTTCTTCGATGGGTCGACCGTGTCCGCTTCCGTACCGTACATCAACGCATACAGCAGATCGTCGGGGTACTTGCTGACGGGCGTACTCAGGCTCAACTTGTACTTCTTCAGAATCGCTTCAATTTCCTTGAATATCCACAGCTCGCGGTATTCGCCCAGCGGGGCAATCGCCCCCCGGCTCACGCTCAGTGATTTATCGGGAATAACCGACTCTTCCGTGATTTCTTCGATCACGCCTAGCCCGTTGCAAACCGGACAGGCACCATAGGGCGAGTTGAACGAAAAGGAGTTTGGCGAAGGCTCGTCGTAGCTGATACCCGACTCCGGGTCCATCAGGTTCTGCGAGAAGTACACCAGCTGACCACTGCCGTCGAGCATCTGCATGGCCCCTTTGCCCTGCTTCAGCGCCGTCTGCACCGACTGACTCAGCCGATACCTGTCTTCCGCTTTCGGAACGATCCGGTCGATGACAATTTCAATGTCGTGGATTTTGTAGCGGTCGAGCTGCATTTTCGGTACGATGTCCTGTACCGTTCCGTCGACACGCACTTTGGTATACCCCATCTTGGCGATCTGCACAAACAGTTCGCGGTAGTGCCCCTTACGCCCTTTGATGACCGGTGCCAGCAGGGTGAGTTTCTGCCCGGCGTACTGGTCCAGAATCGTGTCGATGATCTGATCCTGCGACTGCCGCTCCATCTTCCGGCCGGTTATGTACGAAAACGCTTCGCCAGCGCGGGCGTAGAGTAGTCGCAGGAAATCGTATATCTCGGTAGTCGTACCGACCGTCGAACGCGGGTTTTTCGAAGTCGTCTTCTGCTCGATCGAAATCACCGGACTCAGGCCGTTGATCTTGTCGACATCGGGCCGTTCCATATCGCCGATGAATGAGCGGGCGTAAGCCGAAAAGCTTTCCATGTACCGGCGTTGGCCTTCGGCGTAAATGGTATCGAACGCCAGCGACGATTTGCCGCTCCCGCTGATCCCCGTAACGACCACCAGCTTGTTGCGGGGAATCGTTACGTCAATGTTCTTTAAGTTATGTTCGCGAGCCCCCAGCACTTCGATTTGCTCGTAGCCTGTCAGGTCAATATCGTTCAGTTGAGTCGTTTCTTCTGTCGTCACGCGTTGGGGTTGGCTTATTCTAAAAAACAACGTAAACGGCCCCCGCGTAGTTTCCTCAAACCCAACTCGATTTAGGGGGTATTAGGTATAGTTGACGCGTGCTGGCTGACGCGTCCCGTAGAGACGCAAGATCTTGCGTCTCTACACAAACCGGATGGTTTTATATACGTAACTAAGCGCTTATTATCTCGTCTCGACACTGTAATTCGTTATTTATCGATTACCCCCCACACCAATGAGCGAGACACACTACAGAAACAAATATCGTATTAGCTCGGCTCGACTTGCGGGCTACGACTACAGCGCAAACGGCATCTATTTCGTAACGATCTGTACTCGGCAGAAAGAATGCTTTTTCGGCGAAATTATAGAAACGCAAGATATCGCGTCTCTACAAACGACACCTATTGGCCAGCAAGCTATCGATTGCTGGCTGGCGATTCCTCACCATTATCCGTTCATGTTGCTTGATGAATTTCAGGTTATGCCGAACCACATTCATGGTCTGCTATGCATTGACCGATCGGACGATCATGACTGGCAGCCCAATACGTTTGGTCCGCAGAGCAGGAATCTGGCAGCTATCATCCGGGGCTACAAAATCGGCGTAACAACATTTGCCAGCCGGTTAGGAATCGACTTTGGTTGGCAATCTCGTTACCATGACCGAGTCGTTCGCAATGCAGACGAATTGAGCCGTATTCGACATTACATTGCTCAAAATCCTGCCAATTGGCACCATGAGCGAATCAATGAGATTGGTCTGTTTATGTAACAGGCTGTCGCATGACGTAGAGTAGAGACGCAAGATCTTGCGTCTCTACACAGACCGGATGGTTTTCGACTAAAACCATCCGGTCTTCCCACCATTTATATGTTATATGCGGTGGTCTATAAAAAGTTACACCTCTTCTGTCTGCAACTGCTTCTCGTAGAGTTCGCGGAAAGCCCCGTTGCGGGCCATCAGTTCAGCCTGCGTGCCCTCTTCGACGATTGTTCCCTCATCGAGCATGATAATGTAATCAGCAAGTTTGGCCGATGATACGCGGTGCGAGATGATTACCGACGTGCGATCGGCCATGATCCGGCGCAAGTTGTTCAGAATGATGTTCTCCGTGTTGGTATCGACCGCCGACAGACAGTCGTCCAGAATCAGAATGCGCGGGTCACGGGCGATGGCGCGGGCAATGCTGAGTCGCTGTTTCTGTCCACCCGACAGCGTGACGCCCCGTTCACCCACGGCTGTATCGAAACCTTCCGGAAAATCGATCACGTTCTGGTACAGATCAGCGTCGCGCACGGCCTGTTCGACACGCGCCTGCGGCAGGTCCGGGCGACCAAAACGGACATTGTTGCTGATCGTTTCCGAGAACAGGAAAACATCCTGCGGCACATACCCCATCTGACTCCGTAACGAGGTCAGGTTGTAATCAACGATGGGGGTGTTGTCGATCCGAATTTCACCCGATGACACGTCGTACATACGGGTCAGCAGGTTAGCCAGCGTCGTTTTTCCGGAACCGGTTGTACCCAGGATGGCAACGGTTTCGCCGGCCTTCACATGCATGGAAAAATCGTGCAGCGCGACGATACCCGAATCGGGGTACACGAACCGGACGTTGCGGAATTCGATTTCGCCCTGAATCGTTCGGTTAACGTCTTTCGCCGATACGATGTTCGTCTTGATGTTCAGAAACTCGTTGATGCGGGCCTGCGACGCAGCCGCCCGTTGCGTCTGACTTGTCGTCCAGCCCAAGGCCATCACCGGCCAGGTCAGCATATTGACATACAGGATAAACTCGGTGATGTTACCCGGCGTCAGTCGACCGGCGATAATTTCCTGTCCACCGATGTACACGACCAGAATGTTGCTCAGGCCGACCAGAATGGCCACGATGGGGAAGAACAGCGAGTCGACTTTTGTCAGGCTCAGTGACTTCTCCCGGTACCGGTCGCTTTCCGTCTCGAAACGGGCTGCCGACTGTTTTTCCTGCACGAATGCTTTCAGTACCCGGATGCCCGAAAAGGCTTCCTGCACGTACGTCGACATCTGCGACAGGCTACGCTGGATCTCTTCCGATTTACGAATAATAATGTTGTTGACCAGGTAGATCAGCACCGACAGAATCGGCAACGGCAGGAGCACATACGCCGACAGCCGGGCGTTGATGCTGACCATGTATGTGATGACCAGTATGAACAGCACAATCAGGTTGACGCCGTACATGATACTTGGCCCGACGTACATCCGCACTTTGCTAACGTCTTCCGAAATACGCGCCATCAAATCACCGGTATTGTGCTGCCGGTAAAAGCTCAGCGGTAGCGTCTGGTAGTGGTCGTAAATCTCGTTTTTGAGGTCGTATTCGATGTGCCGCGACATCACGATAAGCGTCTGCCGGACCAGGAACAGGAAAAACCCTTTCAGCAGCGCCAGCACCAGCGTACCACCCGCGAATAGCAACAGACTGAACGCAAAGACGTTGTAGAGCGATGTCTGCACCGGCATACCATCGTAGAGGTGATAGATGTCGAGCGTTTCGCGAACCAGGTCGAGGGCATACCGAACAAGCTGGGCAGGAAAAATCCCGAACAGGTTGGAGATGGCCGTAAAGACCGTGCCCCAGATCAGGTACCATTTATACTTGAGGAGGTATTTGTTGAGGTAAGAAAGAGCTTTCACAGGAAACCGGTTCGCGTCAGGTTTTTAACCCCACCCCCCGGCGAAAAGTTGCAGATAAGGGGATGGACAGGATTGCGGGATTGACAGGATTTTTTGTAGCCAGTTGCTGGATTGACGCTAAAATGACCACTCCCTCTCCGCTTGCTGACATTGATAGCGAATACTGACAGGCTGTAAACCGGCATGATACCTGCGACTAAAATCCGGTCAATCCTGTAATCCTGTCCATAATTTCGTAAATTTGTGGTTTGAAACAGCCGTTCTTTACTTTATTGGTGCTTAATCTCTTCTGGCGGTATGCTTAATCGGCGACTACTCCGAATCAAGGTCATGCAGGCGTTGTATGCGCTTCGACAGGCCGAATTTTCCAATCAGCAATTGGCCCACGACGGTATTGCTGACTTGTTCCTACCCGACCTTAACTCAATGCTCCCGCAGGATAAGCGGCAGCTCGAAGGAAATCGCCAACTGGCTACGCTCCTCTTCGACGAAGCGATTAAGACCAATCAGCCGGCACGGGACGACGACGCGCCCTCAGCCGTGCTGAAAGCCGCCAACGACGGCCTTGTTTTCTACCGCATTCGTACGCAAAAAGACCGTCAGCACCTGGCTCAGCTTATGATCCGGCAAGTAAACGGCATTTATGACGATTACCTGCGCGTCATGACCTTGCTCGTGGCCCTGGGGCAGGCGTCCCGTACGGACCGCGATCGCCGGTACCGCGACGTCGACGAAGCACCATTTCCTTTCGAATCAGACTTTAGCGAGAACAGCATCGTGCAGGCGTTGGCCGCGCATCAGCCGTTACAGGATGAAGCCGTTCGGCACAGCATTTCGTGGACCGACGACATGGCCTTCGTTCGGAAGGCGCTGAAGGAAGTTTTCAAAAACGACGAAACCTATCGGGCCTACTGCGCACAGCGGACGCATACCCCCGACGAAGATCAGGCTCTGATACAATACGTGCTGCGGACGCTGATCTTCAAACACGAGATTATCCGCGACCATCTGGCCGAAATCGATCTGAGCTGGGCCGAAAACAGCGAAGTAGTGCGGGGACTGGCCATTCGGACGCTAAAATCAGCGCAGAGTGTTACTGGCCTGCAACTCGAACCACTCACCGACGACTGGGAAGAAGACGAACTATTCCTGACGACACTCTACCAGCAATCGCTGCAAAACGACGACGACTACGAGCAGCTATTGGCCGAACAATTGCAGAACTGGGACGTTGAACGGGTAGCGATACTCGACCGGATCATCCTGAAACTGGCTGTCTGCGAACTGCTTAGTTTTCCGAACATTCCCGTCAAGGTCACGATCAACGAATATATCGAATTGGCCAAAGCGTACAGTACGCCCAAAAGCGGTAAGTTTGTCAACGGAATTCTGGATAATCTATCCGAAAAGCTCATGGCGTCGGGTCGCCTGCGCAAGAGCGGACGGGGATTGCTGGACAATAAATAGTTTGTTAGTTCTGCCGGTTGGCGTGTCAGTTTTGGGTAGGCCGTTCGTTTATCCAACGCTACTGCGATCAATAACCGCAAAAACTCTTAACCAATGAGCAAAGTAAGCCGCGACTTAACGTTCCTCGTCATTGGGGCGGCTGTCGGCACTGCCGTCGGCCTTCTGTACGCTCCAGACCAGGGTAAAGTAACCCGCGATCGACTGACCTACCGGCTGTCGAAATACCGGGAACAGATTGAACTGATGATCAACGATCTGTTGCACGCCAGCGAGCAACCAGCCAACGATTCGCGCAACGAAGGCGAGCGGGTGGTCACCGATGCCCGCGAAAAAGCCGAGCGCCTGTTGGCTGACGTCGACCGGCTGATGGCACAGATCAAACAGCAAAACGCCTGATTGACCGGGAGCCGGACGTTTGCGTCCGGCTCTCTTACATCCTATCCGTATCATTGCCAATGTGCGTACCAAACTGGGTTTTTATACTGGCCGTTGCCGGACTGGGTTTCGGGTTGGGCAGTTGCGACAATCGGCAGCAGGCCGAAAAAGCGCAGGCCAGCGTTTCGGGAAAGATGCCCAAAATTTCGTTCGCTCAAAAAGGGGTTTTTGATTTTGGTACCCTGACCGAGGGCGATACCGTCGAGCACGTGTTCCCGTTTACGAACACGGGTGAATTTCCGCTCATCATCAATAACATTACGGCGTCCTGCGGCTGTACGACGCCCGAGTGGCCCCGCGAGCCTATTTCGCCCGGTGCCAGTTCCTCGATCCGCGTCCGGTTCAACAGCCGGGGTAAGAGCGGAGAACAAAACAAAACGGTTACGATATTTGCCAACACCGAACCGTCGATGACTGACCTGCAATTTAAGGCACTGGTTAATCCGAAAGCGGTTGCGGCCCAACACTAATCCAGTCACTTACTATGTACACACTATTACTACAATTGTCGGGCGGTAACTCGTCGATGCTGGCGAACGTCCTGCTCTGGGGCGGTATCATCGTCGTTTTCTACTTTTTCATGATTCGTCCGCAACAGAAAAAGCAGAAGGACCAGAAGAACTTTGTCGACAACCTCAAAAAAGGCGATAACGTCGTTACGATCGGCGGCTTACACGGCCGGATCGCAGCTGTCGATAGCACCACCGTCCAGATCGACGTCGACCGGGGTCTGAAACTGACCTTCGAAAAGTCGGCTATTTCGCGCGAAGCGACCGCTAAGCCGGTCGAAGAAGAAAAAAAGTAAGGCTGTTCTAGCTCCGTCCATCCTTGGCAAACTCACCCGACTCGGCTTCGTTTCAGCCGACCAAAGCGCTGCTTTGTCTGCTGGCGGCCGCTTTGTTCTGGCTGCTCAACGCGCTGAACAAAACCGGCTATTCGCTGAATATCGAGTACCCGATTCACTTCGTGTACAACGATTCGGCCTATGTGCCTGTTACACCGCTGCCCCGCACGGTGCGGGTCAACGTATCGGGTGATGGCTGGGGGCTGTTGCGCCATTCGTGGCTTCCCTTTCAGGTAGACCCGGTGGATTATCCTGTCCCGCAGCCACTCCGTGCATCGGTAATCAACACCACATCGCTGACGGCTGCGCTGGAGGAACAGGTGAAGCGACTGCATATCAACTACGTGATTGCCGATACGCTCGACATTGCATTCGATCGTCGAATTACGAAAACCATTCGCTTACGGGTCGATAGCACAGGCCTTAATCTGGCACCCGGCTACGCAGTCTCCAGCGTTATCAACGTAACGCCAGGTAGCTTAAGCGTATCAGGCCCACAGCGGCTTGTACGTGGCTTACCGGATACGCTCCAACTCCGTATTCCCCGTAAGCGTATCACCGACAATTACGACGAAGAACTTCCGCTGACGCAGTTTCGTCACCCGCAGCTCCAGTTTTCCACCAACCGCGCGCTTGTCAGTTTTGAAGTCGGTCAATTGCTGTCAGTACCAGCGTCGGCCTCCGCAAAATAAGCATAGTACTTAATTGATCCGGGGCAATGCCCAGCCGTAGCGGATGGCCACCAGGCGAATGATCGTGATGATACTGCTTGCCAGCCAGAAGTTTACGGTAGGATCAACACCCGCCGAGCGGCCGACCCAGAAAAGAATAGCCCCTGCCAGACAAGCCGTCGCATAAACTTGTCGGTCGAAAATAAGCGGCAGGTCGTTGACCAGTGTATCACGGATAACCCCTCCGAAAATCGCCGACATTACCCCCAGCAACATCGCGGCCCAGTCGTTGACAGCAAACGACAGCGCTTTCTGCATCCCCAGAATGGTATACAGGCCAATACCGATGGTGTCGAACACCAGCAGGGGCCGACGCAGTCGCCCGAACCACCAGCGACGCCCGGCCAGGGCGATGCCCACCGACCCGATAATAGTCAGCAAGTAGTTGGGATCACGTATCCAGGCAATGGGGTATGCCCCCATGATGATGTCGCGCAGCGTACCGCCCCCTACCGCCGTGAGGAAGCCGACGAAGAAAATACCGAACAGGTCGTGGTACATCTTCTTACCAAGCGCCGACAGTGCCCCTGACACGGCGAACACACCCGTACCAAGCAGGTCGATCCAATACCAGTTTACCACGTTTTCGTTGTTTCGTTAGCCAGCTACAAAGGTATGATGGCGTCGCTTCGGCTCGTAGTGGCTACACCATTTGGTTAGTGCACCTGTTAACGGCCTTCCCTACCAACGCTTTTCCGAATACAAGGTATTATTTACAGACGCGCCACCCCAGTTCGATCGTAGCTTTTACTTCAGGAATGGATTTCTGTTAAACTAACTTAAACCGGCGGTGTACAGGCAGCCTTATTCGACGGCTCGGTATTTCTTTGATGATCAATGAGCTAGTACCTTATTTATCACCGGTATGCAGTCGAAACTAATCATTTACGTGTTCGGTCTGGCGCTGTACAGTTGTCAGCCGAAGACTAGTCTCATCAACCATCCCGCGACGGACACGACTCCACGAGCCGTTTATTCAAAAGCCGTTAAGGATTCGCTGTATGTACAGACCCAGCTTCCGCTGGAGTATGGCGACAGCAGCAGCAAGCGCTATCCGGTCGTTGTTGTTCTGGACGGTAACTTTCACTTTCCCATGCTGGCAGCCAGCATCCGCCAATACGAAAAAGCCGGTTTATTACCACCCCTTATCGTGATAGGCGTTGGCTATAAATCGCTTGCGACGATGGATTCGCTTCGCGTGCGGGACTATCTGTACCCGGCCGCCTTACCTTCCGACGAATTAAAAGCGACCGGTGGTGGGGAGTTGTTCAGGCAGTTTCTAAGCCGGGAGTTACTACCCTCGATTGACTCGACCTACCGAACCACGACCCAAAACAGAACACTCCTTGGCCATTCGTTCGGTGGTTATTTTGCCTTGTATACCTTGCTAAATCAGGCGAACCGCAAAACCCGCGACTTCCAGAATTTCGTAGCCGCGAGTCCATCGGTGTGGTACCACAACTTCTATCTGAATCAACTGCCAACCCAACTGAACACAGTTAACAGAGCCGATTCGGTTCGGCTGTTCATAACGGTTGGCGGTCAGGAAAACGCACAGTGGGACGTCAAGCCTGTTCAGAACCTGACCACCGCTATCGGGCAAACAGGCAACGTCGGGCTAGCAGGGGGCGTTTACAACCAGCTAGGGCACATGGACACGGGACAACTGAGTTTTGTAAAAGGCCTACAGTATTTCTATCAATCGCCCTGACAGATAAACTCACCAATCTATTGATCTTACCAGTGTTGCTGTTAACTCATTCGGCGTTTATTCCACCGAACCTTGTCTCGTATTCGGTAAAATAAACTGTTAAGCCAGATAAAGATCAGCGTACCAATGATGATGAATAGTCCTTTCAGCTTGTACGAGAAGCCGATAAACTCCTCTTTACCATCCTGCGTGAGTTCAAACCGAAGCCACGAGCGCTCAACGTGCGTTGTCGGGTGATCGAACGGGAAGGCCTCGTCGTAGATGAGTTGAGTAACGAAGCGACCAGTCGTATCGATATAGCCGTATTTATCATCGACACGCACCATCGAAATGCCGTGGTTGTAATACGACGCGAAATCGTAGGTCAACGGGGTTCGTACGGTACCGGACCTGTCGATATGCCCGAACTTGCCATTGATCGCAACGGCCGACCGGTTTTCGGCGGTAAAACCGGTGGCTTCGTCATACAGGTGCGGGATACGCAGCGTACCCGTTTTGTCGATGCAGCCCCATTTCCCGTTCTTCTTAACCCAGAATAAACCGTTGGTCGGCTTGCGCGTGTCCGTATAATCGCAAGGAACGACAAGGTCGCCGGTCAGTGGATTAATGTACCCGTATTTATCACCGTATCGTACGCGTGTCAGCCCCTGCCCCGAATAGGTATAGTTGACGTCGATCTCATCAAGCGCAACCGGCACTTTCAGGATAAAATTCTGGTCGATAACACCAAACTTACCCAAGTAATTGAACGGAACGATGCCTTTTGCTTGCCGAATTTCTCGTTCAACAAAGGGAGTAAAATTGAAATTGAGGACGAGCGGCTCACCGTTTCGCCACCACAGCACATCTTCCTTCGTGTCGTTATTACACTGGTGTTTGACTTCTGCGTCACGAATGAGATAATCATTTGCAAAGTGCTCGATGGGGATTCTGTAAAGCTCTTTCCCGGTCTTATCGATGTAGGAAAGCCCGTAGTGTGGCTCGGCCCGATAAATGACCCAGGTTCTACCGTTGTAAAACCGATCCGTTGAGACATACCGGGGTTCAATGACAACCTTACCCTGTTTGTCGATAAACCCGTGCAGTCCCTGCCCCTCCCGACTGTGCGCCATGGGTACAAACTCCGCCAGTCCTTCTTCGAAATCGCCAATGTCGCGGTAGGCAGGCGTTAGTTTCCGCCCCTGTTTGTTAGTCAGAAAGGTTTCGTAGGCGCGACACGGCTTGTTGATCTTTTTGACAACGTAGACATCCCCATACTCCCGACATTCATCGTATTCCTTCAGCCACGGTTCGGGCTTCGTCTGGGCAAACGTCCAGACCGATCGCAGCAGCAACGACAGTAATACAATGTTTCGAAAAGTTGGTAAACCCATACCCATCAATTATCAGCGTATAACGTTCCTCCTTGGATGATCTGCTTTTACCTTTTCCATAAACTGGAAGCTAAGCAATATAGCTAGTTTACTTGCGGTCCAGGCAGAACAACGGACAGGTTCTGCGGTGTAGATGCCAGACCAAGCGAGCTGTTTGCGTAAACTAGTCCGGTCGTTCACACCTGCTCATGCAAACTAATAAACGACTGGTACCTGTCTGCACAACTCACTAAAATTAGTAAGTTGACTTGTATATCATACGCAACCACACAGCCCGATTTAAGCCGTTGACTTTTAGGCCGATTGCCGAAGCGGATAGCAACCAGCGATACTACACTACGTAGCCGTAAGCTAGTGACTGCGATAGTTTGTTACTAGCTTCTCGCTGCATGCATATGTTTTCAAATAGTATTTATACGAGATTTTTTATACTCTTGCTAACACAAATATTACTTGTACAGCCTACATCTATCAAACGATTTACCCTACGATTATTCGCTTAATGACATTGTATGAAACGTAGTATACTGTTTACGCAGGCATTGTTGGTAAGCTTAACCACGTTGCTCTCCCATTTCCTGATCGCGCAAAGCGCAAGCAGCCCTGCCGTTATTCACTATACGGGCACTACGCCCTATTTTCTATACTATCAAGACGACTTCCTGGATCAACGCGATACTTCCTTTAATCTTAGCGACAAGACAAAAAGCAAGCATACTATCGTTTTACCACTTGATAAACCCGTGCTGATTCGATTCTCGGGTAATGATGATCAATTACCCGTGCTGATAAAGCCTAATGATACCTTAACTATTGAGCCTCTTCAAGGGCGTATCATCGGAGGAATGGGCCAGGAATTAAACTTCTACCCCTTCCTGGAAAAGCAACAGGTCAGTATGGCAATACCTGATTTCTGGTCGATTGACTGGACACCGAAGCTAAAATTCGATCTCTTGATTGATGAATTCAAGCGGCTCAGGGATCGGCGCTTGGCTATCGCTGATAGTCTACGCGATGTGGCTCAATTATCAGCAAAATTTCATCAGCAGGCAGCCACTGAGATCCAGAGTGCCTACATCCAGGCCCTGCTACTGCCCTTCGTTAAACCTCACACGAACGGATTCACTGTCAATGACTTACCCACATGGTATTTAGACACACTTAGCCGATATAAATCTTTTTTTACCCATGACGACTTATTGACAGGTAGTTCGTTGGCGTACCGATACTGCTTAAACAGCTATGTGCACTACTTATCTTTTCAAAGTAAGCAACCAAATAATCAGGAAGGCTACTATAAAACAGCACGTCAACAACTAACCGGAAAACACAGAGATTTTGCCCTTTTCTCAATCGTGAAACTATATCTCAGAGAGACCGGTGCATCGATCGAAAAAAGCAGTTTGCTCAACCAGTATAGTGAGGATATACAGGATAAAGCCTACGTAAAAAATCTGGAGGCTACCATCGCCAGCAAGGAACGGGAGCGAAATGAGTTGGTCACTACTGCCAAGCTTGTCAATCAGCAATTAGAAACGGCAACTGGCGAGAAAATAACCTGGAAGCAGATCTTAGCAGCGAATAAAGCAAACGTAGTTTATCTGGATATGTGGGCAAGCTGGTGTGTTCCCTGCCGACAGGAGATGCCAAATTCAATTCGCCTGTCTAATCAGCTCAAAGGCAAATCGGTCAAATTTGTGTATATCTCAATTGACAGCGACCGTTCCAAATGGCTAGCGGCCTTGAAAGCCTTAAAAATGCCGATAGCCGCTGCGCAGCATTACCGACTGGACCCTGACAGTAAACTTGCTGAGTCACTCACCAAAGGAACCATCCCTGCATACATAGTCATTAGCAAAAATAATCGCATTTACGCAACTGATGGCCCAAGGCCAAGCGAAGAGCGGACAAAAACCCTGTTGGTTGACCTAACGCGCTAACGAACGTTTACCCAAATACCATTCGATAAAACGCTAGTTTTACTGGTCTAACATAGTCAGTCAGTCGATGCCAGAAGCGATGTTGACTGACAGCACGTTACAGATGAAAGCAATGCTGCGCATAGGGGTTACGGGGGGAATCGGGTCGGGAAAGAGTCTGGTTTGCCGGGTGTTTGCCTCACTGGGCATACCGGTGTACATGGCCGACGATCGTGCCAAGTGGCTTACCGAAAACGACCCCATTCTGAAAGCCGACATCATGCGGGTGCTGGGCACAATGGCCTACGACACGCTGGGTCGCTACAACCGGAGTTGGGTTGCCAGTCAGGTGTTTTCGAATCCCGACCTGCTGCAACGGCTCAACGCCGTTATTCATCCGCGCGTCTGGGCCGACACAGCCGACTGGGTAGCGCAGCAAACGCATACGCCGTATGTGATCAAGGAAGCCGCGCTGATGAAAGCTGCCAGCCCGGAAGTCGGCATCGATCAGGTCGTCGTTGTCGAGTCACCGCTGGCCCTGCGTATCGAGCGTATTCGGCAGCGCGATCCGCATCGGTCGGTCGACGATATTCAGCGTATCATCGCCAATCAGATCAGCGATGAGCAGCGCCGTCAATTCGCCGATCACATACTGCTCAACGACGAATCGCAACTGCTGCTGCCGCAAATCTGGTCACTGCATCAGCAATTTCTGGCGCGTGTACAGTCGGAGGGGTAAAGCGGGGGCATTCCGTTAGCCAAAACGGGCAGTCGGCCTGAAATCGATCGTGTAGAATCGCATTTGTCGCGTATTTTTATCGGCTTACACGTTCATCGATCCTATGCAAAAAACGACTACACGTCTGCTACTGGCCTGTGCGGGCAGTTTCCTGTTGGGTGCGTTCATTATGGCACCCGACGATCCGAAGAAACCGATTACCAGCGATATGGCCGATGTGGCATCGCGCGTGTTTGGGCTATCGTTCACCACTGCCGAGCGCGATTCCATGCTCGACAACCTGAACGAGTTTCGTCCCGACTATGAAGCCCTGCGCAAAGTCGACCTGCCCAATGACGTAGCACCGGCCCTGTATTTCAACCCACTACCCACTGGGTTCAAATTACCTACGGGTTCCTCTGTGCTGCCTGCGGTGGCGTCAACGGGGCTTAAGCGTCCGGCCCGGTCGAATGATCTTGCGTTTTACACCGTCGCGCAGTTGGGCGAGCTGCTTCGAACCCGGCAGATCAGTTCGGTTGAGCTGACCCATTTCTTTCTCGACCGCCTGCATCAGCACAACACCACGCTGCACTGCGTCATCACGTTTACCGACTCCCTGGCCATGCAGCAGGCCCGACAAGCCGACGCGGAGTTGAAAGCCGGCAAGTACCGGGGGCCATTGCACGGCATTCCGTACGGCGCTAAAGACCTGCTTACCAAACGGGGCTACAAGACGACCTGGGGTTCGGTACCCTACAAAAATCAGACGCTGACCGACGACGCAACGGTAATCCGCAGGCTGGAAGCAGCCGGGGCCGTACTGTGCGCCAAAATGTCGGTTGGTGAACTGGCCTGGGGCGACGTCTGGTTTGGTGGTATGACCCGCAACCCGTGGAAGCCCGAAACAGGTTCCAGTGGCTCATCGGCAGGTTCGGCGTCGGCCGTCTCGGCGGGATTGTTGCCCTTCGCCATCGGTACCGAAACACTGGGGTCTATCGTGTCGCCATCCACCGTTTGCGGCACGACGGGTCTGCGCCCGACATTCGGGCGGGTAAGTCGACACGGGGCTATGGCGTTGAGCTGGAGCATGGATAAAATCGGACCAATCACCCGGTCGGTCAACGATTGCGCACTGGTCTTCAACGCCATTCAGGGGCCCGACGGACTGGACCCAACCGTGATGGCCGCGCCATTTCGTTATACGCCGACGGCTTCGCTCAAAGGCATGCGCATTGGCTACGTAAAGAAAGCGTTCGAGAGCAACTACCCCACCCGCAGCAACGACTCGCTGACGTTGCAAACCCTGCGCTCGCTTGGTGCGGAACTGGTACCCATCGACTTGCCGACGACGATTTCACCCAGCCGAATCGGTTTTATTCTGGGTGTTGAAGCGGCTGCCGCCTTCGATGAACTAACCCGCTCCGGGCGCGACGACGAGATGGTCCGGCAGGTTAAGAATGCCTGGCCCAACGAATTTCGCTCGTCGCGCTTCGTACCGGCCGTCGAATACGTACAGGCAAACCGCGCCCGCACCCGACTCATCAACGACATGGCTGCTTTGCTGAAAAAAGAGCGCCTGACCGTGTACATCAGCCCGACCTACGCCGGCGGTAACCTGACACTGACCAACCTGACGGGTCACCCCTGCGTCGTCGTTCCGAATGGCTTTAACGCGCAGCAAACCCCGTCGAGCATTACGTTCATGGGGCAGTTATTCGCGGAGGGCGATGTGCTTGCGGTCGCGGGGGCTTACCAACAGGCGACACGGTGGCATAAGCAGCATCCATCGTTGTAACCAGTTAGGTCTGTATCGGCGCAAACCTTTGCTCGTACAACGCGTTTTATAGCCACAACTAACAACAACTACGGTATGAAACGCTTGATGCTTTTGATGGCCCTGTTTCCGCTGCTCTACGCCTGCGCACCACGGGTAGCCGTCGACTACAACAACAAAATCGACTATAGCAAGTACCGAACATTCACCTGGATGGATTCGGACATAAAAGCGGGTCAGAATCCATTGTATTACAATCAGATCGCTACCGACAATGTGGAGAACACGGTTGGGCAGGTCATGAAAGGAAAAGGCCTGAAGGAAAACGACAAAAATCCGGATTTGCTGATTGGGTACCACTTTTTCGTGGAAGACAAGACCCGCACGGTCACATCGCCCAACTCAGCCTTCTACGGTCCGTACATGGGCTGGGGTCGCTGGGGCTGGGGCGGCTGGGGACCGGGATACTGGGGCTGGGGTGGTCAGCAACAGTATCAGGAGCAGTACAAATCGGGAACGGTGGTCGTAGACATGGTCGATGCTGATACGAAAAAGCTGGTATGGCGCGGCTCGATTGAGGACGCGATTAACAACCCGGCGAATATCTCCAACAGGCTTACCAAGCAGGTACAGGAGATTGTCGACAAATTCCCGGACCGCAATAGCTAGGTAGTGTAAGTCACAGGTAGTTTTTTGTCATCCCGAGCCTGCGAGGGATCTTCGGAGATGGACAAATGACTGCTTCAGAAGATCCCTCGCAGGCTCGGGATGACAAAAAGCATTAGCCTGCTGCTTGAGACTACACCATGAAAAAGGGGACGCTGATGAGTCGGCGTCCCCTTTTTCATGCGTGAATTACGTTGTTACCACAGTTTTTCCGGGTACACACCCTGTTCGTGCAGTCGACGTAGCGACGCCTGAACGGTAGGTTTATCGTCGGGATAGGTCACACCAAACCACTCCGACTGACTCCGGAACACGCGGCACCGCCCTTGTCCGCGCTGAATCAGTTTTTCCATGACCGACGGTATGTAGAACTCCGCTTTGGGCTTATCGAAATTGGCACGGGCGTAGTCTTCAAACTGCTCTTTCAACAGCGGGAACACCTCGGGTTTGAAGCCCCAGAAATTCATCGACACCGGCGTTTCGGGATCGAGCGGCTCAAACACGTCGCCCTCTTCGAACCCAATTATACTGCCTGTCAGTCCGGCTTCTTTCCGGTAAATCTTGGTGCGCTCCACAACCGACGTCAGGTTTTCCTGCTCATCGACGGTACACACCCCGCGTGATACTGAACCGAACTCCGACAGCGTATTTTTCACCTCGTAGCCGACCATCGCGTGCAGGCCCGGGCTGGGGTCGTTTTGCAGAAATTCGCCCAGCACCCGAAACGACTCAGGCCCGTAAAAGTCATCGGCATTGATAACGGCAAACGGCGTTTGTGTCTGTTCCCACGCACAAAGCATGGCATGACCCGTTCCCCACGGCTTTGTCCGCTCAACCGAACCCATATCGGCTGGTACGTATGAATTGAGCGCCTGTATCGCGTAGTCGACTTCGATTTTCCCGGCCAGTTTCGCACCGAAAATTTCTTCGAAATCAGCTTTCAGCTCTTCGCGAATAATGAAAACGACTTTGCCAAAGCCTGCCCGGATGGCGTCGAACAGCGAGTAATCCATGATGGTCTCGCCGTTAGGCCCGAACTGATCGAGTTGCTTAATACCCCCGTATCGGCTACCCATGCCGGCTGCCAGCAGGAGAAGTGTTGGTTTCATAGGAATGTAGTTGGTTGGGCTGCGCTACACAGATGTGTTCAGCCACCCAAAAGTAGCCAAAAACGGTAGCGTCCATTTATTCATACGCAAAATACCCACTTACCGGGTAGCTTACCATCCGGTAAAGACTAGCCATACCACAGTTGATACTTACTTAACATCGATTATAAAAAAATTTTCTCAACAATATTCTATTTACAGCTGTTGTTCTTATAATTGTAGGCAAAACAATAGTTGCTAAAGCAACTAACACTTCATCAACAAAAAGTCCGCAGCGCCGGGTCTCACCGGCTCCGGCGCTGCGGCATAGCGTATGCCATTCTACCACACGTTAGGTCAGCTACCGCACAAACGCCACACGCAGTTTGCCAAACCGGGTGGGGGGCTGTATTACGAGCAGTTGTTCGGCACTATCGGCTTCGACGGGATGTCGTCGTTGCTGTACCACGTACATCGACCAACGATGGTCCGGCACGTGCTGGAAAGCGTTGACATGACTCCCCGCGTCGCTGTCGACAAAAACATGCTGTCGCGCAAGCTGCTCGGATTTCAGGTACCACCCGCCGATGATTTTCTCGATAGCCGCACGCCTTTACTTGTCAACAATGATCTGATCGTTGGACTGGCGTCTCCGCGTCAGTCGATGGCCGACTACTTCTACAAGAATGCCGACGCCGACGAACTGCTGTTTGTTCACCGGGGTACAGGACGCCTGCGTACACTATTCGGGACGCTACCGTTTGGCTACGGCGACTACCTCGTCATTCCCCGTGGAGTAATTTACCAGATCGAGTTTGATACCCCGGCTCCAGGCGACGAGAACCGGTTGCTGTATGTCGAGTCACACGCGCCGATTTACACGCCCAAACGGTATCGCAATCACTTCGGGCAACTGCTGGAACAGTCGCCTTTCTGTGAGCGCGACCTTCGCCGACCACAGGACCTGGAAACGCACGACGAAACGGGCGATTTCCTGATCAAGATTAAGAAGCAGGGAGCGCTTCATTCGCTGGTCTATGCCAGCCACCCGTTCGACGTGGTGGGCTGGGATGGTTACAATTACCCGTACGTATTCAATATTCAGGACTTCGAGCCGATAACGGGGCGCGTGCATCAGCCACCACCGGTCCACCAGACGTTTCAGACCGAATCGTTTGTCGTCTGTTCGTTTGTCCCCCGGCTGTTCGATTATCATCCGCTAGCCATCCCGGCCCCGTACAACCACTCGAACATCGACTCCGACGAGGTTATCTACTACGTCGACGGTGATTTTATGAGTCGCAACGACATCAAGCCGGGCCATATTACGCTGCATCCGGGCGGCATCCCACACGGACCGGCCCCCGGCGCGATGGAGCGCAGCATCGGCAAGAAAGAAACCGTTGAATATGCGGTCATGGTCGATACGTTCCGCCCGCTCATGCTGACGGAACAGGCCCTGAAACTGGACGATGGCGTGTATTACCAATCGTGGCTGGATGTGTACTAGTAGACTGGAAGTAGCCTGGACGTCCACGTCCGGGTGGCCGTCAGGCCAACTACGTAAGGCGGCAGCTTTTTAGGCCGCTATCGCGTCCACCCGGACGTGGAGGTCCAGGCTACACAGGCCATCTCCAATTGCTTACAAAACAGCAACAAACATGGAAACGCTTGAACGGTATCAAACTGAGACCACTGATTTTCTGCCGCTGAACGGCACCGATTACCTCGAATTATATGTGGGTAACGCCCGGCAGTCGGCACACTATTTCCAGACGGCCTTTGGCTTCCAGCCGCTGGCCCACGCTGGCCTGGAAACCGGTTTGCGGGATCGGGAATCGTACGTTGTCGTACAGGGTAAGATTCGGCTGGTGCTGACATCCCCGCTGCATGGTGGCTCCGCGATTGGGCAACACCTCGATCAGCACGGCGACGGCGTTCGGGTGGTGGCCCTGTGGGTTGATGATGCCCGGCGGGCGTTTGACGAAACAACCCGTCGGGGGGCGAAACCATTCATGGAGCCCGTTCGCGAAGCCGACGACAGCGGTTACGTCTGGCGGTCGGGTATTCATACCTATGGCGACACTGTACACGTATTTGTGGAGCGGAATGATTATTCGGGTGTCTTCCTCCCCGGTTATAAGCCGTGGAATCCGGTCTATAAACCCGCCGATACCGGCCTGAACTACGTCGACCATATGGTCGGTAATGTTGGCTGGAACGAAATGAACCCGTGGATGGACTTCTACCGCGACGTTATGGGTTTTCAGCAACTGGTCTCGTTCGATGACAAAGACATTTCGACCGAGTACACGGCACTGATGAGCAAAGTCATGAGCAACGGTAACGGGCGCGTGAAATTTCCGATCAACGAACCAGCTGAGGGCAAGAAAAAATCGCAGATCGAAGAATACCTCGACTTCTACGGCGGGCCCGGCGTGCAGCACATTGCCGTCGCGACCGACAACATCGTGGAAACGGTGATGGCCCTACGCGATCGGGGTGTCGAATTCCTGACCGTACCACCGGCGTATTACGATACCCTGACAGATCGCATCGGTCAGATCGACGAGGAAATCACGACCCTGCGTTCGCTGGGCGTACTGGTCGACCGCGACGAGGAAGGGTATCTGCTGCAAATCTTCACCCGTCCGGTCTGTCCCCGCCCGACCTTGTTTTTCGAGATTATTCAGCGGAAAGGAGCCCGCTCGTTCGGGAAGGGAAATTTCAAAGCACTCTTCGAAGCCATCGAACGCGAACAGGCACTCCGGGGGACGTTGTAATCAATTGCGAAAGAGTGAAAGAGCGAAAGAGCGATTCCTGCGCCAACTACGCTTTCACTCTTTCACTCTTTCACTCTTTCGCTTTTCACCCATGCATCAATCCTATTCCCACTATACGGCTGAGGATCAGGCGATGTGGACGATGTTGTTTCGGCGGCAGATGACGCAGCTACCGGGTATGGCCAGTGAAGCGTATCTGGCGGGCATTCCGGCGACGGGCTTTCGCGAAGACCGTATTCCCGACTTTGCGCAGGACATAAATCCACGGCTTCGGGCGTTGACGGGCTGGCAGGTGGTGTCTGTACCAGGGTTGATCGACAACCGGCAGTTCTTCGAACTGATGGCGAACCGGAATTTCCCGGCAACAACCTGGCTCCGTCGGCGCGACCAACTCGATTACCTACCCGAGCCCGATATGTTTCACGACACGTTCGGCCACGTACCGCTGCTGTCGAATCAGGCATTCTGTGATTTTCTGGCGTCGCTGAGTCGCATTGCCCTGAACCATATCGACAGCGAAGACGCCATTGCCATGATTTCACGCTTGTACTGGTACACGGTTGAGTTTGGGTTGATTCGGGAAGCCGACGACGCCGGACAACCACAGCTACGAATCTACGGCGGGGGTATTCTCTCTTCGGCGGGTGAAACGAGCCATAGCCTGTACGACACACAAGTACAGCGACGCCCATACGACGTCGACACGCTGCTACAGACACCGTACGTAATCGACCGGTTTCAGGAGCAGTATTTCGTGGTCGACACCTACGAGCAGCTGTACCGATCAGTACCCGAAATCGAAGCCCGGCTCGATGCCCTGCTGGTTAGTTGAGCGGCAGGCGTTAACTTGCCGGTTAACCGGCTGTTGACCTTCTGTATATGACGCATCCTTCGGACGCAAGGGCTTATTTTTTCAAGATTGATACCACGATCAAGAAGATCCGCAATGCGCTGCAAAAGCAGTTCAACGATGCGGGTTTCGACCTGACCGTCGATCAGTGGGTAGTGCTCGACCATATCGCGCGCAACCCCGGCATCAGCCAGAATACGCTGTCGGAAATCACGACCAAAGATGCGCCGACGGTTACGCGCATCATCGATCTGCTCAGTCAGAAAGGGCTGGCCGAACGGCGCATGGCCGATACCGACCGACGTAAATTTCTGGTTTTTCTGACCGACGCCGGGCAGACCAAGTACAACGACGTACTGCCCGTTGTGTCGGCGATGCGCCGGAAAGGCTGGGGTAACCTCAGCGACGACGACTACCAGCATTTCGTCAAGATCATGGACTCGATCTACCAGAATATGAGCGAGTGAGTGAACAAGTTTCCGGTTCTCGGTTTACAGTTCACGGTGTTCTGTCGCCGACTTGGACCATTCGTGCGCTACCATCTCTCAAGCTTATCCGTAAACCGAAAACGTTGAACCGAAAACCGTATGT
The DNA here is from genome assembly GCF_003002825.1 of Spirosoma oryzae. GTDB lineage: Bacteria > Bacteroidota > Bacteroidia > Cytophagales > Spirosomataceae > Spirosoma > Spirosoma oryzae. The sequence goes on along the minus strand of NZ_PVTE01000005.1, from coordinate 35,463 downwards.
ACGGCATATTCAGTTACGATATTGGATTGCCCCGGCTGGGGTATCGTCATCACAACGCGGTGCTTGATCTCGAAGTAGTTGCCCTGCTGGGGTTCTTCAATGATCTCGACATCGACACGTCCGTGTTTGCCCAGCCATCGCTCAACGCGTTCATGGCTCTCGGTCGGACTGTGCACCGGCAGGTTGGTCAGCGCGTCCGTGACTTGCTGGCGGATAGTGAAGCAACTTTGTTACGGGTGCACGATCAGGTGTTGTTGCCGCTGGAACGCGTAACGATGCACCTGCCTGTTCAGATCGGGAACTACACCGACTTCTACGCGGGTATTCACCACGCCGAAAACGTCGGTAAATTGTTCCGACCCAACGCGGAGCCCCTGCTGCCCAACTACCGCCACCTGCCCGTTGCCTACCACGGTCGAGCCTCGTCGATTGTCGTGTCGGGAACACCCATCCACCGGCCAGCAGGGCCCTTTCTGGGGCCCGATCAGCAACCCGTCTTCGGGCCAACACAGGCGCTCGATCTGGAACTGGAACTCGGGCTGATTATCGGCAAGGCAAACCGACAGGGAGAGCCGGTACCGGTCGCGGAAGCCGAAGACTACATTTTTGGTGTGGCACTGTTCAACGACTGGTCAGCCCGCGACATTCAGCGGTGGGAATACCAGCCACTGGGGCCATTTCTGGGCAAGAACTTCGCGTCGAGTTTGGCCGCCTGGGTCGTTCCGTTCGATGAACTGGAGCCATTCCGCACTGCCGGCCCAATACAGGAACCAACGCTGTTGCCTTATTTGCAATCCAGCAAACCCAGCCATTTCGATCTGAATCTGGAAGTCTGGCTGCAAACCGGCGACCTGCCTCCGCAGCGCATCAGTCATACGAATACGCAGCACCTGTACTGGTCGTTCGCTCAGATGATTGCTCATCATACGATCAGCGGCTGTAATCTATGTGTTGGCGATGTATTGGCAACGGGCACGATTTCCGGCACGCAACGCGATTCGTACGGTTCCTTACTCGAACTGAGTTGGAATGGTGCCCGTCCGTTGACATTGGCCGACAGTTCGACCCGGACGTTTTTACACGACGGCGACACCATTACCCTACGCGGCTTCGGCCAGACCGACGGGCATCAGCTAACACTGGGTGATGTCAGCGGTACGATACAGCCGAACACCTAACGCTTCTTTATGAAAACGATTGACCCGGCAAACGTACCGGCCCCCGACTTCTACAAACTGCTGACGGCCACGATCGGCCCGCGCCCCATTGCCTTTGCCAGCACCGTCGACGCAGCCGGCCGCGTAAACCTGAGTCCGTTCAGCTTTTTCAATGTCTTTGGTTCCAACCCACCGACGCTGATTCTCTCCACGGCCGTAACCCGTCAGGGCACCCAGAAGCATACGCTGCAAAATGTGCGCGAGGTGGCCGAAATTACGATCAGCGTGGTCAGCTACAGCATGGTCGAGCAGATGTCGCTGGCGAGTGCCGAATTCGACAAAGGCGTCAATGAGTTTGTGAAAGCGGGTTTTACCGAACGACCATCGGAAGTGGTACGTCCGCCCGGCGTTGCCGAAGCACCGGCTTCGTTTGAGTGCGTGGTGAAGCAGATTATCGAAACGGGCACGGAACCGGGGGCGGGAAACCTACTCATCTGCGAGGTGGTCCGTGGCCATTTTCGCGACGACATCTTCGACAGTAAGGGGGTTATTGATCCGCACTGCGTCGACCTCATTGGCCGACTGGGGGGCGACTGGTACTGCCGTGCCAGCGGGGATGCCCTGTTTTCACTGGCCCGTCCGCAGGTGGGTATCGGCGTCGATCAGATCCCGGACGCCATTCGCACCAGCAACATTCTGACGGGAAATGACCTGGGTAAACTGGGAAGTTTCAAAGCCCTGCCGTCCAATGAGGCAGTGCAGCATTACCGGCAGTCGGGCGTACTGAACGGCATGTTTGCCGAAGCGCGTCATGGTTGCCAGTACCTCCCCGACCTGCTCCACGTAAGGGCGAAACAACTCCTTGCCGAGAACAAAGTCGAGGAAGCCTGGCTGACGCTATTACAGGCGTAATTCTATATTTCTGCAACTGTCCCTTCCTGTAGCTGTGTCTGCACAGCCACACCGCCGATTAGCTCTTGCCGACGCCCCCGTAGCTGTGTTTTCACAGCTACGGAGATACACAAACACCGCTCTCCGATTGACTATTGCTGACGCGAAAGCAAGCGTATCTTTCCGTGGCTGTGGAGACTCAGCCACCGCTCTCCGGCAGGAAGTTGGCTGACGCGAAGGTGGCTGTGGATATACAGCTACGAGCTAGTATTACCGGTGCTTTTCAACGCCGACCTGTTCGCAAAAGCCGAGAACGGGGCAGGTTGAGCAATGCGGCAACGTGCCGGTGCAGATGTGCTTCCCGAACGGCATCAGCAGCCGGTTGATGTCGACCCAGCGCGCTTGCGGCACCTGTTTTTCCAGGGCTTTCAACGTCCGCTCCGGCTGACTGGCCTGCACATAGCCCCAACGGTTGACAACCCGGTGTACATGCACATCGACGCTGATCGCAGCCTGTCCTGTCGCTACGCCAAGCGAGAGGTTGGCACACTTCGGCCCGACACCTTTCAGCGAAGTCAGCACGTCGTAGGTGGCCGGCAGTTCACCGCCAAACTCATTGACGATGCGTTCGGCTATGCCGTGCATGGTGTACGCTTTCTGATCGGGATAGGTCGTACCGTAGAGCAGATCGGTCAGCGTTGGGATGTCGAGCGCGAGCAGTTGTTCGGGCGTACGGGCTTTCTCGAACAGACGCAGCGAAACAGGAATCGTCGTTTCATCGAGCGTACGAATCGAAACGATGCAGGAGATCAACTGCTCGAACAGCGTGTTGTAACCACGTTCGGCCAGTTCGAACATGGCTGCTTTCGGAAAGGGCTGAACGGCGTCGGCAACGCGGTCCAGCACCACATCAAGGTCGAAGTTGGGTTTCATTGGTGTTAGACTATGGTAGCCTGACACCAAGATCAACCAAACTGTTTAAACCTTGGTAATGACCATCTCGACGCGCCGGTTTTCGGGCCGTTCTTTCAGCGTGCGATTGGTGTTGATGGCTCGCGATGGGCCGTAACCAACCGTGTCGATACGCCCGGCGCTGATTCCCTTCGACACCAGGTATTTCTTTACTTCGTTGACCCGGTTGCGCGACAGTTCGACGTTCGCATCGAACTCGCCGACAATGTCGGTATGGCCTTCCAGCCGGATGTTCATCGTCGGATTACTTTGCATCAGCGTTACCAGCCGATCGAGCTCGGGGTACGATTCAGCTTTAAGTTCAAACCGCTGGGCGTTGAAATAGATGTTCTTCAGCGTCACCTTCGTACCGGCCGTTATTGGCACCAGATCAAAGTCGCGCGCTACACTGCGGCTGCTGGCATTCAGCGTATCTGTCTGACTCAGATAGCCCTGCTTCGATGCTGTGACGACATACCGCCCGAGCATATCAACCGGAATGGTATAGGCCCCCGTCAGGTCGCCACTTTGCGTAGAATCGGCTACGGAACTAGCGTCTGTTTCTGCGCCTGACAGCAGTTGATACGTTAGCGTAGCACCGATCAGTTTGCGCGTCTTGGCATCGCGAGTCAGACCGGAAATAGCCACCGCTTCAGGTGTCGTCGTTTCGGCAGGCTGTTCGGGTACGGGTTTGGTAACTACCGGTGGAGCCGATTGTGGTTTTGTCTGCGTTTTTGGCTGGACACGGGGGGGTACGGGCTTTGTCGGATTCCGTTTGGCGTAAACCTGTTTCTTCGGATTGATGATGTGTACGCCCCAGAAGTTAAAACATATTTCGCTCAATCTATCCTTGCATTCGAATAGGTCAAATACTGTGTACCCAGGATCAATTCGTTCGAAATAGGCGACAAAATCAACCCGCTCGCCCGACTCAACGATCCGGCGGGATGTAGTCGGAATATTTTCAGCTCGAATGAATTTATACGATCGCTCACCCTGATTAACATACAACCGTGATGACGGAACAAAGCTAATGGTGCTACTATTTTCGTCCAGTAACGGACTTCTGCGCCGACTAGTCGAGCCGCTACCAACCGGTGAGATGTGGGTCATGTAAATGATCGTGTACTCACTGGTCAACTCAACTCGGCGGATGGATACGTCTTCGTCGTTTACATCGTCGACGCGGGGGGCTACCGTTACGTATTGCGCCTGTACACGCAAGGCAGAAGCAGCCAATAAACAACTGAGGAAAATAAAGAGAAGTCGGCGGTTCATGGTATTTGTCGGATAGGGATTTATGTCCCCAAAACGTTGGATGGCGCTACCCGGTTCAGGTTTAACAACGTAGGAATCCGCAAAAAAAATGCGCCGGGTATAAACCCGGCGCACGCATAATAAACACAATCGATCGGCATCAATAGCCCTGATTTTGTACCAGTGCAGGGTTCGTGTTGATTTCCCGCAGGGGGATTGGATAAGTCAGCCGGGTGCTGTTCCAGGGCAAGGTCGTAGTCCCCGAAACGATGCTCTGCCGGGTCCGCTTGACGTCATGCAGGAGCGTCCCTTCAAAGGCCAGTTCCCGACGGCGTTCCTGTAGAATGGTGGCTAGCGTCAGATCGGCCGACGTCAAGGCCGTTGCTTTGGCCCGCGACCGAACCTTGTTGATATCCTCCAACGGGGTAGCCCCTACCGACGTACCCGCCCGGAAGTTCGCTTCGGCACGAGTCAGATACATCTCAGCCAGTCGCAGCACCTGAATATTACCGTACTGATTGATGTATTTGGCCGTACGTATCGCGCCAATCTCATCCGGGTAGAAAAGCTGCCCCCGAACATCATTCGTTTCAAAATTCGACAGAAACGATTCGTTGATCTCGATGTCGCCCCTACCGCCGTATTCCGACGCGCCGTAGAACGTATTCAGGTTATTTGTTCCGTCCTGATCAGTGATCTGAATCGCAAAGATTGTTTCACTGGTATTGACACCACTGATGTTCGTTCGCAAGTCGAATACCTGTTCGATAGCCACGAGGGAATACTGACCGCCCGCAATAACCCGGTTAGCGGCAGCAGCAGCGTTGGTGTAATCCAGTTTCTGAAGGTAGACCCGCGACAGCTGGGCAGCTGCCGCTCCTTTCGTAGCAAAGAATCCGTTAGTGCTTGGCAATTTCGACTCCGCATCGGTCAGGTCCTGGATAACCTGCGTATACACTGCGGCAACTGTACTCCGGGGAACGTTCGTACTGGCATCGATAGCTGTGGTAGGCGTCAGTACGATAGGCACACCGAGATTAGCGTTGTTATCGCCATCACCCCATGATTTTCCATACACCCGCACCAGTTCGAAATACATCGACGCCCGAATGAATTTAGCTTCGCCCTCGATCCGACTCTGATCGGACGAAGCAGCCAAATTCAGGTTGGCTAGCACCGTGTTGGCAATATTAATAGCCCGGTACGCGTCAGTCCAGGTTATATCAATCTGATCGTTATTAACCAGAATACGCTTGGTGTACATCTGCTGCGGAGCCACGAATGTCCCCGTCCAGGTAACGTCGCCGTTGTCACCGAGCAATTCGGCATCACGTTGCAGATTCCCCCCGTAGACGTTGCCGCTACCAATAGCGTCGTAGGCACCGACGAGCAGGGCGTTCAGATCGGAAGCCGTCGTCAGCGCTTGTCCGGCCGATATGCTCGTTACCGGCTTAATATCCAGCTTACCTGTACAGGACGCAAGCCAAAGCCCCGTCGCCAGTACCGATGCCAGCAGTATAGAATTAGTTTTCATGAATGTCTGATAAGAATACCGTTAGAAACCGATTTGTATGCCGCCCGTAATCGTACGCGCCTGCGGAGCCGAGTAGAAATCAACACCCAGATTGACCGGGTTGCCTGTATAAGCATCTGAATTAACTTCTGGGTCCCAGCCCGTGTAGTTGGTGAATGTCAGCAGGTTGAAGCCCGTCACGTACACACGAACCTTATTCAGTTTCACCCGATTCACGATCGACTGAGGCAACGTGTAGCCCAGTGTCACGGTACGCAGCCGGACATAATCGCCCCGCTGTAGATAGCGCGATGATTCACCGGTACCATTGCCCCCCAACAGTCGGGCTTGTGGTACGTTGGTAATATCACCGGGCTTACGCCAGCGGTTCAGCTGATCGACCGACTGGTTATCGAAGTAATCGCCGTTGGCCGACTGGAATTTGCCACCACCGTTGTAGATGTAGTTACCAGCCTGCCCCTGAAAGAGTACGCTGAGATCGACACCGGCATAACTGAACGTGTTCGTCAGACCACCGATAAATTTCGGCGTTGGGCTACCCAGCGCCACCAGATTTTCCGGACTGCTGGCCACGTTGTAATCGTTGGTCGTCGCGTTACGATTGGTGGTACCGTCTGCATTCGTCGTTGTAATCCGGTAGAGCGCATCGCCGTTCTGCGGATCGACGCCCGCATATTCAGGACCGTAGAACACGCCTAACGGCTGCCCTTCCTGCGCCCGGTTCAGGAACGAACCCGTAATGGTCGTACCACCCAGATCGGTTACACGGTTGGTGTTGTAGGCAATATTGAATGAGGTGTTCCACTTGAGAGCACCCGTAAGATTCTGCGAACTCAGCACAACCTCAACGCCTTTGTTATCAAGCTTACCTACGTTACGAAGCTGCGTCCGGTAGCCTGTCGAGCCCGGTACGTTGACGTTTAGCAACAGCGCCGTCGTGTTCTTCTGGTAGTAGTCGATTTCGCCCGACAGCCGGTTGTTGAACAGGCCAAATTCAAGTCCGAAATCAGCCTGTAACGTTTTCTCCCAGGTCAGGTTTGGATTGGCGATTTGAATCGGTGCCTGACCCGGTACGCCTGCATAGCCGTATGATACGCCTGTTGCGCTAGCCGCCCCGTACAACGCCTGCGAATTGAAATTACCAATTTCAGCATTACCCGTCAGTCCGTAGCTGGCCCGCAGTTTAAGCAGGCTGATTACCGGTACCGACTGCATGAACGATTCATCCGAGATGATCCAGCCCGCCGATATCGAAGGGAATACACCATACCGGTTGTTAGCACCGAATCGGCTCGATCCATCGACCCGCGCCGACGCGCCGAGAATGTATTTGTTATCGAAGCGATAGTTTACACGAGCGAAGTACGATAGGAAGCTGTAACCGGTTTCGTTGCCTGCGCCCCCAGTAATACGAGCTGCCGACGTAATTTGCTTGTACGCATCACTGGGAAACTGTTGTCCCGTTACCGACGCAAAGTTGCTCCGTGACTGTTGATACGACATACCCAGCGTAGCATCCACGTCGTGCTTTTCAGCGAACGTCCGGCCGAATGAGAGGTAGTTATTGGTCGTGTAGTTGACTACCTGCCGGAAGCTATTAATCCCTAAGCCATTGGGGGCTCCCGTGTTCCGGGCGGTTTCCTGCCCATAGTATTCCTCCTCCTGCTGACCGATGATATCGGTACCGAAGTCGGTATGAAACGTCAGGCCGGGAACGATCTTGTACTCGGCGTAGGAATTCGTCAGCACCCGAAACACGCGTGTCTGCAAGGCCGCAAAATCGCGGTTGAGCAGTGGGTTGTAGTACAGCGTGTAGTTACCGCTCAACTGATTCGTCCGGGGGTCGATTACCGGCGTCATAGGCGGCAACGCCACAATCTGCATGGGAGTCGAGAATGCGTTATCGTTCGATACCCGGTCGTTGATCGAGTTAATCAGGTTGAGTTTAACGCCGATCGTCAGCTTTTCCGAAGCCGTGTGGTCAAGGTTAGCCAGCCCACTCAACCGACGGAACCGGTTTTTGATCAGGATACCGTTCTGGTCGAAATACTGACCCGACACGTAGAATCGGGTTTTGGCATCGCCACCGCGCGCGTTGAAATCGTACTGCTGCGTGGGTGCTTTCTGGAAGGCCTCCTTTTGCCAGTCGGTGTTGTACTTCGGGTTAGGTGCCTGCCAGCCCGTCGCATCACCAGCGGCATACCGCGTAAACCGGTTATTCAACGATGTACCGGGGGCCAGATAGCCGAGATTGATCGAATTTGTCAGGGCTTCCTGAAGCAACTCGACATATTGATTGGTGTTAAGCCACGTACGTAGGTGAGTCGGATTGCTGATACCGTACTGCGCCCCTACCTCGAAGGTAGTCTTACCAGCTTTTCCTTTCTTGGTCGTAATCAGCACGACACCGTTGGCCGCCCGTGATCCGTAGATGGCTCCGGCCGACGCATCTTTCAGAATTTCGATCGACTCGATGTCGTTCGGGTTCAGGTCGGCAATGGGGTTCGTCGGTGCCGTTGTCGACGACTGATCCGACGATGTCACGGGAATACCGTCGACAACGTAAAGCGGCTGGCTGCTGGCCGTCAGCGAAGCGGCACCGCGCACCCGGATTTGCAGGCCCTGCCCCACTTTACCGTTCAGCGACGTGATCTGCACCCCGGCAACGCGCCCGGCAAGCGCCTGTTCAGCACTGGGTACCGGAATGTTTGCCACCTCGCGAGACGATACCTGCGCAATATTACCAGTCAGGTTCCGCTTCGACTGCGCCCCATACCCCGTTACGACGACTTCGTCCAGCGCACGGGTGTCGTTGCTCATCGCCACGTTTACGGTTGCCCGGTTACCCACCGAGATCTCCTGCGTGGTCACACCGACGAAGCTAAAGACCAGCGTATTGATGTTGGGGGGTAATTCAAGCGAGTAGTTCCCGTTGGCATCCGACTGGGTTCCCCGGCTGGTACCTTTCGCAATAATCGAGACGCCCGGTAGTGGGGTTCCGTCTTCGGCCGACGTAACCTGCCCGGTTACGCGCCGACTCTGCGCCAGTGCCGGCAACGCCAGCAGGACAAGGAGCAGGACTGTCAGTTTCGATAAAAGTAGTCTCATAAATGAGCGACGTTATTAGTCTGTTTATACAACAAAGTACGGCTTAAAATTTGGTTAACAGCAATAACCACAAAATCATACAATCCCACATACGGATAAAGTCAATTTTTAACTTATCACTTACGAATTGGCGAAACAAAAAACCGGGGGGCTACGTAGCGTAGCCCCCCGGTTGACTAAATTCTACAAATGTAGTCTGTACCTAGAAGTTCGGGTTTTGTGTGGCAACACCCGACGTCGATGGGTTTAGCACCGATTCATCAGCCGGCACGTCCCAATAGTCGAGGAAATTGTAGCTGATAGTCACGTTTTTATTAACGACTCCGGCTGTCGTTACAACCGTGTTACCGTAGCTACCACCACCGTTGGCAATGTCGTAAATCCAGCCCCACCGACGACTGTCGTAGTATGAGAGACCCCGACTGAACAGCGCAACACGCCGTTCTTTCGTTAACTCGGTCATGGCTTTGGCCAGCGTCAGGCCCGTACCGGCTACGGCTGCAACACCAGCTCCCTGATAGTTACGAACGTCATCGATATAAGCCAGCCCCTTCTCGATGTTACCCAGTCGCAGGTTGGCTTCGGCTAGCATCAGTGCGTTTTCTTCGTAGCTACCGGCAATGTACAGTTCATAGGCACCAGCCGTCCGGTTGCCATATACATACACCCCCGACGCGCCGTTACCGCCGTTTACCATGCTGTAACGCGTGGTGTAGGTGTAGTTATTCTTGTACATAGTTTTTGTGTCGAAGTTGTTCGACAGCCGCTTATCGCCCGAGTTGAACGACTGAATGAAGCGTTCGCTGATCTTGAACGTCGACGCCGTGTTCGGGTTTGTCGTCAGCGCCGATACGGTACCACCGGTGGGCGAGAAAAAGTAATTCTGTGCCGTACTACGACCAGTGAACACGATGTCGTTTTTCTGGATACCATTTGTCGCCAGCGTCAGCACGCTGTTCCAATCGGCAGCGGTCATGGCCGAGGTCGATGATTTGGCGATGGTCGCGCTGGTATTCCCGTTGACGAACGGAGCCAGTTTGTTGGCAATAATGTTCCGGGCCAGCATCGTGTTGATGTTTCGCTTCCACACCTCTACCGTTGGCACACCACCCAGCCCTACCTGATTCACCGCCGGTATCAGCTGACCCAGCATCGACTGATAGTCACTTGTACTCGTGATGCTGCTCAGCGTGGTCGCGGCCAGGTTCAGGTAATTGTTCGACTGCGTAATGACGGCATCGTGCAACACGTAATTACCGTTCGTTGCGCCTGCCTGATCTTCGATCAATCCCGCGTAGTACATCGATCCAATCGACGCGTAGGCGTAGCCCTTCCACCAGTAACACCAGGCTTTCACCGTGTTCTTTTTCGAGCTTGCGTCGCCCGAGAATGAAATCTTGTCGACGGTAGCCAACACCTGATTACAGGCGTTGTTGAGCGCGTACATATTCAGCCACTGGTAATAAAGTGGGTTGTTACCAGCCCCCGAAGACGCCCGGTTGTTGTACGCCCGGATGATACCGATTTGCGGAGCCGGGTTAGTCTGCTTGGTACCATCATCCAGAATGATGTAGTCAGGTACGCCAATCGTCGTGACCTGATTGTTCGACGCGTCCGCGCCGACGATGTCAGCCATCAAAGCACTGTAACCCCAGGGCAGCGAAAAGTAGCTATCGCCCAGCCAGCCATCGCCGTTGGCGAAACCGTTGATGTACACCCCACCCTGTGCAAACGAAATCAGTCCGGCTTCGGTATTGACGTTGGCGGAAAGCGTTGGCGCGTTGGGGTTCCCTACATCCAGTTGGTCCTTACAACCACTTCCTGCCAATAAGGCTATAGTCAGGCAGGCAGTTGCTACTAATGTATGTTTAGAAATAAAGTTCATGTGTGACGACGTTTGAAGATTAGAAGCCAATGTTCAGACCCACCTGGTACGATTTGATGTTGGGCAGCGTGCTATGGTCGACGCCCCGGTCGAACGAGGAGTTCGAGGCTCCCGAGCTAATTTCAGGATCGTAGCCTGTGTACTTCGTGAACGTTAGGATATTACGACCCGTAAAGACGATCTGTGCCCGACTCAGGTACGGAATCTTCACCACTTTGGCGATGTCGAAAGCCAGCGAGATATTACGCAGCCGTACAAACGAAGCATCTTCCACGAAGAAGTCTTTAGTAGCGTTGTTACCCGCTCCGCGCAGACTTCCCCACAGGTTATAATACGCACTCGACCAGTAGGCCGGGAAAGCCCCCGTCTTACCGTCGATAGTCACCTGTTTGGTGAAGTCCCCGCTGATGCCGTCGCGATACATCCACTCTTTCGTCTGATTATACAGATGGCTGCCATACACCCAGTCGAACTGGAAATTCAGCGTCAGAAAATCTTTGAACGAAACGCCATTGATGAACGACATATTGAATTTCGGATTCGGGTTCATCAGCGGGTACGTCTCGTTGGTGAACTGCATCTGGTAAGTCGATTTGTTTACGACGCGCCCGTCAACGATCTGGTACTGCCCCTCATTGGCCGGGGTAATGTACCGCTGCCCTTCCTGATTGACGTAATCGAGACTGGTCAGTGCCTTGTAACCGTATACCTGACCAATTGGCTGACCAGGGGTCAGTACCAGCGCAGTACTACCGGCACTCGTGCTTAGAATAATGTCGGCACCACCTGAAATTTTATCGATCATCGAGAGCTGATGACCGAAGTTGGTCGTGAAATCCCATTTCAGGCCGCGTGAGTTATATACGGGTAACGTCAGCGAGAACTGCACCCCATTCGACGACATATTGATGGCGTTGGTTAGCTGCCCCGTTGATCCCAGCGAAGGTGGTACGCTCACTGAGTAGATCACGTTTTCGCTCTTGCGCTTCCAGTACGTAAACGACCCCGTAATCGAGTTCAGCCACGACCGACCAGCCGTTCCGCCAACGGTAAAGTCCGTACCAAATTCCAGTTCTTTCGATACTTCAACCTGTAGATTGGGGTTGTTGGTGGTGGTTGGCACCGTATACACCAGCCCGGAACCCAAATTCTGCTGACCCAATACCGGATACCGGTCGAATGCACCCGGCTGAATACCCGCTTCACCGTAGGCTGCCCGCAGCTTGAAATACGGCAGCGCGTTGGCGATACTACTGTTCTTAAAGAACGACAGCGGGTTGATGAACGCATCGGCATGCGGGAACGTGAAGGGCTTTGAACCACCACCAAAGGCCGATGACCAGTCGCTGCGGAAGCCACCCGTTACGCCAAACAGATCGCCATACGTAATTTTCTGATTGACCAGATAGCCGTACGTGATGAAGGGCGTAACATAATCATACGAAACGGCCTGCGACGATGTTGCCTGAATGTTGTACGGCGGAGCCATACCCAGCCCTAAACCGTAGGTACGGTAATCCGTCGACCGATTTTTACGATAGTCGAACGATACCTGCGTACTGGTTTCGATGGGCAGTTTACTCCGAAAATCTTCCTGAAAGTTCGTGCGGATGTAAGCCGTACCCAGGAAGTTCTGGAAGGTATTCGTGTACTGGAAGTTGTCTATTTCTCCCTTGTTATCCGACGCGTTGTTACCCGACCAGTTGTTGTAATAGTTCGAGCTGACGTTAGCCGACTGGTTATAATAGGTCCAGCGGGCAGCTTCATTCCGATAGTTGATCCCGTACTTAGCGTCCAGTTCGACAAATTTGTTGACTTTGTAGTTCGCGTCGAAATTCTGAAGTACTTCAATCTTGTTGTTCAACCCGTCGGTATACTCCTGCACATAATACGGATTGCTGGAGTTTACACTGACGAAGTCGGCTAGTGGGTGAACCGCGTACGTACCATCAGCCAGCGGACGGGTCAGATCGAAGAACGGCGACGTGTTCAGGAAGCCGTATACAGCCCCGGTACCCGGTCCTGTACTACCGTTTGTTCCAACCGCGTAAGTAGCACCCAGACCCGGATGCAGCGTATTTTTCGTATAAATCAGCTGCGTACTGGAGCGGATCGTAAAGTTTTTGAATACTTCCGTGCCAATATTAGCCGACAGGTTATTACGGTCCAGATAGCCATTTTTCAGGATCGGCGTTACGGTATGGTTATTCGACGCCGTAATGCTGTAATCACTCTTTTCGCCACCACCCGAAATGGTAATGCTGTTGTTGCTCGTGCTACCTGTCTGGAATACCTGCTTGAAGTGATCGTAGTATTTCAGATTAGCATCATACGCTTTGTTATTATCGTTGTTGATGTTCTGAATGGCGTAGCGCGTAGCACCCCCGTATTGATACGACAGCCCAACGATGGAGCCGTTTTCGTTGTAAGCCAGCGGCTGACCTGTGGTTGCGCTGATGATGTTGTTGTTGGCATCAGTCAGCCAGGAGTGCTTGTCGGCCTTGTGTACGTTACCCGTGTTCAGAAACTGGTTGGTCGAGTAGCTGCTGGAGAAGCTGACGGATGTACGACCTTTCTTACCCTTTTTGGTAAAGACCTGGATTACGCCGTTAGCCCCCTGGGCACCGTAAATCGACGATGAAGCAGCTCCCTGCACGACTTCGACCCGATCGACGTTGCTCAGGTCGAGCGAGTTTATGTCCGTACCCGCCACCTGTACACCATCAACCATGATTAGTGGGCTGGTACTACCCTGCACCGAGTTGATACCACGTAATAAAATATTGACAGGCGCACCGGGGTTACCACTAACCGACGAAATCTGCGCTCCCGGAATTTTACCAATCAGCGCCTGGTCGATAGATGCTGTTGGGGTCTGGGGGAGATTTTTCGACGATATGCTTTCTACTGAAATACCGAGTTTAGCCTTGCTGGTCGCGATACCACTACCCGTCACAACAACCTCGGTTAGCAGTTTAGAATCAGATGCCAGGCTGACATTCAATTCTGTATCGCCTTCTAGGGTAAGCTCCTGCGTTTTAAAACCTACGAAGCTAAATATTAAAACCGTACCCTTCTTCTGAGGTACCGACAACGAGTATGTACCACCCGCATCGGTCGTTGTTCCCCGGCTTGTCCCTTTAATCACGACCGATACACCCGGTATGGCAGCCCCATCTTCGGCTGCTGTCACCTTGCCGACAACCCTACGATCCTGGGCCTGCACAACACGCAATAGTGAGCACACTAGGAGCATACTCAGCCATAGAACTTTTCTCATAAAGTATTTTGTGTTAGGTAAGCAATAAGTACAATTACAAATATATTCGTGTACATACTCGCAGTATTATATTCCGATCTATTTTAACCTATTTATAATTCATTCTACCAGTAGAAACTTGTGCAGAATATTCTACCGGTATACCATAAATTTTCGCTCTATACTGACTATACTACTGCTTATCACAATACAGGATTATACTTATAATTGAGCAAACAATGCGTAGTAGACCGGGACAAGCAGGCAGTGCATACGTTCGCTGATTTCCAGGCTATACTTGTGGACCTAAGCCGCCGTATACGTGGCAAGTGTCGAAGAATTATGAAAAAGCCGCCAGATGACTTATCCGGCGGCTTTCCACTGGTATTTTCTATTTGTCGATTAGCGCTGAGATAGGTAAGCCTTTTCTTATAGCACCGAGCAAGCTGCTCTGTAATGACTAGTTATGCTGCTCCGGCACAGCAGGTAAGTCAACCTGCGCATCGCTTCCATCATAGCTCGTACTGCTGTTAAAAAATAGCTCTCGACCATTAGCTACCTTAAACGTCCACTCTGTACCATCGATCATTACTGACTTGAGATTTACTGGTATGGCGTCTTTGGTTATAGGCGCAGTCCTTTTAGGAACTGCTATTTTGGGTAGCAGTGTTCTGGCGTACTGGAGCAAGTCTGCAATCGTGGCGGTATCGGTTATAGTGCACACATCAGGTAGTGCGCCATCGTCGTAGAACAGAATGAGTTTGTTGTTCCACTGCGCCCAATTTACAGTCAGTCGATCTTCAACAAAATCCAAATAATAGACGCGGGCGAGTTGGTATAAATACCCATCTGGCTGCTTCCGAATTTGAACGCGGACGACCTTAGCACCAGATTCCCGGGCGAAGCTGCCAAGGTTCGTCGCCAAGATCTTGTCCTTGAATTGTACGTGTTGCAGTCGGGTGCTGTAGTGTTGGCTGAAGCTAATACTACTGGCAACGCACAATCCGACAACTACAACTAATAAACCTTGCTTTATACTACGCATACTGTTAATCGATTGTCGATTAAATTCAATTTCCGGCTGCGCTTGGAGCATAGCATACCGATACAGTATTCACGTTTGGCTCAATTTGAGTATCAAGTTGATGTGTAAAAAAAATGCTGATTCACCTTCGCGAAATCGTTGATAACCGGCTATGTTATGAAAAAGTGTAGAAACTCCGCTGGGCAGAAGGCGTGAAATGCTGCTGTGGCTTACTTGTCCTATAAATTGGTCTGAAAGGCTAGTTCCGAAAGTACCCTATACGCGCTGGGACTGTACCCCTAGCGGACGTAGTAAAAGACAAGGTTCATCATTTCATCGGTAGCGTTCCAGCCGTAACGCACGTCACGGGCAGGGCGATTCGGGTTGAGCGGATTCTGATCGGTGTTATCATACATCGCTTCAGCGATCAGCGTCGCTCCTTTTGGCAGCAGCAGGGGGTTCCGAAAAAAATACGACAACTGCCAGTTGTAGTCCCAGTCGGGAATGGAAATCAGATTGATCGCATCACCGTCGGGCGTAACGGCAAATGCCCGCACCGAGCGGCCTAATCGATGCAGGTGCGGTAACACCGATAACAGTTGGATACTATCGGGCAACGGTCCATAATTCATGTAGAAGGTCGGCTTCGTGTTGGCGGTTAGCACAAACGGCTGATTGGTAATCGTCCGTTCGGTCAGTGTCAGCGTATGAACCGGCCGGGGGTTAGCGTCGTGACTCAGGTACAGCCGCACCTCTGATTGATCGGTATCCGGTTTGGCAGAAGGCGCATAGTGAATATTGAGAATCAGGTCACTACCTGCCCGGATTCGCTTGGCCGTACCTGCCGGAAACGTAACCCGGTCGTTGCCCGGCACCCAGCCGTACAGGAACTCGTCGGCCAACGGCGTACGCTGAAAATCGCGCAGTCTGGGATCATCTTCGCTGATCTCATTTATACCCGCCATAGTACCTGTCGAGTCAATCATCAGCCGACTGTGGTGCAACAGCTTCCGGTTACCCGGCACAAACTCGATAGCTTCGACCCAGATGTCTTTGGCCAGTTGCATAGGTACGTGGAAATAGCGAAAATCTTCGCGTCCATCGCCTTTGATGGCGTAGGGCTTCATCCTGAGCACTACGTCGGGTTTGCGGGCGTCGGCAGTTGCAGTCGGTTGTTGTGCGGTGGCGTTACTGGTTTTGGCATTTCCATCGGGCATTCCGGCCGTTACCCACCGCTGAATCGTCCCGATTTCCTGCTCCGACAGACCGCGTTCGTTGGCGTAATGCTGAAACGTCCGGTCGGCCGGGAAGGGGGGCATGTATCGGCTCTGCGTTACGTTACCGATGAAAGTACCCCGCTTCCTGACGTCAGTGTATGTCAGCAGGCTGAACGGCCCCACCCCACCCGGCTGGTGACAGGCCACACAGTGCCGACTGATGATCGGCTGCACATCGGCGTAGTAGGTTGGTGTCTGGCTATAACTGACCAGACTGCGCCAGACGAGCAGCCACAGAGCCAGAGCCACTGCTTTTTTTACGGATGTCATCGCCATAATCAGCCTCGCTTATCGAACAAAAACAGCAGACCAAAGATGGCCTGCTGTTCCGCATTACTTAGTCAGATACAAGTTGATTATTTCACGTCCCAGGTCAGGCTACAGTTGGCATTGGCCTGCGAAACGGGCGTTGGATCACCACAGATACTGTCGGGATTCCACGTCTTGAATACCTGTCCGTCGGTCGTATAGAGCCGCCACACCATGACAAAGTATTCCGTTCCGTTGAACCACTTACCCGTAGGGCGAGCATTGGCCGGGTTGTTGAACACGCTTACCGCGTTGACTTTGTCGTACTTCACCGTCGCATCCTTGTACAGGTTGTAAATGTCGACGGGTGCCAGACTGAACGAATTCCACTCCCGGTTAGCAGCCGATGGGCTGATCGTTTTCACCAGCTTGCCACCGTTGCCGAGCGACACCGACTTTGGGTTTCCGTCGGCGTCGGTGTAGTTCTCGATCATGTCAACGTAGATCTCGATCTTGTTCACGGTCAGCTTATTGTCGAGCGACACCCAGCGAATCTTGAACGGAATGGCAGCCGACGACTGATCCTGACCGGTTTTCGGAAAATTCTTTGCGTAGCTGACGATATTAGCTTTGCCGGACTCAGCTACGCCATCGAATACGCCGAAGGCATGAACACCGGGGTCCCAGCCGGGTAGCGGGTTGAGCGACTCATCGCGGCAACCCAGCAGGACCAGCAGACTAAACGAAAGTGCGTAAGTAACTAATTTTTTCATGGTCAATTTCACTTGATGGGCCAGCCGGCAGGGCGTGCCGGCCGGCCCGGTCGATTAGTTTAGAAGCTCCACGTAACCTTGGTTTTATCCCAGAAAATGGGATCACGATCGAACACGACGTTCTGGATGTACGGGGCTGCGTTGGCATTCAGGCTACCTTCCTGCGACGGATAAGGCAGGCGCAACGCGTACTGACGTTTCGGCTTGAGAATGGGAGCCTCAATCGTTGTGGAGAACTGCTTGAACTGCCCCTGTAGCGGGTAGCCCGTCCGGCGCATCAGGTTCCAGATTTCCTGCCCCTGCCCCCAGCTTGAAAACCAGATTTGCTTCGCTACAACGTTCAGCTTACTTTGATCGCTCGGTGCAGCGTCGTATAGTTTCAGCCAGGCATTTACGTAATCCGTGATGCTAGACGTCGACGGAGCCACTGACTTCGAGTCGACCTTCAGGGCTGTATTGACAACCAGGGCAATCTGTTCGCGCATGGCCGACTCGAACAGCGACCGTGGGTCGCCCGACACGCCGGTTCCGTCAAGAATCGCTTCGATCTGGTAGAACTTCACGTTCCAGCTCGTAATCAGGGGCCAGATACCGTTACCATTGCCCGTTCCCCCGGTCAGGGCTTTGGCTGCAATTTCGCGACCCGAATACAAGCCACCAGCCGGATAAGCGCCGGGTGCTGTCCGTAACGGCGTATCGGCCGCAGCACCGGTATTGTCGCCCCGGTCACGACCGAAGATCCCCGCGATATACGCGATGTCGTCGGACGTCAGATCCTGCTGATTGTTGTAGAATACGCTCTTGTACTCCGCCAGGAAGGAAGCCCGAAGCGGCATGTAGGTTCCTCCGTACGGCGTAGTACCCCGGTCTGTCGGGTCCGACTGATTCAGCACGCGCGAGGTTTGCCGATAGAAATAGAACGGCATACGCGGATCTTTATTCAGAATCATTTCGCCCATCAGCTGATGGTTGATATACGTAAAACCGTTGTCGGACAGGTACGCGCTACGAAACCAGGGGTGCCGGTTGTCGACCGGTGAAATCTGGGTCGAATACTGGTAATAAAAATCCTGACTAGAGCTGGTGATATACCCGCCAGCGGCAAAGGCAGCTTTCAGATCGGCATTACCCGTCGACCGGCCTTTGCGCGAGTTCATCAACAGACGCAGCTTTACCGTTTTTGCCAGCCGAATCCAGGACGTTGCGCTACCGTTGTTGATGAAATCACCCTGCACGGCTACCGCCTGATTTTTGGCAAATTCAGCGACAGCCTGATCACACAGTTTGAGCAGGTCTTCGTATATCTCCGAGTCCTTGTCAAACTTCACCGACCGATCGGTACCATCGACATTACCTTTCCAAGCGTTGAAGTACGGAATATCGCCGAACGTGTCGACCATGTTGCCTACGGCGTAGGCTTTCAGTACCATGGCGATACCCCGATAGTACGGATTTGCGCCGTCTTCGGTTGCCCGTAGCATCTGCTCGACGCTTTGCATCTGTAGATAAAAATTATCCCAGGTACCGTTGAAGGAGTTGTTGTTCAGGTCGTAGTCGTCTGAACTGCTCATCAGGCCGGAAAAACCCGAAGCGCTACCCATCACCTGCGTTGCGGCATTGACAGCGGCCAGTTCGGCGTTCGGCAACAGCAGTTTCAGCGAGCCCGAAGCCGGCAGGTTAGGGTTGGTATTGATGTCGAGATTTGTCAGCTGGCACGAACTCATCCAGAGCAGCGCCCCCGCTAACAGACACTTTTTTAATGGTATATATTGTCGTTTCATTGATCCAATCAGAAAGAGTAATGAGATGGACGGAATGATTAGAAGGTGGCCGTCAGGTTGACACCATACCGGCGGGTCGACGGCGCTGCGCCCAGGTCGAAGCCCTGGATGTTGGCGTCGGGATAACTGGCCAGCACTTCCGGATCGAAGTTGAGTCCTTTCAGCATGTTGGGCGCTTTGAACCACAGGTTACGGCCCGATACGGACGCACGCAGGCTACCGAATACCCTCAGATAGCGATTCAGGAACGCTTTGGGTACGTTGTAGCCCAGCGTTACTTCACGCAGCCGGATCACGGTAGCGTCGTAGACGTTGGTTTCGTCGGCACCGTACGCACCGAAACCACTGGAGAAGTGATACTGGAAAGCCGACATCGGAATAGTATTCCGAATTTCACTACCGTTCTCGTCCAGAATCGGTTTATAGGTAGCCGGATCACCCAGCACACCCGGAATCACGCGCATACCTTCCCGGTCTTCGGTACCTTTCAGCTGACCACGCAGCAGCAGCGAAGCCGCCGTTGCCGAGAAGATTTTGCCCCCCTGACGGTAATCGATCAGCGCCGACAGATTGAAGCCTTTAAACGAGATCGAGTTCGTCCAACCCAGCGTGAAGTTCGGAGCCGGATTACCCAGCAATTGGGATTGAGGCAGGGTAAACGGCAACCCCGTACTGGAGTTGATGAGCAGCTTGCCATTATCGTCACGCGCGTTTACCGTACCATAGATCATACCGAACGGGTTGCCGACACGGTGCATCGTTCCGAGCGATGACAGCCCTGTACCGCCAAGAAAAATTTCGCCCGACGGACCCGCATCAACTACGTTGGAACGCAGCCGTGTGAAGGCAAACGTCGATGACCACTCGAAGCCATTCTGTAGCCGCACCGGTACCAGTGTCAGACCGATTTCCAATCCTTTGTTGTCGATCCGGCCGGCATTGGTGATTTCGTTGTAGAAACCCGTCGACGTAGCGATCCGGCGCGGCACAATCAGATCCGTCGACTTACGGTAGAAGTAAGCGAGGTCGAGGTTGATCCGGTTGTTGAAAAACTGTAACTCGGTACCGATCTCTGTTTCGGTCGTGAACTCCGGCTTCAGGTTCAGGTTGTTCAGCGTCGACGGCAGTCCCGTTACCGAAATAGCGGTACCATTGACGTACTGCCGGCTCAGGTAGTACTGGGTGTACACCTGGTACGGATCGGCGTCTTTACCCACCATCGCGTAGTTCGCCCGGATCTTACCCATGTTCAGGATATTCTTGGGCAGATGGAATGCATCGGTGAACACAAACGAACCCGAAACAGCCGGGTAGTAGTAGCTACGGGCCGACGCCGACAGTGTGGATGAATGGTCGTTGCGGAGCGTAGCCGTCAGGAACGCAAAGTTGTTGTACGACAGACCCAGTTCGCCGAATACGCCATATATCCGACGCTTCTCGTTGTATTCGCCCGCTGTCTGTGTCAGCGTACTGCCTACGTTCATCACGTTGGCATCGATGACCTGCGTACCGATCATGACCGCCTGCGCATAGTTCCGCTCGTTGGCATTGAACCCTACCAGCAGGTGCGCGTTGAACCGCTCACTGAAATCGTGGGTTGCCGTTGCCAGAAAAGTGAAGTCAGTTTCGGTCTTCGTCAGCTCCGTACGGGATACCTGCCCCAGCGGATAAACCGTACCACCCGGCCGCAGGTTGTTGTGGCGCGTTTCGTGGTACGTATTCACCCCACCGCGTGCGGTCAGATTAAGCCAGGGCTTCACGTCGTAATTCAAGGTCATATTACCGAATATGCGGTTTACGTCCGACGTGTACAGGTTGTATTTGGCAATCCAGAGCGGGTTGTCGAGTGCCCGATAAAATACGTTCGAGCCATCGACAGGGTTCTCGAACGGATAGCCGTTGAGGTTGTAGTTACGGGGCAGGTAGAACAAGCGGTCGTAAATCGAGCTGCTCGACCCTGAGCTATAATCAGTAAAGAACGATGCACCCGATTGTGGGCTCTGCTGATCGGTATTGACGTAGTTTACGTTACCGGCAATGTGCAGGCCGTTGTTCAGCGTAGCGCTACCACCGAAATTCAGCGACGTACGTTTCGAGAACGAGTTGGGAATAATCCCGTTGTTGGTCGTGCGCGATACGCCGGCGTTCAGTGATGTCTTGTCACCCGTCGAACTGATATTGACGCTGTTTTCGATAACGTTACCCGTCTTGAAGAAACCACCGATAATGTCGTACGACTGTAGCGGAACGGGCAGTGCGTTACCGTTGGCGTCGAGCAGTTCGGGGAACACCGATTTGTAGCGGGCAGCCGTATACGGCACACCGACGATCGGGTTCGGCACGGTTCCTTCCGGGTAGCCACTGACGATGGTTTTCGAATAGCGCTCAAAGCCGAGGGCGGCATTGATCCGGTCGACTTCCGACGGCATCACCGTACCCCAGTTACCGATAAAGCCACCATTGTACGTTTGGTTCGATCCCTGCGAGTACGTGTTCTGGTAGTCGGGAATGGTCGAAATTTTTTCGGTTGAATACGACCCGTTGTAGGTTACCTCCAGACCACGTTTGGCGCTTTTGCTACCCGATTTCGTTGTGATAACGATAACGCCGTTGGCTCCCCGCGAGCCGTACAGAGCCGAAGCAGCCGCTCCTTTCAGAACGGTCATCGTCTCGATGTTATTCGGATCGATGTCATAAGCCCGGTTCGAAACGACGCTGTTATTCGCATAGCTGGACCCGGCACTGTTCGACGAGTTATCGAACGGAATACCATCGACGACGAATAGCGGCTGGTTGTTTCCGGTAAAGGAGGTATTCCCCCGAATGTTGATCTTGGTACCCTGCCCCGGTGCCCCACCACCCGACGTGATGTTGACACCCGGAACCTTACCCGACAGCGCACGGAGTGGATCGGGCTCCGACCGCTGCTGCAGCGCGTCGCCTTTTAGATTTGTTGTGGCATAGGCCAGCGCTTTTTTCTCACGCTGAATACCTAACGCCGTTACGACTACTTCGCCCAGTTGTTTGGAGTCATTGGCCAGCTTTACATCAATAACCGACCGGTTACCAACTTGTACTTCCTGCGACGTAGAGCCGACGAAACTAAACACCAAAACGCCACCATTGGTCGGTACGCTGATCGAGTAAGCCCCATTCGCATCGGTGTTTGCCCCACGCGTGGTTCCTTTTACAACGACCGATACACCCGGTATTGAACTACCGTCTTCCGAAGCGGTTACCTTGCCCGTGACGGTTCGATCCTGAGCCCAGACAGGGCCGGCCAATGAGCACACGAACAGCACACTCACCAGTAGAATTATCCTCATACATCAGTTAGTTTAGATTAGACCTACAATACGGTTTGAACAAAACTAAAAAATATTAGTTACCATACATAATATTGCTTCACAATAAAATGTGTTATCAAAATTCCACTACACACTTTCAAATCAGAATTTTATTTTGATTATAGTTCAACTTAGATTAGTACCATATAATAACAACTGCCTACTTCCGGCTATTTTTCAATCATTATCGCTGAGTAGTTTCCCTATAGAATAAAAAACCGCTGGACGGTATATCCAGCGGTTTGCATCGTACAGAGTGTGGTACGGGTCAGCCGCACCCTTCCTGAAGCATCTGTTCAATGTCGGCACGCATGGCGATTGTATGTCGATAGCCGATCCGAAATACGTCCCTTGCCTTGCTGATGTCAGTTGGACCGAAGCCGACCAGATCGGTAGGTTCGATGAGTACGTTGCAGCGGTTGAATTTGTCGCGGGTTTTGCTCTGTACGGCCAGAATCAGGCTGCGTTCGATAACGCCCCGCACCGACCGGATCGGCCGCGACATACCAAACGGATTACAGTGTGAGGCAATCACCCGGTCGACCTTCTGCTCAATGGGTTCGATAGGCAGGTTGTTCAATACGCCACCGTCGATGTATTGCCGTTTGTTGATGAGCATGGGTTCGAAAATACCCGGCAGGCAGCAGGACGCCAGCACCGGCCGAATCAGTTCGCCCTTCTCGAACAGCACCTGTACGCCATCGAGCAGATCAACAGCGACGACGTGTAAGGGAATGTGTAACCCCTCGAACGAGTCGTGCGGGATATAGGTACGAAACAGCTCGGTGGCGGTATCGAGCCGGAGTAAACCCATGCGGTTCCAGGCCGGACGCAGGTGCTTCATAAACGACGACGACTCGAACAGCTTCAAGCTTTCGTCGGGTGTGTAGCCCTGTGCAATCAGGGCCCCCACGATAGCACCGGCACTCGTTCCCGAGATCTGATCGAACGTCAGTCCCATCTCCTGAAGCGCCTTGATAACACCCAGGTGAGCAATACCACGGGCACCGCCCCCCGACAATACCAATCCAATTTTCATAACAAACAAACTAGTGGCTGCACCCGACAAGCAGGCCCGCGACTATAACAACTCGGCCAGCCTACCGCTCTGTTTAACCCGGATTCCTTTTTCGGTTCGCTCCAGCACAGCCGCTTCGACGTAGGGGTCGTGGTCGAACACCAGGATCCAGTCGCCGTCGACGGCCTGCTCCAGGTAGTGTTCCTTTTCACTCATCGCTACCAGCGGCCGGATGTCGTAGCCCATCACATATGGAATGGGAACGTGCGAAGCCGACGGAATCAGGTCGGCGCAGAATAACAACGTCCGACCGGCATACTGGATTTTCGGCAGCGTCATCTTTTCGGTATGCCCGTCGACGTACAGCAGTTCCAGTCCGCTAAGTCCATGATCGCGCTCATTCGTAAACGCAAGCTGTCCGCTTTCCTGGAGGGGCAGCAGGTTTTCGCGCAGGTAAGTTGCCCGCTCACGTGGGTTGGGGGTCATGGCCCAGTGCCACTGCTCGCCATGCACCCAATAAGTAGCATTGGCGAAGGTCGGTGCCAGTATGGTTCGGTCGGTGTCGGCGTAATGAACCGCGCCCCCGGCATGGTCGAAATGCAGGTGCGTCAGCAGGACATCGGTCACGTCGCTGGCCGCGTAGCCCGCCCGTTCAATTTCACTCGTCAGTGTTTTGCCGTTGGGTAGGTCGTAAAAAGCAAAAAAGCGATCGTTCTGTTTATCACCGGTGCCGGTATCGACCAGCATCAGTCGGTTATCGTCTTCGATCAGCAGGCAGCGCAGCGCCCATTCGCACAGGTTACGATCGTCGGCCGGGTTGGTTCGTTGCCAGATCGTTTTCGGCACGACGCCGAACATGGCGCCCCCGTCGAGTTTGAACGGTCCGACGTCAATGGTTTTGAGTTGCATAGGATAAGGAATCAGGTGGCCCGATACACCGGGCGGTTGTAAGTATAACAAATTTCCCCCGGCCAAACCTTTGCCCGCAATCTATCGTATTGGTAGTAGACGAGTTTTCATCGACACGATTAGTATGAAACGCATTGTGCATAAGCATCCGCTGGCGATCCGGTGGTTCCACTGGATCAACTTCCCGGTCTTGTTCGTGATGATCTGGAGCGGTCTGCTCATCTATTGGGCCTACGACCCGTACAAGATTCAGATCGGCGACTATGTGCTGCTGTCGTTTTTCCCCGATAGCTTCTACAAAGCCCTGAAGGTGCCCTTCCGACTGGCTGAAGGCATGGCCTGGCACTGGGTGTTTATGTGGGTGTTCATTCTGAACGGTATCCTGTACGTAGCCTACACGTTCATCTCTGGCGAATGGCGACATCTGGTACCCGACCGAAACTCGTTTCGGGAAGCGGGGCAGGTTGTGTTGTATGACCTCGGCCTGCGCAAAACCCAACCGCCTTTCGTGAAGTACAACGGCGCGCAGAAGATTGCGTATTTCACCGTCATGCTGATGGGCATTGGCTCCGTACTGACGGGCTTCGCCATTTACAAACCCGTGCAGATTGCCTGGCTGACAACACTGCTGGGTGGCTACGAAGCCGCCCGTCTGGAGCATTTCACACTGACCGTAGGCTTCGTGCTGTTTTTCGTTGTTCACGTGATTCAGGTGGCCCGCGCCGGCTGGCACAATTTCCAGTCGATGATAACGGGATTCGAAGTCGTTAAACCCGGCGATCCCGAACGACCAGCCAGTCAGCCGGTTGCGCCCGTCCACCCGTCCGATCCAGCTTCCCCTACTCAACCCGCCCTGTCATGAGCCAGTCAACTGAGCCTAAACTTCCCGAAGAAGACGTTCCCGAATCGGTTACACGCCGGAAAACGCTGATTTCGTTTGGCGTATTTGCCCTGGCAGCCGCCGGTTCAGCAGGACTGTACAAGTATATTGCTGACAGCAAAAACGCGATGGGTGTGAAGCGCCCGCTCCGGCTGGTGCTGAACGAAAACGAAACGGTTGCCAAAACTTATTTCAGCAACGCACACCTTGTCCCCACGTTCGACCCGAAACAGGCGGCCCGCCCGGCCCGCGTCAACGGCTACGAGGGCATCAAAAAACCCGTTACCGACGACTGGCAACTGCAAGTCGACCGGGCCAATGCCGAACCGCTGCTCCTGTCGATGGACGCGATCAAGGCGTTACCAAAACACGAGATTACGTACGAGTTCAAATGCATCGAAGGCTGGAGTCAGAAGCAGAACTGGGCTGGTGCGCGGCTATCGGATTTTCTGGCCGCTTACAAGCTCGGCACCCGTAGTGGTAACGCGCCCAACCCCGATCAGCCCGACGATCTGTTCAAACACGTCGGCATGGAAACACCCGACAAAGGCTATTACGTAGGTATCGACATTGAGAGTGCCCTGCACCCACAGACGCTGCTGGCGTACGAGAACAACGGACAACCCATCAACGCACAACACGGTGCGCCCCTCCGCCTGATTATTCCGGTGAAGTACGGCGTCAAGAATCTCAAACGCATCGGCCGGATTTTCTTCTCCGACGAACGCCCCCGCGATTTCTGGGCCGAGCGCGGCTACGACTATTACGTAGGCCTGTAGTTTTAGCGCAGGCCGGTTGCCGCCAGGGTTCACAGCTGAAGACTGACACAAAAAGACATCGTTACGATGCTTTACAGCAAAATACTTGTTTGCGTACAGGGCTGTAGCCAACTAGCGGATCTAACAAAGGTCCAGCTTATAATTCATCGAAAGTCTGTTGTCGTATCCAGACAGCCTCAGTAGTTTTTTTTGGCCATGTTGCTTTGCCTGACAACCTGTTTGTCGACGCACGGTAGTACTCATCTGATGACTACCGTGTGTAATGTCGTATACTTTACAGGAGTGAGAACTAGCATCCTTGCCTGTAGTCAAACAAGCTCTGTCATGGCTCACAGACTGGGGCAGGACCATGATCGCAGCTGTAGTCTGGCGTGGATGTGTATGTGCATTTACAACGTGGCGAAACATATATACCCAGTTTTCCTACAATGCGGTTAGGTCAGGGCTGATGACCCATTAAAATAGTCTGCTTCATTCGCCAAAAACGCGTGCTCATTTTTTACTAAACTGCCCTCATCCATGCCACTACTATCAAAGCTGACCATCTATTTATTTTTGCTTTCGGGCTTCAGCACCTTCGCCCAGAAGAAGCGCATGCCATTAGCAAACCAGACGATAAGGCTGACTACAGACGCGCTGAAAGACAAGATAAAAGGAGGGTGGGCCGGGCAAACTATAGGCGTTACGTTTGGTGGGCCTACAGAATTCAGATACAATGGCACATTTATCCAGGATTACCAGCCCATCGTCTGGTACGACGGCTATTTGAAAAAGACTATGCTCGCGAACCCCGACCTGTACGATGATACTTACATGGACCTCACGTTTGTGGAAGTACTTGATCGGGTGGGGCTGGATGCGCCAGTCGATTCGTTTGCCCATGCTTTTGCGCAGGCAGGGTATAACCTGTGGCACGCCAATCAAGCCGCCCGTTACAACATCCTCAACGGCATCAATCCACCGCTGTCGGGCCATTGGCGCAATAACCCCCATGCTGATGATATTGACTTTCAGATTGAAGCGGACTTCTCTGGACTTATGGCACCGGGGATGCCTAATGCGGCCATCCTGATCGGCGATAAGATCGGGCACATTATGAACTATGGCGACGGCTGGTACGGCGGGGTCTATGTCGGAGCGATGTACTCGCTGGCCTTTACATCGACCGATATTCCATCGGTAGTAAGCCAAGCGCTTGGCGCTATTCCGCCCCAAAGCCAGTTTTACCAGTGCATTGCCGATGTCATTGCCTGGCATAAGAAGTACCCAGCCGATTGGAAGCAGACCTGGATGGAGATTCAGAAAAAATGGTCCGAAGACATTGGCTGTCCGGAGGGCACCTTTGCCGCTCTGGATATTGACGCAAAATTGAACGCAGCGTATATCGTGCTAGGCCTGTTATACGGCGAGGGCGATTTCAGAAAGACGCTGGACATAGCGACCCGCGCCGGTCAGGACTCTGATTGTAATCCGTCGTCGGCAGGTGGTATTCTGGGGACAATGCTGGGCTATCGGAAGATCCCTGCGTTTTTCAAGATGGGCTTCTCATCTATCGAAGACATGCCTTTCAAGCATACGAGCATGTCACTCAATAAGGTGTATACGATCAGTTATAAGCATGCCCTTGAGATGATCAAGCGCAACGGCGGACAGGTTGACGACCAGGGAGTGACAATTAGACGGGTTCCCCTTAAAATGGTACGGTTCGAACAGAGCTTTACAGGTCTGTTTCCTGTTGCCAAAACGCCTTTTAGTCAGGGAAGTGGCAAAACCGAGTTTAGCTTCGACTTCACTGGCACCGGCTTTTCATTGCGCGGGGTAGCGGCCAAAAAACGTACTGACTTACCTGAAGCCACGCTGGAAGCAGATGTCTACATCGATGATATCAAGCAGGAAACAGTCCGGTTACCGACCAGCTTCCTCACCCGGCGATACGATCTATGCTGGAAGTACGAGTTGCCGAATAAAAAACACTTGGTTCGGATAGTGGTGAAAACCCCCAACCCTGATTATGAACTTCGCACCTGGGACTACGTTGTCTATTCAGACAAACCCGCCGAGTTACCAACTGATAAAAGGAAATAGCTGGTTGTAGACCGCTACCAGCATCGAACAGCAATCACCTTGTATCGATTTGCCCACGGCTAGACACGTGTGGAAGTGGGCCACCTCTAGCTTTGGCAAAGTCCGTTTACCTTGCGTCTTTTTTTCGTAGTTGTGGGTTGGTTTGGGATTAACCAGCATCGTTGCTTCGGCAATATCGTGAACAGCCAGTGTGGTACCCGGCGTGGGAAGAGCCGGATTAGGATGCCATTTTCTCATAGCATCCTGTTTTTGAAAGGCACCGATACCTGCCGTTGTCTCGTTACCAATGTTCTAAAATTGAATACATACTCTATAGCCGTTTACAGCAGATCGAGCATAAATAGGGGCGATTTTCAGGGTTCGATAGTAGTAATTAAACGTCTGGAAGAATACCAGCGCTAAATCGACAAATAGCTTTTTTGCAAGCACTTATAAGAGCATGCATCCCACCACTCCAAACCGTTCGCAGGAAGCTAACCGTATTTCCAGCGGAGTTAACCACGCTGACAGTAATTACGACGCGTTGATGCTTCATAGCTGTGGGCCCGCGCTCAAACCCTATTGAGCGCGGGCCAAGACCAGACGAGTTACCCCGACACATCCGACCATTCGCTGCGCGGGACCAAATCAATCGCCCATTCTGCCCGTTACGCATCTACAAACTCACGGATTGGGTACCGGCTTTCAGGGGTAGTGACTTGCCTTTCCACCGCAGCGTACCGGTCAGGCCGGCGGGTAGGGTGACGGTACCCGACAGGCCGCCCGTGGCGGACTTCTGGAACTGCACGGCAATCTCGCCTTTCGGATGCGGCATTTTCCCCGTAATGCTGGTCAGCGGGCCGAAGCTGGGTTCGATACGGACGGTTTTGAAGTTCGGTTCGGCGGGACGGATACCGCAGGTTGTCGCCAGCAGTTCGTACAGGGGCGAGGCACTCCACGCGTGACAGTCCGACCGCGTCGGCTCGGGATTTTCGGCGAACGTCGTCAGACCCATCGCCAGCATATCGCGCCAGGGTCTCAGTTGGGGAATGAATTGGTCGCCCAAACCTGATTTGCGTAGTGCTTCGAACAGGTAAAACTTGAAGTAAAATGTAGCCTGGGTCAGACTGGTGTCGCTGACTGTCTTTTGCAGGAGCGCGGCCTGTTGGGCAACGGGTACGGCATCGGTTAATACGGCCAGGATGTTGGCATGCTGACTAAAGCTTATTTTGGCGGGTGTATCGGCAAACAGCCCCCGGCCCGCGTCGTAGCACTGCGCAACAGTGGCTTTGTTCAGCCGACGGGCCAGTTCGCGGTAGTGTTCGGCACGCTCGTTTTGCCCGAAATGCGCCAGCAGGTCGCCCGCCCGCAGGTAGGTGTACGCCTGTTGCAGGGTCAGAATGCTTGATCCGCCTGTGCGCGCACCGTTAGGCACACCACCAGACGCTTCGTTGGTAGCTCCCTTCCAGTCCGACCAGTCGACGAAATTCCACCAGGACAGTGGACCGTTCATACCGGTTTTCGCCAGCCGCTGTTCGTGCCAGTTCAGCACGGCCATCATCCCCGGCAGCATCGATTTCACGAAGGCATCGTCGGGGCGGTGCATCCAGTAGTCGTGCAGCATACAAACCCAGAACAGAGAGAAGGTCGGAATCACCTGAAAGTCCGACGAGGGGTAGCGACTCTGCGTCAGTCCGTCGCTAAACCGGCTGTTATCGTAGTCGGTAATCGCCTTGCGCATCAGCCGGTCGTCGCCCGACACGTAGAGCGAAATCAGCGCCTGAATGCGGGTGTCACCGGTGTATTGTAGTTGCTCGTAGTAGGGGCAGTCGTAGTAGGTTTCGCCGGCACATAGCTGGGCCGTACGCCAGCCGACGTTCCAGATAGTCTTCAGCGTCGAATCACTGGTCGTCACCTGTGCGTTCTCGACAAACGGGTAGCCCGTAAACTGGCCGCTCAAGTCTTCCAGCACCAGCGGCTCCTCCTTTGTTTCGACCGTTAGCTGCACATAGCGATACGTGCGAAACCAAACCGGCCGGAACATACGGCGGGCCGACCCATCGGCGATAAACTGATCGTCGAAACCCAGCACATGCCGCCCGTCGACCTCATTGCGATTTCCTTTCTTACCCGCCTGATCGATCAGGGCTTCGGCATACGATAGCGTCACGGTAGCGCCTTTCCCACCGCTGACCGTCAGTTCGGGATAGGCGTTGGTCAGGTGGTCCTGATCGAGCAGGAAGGTCGCCGTCGTACTGGCGGGGACGGTAACGGGGGCCTTGCCCTGTAAAAAAGCGTTTGTCATCGCTACGCCCGCTGTGCGCCGGACGGTTTGCAGACGAATCGGCCGCTCGGCCATCATCGGAATCGGGCGGGGCATCAACTGCCAGTTACCGTCGGTACCGAAGCCACGCGGTTTAGCCTGAAACCACAGTTGCTGCGCCGGTTTCCAGTCCGCATCGCTGTACGTAGCCTGTTCCCAGCCCCACGGATACTGCACGGCATCGACCCGATCACCCTCGCCAACGACGATATAGGTCCGCAGTTTGGGTATGTCGTTTTTGATGGGTGCGTAGGCCCGGTTCTGGTAGCTTTTCCAACTGTTGTCGGTGTTAACCAGCTTCTCCGCATCGGTATCGCCCTGCACGATAAAACCCGTCTGGTAGCTTGTCTGCGACACCGGCATTCCCTCGCCCATGTTCCAGACCAGTGCCGCCAGCGTGTTCGACCCCGCCTGTAAGAAGGGAGCCAGATCGATGCTGTCATAGTACCAGTGTTGCGGGTCGCTGCGGGCCGGACCGAGGGCTACGCGTTTGCCGTTGACGAATAGCTGATACCGGTTGTCGGCCGATACGTGCACCAGAAAACGTGTCGGCTTCTGCGGCAAGCTGATCGTCTTGCGAAAGTGATAGACGCCGTACTGCCTGGCAGGTGCCCCCGGACAGGCAATCCATTTTGCTGTCCAGTAGCGGTTTGTCCAGTCGTTGGCGGGCGTTTGAGCAAACGTGGTCAGCGACAGCAGCAGGCAGGCAACAAGCAGGCGAATGGGCATTTTTTTGACAGGATTACAGGATTGACGGGATTTCTCTTTTCCGCTATATCGGATCAAACTGACGTTTCGATCCGACTATCAAAACCTCGCTTGACACTGCAATATCCGTCTTATCGGTTTGTGCAGCCAATCGAAATCAGGCTAATCCTGTAATCCTGTCAAAAAAATGATAATCCCGTCGACAATTAAATCCGCTGGATCAGCTCTTTGACCTGGTGAATTTCGCGGCCGACGATATGGTCGATGATGGCCTGCGCATGTTCGCGACCGTTCTCGATAAACACCTTCTCCGTGTGAATTCCCGCCATCACCGTTCCGCAGACGTACAGCCCCGGCACGGTTGTCTCAAAGGTTTCTTTGTTGTAAACCGGTACCTGCGTGTCGGGGTCCAGTTCGATACCGCATCGGCGCAACAGATCTGCGTCGGGGATGTACCCCGTCAGGACCAGCACGAAATCGGCGGGGAGTTGGGTTTCGTCGCCCGTTTTCAGGTTGTTAACCGTTACCGTATCCGTTCCGATCGCCGTCACGACCGAGTCGAACATCGTCTTGATCTTGCCTTCCTTCACTCGGTTTTTCACGTCGGGTACCAGCCAGTATTTTACCGTGCTACGGAAGTCTTCCCCCCGGTGTACAACCGTGATGTTGACGTCGTGCCGATACAGCTCCAGGGCCGCTTCGACCGCCGAGTTCGACGCGCCAATGATCACTACGTTTGTGAACGAGTATTTAAACGGCTCGTCGTAGTAATGCGATACGTGGTCCTGCTCTTCGCCGGGAATACCCAGCCAGCGGGGACGGGTAAAATAGCCCGTCGCCATGATGACCTTACGGGCAAGAAACGAGTCGCCCATCGCTGTCGTCACGGTAAAAACATCACCTTCTTTCGTGACGGTGTCGACCTTCTGGAACAGCTTGAAGTTCAGTTTATAGTAAGCCGCCACTTTGCGGTAGTATTGCAGGGCTTCGTCGCGCCCGGCTTTTACGCCCGAAATAGGGAACGGCAATCCACCGATTTCGATGTTTTCGGCCGTCGAGAAAAAACGCATCCGACGCGGGTACTGCCGAATCGACTCGGTCAGGCTACCCATTTCCAGAATCAGATGCGACAGGCCTGCCTTCTGCGCTTCGATGCCCGCAGCCAGGCCGCAGGGGCCTCCCCCCACAATTAGTACGTCGTATAGTTGCTCGTTTTCCATGGTCAATTCAGCGCATTCGCGTCATTCTACAAACTGATAACAGTCGGTCTATTTACAAAGGTTTTTCAAGGCGTAAATTTTGTAACCCAGACGTCTACGTCTGGAGGCCGTCAGGCCAACACAGCTGCCGCATACAGAAGCTAGCCTAACGGCTACCAGACGTGGACGTCTGGGCTACAGGCTGGTTCGGGCTACAACCTCGCCTTTTTTCTACGGATCGGAATTAGCGGGGGGCGGATGGGGTTTTGTATATTTACCTGACGTACCGCCCGCACTCAACTTGTGGAAACCGCCGATTACTCACTTTTTTCAACCCTAGATACCGACGAAGTCACGGTTTTCGCCGACCTGATTCTGCCGATACCCGTTCCCCGGCTGTTTACCTACCGCGTCCCACGCGGCATGGCCGACCTGCTCCGCATCGGCGCGCGGGTAATCGTACCGTTCGGCAAGAAGAACAGCCGCGTCCTGACCGCGATCGTTGCCAAACTGCACAATTCGCCCCCGACCGCCTATCAGGCCCGCTACATCAGCGAAGTGCTCGACGAATATCCGCTCGTGACGGGGTATCAGCTCGAGCTGTTTCGGTGGATGGCCGAGTACTATATGTGCACGATTGGCGAGGTGATGAACATCGCGCTACCGTCGGGCCTGAAAATTTCGAGTCAGTCGAAGGTGCAGTACAACCCCGATTTCGATTATCCCGAACTGCTCACCGACTTCGAAGCCGTGTTGCTGGCCGAGCTAAAAAAACAGCCCGCCCTCTCCTACGACGAACTGGGTCGACTGGCGGGCGAAGGCACCAACGTACCGGCGCTGATCAAGTCGCTGGTTGGGAAGCAGGCCGTGATCGTATTCGAGGAAGTCAAGGAAAAGTACATCCCGAAAATGGTGCGCAAGATCCGGCTGCACCGCAACTACGAAGAGCGCGAGCAACTGCTGGTACTGCTGCAACGGCTCGAAAAACTGCCGAAGCAGCAGGAAGTAGTGATGCGGTACCTCAGCCACGTACCGATGCAGCGCAGCCCCGAATTGAACCAGAAAGGACTCGACAAAACGATTCTGAATCAGGACGACGAACTGTCGCAGTCATCGCTGGCGACGCTCGTCAAAAACCAGGTCTTCGAAACGTTCGAGGTCATCCAGCCGCGCTTCGCCGACGCCCACGTACCGCAAGCCGAAATCCGCCTGACGGAATACCAGCAGCGCGCGTCGGACGACATCATGGCCCAGTTCGAAAGCCGCAATGTTGTCTTGCTGCATGGTATCACGGGTAGCGGTAAAACAGAGGTGTACATCAACCTCATTCAGCAGGCGCTGAGCGGGGGTTCGCAGGTACTCTACCTCCTGCCCGAAATTGCCCTGACCACGCAGATCGTCGTGCGGTTGCAACGCGTATTCGGCGACAAGATGGGCATTTACCACTCCAAGTTTTCCGACAACGAACGCGTCGAAGTCTGGAAAGGTGTCATATCGGGCCGCTATCAGTTTGTGGTCGGGGTTCGGTCGTCGGTGTTTCTGCCGTTCGACAACCTGGGCCTGCTTATCGTCGACGAAGAACACGAGACGTCCTACAAGCAGCACGACCCCGCCCCCCGCTACCACGCCCGCGACGTGGCGATTATGCTGGCGCACTGGCAACAGGCCAAGGTACTGCTGGGCTCGGCCACGCCCGCGCTGGAAACCTACTACCAGGCCAAACAGGGGCGCTATGGACTGGTTGAGCTATTCAATCGCTTCGGCAACGCGACCCTACCCGACATCCGGCTGGTCGACACGAAGCGGGAGAAGCAGCAGAAAAGCATGAAACAGGAGTTTTCGTCGGTGCTGCTGGAATCGCTGGGCCAGAACATGGAGCGTCGGGAGCAGAGTATTCTGTTTCAGAACCGCCGGGGTTATTCGCCCTACATGCAATGCGAAGACTGCGACTGGACCGCCGAATGTGACAACTGTGCCGTCAGCCTGACCTACCACCAACGCGACGCCGAACTGCGGTGCCATTACTGCGGCCACAAGGAACAGGTACCGCGCACCTGCCCGGCCTGCGGCTCTACGAAGGTGAAAACGATTGGGTTCGGCACCGAGAAGCTGGAAGATCAACTCCAGATTTTCTTTCCCGACTCAAAAATTCTGCGGATGGACCTCGACACCACCCGCGCCAAGAACGCCTACCAGCAGATCATTCAGGAGTTCGAAACGGGGGGCATCGATATTCTGGTCGGTACGCAGATGATTACCAAAGGACTCGACTTCGACAACGTGAGTCTGGTCGGTATTTTCGACGCCGACCGGCTGATTCGTTTCCCCGATTTCCGGGCAACAGAGCGCTCGTTTCAGATGCTCACGCAGGTCAGTGGCCGGGCGGGGCGTCGGGCGGGGCGGCAGGGAACCGTACTGATTCAGACGGCCAATCCGCAGCAGTCGATACTGCAGCGCATCATTCAGAACGACTACATCGGGCTGTACGAAGAAGAGATTCAGGAGCGACAGAATTTCAATTACCCGCCCTTCTCCAGATTAATCAAACTCACGATTCGGCATACCGACAAGCGCATCAGTCAGCAGGCCGCCGACCGGCTCGCGGCCGAACTAACCGACGCGCTCGGCAGTAGTCGTGTACTAGGCCCGGAAGAGCCACTGATCGAGCGTATCCGAAACCAGTTTCTGTACGACATTCTGATCAAGCTCGAACGCGACAAAGTGAACGTCAAAGCGGTGAAAGCCTTCATCCAGGAACGCATCAACGACATTCTGACAGACAAAGGCTTACGCCAGGTCAGTATCGTCGCCGATGTTGATTGTCTGTAATAACCCCACGGCAGCGCGTTGGGACTGCTTTTTCCGGGTCTTGCTCGTGTAATTTGCAGGCCACTTCCACCCCTAAATCCTCTAAAGGGCAGAGTTGTTAAGTTCTTGATTTAATACTACCAGAAGCCAAATTTCCTTCGGCTAACAATACCCCCCGCCCCCTAAAGGCTAACCTTGTAGGGGTTTTGAGCCTTCAAAACCGAGCACTTCGCAAAGGAGCTTTTTTACCCCTAAATCCCCTGAAGGGCGGTCGGCCGCTGC
>NZ_PVTE01000004.1 GCF_003002825.1 Spirosoma oryzae | reverse complement strand
AATTCGGGTCCATTGTTGATCAGACAGCTCGTAGCGTTTCATACCACAAAGGTCATACTATTCGCTAAGTTTACTATGATTGTCCACACACTCTACGAATAATCGCTTAACATAACATCAGACTTTTCTCTTCCCTTTCCAATTTACAATCCTGTTCCTTTCTAGGGCTTTTATGGGGCGATTGATCTTGTTTTAATCCCTTGACATAAATTTTATGAGCAACACTTATAAGAATAATACAATTATCGCGGGAATAGCATTAATGTAGTTTGTCAGTTAACTCGTTCTCGTCAGCATTGCAATAAATGCTCCTTATCCTATGACGGTTACAAGCACTAGCTGAGGCAAATGACCAATTTCCCAGGAGACCAGTGCCTGACTTTTCCGCAGTACTACCATAGAATCTACTCTTTCACCACTTTTCGGGTGATCGTCTGCGTACCGACGGTTACTGAAAGCAGGTAGGTACCTGTTGGGGCCGTAATCGGGATGGTCGTCGTTAGTGTGTTGGCCGGGCTGAACTGTTGCTGGTACAGTGTCTGGCCCTGCACGTCTCGCAGGACTACGCTGATTGGGTTCACCTGAGTCGTGGTCAGTTTTAGCTGGACGTTGTCTTTTGTCGGGTTGGGGAAAAGCGACAATTGACCACCGGCAAAGGCTTCTGTTTCGGTTGGAATAAGTACCGTTACCGTGCTTTGTCCCGTTACTGTACCCGTGCCGCAGCCATTGCGCAGCGACGCGATCGAGTAGGTAGTTGTCCGAGCGGGGGAAATCGTCAAGGCTATTGGTGAACTGGTGGCTGAAAAAGCTGTACCATCGGAGAGGGTACCCTGCCAGGGGGCATCGCCGGTGAAGGTTAGCGTTAAGGAAGTGGGTGTACCCTGTACCACCGTGCTCGAACCTGTCAACGTAGCCGTTGGTGCTGAGCGAATGGTGATGGCGTCGCTGGCAACCAGCTCCGCGTAGTTTATGCCCCGTGCCCGTACCCGCAGTCGATAGCCACTGCCTGCTATGTCGGCTGGTAGGTTTGCCTGTAACGAATTGATCGATCCGCTACCAACAACCCGCTCCGTGGCGAAACTGCCGGACGCGTCGGACAACAAAACGTCGTACTGCCAGCCCGTGGCTTTGGTTGTGTTTTCGGGCGAGGCCGTGACCGGAATTGTGCTGCCTGCACAGGCCGTCGTAGCCGTACGGGTCGTCAGGCGGGGCTGCGCAGAGACCGTCAGGGTGAACTTGTCGACGAGACATTGCTTATCATCGGTAACGTCGATGGTGTAGGTGCCTGCCCGGTTGGCTGGGTACCGAATAGCACGGCTGGTTGCGCCGGTAGGCCAGCGATATATGTTGTCGGCTGCGTTAGGGGTAGAAGCCGCTGGCGAATTCACGCCGGGCCACGACGCCTGCAAGGCCAGGGTGTCTGCGTATTCGGCGGTCAGTGAGGTTGTTTTATTCGTATTCTTGATGATTGTGAACCGGTCGGGCGAGGTGCCATCCGACAGAATCAGCTGTGCATCGAGCCGGTTATCGTTCACGTCGAGCAACATCGACCCACCCACGTAGGTGTTGGCGTAGACCGTAGCCGGATGCGGAAAGCCAGGCGATTGCCCCCCCAGCGCACCCCCAGACCCGTTGACCACGTAGACCGTCCCCTGTCCTTTCATCAGAATCGGGCAGGAGTTTGCCGAGCCATCGTAGCGGCCGGTGGTCGTTTCGGCTCTGTTGACGTCGGCTTTGTAGGTGTCGGCAAAACCCGTCATGTTTTTCAGCCGGTAGTAGCGCTCATAGCCGTGGCTGTGGCCGTTCATCACCAGGTCGACGCCATAGCGTTCGAGGATAGGCGTCAGGTTTCGGCGAATCATCGCCATCTGATCTTCCGTATCGGAATCATGCCCGCCTTTGCTGTAGGGCGGGTGGTGAAAAATGACGATCGTCCACGGTAGTTTGTTGGTGGCCAGATCCCGTTTTAGCCACTGAACCTGCCGGCTGGTGGTGTCGTAGAGCCGGTAGATGCCGTCTTCCTGCGCCTGCGAATCCAGCGAAATCAGGTGAACATTACCGTAGTTGGCCGAGAAATACGACTTCGATCCCGACGGAACGCCCCCCGCTTCGCCCTGCGTTGGAAACGAAAAAAGCTTGTAATAGGCAATGTCGAAATTGGTGCGACTGTCGGCGTAGTCGTGGTTACCGGGCGTCGGGAAGATAGGAATGTTGCGTAGCGAAGGGCCGTACAGGTCAAAGACGTATTGCTGGTACTGATCGTCCGTACCGCAGCAATACGCGTTGTCGCCAAGCCAGACCCACAGGTCCGGGGTGCGGTTGGTTGTCGCGTTGCGCAGTGCCTGATAAACTTGCTTTTGATTGTCGCTGCCGATACCGAAGTCGCCCAGCGCCCAGATGCGGAACGGGTGCGTGCTGCCGGTGGTCGGCGCGGTTGGGATGTAGTAATCGTTCCCCGATGCCAGTTTGGTGTCGTCGAAACCGATCGCGTAGGCGTAGCGGGTGGCGGGTTGCAACCCGCTGACGGTGATGACGTGTTCCTGCGTTGCCTGCGTTTCTCGCTGTTCGCTGCTGAGTGACGTCGGCGATGTTCCGTACCACAAGCGTCCAACGGTGGGCTGACTGGTACGCCAGCGTACGATGGCTGAGGTCGGCGTAACAACCTGAATATACGGGCCGCGCACCAGCTGGACAGTTTGTGCGAGTGCTGGCACACAGCCAATCAGGTACACCAGAAGAAGGCGGGTAAACAGGTTTGTCATGCTACGGGGATGAATTACATGACAAAAATAAACCGGGGGCTGGAATTACCAGCACCCCGGTTGTCACCCACCCTTGCGGAGCGGGTACCGGATCAGGAGGCTAACTCGTCGTTCAGAATCAGATTCTGATGCATTTTCAGCAAATGGTGGACCGGCCAGTCGCTCAGGTTGTACGCATGAAACTGCGATTTCTTGACGGGCAGTAGCCGTTCGTAGCGTCGGCGTTCGCGCATGGGTAGCGACACCCATTGTTGCGGTAACTCTTTCAACAACTGGTCGAGCTGGCTACAGGCGGTTGTCGGCATGGTAAAATAAACCGACAACCGGTTGATGTCGGACAATTTCCAAAGGTCAGGCTTGGATCGGCGGCTACGAATCACGCTGCTGCTGACGCCAATGGCTGCTGCTAGCTGTTCGTCATTGAGTGGGCACTCGCGCAGTCGCCACATCACAGCTTTGTAACTGTTTACGAACGACTGTAAAGACGTTTGTAGAGGCTCTATCATAAGTAAGCGGTACGGTAAAGGCGATAGGCCACCGAATGGCTGCACTAACGCTGTAATGTTTTTAGTTGGATAAAGCGGTTTGTGCTACCGCCAGATGTACGATCAACTAGCTAGTCATCCAGTTAGCCGTATATCTTCGTTAGATTACAAATGCTATGCCGACAACTAGTTATTAGTACATTTATATTTATAATATTATTATTTAGTAACAAAAAATAAACTAAACGGTAGGAAAATGGGTAAAAAGTAAAGATCCGACGTAGTTTCTAAAAAAGAAAAAGCCCGGTCTACACTCGTTGAGTAGACCGGGCTGGTTATTCTTCAACAGGCTGCTTAACTCTTACCGATCAGCACCCGTAGCCGGAATTCGTCAATTTCCACTTCGGTCGACGCGCCGTTGAGATCGGGTACGACTTGTAGGGATACGGCCTGTACTTCCTGCTGAATGTAGGGCCGGTTAGCTTCGATCGCGTCGATCAACTGGGCGTCGGTTTGCCCGATTTCAATCGTGATTTTATCGGTTACGTCGAATTGCATGTCTTTGCGCAGGTTCTGAATCCGGTTCACGAAGTCGCGAGCAATGCCTTCGCGCCGGAGCTCATCCGTAACCGTTACGTCGAGCGCAACCGTCAGGCCGCCTTCACTGGCAACCAGCCAGCCCGGAATGTCTTCCGTCTGAATCTCAACGTCGCTGAGTTGAATCGTGAACGGCGTCAGGTCGATGGTACCCTGTTGCTCCAACTGGGCCAGTTGCGACTCGTCCATGGCCGTGATGGCGGCAGCTACGTCTTTCATCTGCTTGCCGAAGCGTGGGCCCAGTGCTTTAAAGTTCGGCTTGACGCGCTTCTTCAGAATGCCGCTGGCGTCGTCGATAAACTCGACTTCCTTGACGTTCACCTCCGATTTGATAATCGGTGCAACGTGTTCGATCTGCCGACGCGTTGTCGGGTTGAGCACGGGGATCAATACCCGGCTCAGCGGTTGCCGCACTTTCAGCTTGTGCCCTTTCCGCAGCGAGTGTACCAGCGACGATACCTGCTGTGCCAGCGTCATTGACGTTTCCAGATCGGCATCGATCTGCGCCTGATCGGCTTGGGGGAAGTCGGTCAAATGCACCGAACTGGCATCTTCGGTCAGGTTGCGGTACAGCCAGTCGGCGTAGAACGGCGCGATGGGCGACATCAACTGAGCCACGGTAGTCAGGCAGGTATACAGCGTTTCGTACGCTGCCTGCTTGTCGGTGGTCATCTGCGCTCCTTCGTGCGCCGAGCCTGCCCAGAAACGCCGGCGCGACAGCCGCACGTACCAGTTCGACAACTGATCGTTGACGAAGTCCTGGATAGCCCGACCCGCCTTGGTGGGGTTGTAGCTATCGAACTGCCCTTCTACCTCCAGTATCAGCGACTGAAGTTTCGACAGAATCCAGCGGTCGAGTTCGGGCCGTTCGGCCACCGGTACCGAATTGCCTGCACCGGCCGCGCCCACCGTAAACTTATCGAGGTTAGCGTACAGCGCGAAGAAATTATACGTGTTCGACAGCGTGCCGAACAGTTTCCGCTGTACTTCGCCGACACCATCGAGGTTGAACTTCAGGTTGTCCCACGGCTCGGCGTTGGTAATCATGTACCAGCGCGTTGCGTCGGGGCCGTACTGCGCCAGCGTCGCGAACGGGTCGACGGCGTTACCCAGCCGCTTCGACATTTTGTTGCCGTTCTTGTCGAGGACCAGCCCTGTCGACACGACGTTTTTAAACGCGACCGAATCGAACAGCATACCGGCGATGGCGTGGAGCGTAAAGAACCAGCCCCGCGTCTGATCGACACCTTCCGAAATGAAGTCTGCCGGGAAGGCCGTACCGTTGTCGATTTTGTCTTTATTCTCGAACGGGTAGTGCCACTGCGCGTAGGGCATCGCACCCGAATCGAACCACACGTCGATCAGGTCCGGCTCGCGCTGCATAACATTGCCCGATTCCGAAATCAGGTAGATTTCGTCAACGTACGGGCGGTGCAGATCGAAGTTTTCTTTGTCTGATACCGCCTTGGCAATAAACTGATTGTTCTTCTCCTTTTGCTCGTCGGTCAGCTTACCGGAATCGGCAGCCTCTTTAACCCGGCTTGTCAGTTCATCGATCGAGCCAATACACACTTCATCGCCAGCGTCGCTGCGCCAGATTGGTAGGGGGGTACCCCAGTAGCGGCTGCGGCTGAGGTTCCAGTCGACGAGGTTTTCGAGCCAGTTGCCGAAGCGGCCGGTACCGGTGCTTTCAGGTTGCCAGTTGATCGTCTTGTTCAGTTCAACGAGCCGGTCTTTCTTCGCCGTCGTGCGAATAAACCAGCTGTCGAGCGGGTAGTATAGAATCGGCTTGTCAGTGCGCCAGCAGTGCGGGTACGGGTGTTCGTACTTTTCAACCCGGAACGCTTTGTTTTCCTGCTTCAGCTTGATCGAGATCAGTACGTCGGTTGGTTTGAATTCCGGCTCGTCGCGCTCTTCGTCGCTGTAATATTCTTCCTTGACATACCGACCGGCGAAGTCGGTAATTTCTGACACAAAACGACCCTGCCGGTCCACGATGGGGACTTCCTTACCGGTTTCGTCTTTTACCAGGATAGCCGGAATGCCCGCTGCCTGCGCAACGCGGAAGTCGTCGGCACCGAAGGTCGGCGAGGTATGCACGATACCCGTACCGTCTTCCGTCGTGACGAAATCACCGGCAATAACTTTGAAGGCTGGTGCATCGGGCTGGACATACGGCATCAACTGCTCATATTCGATGTCGAGCAGGTGTTCACCTTTCAGGCCGGGGATGTCGATGTACGCCCAGGGAATATTTTTTTCAGTAGGTTGGTACGCGTCGAAGGCCGGATCGTTGGGCGAGTCAACGCGGGCTTTCTCGTTGAACCACCGGCCAACCAGTGCCTTAGCCAGTACGACGTTGATCGGCTGGAAGGTATAGGCGTTGAACGTCTTGATCAACACGTACTCGATGTCCTTGCCGACGGTCAGGGCTGAGTTGGCGGGTAGCGTCCAGGGCGTGGTTGTCCAGGCCAGGATAAAGACCTCGTCCGAGTCGGCACTGTCGAACAGATAACCCGATTTGCCCGTCAGTTTTACCCGAAACTG
Organism: Spirosoma oryzae; assembly: GCF_003002825.1. GTDB lineage: Bacteria > Bacteroidota > Bacteroidia > Cytophagales > Spirosomataceae > Spirosoma > Spirosoma oryzae. The sequence goes on along the minus strand of NZ_PVTE01000004.1, from coordinate 356,491 downwards.
GGCAACGATGGTTGTGTCGCGAACGTCTTTGTAAGTCCCCGGCTGATTCAGCTCGTGCGAACTGAGACCCGTCCCGGCTTTGGGCGAGAAGGGCTGAATGGTGTAGCCTTTGTACAGCAGATTCTGGTCGTATAACTGTTTCAGCAACCACCAGACCGACTCGATGTATTCGTTTTTGTACGTGACGTATGGGTTGTCCAGATCGACCCAGTAGCCCATTTTCTGGGTCAGGTCGTTCCACTGATCCGTAAACCGCATGACCGTCTCACGGCATCGGCGGTTGTACTCTTCAACGCTGATCGTCTTGCCGATGTCATCTTTGGTGATACCCAGTTCTTTTTCGACCTGTAGTTCGATCGGCAGCCCGTGCGTATCCCAGCCCCCCTTTCGGTTGACCTGGAAACCCTGCAACGTTTTGTACCGGCAGAAAATGTCCTTGATCGTCCGGGCCATGACGTGGTGAATACCCGGTGTACCGTTGGCCGAAGGCGGGCCTTCAAAAAACGTAAACGTGGGTTGGCCGTCGCGGTGGGCAACGGACTGCTCAAACACCTGATTCTGGTTCCAGTAGGTCAGAACCTCGGCTGCGAGTTTAGCGTAGTCGAGGGAGTCGTATTGCTGATAAGTCACGCCTGCTATAATTAATCGACCGGCCAGCTAGTCGTGTAGGTGGCCAGGCGGGGTATAATATGAAAGTAAAGGCAAAGATAGGTAAATCGGTCGGGGCCACGACGGGTCGCCCCGCGATGCATTACCTTATACACCCGAACACCGATGGGCGGGTAGTCAGTTCGGATTCGTTAGCTTGCCAGCAGACAGTACGCAAGCACCACGGCCATGCTGCCGAAGACCATGCCGAAAAGGAGCAGTACGATACGTTGGGACTGGCTTTGTCGGGTAGTTACGGCGTCGCGTATGTACACGTAAGCACACGCCAGCTCCAGCAATAAAGACAGACAAACGAACACAGTAGTCATTCACTTAACGTGCGGATAAGAGGCCGCCCGCATTACACGGCTAACCCTACGCATTGCACATACATACGCCGTATTCGGAAAACAGATTAGTGCGTTTGACAGGATTATCAGACAGTGTAACAGGGATTTTGCACCGCAGCTTTCCGTTAGTTTTCAGCAAAAACGGGTCCAGATACTACTTATTGACGCAATCGTCAACGGAACAAGCCACGCAGCTGCCCGTACGAAATCAGTTAGTAGCTGATTCTGTCTGCTTTATCGTCTGAATTAATTTGCCATTTTCTATTAAACGGGCCCGTAAAACGCTCTGTTTTGGTATACTGAACACCAGCGTTGGCTGCACAACGGAGGTTTGTGTCTGTTTGGTCGTGTCCGCCAGGCGTATGTACCGGACAGTAAGCGTCGAATCCTGCACAAAAACCCGGCTAACCGATAGGCGGGGTGGCTTACTGGTGGCTGGCGTCGCGATACCGATGACCATGTCCCGTTTGAAGTTGGGTAATTCCGGGCGCTTACTGGTTGTTGTCGCCGGTTTGAAGGTATCCGCAAATGTGTCGGCTTCCTGAAAGACAAACAGGGTCGCCTTGCCCTTGTTGATTTTGGCGTCAGGACTCAGCAGATAGCCACTGAGAAGGTGGAACGAGAGGTTGGTCTGGGCGAGTGCCAGCAGGCTGATCGATGAAAAGAGAAACAGGAGACAGGCCGGGCGGTAGAGCCGGCTAACGCGTTGGTAAATCGAGGAAAAGAACATACTAAAAGACAATCGACAAACAGAGACTATCTACTAGTAACGTTCGTCGTTGGTGTTCGGTGTATACATGATGGGAAAATACGCATCAACGTAGCTTGGCGGGTGTCGGGCGCGCGGGGTTTTCAACCGCCAGTCCCGCTACGTTGAAGCAGGAGTTCTGGTTATCGCTCTGGCACTCAAACAAGTCGAAGTGTTCGACGCCTTCATCCAGCCGTTCGAAATAAAGCACGAACGCTACACGCTCGTCATTCTTGATATCGCGGGTATCGGGCGACATCGGAATGCCATCGGCTTTAACGAGCGCGTAGGTTTTACGCCCGTCGCCCGAAGCCAGCTTCGCCTTTGGGTTGAACGAGATACTGCTGGTACCGAAGTAGCTACCGTCGCGACTGTTGGGATCTTTGGCAAACGTCATGTAGACGACCGTATAGCTGGCCGTCAGGCGGATGTCGGTAACGCGAATGTCGGGGTCCTGCGAATGGCCCAACCCACCCTGGGGATCAGGGTAAAGCCTTGACGACGCCGGCAAGCCCGACTGATTGAGTTGGTAGTACTCCGCCCCGTCCGTGGGTGCGTTGGTGGCTGCGGGCCGGTTCGACGCACAGCTCACGGCCAACAAAGAGGATAGAACTAGAATCGCTTTCATGAGCACCGGTTTGACTGGCCTTGACGCTGATTCTAAGGTACGAACGGCCCCGCTTCAACGCAAGATGTCCGGTTCCTTTTCATGACCTGACAGCCTGCGCTGGCTATTTTACGGCTGCCCGTGAATGGCGTTGACGTCAGGCCGTGACCGGTGCTGTCAGAATCTCCCACAACAGGTCGTACACATCAACGGCCGTCAGTCGGTTAGGTGTTTGTCGGTTGCTGATGAAAACGGGATGGTGTTTCGGAGCCGTTCCGGTACGGCCGTGTGATCCCTTGACCAGGGTTGCATCCAGTGAAATAACGTTCATCAGATACCGGAAGCCCAGCAGCTTACGTCCCAGTTTATACCCGGCTTTCAACTTAATCAGCGGGTTTGTCTGGTCCATAAACATCTCGGCGGGGTCGTAGCCGGGTTTCTGGTGGATGGCTACCAGCCGGGCGAAGTCGGGCGCGCGGGCATCGTCGAGCCAATAATAGTACGTGAACCAGCTGTCGGCATCGGCCACGACGACAAAGTCGCCGGCCCGCTCGTGATCGATATGTTCGGCTTTCTGTTGCGCGCGGTCGAGTACGCGTTCAACACCGGGCGTCTTTTCCAGCAAAGTCCGGACCTGGTCGTACACCGAGGGGTCGTTGACATACACATGGGCGACCTGATGGTCTGACAGGGCAAAGGCAGGTGATGCTCCAGCGTCGAACAATTCAAGGCCGCGCTCTTCCCGGTAGCGAATCATGCCGGCTTCACGCAAAATCCGGTTCAGGTGAACGGGGCGGTTGACGTTGGTAATGCCGTACTCCGACAGCACGACGATTTCAGCGCCCTTTTGCTCGTAATACTGAATCAGGTCGCGGCAGACGTCATCGATCTCGCGCAGGTCGCTGGCTATTTTCGTCGTATCCTCACCGAATTTTTGCAGGCAATAGTCGAGGTGCGGCAGGTAGATCAGCGTAAGCGTCGGGTCGTGCCATTTGTCGACCAGCATCGACGCGTCGGCAATCCAGCGCGAGCTTTTGATGGTCGTTTGTGGACCCCAGAAATGGAACAGGGGAAATGTACCCAGTTCCTGTTGCAGCCGGTCGCGCAGGTCGGCGGGTTGCGTGTAACAATCCGGAATTTTCAGGCCGTCCGATGGATACTGCGGGCGGGGCGTTGCCGAATAATCGGCCGAGGAGTACATATTGTACCACCAGAACATTTTCGACACCGTAAACGACGGGTCCTGCTGCCGTGCGCGGTCCCAGATTTTTTCACCCGATACCAGTTTGTTCGACTGCTTCCACATCTTCACTTCGGCATCGGTCCGGTCGTACCAGCCGTTGCCGACGATGCCTGTCTCGCTGGGCCACTTACCCGTAACGTAGGTCGACTGCACCGACGTTGTCAGTGCGGGGAGCATCGGGTCGATGGTGGCCTGATTCCGGTTCGCCATCCACTGCTTCAGGAAGGGGGTGTGTTCGCCAATCAGCGAGTACGACAGGCCCACAACGTCGATTACTACGGTCTTTTGCATTGTTGGTATACGGTTTACTGTTTTCGGTTCTTGTTCGTGAAGCGGGTTACAACGGCGGATTACTCATTGGGAACGCTACCGGTTTACGTATCAGCTACTTCGTGCAAAGGGAACGCCTGCTACAATCTGTCTGTCGACTGCAGCACCCATCCTGGAGAAAAGGCCTGTGCTGGATGCTGACTGTGACAAACGACCGTAAACTGAAAACTGTATACCGTAAACGTTATAGCTGCTTCGCCACCCAACTGAGTTCGCGGGCGATGGAGTCGACGAGGTTGGTTTTCAGTTCGGCTGGTAGTACGTCCCAGGTGTACGTTTCGACTTCAAACTGATTGGTAAACGATCGTTTCTTTTGCAGTTGAATCACCTCCGTAATGGCGTCGCGGGTCGAGTGAAGCTGCCCGTACCCGTCGGCGAACAGGGGTACGTGAAAATGCGCCCGCCACTCGGCATGGGTGTCGTCGAAGGCCGCCAGCGCATCGGGTAAATCGGCGAAACGGAGCAGTTGATTAGCCGTCGTTCGCGCCACCACCTGATGCAGGTAGGTCGGCTCGTTGAACCGGGCAAACGTTTCCTTAACGGCTGCGCGTTCGGTCGCGTTATCCGCCGGGAAGTCGGCTTTCAGGGCCGCGCTAATCTGTACTTTCCCGACACGTAGTCCGTATTTTTTCAGTTTATCGAGCACGTCGACCGGCCGTTCGTAGCTAACTGCTGCGTGACAAACGTCGTAACAGAGCCGCACGTGTTCGCAGATAGCCGTTTCGGCAGCCTCGTCGGTCAGGCCAAACTGCTCTGTCAGTTGCTCGATACCCATCGGAAGCAGGTAATCGGTGTACCAGGCGATAAACTCGTCGGTTGTTTCGAGCAGACCGTCGGGTTCGGGTTCGATATCGAGGTGCATCAGTCGGTCGGTCTGTTGCCGCAGCGTAATCAGCTCCGCTACCACTTCGAGCAGGTTCTGCGTCGTCTGCGAAAACAGGTAATCACGAGCGGCTGGCTGGTTCCACTCAAACCAGTGCCGATACGAAAGGGGCGAGGTCGAAATGCCACCCTGGATTGCATTCCCCAGCTCATCGACCGGCAGTAGAATAGCCAGCAACCGGAATAGCCGCTTGGTGTACTCAACCCGTGCTTCGGTGGTCCAGTCGGGCGCATGGACCTGATCTTTCACGACCGTGTGGTGAAAGCCACCGTACGGAAATCCGTTCATCGTGAAGATGTAGCAGTCGTTGTCGGCCAGCCAGTGTTGAAAGGCGATCAGGTTTTCGGGTTGCTCCAGTTCTTCACTAGCCTGATTCGACAGGCGCAGTCCGATACCAAACGGCCGGGGCTGACTACCGTCTTCCGACAGCGGCAATTGGGCTTTCAGGGCCGGAATCGCGCGTTGCAGTTCGGCGAAATGATCGGCCCAGCTCTCGCCGGGGTGGATATTGGTACAGTACCCGAGGTGGCCAATGTCCGTTTTCATGCGGGTTGAGATTCGGTGCGTTTCAACTGAGCAATGGCCTGCCGGATACGGCTGTCATCCATTTCGTGTACTTCAACGCCAGTGCCGAGACCTGTCAGGAGCATGATCGTGAGCTGACCGCCAAGGTGTTCGCGAAATTCTGCGAGTCCTTTCAGCACGTCGGCGCTATCGTTGGCGTCGAGCATGGGTTGGTAGAGTGAGAAGCCCAGTGTACGCATGAGGTTCAGCACCCGGTCGGCGTCGGCTTCGCTGAGCCAGCCCAGCTGCTGCGAGTACAGTGTGTCGAGGGCAATGCCGATGGCTACGGCCTCGCCATGCCGTAATTCGAAGTCGGTCAGTTGTTCGAGCTTGTGTGCGCTCCAGTGGCCGAAGTCCAGCGGGCGCGACGATCCCATCTCAAATGGGTCGCCCCCGGCAATGTGCTTCAGGTGCAGGTCGGCGCAGCGGTGAATCAGATACTGCATCGCCGGTAGGTCGCGCTGGGCCAGTGCCGTCGCGTTGGTGTCGAGCCAGTCGAAGAACGCGCGGTCTTTGATCAGCGCTACTTTAATCGCTTCAGCCGTACCGGCCCGCCAGTCGCGATCATCGAGTGTCGTTAGAAACGTACTGTCGTTGAACACCGCGACGGGGGGGACAAACGTGCCGAGAAAGTTTTTCTTACCCCGGTAATTCACCCCGTTTTTGACGCCCACGCCCGAATCGTTCTGCGACAAAACGGTCGTCGGAATACGAACGTGGCGGATGCCCCGGTGCGAGATAGCGGCTGCGTAGCCAACCATGTCGAGAATCGAGCCACCCCCAATACCCACGACGAACGAATGCCGGTCGACGCCGTAGCGATCAATCGCGTCGACAATCGTTTCGACGGCATCGGGGCTGTTCTTGGCAATCTCACCGCCTGGCAGTACCAGTACATCATCGATCAGGTCGAGCGCGGCTACGTGCTGAGCAACGTAAGTCCGAATCGAATCAAGCAGTTGGGGATGTGCCTCGACAACGCCCGAATCAACAATGAACAGGAGTTTCCGGCGGACAGCACCGGCCGATTTGTTGAAGAAGTCGGCAAAAAGCGAATTAGTCGTGGCAAACAGATCGCTCGTGAAAAAGATCGGGTACGAAAAGCGAACGCTGAATTCTTGTTGCAGATGATCCATGAAGGAGTAACGGAACGTTGTCGGTAAAGCTGGCAGGGTGTCGATTCACCGGGCAGGCCGTTAAAACAACTTATTCCGTTAGGTGGTAGTTCCGGATGAGGGCGTTGGTTTGCGGTCCGACGGTGAGCCGGTACTAGAAGCCGAATGCAACCCATTTATACCCGGACGACCGGTTCAGTGCATAACGCCGTATTTGATCGCACTGTACAGATGCCAGTAGACGGAAACGAATGGCGTACTCAGCCGAGTCCACACGATTGTCAGTAGGGTCATTCGTCGCTGCATTGATGGGTACTCGCGTTTGCCAAAAAGGGCGGCCAGGGTTACCCATACCCCAAAACCGGTCATCGCCATCAGAATACCCCCCGTCAGAACCCCCATCAACCCCATGACTGCTCCGCTGATAGCGGCCCAGTGAACAGGAAGCGACTGCCTGCTGGTGCCGCCCTCCGCCCAAAACTGCCGGACGGCCTGCTCGTCGGTGACGGCAGCGCCTTCCATCGGGTGGTGGGTATAGCGGCCAGGCAAATTGTGTGGTACGGGTATGTACTGAACAACGAGGACGTCTTTGCTCTTTCTGATCGGTACTGCCTGCTGAATCAGTGTTGTCAGGAATAAAAGATCAGCCTGCCGACTGTAGGTGACCGTTGTCGGGAAACCACCCAGTCGTTCGAGTGTGGTTTTCCGGCAGAAACAGTTCGCCGACAGCAGGCTAACCGGATCGGCAGCCAGCGTGTCCGGGCCGAGGGGTTCATCAGCGTAGGGGGGCTGAAGCCACAACTGACCGGTGACAACCTCTGTCGCATCGTCGAAGCAGGCCAGCGCATTGGCGAGCCAGGTTGGCTGGGGTAAGCAATCGCCGTTGGTGAAGGCGACAATCCGGCCCCGTGCGGCCTGCCAGCCCCGGTTGCGGGCCGCAGCGCTACCCCGGCGAACAGACTGCGGTAAATAACGAACGTCCAAAGCGCCATGCTGCTGGTTAAGCTGACGGGTAAACAAAGCGACTGCTGTAGCCGTTGCCGGAGAGTCGCCATCGTCGACGACGATCACTTCGAACTGATGGCGGGGTAGCGACTGGCGTTCCAGGGCGTCAAGACATTTTAGCAGCTGGGCTGGCTGCTGAAAGGTGGTGATGACTACTGAAAGGTCGGGAGACATGATCGGGACGTTACGTGATCGTACGCATTAAGGAGTCGATTTTAAGGCGGATAAAGCAGTAAAGCGCAGGAACGCTGGTTACTCGAAAAGCAAATTTGGGGCCGGTTTTTGGCTCACGCTCTCGGAAACAGTACGCCTTTTTTTTCGATTAATTTTGACCAATTATCTCACTAAACGAGCAACAGACGCATGCTGGCATTGATTACGGGCGCAACATCGGGGATTGGCCGGGCCACCGCCGAAGCCCTTGCCCCCTTGAAATATCGACTTATTCTGTGTGGTCGCCGGCAGGACCGGCTCGACGAACTCAGCCGCGCGCTTGCCCGGCAAACGGAGGTGCATACACTTACATTCGACGTGCGCGACCGGTCGGCCGTCGAGTCGGCCATTGCTGGTCTGCCCGCTGACTGGCAGGATATCGATCTGCTGGTGAACAACGCCGGAAACGCGCATGGTCTCGACTCTATTCAGGACGGTAATCCGGATGACTGGGACCTGATGATCGATGCCAACGTGCAGGGCCTGCTTTACGTGTCGAGAGCCGTGATGCCCGGTATGGTTAGCCGGGGTAAGGGGCATATCGTCAATCTGAGTTCGATTGCCGGGAAGCAGACATACGCTAATGGTGCGGTTTATTGCGCGTCGAAAGCGGCCGTCGAAGCGCTGAGCGCGGGTATGCGGCTCGACCTGACGCAGCACGGTATCAAGGTGACCAATATTGCGCCGGGTGCGGTAGAAACGGAGTTTTCCGTCACGCGATTCAAAGGCGACGCCGACCGAGCCGCAAAAGTATACGATGGCTTCACACCACTATCAGCCAAAGACATTGCCGATACGATTGTGTATGCAGTAACCGCCCCGCCCCATGTCACCATCGCCGACGTGACCATCCTGGCAAGCGCGCAGGCCGCAGCTTCGACGATTTATCGGAAATAAGAGGAAAGAGGAAAGAGGAAAGAGGAAAGAGGAAAGAGGAAAGAGGAAAGAGGAAAGAGGAAAGAGGAAAGAGGAAAGAGGAAAGAGGAAAGAGGAAAGAGGAAAGAGGAAAGAGGAAAGAGGAACCGTGTTCTTTTTTCTTTCTTCTCTCTTCTTTCTTCCCCATAATCACCAATTCAGTGTCAGTTGCCCTGTTGGTGTCATGTTGATCGGCTGTAAGGTCGAGAGGGAAACGCCGAGCAGCCGAATGCCTTTGTCGACGGGCAGGATTGACTGTAAGAGTTGCGTAATCGTATGCTCAATAATAGGCCGGTTGACGGCAGGGCTGAGTAGGGTCCGGCTGCGGGTGATCTGCTGAAAGTCACTGTATTTTACCTTCAACGTAATTGTCCGGCCCCGAATGGCGGTTCGTTCGCAGTAATCCCACACGTCGTCGATCAGTGGTTCGAGTTGCGCCAGTAAATCCGGCTCGTCGGTCAAGTCCTGCTCGAACGTTGTTTCCGAGCCGACCGACTTACGGGCGCGGTTGGGCGTGACGGGCCGCTCGTCGATGGCGCGGGCGATGCTGTAGTAGTGGTGGCCGACTTTGCCGAACTGTTGGGTCAGGTACGCTTCGCTTTGCTGGCGTAGGTCGAGACCCGTAAAAATGCCCAGGTCGTTGAGCCTTGCCGCCGTTACCCGCCCGATACCATGAAACTGCCCAACCGATAGTCTGGCCACGAAGTCCAGCCCCTGGTGGGGTTTGATGACGTACAGCCCGTCGGGCTTGTTGTAGTCGGATGCCAGCTTCGCCAGGAATTTGTTGTAGGATACGCCCGCCGATGCTGTCAGGTTCGTTTCCTGTCGGATGCGCTCTTTGAGCATACGGGCGAGTTGGGTGGCGGTACGGTCAGAACCGGTGGCGTCGGTGACGTCGAGGTAGGCTTCGTCCAGCGATAGCGGTTCAATCAGGTCGGTATAGTCGGCGAAGATGGCCCGTATCTGCAACGACACTGCTTTGTAGACGTCAAAGCGGGGTTTGACAAACAGCAGTTCCGGGCATTTACGAACGGCAATTGACGAGGCCATCGCCGAATACACGCCGTACTGCCGGGCTTCGTAGCTCGCAGCGGCTACCACCCCACGCTGTCGCGAGCCACCCACCGCTACGGGCTTACCGCGCAGGTCAGGATTGTCGCGCTGCTCGACAGACGCGTAGAAAGCGTCCATGTCGACGTGAATAATTTTGCGGTGAGCCGGAGATACCACGACCGATTCGTTGAGTTACTGTTGCAAGCTGTATAGCAAAAGTAAAACATATTCGATCAAACAGGAAAGGTAGTAAATCAGAACAGCAACGCTGCCGGCGTTGCTGTTCTGATTTGTACTGGCTATAACGTGTTGATTCACAAACCTAAAAGATTTTTCGAAACCTTTTAGGTTTAATCTCTCTGTCGCTATTCGGCGTTGGCCAGTGACCGGTCAAGGTGAACATAGCCGCCATCGACGTACACGAGTTGACCCGTTGTATGGCTTGACCGGGGCGACACCAGGAATGTCACCGCGTCGGCAATTTCCTGCGTTGTGGTCATGCGGTTTTCGAGCGGGATATGCGCCGTGATCGACGCCAGCTTTTCCTGTGGATTGGGGAGCGAGTCGATCCAGCGTTCGTAGAGCGGGGTCCAGCATTCGGCCACGACGACCGCATTCACCCGAATGCCGTATTTGAGCAGTTCAACGGCCCATTCGCGGGTCAGCGCGTTCCGACCGCCGTTGGCTGCGGCATAGGCCGAGGTGTTGCCCTGCCCCGTATCGGCCGTTTTCGATGTGATATTGACGATCGACCCTTTCGACGCTTTCAGAGCGGGCAGGGCGTGATGAGCCATGAGGTAATAATGCACGACGTTCTTATGCAGCGATTGCATGAAGCGCTCGTAGTCGCCCGATTCCAGGCCAACCCCGTCGTTTTCGCCCGCATTATTGACCAGTCCGTCGATCCGACCGTATTGTGCCATGATCGCGTCGATGGCCTGCTTTGACGCGTCGGGGTCGGTGAGGTTGGCGACGACCTGAAAGGCTTGCTGACCGGCCGCTTCGAGGTCTGCCACCAGCTTTAGGTTGTACACTTCACTACGACCGACGATGACTGGAATGGCACCTTCGGCAGCCAGACTTCGAACGATTCCCTCGCCGATTCCCCGTGCTCCGCCGGTAACGACAACGACTTTGTTTTGTAATCCTAGATCCATCAGTTTATGAATAGGGTTGCAAGATAGGCAACGACGGACAGCGGGTAAAATTTCCGTGAACACCACTGTTTATTTACCCCGCCGGTTATTTTTGCACCGGCTTTTGCCCGATTTTGCCCAATTTTTCCCGTCCCTCATGTCTAAGAAAACTAAGATCGTGGCCACGATAGGCCCGACTTCCGAAACGAAAGAACAATTGCTGGCACTGGCCCAAGCTGGAGTAAATGTCTTTCGGCTCAATTTCTCCCACGGTACACACGAAGATCACCTGATGCGGTTGAACCGCATTCGCGAAATCAACGCTGAACATAACCTCAACCTCTGCGTATTGCAGGATTTGCAGGGTCCTAAAATCCGCATCGGTAACGTCGAAAGTAAAGACGGCGTACAGATCGTAGCGGGTAACGAACTGACCTTCACCAACGAAGATATCGTCGGTACCGCTGAGCGCGTCAGTACGCCTTACAAAGACATGTACAAGGACGTGCATCCCGGTGAGCGTATCCTGATGGACGACGGCAAACTGGAAGTACGCGTACTGCGGACGGAAGGAACCGATGTCGTTACGGAAGTTGTCTACGGTGGTCCGATGAAGTCGAAGAAGGGGGTCAACCTGCCCAACACGAAAGTGTCGATGCCCGCCGTGACCGAAAAAGACTGGGCCGATCTGGAGTTTGGTCTGGAACACGACGCCGAATGGATTGCCCTGTCGTTTGTACGGGAGGCTTCGGAAATCATCGAAATCAAAGAATATATCCGGTCGCGGGGTAAGAAAAGCCGCGTGATTGCCAAAATCGAAAAGCCGGAAGCCATCCAGAACATCGACGAAATCATTGCTGCCACCGATGGCCTGATGGTCGCGCGGGGTGACCTCGGGGTAGAACTGCCCGCCGAAGAGGTGCCGATGATTCAGAAGATGCTGGTTGAGAAGTGTAACCGGGCTGCCAAGCCGGTCATCGTGGCCACGCAGATGCTGGAAAGCATGATCGACGCGCCCCGCCCGACCCGCGCGGAAATCAACGACATCGCCAACTCGGTACTCGACGGTGCCGATGCGGTAATGCTGAGTGCGGAAACGGCTTCGGGTAAATACCCCATCCTGGCGGTCGAAGCGATGGCGAACACCATCCGACAGGTGGAAACCTCGTCTGACAAGATTTACTATCGCTACCACGCGCAGGTCAACGAGAACCCGAGCGAAAACGCCATCAACGACAACGTCGTGATGAGTGCCTGCCGCCTGGCTCGTGACACCAACGCCAAAGCGCTAATCGGTATCACTAATTCGGGGTACACGGCTGTACGGCTGTCGCACCACCGTCCCAAAGCGGATCTGCTGGTGTTCTCGCCAGACGCGCAACTGCGGAATACGCTGGGTTTGTACTGGGGTGTACAGGCGATGCCGTACGAAGTGAACCCAAATCTGACCGTCGATGAAACGGTAGAAGGTATCAAGCAAACGCTGATTAGTCAGAAGAAGCTGGTCTCGGGCGACATCTTTATCAACACGCTCAGCATGCCGCTGACGCAGGCGCGCCGGACCAACACCGTCAAACTCAGCACGGTGGATTAATTGAGAAAAAAGAGATAAGAAGAAAGAGAAAAGACGTAGGCGTCACTCGCACGTTTCGTTCGCTCAAAACCCCTAAATCCCCTGAAGGGCAGGGCTGTTAAGTTCTTGATTTAACGCTGGTAGTGGCCAAATTCCCTACGGCCCATATACCCCCCAGCCCCCTAAAGGGGGAGCATTCCGCAAGCAAACTACTCCCCCTTTAGGGGGCTGGGGGGTAAACAGGTTAGAACTTAACAACCCTACCCTGAAGGGGACTTTGCTCGTCTGTGAACAAAGTCCCCTTTAGGGGATTTAGGGGTTTTTACCGTTACGTCTTTCTTCTCCCGTCTTTTCTCTTTCATCCAAAACAAAAAAAAGCCGCGAAACCAAGGGTCATCGCGGCTTTTCCGTTCTCACTGAAAAATGAAATTCGGTGCAGAGCAGTCTGTAGACTGATACTGCTTAGGCTTGTTCGTCCGGCTGGGTTTCCGTCGCCGGTGCTTCGGTGGTTGTGTCGGCTTCGGGCTGGCTCTCGAAAATTTCGGGCGCATGCTGCCGGAGCAGACCGTACCACACAATGAGTTTCTTAATGTCGGTTGGGCGGACGCGCTCCCGGTCGTAGTCGGGAACGACGGTAGCCATAAACTCGGCCAGGTCGTCGTTTGATCCTTTCGGATCAACGGTCAGCGTTTCGCCGTATTTTTCGTTGACGGCCAGTAAAACGTCGGCCAGCGGCACCGACTGTTCGTCGGTATCCACGTAAATAGAAATATCGTTCAGGACCGAAACGCGGGCAGTCGGGCCCATCATGGTCTTGGTTTTCTTGTCGTCAAGTGTTTCAACAATGACCCCATTGCGGCTGGGTTTCAGGATACGATACAGGCCGCTCTGACCGGCAATGTTGGCAATCTGTTTTAGGGCTTCCATAACTACTTTGGTAACTGACTAACGCCTGTTTCGGCTGGCGTATTGCCTTTTTGGCGGATGATTACTGATTTTAAAGCGAATTAACGAACGGAGTTGGGCGATCAGCGCGAGGCTTGTTTGGCGGCCCGATACTCGACGTTGAGCGGGCGAATGAAGCCCAGAATATCCTCACGACCCAGCGCGGTTACGGCTGAGGTGACAAAGAAGGTAGGCGCTTCTTCCCAGGTTTCCAGCAGAATGGCTTTGTAGCGATCTAGGGCAGCCTGGAGCTTGACCTGACTCAATTTTTCCGTCTTGGTGAAAACAACGACGAACGGCAAACCTCGTTCGCCGAGGTTGGTCATGAAGTCGAGGTCAATGCGCTGCGGATCGATGCGGGAGTCGACCAGCACGAATATGCAGAGCAGGTTGGGGCGACTCGTCAGGTACCCGTCGATCAGGGCGGCAAATTTCTCACGCTCGGCTTTCCCGACCTGCGCATAGCCATAGCCCGGTAAGTCGACCAGGTACCACTCATTGTCGATAATGAAGTGATTGATAAGCTGCGTCTTGCCCGGCTTACCCGACGTTTTGGCCAGCGACGAGCGGCCCGTCAGCATATTGATCAGCGACGACTTACCCACGTTGGAACGGCCGATAAATGCGTATTCGGGGCGGTCGGGTGGGGGGCACTTGGCTGGGTCGGAGTTGCTGACGAAGAATTCGGCTTGTTTGACAGGCATAACGGAGGCAGTACGAACAGGGGGGTAAAGTTCGGAAAGAATCGGCAGAAAGCCACGGCTTGCGTTTTGTTGGCGAGCTTACTTACTTTGATATTCAGAATCGGCAGAAACGAAAGCAGGTCGCCGATTCGTTATGCATCCAGACACTAGTTAACATGCCGGTTTGCCGGTCGATCTATGAAAAAAGTAACTTGGCTGCTCGTTTTTCTCCTTGTTGGCGTGACACTCGCCGGAACCTGGGCTTCAGCGCCCGGCAAATCGTTGCCCGGCAAGTCGTTGCCCGGCAAAGCTGCCGTCGCTAAAGAAGAAGGAATTCAGTTTACCGAAGCGTCGTGGAAAGACATCCTGAAAAAAGCGAAAGCGGAAAAGAAAATTATCTTCCTGGACGCCTACGCCAGCTGGTGTGGGCCTTGCAAGATGCTGCAAAAGAAAGTATTCACCCAGAAAGCTGTTGGTGATCTGTACAACAGCAAGTTCATCAACGTGAAGATGGACATGGAGAAGGGTGAAGGCCCGGCCCTGTCTGAGATTTATCCGCTGGAGGCTTATCCGACGCTGCTGTACATCAACAGCGATGGTCGTGTTATCCGGAAAGTGGTTGGGGCTGTTCCCGCCGAAGAACTGATTTCGGTAGGCCGGAGCATTCGCTAGCCGAGCACCGAAACGATTGATGGTAAGCCGACAGTCTACGGGATTGTCGGCTTTTTTATGCTTGCACCGACGCTGTCTGCTGGAAAACAGGAGCCGGACTCAACCAATGCCGGGCCATGTCGGCCATGATCGGTCGGCGCTGAAACTGCTGAACGAAGTGCGGGCGTGTCTGCCGATAGTAAGGAGTCTGGTTGACCAGCCGTATCAGTTCGGCCGCGTTGCCCGGTGCAAACAGCAGTGTATTGTCGAGATGCGTACGAATAAACTGCGCGGCATAGCCCGACACACCGGCCAGGATAGGCTTGTCGGTAGCGCCATACTCGAATAGCTTGGACGGCAGCACCCGTCTGAAGGCGTCAAGGTCGTTGAGGTGTACAAACAGGTAGTCGGCCTGCGCGTAGGCGTCGCGCAATTCGTGTCGGCTGACGGGCGGGTGTAGTTCTACATTGGTTACGCCGTCGGCCGTAACGGCCGTTTCAAGCTTGTGCCGTGCTCCACCATCACCAATTACGACAAACCGGTAGTTCATACCCAACAGGCGGGCTGCTTGCGGGATGATCGTGTGCAGGCCCTGCCCCTCGCCGATGTTCCCGGCGTAGAGAATGGTGCGGAACGAATTCGGTTGCTTCGAATCGGAGGTCGGACAGAAAGCAGCTAAAAATTCGTCGTCAATGCCGTTGGTGAAAAAGCTGTAGTTGGCTTGCGGGTACGACTTAAAATAGGGTTGAAACCCTGCCGATACCAGATTAATATGCTGAGTCTGACCGAAGGTATATCGCTCAACTGCCGATAGAACCGGGTCGAGGAGTCGCTTCAATGGGCGATTCGTCAGCACGTCCAGAATACTTTCCCGGAACAGGTCGCGGATGTCGAGCGATAGCGTGCTATGCTGTCGCCGGGCGATCCGGGCACCCAGAAAAGCGGTGAACAAGCGCGACGACGATGCCATGACCCGGTCGTACCGATGGTTGTGCGTGAGTCGATGAACTGCCTGGAAATACGATATAAATGACCAAATCTGACTAGCCATACCACCACCGTGTGCCGGTACGGAAACCCGTTCGACCCAGACCCGTGCGCCATCTGCTGGACTACGCTCTTCCCGTGCGGGTGCCGACATACTAAACGATGAGTAGCGATTCGGCTGCGTCGTAATTACGTGAATAGTATCGGCGGGGGTAAGCTGACGGGCCAGTTCGTCGACAAAGGGTGTGTTGCGAAACGAACCGGCGCTCAGGTCAGGATCAAAAAAATAAGTCAGGTAAAGTATCGTCATGAAGCGATGGCTAGTGTCGTCGCAAGCTGTTCCTGAAACGTTACCGCAATACACGTTCCGCGCCGGAGTCGATTGAACCCGTCGGCGAGTTCCACGGTGGTAAGGCGAATGGATGGGGGCGGGTCGGACAGGAAACAAAAGCTGACGGGACCAGCCTGAATACCGTACGCCGTCTGCTGAACCCGGACGTCGGGATGTACGTAAAAGCGCGCTATGCCCGTCTGGTGAGTCAAGTGGCGACGGGTAGGAATCAGGTGATCGTAAATACGAATGTCTGTCGGCGTCGTGTGCCAGCAGCGTTCGTGAATGACTCCCAGCCGGCTATAGCCGTCGTGCCGGGCCGTCAGTATGTCGTCGCTGTTTTCGATGATGACTGCCCGCGCCCGTTGTCCAACGCGGAAACATCCCCACACTTCCGACGAGTTCTGACCGTCGACTTCAACGGTGTTATGAGCTGCCGTGCTACGCTCCCACGACCGCCGGTCGCCCGGCTGATAAGTCGACGTCGCTGTGTCGATCAGCACTGGTTTGTTGTCGACATGCAGGACAAACGACAGGGTATCGGCATGGGCGTGTCCGGGCTGATGGTCGGGACCGATTGGGCCTACGTCGGCCAGCAGTTCATACCGGGCCTGTCGAATCATGCGGTATCCCGACTCGACCAGCCGCCCACCCGACGGGCGAACGCCTACGCGAATGGCTTTCCAGCGGAGCTGACTTGTCGTTGGGGCTATGCCGGCAGCCGCGTCGTTGACGAGCGGTGTTGAGCCGTCACTAAACGTGATTGTTTCAAGCCAGGCCAGCATTTTTTCGGCCTTGCGCGTCATGAAGTCAACCAGTTTCGTGTCGTGCTGCCAGTCGTTGTTTCGTAGCATGAGCAGCAGATCCAGCAGTCGGTCGAGCAGCAACCGATGGTACATCGGACTGCGTTCGTCATGGCCACCATCGGGTAGGAGCTGCCGTTCCAGTTCGCTCTCAATAACTGCACACGCTTTGCTAAACCAGGGCTGATGCTGAAAAAAGAGCGCGGCTGTTAGCAGCGCAAAGCCGTTTTCCAGCAGGTGATTGCCTTCCAGGTGGTACTCCAACCGCTGACTGAGAATAGCAGCCTGCATGAACAGGTGCGTGTTGACGAACGTGTCGTGGACGTGGTGGCGGCTCAAAAACTGCACCCAGTTGCCAATCCGCAGCGAAATCGGGTACGGCTCCATGCCGTCGGTAATCAGGTGCGATTCCTGAATAAAGTCTTCGATCAGGGCCATCCCTGTGGGCAAGTCCATGGTCGGCTGATTGAGACAGTCGAAATAATTAAGCGCGTAGGTCCAGAGTTTACCGTAGCGGGGCTCATTCCAGCTCTCAGGTCGTATAGGCCGGCAGTTTAAGAGGGAAAAAGTACCATCAGGATTGTACGAAACAGGCTTGGTCGGATCGGGCGCGGTGAGCGGATGCCCAGTCGGTGCCTGCTTGAGTAGCCGAAACGTTGGTTGCTGCCGCAGCCGATGAATGCACTGATGGACTACCTGCCGCGAATGCAGGTGCCGGATCGTTCGCCAGTATTGTCCAAGGCTCGTCATAACCATACAGCGTCAGTCGTTTGGTTCGATTCAATCGTGCCTTTGGCTACGGCGAATGCCCTGGTCCAGATCAGAAAGGCTGCGGTGTGCGTACGCCGAGCGGGTGCCGAGCACTGCCCGGTATGAAACGCACAGCGATTCGTGTAAAGTGATAGTGTTTCGTTGAGCATCGCGGTGTTGAAGAGGCTGTCTTGTCTATACGAACGGTACTAGTATTCGGGGTTAGCAAAAGATTAGCCAATTCATGCTTCACAGATACAAAACGAATGATAAATTATTCATATGAATAAAAAAATCGCCGTAACTGCGGAGCAGCACGGCGATTTCAGGCAAGTTACCGGTGGATTAATAACGGGTCAGCACCGAGTCGGGCAGCGCCTGCACGTTTATACCCGTTGCTTTCATCAGGTTATTTCGGTTGTTGAGTCCGTCAACGTAAGCCGGGTTGACGATCATCGACCGGTTGTAGTAGTAAGAGGCCAGTTCCAGCTTACGCCGGTCGTTGTTGGTAAAGCCCTCCGTTTGATAGATTACGCCCAGGTTGTTGTAGGCTGGTGCGTACGCGTTGGCCGCGCGGATCGTCTGCTTATAGTAATACTTGGCCGAGTCGACGTTTGGTATAATTTTCTGGAAGACATACGCCATCGAGAAGTATGCTTCGCCGAAGTTCGGATAAATCCGGGTCGATTCCTGTAGGTGATCGAGTGCCCAGCGGCCGTGGATGTTCGCCCATTTCTGCGCGGTGTCGAGCGCTACCTGCGCCCGCCGTAGTGAATCGGGTTGCTTCAGCTTTGGTAGTTTCGCGGATACTGAATCCAGTACAGCACGATCTTTCAACCCCTTCTGAATCCATTCGTTGGCTACGTGGCGCTGCACCTGACAGCTGTTTTCGGCTGCGGGTAGTGCCGAGTTAAACAGCACGAAGTTGTTTTCCCAGTCGCGGTTCCGGTCGACGGTTTTGAACGAATACAGGCCGGCCACAACCGCCATCAGCGCGAGCAACGGGGTGTAGCGAGCCAGGGCCGGCCGGGGTGATGCGTCGGCAGACTCATCGGTAGCCGGTTGGCGGATCAGCAGTTTCTGGGCCGCCCAGACGAAAACGAAGGCGAAGCCCATCACGGCTGCGTACAAAAACCGTTCGGCGAAGATCCCGCCCCGTGCCCAGATGAAGCCCAGACCCGGCATCATGGTTACGAAGAACCAGAACAGGCCAAAGCCCCAGAGTGTGCGTTTGATGAATCCTTTCCAGGTTAGCCAGACTAGCACGATCAGCGAGACAAACCCGGCCCAGGTCAATAAATCGCCTTTACTGCCGGAGGGAATGATGTTGTACGAATAATCGTACACCAGCGGGTGCGGCAGAATCAGCAACCGGATGTAGTACATCAGAAATTTAAACGTTGTCGACTTCTGCGTTTTTTCGATGGCATATGGGTAGTTCGCCCAATCGACGGGTGGGTTACCGCTGAGCGTACCAATCATTTTCTGTTTTTGATAGAAGAAAAGGGCGGCTACGATCAGGAACGGCCACAGGCTGATAAGCGATTGCCAGACGTTGCGCCGGGCAAACCAGTACTGCATACCCGGAATCAGGGCGAGACTGACCACCGACGATTCTTTGGACAGGAAGGCCAGATACAGGGAGGTACACGAACCAACGATCCAGCCCCACTCCGCCGTTTCCAGATAACGCCAGTAGCTGAGCAGCATCAGCGAGATGAACAGAAAACTCAGGATTTCGTCGCGCCCTTTGATGTTGGCAACGATCTCGGTATGCAGGGGGTGGGCAATGAATACCAGCCCGATCAGAAAAGCGATAATCGTTTGGCCGGGGAGCCACTTCTGCAATAATATCGCGATGACAGCACCGGTCAAGCCGTACAACACCGCGTTGATCGCGTGACTAATACCGGGTGCCGTGCCGAAAAATTCCTGTTCCAGCGCAAACGTAATCAGTGAAAGCGGGCGGTAGTACCCCAGCGAAATATTGCTGAAGTGCCAGAACTCCGTACGCATCAGATCCGGAATACCAGCGATACCTTTACGTACGAACAGGTTTTGTTCAATGGCGGCAATGTCGTCGAGAGCGTACTGATGGCCAAACGTGTTGGCGTACAGCAAGACACCCAGCGCGGCTAATACAGCGACGGGCCACCAGACGTAAGGGCGAGCGTCGATGGGCAGATCGGATTTGGCGGTCGTTGGTGTGGACGATACCGGGCGGGTTGGCTGCCGAACAGCGGCATCGGCGGGGCGGGTAGCCGCTGGCGTCGATGGCTTGGGAACGGCGGGCCGGTTCGTCCGGTCGGTGCTGGGTCGGTCGGTTGGGTTACCAGCGGGCTTTTTTTTGGACATGAGAGCAGAAAAGCGTCTGTTTCAGATCAGTTTTAGCGGTAGCGGTGTGGGACTTATTTTCCTACGTAAAGGTCATCAGGAATGACAGTAAAATCAATTCAGCGTTTTCGTATGAAAAAAACAATTCTCTTTTTTCTTTCAATTAGCCTGTTTATCAACGGCTGTCGGCGGCCGGTATTGCCGCAGGTGCAGGTTCCGCCAACCGTTAGTACGGAGCCTACCCGCGACGATAATCTGGCCCTGGGCAATCCTATGGCTGGTCGGCCCGAAGGACCCGATAATTTCCTAATCCGGCGAACTACTTACGCGTTGTCCTACAACCGACAGCGGGGCATTGCCAACTGGGTAAGCTGGCATCTGAGTCAGGCCTGGAAAGGAAGTGCCCAGCGAGCCAACGAATTCAGGCCCGACCCGCTGCTCCCGGCCGACTGGCCCATCATTCGCACGTCCGACTACACAAATACCGGCTTCGACCGGGGGCATCTTTGCCCGTCCGACGATCGGGATGGATCAGCCAGCGATAACGCTACCACCTTCTTTTTATCCAACATCGTGCCACAATCACCCCGGCATAATCGGGAGGTTTGGCGGCTGCTGGAAGAGTTTGAGCGTAAGCTGATCGACGGCGGGAATGAAGTCTATATCATTGCCGGGCCGAATGGAACGGGGGGTACTGGCCAGAACGGGGCCGCCAACACGATTGCCAACGGGAAGATTACGGTGCCGGCATTGCTCTGGAAAATTATCGTTGTCTTACCAGTCGGTACCGACGATCTGAACCGGATCAACAGCAATACGCGGGTCATCGCCGTTGGTATTCCGAACGAACCATCGGCCGCTGACAAACCGTGGCAGGCGTACCTGACGAGTGTCGACGCACTGGAGAAACGCACTGGGTACGACTTTTTGTCCAACGTCCCCGCCGATATTCAGCGCATTATCGAAGCCCGCATCGACGGTAGAAATAGTTAGAAAACAAAAACACCGGGTTGAAACCCGGCGCAAGATGAAATCCATCTATGATTGCGCCGGATTTCAATCCGATGTTTTTCTGAGTATCGAGCACTATGCCGCTACAGGTTCGGCTACGGCCAGCGGAATGCGCTGCGTACGGCTGCGAAGCAGGTCGATGGCTTCCTGTTCGTCGGCAAACGCGCCGTTGACATTGACCATATGCTGGGCCAGCCGGTCGTAGCGACGACGCATCAGCAGGAAAAAAATCTGTAGGAAATCCAGTCCGTCGAAGATCACGGCCTTATGCTGCGCGTACTTATCGATGGTTTTCTGGAAAAAGATAGGGTGCTCGGTCCAGTGCATGGCCGGGCGGATATGGTGACTGATGTGGTAGCCGTCGTTCCAGCACTTCTTGTTGTATTTTACGTTGATGCACGTAATGCTGTTTTTGTAGGCGTTGCCGGGATCTTCGCTACACACAAAGGCGTGCTGTGTCCAGTTGCCGAGCATGGCGATCAGGCGGTAAATAAACATGGGCAGAATGAATACCGCAACGGCAGCGGGCCAATTCACGAAGCACAGGGCGATACAGAAGGCAAAAAAGAACAGCTCGCCGAACATCGCGCGTTTGGCCAGTTTGCTGCGGTTTTTCCAGTGCAGGTAGCCGACCAGTTCGTGAACCCCTAGCAGCAGAAACTGTCCGAAATAAGCCAGGAAGCTGCGCAGGCTATCCCGCTGATAGGTCATCGTACTGCTTTCATCATCTTCAAGGTTGTTTTCCGAATGGTGCATGCCGATGTGGTGGCTGTAGTACGTTTCGGGCGAGTGGCCGAAAAACGGAGCCAGTATCCACGGAATGTACTTGTTCAGCCAGTCGTGTTCGGATTTGAAAAACTGCCGGTGGCTCGTGCAGTGAAGCATCAGCCCAAACGGGCCCTTGAACACGAAATTGCTGATGTAAAAATGAACGGCTGCGATACCCCACCATAGAGCGCCCGTGACAAACGGCATGAACAACAACACGGCTAGTGGGATCAGCGTCAGTGTAATTTTTATCGCCAGGTAAGCAAAGGGCAGATCGCGCTCATCTTTAATCAGTGTCAGCAGCGCCCGGTCGAATCGTGAATACGTTTTTTCTACGAATGTAGGGTCGTTGATGGGGCCAAGGGTCTTCATGCAACTACGGTAGAGGAGGAGGGGGTTAAAAAATAAAAAGCCGGCGGATGTCAAACAATCCGCCGGCTGTCAACAGGTGCTTATGAGTACAACGAAACAAATCGGAATAGATTTGATCCGGTGCCCGATATAAGCCACTAAATGATTCGCAAGGGAATTCGCTCCGAACGCAAGTTCTTACTATTTGAAGCGAATCCGTTGAATAAAAAAAATTATTTTTTCTCGACGGCGTGGCCGCCAAATTCGTTGCGCAGTGCAGCGACCACTTTTCCGGTGAACGTGTCGTCCTGAAGAGACCGGTAGCGCATCATCAGCGACAGCGCGATAACGGGCGTTGGAACACCCATGTCGAGGGCTGCTTCCAGCGTCCATTTACCTTCGCCCGACGAGAACATCCGCCCTTTGATTTCGTCCAGCTTGGGATCTTTGCTGAATGCGTTCTGGGTGAGTTCCATCAGCCAGCCGCGAATTACCGATCCGTGGCTCCACATCTTGGCGACCGCTTCAAAATCGATGGGGAACTCGCTCTTGTCCAGTACCTCGAAGCCTTCGGCAATCGACTGCATCATGCCGTACTCAATCCCGTTGTGTACCATCTTGACAAAGTGGCCGCTCCCCGACGGTCCGGTGTAGAGGTAGCCGTTTTCAACGGAGATCTGCGTGAATACCTCGTGCAGTGGTGCGATTACGTCGGGATCACCGCCAACCATGGTGCAGGCTCCGTTCAGAGCACCACTCATACCGCCACTCGTACCGCAGTCGAGGTAGCCGATCCCTTTTTCTTTCAGGTAATCGTGCCGACGGATCGAATCTTTGTAATGCGAATTACCACCGTCGATGAGGGTATCGCCCGCTTTGATAACGCCCAGTAACTCTTCAATGACCTTGTCGATCAGCGGACCGGCTGGAATCATCAGCCACAATATCCGCTTTTCGGGCAGAGCATCGTACAACTCCTGTAAGGTGTAGGCACCCTGTGCGCCCTGTTCTTTGATGGAATCAACCAATGTCCGGTTGACGTCGTAGCCGACTACGGTATGACCATGACGGATCAGGTTTTTGACGAGGTTGAACCCCATCTTGCCCAGGCCAACAAATCCAATGTGCATAAAAATCAATGGTTAGTGGGTCTCAAATTGGGAAATTTTCCCGAACGGGTGACCAGCCCTTCGTTCTTTTTAACGCAACACTATGGGTTACAACCGAAAACATCCGGTAGAGTTCGGCGCGCCGGCCAGTTTTGGCGCAGGTAATACTCCCCAAAACTGACATGTCTATGCCCGCTCACCAGCCGACGCCAGCCTGATCGTCACAGATCAAACCGCTTCTCCAGGTACCGGCCAACGGGCAGCGCTAGTAGGATACCAACGCAGACACCGACCGTATCGGCGATGGCGTCGGCCAGATCACCCGACCGGTTGATGGGCATTACGGCTTGCCAGACTTCGATCAGGGCACCGTACAGGATACCCGCCAGCAACACCTTTACGACGCTCTGCCCGTTGAGTCGCCAGAGAAAGCCGAAGGCGGCAAAGATGGCGATGTGCGTGAGCTTGTCGCGGTTCGAAATCGATTCCGGTACGTCCTCGCCCGGTAGTGAACAGCCGATAAACATGATGATTGTCCAGGCAATAGCAGCCGTCAGGATCAGCGTTTTCAGATTCATGGTATAGTTGGTATGACGGCCGATTTTGTCAGCGACTACTGATTGTTACACCGCAGCTTTCAATCGGCCAACGGTTAGCCACAAAAAGAAAACGATGAGGCTAAGCAGGTAAATAACATTGCGGGAATCGATCAGACCACGACCCAGCGCCCGGTATTGTTCGTCGAGTGCGAAGTAAGCCACGTAGTAGCTCAATCCGCCCAGCACCGATAGCCCGGCTATCGCGCCCAGCCCGATGTAAAGCAGAAAGCAAAGAAATACCCCCAGTACGAAGGCGACGACCTGATTGTCATTAAGCGACGATGCCCACAGGCCAATGGCGACGAACACCCCCGCGAGCAGCAGCAAGCCCGTATACGCACCAAACACCCCTGCCGAATCAATATTGCCGATGGGCGAGCCAAGCTGGTAAAGGGTGACATAATACAACAGCGTGGGCAGCAGTGTGATCCCCACCAGCAGCCAGCAGGCCAGAAACTTACCCCCAACGATAGCCCACCGGCTGACGGGTTTGGTCAGCAGCCATTCGAGCGTGCCCGTTCGGACTTCGTCGGCAATGGTACGCATGGTGATGGCCGGCACCAGAAACAGCAATACATAGGGCGTCAGACTGAAAAAGGCCGACAGGTCCGCATAGCCCGCTTCCAGCAGACTCGTTTCCGGAAATACCCATAGCATCAGCCCGATCGCCGTCAAAAAAACGGCCATGATGATGTAGGCAATGGGCGACGAGAAAAACTGATTGACTTCTTTCCGAAAAATAGCCAGCACGGGAAACACAGAGAAAGGCGCGTCATTGAGCGACGCGCCGGATTAAAAGACGGGGCGGTTACGACGAACGATAGCGGCTACGATCAGCGTCAGCAGTACGCCCATGATGATGGTGCCAAATACCTGCGCCACGAAGACGAAGCCCGGTGCCTGAAATTTCTGCGCCATCTCCATCGCCTGCTCAATCTGCTCGTCGCTCATGTTTTGCTTTTCCAGCTGTTCGCGGGCTGCTTCCGTAGCGCGCTGCTGAATCGTTGGGTCGATGACGACGTTATAAAACGTAATAAAGGCCGACGACAGTAGGCCCGCCACCGCTGACAGCAATGCGCCGATGCCCATGCCTTCACCGTACGTGATGAAACCTTCGTTTGTCCGGCGGTATTCGACCAGTGCCAGCGATATAAAGGCGACCATCGCCACGATCGTCAAGGCCGAAAAACCAGCGTTACCCACCGGCGTGGTCATGTACATGATAAGCGTAATCAGAATCAGGACAAGGCCGAGAATTCCACCCCATTTCAGGGCAAGGCGGGCCGAAGAAGGTTGTTCGTTCATGGTGTTTGCGCCCAAAGACGCGTTTAGGGAAGCATCGGTAAGTGATGGAAAAGCAGGTTACGGCTGTCGAAAAACACCGTAATCCTGTTTGCGAAATATCAACGAAATAATCAGTACCGGCAACACAGCCAGAGCGGTTTTCTTTGTCATCTCGTCGGGAAGTAATACCCCCGGTGTCATGGTACTGATTTTCTGCCACTGTTGGTTGAAGGTCTCCGGCCCGAACTGATCGGTCAGCTGCTTTTTGCTGTCCAGCAGTAGCTGTTTGGAGTTGGCAACGTACTCGGCAAACACGTCGGGACTGACAACCGTCACGAAAAAATAAATGAGCCAGCCCGTTATCAGGGCCGCTATCGTATTCAGCACATAACAGATTGTGATGCCCTCCCAAAGGTGCATCATGCCGTGCCCCACGTATTTGCGGTAGTACCAGACCGTGGCGACCATCATAATGATGACGATGCCAAAATCGAGCACGCGGATATTGCCCAGCGGAGGAACGCCCAGTGCGTACAGCGCCAGGAAATAAAGGAAGCAAAGAACGCCGGTGGCCAGACCGGCCAGCAGCGGAAACTTCAGCAGCGGATGGTTGAAATAAGAGAGAAAGCCGTTCATCGTATTTTGTTCAAAAGTCTATGGTCAACGTTTACGGAGGCTGTCAAGCCGGGCGCAGCTGAGAAATAACGTACCGTACCGAAGAAAGGGACGATGGTGCCGCAACAGCCCTGAGCCTTACCTTCTTACACAGTAAACGTCGTGCCGACCACGGTGCCTACCACTCGCCCGGTGAGGGTTTTACCCAGAAACGGCGAGTTGTGCGATTTCGACAGTGTCTTGTCGTATGTCCACGATTGCGTAGGGTCGAACAGCGTCAGCATGGCCGGTTCACCTTCCGCTAATCGCAGCGCGGGCAGGCGGAGAATCTGCCGGGGGCGCGTCGATAGCCGGTCAACGAGTACCGACAGGGGCAGGGCGCGGTTGTGCGTCATCAGCGCGGCAAAGACGGTTTCGAGTCCGATGATGCCGAACTCGGCCATGTCAAATTCAAGGTTCTTGCTTTCCGCATCCTGTGGCGTATGGTCCGAAACGATCGCATCGATCGTACCGTCGGCCAGCCCCGCCCAAAGTGCGTCGACGTCAGCGGCTGACCGGAAGGGGGGTCTGACTTTCAGATTGGTGTCGAAACTCGCCAGGGCCGTGTCATTGAAAACCAGTTGATGCACGGCTACGTCGCAGCTGACGGGTAAGCCCTGCGTCTTTGCCTGCCGGATCAGGTCGACCGACCGGGCCGACGACAGGGTCGAAAAGTGCAGCATCGGCGCGTCGGTGGATTGCGTGTCGCCTTCCAGCACGTAAGCCAGTAAGCGCAGATCCCGTTCGACCATAATCTCTTCCGCCAGCGCGGGAATGCCCTTCATCCCCAGCAGCGTACTCTGCACCCCTTCGTGCATCTGTCCGTAGTGGGTCAGCGTCGTTTCTTCGGGCTGATTGATCAGCAGGCCGCCAATGGGTTGCAGGTATTGCAGCGTCTTCAACAGCAGATCTGGGTTTTGCAGCGGATGCGTACCATCGGAAAACGCGACGGCTCCGGCATGGTGCAAATCGATCATATCGGTAAAATCGACCCCGGCCGCTCCCTTGGTAATCGCAGCCATTGCATGAATCCGAACGGGTTGCCCGGTGCTCATCCGTTGTACGTAGCCCAGCGGTCCTTTGGCATCGACGACGGGTTGCGTGTTCGGCAGCAGTACGATGTCGGTAAAGCCCCCGGCTGTCGCGGTTCGGCACACGCTCGTCAGGTCTTCCTTGTGCTCGAAGCCGGGGTCCTGCGCCAGCACCCGCATATCGATCCAGCCCGGCGATACGTGCAGATTATCGGCTTCGACAACCCGTGTACCGTCGGGGGCCGGTATGTCGGTGCCGATTTGACGAATCAGGCCGTTTTCTATCAGCAGGTCGCAACGCTGCCCATCGTGGGCCGACGTTGCATCGACGATCTGTGCCGCGCGAATCAGTAGGTTCATGAAGAAAGTTGGTCGTTACGTTTTACAAAAAAAAGGCTCCCCGGCATGGTGCCTGATGGAGCCTTTTTTTCCGGTATGTACTAGAACGATCAGGCACCCACCAGTTCCTGATAGGCGTCGACGCTCAGCAGTGCATCGAAATCTGTATTGGCTGGTTTGATCTTGATGATCCATCCGTCGCCGTACGGATCGCTGTTGAGCAGTTCGGGCTTTTTCTCGACTGCGCTGTTCAGCTCCAGAATCTCCCCGTCGATGGGCAGAAAAAGGTCCGATACGGTTTTAACGGCTTCGACCGAGCCAAACACATCGCCCTGTGCCAGCGATTGACCAACCGACGATACGTCGACAAAAACGATGTCGCCCAGTTCGTGCTGCGCAAAATCAGTGATGCCTACGACGGCCGTTCCGTCTTCTTCCAGCCGAATCCACTCATGATCCTGCGTGTATTTCAGTTCTGCGGGGAAATTCATTTCGGGTACGTGATTTATGGCCGCAAAATACGACATCTGAACCCGTATTTGCAATGAGTAGCCCCATTCTGTTGCGACCATTGACCCGTTGCCGAACGAGTTGGTGTATGAACGTTTGGTAGCCTGGCAACGAAGCTCGTTGATCGTCTGTCATTCCGAGCCTGCCACCGGGCCACCGTTTGCCGCTTAGTAGTGTGGCTGACGTGACTGCCTAACTTTCAGTACTTTTGCGCCTTTTCCTAAACTGATGAAGGGCATACGTTTACTTGTTGCTTTACTCCTTGTTGCTCAGGCGTCGTTGTTGCGGGCGCAATCGGCGCGGGTGGTGCTGGACTCGATCAGGGCAAGACCCGACACCGTACAGATAAAAACCTGCCGCCGATTCGCGGATCGATTTGTTGACCAGGGGCAGTTCGACACGGCTGATTCGGTTATGCAGCGGGCGCTGGAACTGGCTACGCAGAATGGCAAGCCTGGTGTGCTGGGTAAGGTATACCGGTCGCTGGGCTATGTAGCGAAGCAGCGGGAGGAATACGCCAGGGCGCTAACGTACTTCCAGCGGGCTATCACCCTGCAACGACGGGCGAATAACCACGAGGAAATATCGGCGCTTCTGGTGATGATTGGGCATATCTACGAACGCATAGGCGACGAAGTCAACCGGGGTAAGTACTATCAGGCGGGGCTGGCAGAAGCACGACGGTATCGACTGGTTGAGGCCGAAGCGGACGCACTGTCCAATTTGGCCAACTTCAACGACAATCCGGCGCACCGGGCTGAATCACTGGCCTATAGTGCGAAGGCGCTTCAGTTATACAAACAGATCAACGACGACTGGGGGTACCACGTACTGTTGCTCAACCGGGCAATCACCCAGAAAAATGCGGGTCAGCTGAACGAATCAGAGCGGGCCTACCGGGAGTGTCTGCGATGGGCCGATAAAGTGAATGAGCCCGCCATTAAAGATCACGTGTATATTAACCTGCCCAACACGTTATTGCTGCTCAATCGGTTGGCAGAAGCGAAGCGATATGCGAAACTGGGACTGGAACGAGCCCCGCATTCCAGCGAACCAATCAACATTCATAAAGAGGCATACGATGTGCTGACCCGTATCGCCGAAAAAGAAGGAGACTACAGGCAGGCACTGGCGTATCATCGGCAGTACGCGCTATTTCGGGACAGCGTGCAGACAGCGGAGAAAAGTAAGCAACTGATCGACGCCGAAACGCGGTA
Source organism: Spirosoma oryzae (assembly GCF_003002825.1). Lineage (GTDB taxonomy): Bacteria > Bacteroidota > Bacteroidia > Cytophagales > Spirosomataceae > Spirosoma > Spirosoma oryzae. Next base: position 327,751 of record NZ_PVTE01000004.1, on the reverse strand, counting down.
TCAGACGGCGCAGAAGCAGGCCCGTATCAGTCAACTGGCTACCGATAACGAGCGACAAAAACACCAGCTCTGGGCATTGGTCGGCGGTACCGCATTGCTCCTGCTATTGGTCGGTATTCTGTATGGTCAGTACCGGATTATTCGCAAAACCAACGCGCAACTGGCCGACACCAACCGGGTCGTTTCGGAGAACAATGCACAGATCAGCAAACAGGCCGACCAGCTGAAAACGCTGATGCAGGAGTTACACCACCGGGTGAAGAATAACCTCAGCATCATTTCCAGCCTGCTACGGCTGCAATCGAGCCGGTTACAGGATAAAGGCGCTGCGCAGGCCGTACTTGATGGGCAGTTGCGGGTAGAAGCTATGGCTCTGATTCACCACCGGCTTTATCAGGGGACCGATGTAAGCCGCCTGAATATGCAGGACTATATCGGTGAACTGGCTCATGAACTGATGCGGGCTTACGATTTTACGCCGGACGCGGTCGATCTTGAGCGCAACGTAATGCCCTTGCAACTGGACGTCGACGTTGCCATCCCGGTTGGTCTGATCCTGAACGAACTGCTGACAAACGCGTTCAAATATGCTTATCACAGCGTCGAACGACCCTATCTGCTAATCAATTTTGGTACGGTCAACGACGGAGCCGACACCGAAGGGCAACTCGCACTCCGACTCATTGTGCAGGACAACGGGCCGGGTATCGACACCCAGTTGTGGGGCCGGGGTAACTCCTTCGGACACCGCCTGATCGTGTCGCTAAGCCGGCAGCTAGGCGGTACGATCAGCGTCGATAGTCAGCGGGGAACCCGGTTCGAGTTGTTTATCCCGGCCAGCGAAATCTGGAATCGCTACAACACGAAACTGACGGCGCTGTAGCTATTCAGCCAGGTTGAACTTCACCTGAATACCGCCCGCCGTGGTTGCCCGACGGAACGAGTTCGATACCAGCGGATCGTTGAACGTACGGTCGAAGTAGAAGTTCAGGTTGAGTCGGCGGCTGACGATGTAGCTTACCTGCGGACGAAGCTGGAAGTTTACGTTACCGGCCGTGATGGTTTGTTCGGCGTCGAGTTTGCGCTGAATGGCGCGGGTATCGCGCAGCGTCAGGTTCATCGAGAACGTCAGGTCGTTTTTCAGCTTCTTGTACGCACCATTGATGCGGAACGGAATTCGAACGTTCTGCCGGGTAAAACCAACCGATGCCGTCAGATCTTTGTTGGTCAGTTCGGCCACCTGCGCGTTAGACAGGTTCAGCGCTACGTCGCGGCTTTGGTTGTATTCCAGCCGCCCGCTCACCCGACTCTTGGTCTGAAACTGTACGCCCAGCATCGGCGCAAACTTCTCCGACATCGTGATCGTACTCATCGCGAACACCGGCACGTACTGCCCCAACTGGTTGACCGCCGACGCCAGTGGATAGCCCTGCACCGACAGGTTTACGAAAGCTGCACCGTAGTCGAGGTTCGAGATAAAGTTACCCACGCTGTAATTCGACGTGTAGCTGTGCGTGATGGTGAAGGCGCTGAACTTATTACGGATCAGTGGTAGCCCCGACAGTCCGTTGTAATCGACGCGCCAGTTGGGTAGCGGGAAGCTGTAGAATGGCGAAATCTGCGCCTTTTCTTTCGGCTGACCGCTGTAGGCTGCGAAGAACGACGGAATCAGTACGTCCTGTGAGTTCTTGTCGTATTTGCCCCGCGTTTCCGGGTTTGTTTGCGTGAGTCGTGTCAGGAAATAGTCCCGATTCCTGGCAAACTCGTCGAATATTGGCGAAGTATTATCTTTCCGCAGGCCTGTGAAGGCGGTACGGAACGACCAGAACGACATCGAAAACTGACCGTTGCGTACGGGGGTCTGCGTCTCGAAGGGACCGCCGATGGAAGCCGGGCGGAAATACTCCTGATAGGCATCGGTCCGGCTAAGTCGCCATTCGACCTGCATGCGGAAATCCTTGAACGGTTCGAGCGTAGTTCGGGCGTTGAAGTTGCGCGACAGGTTTTGTTGAAAGGCCGTGTTCTGCACCGTACTAGGCGACAGCCAGCCCTTGTCGGCGGCTTTGTAGGCAATATTACGGTCCTGTCCGCCCAGCACAAAACCGAGTCCGGGCGCTCCGTTGCGGTCGAGCCCGAAGAAGCGGGGGGTGGGCAGGAAGCCCGGCAGAATGGTCGACTCCTGTATCGTATATGAGAAATTGATACCACGAACGGTAAGCAGCGCACGGGTGAAGTTTTTCAGCACCTTGCTTTCGCCCCGCTCGATTTCTTCAATGTCGCCGGGGTTACGGGCAAAGTTTTTCCGGACCGGCGCGGGGGTGTTGGCAAAGCGCAGGTAGCGAATTTTATTGTACAGCCGGATGAGGTCGACGCGGCCGTTGATACCCCGCTCGCGGTTGTTGCGCAGAATGTTGCCGAACGGCACGTTCAGTGAATCGACAATGCCGTACGAGTTCGCCTGGAACTGATAGCCCATGCCGTATACCGCGTCGGCCGACATCCAGTCAAGCAGCGGAATTTTGTCGAGGGGAAGCCGGTAGGTTGCTCGGATGTCCTGCACAAAGTTTTTCAGTCGACCGAAGTGCCGCAGACTCCGCATCATCGAGTCCCGTTTGGCCTGCGTGTCGATGTCGCCCGCTGGTTCATCAACGATGGCGTTTGCCTGCGCTTTGTAGGTCACGATCAGGCTCCGCGTCAGGTTCCAGGTCAGGTCGTAGTAGCGGTTGAACAGGAAGTATTTTTCGTACTGGGGCAGAATGCCTTCCGTCGTCAGGTCGGAGTTGCGGAGCTGGGTTTTGATAAAACTCCGGTCCAGATCGGTACGCAGCGATACCAGCGAGGGCAGGGGGGTCAGGTTAAAATCTTTCAGCCAGCGCAGGTACGGCGCTTCGAACGAGGCTTTGTTGCGGAACGGCTCGATGGCTCGTGGCTGACCGGCGAAGGTGTACGAAATACCGCCCCGGTTCTGCTGCTGCACGTATTCCTGCGTCAGGATATTCGTCCGCTTGACGTCGTTGAAGGCGTAGCTCAGCGCGAAGTTCTCAACGTCCCAGAAATGCGCTTTGGCATTGGCGTTCGTCTTGATCTTCCGCACGTTCGTGAAGTTATACCCGCGCCGGGTGGTGTTGTCCTGCACCAGCATGTTGTACCCGCTGCGTTCCGACTCCGCGCGGGTTGCCAGTGAGGTTTGCAGCGGTACGTCGGGATCGAGCGGATCGAAATGGGGCGTTACGTTTCGGTGGTCGTAGTTGACATACACCGGTATCTGAATGCCCCATTTGCTCGGCAGGAACCGGCCTAATGCCAGCCCCGACGCCACGCTAAATTCGGTCGTGGTTTCCAGTGCCCGGTCGCCGATGCGGGTTTGTACCCCCCCAAAGCCAAACGTCTGTATCCGGCCCGATGCCGTCAGCGTGCCCAAGTCGGCCAGTTTCATGTTGACAGCGGCAATGGCGGCCATCCCCGCGTGCTGATCGTAGCCGTAGGCCCGCATCTCATCGACCCAGATCGTAAACGTTTCGGCCCGTTCGCCGTCGTTCTGTTGTTTCGGGTTACGCACCCCGATCATCACCGACTGAACCGAGCTTAAATCAGGATTACCTACCACTGTTATGTTGTAGCGCCCATTGGCCGATAGTGCCGAGAAGGGGAGACCCGTTCGGCGGGTCAATTGCAGGTTACGCTGGGCTTTCAGGTTGACCAGTTCCTCGAAGGCAATGTCGAGGTTGTTGGCTTCGGGCCATACCTGAAGGCGGAAGTTCTCGTCATTAGCATCACCCGTCAGGCCACCCGGGGTCGCCTGTAGATTCGGGACTTCGATCTCGTAATAGTTGTCGGTGTAGTCGGTACCCAGCCGCACAAAGGCCGACACCTGCCCGCTGGTGTTGGTCGGGTTGTGCATGTGGATGAACATACGCAGCGAGTTACGAAACAGCAGGTTGAAATTCGTATTACGGAAGGCACCCCGTGAATCGCCATCGCGCAGGTTGACCACGCTCATCCGCATCGACTGCTCGTTTAGTTCAACCTGATTGACCTGCGTGAAGTCGCGGTCACGCACGTAGCCCGGCGGTACCGTGTAGGTATACTTGTTTTCGTTGTTCGCTGGCGTTGTGCCCGATACGGCTGTGGTTGACTGACTACTATTTTCTTCGATGTTTACCGTCGATACAGTGAACTGAGCATCGTACGGTTCGGGGACTTCCTGCAAGCCGCGCTGATTCAGGTCGCCAGTGTATTTGCGGTACTGATTGGCTTCCATCTGCAACTGGGCGAAGCGCAGCACGACCGGTTCGGCAAAGCCCGTGAGGTACATACGCATGAACCGGATCGACTTGAAACCGTTGATATTTCCCACTTTTCGCAGGTACTCGCGAATCGGAATTCGGAACTGATACCAGGTAACCGGTGTCCCGCCCGCGACAGAGTTCGGTACCGTTATTTTATCGACAATGTATTTTCGACCTACATCGAGTTTCCCTTTTTGTAAATCGATTTCGTATTCGTAATACGCTTCGGTATCGTTAATTGTATTATCGATGTTAAGGTCTTCAATGTCAGGAAGCGTTGTTGAAGCCGGTGTCAGAAACTGGCTAGTCGAATTGTTTTCGGGCGAGTTGTTCTCCATACCCATGAAGTACTTGTACCGCGCCACGATGTACCGCGCCCGATCCGCTTCTTCGCCCAAATAAAATTTAAAATCGTCACCGGAGGGATCGTTTCGAATAGCTGACAAAGCACTGGTATCCTTAACAACGATCGCCACTTGGCGTAAGTAGTCGCTAAATTTCTGCTGTTCGCCATTGGTGACGCGGCTGCCCAGTCCGTCGAGACCAATATCCTGCTGATCACGACCGCCACTCTGAAAGGCATTGGTGACGAACTGCTGCCGAGGTGCGCGGCCCCAGGCTGTATTGTCGGTACCACCATTAATCCGCGAATCGGGTATGCTATCGATGGGATAACCGTTTTCAAATTCGTAACGACTGTCTTTCATTACATCTTCAGAGACGTCTCCGAGATTGAAAATCAACTTTCCGCCATTTTTATTATTAATGTTTTTAGCGGGGTCGGCACTCCACCGAACTTTTCCGTATTCACCATCCACAAAGGGGTCCATCAACCAGAATGTCAGGTTCTCGATGTTGGCGTTGTCGAAGTCTATGTCAGATGCAATGGCGCGGGTTACGGCCCCAAAATTCTGAGTAGGCTCCTGGAGCGTACCATCGGAATTTAGATTAGGGTTGTAATTGTACATGCCCCGCTCCGATGGGAAGTATGATACGTCGAGAATACTTTCGGGCAAGTTCACCACCCGCACCGACCGACCCGGAAACAGTTCCTGCGGCAGAAAATAGCGTTCGTAAGCGTACTTGTTCACCTCCTCCGGATCGATGTTCGACGCTACCCCCACCTGACCGGGCGTGTACAGCGACGGATCGACCGAATACACCGAGATGCGGGCGCGTCGGTACGCCGACTCAAGGGGGTTCTGGAACGAGCCCTGTGGGAACTGCTGTGGTGTACTACCCAGCCGCCAGCGGGTTGGTTGGCGGGTCAGGTCGAAAATGGTCCGGGCGGCTTCAAAATCGTCAAGGTAGCTTTCGTTGCGGGCTCGTGGGTTGGTACCTGGCAGCAACTGCGCCACTTCGCCCGTTGCCTGAATGGTCGACATTTCCTTGGTCTGCACATTAGGCAGCTTATCGAGCAGGCGGGTCAGGCTGGGAATGTCCTTGCGGATGTTGGCATTGATACCCAGAATCGTGTTGTTGACCGGCTCATTGCCCAGGGCCACGCGGGTCAGGAAGCCGGCGGGAGTTTCCTTCATGTGCATGGCGGTCAGACCGATGCTGATGTCGCGGTTGATCGCGTAATCGAGCCGTGTACCGATCAGCGTTCTGATCTGATTCTGAAACAGATCGGGCTGTTCGTAGCCAATGCGAATCTCGCGGCCGGAGTTCACCACGCTTTCATTGACAATCCGCAGCCGGCCCGTCTGACTTTCGTACACGTAGTCGGTACCGGGGGACAGGGGTACGCCACCCGCTGTAACGGTAATCGACTGCTCATTGACGCCATACGGCAGGGGTACTTCGGTACCGTTACCCGACTGGAAGGCACCCTTCAGGAAAAACTTGTTTTTATCCGCGATCTGCCGGGCGTCGGCCAGGGTGGTGCGGTATAGCTGATCGAAGACATACTTAGCTTTCAGGTTCGTTTCGGTCGTCGTAAACTGACTGTTCAGGTAGGAGCCGAACGGTTCGAGAACCGGAAAGATGACCTTCCCCAGCGTACTGTTGATGGTGATATTCTCGACGTAATCGAAATTGCCGTCGGGTTGCGCGTCGAGCTGCTGGTTGAGCCGGTCGAGCCCGAACACCCGGATCAGCGGTTTATTCTGGAGCAGTACGCCTTCCTGCAGGTTGGGGTTGTCGATACCGGTCAGGTCGTCTTTGTAGATTACCCGCAGTTGGAAGCCCTGCCGTGAAATCTGCCCTGTATTGATGGAATAGATGTTTTTCATCATCAGGTTCCACATCGGCAACTGCAGGTTGTTGCGCAGTGTGGCCGACTTCAACAACTTCAACACCAGCACCTCATCCGCCGGACGAGACTGGTAATCTTCAGTCAGTTCCCCGACTTTATACCGCCGACCCTGGTAGGTGTATTCAAACGCAACGGCCAGTACTTCGTCGTTCCGCAGGGGGGTGATCAGCGAAATGTAGCCAAGCTCCGGCTGGAGTTTAAAATCGCGGTCGGTCAGGCGCTTGGCCCCGCGCAGGAAATCGAAGTCGGTGCCTTTCGTCAGGCCAAAATTGGTAACCAGGGCTTCTGTCGTCTGATCGACCTGCCGGAACGGCGCATTGGTGTTGCCGGTTAGTTTTGCGTACAGGCCGTTGGCGTTATTGTCGGCTACCGACCGGGTATTGATCGGTTGCAGGTTCGGGTTGCCCGTGCTGTATGGGTTGCCTTCGCCCAGGTCCTGAAAACCAACGATGTTCCGCAGGGTCTCGGTCGTGTTTGTCCGGTTGGTCACGTACACTTCGACCCGTGTCACGTTTACGCCCGAGGTTACCTGCGGCAGCGTTTTCAGCGAACGCTCGTAGTTGCTCCGGAAAAACTGCGACAAAAAGAAGTGCCGGTTTTCGTCGTATTCATCGGCGCGAACCTCGAACGGCCGGTTCGAGGTGCCACCCCGAATCACGATCTCGCTTTTCCGCGACCGTTGCTGCGAGGCTACGACTGTCGCGTTGAGTTTACCGAAGCGCAATTGGGTCTTGATCCCGAACAGGTTCTGCACGCCCGGAATCAGCTGACTGTTGACCGCCCAGCTGATGTTCCCCACTTCCAGCCCCTGAATGATGCTTTCATTCTGCGGCTGAAATTGTCCGGGTGTTGGTAGTTGGCCGTTCATGCCCGGCAGGGTAGGGGCAGTGGGCAGGTTTGGTACCCCCGGTAAGCCACCCGAACCGAGGGCAGGCAGGCCACCACCGGGTCGGTAGTTGACCTTTAGCGCGTTCTCGAAGTTGAACGCGGCTTTGGTATCGAAGTTGGCCAGTACACCCAGCCGCTCACCGATCTTACCGTTGAAATTGATGCTGATCTGTTCGTTGAACAGGAAGTTACCGTTCCGACGCTGCCGTACTGGAATGACGGGGTTGTCGATAAACTGGTAGAGGTAGCCGAAGTCGAGCGTGACAAAGCCGTTGGGCTTGAAGTCGACGTTGCTGCCGCCGAACAGCCGGTCGACGAGGGGCGGCAGTTCAAGCTTGGGAAATAAGCCCCGACCCGTGAGCGCGTTTTGGCCGTCGCTGCTGGCACCGTATTCACGCCAGATGTTCCGTTCAACGCGCTGATTCTGTAGTTGATTGTAGGTCGAAAAAGGAACGGTTTCGGCTGGTCGGAAGGGCAAGCCAAATTGCGCGGGTGGTAGCGCCACGCTCGGTAGCGGTTCACCCGGTGGCAGCGTGCCCGGTGCGACGATAGGCGCTGTCGCACTGCCGGGCGTTGCACTGCCTGGGGTAGCGCTACCACCCGGTGTGGTAACACCCGGCATGGTAGTGCCAGCTACATTGTTAGGCATTGGTGCGCCCGACAAGGAGACGCCGGTTCGAACACGTTCCGATACGCCGACGCGGCCATCGGGGCTGAGCAAAAAATCGGTGGAGACGCCTTTGGGATCACGCAGAATAAACGGCGACCGGGAGGGGCGTTCGGAGAAGCGGGTTGCCCGGCGGTCAGGCCAGTTTACGGTCGGGCGTCGGTTGGCCGAACGAAGCGCCCGCAGACTGTCGGTACGGTTCTGATTCACCTGCCGGGTCGAGTCGGCCCGGAACTGGGCGCGCCGACGGGCATCCGCGCGGGCTGAGTCAGCCTGGGCCTGTTGCCGGCGGGCAGCGGCACCCCGGCGGCCCGCCGGGGTCTGGGCCTGTCCCAAACCGGCACTGATGAGCAGGCCGATCAGTAGCAGAAGTAGTCGTTTGCTGACCAGTACCCATGTCGCCCCCTGTTGGGTAGAATGGTTGATAGTCAAGAAATTACAAACGAAGTAGGGGTGGGTCATTGACTAAGCGTGCTGATTCCGGCCAAAGCCGTACCTGGCTGTGACTATCCTTAAACGGCCAAAATCGCGCCAATTGTCTAGGAAGACAGTATATTTTTTAATCGGCTTTAAACCTTTTGGGTGCATTATTGTTAGGAGCCGTCCGTCGCAAAGCTAAGCGATCTGCAGAAGAAAGAAGAAGGGCGAAAGAAGAAAGCAGACAGCCGGTAGGTGAAAGATAAGCTACCCCCTTTCTTTCCGCCCGCCAGTTGTCGTCTTTCCGCGCTATTCCGGCTTACCTTTGTCGGTCTAATCGTTATACGACCTACCATGAAACGTACCCACCGGCTTCTCGCCCTTTGCCTGCTGACGGCGTTCGGCGCATCGGCGCAGCAGCATTCCGAACAGAACAACAGTCATTACGTAGCCCCGACCGACCCGGTCGTAAAGCAAAAACTCAGTCAGTGGCAGGACATTAAATTTGGCTTGCTGATGCACTGGGGTACCTACAGCGAACGCGGCATTGTGGAGTCGTGGTCGCTGTGCCCGGAAGACGAGGGCTGGTGCGAGCGTAAAGGACCAACCGCCGTCAATTACTTCGACTACAAGAAAGGGTACGAAGGATTGCAGACTACGTTTAACCCGGTCAAGTTTAACCCGGAGCGGTGGGCCGAAGCGGCAAAGAATGCTGGCATGAAGTACATGATTTTCACGACCAAGCACCACGACGGTTTCTGCATGTTCGATACGAAGCAGACCGACTACAAAATCACCGACGCAAAAACGCCCTTCTCGACCAACCCGCGCAGCAACGTTACAAAAGAAATTCTGGAAGCCTTCCGCAAGCAGAACTTCATGGTCGGCACTTACTTCTCGAAACCCGACTGGCACGTCGACTCCTATTGGTGGCCGTACTTTCCCCCCAAAGACCGCAACGTCAACTACGACCCGAAGAAGCACCCGGCGATGTGGAATAAGTTCAAGGACTTCACCTACAACCAGATTCAGGAGCTGATGACGGGCTACGGTAAAGTGGATATTCTCTGGCTCGATGGTGGCTGGGTACGTCCGTTCAGTACCATCGACACCACCATCAGCTGGCAGAAAACCATTCCGTTCGATCAGGACATCGACATGGCCCGGATCGCGGCTATGGGTCGTAAAAATCAACCCGGCCTGCTCGTTGTCGACCGGACGGTAGAGGGAGAATTTGAGAACTACGCAACGCCCGAACAGACAATTCCGGATAAGTACATGCCTATCCCCTGGGAGTCGTGCATGACCATGGGCGACAGCTGGTCGTATATCCCGAAGGAAAACTTCAAACCTGCCCGCAAGCTGATTCAGACGCTGGTCGACATCGTTGCCAAGAACGGTAACCTACTGCTCAATATTGCGCCCGGTCCCGATGGCGAGTGGCACGAAGAAGCGTACGCGCGGCTGAAAGAAATCGGCAGTTGGGTCGCCGTCAACGGTGAGTCGATTTACGGTACCAAACCTGTGACACCGTACCGGCAGGGGCAGTGGGCGTTCACGTCAGGTAACGGCGCATCGTACATCTCGTACCTGCCCACCGAAGCCGAAACGATGCTGCCCGCCAAAGTTGCCCTCCCCAAGTCGGCGAAAACGATCACGATTCTGGGGGTGAAGCAACCGCTGAAAGTGACCAAAACCGCCGAGGGGGCCAGTGTAGTCATCCCCGAAAAGATCCGGCAGCAGCTGGCCAAACAGCCGGTCTGGGTTTTCAAACTCGTGTAATACAGTCCCGCTCTAATAAGCCTTAAGTAACCATATCTGGGCTACACAAGCCGTTTGTACAGTTTTGCCGGAGACTGTACAAACGGCTTGTGTATTTTGGGGGCAATCAAACCATATCCTCCCATGAGAATTAATCTGTATCGCCTGCTGCTGGTTGTCGGCCTGCTGGTGCCACTGGCCACGCAGGCACAGCAACCGGCAATCATTGACCGGCAACTACTTTTCGGCGATCCCGAAATTTCGGGCGCTCAACTGTCGCCCGATGGTACATTCATGTCGTTCATCAAACCCTACAAGGGTACCCGGAATATCTGGGTGAAACGTACCGCCGAACCTTTTGAAGCCGCCAAGCCAATGACCGCTGATACGACGCGGCCGGTACGGGGCTACTTCTGGTCGCGGAATGGTAAGTACCTGCTGTACTCGCAGGATAAGGGGGGCGATGAGAACTTTAACGTGTACGCGGTCAACCCGGCGGAGACGCTGAAGCCCGGTCAGGACGTACCGACTGCCCGCGATCTGACCCAGCTCAAAGGGGTTCGGGTTGCTATCTACAACGTACCCAAAACCGATCCCAACGCGCTGTACATCGGTCTGAACGACCGGGACAAAGCCTGGCACGATCTCTACAAACTAAACATTGCGACCGGCGAACGGACACTGCTCCGCAAGAACACGGGCCGTATTTCGGGCTGGAATTTCGACTGGAACGATAAAGTTCGGATGGCGAGTCGGTCCCCGCAGGATGGTAGTACCGAACTACTGCGTGTCGACGGTGATTCACTGGTGAAAATATACAGTACCACCCTCGAAGAAGCCAGCTACGTGGCTGGTTTTCATAAAGACAACAAGCGGGTGTATCTGGTGACCAACAAGGGTAACCGTGACCTGACCCAGTTAGTGCTGTTCGACCCCGCCACGGGTAAGGAAGAACCGATTGAGACGGACCCCCTGAAGCGGGTTGACTTCGGTGGTATTGCACTGTCTGAGGTCACCCACGAGCCTATTTACACCACCTACACCGACGACCGGCTGCGTCGAATCTGGAAGGACAAAGCGTTTGAAAAAGACTTCGCCCTGATTCAGGCTAAGCTGCCGGGAGCCGACCTGTATCCAGCTTCGTCGACCGATGATGAGCAGTTGTGGCTGATTGTGGCAACAAGCGCGACCGATCCCGGCGCCACCTACCTGTTCAACCGGAAAACCAAGCAACTGACGCTGCAATACCGCCCCCGCCCGAACCTGCCTATCGCCGACTTGGCACCGATGACGGTCGTACGGTACAAGTCATCGGATGGACTGGAGATTCCGGCCTACCTGACGCTGCCCAAAGGCGTGCCCGCGAAAAATCTGCCGCTGATCGTGTTTCCACACGGTGGTCCGTGGGCGCGCGATGTCTACGGCTTCAACGCCTTTCACCAGTTTCTGGCTAATCGGGGCTACGCGGTGTTGTCTCCCAACTTCCGAGCCTCGACCGGCTTTGGCAAGGCATTCCTGAACGCCGGTAACAAACAGTGGGGCGACAAGATGCAGGACGATATTACGTGGGGGGTTAAGGAGATGGTCACTAAAGGCATCGCCGATCCGAAACGGGTTGGTATCATGGGTGGTTCGTACGGAGGCTATGCGACCTTGGCCGGGGTGACGTTCACGCCCGATTTGTACGCGGCTGCGGTAGCCATTGTCGCGCCGTCGAATCTGATTACACTGCTCAAGTCGATTCCACCTTATTGGGAAGCGGGTCGCAAGCAGTTTTACGAGCGCATGGGCGACCCCAATACGGCTGAAGGCAAAGCGCAACTCGAACGGCAGTCACCCCTGAACTCGGCTGGTAAGATCAAAACGCCGTTGATGGTGGTGCAGGGGGCCAACGACCCGCGCGTCAACAAAGCGGAATCGGATCAGATTGTGGTTGCGTTGCGCGACCGGAACTACCCGGTACAATACATCTGCGCCCCCGACGAAGGACACGGTTTTGCCCGACCCGTCAACAACATGGCGATGCTGGCGGCTGCCGAGAAGTTTCTGGCTGCTCAGCTGGGCGGACGTTATCAGGAGTCGATGCCTGCCGACGTCGCCAAGCGCCTGACCGAAATTACGGTCGATCCCAAAACAGTAACACTTTCCAAAACGGAAACAGCCGAGAAGAAATAAAACCTGTAACGGTAGCCCATCCCCACGCTACGGTGGTCGCCGGCGTGGGGATGGGTTACTACGATCCGGGGCTGTTAACAAACAGGACATGCGGTGAACTTAGGCAATTGTGTCGGTCGTACAAAAGGTATTCACCGATTGAAGAATAGCGGAGTCTGGATGCATGCGAACGGTTGTCTGGTCTGCTTTCGGTTATGCATTTCTACGCGTAAAAAGAATTGACCATCAGATCACTAGCGCCCGGTTAGCCTGAAGCGCGCAGCAGTCGCCGTATAAAAACAAAAGTGATACATCGGTACCAGCATTTGGGCCGACTTGCGTAGATTTGCACTTTACTAAGAAACCGACTGCTTCCAGTAGTACAGCCAAACTGGCTTAAAGACAGAATCTTACTAGTACAATTATGCAAACATCAACGTACGTTCCGTACAAAGTAAAAGACATCGCGCTGGCCGATTGGGGTCGGAAAGAGATCAAACTGGCCGAGGCTGAAATGCCGGGTCTGATGGCGCTGCGTGCCGAGTATGGTCCGTCGAAGCCACTGGCTGGTGCGCGCGTCGCTGGTTGCCTGCACATGACCATTCAGACCGCCGTGCTGATCGAGACGCTGGTTGAACTGGGTGCTGACGTAACCTGGTCGTCGTGCAACATCTTCTCGACGCAGGATCACGCGGCTGCTGCTATCGCGGCTGCTGGTATTCCGGTGTACGCCTGGAAAGGCATGAACGAAGAAGAGTTCAACTGGTGCATTGAGCAAACATTGTTCTTCGGTGAAGATCGTCAGCCCCTCAACATGATCCTCGACGATGGTGGTGACCTGACCAACATGGTGTTCGATCAGTACCCAGAGTTGATCCAGGGTATCAAAGGCTTGTCGGAAGAAACGACGACGGGTGTTCACCGCCTGTACGAGCGGATGAAAAACGGTACGCTGCACCTGCCTTCAATCAACGTTAACGATTCGGTAACGAAGTCGAAATTTGATAATAAATACGGTTGCCGCGAATCGCTGGTCGACGCAATCCGTCGGGCTACCGACCTGATGCTGGCCGGTAAAGTAGCCGTTGTTGCTGGATACGGCGACGTGGGTAAAGGCTCGGCTGAATCGCTGCGGGGTGCCGGTTGCCGCGTACTGGTAACCGAAATAGACCCGATCTGTGCGCTTCAGGCAGCTATGGATGGTTATGAAGTCGTTCCGATGGATGAGGCTGCCACCCGCGCCAACATCTTCGTTACCGCTACTGGTAACGTCAACATCATCAAGGAGCGTCATTTCAAAGCCATGAAAGACAAGGCCGTCGTATGTAACATCGGTCACTTCGACAACGAGATCGACATGGCGTGGCTGAATGGCGCGTATGGTAGCACCAAGAGCCAGATCAAACCACAGGTCGATATGTACGAGATCGACGGTAAAGAGATCATCGTACTGGCTGAAGGTCGTCTGGTAAACCTGGGTTGCGCCATGGGCCACCCCTCGTTCGTGATGTCGTGTTCGTTCTCGAACCAAACGCTGGCACAGCTCGAATTGTGGGCAAACTCGGACAAGTACGAAAACAAAGTATACGTGCTGCCGAAGAAACTCGACGAGAAAGTAGCGGCCCTTCACCTTGCCCACGTTGGTGCCAAACTGGAACCGCTGGAGCAGGAGCAGGCCGACTATATCGGCGTATCGGTAGAAGGTCCGTTCAAAGCGGAAATGTACCGGTACTAGACCGCTGATTGTCTTGTCTTGAACTGTGATTCTTGTGATTGCACTGATTAACTATGATTCTTGAGGAATCAGTGAAATCAAATAAATCACACGAATCACAGTTCAAGACGAATCAAAGTTCAGGACAAAAAAAGCGTAGCCCGTTTCGGTGCTGCGCTTTTTTTATGCCCTGACTTGCCGAACTTGCAACAGATTGTCACGGCTTGATCGGGTAAGTTGATTAAGTCGTCGGCATAGCTCTTAGCTTGTAAACGGTACATGAAAAAATACGTGTGTCTGCTGGTGCTGGTTGTACTAGCAGCCTGCCAGCCGAAAGGATATCAGCTGGTGAATCGAACGGCCCAGCGTATCGGTGTCGACTCACTGACGGCGTCGGCCGATAGCAGTGTGGTCCGGTTCCTGCAACCGTACCGCGAGGGGCTGAACCGAAGCATGAATGAGGTGCTGACTCACGCGACCGCCCGAATCGAGAAAGGACAGCCCGATGCTGCCCTCAACGACCTGTTGAGTGATGCATTACTCCAACAGGCGCGTCTCCGCTACGGCAAACCCATCGATATGTCGCATCTGAACTACGGGGGAATTCGTAACAACCTGCCCGAAGGAGACATAACCACCGGATCTATTTTCGAGGTAATGCCGTTTGACAATCAGCTGGTTGTGTTGACGCTTCGGGGCGATATGCTGCAACAGTTACTCGATCATTTCGCCAATGGCGATAAACTGGTCGTCGGTGGCATTCGCGCCAAGGTTCACAACGGACACGCGCACGATGTAGTCTTTGGTAATGGCCGGACGCTGCAACCGGCCGAACTGTATACCGTAGCGATGAGCGACTACATTGCCGACGGGGGCGACAATGCCGGTTTCCTCAAAAAGGCCGTCAAGCGCGAAACGCTGACCTATCTGATTCGTGATGCACTGCTTGATTACTTCCGGCAGCAGGGCAAGACTGGACAACCCATAAAACCCATTTCTGATGGACGCATCAGCCTCGACTAGACGCGATTTTCTCAAACTGCTGGGGACGGCTGCCGTGATCGGTGCTACGACGCCCGACCTGCTTGCCGGTACGGGACATAAAGGGCCTGTCCGCCTGACGATTCTGCACACCAACGACGTCCACAGCCGACTCGATCCGTTTCCGATGGATGGAGGGCGGAATGCTGGTAAAGGTGGTGTAGCCCGTCGGGCGACGCTGATCGAGCAGATTCGGCGGCAGGAAAAACACGTACTGCTGTTCGATGCGGGCGACATTTTCCAGGGAACCCCGTATTTCAATCTCTACAAAGGCGAACCCGAAATCCTGGCGATGAACCGCCTGGGGTATGATGCCGGCACGATAGGCAACCACGACTTCGACGGCGGAATCGATAATATGGTGACGCAGTTTGGCAAGGCGACATTCCCAATGCTGATTGCGAACTACGACTTTAAAAATACGGTGCTGGACGGCCGCACGAAGCCCTACAAGGTGTTCGTGAAAGATGGCATTCGGGTGGGTGTGTTCGGACTGGGTATCAAGCCGGAAGGGCTGATTCCCAAAGATGCGTACCGCGAAACGGTGTATCTCGACCCGGTCGACGTGGCCATGACTACCGCGCAGCAGCTCCGGCAGCAGGAACGCTGCGATTACGTGGTTTGTCTGTCGCACCTTGGCTATAAGTACGAGGGACCAACCATTTCGGATACGGTACTGGCCGGCAAAACACGCAACATCGACCTGATTATCGGTGGGCATACGCATACCTTCCTCGATGCACCCGTTGCCATCACTAACCTCGATGGACAGCCGGTTTGGGTGAATCAAGTCGGTTTTGCCGGTATCAACCTAGGACGGCTCGACCTCACCTTCGAACGAGGAAAAGCAGCACTGACCGGCCAATCGCTCGAAATAAAGGCGTAAATTTGCCCGATCAACGAGTGATTGAATGAGTAAACAGCCAGGTACTCAATCATTCCATCACTCACTCATTCAATCATTGACTTCTATGAAATTTGGCGTTGTTGTTTTCCCCGGTTCGAACTGTGATCAGGATGCGGTCGATGCGCTGACGCTGATGGATCAGCAGGTAGTAAAGCTCTGGCACAAAGACCACGACCTACAGGGCTGTGATTTCATTATTCTTCCCGGTGGCTTTTCGTACGGTGACTACCTAAGAACGGGCGCTGTTGCCCGCTTTTCGCCCATTATGAACGAAGTGATTGCCCACGCCAAGCGGGGTGGTTACCTGATGGGTATCTGCAACGGCTTTCAGATTCTGGCCGAAGCCCGGCTGGTACCCGGTGTTCTGTTACGCAACACAAGTCAGAAATACGCCTGCAAAAACATTTATCTCAAGCCACAATCGTCGGATGCGCTGCTGACGGCCGGTCTTGATAAACCGGCTTATAAAATTCCCATTGCGCACGGTGACGGTCGTTACTTCGTCGATGCCGACACGCTGAATGAACTGAACGACAACGGTCAGGTGCTGTTTCGCTACTGTGACGAGTTCGGTAACGTTGGCGATGATAGTCACAACCCTAATGGCAGTATCGATCACATTGCCGGGGTCTGTAATCTGGAAAAGAACGTGTTCGGCATGATGCCACACCCGGAACGCGCAGCCGACCCCATGCTGGGCAACACCGATGGCCGGCTTATCCTGGAGCAGCTACTAAAGGGCGCGCTGGTATAACTATCGCGACTACTCATAAAAAGAGCGCTACTCATTGATGGGCGCTCTTTTCTTTTAGCGACGGTTTCCAACTGTTAAACTGATGTATCGCTTGGCTCCCCGCTCGTACGTACATGATGGGCGGCTGACGGTCAAATCATGCAACGGCGGATTGAGAAGACGAACACACTACGTACTCTCGATACGCTCTCACAAACCAGCAATCCAGTTTGTCAGCAGGTCGGGGCGTAGGAAGAGGAGCAGCGTAATTAGCGCCAGCGCTACCGACAGACCCGTAGCAAACCGGGGAAGCGAAGCGGGAACTGCAAGATTCGTCGGTGCGGGTCGGAAAAAGAGCAGAAACGGAATCCGTACGTAATACACCAGTGAGATCAGGGCGTTGAGTAGGCCTAGTCCGAAAAGGGTGAGCAGCCACGGATCGTTGCTGCGCTGATAGGCCTCGAACAGGGCGCTGAACGAAAGAAGCTTGGCCGTAAAGCCTACCGTCGGTGGCAGACCCGTCAGGGCCAGCATGATAATTGTCAGCGCCACCGCCAGCAGCGGTTGGCGGGAGCCTAGTCCGGCAAACTGATCCATGCTGAGCGAATCGCTACGCTGACTACGGGCCAGTAAGTCAATGAGGAAGAACGCGCCCAGCGACATAAACAGGTAGGTGCCCGCATAGAAAAGCACCGCATTGAAACCGGCCGGATTCAGCGCGACGACCCCAACCAGCAGAAAACCGGCGTGGGCAATGCTCGAATACGCCAGCAGCCGTTTGGCGTCGGTTTGGCGCAGGGCGGTCAGGTTTCCAATCAGTATACCCGCCAGCGCCAGGATGGCCAGTGGCGTTTGAAGCGTGGTGATCGTCGCGCCCCCCGCCGGCCCGTTGACGGGCAGGGCCGATACCAGACGCAGGAATACCAGCACGGCGGCTGCTTTGGGGGCAACGGAGAAGAAGGCCGCAACGGGTACGGGGGCCGCTTCGTAGGCGTCGGGTGTCCAGACGTGGAACGGTACACCCGCGAGTTTGAACAGGAGTCCTGCCAGCGTAAGCAGCATCGCTACGGTCGCTATCGGTGCGTCCTGCTGCGACAGGCCGATACCAAAATTATCAGCGGTCAGGTCGAGGGTGCCGGTCATACCATATAGCAGCGACATACCATACAGCATGACTGCCGAACTGACAGCACCAAACAGCAGGTATTTAATCCCGCCTTCCGACGCTTTCCGGTCGGCGTTGAGGGCCGTCAGCAGGTACGAACAGATCGACACCAGTTCGATACTCAGGTAGATGCTCAGCAGGTTGACCGACAGGGTCATCAGGAACATCCCGAGTGTCATTGCCAGCACCAGCGAATACCACTCAACGGGTAATCGATTGCCAACCGGTCTGTCAGCCGCGCTGTTTACCGACGCTTCGTAGGCCAGTACCAGCACGGCGCTCAGTACGATAATCAGTTGAAAATAGACCGCCTGATTGTCGACAAACAGCAGGTGCGTAAACAGGAATCCCCGCGCGGGTAATACCGCAACCCAGATGCCCGCTACGATCAAACTGCCGATACTGAGTCCCGCCAGCCACCGACGCCGGACGCCCACATTTGTCCGTAGCAGGAGCAGTTCGGCCAGCAGCAGGCCACAAAACGCTACCGACAGCCATAGCTCCGGGCCGAAGCCGCCCAGGCTGTTGAGAATATCGGTAAGTTGATCGGAGAGAGACAAAATCGGTGTTCGGTTTACAGTATTCGGTTTACGGCATTCGGTGGTTTTGGTCTTTCAGTATACGGGGCGGAACGGTACACGAGTAGCTCGTGGGTTACGCCTGGCGAACAACACCGTGTGATGACCACCGTAGACGGTATACCGAGAAACCGTTATACCATTCCGTCCCGTCCCGGCTGCCCATCGTAGGGGCGGAGCGTGACGGGTTTTTGCGTCTTGCGCAGCCGGATGTTGAGAAACTCAACCAGCAGCGAGAACGCAATGGCGAAGTAAAGATACCCCTTCGGCACTTCACCCACGTGTTGTTCAAAGATAACGACTTCCGATAGGTGAGCGCCCTCGGCTACCAGCATGAAGCCGATCATAATCAGGAAGGCTAGCCCCAGCATCTGAATCGTGGGGTGCTCGTTGACGAATTTACCGACGGGGCCGGCAAAGAACATCATGATACCAATCGACAGAACGACCGCGATCATCATGATCGTTACGTTCTGCGTTAGCCCGATGGCCGTTAGAATCGAGTCGATCGAAAAGACGATGTTGGTAATGGCGATCTGCGTCACGACGCTCGAAACAGTGGCTTTTCCTTTCGTGGCGTCGGCCATTTCCTCGGCATCGCCTTCGAGTTTGTGGTGAATCTCCGACGTTGCTTTGTAGAGGAGAAATAGCCCTCCGGCAAACAGAATCAGGCTTTGCCCGGTCAGTTCGGCCCTGAACCAGCCGGCGTCGATATGGGTAAATGGCTTACTCAGCGAAATGACGAACGATATAACGGTCAGCAGCGCCAGCCGGAAGGCCATCGCCAGGATAAGGCCGATGTTGCGGGCTTTACCCTGATCCTGTACCGCCAGCTTGTTAGCCGCGATGGAGATAAAGATAATGTTGTCGATACCCAGGACGATTTCCAGAAACGTCAGGGTAAGTAAGCTAACAATAGATTCGGCCGTAAACAGGTCGCTCATGGATCAGGAGAACGAAAAAAAACCAGATGGTTGACCGCAAAAGTACCGGCTGTGGGGCGGGTCTGCAACAAACCGGCGAAGAAAGGACGACTGGTCTGACGAAAGGTTTCCGCGACCCATCAGGCGGTAATTTTGCCCTGCTGGGCAACAAAGTCGGCATTTGGTTTGTATAAGGCAGATAAGAGATGCCGTCGGTCAGGTAACATAATTCCTACCTGACCCGTTATTACCGTAGCGCTTTATCAACTAGTGCCGCCCTGTATCGTCGGCTTGTTAATCGACTTTCCACCAGCCGATTCGCTATCTATACTGAATGTCTGCCCCTAAAATACTTGTTCGTGTACTGCTTGGTTTGCTAGCCCTGATCCTGCTCGTGGCGGGATTCGTCGTTTTGATAGCGACCACTCCCTGGGGGCAGCAGTTCGTTACGAAACAGGTCAATTCATACCTGGCCAACCGGCTGCAATCACCGTTTCGTATCGGGCGGGTCAGCTACGAAATCCCCGATTATATCCAGCTCACCGACGTACTGTTTATTACGCCAAAAGGTGATACGCTGATCGACGGTGGCAAAATGCGCGTGGATCTGGATATGTGGGGGTTGTTGAACAACAAGCTGGCTATCAATCAGATCGATTTCGAAAAGGTCAGTCTGAATATTAACCGGACGCTGCCCGACACGACATTTAATTTCCAGTACATCATCAATGCGTTCGATACGGGTACAGCCCCCGAACCCGCCGATACGGTGTCGACCCCGATGGCGATCAACCTCACGGGTCTATCGTTGAAAGACGTTCGTATTCGGTACCACGACGATGTCGTAGGTGCCGACGTAAATGCGTACACGGACAGCCTCCGGGTTAACTTCGATGAAACCAACGTATACAAGTCGATTTATCGGCTGAAAGACGTCACGGGAAACGGGCTGAATGCGTCCGTGCGGTTGTACGAAGGATTACCAACTCCGCCCAGTCCGCCGTCGGCCCCCGACGATACGCTGAATATTGGCCTGGGGAAATGGCAACTCAACCGGACAAAGTGGGACGTTCGCGTCGAGACGGCTGACTTTCGAACGACTGGTAACGTCGGACGTCTGGCCATGGAGTCGGACTATTTTTACCTGAACGGCGAAAAAATTGGTATCAAATCGCTGGCGCTGACGAATGGCGACGTTACGGCCACACTGCTCAAACCCACGCGAAAAGCGACGCCATCAGCGCCAAAATCAACAACTGGCGCATCCACGCCGGGCGCATCCACGCTGGGCTGGCAGGCGAAGCTGACCAACGTACGGTTTGCCAATAATCGAATTCGATACGACGATGAAACGGCACCCCGACAGGCGCGAGGACTCGACTACAGTCATCTCGACCTGCGCGATTTAGGTATCGACGGTCGTTTTCTAATGTACCGTGATTTAGGGGCTAAAGGCCAGCTCGTTAGCGGGCAGCTACGTAACGGGCGCTTCCGGTCGAGCAGTGGCTTTTTCCTGCAAAAGCTGGAGGGCGATGTGTTGTACAATGACAAGACAACATCTGTCACACGGCTTTACGCGCAAACTCCGACCAGCCTGATCCGCGACCGGCTGGTGCTGAAATACGATTCGCTGGCGCAACTGTCGGACCCACGTTTTGCCCGGCGAGTCAGTGTCAATGTCAACCTGAAGCAAAGCCGGTTGTCGGTAGCTGACGTACTGCAACTGGCTCCCTTCCTGGCCGATACGCCCCCGTTTAACAGTCCGGGCGGGGTGTTCCGGGCCAACGCTACGGCCACGGGTACGCTGGCTGCGTTGAATCTGCCCCGGCTCGAACTGGACATGCTGTCGGGCACACGCATTGCCGCAAGCGGGCGGCTCACCAACGTTACCGATCCCGACCGGATCGGCGTCGACCTCGACATCCGCGAGGGAACGACCAACCTGGCCGACATCAACCGGCTGGCTCCGCCGGGGTCTATTCCATCGACCATCGACTTACCACCCAACTTACGGCTGACCGGGAAGATCAGCGGTGCGCTGAACAACCTCGACTTGAACGCTAATCTGGCGACGGACTGGGGAACAGCGGGATTCGACGGCCAACTGGCTGGCTTCGTAGCTGGTAAAAATCAGACCTACAAGGGTACGCTGAACCTGACGGATTTTGACGCCGGAAAGTGGACGAAGCAGACGGGTACGGTCGGCAAGATTACCGGGCGGGCTACGGTCAATGGGCGCGGCATCGACGTGAACACGTTAAGCACAACCTTCGACCTGGCCATTCAATCGGCTGATCTGAACGGCTACGTCTACAAGAATCTGGATGCCGAAGGGAAACTGACCAATGGGCTGTTGGCGCTGACGGGTGGGCTGAAAGATCCGAATGCCAACCTGAATCTCGACATCAATACCAATCTTAAAGGGGAATTTCCCAGTGTCGCGGGGAAAGTGTCGATTACCGAGCTGAACCTGAAACCACTCAAGCTGTACAGCGATCCGCTGTCGCTTAAGGGCGACATCAATCTGGATATGACATCGACTGATCCGGCACGACCAGTCGGAACGGTATCGGCCAGTGATGCGGTGTTGACGCTGAACGGTACCCGCTACCCCGTCGATTCACTCTACGCAAGACTGACAGCTGACGGAAACAATAAAGGTGTACTGGCGGCCATCCCCGGTGCCCGGCTGCGGCTGAACGGACAGTTCGCGTACGATCGACTCTACGACATCGTCGTTGGCGAGATTAGTCGCTACATAGCCGTTCCCGATCTGACCTACAAAAAAGTAACGACGCCCTACGATTTTACGCTGAATCTGAAGGCGTACCAAAATCCCCTGTTTCGGGCCTTCGTACCGGAACTCACCCGGCTCGACACCGTGCGGCTAAATGCCCGACTCGATAGTCAGGGGGGCGGGATCGCAAATGATACGTCGCTGGTGGCTACGCTGAAGACGGGTGTGGTTGTGTACGATACGACAACCATCAAATCCAGCAATTTCGTATTGCGGGGTAATGGTCGTCAACTGGCTGTCGATGGAAACGTTTCTGGTGCCGTTTACGATGGTACGAACATTGGCCCGACCAGCCTGACCGGTACCGCGCAGAACAACCGCTTTCAGTTTGGACTGGTTAGCAAAGACTCCCTTGACCAGAATCGCCACGGACTGGCTGGTACGCTCAGTGTTGTCGACAAGAACTACCGATTCCAGTTTGCCCGACGGGGATTGCTGACTAACTACGAGCAGTGGACGGCCGATACCAGTGGGTTTGCGCAGTACGGTAAAGACGGCGTGCTGGTCGATCGAATACGTCTGGAAGCTGATAATCAGTCGCTGGAAGTAAGCAGCACCGAACCTTATGGTAACGCGCCCCTGCGGGTGACGACACGGGCAATCGAACTGGCTAATCTGGCGCGGCTAACCGGGCAGGATACAACGCTGGCGAGTGGGCAGCTCAACGGTACGATTGTCGTACGCGACTACATGGCGGAGGACAGTCAACTTGCCTTCATCGGGTCAATCTACGTCGATAGTCTACAGGTGATGCAGAAACCCATCGGTAACCTGACTGCCCGGTTCAACAACACGTCTGATGGAAAGATCAACGTCAACACGGTGTTGGCGGGGCCGTACAACGATGCTACCGTAACGGGCTTTTACAACCCGGACGATGCGAAGCAGGCACTAAATCTGGCTATTAACCTAAAGCGGCTGGACGCGCGTACGATCGAAGCGTTCAGTTTTGGTGAATTGCGGCAGGCGAAAGGACAACTGACGGGTGAACTGAACGTAGCGGGCTCGACCAGCAACCCCAAACTTGATGGAAGCGTAAACTTCGATTCCGTCGCATTCAACATTAAGCAGTCGAACGCCACCTATTTTATCGACAAAGAAAAAGTAGGCTTCTCCGGTCAGACAGTTACGCTCGACAACTTCACATTGCGCGATACCCAGAACCGCACGCTTGACGTCGATGGGACCGTAGTACTGAAAAATCTGCCTGACGCGACGTATAACCTGCGCGTACGAACCAGTGGTTTTCAGGTGCTGAATGCGGCCCGTAAAGACAATGACTATGCCTATGGTCAGGCGTCGGTTAGCGCCGATCTACGGATTCGCGGAGCGGGTACGAGTCCGGCGGTCGTGGGTAAAATCAGGCTGGAGGATGGTAGCAAAATAGCCGTTGTGCTGCCCGACGAATCAATCGCTGCGGAGGAAATGAACGGTATCGTCACGTTCGTTAATCCGAAAGATTCGCTGGCGCTGACTAAGTACCTGTACGCATCCAAGAAAGACACGACACAGCGCAAGCTCTCGTTCGACAACCTGAATAACGCCAACATTTCGCTCGATCTGGAAGTCGATGAAAAATCGGAACTGACCATTGTCGTCGACGAGCTGAACGGCGACTACCTGCGGGCGCGGGGCAATGCCCAGCTTAATGTGACGGTAACGCCGGCGGGCGAAATCTCCGTGCTGGGCCGCTACGACGTGACGGAGGGTGAATACTCACTAACGTATCAGATTCTGAAACGGCAGTTCGAGCTTCAAAAAGGTGGCTATATCAGTTTCACCGGCGACCCACTCAAAGCCGATATCAACCTGACGGCCGTTTACAAGGTGTCGACACCCGCCGGTGATCTGGTTGGTAGTGAGTCGAGCGCCTTACCTGCTGTGGCAGCTAAACGTAAGCTGCCGTTTGAGGTGTTGCTGACGATCTCTGACAACCTGGAGTCGCCAAAACTTACCTTCGATATTCAATTGGAAGAGGGGCAGGGTAGTTCGACTACAGAACTGGCCTCATCGATCGAAGCCAAGCTGAAATCGTTACGGCAGGATCAGACCCAGATCAACAAACAGGTATTTGCGCTGCTTGTACTGAACCGGTTCCTGCCGGAAAATACGTCGGATTTCTTCTCCGGTTCCAACAACGGTGGACTGGATACACAGGCCGAAGGTATCGCCCGGAGCAGCGTGAGCAAACTGATTTCCGATCAGCTGGGGCGACTGGCGTCGAACGTGCTGAAAGGGTTCGATGTCGACTTTAACTTGCTGTCGCAGACGGGGAGTACCAACACCGGCGGTACAACCAACGGGGCCCGTACGGACCTGAACATCGGTCTGTCGAAGAGTTTCCTCGAAGGCCGGATCACCGTAGCGGTCGGGCGGAACTTCCTGCTCGAAAACGCAGCCAATAGCGCAACCCGCAACCCCAACGAAATATTCGACAACGTATCGGTGAACTATAACCTGACTCGTGACGGACGTTACGTGCTGCGGGGCTACCGAAACAACGACTACCAGGCAATTCTCGACGGCTACATCATCGAAACGGGGGTCGGTTTCGTTATCACGATTGATTACAACACGCTATCTGACCTGCTGCACCGTTCTTCCGGCTCGTCGGCAGCCAATTAAGACCGGTTCACGGTTTACAGTGTTCGGTTTACGGTGGTCACCGTGGTGTGGCTCGTTGTATGGCGGACCAATGGGTCGATGACTTGCGCATGGCCTTCGAATAAAGTGGAAGGGCCGCAGGTCATGAACCAAATACTGTAAACCGTAAACCGTAAACTGCACAGTTATGTGGATTTATCAGTACCTGACGTATTATCGAAACTGGCTAAACGACCGGCGCAGGGCGGTAGGGCGGTTGCTGCCCATCGGGGCGGTGCTGCTGCTGTCGGCCTGTAATGTTGGACGGCACCTGCCTGCCGGTGAAAAACTGTACGCAGGTACCGATATCAACATCAACGCTGATTCGACGGTCTCGGCAGACGAGCAAACAACGCTAAAAACAAAGTTGCAGGAACTGGCCCGCCCCCGGCCTAACTCGCAGCTGTTTGGCTTTCCGTACAAAGTCGCCCTGTATTACCTGTTTGGTGAGCCGAAGAAAGAGCACGGTTTTCGAGCCTGGTTTCGCCGGAAGTTTGGTGCTGAACCCGTACTGGCCAGTGCGCGGGCCATCGGCGCCAATGCCGCCGTATTCACCGGTACGCTGAAAAACGAAGGTTATTTTGAAGCCACGACATCAGGCGAGTTGAAAGAAGACGGGTACAAGGCGCGGGGTGTTTACCAGGTCAATGTTCCCCAGCGGTTTCTGGTGGACTCGGTGGCGATTACGATTCGGCAGGAGAAAGACACGGTGCGTCGGGTGATGCAGGCGACGGCCGGACGAACGGTCATCAAAAAAGGGGACCCGTGGCGGCTGGACGCAATCAAGATCGAGCGCGAACGCATTAGTCAGGCTGTCAAGCAGCGGGGCTTTTACTACTTCCAGCCCGACTATATCAAAGTACTGTCGCTGAACGATACGGCCCGGCATCGCGCCAATCTCTATTTCGCGCTCGATCCTGCCATGCCCGAAGCGGCTGGCGTACCGTACTCGATCCGCAACGTATACATTTACCCCAACTACGACCTGTCGTCGGCCCGTGCCGATACGAATCTGCGGAAGTCCTACCAAACCGACGAGGATTTTGTCGTTGTCGATTCAAGCCGACAGTTCAATCCCAAGCTGTTTCGTGACATTGTGGCTGTGCGACCAGGCCGGCGGTACAGTTCGCGGGCGCAGGATTTGACCTTACAGCGGTTTATCAACGTGGGCGCATTCAAATTCGTCCGAAACCGGTTTGCCCCGGATGAACAGGGTGATTCGGCGGTTCTCGACGTGCATTATTACCTGACGCCATATCCGTCGAAATCGATTCGACTGGAACTGGACGGAACGTCGCGCTCTAACAACTTCAACGGTACACAGGCGACCGTAAGCTGGCGTAACCGCAACGCACTGGGCCGGGCCGAACTGCTGACAATCAACGCCAGTGCCGGTATCGAATTTCAGGTTAATTCGGGCGAGCAGGGTGTGACCAATTATCGCTTCGGTACCGATGCTACACTGACCTTTCCCCGATTAGTAAGCCCGTTCCGGTTTACCTATGATCAGCGGGCCGCTTTGCCCAGAACGAACGCAACAATCGGCTATCAGCTGATCAAGCGAGGTGGCCTGTATGACCTTAACTCATCACAGATTACGTTTGGCTATGCCTGGCGCCGAAATCAAAAAATAGAACACATCTTTCAGCCGTTCAACATCAATTACATTTCAATATCAAACGTTGACCAAGCTGTATACGATACGCTAATCAGCTCTGATGTGCCTAAAATTATTAAGCAGCAATTCCTCAGTATTCTGAGGAGTGATCAGCTTATTTTTAGCACGCTCTATACGTTTAATTACAACTCGTCGCCCCGATCGAACTCGCCGAACTCATTTCTGTTGACTGCGAACGTTGAACCTGCGGGTAATCTGGCAAGTCTATTTCTGCGAAAGCCGTTGGAGAACGACCCACTACGCAACGGTATTTTTGGTGTTCCTTTCGCTCAGTTTATCCGGGCCGACGTTAATGCTCGATTTTACCGTAAAATGACGCCTAAACTGACTTGGGCGAACCGGTTATTTGCCGGTGCAGGCTTTACATACGGTAATTCACAGGGTTTTCAGATTCCATTTACCAAACAGTATTTTGTGGGTGGTATCAATAGCATTCGCGCCTTCCGGCCCCGTGCGCTTGGACCAGGGACTATTCCCCGTGATACGATCACTACATCAGCTCCGTTTCAGGACGGCGGGGGCGACATCAAGTTGGAAGCCAATACTGAATTTCGGTTCAAGTTTAACAAGTACCTGGAGGGTGCTGCCTTCGTTGACGCTGGTAATATCTGGACCTATACCAATATTGGTGTTTATGGTGAGGGCTCTGAATTCACCAGTGATTTTTATAAACAGATCGCCGTCGGCGCAGGCTTAGGTGTTCGGCTGGATCTATCGTACTTCCTGGTTCGACTTGATATTGCTACGCCCCTCCGCAAACCGTACCAAGTAGAGGGTAGTAACTGGGTTTTTGACCAGATTAACCTCAGAAGCAGTGCCTGGCGACGGCAGAACCTTGTCTTCAACATCGGCATCGGCTACCCCTTCTAAGTGTAGCCCAGACCTCCCGGTCTGGAGGCCGTCAGGCCAACTGCTACGGGCGGCAGCTTTTTGGTCGCTATCGCGCCCTCCAGACCGGGAGGTCTGGGCTACACACTGTCTATAAAATCGGTTGAAGCACCTGCCAGACGGTATTGGCGACGATACGGTGGCCGGCCACGGTGGGGTGAATACCATCCGGCTGATTCAGCTTTTGAACACCCCCCACACCCTCTAGCAAAAAGGGAATCAGCACTAGCTTGTTTTTATCGGCCAGTTGCTTGTACAGCTCGCGAAATTCGTTGGCGTAGGTCGTTCCCATATTGGGCGGAATTTGCATACCGGCCAGTACGATTTGCGCCTGCGGACTTTTCGCCCGAACCGTGTCGATGATCGCCTGTAAATTTTGCCGCGTGGCCGACAGGGGTAAGCCGCGTAGACCATCGTTACCGCCCAGTTCCAGCACGAATACGTCGACGGGTTTGCGGAGTACCCAGCCAATCCGGCTTTTCCCACCGGCGGTAGTCTCACCGCTCAAGCCGGCATTGACGATTGAGTAACCCAGTCCCAGCGAGTCGATTTTTTTGCCAATTAGCGCCGGAAACGCCTGACTCGGTTCGACGCCATATCCGGCCGTCAGGCTGTTGCCGTAAAATAGAATCGTCTTTTTGGGGGCCGAATCCGCCGGTTTCGTAGCAGTAGGCTTAGCCGAAGACGTCGTGGTTTCTGCGGTCGATTCGGTTTTCGAATCCGACGACCCGCAACCGGTAACCACTGACAGTAGTAGCCAGCCGCCTATCACGGAACCAGCTAATCGGGAGAACTTCATAGGAGAAATGGAAGTTAGGTTTACGGTATTCAGTTTACGGTTTTCTGAGCCATGCAGCGCTCGAACGATTGCCTGTCACCTGAAAAATCAGGT
Source organism: Spirosoma oryzae (assembly GCF_003002825.1). Classification (GTDB taxonomy): domain Bacteria; phylum Bacteroidota; class Bacteroidia; order Cytophagales; family Spirosomataceae; genus Spirosoma; species Spirosoma oryzae. The sequence goes on along the minus strand of NZ_PVTE01000004.1, from coordinate 299,359 downwards.
CACGACATACCACCGTAAACGGTAAACCGAATACCGTAAACCAATTGTTCAATGAGCATACTTCGCGTTGAGGATCTGACCCGCACCTATTCCAGTGGCGGGCGCGATCTGACCGTGTTGCATGGGGTCAGTTTTGCGATCGAGCCCGGTGATACGTTTTCCATTGTTGGTCCGTCGGGATCGGGTAAGACGACCCTGCTTGGTCTTTGCGCCGGCCTGGATCGCGCTACGTCGGGCAGCGTGTATCTGAACGATATTCGACTTGATACGCTCAACGAAGACCAGCGGGCCGCTATCCGTAACCAGTACGTTGGCTTCATCTTCCAGAATTTCCAGCTCCTGCCCACGTTGACGGCCCTCGAAAATGTAATGGTGCCACTTGAGCTGCGTGGTGAGAAAGGCGCGAAGCAAACGGCGCAGTCGCTGCTGGAACGGGTAGGACTGGGGCAGCGCGGACACCATTATCCTACGCAGTTGTCAGGGGGGGAACAGCAGCGCGTGTCGCTGGCCCGCGCCTTCGCCAACCGTCCCAAAATCCTATTCGCCGATGAACCGACCGGTAACCTCGACACCGACACCAGCGCCACCGTCATCGACCTCCTATTTGAACTCAACCGCGAAGCCGGCACAACGCTCGTACTCGTCACCCACGACCTCGACCTGGCCGCTAAAACCAACCGCATCATCCGCATCAAAGGCGGAACGATGGCCAACGGTTGAATGAATGAGTGATAGAATGATTGAATAGGCTGACGCATGCTACCATTCAATCACTCAATCACTCAACAATTCGATCACTCAATCATGTATGAATACCTCCTGGCTTTTCAAGATGGCGTGGCGCGACAGTCGCCGGAGCCGGCAGCGGCTACTACTGTTTATGTCGGCGATCGTGCTGGGCATTGCTGCGCTGGTCGCGATCAATTCGTTTGGTGATAACCTGGCCCGGAGTATCGACGAGCAGGCGCGCGAACTACTGGGTGCCGACCTGACGCTGTCGTGGAGCCGAACGCCAACAAAACGCATACAGCGGCTGCTGACATCCATCGGTCAGGATCGGGCTTATGAAGTGGCGTTTCCGTCGCTGGTGTCGATTCCACGAACGGGTGGCGTGCGGCTGGCGCAGGTGAAAGGGCTGGAAGGCCGCTTCCCGTATTATGGCGACTGGGAAGTGGAACCGCGTTCGGCCATTGCCACGTTTCGGCGGGCCGATCAGCAGGTGGCGCTCGTCGACGATGCGCTGCTCGTGCAACTTGGTGCGCAGCCTGGGGATTCGGTACGGCTGGGTGAATTGTCGTTTTTGATTGCCGGACGAGTCGAGAAAACGCCCGGTCAGGCCGCGATTGCCGCTACGGTGGCCCCCACGGTGTTTGTACCAAACCGGTATCTGGCCGGAACCGGATTGCTACAGCGGGGTAGCCGGGTGAGTTACAAATACTACTATCAGTTTGCGCCCGGCACCGACGTTGCGCGGGCGATTCGTCCCGTCGAACGACGACTGGAACGGGCGGGTATCAATACAGATACCGTAGCTGATCGTAAGCGACAAACCGGCCGTGCGTTTGGCGACCTGACCAAATACCTGAGTCTGGTGGCGTTTGTTGCCCTGCTGCTGGGTTGCGTGGGTGTTGCGAGCGCCGTGCAACTGTATGTGAAGGAAAAAGTAGCGTCGGTCGCTATCCTACGGACGCTAGGGGCAAGCGGTCGGCAGGCGATGCTGATCTATCTGTTGCAAACGGCGATCATGGGGCTGATCGGCGCGACGATCGGGGCAGTGCTGGGATCGGTAGTTCAACTGGCGCTGCCGCAGGTCTTCGGTCGCTTCCTGCCCATTGCCGTGCAGACTACCCTGTCGGTGCCGGCGGTGATGAGCGGTATCGGAACGGGCGTGCTCATTTCAGTCCTGTTCGCGCTGCTACCGCTGTTGAGCATTCGCAAAGTTTCCCCGCTGCGTACGTTACGTTCCGCCTACGAAGCTGATACGGCCGGTCGTGATCCCCTTCGCTGGCTGGCCTACGGGTTGATACTCGCGTTTATCATTGGTTTCGCCTACTGGCAAACGCGAAATCTGCAACTGGCGGGCTGGTTTACCGGCGGGCTAGTCGTAGCGTTCAGCGTGCTGACAGCCGTGTCGTTGGGCCTGATCTGGCTGGTCCGTCGACTGTTTCCAACAGCCTGGAGTTACGTCTGGCGGCAAAGTCTGGCGAATCTGTACCGGCCGAATAACCAGACCGTTATTCTCGTGACGGCAATCGGGCTGGGCGCGTTTCTGATTGCCACGCTGTATCTGACGCAGGGACTATTACTGAGTCGGGTCGAGTTGTCGGGGAGTGGACAGCAGCCGAATATGGTGTTGTTCGATATTCAGAACGAGCAGATTGCCGGCGTGCGTGACGCGGTACGGGAACAGAAACTGCCTATACTTCAGGAAGTGCCCGTCGTAACGATGCGACTGACGGGTATCAATGGTCGAAGCAGTGCCGCCGATACCGCCAAACCCATCGATCAGCCCCAGCAATCCGCCCGCACCGACACGACCGGACCGCCACCGTGGGCGTTCACCCGCGAATACCGCGTTACCTACCGCGATTCGCTGATTTCGTCGGAAAAGCCGGCTTCGGGCCAAGGCCCTTATCAGGCGAATGGCAACGTGTACATTTCGGTCGAAAAAGACTTCCTGAGCCGACTGCGGGCGAAGATTGGCGATACGCTCGACTTCAACGTGCAGGGATTACCCCTGCAAACCATCATCGGTGGCACACGGGAGGTCGACTGGAACCGGGTACAAACTAATTTTCTGGTGGTGTTTCCGGCGGGTGTGCTCGAACAGGCACCCCAGTTCCGCGTGCTGATGACCCGCGTGCCCGACAACCAGACTTCGGCCCGGTTGCAGCGCGTGCTGGTGAGTCGCTTCCCAAACGTATCGGCAATCGACCTCGGCCTGATTCTGAAAACGCTGGATGAAATACTGGGTCAGATTTCGTTCGTTATCCGGTTCATGGCGCTGTTCAGTATCCTGACGGGGCTACTCGTACTGAGCAGTTCGGTCGTCCTGAGCAAATACCAGCGATTGCGCGAAAGCGTGCTGCTACGAACGCTTGGTGCGAGTCGCAAACAGATCCTACAGATCACCGCCATCGAATACGGACTGCTGGGGTTTCTGGCTGCTCTATCGGGTATCCTGCTGTCGATAGCCGGGACGTGGTCGCTGGCGCGGTTCGTCTTCGAGGTGCCTTACCAGATCGACCCGTTGCCCTTGCTCGTTGTGGCCACCACCGTCACGGTACTAACCTTGTTGATCGGGTTGTTCAACAGTCGGGATGTGTTGGCGCGTTCGCCACTGGACGTGCTGCGGGGGAAAGGCTAGCGTAGATACGGCTTCACGACCGGTACCCATTTGGCATAACCCGACGGATTCATGTGCAGGCTGTCGGCCAGAAACAGCGACCCCATCAGGTGTCCGCTGGCATCGTTCATAGCCGGTCGGATGTCGATGAACCGGGCGTTTTTCTGTTTCGCCAGATAGTTCTTAATCAACTCGTTGGCTTCCTGCACAACCGGCCAGTATTTCCGGCGCGACGGGCTAAGTTTGATCGAGATGAAGTCGAACGGAACGTTGGGCTGATGCTGCCGCACGTAGGTAAACAGATCGACCAACCGCTGACAGGTTTCCTGGGCCGAGTGGTCGTTGGCGATGTCGTTTTCGCCCGCATAGACGACAACCTGTTTGGGTTTGTAGACCAGGATGACCTGATCGGCAAAATGGCGTACGTCGCTCAGCTCAGAGCCACCAAACCCCCGATTCAGCACGGGTTTGCCCGCGAAATCCTGCGCCAGGGAACCCCATTTGACGATTGATGAGCTACCGGTAAAGACAATGGGCCGACTGGGTGGGGGCGTCTGTCGGTCGGCAGCCTCAAAAGCCGCAATATTGCTGTCAAACTTGTTTTGCGCCAGCGTCAGCCGGCTTACGAACAGGAGGGCAAGGAAGAAAAAGCGCATAGTTTTTAGTAGGATTAATGTAGAGACGCGATCGCACCGGCGACCCGGCCTTCGCGTCTCACCGCCGGAGGGCTACCGCCGGATGACTTGGCTACCGCCGGTAGTTGCTGACGCGTAATAAGACGCGACCCTTCGCGTCTCTACTATATAAACGGCACGACGCTTTCCAGTCCCATGCCGCGCGACCCTTTGATCAGGAAATGCGTATCGGTCATGGGGTGGTCCATCACCCAGTTGTGCAGTGAAAACTTGTCGGGGAAATAGTAGGCCGTCGGTAGCGATTCCAGCGCGTATTTCATGTCTTTACCGGCTAGTAACACTAGATCGAATTTGGCGTCGGCGATGAGTTTACCGAGGGCTGCGTGTTCGGCTGCGCTTTCGTCGCCCAGCTCGTACATATCGCCCAGAACCACGACCTTGCGCGGAGCCGTCATAGCCGCAAACTGCCGGATAGCGGCCGCCATCGAACTGGGATTGGCGTTATAGGCATCGAGCAACACAGTGTTGCTGCCCCGAAGCACCACCTGCGAGCGATTGTTCGTCGGGTTGTAAGCAGCAATGGCCTGATTAGCTTCCGCGACCGTCACACCAAACTGATAGCCGACGGCCATAGCCGCCAGCATGTTGTCGAAGTTATACTGGCCCGGCAGGTGCGTCACCGTTTCACCCGTCGCATCACGGTACGTTACCGGCGATTCAGAAAGGAGTTCGATTTGAGCGCCGGCCGGTTCGTCGGCGGGGTAGAAAATGACGTTGGCGAAGGTGTTGTCCGAGCGGGTCGTTTTCAATCGTTCACGGTACATCGTCATCAGCACTTTGTCGCGCGAATTGATAAAGACCGTGCCGCCCGTCTCGATCAGGTAATCATATAGTTCGCCCTTGCCCTTGCGCACACCGGCAATACCGCCGAACCCTTCCAGGTGCGCCTTGCCGACGTTGGTCAGCAGACCGTGGGTGGGCTGGGCAATGGAACACAACAGGGCAATTTCGCGCTGGTGGTTCGCGCCCATCTCCACGACCGCCATTTCATAGGCCGGTCCGTCGCCCTCAGTCCGGATCGACAGGATCGTCAGCGGTACACCGATGTGGTTGTTGAGGTTACCGACCGTCGCGTAGGTGCGGAATCGGGTCGACAGTACAGCCGCGATGAGTTCTTTCGTTGTTGTTTTGCCGTTCGATCCCGACAGGCCGACTACGGGAATCGTCAGCGTCTGCCGGTGGTGCCGGGCCAGGTCCTGTAGGGCCAGTAGTCCATCCTCAACCAGCAGGCAGCGCGGCTGCTGACTGGCGACGGACGGGTCGTCGACAACGGCGTATTTCGCACCGGCAGCCAGTGCCTGTTCAGCAAACTGATTCCCATCGAACGACGCGCCTTTGAGGGCGACAAACAGCGAATCGGGGGCAATTCGGCGTGTATCGGTCGACACACCAGAGCATTCCAGAAATTTATCGTACAGGGCAGGCGTTGATGTCATGTCAGGTAGACGTAAACGGGATTCTTCTTCGTTTTCTTTCCGATATGTTATTACCCCCCGCCCCCTAAAGGGAGAGAAGTTCATCCGCAGAATACTCCCCCTTTAGGGGGCGGGGGGTAAACGGGCCAGGATCTTAACAGCCTTGCCCTTTAGTGGACGAGACGGTTGGCCGCTGCCTGGTAAACGGGGCGTTTTGGCTATCGGTACCCGAACGTATTGCAAAGGAAACTCAAAAGTAGATGAAAAAGCTGTGTACGCTCTGGTTAACGCTGATTCCGTGGCTGACTTATGGTCAATCGTCGTCGGCACCCTTTGGTTTTCAGTACAGTCAGCAACCGACGGTCAGCGTCGATGGGCGGGCGCTGCTCAATCCCTGGGCGGGTGGGCTCAACGCCATGCAGTTTGCGACGCTGCGCCTGAACGACGATGCCCGCGACGACCTGCTGGTTTATGACCGGACGAGCCGAAAAGTCAGCACCTTCGTCGCTATCGACAACCCGACAGGTACGGGTATCGCCTGGCAGTACGCCCCCACCTACGAAACCATGCTCCCGCCCTTGTCGGGCTGGGTAGTCGCGGTCGATTATGACGGCGATGGAAAGAAAGACTTGTTCTCACTGATTAATGGCAACGTTCGCGTCTATCATAACGATTCACAGGGCGGCAAGGTAGCGTTCTCCGTAGCAGTCGATCCGCTGATGACGCAGGGATTCGCCGGTCGCCAGATTTTGTATGTATCGCCCGCCGATTCGCCTGCCATTCTGGACTACGACGATGATGGTGACATCGACATACTGACCTTCGACCCGACGGGTAACCTGATTGCCTATCAGCAGAACATGAGCGTTGAACGGACGGGTAAGAAAGACGGGCTCGACTTCAAACGGCCTGACTGCTTTTACTGGGGTCATTTCCTGAAGGAGTTCTGCAACGATTTTGTCTTCAACATCAATTGCGATGGCACGACCGGGCAGTCGGTTCCACTGTGGCCGAAGACGGGGGCTGCTCGCCCGATGCACAGCGGCAATACGCTGGCGGTGCTGGATACCGATGGCGACGGGAAGAAAGATCTGTTGTTCGGATCGGTGAGTTGTCCTGGTGTGGCCCGGCTTGTCAACGTCGCGACTAATGACAGTTCGGCCCGATTTACCCGCTTCGATACGCTCTTTCCGGCGAAGAACCCGGTGCTTTTTCCGGCCTTCGCGGGCGTGTATCTGGAAGATGCCGACGGCGATGGTGTCCGCGACTTATTGGCGTCGACGTTTACCGACGTGAACGAGAATGATGCGTACGATTTTCGGGCGTCGGGCTGGTTTTACAGGAATGTCGGTACGAACGCCAAGCCTGATTTTCAGCTCAAACAGAAGGATTTTCTGCAAAGTGATATGCTCGATCTGGGCGAAAATGCAGTGCCCGCCCTGGCCGATCTGGACGGCGATGGCGACATGGATCTACTGGTGGGTTATGCTGGTGTACAGACCGGCAAAGGGTATCGGTCAGGAGTTTGGCAGTTCGAGAACAAAGGGACCCTGCAAAATCCAGCTTTTTCATTGGTAACGACCGACTATCTGGGTATGGCGCAGTCGCTGACCCTGACGAATACCATGCCGACCTTTGCCGATGTCGACGGAAACGGGAGCACGGACCTGATCGTGACAGGAACGGGGACGAGTAGTCTGGAGATTCGCCTGTTTCTGAATGCAGCCGCCAAGGGCGCACCGGTACAGTATACCCTGACCACGGCCGTTCGCTGGCCCAACCCCGACCTGATGCAACTGGGCGAACGCCTGACCGTGACTGACCTCGACCGCGACGGAAAGGCCGACGTGCTGCTGGGTAAAAACAACGGCCTGATTCACTACTTCCGCAATACCGGCACGGCGACGAACCCGGTGTTTCAATTGCAGAATCAGAACTTTGGAAACCTGCCCACAACCTACACATACAGTGGGGCTTACTCGCTGGTGCTGGCTGATCTGAACGGCGATCAGCAAAACGAATTTGTCATGGCATCCGGCGACGGACGCGTCAAGCTCTATCAGTTCCCGGATCAACTAACCGGTTCACTGACGCTGCTCGACAGTTTGCCGGCGCTGGGATTACCCGGTTCGAAACTGGCGGCTTCGATGGCCGATCTGGACGGCGACGGCTTGCCTGATCTGATGCTGGGCACCGGTGCGGGCGGGCTTCGTTACCTGAAAAACGTGTCGCAGAAAAAGCTTGTTACGGGTTTACCGACGGAAACGACAGGCCCCTGGGCATTTCCAAACCCCATCGATCGGTACCTGATCGTTCGCGCCCCCCACGACGGGCAGGTGGACATGCTGTCGCTGTCGGGGCAAACGGTGCTAGCGGGGCAGGCTGTAAAAGTGAATACGGAACAGACTCTCGATCTGGGTAGTCTGGCGGAAGGTACGTATTTGCTGCGGCTGACAGCCCCCGGCAAAACGGCGCAGGTGGAGAAAATTGTGATCTGGAAATAGTAATCGTTAGCCATCCAGTAAGCGCTGAAGCATGTCAGGTAGTGACGACACCGAACATACCCACACATGCTCGCGAAGTCGGTAGGTGTCGGCTGACGGGGTGACAACCAAAAGTGGGGGATTTCCCACATCTTGTAACGCAGTCGTGGTGCCCTTAGACAGCGTCGGTGCGTCTGACAGTTTGATTTCGACCGCTAGCTTGATCTGCCCCTGACTTTCGATCACCAAATCAAGTTCAGCACCATCAGCAGTACGATAGAAGAAAGGCAGCTGATCGAATTGTAGCATAGGAATCAACTGTTCAATAACGTAACCTTCCCACGAAGCGCCCACTACTGGATGGCCAAAAAGAACGTTGATGTCATACAGTCGTAGCAACTGGTGCACTAAGCCACTATCGCGAATGTACAGCTTCGGACTTTTAGTTAGTCGCTTTCCTACGTTTGTCGCGTAGGGTGTTAATCGACGCACCAAAAAAGCCTGCTCCAGAAAGTTTAGGTATTGACCGACAAGCGGTGTCCGGAGTTGTAAGGCGTTCCCAAGCGCGGTTTGATTGAGTAGGCCCCCCTGCTGATTGGCCAGCATGGTAAACAGGCGCAGGAGTTGAATTGGATTGGCCGTTAGCCCAAGTTGTGGCAGATCGCGCTCAATATAATTCCGAATGAAGTCTTCGCGCCAGATGGCCGATAGGTCAGTTGATGGGGCCAGCCAGCTGGTAGGGAAACCTCCTCGTAGCCAGTGTTGCTGATAATCTGGGCTGGGTAATTCACGTAGTTGAAAAGGGGTTAGTTCCAGGTATGAGATACGGCCTGCTAATGACTCCGACGTGTTGCGGAGCAGGGTAGGTGAAGCTGAACCCAGCAGAATAAACCGGCCTGGCTGACGGTTTCGATCGATAAGTCCGCGCAGATCAGGGAAGAGTTCGGGTAGGCGATGAATCTCATCGAGAATCACGGTTTCTTCGGTAAACTGTTCCAGAAAGAAAGTGCGGTCCTGTTGAAAACGGGCAAGATCACTACTTCGCTCCAGATCAAAATAAACGGTGGGTCGAGACAACTGATTCTGTATGGCATGAACAAGCGTCGTTTTGCCGGCTTGTCTGGGCCCCAACAGACCAACGGCCGGAAAATGAGTTAGCCGTTGAACGAAATCATTTTCAAGAATTCGGTGTAGCATAAAGTTGAATATTCCCGCAAATATTATATTTTTTGATCGATATGCGGGGATAATTGCTTATTGTGAAGGTAAATACCTTGATGTCGTCAATAAAATAGCCTCCTCGTTGATTAGTCGACAATCTGGAAATAGTCGAAAACTCTTTGCTGAACCGGTGGTTAGGTAAGCATACAAACGTGAACCGTCATGCAAACCAATCATCAAAACGAACAGGAAGACGACGGCGTTGCCTACGCTGGATTGGGTGTCAACAACGAGCCCGACAACATGAACCCCGGTAGCGAAGAAGCGTCGGACACGCTGCTCTATACTGACACCATAACGGCGCAGCACGCAACCGACGAAGTGTCGAACGGTATGGACGGCGACGAATTACCAGAGGATATGCTGGACGACGAAGAACTGTCGGACGACGAACTCGACGATCAGATCACCGAACTGGCCGAAGAAGAAAACGAGGGTAACGAGCGGTATTAGTACACGCTCAACCCAGACCTAAACGGTTTCCAAAACCGTTTAGGTCTCTAGTCATCAACACAATAAGCAGCCCCGAGACCATCCCGGTTTCGGGGCTGCTGCGTTTAGGCGTATGTCTCAAACAGCAGGATGCTGTTTGCCTGCTTCCACATGAGGTGCTGTTCTGGATACGTATAAAGCTTGCCCCCAATTATGTACACTGGCCCGGAAACAGAGACCAACCGCTTTCGTGTTCTTATAGAAATAGTAGCAGCGTCGCCCGGCAAGGCTACATCAACGCTGCTCTCGCTACTATGAATACGATCGAACGAAAACCCGCTTCCGGGATTCGAAAAACATATCCGGTGCTGGACATGAGCTGTGCCGCCTGCGCCGTCAGCGTTGAGTCGATGCTGAAACATACCGCAGGTGTTCAGGATGCCGGTGTCAACTACGCCAATCAGACGGCCTGGGTGCAGTATGATCCCCAAATTGCCACGCCCGAATCGTTGCAGAAAGCTGTGCAGTCAGTGGGCTACGATCTGGTTATCGATGCCGAAGACCCCAATGCCGTACAGGAGGAGGCCCGGCAACAACAATATGCCGAACTGAAACAGCGAACGATCTGGTCGGTGGTGCTTTCGATGCCAGTGCTGGTACTGGGTATGTTCGGGATGAACTGGCCTTTCGCCAACTATATCATGCTCGTACTGACGGCTCCGGTGGTGTTCTGGCTGGGTCGTAGCTACTTCGTGAATGCCTGGCGGCAGGTCCGGCATGGCATGGCCAACATGGACACGCTGGTATCACTTAGTACGGGTATCGCTTTCCTATTCAGCACGTTTAATACGCTCTATCCGCAGTTCTGGCTCGATCGGGGGCAGATGCCGCACGTGTATTTCGAAGCGGCCGCCGTCATCATCGCCTTTATCTCGCTGGGAAAACTACTGGAGGAGCGGGCCAAGTCGAACACGGGCTCGGCCATCAAGAAATTGATCGGTATGCAGCCGCAGACGGTACGGGTCGTTGCGGGGGATGTCGAGCGGGAGATCCCGCTGGCCGAGGTGCAAATCGGTCATATACTGGTGGTTCGTCCTGGTGAACGGATTGCGGTCGACGGAACCGTCGTGTCGGGCAGTTCGTATGTCGACGAAAGCCTGATTAGTGGTGAACCGGTACCTGTCAGCAAAGCGACGGGGGACGCGGTCTTTGGTGGTACCATCAACCAGAAGGGTGCTTTTCGGTTCGAAGCCCGTAAGGTCGGTGCCGATACCGTGCTGGCGCGTATCATTCGTTCGGTGCAGGACGCGCAGGGTAGTAAAGCACCTGTGCAGCAACTGGTCGACCGGGTGGCGGGTGTCTTCGTGCCGGTCGTGCTCGGCGTCGCTCTGCTGACGTTTCTTGGCTGGCTGTTGTTCGGGCCACCTGACACCGCACTGACGACAGGCCTGCTGACCGCCGTGACGGTACTCGTTATTGCCTGTCCCTGTGCCCTTGGTCTGGCAACGCCCACGGCAATCATGGTCGGTATCGGCAAAGGCGCTGAGTCGAACATCCTGATCAAAGACGCCGAAAGCCTGGAGTTAGGAAATAAAGTCGACGCGGTTGTGCTCGATAAAACGGGTACGATTACCGAAGGCAAACCAACCGTTACGGATAGCAAGTGGCTGATCGGTACGGCGAATACGGCCCTGCTGGAATCGATACTGCTGGCGCTTGAGTCGCAGTCAGAGCACCCGCTAGCCGACGCAGTCGTTGCCCATCTGACTAAGTCAGGTGTTGCGCAACTCGAACTGGACGGGTTCGAGAGCGTGACTGGGCAGGGGGTGACCGGGCAGTATCAGGGTGATACCTACCTTATTGGCAACCGCCGGCTGCTGACCGAAAATGGGGCGCGTGTTCCGGCTAATGTGGATAAGTTGGTTGATATGTGGGAAAGTCAGGCCAAAACGGTCGTCTTTTTCGCCAGTGCCCATCAACCCGTACTGGCCGTATTTGCGATTGCCGACCCCGTTCGGTCGTCAGCCCGGCAGGCGATCGAGCAGTTGCAACAACAGGGGGCCACAACGTATATGCTGACCGGCGACAATGTCCGTACAGCGGCTGCCGTTGCTGAACAGGTCGGTATTCAGCAGGTGCAGGCCGGTGTATTACCCGCCGAGAAAGCCAGTTTCATCCAGCAGTTGCAACGGCAGGGACATACGGTGGCAATGGTTGGCGACGGGATAAACGATGCGCCTGCACTGGCGCAGGCCGACGTGAGCATGGCAATGGGCCGTGGTGCCGATATCGCCCTCGACGTAGCCCGGATGACACTTATCTCGACGGACCTGACCAGCGTACCGAAGGCGCTGACGCTGGCGCGTAAAACCGTTCGTACCATTCGTCAAAACCTGTTCTGGGCGTTCATCTACAACCTGATCGGTATTCCCATTGCCGCCGGTGTGCTTTACCCGGCCTTCGGTTTTCTGCTTAGTCCCATGATTGCCAGCGCAGCCATGGCCCTGAGTTCCGTATCCGTTGTCAGCAACAGTTTGCGGCTTCGGGGGGCGAAGCTGTAGTACGGTTTTCGGTATACGGTTTTCGGCGGTCTGTCGTACGGGTTTCAGCGTTCTGACGGATTAAAGCGCCCGTTAGGGCGAACATGTTATGTGGTATTTGAGTAGGCTCTTTTACCCCTAAATCCCCTGAAGGGCAGGGCTGTTAAGTTCTTGATTTAATGCTGGTATTGGCCAAATTTCCTTCGGCTAAACCACCCCCCAGCCCCCTAAAGGGGGAGCATTTTGCGGATGAACGGCTCCCCCTTTAGGGCAGGGCTGTTAAGTTCTTAAATTGACGCTGACGGTAGCCAAATTACCTTCGGTCCATCTACCCCCCAGCCCCGAAACGTCGGCCCGGCCTAAAGGGGGTGAACTTCATTTGTGGAATGCTCCCCCTTTAGGGGGCTGGGGGGTAGGGCGGAACAGAACTTAACAGCCCTGCCCTTTAGGGGGCTGGGGGGTGGGGCTACCCAGAACTTAACAGCCCTGCCCTGAAGGGGACTTTGCTCATGCTCGAAAAAAGTTCCCTTCAGGGGATTTAGGGGTGGAAAGGGCCATAGACTCTTTGCCTTCTAGTCCTTAAATGTCCCCTCCCCAACGGGCGCTCCGACAACTCGGAGGTGGGGGTATAATGCGTAGTTTGCAGCATTATTCACAAACGCTGACAAGATGCGCCAACGAACTAGCGTACAACGGAACACCGTAAGCCGTATACTGAAAACTGTATACCTTCTTCTCCTTCTCACATCCTTCTGCTATGCGCAGACACCGGGTACTGACTCACTGTTTGTCCGGCAGAACTATCGTAAACTCGATCGGCAAATCGGCATGCGCGATGGCGTAAAGCTGTACACGACGATCTACGTACCGACCGATGCATCGCCGACCAACCGGTACCCGATACTCATGGAGCGGACACCGTATTCGGCGGCTCCCTACGGCGAAACTAATTACCCAAAGTCTGGACCGGGTATGTCGACCGAACTGTCGCAGGAGAAATACATCTTCGTGTATCAGGATGTACGAGGCCGGTACAAGAGCGAAGGGCAGTTCGAGGAAATGACGCCCGCGCTCAACCGCAGTACCACGCCCGCGCCGACCGCTAAAAAAGGCAAAGCCAAATCGGTTACACCCACCGGAACCGACGAGAGCACCGACACGTATGATACCATCGACTGGCTGCTCAAGAATGTGCCGAACAACAACGGTCGTGTCGGGTTGATGGGGATTTCGTATCCCGGTTTCTACGCGTCGGCAGCGCTGCCCGGTGCGCACCCGGCTCTGAAAGCCGTATCGCCACAGGCCCCCGTCACCGATGAGTTTATTGGCGATGACGCCCGGCACAAGGGGGCATTCTTCCTGCTCGACAATTTTGGGTTTATCAATTATTTCGATGGCCCCCGTACCGGGCCTGTGGAAGACTACGATCCGCTGTTCAAAGCACCGATGAAAGACGCGTATTCGTTTTTTTTAAAGATGGGTGCGCTGAAAAACGCTAACGGACCGACGTACTACAATCAGAAAAGTAAGATCTGGAACGAGTACATTCAGCACGACACGTATGACGCGTACTGGCAAAGCCGCAATATTCGCCCGCACCTAAAAAACCTGACGCCGGCTACGCTGGTCGTTGGGGGCTGGTTCGATGCCGAAGATCTCTTTGGCGCGCTGGCAACCTACAAAAGCATTGAACAGCAGTCGAAAAGCCAGAACAAACTCGTGATGGGGCCGTGGACGCACGGTGCCTGGGCACGGGCCAACTGGAGTCAGTTCGGTCCACTAGCGTTTGGGCAGAATACCGCCAAATACTACCGCGACAGTATCGAAACCCGTTTCTTCGCCTATCACCTAAAAAATAAGGGGACGTTCGATCAGCCGGAAGCCCGTGTGTTCGATACGGGAAGCAACCGCTGGCAGTCGTTTACGCAGTGGCCACCCGCAGCTGCGCAGCCTGGTACGTTTTACCTGACGGCCAATCAGCAGCTCAGTACAACAAAACCCACCGGTCCGGATGCGTATGATTCGTATGTGAGCGATCCCGCCAAACCGGTTCCGTACACCGACGGCGTGTTTGCCCGGCGTAACAACCAGTACATGATCGAAGACCAGCGCTTTGCTGCCCGCCGACCTGATGTGCTGGTCTTCGAAACCGAACCCCTGACCGAAGACTTGACAAGCGCCGGCCCGATCGACGCGACGCTGTTTGTCGCCACGTCGGGCACCGATGCCGATTTTATCGTAAAAGTGATTGACGTATTGCCCGACAGTACGGCTAGTCCAGACTATAACAAGGCAGGTAGTCCGTTGAAGGGCGTTCAGTTAGCCGGTTATCAGCGGCTGGTCCGGGCAGACGTTATCCGTGGGCGGTTTCGGTCGTCGTTCGAGAAGCCTGAAGCGTTTGTGCCGAATCAGCCGACAGTAGTTAAGGTTCAACTGCCTGATGTGCTGCATACGTTTCGTAAAGGCCATCGACTGATGGTACAGATACAAAGTTCATGGTTCCCGCTGGTCGACCGTAATCCGCAACAGTTCATCAACATTGGTTCGGCCAACGACGACGATTATAAGAAAGCAACGATTCGGTTGTACCACGATGCCGATCACCCATCGGCTATTCAACTGCTGCGGCTCAATCCGTAGTTCGTTTTACACGGTTCCCAAACCGGACCCCTATACGTGTCGATATCATCATCGCACACGTATAGGGGTCCGGTTTTCTATTTGTTAACATTTAGGTAATATTAGTTTTGGCATGTTTATATTTATGATCTTTGGCTTAATATTCTGTAAGTGAAGTGTTTAAAATGTATTAGTCGTTTGTGTTTCTGGGGTATTTAGTCCAGTAAAAAATTAATATGATCGTATTGTTAACATTTAGATAATATTGAAGTAATATTGAGGTAATGTAAGTCGGCGCGGTTTCGAGACGACGAGACAGGACGATCTAGTATTCACCTTAATCGAATGAAGTCAATGAAAAAGTCACTCTTTCTCGTTGCGCTGGTAGGCTTCCTGGCGACGCAGGGCTACGCAAACCCCGCTAAGAGCCGTAAAGTAAAAGCGCCAAAAGCCAGTCTGGAAAAACAGCTGGCAAGCTATATATCGACGCCCGACGCACTGAAAAAAGCAGAGCAGCCCGGCGTCGTCGTGATTCAATTCAAGGTCAACTCCGACAACGAACTATGCCAACTGGCGGTGTTCAGCCACAACGAACAAATCAACAATAGCCTGACGCAGCAGCTAACCGGTAAAAAACTGGCTGGTTACGGGAGCGATGCGGGTGAAGTACACACGGTTCGACTCCGTTTCCGGCCCGAGTAAACAAGTCTACGTTGAATGTATTACGAAGAAGCCGCTGACGTATAGTCGTCAGCGGCTTCTTCGTATGTAACCATTTCCTCAAACAGCTGGTTTGCTACCGTACGTCAGTCCGACCAGACTACCGAAAACTTTAAACCGAATACCCACACATGGCTGAACCCTTATCGCTGGTCTGGCTCCGGCGCGACCTGCGGCTGCACGACAACGCGGCTCTGTACCACGCATTGCGCAGCGGCAAACCGGTACTCCCCGTTTTCATCTTCGACAAAGTCATTCTCGACGCGCTCGACGATAAGCATGACCGTCGTGTAACGTTTCTGGTGCAGGAAGTCGAGCGATTGCACGACGAACTAGCTAAACTGGGCTCCGCGATTTACGTCGAATACGGTAAGCCGGAGGACGTCTGGAAGGCAATTGTCAAGAAGTATGACGTCGAAGCGGTCTATACCAACTATGACTACGAGACATACGCCAAAGACCGGGATAAGGCTATTGGCGCGCTGCTCGATAAGACCGGGATCGGCTTTCACAGCTATAAAGACCAGACTATTTTCGACCACGACGAGGTTCTGAGCAAAGCCAAAAAAGCGCCGTATACGGTCTTCACACCGTACAGCAAAACGTGGCACGCCAAGCTCAATGAGTTCTACCTGAAGTCGTACCCGACGGAGAAGTACAAAAAGAACTACTACCAGACAAAGCCGCTGCCAGTGCCTTCGCTGAAATCGATGGGCTTTGAATCGGTTACAGACAACATACCCGCCCGCACGGTGTCTGATAAGGTACTCGATCACTACGGAAAGACACGCGATTTTCCCGCCGATGAAGACGGTACGAGTCAGCTCAGCATGCACCTGCGGTTTGGTACGATCAGCATCCGCGAACTGGCCCGGCAGGCTCACGAAGCGAAGGACAAGACGTTTCTGAACGAACTGTGCTGGCGCGACTTCTACTTCCAGGTACTCGACCACTTTCCGCATGTCGAGAAGCACTCGTTCCGGCGCGAATACGACAACATCAAGTGGCGCAACAACGAGGCCGAGTTCGAGAAGTGGTGCAAGGGCGAGACCGGTTTTCCGATCGTCGACGCGGGGATGCGGCAACTGAACACCATCGGCTGGATGCACAACCGGGTTCGGATGATTACGGCCAGCTTTCTCTGCAAAAACCTGCTTATCGACTGGCGGTGGGGCGAAGCGTACTTTGGCAAAAAGCTCCGCGACTACGATCTGTCGGCCAATAACGGCGGCTGGCAGTGGGCGGCTGGGTCGGGTACGGATGCGTCACCTTACTTCCGCGTATTCAGCCCGGAGTCGCAAACGAAGAAATTCGACCCCAAAGGCGAGTACATCAAACGGTGGGTACCCGAAGTCGACGACCCCGACAAGTACCCCAAGCCCATGGTCGACGCCAGCGAAACCCGTCAGCGCGCACTGGATGCCTACAAGAAGGGGTTGGGGAAGGAGTAAAAACAATAAGACATGATTCAGGCTGGCTATGAGTGCCTGGCCAATGAGTAAAGACAGACGGATACGGGCTTATCGATCCACACATGACCGATTATGGCGTGGCTAAGATTATAAACGTCCGGCTTTTTCTCACTGGCTTCCTGTTGCTTTACTGTACGTCGGCACTGTGGGCGCAGCATCAGCTTGTCGTGACTGTACGGGATGATAAATCGAAGAAACCGATCGACGGAGCCAGTCTGTTTATCAGCGAAACCCGATCCGGTGGTAAAGCCGATAGTCTTGGTGTTGCTACGCTCTGGTTGGCACCAAATGTTTTTACTATATACGTCTCGGCCGTAGGCTACATACGCGATCGTGTCGTTGTTACGCTCGATGCAGATAAACGAATCGACGTATACCTAAAAATGCGCTCAACAACGCTTGACGAAGTTGATGTGCGGGCTAGTCGACCGGATAATAACATCCGCGCTGTGGAGATGGGACAGGTTCAACTAAGCATGCCAGCGTTGAAGCGTATGCCTGTTGTCCTGGGCGAACCGGATATTCTGAAAGCGCTAACGCTTCAGGCTGGCGTAACGACCGCTGGGGAAGGAGCGGGTGGGTTTAACGTGCGGGGTGGACGAGCTGATCAAAACCTGGTACTGTTAGACGGAGCCCCCTTGCTCAATACAGCGCATCTGCTGGGTTTCTTCACCAACGTAAATCCTGATCTGATGCAGGATGTAAGCTTAAGCAAAGGCGCTTTTTCGGCTCAGTATGGTGGTCGTGTTTCGTCACTGCTGACGATGAGCACCCGCAACGGAAATGCTGATGGCTGGCGGGTTTCGGGTGGAATCAGTCCCGTTAGTCTGCGCGTGGTGGCGGACGGGCCAGTTGCGAAAAAATTGACGTTGATAGCGGGCGGGCGTGTTGCCTTTCCAAACTATTTACTTCAATTGTTTCCTACGCCAAGCGTCAGAAACAGTCGGGCTTCGTTTTACGACGCAAACCTTAAGCTAACATACACGCCCACTGTGCGCCATACCATTGGTGTATCGCTTTACCAGAGTGGCGATTCATTTCGATTCCCGGGCGATACGCTCTACGGCTGGAAATCTACCGTCGTAACCGGACGCTGGAGTTATTTGATTGCTCCGTCCGTGCAACTGTCAGTGACAGGTTTGTATAGCGGTTATCGATTGAACGTCAATGGAGTAACCCCCCGGCTGGATTTCAACTTTCAGTCGTCGATTGCGCAGCGGGAAGGTAAAGTCGATCTGGTGTATACGCCAAACGAAAAGCTACGGGTGCAGGCGGGTACCAATGGTATCGTATACCGTGTTCAAACAGGTTCTATTCAACCCGCCAGCGATGGGTCGAGTATAAATTCATTCGCTGTTACCCCCGAGAACGGCCGGGAGTTCGGCGTATATATCAGTACTGATTGGACACCCAGTCCCGCAGTCACGGTACAGGCCGGACTACGATATTCCACTTTCGCATACGTCGGTGCCGCTACGGTCTATCAGTATGCCGAAGACGTCCCCCGCTCGCCCGAAACCGTCGTTGACTCGGTGCGGTACGGACCACGCCAGGTTGTACAGCAGTACGGCGGTCTTGAACCCCGATTTAATCTGCGCTTGCGGGTAGCGACTAACACGGCCATCAAGGTAAGTATAGCGCGAAATCGCCAGTATATCAGTCTGATTTCCAATACCACGGCCATAACACCACTGGATTTCTGGAAGCTCAGCGATCCGTTTACACCCCCGCAAATTGCCGATCAGGTGGCTATAGGATTTTTTCAAAACGGGCGCAATAATGCCGTAGAGATTAGCTTGGAAGCATATTATAAACGCCTACAGCATCAGATCGATTACCGGTATGGGGCTAATCTGGTGTTAAATCCCCATCTTGAGACAGCCCTTATACAGGCGACTGGTAAAGCGTACGGCGTCGAGACTAGCCTAACGAAGCGAACAGGTCGTTTGACGGGACAAATTACATACACATACGCACGTTCGCTGATTGCCGTACAGACACCATTCGACGCGCTCCGAATCAATGGAGGGCGTTATTATCCGGCTTATATTGACAGGCCGCACACGCTCAACGTACAGAGCCGGCTCAGCTTAAGCCATAACTGGATATTCTCCGCCAACTTCGTTTATTACACGGGTGTACCAGCAACTTACCCTGACGGCCGGTTTAATTACAACGGCGAAACGACGCTGGATTACTCACAGCGGAATGCCGATCGCATTCCAGATTATCATCGGCTCGATATCGCTTTCTCGAAGGATACCCGATTTTCCAAGAACCAACGCCGATACGGCATCTGGACGCTTGGTATCTACAACGTGTACGCTCGCAAAAACCCGTATTCCATTTACTTTACGCGTACCAGCCAGCGAGTTGATGCATACAGGCTGTCGGTCTTCGGCACACTTATTCCATCTATCGCTTACAATGCTTATTTCTAAGATGTGGTTGCGGCAACTTACAATGGCTTTCTTCCTGATTGCGCTGGCGGCAGCATGCATCGATCGCATTGAGTTGCCCATCCGATCGCAGGAAAATCAATTGGTTGTAGAGGGGCAAATTACCAATGAGCCACCACCCTACACTGTCCGGTTAACATATACAGGTCAATATCAACCCGGCGGGGGGAGTGGTGACAGGTTCGTAACGGGAGCAACGTTAGTATTAACCAATGATCTGAATCGGCAAACGACCTTTCGGGAGACCAGCGCCGGTATCTACCAAACTGTCGACACTTCCTTCAGAGGTCAGATCGGGCGGGCCTACCGACTGATGGTTGTACTGGGTGATGGCAAGCGGTATGCGACGAAAGCAGAGCAGATGCCAGACGTACCACCTATCGATAGCATTGCCAGCAAGCTGATTCGGGTAGAAAATTTCGCTACACCTTTTCGCTTTGCCTATGCTGTATACAGTCGTGATCCGAAAGAGCAGAAAAATTATTATCGCTGGACAGCTTACGGGATCACCACCCGTCGTTCAACAGGCATGCCTTGTTGCACTGGCTGCCCTTTCGTTTGCTTCGATCGCTGTTGGACAACTGTCGTGAGTACAGACGTAAACGTGTATAGCGACGAAGCTATCAATGGTAATCGTATTTCGAACCGAACGGTGTTGCAAGTGCCTATCTACGCTGTTGGGCCGCAACTGATTGAAGTAATGCAGTACGGAATTACACAGGATAACTATCAGTTCTGGAAATTGTACCAGCAACAAAGCGTCCGCTCGGGGAGTACGTTTGATCCCTTACCGGCACCAATCACGGGAAACTTGACTAACGGTGCCGACCCAACAGACGTAGCACGCGGCTACTTCGCCGTTACATCAGTAACACGCCGTCGGTACCGAAACCAGGGAAATGAAGCGAATGGTTCTGCTGTGTACGGCTTTCTGAGCAGTCAAATTGTACCGACGGGTGACTGCCGCGCGACATACGGTCCTGTACCCGTCACGGAGCCAGATGGCTGGTGATCAATTACAGCTTCCACTGCACGAGCCAGCCGGGTTTTACGGTTTTGGGGCGGGGGACACCGGCCAGGCCCGTTGCTGGGTCGATGGCGATCAGGGTGAGTGGAATAATCGATTTCGTTTCGACGGAAACGGCTTTCGTCGCCCGGAAAAACAGGGTGCCGCGACTGTCAATATCGTCGACAACGGCGTAAAGAACGTCGCCGGGCCGAAGCTCATCTTCACCGGCTAGGAGCGGCTCGGTCAGGGCGAAACGCCACGATTGACCGATTTTGGGCTGACCTGCTTGCAGCAGCTTGGCGGCTACATCACCGGCAAAAACGGCGGGCGTGTTTGGGTGACTTTTCAGGAGTTCGTTGAGCACGCTGTCCATCCTGGTGGCTTCGCTACGGGCAGGTGCCAGCCTGTCTGAACTTGCTTCGATTGGTACGCCGACCAACTCGGGTTCCTGATCCTGCAGCCAGCCCATGCGCCGGGCCTGTTCGCGCTCTGCTTCGTATTCGCGTCCCGTCGACGCCAGCAACAGCCCGATCGACCCAACGCCGTAAGCCGGGTTAGTGAACAGTTCTTTCATGGCCAGAATCCGGTAGAGGTAATACCCGGTTTCGGGGTTCATGACCATCGAATAATAGTCGCGGTGACCGGTCTTCGATATCTTACGCTGTACCATGCCCAGGCCACCATTGTAAGCCGCTGCCGCCAGTGTCCAGGAACCCAGTTGGCGGTGTAGATCCTTCAGATAGCGACAGGCGGCTTCGGTCGACTTACGCAGGTCGGTCCGCTCATCGTTGGCCGGATCGATAGACAGACCCATGAGTTTGGCCGTTTCGTCCATGAATTGCCAGTAGCCAACTGCGCCTGCTGATGATACCGCATTGGCCTGCCAGGCGCTTTCGATCAGCGGCAGGTATTTGAAATCGTTCGGCACGTTGTGACGGGCCAGAATCGGTTCGATAACCGAAAAAAACGGGGCCGACCGTGCCTTCAGCGCGCCCACGTGTCGGGCATAACCCGAACTACCCGCCAATGCTACGGCCAATTTAGCCGACACGGTGCTTTGTTGGGTCGGAACCATTTCCCCGCAGAAATGCAGCCGGGCCAGGCCAACTGCCGGGCGGGGTGGAATGGGTCTGGCGCTGCTGTGACTTCCTTTTTTCTGGGCTAACAGCGGAGTCACCAAGACAAGTAAACTGAGCGTTAGTGGCAAAAACTGTCGAATCAGTGTGGGCAATGGGATAACGTGTTGGTTCAACCTATGGACAACAGCGGCTATTTTGGGTTTAGTTCGACAAATCCATTTATTGATCTACAAGCTCTTCCACGTCAATATCCAGCCGACGCGCACCTGGTCAATATCGGGTATTTCAACCCCCAGCCGCCCGGTAGCCGCGTCGACTGCTGCCAGTGAGAGATCGTAGGTATGGTGCTCGCTGGCTGAATACACTTTGTCGGCCCGGAGATAGATCCGGTGGGTTTTGGGATCGACGTCTTCCACAATCGCGTAGAGCATGTCGCCTTCGGAAACAGGCTGTCCGTCGACTATACCAGCACGGGTCAGGTTAAACACCCAGGTTTGGCCGCGTTCCAGGTTGGCCGATTGATGCAGGCGGGTGCGGATACCCTCCCGGAACACGGCGGCTGCGTTAGGCAACGGAATATCCGCTAGTCGATTTCCGGTGACCGGCACATCAACGGGTTCGTTAACGGCTACTTCCGTCGCTTCGTCGAGTATCTGAACGGGTATTAGTGCGTCATCATCTGAAAAATCGACTGCACCGTCGAGGGGTCGGCGCAGGCTTGCCAGCACCCGGTCCGGGATAAAGCCTTCGTACAGGTGTGAGTTGGAGAACAGCTCTTTGAACGCCAGAATGCGATAAAGGTACTTGCCGGTTTCAGCGTTGAGTCGCAGGTAGTAGTAATCGCGTTGCTGCTGCCGGCGAATGTTGCTCAGTAAGGCACCGATGCCATTGTTGTAGGCGGCAGCCGCCAGTGTCCAGGTGCCGAGCCGATCGTGCAGGTACGTGAGGTAGCGACAGGCCGCTTCGGTCGACTTGGCGAGGTTTTTTCGCTCGTCCCGACCGGGGTGTACACTCAGACCCAGTTCGCGGGCCGTACCGGGCATAAACTGCCAGTAGCCAACGGCTCCCCTCGGAGACACGGCGAAACCCTGCAACGCGCTCTCGACCAATGGCAAGTACTTAAAGTCGACTGGTATATTGTGGCGGGCCAGAATCGGTTCGATAACCGGAAAGAACTTGGAAGCCCGTTGCCGCATCAAAAACAGGTAATCGTTGTGCTTCGTGTTACGGGCCAGGGCTGACACCAGCCGTCTGGCGACTACTTCTTCGTGCAGAGGAACCGATTCACCGCAAAAATAAACGGGAGGAAGGGCTGCCAGGCCAGGACCAGTAACATACGGGATAGTCGCTGAACGCACCGGCCTGGACACCAGCGAGGATACAGCCGGGGCCGATAGTAACAGGCCTGCCGTCAATGACAGGGTAAGCAAGTAACTCATTCGGTTAAATACGTGTACGGTATACTATTATGACTAGTCAAGTAACACGGGGTAACAAATAGGATGCCTGCATTTAGTAATTGATTACGCTTCTGCTGAAAAGCAAAAAAATAAACCCACAACATCGCTGCTGTGGGTTCGGTATAAAACGAATTGAACAGTTAAATCCAGTCCCAGAAGTGGAGCGGACGAACACCGCCGGAGGCTTTTTTACGCAGGAAGCGGGGACGTCGGAAACGCAATACCGTCAGTCCCATCATGACTTTACGAATCGGTAACTCGGTGTTCTGCTCGTCGATGCCGTTCGTTTCGGTGCGCAAGGATAATGCCGATTCCAGCCATTGCCGCGTGTCAGACGGCGCTTTCGTCAGCGCTGTATTGGGGCGAGGGCCCCAGGTTGGATCGATGGCATCGTCGTCGACCAGTTCGATAGTGGGCGAATCCTTGATCTTGCGTGGCACGGCGAGTGGTTTGTGCCAGCTGGGCAACGGTTTGATCAGTTGCTCCATCGTTGAGTTTTTAAGCATCAGCGCATACTGACGCGGGTTACTGAGCAGCTCTTTGTAGGCCAGCACGCGAAATAGGTAGTGGCTGGTCTCACGGTGTAGGCGGAGTCGGTAATAGTTGGCGTGTTTCTGCTTCGCCATCGTCTTCTGAACGTGGGTAATGCCGGCATTGTAGGCAGCCGCTACCAGTGTCCAGGAACCCAGTTCCCTATACAGTTTGTGCAGGTGATGGCAAACCGCAATCGTCGCCTTTTCCAGGTTGTACCGTTCGTCTGTTTTGCCCGATACGGTCAGGCCCAGTTCGCGGGCCGTGCCGGGCATCAGCTGCCAGTAGCCCGACGCGCCTTTGGGCGACACGCAATCGTTGACGAGTTCACTTTCCGCCAATGGTAGAAAACGGAAATCGCGGGGAATTTTATACTTGCGCAGGATAGGATCGATGACCGGAAAGAACTGGGAAGCCCGTTGGCGAAGGGAAAATAAACATTCCTGCTGAGCCCCGTACGTCCGAAGTACCTGCACCCAGCGTCGGGCGACGCGGGGTTCGCTAACGGGTAATTCTTCACCGCAGAAGTAAACGGGAAACACCCGTTGTGTTGAGTCTGTGACCAGTAAGGCGGGGTTATCAAGTTCGTTGCCGACCGGCTGAATGCGGTTGGTGTCCGGCCTAAAAAACGGCCCTGTCATAGCTGGCGTCAGCGACGTGAGCAGCAGTGAAATACTAATTTCCTGAATCAAATTTATGGGTATTTGGTGTAACGTATACAGACAGTAAAACCCGTCCTTTGGAACGGGCCTGGCTGCAATTCAATAACGAAT
Organism: Spirosoma oryzae; assembly: GCF_003002825.1. Taxonomy (GTDB): domain Bacteria; phylum Bacteroidota; class Bacteroidia; order Cytophagales; family Spirosomataceae; genus Spirosoma; species Spirosoma oryzae. Next base: position 275,105 of record NZ_PVTE01000004.1, on the reverse strand, counting down.
GTCGTTGATAGTCTGGTATATAGCAAGCGTCTGCGTCGGGAGTTATCTAACGGTACCGGTGCTATAGTTATACGATAGTTAGCCTTCCTGTTCCATCAGACCCAGCGCGAGGGCTATTTTGGCGTAGTCGTAGCGGCCGTTCAGGTAGTCGAAAATAGGCTTGGTTCGGCCCTCTTCCACACCCACTTCCCGAATGGCTTTTTCGATGTCGCGCCGGTCGATTGGGTCGATTAGCGAAGCCAGGTCGATGTCGTAGCCGGAGCGCGCTAACTGCACCAGATGGCTGGCAATCGAGCTGCTTTTGAGGTTTCGCTCAGCCGCAATCTCATCAATCGTCAACCCCTGATTAAAGAGATCGAGCGTTTGTAACTGCGTTGATCCACGGGGTTTTTCGCCCGCCTGCACCCGCCCCCGGACGTAGCCCGTAATGACGTTGAGAAACTGCCGGCCGAAGAGTTGCAGCTTCCGTTCACCAACCCCGCTGACGTTGCGCAGAGCGTCGGGCGTGGTGGGTTTCTGCCGGGCCATGTCTTCCAGCGTCGTGTCGGTGAAAATGACATACGGCGGCACGTTCTGCTCATCGGCCAGTTGCTTGCGCAGGGTACGCAGTTGCTCGAATAGTTCGTCGCGGTTGACCTCGGTTCTGGTTTTTGGTTTTTCGGCCGGTACAGGCTTCGGCGCATCGTCGGGCCGGACAAGGTCGATCTTACGGTTGCCTTTTAATACCGGGTCGGCCAGAATACCCCGGCGCAGGGCGTAGTGCTGATCGTACGCTACTTCGATAACGCCAATGTTAATAAGCTGATGAATGTAATTGCGCCATTCGTCGAACCGAAGATCGCGACCCGCGCCGTAGGTTTTGATCTGATCGTAACCACCCTGCATAACCGCCTGACTCCGGGAGCCGCGCAGAATGTCGATCAGCAGGTTTATCGGTACGCGCTCGCCCGTGCGGACCATGGCCGATAAGGCCTTCTGGGCCAGTATCGTGCCGTCGAACGTAACGCGTGGGTCGCGGCAAACGTCGCAGTTACCGCATGGCTCGGGTAAGTCTTCCGAGAAATAGGAGAGCAGGATCTGCCGGCGGCAGGTGTGCGCATCGGCATACTGCTGCATCCGTTCCAGCTTGGCCAGTTGCAGACCGAGGTTTGCCGGATTGTTTTCGGATAGCATGTCCTTGTACGTCGCTACGTCGGCGAAGCTGTAAAACAACACCGTTTGCGCATCGGCACCATCACGCCCCGCCCGACCGATCTCCTGGTAGAAGCTCTCGATGTTTTTGGGCATGTTGTAATGAATTACCCAGCGGACGTTCGACTTATCGATGCCCATCCCGAAGGCAATCGTTGCGCACATAATCCGGACATCGTCGCGCAGAAAGGCTTCCTGCGTACGGGCGCGGTCGCCGGGGTCCATTTTCGCGTGGTAAAATGCAGCGTTGAAGCCTTTCTCCTGCAACTTGGCCGCCAGCGATTCGGTCGACTTACGGCTCAGGCAATAGATGATCCCCGAGGTGTCGGGCTTCTGTTGCAGCAGCTTGATGATCTGCTGAACACGATTCTGCCCCGGCATCACCTTCAGGCTGAGGTTGGTCCGGTTAAACGACGAAATAAACACCGCCGGGTCGACCATGCCGAGCCGGGTGGCGATATCGGCGCGGGTCAGTTTGTCGGCCGTTGCGGTGAGGGCAATGGTCGGTACGTTGGGAAACTGCTCTTTCAGCACGTGCAACTGCGTGTATTCCGGGCGGAAGTCGTGCCCCCACGAGGAAATACAGTGCGCTTCGTCGATGGCGAAAAGCGAAAGGTTCGCGTGTTTGAGAAACTCGAAGAACGCTTCGGTCAGCAGTTTTTCAGGGGAGACGTACAGTAGTTTGAGCTTTCCCTTCAGGCAGTCGTCTTCGATGGCATGCTGCTCGCGGCTGGTTTGCGTACTGTTGTAATATGCGGCCTGGATACCGTTCATATGCAGTGCGCCAACCTGGTCTTTCATCAGGGCAATCAGGGGCGAAACGACAACGGTCAGGCCGGGCAGCATCAGCGCCGGAATCTGAAAGCAAACGGATTTGCCCCCACCCGTCGGCATCAGTACGACCGTATCCCGACCAGAAACGATGGAGTTGACAATGGCCTCCTGCATGGGCCGGAAGTTGTCGTAGCCGTAGTAGCGTTTGAGGTAATCGGCGGGTGTGTTGAGGGTCGTCGTGGCCGACCCCGGTGCGTCGGTGAGCAGCATAGGGCAATCGAATGAATCTATCAAATTTACGAAAAAAGCACGAGATACCGGTCGTTTTCCGGTTGAGTCCGCTACGCAGGTTTAATGGCTAATTAATTGACATTCACGAAAAAATAAACATCATTGCTGCTGCTTAGTCCAGTTCTCACCCAATCTGACAAAACCATGAAAGCACTCGTTCGATTCCCTGTTTTGCTCGGCTTGCTATGCCTTTGTCTGAGTACGTTAGCCCAAACGCCCGCTACCGGTACCATGTCGGTCAACGACCGCATGGCGAAAGCACGGGCGGCCAAAGCAGCCAAGCGCGACGCGGCCAATGCCACGGCTGCCATGCCGCCATCGGAAGCGAAGGCAAAGAAAGAAATGAAGCTGGATGATGCGTCGGCCAAGAAAGCGGCCAAGGCAGAAACAAAGTCAGCCAAGGAAGGAGCGATGGCCGGTAAAGAAGCCATGAAGGAGGAAAAGGCAACCCCCGCCGACTACAAAGCGCCCGTCGACAAGTCGATGAAAGGGCCGAACGGGGAAGCCGTAATGACCGGCCCACGGGGTGGCAAATTTTACATCAACAAGAAAGGCAATAAAGTGTACCTTCGCGGTCAGAAAGGTTCTTGAGTATCGTAGTTAATAAAGCAGGAAGAATGTTGGTTTGCACGGCTTCTTTCCGCACAAAAAAACACCGGGTTTCGCCCGGTGTTTTCTGTATCTATCCGTGTTGAGCGACTACTTCTGCTCGTCTGGATTCTCCACTTTTCCATACATGCTCCGGCGGAACTCGGCTGAGGCTTTGTACGGCGCTTTGCGCGCCCGCTGAATGGACCCCAGCGGCCGGTGCGCGGCCAGACCGTGCCACGGGCTGAAGTACATCTTGTCTTCAACAACGGCCACGTTCTCAGCCGCCCACGCATCCTGCGGTTGAAACGTCACTTTGCCGACAGTGAGATAGGGACTTTCATCCTCGGGCCACTCCACCGACGCGTCTTCGACCGGCATCTTTTCAATGTCTGTCGATAGTTGTACGCCGAATTCCCACTCGCCCCCGTTGGTGGCGAAAAAGTCTTTCAGCAGATGGCGAAGGGCGTCTTTATCGCTATCGACGTCGATGTCCTGCCCTTTCAGCGAGGTCAGGTTGGGTGATACGGGCGTCAGCGCAAATTTGGCCATGTAATCGCCGTACAGATAAGCACCCTGCGAATAATACGTGTCGCCCATCGGATGTCTGGCTAGCTGTCCGCCCATACCCGCCATTACGCCCTCATCGGAGCCAGTCACGGATTCAACGACTTCACCAGCCGCGCGTAACGTTTTGGAGAATACCTCCTTGAACCCTTCAGCTTTGTTGGTTAGTGCATCGAACCGTTTGAGTCCGCTCAGGAAATCTTTTAACTTCTGCGGGAAAACAGGGCTGTTCACCACAATGAAATCCTGCGTTGTCGACTCATCGGCGCCGGGTAAGTGTTCGCCTTCTACGCCCAGTACTTTAAATGAAATACCACGGGGTGTCGATACGCTGTCGGGTAGCACGTCGCCTGGCTGGGTAGAGATACGGGCGATGATCGCGTATTTGCCGGGCTTCGCGAAAAAGCCCTGCGCCAGGTAAGGAGGCAGGTTGTCGTACACGTCCAGCTCACCTTTCAAAATGGCGTGGCTTTTGGCGTGTACACTCCGGATGGCATGGCCTTGCGATTGATACGTCTTGCGCTGAATCTCGGCCATCGTATCCATAATTTCCTGGATTGTCTCGGCTTCGTCGGGTTCGGGTTGTTCGTAGGCAGGGTCGTAACGTAGCGGCTTGAAATCAGCGGGCGCTTGTGGCATGAGTACGTTTCTGGTTTTGTTTATCACTAAACCAACAGCCGGGCCTGAAGTCACTCGATCTTTATCGAATGACACAGGCCCGGCTGACGTACCAGAGCGACTTACTTCAAATCGATGTACGACATCGTATGTATCTGATCGGCTTTCTTGTTGACGAAGTGCTTTTCCGGTTTGTCGAAGTCGGTGATGTACAGTCGATTACCTTTCAGCAGAACCTCGGCGGGCTGATCGACCCGGCCGTCTTTACCATCGGTATCAGGGTTCTGTACCAGGGTGCTGACCGTTCCATTCGGATCAACGACCTGAATAGCGTTGGTGCGGGAATTACAGACGTATAGCTTGTCGGTCCGGCGGTCGACAATCAGGCCGTCGACGCAGCTAATGGGCGTACTGACCTTCACGGTTTCTTTCGATGCCAGTGTACCATCTGGTTTGAGCGTCAGTTTATAAAGCGTGCCGTCGCCAAACGAACCGGTGTAGAAGTTGCCCTTGCTGTCGTAGTCCAGCCCGTCGGCTCCGTTGTCGACGCCGGTTTCGTTAACGGTAGTTGTAAACGTTGCCAGCACGTGCGGGTCCATCGTCTTCGGTTTTAGCGAAACGGTACCTTTATTCAATTCGTCCAGCTTGAAGTGAAAAACGGCACTGCCCTTGTCGTTGTCGGGCATGTCCCACTGACTGTCTGTCAGATAAATGGTGTTGCCTTTCCAGACTACGGCGTTGGCTAGTCCGAAGTTAACGACGACCGGTTCGATTTTACCCGGCTTGCCGTTTTGCATCGTAATCCGCATCAGCCGTGACTTATAGTCTTTGCTATTTTCGTACTGATTTTCGGCATAATACAGATTTCCGTCCGGACCGAAAGCGAGGTCCATCGGTGCAGCGTGTTTTGTATCGGGCTGTGGCGGTAGTGTGGTAAACAGCTGAACTGAGTCGGCCGCAAACTTCACGATGACACCGGGATAGGTGTTGTTCGCCAGGTTCGGAACCGACAGATAGATCGAACTATCGGGGCCAATGGCCAGGCCGTCGGGGGTGTTGTACTGGGCTGCCAGCGTGTACAGCAGTTTCGGATCACCGATCGTCGCTACCGTCTGGGCCGACGTGTCGGTTTCATTGCCAGCGGAGGTGCTGTCGCTGTTTTCTTTTTTCTGGCAGCTGGTGACCAGGCTAAGACTGAGCAGGGCCGGAATCAGGAATTGTTTCATTGTGTATCGTTGAGTAAGAACCGATTGCCTAACCGGCTGCCCACCGTAAATGTTGTAAAGCATAGCTAGCGGGAACTGCCCGGAGGAAGGCGGTGTCTTTTCGGCATGAGTCAACACATTGGTCAGCTGGCATTGCTCGTCCACGATTATGACGAGGCCATTGCGTTTTACACGCAGAAACTGTCGTTCGATTTACTGGAAGACACCCGCCTGAGTGCTACCAAACGATGGGTGCGCGTAGCCCCACGGGGTAGCGCCGGTTTCAGCCTGTTGCTGGCCCACGCCGATTCCGACGAGCAACGCAGCCGGGTTGGTAATCAGACGGGCGGACGCGTTTTTCTGTTTCTGTACACCGACGATTTCTGGCGTGATTACAATGCCATGCGGGCAGCGGGCGTGCTGTTTTCCCGAGATCCAGTCGAGGAGCCTTACGGAACCGTCGCGGTCTTTGCCGATTTGTATGGTAACCTCTGGGACATGATTCAGCCAATGTAGATCTAAACGGTTTCAAAAACCGTTTAGGGTTATTTGTGGTAGTGGCCTGACTGCGTTGACTGATACTATTTTGTGAATGGTATAAGCGGTTGATGTCTGCGGGGGTTGTCAGTACAGATGACAAGCCAATCATTTTGTACAGTTCAAGCTGGCATTTTAGACTATTGAACCGTTTCCCTTAGTTGCTTCCTAGAAGAGGGGCCACTACGAACAGCCATAGGAAATAAATAGTCAACCCGCCCCCAATAGTAAAGGCAACCCAGGATAGTATTCGGTGCTGTTTGTGGGGGTAAACCATCATTCCATACCCAATCAGAAAAGGGCCGGCCAGTAGAAATACATAGTAGATAAGCCACCAAGTCCAGTCTGGTGGGATCGTGCTACGAGAAATGAACAGGTAAAGCGCGTAGACTAAGGGAGAAAGCAAAACAAGTAAACTGAATAAGGGCAGAAAATTGGTTCGCTGCATGGTGTTTATTAGCATAAGCTGTTGAGTAATAGATTGCTGATCAACGGACGGCATACCTGCCGAACAAAAAAAAACCACTCAGGCTCTGCGCGATCAGCCCTATAATCACATAGATTAAAAAATCGTCGTGTGGCTGGAGTAAGGCGTGAAGGATAAGCCAGACAAGCAACGCTGCCGTATGCGCGACTAGCCAGCCAATAAATGTATCCGTGTAGTCTTTCTTGAAAATGAGCGGAATCGTAAATGAATTGATCAACTGACCAACGTGATAGGCGAGTAGGAGAGGTAAGTTGCCAGTAGCGAGCCCCCACCTCAGCCATATGTACACCGTTAGTGGCAACGTAAGGAGATACCAGGCAGGATACCTGGCTGACGAATATTGGTTGAAGAATATGTAGTAGCCTATTGTCAGCAGAAGGGGTAAAAGTAGTATAGCTACATAACCTGTTGGGAGACTCAACACAAGCGCTACAACCGGACCAAACACCCAAGTACAGTAAATGCATTGCTGCTCTTCTGATAAAGAAACTATGTTTTTCATGATTTTAAAATTTCAGAAATTATTGAAATATAGTAACAAAAAAATTAACGGAATACTTTTAGAAACTGGCTCATCAGCCAGTTCTCTTCAGCCTTGATAACCGCGTTAAGCGTGTTATCGGCAAAACCGACGACATTACTCAGACCCGTCATAACGCGCTGAAATTCCTGCGCTTCGGGCGTATCGGTAGGAATGTTTTTAAGCTCGTTCAGGACCTCGACAACCGGGGTGATCTCACGACGACGGCGTTCCTTTGCCACCTGCCGGGCCACTTTCCAGATGTCTTTTTCCGCCCAGAAAAATTCTTTGCGTTCACCCGGTTTAAGCTGCTTTGAGATCAGGCCCCAGTCCATCAGGTCGCGCAAGGTCATGCTGGCGTTGCCGCGTGAAATCTGAAGCTGCTCCATGATCTCCTCCGTGCTCATGGGGTTGGGCGAAATCAGCAATAGCGCGTGTAGCTGCGCCATCGACCGACTGATGCCCCATTGGGTTGCCAGCGTCCCCCAGGTATGAATAAATGTATCTTTTGCCTCCTCAAATGTCATGATCCAAATGTAAATCTCTCTTCTAAACTTTCAAAATATTTTGAAAGTTTAGAAGAGAGATTGTGATTAAATGGTAGCCTATTGCGACAAACCCGGAATGTGCAATAACTGATTCGGGTCGGGGCAGATCGATAGATAGTATGCGCGGTCGGTAAGGGAGCAGACGCCGGGAAAGTCGCCCCGATGGCCGAACATGTCCGTCATCAGCTGGAAATGCAGGTGCGGGGGCCAGTCGCCGTTCTCCGGGTAGGGGCCAATCTCGGCCAGTTTGTCGCCCGCCCGAACCGGTTTCCCTTCGTATAACCCATCGAGCGATGAGCGGGTTAGGTGGCCGTACAAACTGTACAGCGGTTTACCCTCATAGGTGTGCTCAAGAATGATGGTTGGCCCGTAGTCGCCGAAGTTGGCGTTGTCCTGAAAACTGTGAACGACACCGTCCAGGGGCGAAAACACCGGCGTTCCCGCGTCAGCCCACAGGTCGATGCCCAAATGGATTTCGCGTGGTGATTGCGTGGCCTGCTGAAAATGTGGGCTACGGCGGTAGATAACCCGGTGCTCATTATAACCACCCACCCCGACGCGCGCGCCTGCTGCCCGCAGCGTACCAAACACATAATCGGTAAAAGCGGCCGTGTTCGTCAGGTCAAGGGGTGGTTGGCGGTTAGGGGCGAGATCGGGGTTTGTGGCTGAAAAATCCAGGATGAGAAACGGGTCCGTTGAGAAATCGAAGGGAAGCAGCATAGCAGCCGATTGGTTACGCACGCAAGTTAGTTGCCGGATTGACAGCACGTGGGTATCTTTACCGTTCCTTTTCAGGTAAATCGGCCAAATTATCTTCGGTTTGCCCTTTTCTACTACGATAAACTACATGGAATCAACAGTTGCGAAACCGATTACCCGCACGGGGCATCCCACCGGCCTGTACGTGCTTTTTTTTACGGAGATGTGGGAGCGGTTCAGCTATTACGGGATGCGGGCTATTCTGCTCCTTTTTCTGCTCGACAATGTACGGGGCGGTATGGGCCTCACGGCAAGTGAAGGTGCTGCCATTTACGGTATCTACACGGCTTCGGTTTACCTGCTGTCGCTACCCGGTGGCTGGGTTGCCGACAACCTGATCGGGCAGCGGAAGTCGATCTGGTACGGCGGCATCATCATCATGCTGGGGCATATTATTCTAGCTTTTCCGGCGGGTCAGTCGCTGTTTTTCCTGGGTCTGACCGTCGTGGCGCTCGGAACCGGATTGCTCAAGCCGAATATCAGCACACTTGTGGGTGAGCTGTATCCCGAAGGGGGCGCCCGTCGCGACGCGGCTTTCTCGATCTTTTACATGGGGATCAACATCGGCTCGTTTCTGGGGATTACCGTTGTCGGCTACCTGGGCCAGAAAGTAGGCTGGCACTATGGTTTCGGAGCGGCCGCCGTCGGTATGGGACTCGGTCTGATTACGTTCTGGCTACTGGGTCAGAAGCACCTGAGTCAGATCGGTAACGAACCGCGCAAGTCAGAAACGGCGGATGCTACGGCAGCTGGTGGGAATAAGTCATTGCTTGTTTTTCTGGCCGGCCTGGTCGCGGTTTTTGTGGTTTTGCAGTTGACGGGTGTACTCGATCTAACCACGGCCCAGGGACTGGCGAAGGCGATGGGAGCCATTATCTCGCTGGTTGCCATCAGCTACTTCGTCTACATTCTGGTGGCCGGTGGGCTGGATAGCGTTGAGAAGAAGCGGGTCGTTGTGCTGTTCGTATTCTTATTGGCGTCGGCTGCGTACTGGGCTGGTAACGAGCAGCAGGGGTCGTCGCTGCAAATCTTCGCCGATCGCTACACCGACCTGACACTCTTTGGCTGGCAGATGCCGTCGAGCTGGTTTCAGAACCTGAACCCTGCCTTTATCGTCATTTTCTCGCCCGTGCTGGCATCGTTGTGGGTTTATCTGGCCAATCGTAAGGTCAATTACTCGGTTCCGGCCAAGATGGCAACGAGTCTGTTACTGTTGGGACTGGCCTACATCATCATGGTCTTTGCCGCTAAAATTGCGGTGTCGGGTGAACGCACGTCGCCAATCTATCTGGGCGGGACTTATTTACTGTTTACGCTGGCTGAGCTGTTTCTGAGTCCGGTCGGGCTGAGCTCGTTTTCCAAGCTGGCACCGAAGCGCTATGCCAGTCAGCTGATGGGCCTGTGGTTTGTCGGGACGTCGCTGGGCAACCTGGTTGCCGGTCTGTTCGCCGGCGGCTTCGATGAAGAGAATGTGGCCCAGATGCCGCAGTTGTTCCTGAGCGTCGTTTATTTCAGCCTGGGCTTTGGTGCGCTGCTGCTGCTCTTTTCGGGCAAACTCAAAAAGTGGATGGGTGGTATTGAGTAACCAATGAACAATCCGCACGACAAGTTATTCAAAGCTGCGTTTTCGCAACCGGATGTCGTCGCTTCGCTGATCGAATCGCTATTTCCGGCTGCGTTACGACAGGCCATCCGGCTCGATTCGCTGGTGCTGACAACGAATTCGTACATTGATGACGAACTCAATGAGCATTTTGCCGATCTGGTCTACGATTGTCTGCTGGACGACGGCATGCCTGTTCAGATTGCTTTGTTACTGGAGCACAAAAGTTATACGGTAGCGCATCCGCATCTACAGTTGATGCGCTACCTATTGAATCGCTGGCAACAGGATGTCGAGCACGGTCAGAAGCTGACGCCGGTAATTCCGGTACTGATCTACCACGGCACCGACACCTGGCAGCACCTACCATTTGCTGCGTCGCTATTGGGCATGAATGCGCTGGTTAAGCCGTTCTTTCCCGAATTCGACTACTTGCTGGTCAATTTGACTGCGCTTAGTGATAAGCAGATCTTCACGTTCCGAAACCGATTTCTGACGGTATCGGCTGCGCTGATGAAGCATCGGCAGGATAAGCAGTTTGCCGATTATATTCGTCAGAATATACAGCGACTGATGCAGGGTATCGCCGTTGATGAACTAATGTCGGTGGTTTTGCCGACGTTCCTGTACCTGCTCGAAACGACGAACTTGACTGGTTCAGACATTGTCTTTATCTTTAGTACAGTATCCAAAGAAACCGAAGAAGCTGCCATGAATGGAGCCGATCAACTACGAATGGAAGGACGCGTGGAAATAAACCGCAAACTTGTCAAAGGTGCGCTCAAGCTGGGTATGGATGCCGAAACAATCGCCGATACGTTTGAGATGGACCTTGCTGAAGTCCTGTCGCTGATTGAACAGGTGCGGCAGGAGAAACCCTGACCGCCGGTCAGCCGCCCGCTTTCTTTGCTTTATAGCCTTTGCCGGTGAGCCACGTCAGTACTTTGTCGCGGTGGTCGCCCTGAATCAGAATTTCGCCGTCTTTTACTGAGCCGCCTGTTCCGCAGGCGGCTTTTAGCTGTTTACCCAGATCGGCCAGGTCTGCGTCGGTGCCGATGAACTCCCGCACGGCCGTAACCACTTTGCTACCCCCCAGCTTGACCAGCCAGATTTTAAGGTTTTGCTGGGCCGGTGCCAATGTGTCGACGTCCGGCATATTATCAGCCTGATACTGGAAATCAGGATTCGTCGAGTAGACAACGCCCGACCGATTTTTCTTGCTCATACTGGTAAAGGTATACGGTTTTCAGTTTACGGTATTCGGTGATCCGCAAGTAATTCACCGTAAACCGGCTCCTGAAAACCGTATACCGCTTATAAGTCGAGTAGCTGCCGTACGGTGTCGCTATAGGTGGTACCGGTGGTTAGACGAGTCGCTTTTTTGTCGCCCATAACCAGTTGGAACTTGCCGTCGAAATGTTTGTGAGCCTCGCTGATTTTCTGCCGGTTAATCATCGCTGAGCGGCTGACGCGCACAAACGTGTCGGGTAATTTCTCACTCAGGGTTGTCAGGGTGTAGGACGTCAGAAATTTCTGCCCGTCGGTCGTCGCGAGAAAGACGTACTTGTCTTCGGCTTCAAAATAAACGATGTCGGACAGGGGGATGAGCCGGATCTTGTCGCCCATCTTCACCGAAATCGAGTAAATCTCTTTTTTGGGTTGCATCTGCGCCAGCAGGCGCATTACGTTTTCGGTAGCCATGGGCAGCGCAGTCGATTCGTTGGCAGCATTATGCGACGTGGTACTGCGTTCGGCCATAGATCGGATTTTCTGGGCCGTGCGGGCCAGCCGGTCGGCTTCGATTGGCTTGAGCAGGTAGTCGACCGAATTTTCTTCGAAGGCGCGGATGGCGTACTGATCGAAGGCGGTGGCAAAGACGACCAGCGGCATCGTGTTGACGCGTGACAGCATTTCAAACCCGTTCAGCAAGGGCATTTCAATGTCCAGAAAAACCAGGTCGGGCTGGGTGGTTTCGATCATCGATAAGCCTTCTGCACCGTTGGCGGCATCGCCGATAATGGTAAATACGTCACGGTGTTTGTCGAGGAGTCGACGTAGTCGATTGATGGCGAGTGGTTCGTCGTCGATGAGGAGGGTCGTAAGGGGGAGTTTCATAAAACTAGGCCGGTGTTGGCCGGGTAGGGGATGCGGTACCGACCGGGGGCGTATTGATACGGTCCAGCCGGATCGAGATAAGGACTTGCTTGAGCGGAAAATTCTGAAACTCAACGCTGGCATCGTCGCCGTAGAGCAGGTTCAGTTTGTCCTGGATGCTGCGCAGGCCGTAGCCGCCCCCCATATCGTCGGGAAAAGCAGGGCCGTTGTCGTGTACGCAAAGATGCAGATAATCGGCTTTTTCGTAAATCCGCACGTCGATCCGGCCCGACTCCGCCCGCTTGGCAATACCGTGTTTGATGGCATTTTCGACGATGGGTTGTAGCAGGAACTGCGGTAGCCGCAACGAAGTCAACGCATCGTTGCTGATGTCGACGGTGAAGGTTAGTCGGTTGCCGAAGCGTACTTTTTCGACCTGTAGGTAGGTGCGTACCATTTCCAGTTCGTCGGCCAGCGATGCAAACAGTTCACCGTCGCGCCCGGTCGAATACCGAAACAGCTTCGACAGCAGCAGCGTCATTTCCTCCGCCTTGTCGGGATCGTCGTGAACCAGGCTAGCAATGCTGTTGAGGGCGTTGTACAGGAAATGCGGGTTGATTTTCGCCTGTAGCGCGTCGAGTTCAGCACGGGTTTTCAGCTGTTCCAGATTGAGCAACTGGAATTCCTGCTCGGAGAGCTTGCGTGTCATTTGTCGACCCTGTTGCAGGATGTATAAGAAAAAGTTGGCAACCAGCAGATCACCGACCACGTAGCAATACCACGGCGCGTTGACGTAGGCTTCTTCGGAACGCTTTCGCAGTTCGTCGATACTGGGTTTGCCAATCAGGAAGTAGATTCCGGTGTTGACGATAAAGAAACTGACTAGTACGACTAAAGTGATAATTAAATGCCGTTTCCAGGGTTTGGCAACGTGTCGCGCCAGCCAGATCGACATGGCCCAGACCAGCAGAAACATAACTATGCCGTCGGACAGGTTTTGTACGATCAGGAAGCGGTATAACCCGACCAGTACCGGGTCTTTCGCCGTGACAATCAGGTTGGTGAAAAAGACAACCGCGTTACAGCCGTAGATGAGCAGTGCGCCCAGTAAGGCCCCGATCATAAGACCCCAGCCGGGCTTTTGCAGAATAGTGGTCAGCGTAATCGGCTCGGCGGGTAGCTTCTTCAGTGACTGGTGCCCCTGGCCCACGGAGTAATTCAGCGAAGCGCCTTCCATATTGGCCCCCGTGAGCTTGGTATCCGACAGACCACAGAAGTTCAGGTTTGCTCCGTACAAGTCGGCGTCGGTAAGGTCAGCTCCGCTTAGGTTGGCGTAGCGGAGGTCGGCCTGCCGCAAAATAGCACCCCGAAAATTGGCCCGTCGCAGGTCGGCGAACCGGAAATCAGCCTGCGTCAGATCGAGCCCGCTGAAATCGAAGCCAACCAGCTCGCCGGCTTTCATTGTCAGCCGCCGACCGTTTTTGCCAAGCGTATCGATAAGTTGTTCGCGGGTCATAAGTCGGTTTACGATTTTCGGTTTTCAGGATACAGTGTTCGGTAACGTATGTTGGGCATGCAGATAAACTGTGAACCGTATACCGAACACTGTAAGCCGTATACCGGCTTGCTGCTATTTACACTTCGCCAGCAGGGGTTCGACCTGCTGCTTGCCCCAGCCGGGGGCAAATTCACTGGCTGGCTTGAAGGTCGCGAATTTTTCCATCGCCTGCTTCAGCACCGGACAGGCTTTGTCGGCACCACCGCCAAACTGGGCGGGCGTGTACATCAGCGACGACCCTTCGAGTACATAGGGACGTGGGTTGGCCGGGTTCATGGCTTTGGCCTGCTCGATACCCGACTGAAACAGGGGGCCGTACTGCTGCCAGCGATTCATTGGGTCGACGATCATGCGCGACTGCGCAATGTATGCTTTCAGAACCGCCAGTTCGTCGTTTTTGGGCGAGATGGCTTCGGCAGCTTTCAGGTTCACGTCCGCCTGATCGAGGTACTTGTCTTTCTCGGCCTGATCTTTTCCCATAAACCCGAGGTACACGTAGTTCAAGCCGGCGTAGTAACGAGGCAACCATTCGCCGGATTCTACGGTGGCGATTCGTTCAAACTGGTTGGCTACAGTCAGCAGGTCGGTTGCTGAAGGCTGACCACGAAAGTTGTTCATGGCCGTCAGGGCGTCGGTCATCGCCTGTTTGTACTGGGGCGACTGGGCCAGTGTGGGGGTAGTTATACCCAACAGGGCTGTAAGCAGAGTGATGACAAGAGTTTTCATTTGGCTTTGCGAAGAAAGAAATAAGATGTGAGAAGAAAGATGAGAGAAGAAAGAAGGTAAGCGGCCGCTGCCGGGGAGGTCAGCCGCTGTTGGTGAGTATGAGGTCCATTATAATTGCCGCACGTCGACCTTGGCTTTGCGCGACAGCATGACGATGCCACCGACGAAAAAGCTGCGGTACGAGGCCGGACCGACGGCGTACCGAGTCGGCGCGCTGCCGTCGTTGCGATTGGGGGTGTACAGATAGGTGTAGACATTACGGGTGTTCAGCATATTGTCGACGCTGGCGTAGAGGATCGTCAGATTCTTACCGATGTGCGTCAGGTGACTGGCTGAAAAGCTCAGGTTCGTCACGGCTGGTGTGCGGTCAGCGAGAAAGGTCGGGTTGGTTGGGTTGTAGTACGGGCGGCCTGTGCTGATCGTATACGTGAGTCCCACGTTCGTGCTGATTTTCTCGAAATACCGTTTGCCGATCAGTGCGATGTTATGATTTGAGATGAACGATGGCGTGGCCAGTGTCGGAAATTGCTGGAAGAGCCGCTTCGAATCGACAAAACTGTACGTAATCCAGTAGTCCAGCCCTTTGATGGTTTGCTGATCGCGCCAGAACAGGTCGAACCCTTTGGCGTAGCCGTAGCCCGTATTGTTGGTCTGGCCCCAGGGGAATCGATACGGGTTTGCGTCGTAGGGACCGAGCGTGCCGTTGGGACCGGTGAACTCCCGGACGAGCTGCGCGTAGTTTTTGTAATACGTCTCGATGCGAAACGTACGCTTGTTACGAATGATCTGGTAATTCAAAATCAGATGGTCGGCCCGTTCGTAGTTCAGACTCGTATTGCGGTATAAGTAGCGGGCATCGGGTGTCTGATAGAACTGTCCGTAAGCCAGCGATACCTGGCTGTACAGGCCAGTTTTGTAGGCCATCGATACGCGGGGGGCCAGGTTAAAGCGGTTGAGTACCGACGAATATTCGCCCCGAATACCCGACTGAATAGCCAGCTTCCGGCCTGCGTATACCTGCGATTCGAAAAATACGGCCCCATAGGTGTCGACCAGCGAGTACGGCGTACCGGCTATCGCATTGCGGTAGGTCACCCGACTGCCTTCGGTGCCGAACAATAGCTGATTGCCGAGTTTGCCGCCGAGTGACCGTGTCAGCATGGCCCGACCCTGTAAACGATCGGTGCCCCGCCCGAAATCCAATGTGCCGTAGGTCGTTGCGTCGACGTCATGGCTATACGACAGCCCCGACATCAGTTGCCAGTTACCGTTGGCCCATCTATCAGTGTACGTGCTGGTGACGAAGATATTGGTGTTCCGCTGGTTGAATGCCGTTTTACCCGTTTCGCTGCTGGGATCGACGAAGTTCATGCCGACCACACTGTTGGAATACATACCGTAAAATTTTAGCATGCCCGTTTTGCTGGGTTGTAAGCGATATGTCAGCGAGCCGCCACCCAGCTCTGGCACGTGTGTCCAGTCGACGTTTTGCGGTACCAGAGCGAACAGAGGTTTCAGGTTGCCGTAGTAGCCCGTTGCCGAAATCGATGCGTTGCGGGTGGCGTGGTCGTACGTCAGGCCGGCGTTGGCCAGGTTTACGCTGATACCCAGTCCCTCGTTTTGATTCTGATCGGTGGTGTTCAGCAGCAGTACGCTCGATAGGGCCTGTCCATACTGGGCTGAGTAGCCGCCCGTGCTGAAGGAAGTGCCTTTGAACATGAATGGCTGAAATCGTCCCCGCGACTGGAGATTGGGCGACTGACTGAAGAATGGGTTCTGCACGATCATGCCGTCGATGACGATCTTGGCTTCTTCGCCCGAACCGCCCCGTACGAACAGACCGTTTTGTTCGCCTACCCGTTGGGCACCGGGCAGTAGGTTCATCACGGAAGTAATGTCGGCACCGCCCCCGGCCGTCGTCACGATGTCCATCGGTTTGAGCATTGTCATGCGTTTCGAGTCGGAGGCTTCGAACACACCGGCCGTTACAACGACGGTATTCAATTCGTTGGCCAGTTCATTCAGCCGAACGCTGATGGGGTTTGGGCCGATGGTAATTTTCTGACGGGTTGGTTCGTAGCCAATATACGAGACAACGAGAGTAGCCGTATCTTTCCGGCTGGTACTGAACCGAAACGCGCCGGTGCTGTCGGTGCTGGTGCCATCGTAGGTACCGCGCAGCATCACGTTGGCACCCGGCAGGCCGTGTCCGTTGTGGTCGGTAATGCGTCCGGTGAGTACAGTTTGTGCCGATGCGCTGACGGTGAGCAGACAAGTGAGAAGTAGCGCGATCCAGTTCATGAGCGGGTGTGTTTTGCCTTGATGGATCAAAGGTGAGCTGTTGCGGTGCCGGACACTCGTCTTTTCCGACCAACCCCGCCAGATGTGGTGTGAATGGTCGTATATTCCCGATGAAATTTTTTAGCGCCCGACGACGGAATATTGGCGCGCCGGCCGTCAACATTTACGAGCGACAATTGTTTAGTACCTATACCCCAGACCTGACCTTGATCGCTATCTCGACCACCTTTCAACTAACCCGATGTCGCCTGCGCCCCTGGCGCGAAGGCGATGAAGATACGCTGTCCTATTACGCCAGTAACCGGCTAATCTGGAACAACGTCCGCGACTTTTTTCCGTACCCGTACACCCCCCGCGATGCGCACTCGTGGGTGCGGTCGAACAAGTCGTACCAGCAACCCAACAACTTTGCGGTGGAGATCGACGGGAAGGCGGTGGGCAACATCGGCTTCACCGTAAAAGACGACATCTACCGGTACAATGCCGAGATCGGTTATTGGCTGGGCGAGCCGTTTTGGGGGCAGGGTATCATGAGCGAGGCTGTGCCGGTACTGACGCAGTATATCTTCGAAAACTTTCAGGTCAACCGGGTATTTGCCTGCGTGCTGGAAGGCAACCGGGGGTCGATGCGGGTGCTGGAGTCGGCTGGTTTCTATCCCGAAGCCGTACTGCGTCAGGCAGCCGTGAAAAACAATCAGTATCTCGACGAACACATTTTTGCCATGACCAAGGCCGACTACCTGACCCGCCGGAACGGGTAATCGGTTTGGCCTATCGGGTGTTTTGTGGTTATTTTTGCCCTGGAAGGACGTGTAAGGTATAACGACCAATGGTCAATGGTGCGGGCAATGTATACGCTTGATCGGGCTCCATCGAACCTTAGACGACAACCCATAAACGCAATAATCTCCCGCTTCGGCGGATTAGTCTGTCATGCCGAAGATCGTCATTGCCATTGATGGCTACTCAAGCTGCGGAAAAAGTACGACCGCCAAAGCCGTAGCTGCCCGAATGGGATACGCATATATCGACACAGGGGCCATGTACCGGGCCGTCAGCCTGTTTTTTAGCCGCGAGCACGTCTCACTCTCCAACACGAATGAGGTGCTGGCCGCGCTCGACAACATTCATATCACGTTCAATTTCAACACGCGCACGGGTAAAAACGAAACCTGCCTGAATGGGCTGAACGTGGAAGAAGAAATCCGGACGATGTTTATCTCCAACATCGTCAGCGAAGTAAGCGCGATTCCTGAAGTGCGCTGGGCCATGGTTGCGCAGCAGCAGAAGATGGGCCGGAAACGGGGCGTCGTGATGGATGGCCGCGACATCGGCACCAAAGTATTTCCCGATGCCGAAGTCAAAGTGTTCATGACCGCCGACGTGGAAACCCGCGCCCGGCGTCGGCAGCAGGAGTTGCTCGGCAAGGGCGAAATGGTCAACCTCGGCGCGATCATCGAAAATCTCGAAAAGCGCGACCGGATCGACAGCACTCGGTCAGAGAGCCCGCTGGTGCAGGCCCCCGATGCCGTGCTGCTCGATACGTCGCACATGGCCATCGAAGAGCAGATCGAATGGGTAATCGAACAGGCCGATAAGCGGCTGGCCCAGATTCACCGGCAGGGCCGGACGCACCGGAAAGCGGTAAACGGCTAGTTCATGACCATCGATTACCTGATTGTCGGGCAGGGCGTGGCCGGATCGGTGCTGGCCTGGACCCTCGATCAGCGCGGCTGCTCAGTCGTGCTAACCAATGACCCCGCTACACCGGCAGCCTCGGCCGTAGCCGCCGGTATCGTCAATCCGCTGACGGGTCGTAAGCTGGTACAGACCTGGAAGGCGGCTGAGCTGTTTCCGTTTCTACACCAGTTTTACAGCGGTATCGAAGACGAACTTGGCGTTCGTTTCTTTCATCCCGAGACGATCTACCGGCCGTATCGCTCGGAGACCGAAAAGAACAACTACCTGACTTACACGGCCGACCCCGCCATTCGTCCCTACATCGACCCTTCGATCAATGACGAGAGCTATGCGCTGTACATTGAAAATCCATTTGGTGGGTTGACGGTAGGGCAGGCCGGCTGGGTCGATCTGACGGAGTTCGGTCGGCTGATCAAGGGCTATTTCATCCGCAAGAATCAGTACTACGAAGGTCGTGTGCCGGTCGACGAGTTGTTGCTGACCGAGTCATCGGTAATCTGGAACGGTGTACGTTTCGGCAAGGTCATCTTCTGCGATGGCGTACAGGCGACCGAAAATCCGCTGTTCAACTGGTTACCGTACAGCCCGGTGAAGGGGCAACTGCTAACGGCCATGGTCGAGAACTACCCCGTAACGTCCATCGTCAACCAGGGCATATTCGTGCTGCCCGTGCGGCCCGGCCTGATCCGGATTGGTGCTACGTATAGCTGGGATGATCTCGACTGGCAAACAACCGCCGATGCTCGTACGTTTCTGGAAGAGAAAGCGCGGGCCTTGCTGAAAATTCCGTTCGAAGTGGTTGGGCAGCAGGCCGGTATCCGACCGTCCAGTAAAGATCGGCGGCCATTTATCGGTATCCATCCCGACCAGCCCGCCGTCGGTATTTTTGGGGGAATGGGCACCAAAGGCGTATCGCTCTCACCCTATCTGGCCGAGCAGTTTGCCCGTTACCTGCTCGACGGTGAAGAAATCGACGCTGAAGCGAATATTACCCGTTGCCTTTCGTTATAATCACGTTACTTTGACTACGGTTTTTTTTGACAGGATTACAGGATGAACAGGATTTGTTTTCTTATACGTATGAACATTCTGTAGTAGTGTTGGGGATGTCATTCCAAACCTGACACTACTGCTTGAATGAATCCTGTCCATCCTGTAATCCTGTCTGAATAATCTGTTGGCTACTCGTTGTATCGTATGCGAAATCACTACTTGGTACTGCTGAGCCTATGGCTGGGGACGGCGGGAATTGCGCTGGGCCAAAACTACCCGTCTCAGGAGCGGTTTGGGAAAAACCGGATTCAATACCAGCATTTCGACTGGAAGATCGTTCGTACCGCGAACTTCGAGATCTATTACTACCAAGACGGTACGCAGCTCGCTAATCTGACAGCGCAGTATGCGGAGTCGGAGTTTGATCGCGTAACGGAACTGCTTGGTTATACGCCATACAATCGGGTCAAGATTTTTCTCTTCAACTCCCCGCAGGAACTGGCGCAGAGTAATATCGGCATCAACACGCAGGGTGGCCTGAGCAGTCGCGAACTCAACCTGTCCAAGTCGCGTATCGAACTGGCCTTCACTGGCGACCAGGTTAGCTTCCGGCGGCAGGTCGTTCGCGACATCGCCATGTTGTTCGTATATGATATGCTATACGGCGGTAGCTTGAAAGACGCGCTTCAGAATTCGCTGCTGCTGACGTTGCCCGACTGGTTTATGCCCGGCATCGCTGCGTATATAGCCGACGGAAACAGCCTCGAACTGGACGACTATATGCGCGACGTGAGTCAGACCCGGTCCGTTAAAAAACCGTCGAACCTGACAGGCTACGAAGCCGAACGGGTTGGGCAATCGATCTGGAATTACATCGTGCAACGGTATGGGCGCGATAATGTGTCCAATATCCTGAATCTGACACGAATCATTCGTAACGAGCAGCGCAGTATTTCCAGCACACTGGGTATTCCGTACAGCCGTTTCCTGCGCGAGTGGAATGAATACTACGCCGGTATGGCGAATACAGTCGGGCAGTCGTTTCGCCCGGCATCCGACGATTTTCAGGTAAAGGTCAGCTCCGACGCCGGCAATCCGGCCCTGCGTAGCCTGAAGCTGAGTAAAGACAAGCAGTACATTGCATACTCGACCCTGCGCGATGGTAAGTTTGCCGTGGAGGTTGTGAATACGGCCAACCGGAAAAAGACGACGATCCTGACCGGTGGTTACCGGCTCGACGGCCAATCCATGGCCCGCACCGCGACACCGCTGGTAACCTGGCAGCGCGATAACAACCTGATCGTATTGACAGAAGAAGAAGGAGAGACGCGTCTGTATCGATTCAGCAATTTCGAGAAGAAACCCAAGCGCGATTTCCGCCGGACGGTCAATGGCTTGTCACAGGTGGTGTCGGTCGATGCGTCGGACGACGGAGGGAGTCTGATTCTGAGTGCTGACCGGCAGGGACAGAACGATCTCTTCCTGTACAGTATAAACCGGGGGTCGTACCAGCAACTGACCAACGACCTGTATGACGATACCTATCCGACGTTCATCGGCCGCACGGCCCGTCAGATCGTATTCAGTTCAAACCGGCGGCAGGATACATTGGGCCTAGACAAGGGAAGCTATCGCGACACCCGTGACCAGATGAGCCTGTTCACCCACGAAGGCAGTGCCCGCGATAAGTCACTCACCCGCCTGACCGACTCGCTTCTGAATGCAACGCAGCCGATTCCGGCCAGCGAAACGGTGTTCTACTTCCTAAGTGATGCATCGGGTGTGCGTAATCTGTACCGGCTCAACACGGAATCCGGCTCGCCGGTGCAACTGACATCGTTGCCCGAGAGCATTCGCCTGTACGATCTCATCCCGGAAAGCGGGGGATTTGTTTACAGTAGTCAGCGTAACGGGCAAGAGTATATCGGCTATCGGGCACAGGCGAATCTGACGCAAGCCGTTACGGCGGCACTCACACCGCGTGCGGCCAGCTTACGGACGTTGCAAAATCGGACGGCTACCCGGCCCACCACCGCTGTACGACAGGATACGACGGCTGCCCGACCCTCAGGAGCCGATACCGCTGTTGCGAAGGCCGATACGGTACAACCCGTATCAACAACAGGCTTGGCACTGGGGCCCGGTGAAGTCGACACCGACAATTATAAGTTCGACGCTGATGTTCTGAAAGCTGCGGAGTCACGGCAACGGCGGTCAGTAGGGGTTGGCAGCACGCTTACGCAAACGATACCAACGCTCCGTACGCGACGCCGGGAAAATATCACGATCCGGGGACCGTTTCCGTACAGAGGCATCTTCGGCGTTACCGACGCGGTGTCGAACTGGCGTGTCGATCCAGTGCGGGGCTTCGGTTTCGAGCAGGATGTCACGCTTACCGACATGCTCGAAAACCATGTGCTGCGTGGTGGTATATTTATTACAACGACCTTACGTAACAGCAACCTGTTTGCCGAATACACCAACCTGACCAATCGCATCGATTACGGTATCCGGGTTGATCGGCAGACGCTGGCCGTCGATGGGGGCGGGTTGAATCAGCGGAACCGCTACAACCGCGTCGCGCTGACGGCCTCGTACCCGATCTCGGTAACGACCCGCTTCACCGTATCGCCCTTCTACGCAATCACCCGCCTGATTGATCTGACTTCGTTTTCGGAGGGCGACAACACCTCTGATTTTGCCGGTTTGCGGGCGGAGGCTGTCTTCGACAACACGAAATCACTGGGTATGAACCTGCTGGTCGGTACGCGGGCTAAACTGCGCTTTGAGGAGTACGCAGGAATTCGCTCATCGGCAGAAGGGTTCCGTCGGCTAACGCTCGATCTCCGGCATTACCAGCGTATTCACCGGGACATGATTCTGGCCGCTCGTCTGTCGATCAGTCAGTCGGGTGGTCCGGCACCGAAGGCCAGTATTCTGGGTGGGATGGAAAACTGGATTGGTACGGCGGGGGCGATCAAAGAGCAAACAGCAAATAACCCCCTGTTGATTCCGAATCAGGTAGGAGCCAACATTCCGTTCGACTACCGTAGTATTTTCTTCGCTGACTTTGCCGCACCGTTGCGGGGTTTCCGGTTGGGAAAGCTGGTCGGTACGAGTCACATGCTCCTCAATGCCGAACTCCGGTTGCCTCTGGTGAAGTACCTATATAAAGGTAACGTAACGTCGAACTTCCTGCGTAACCTGCAACTGGTGGCTTTTACCGACATTGGTACGGCCTGGACCGGACCGGGCCCGTTTAGTCAGCAGAATAGTTTGAATACGGAAGTAGTAGGAGGGGGGACAATTCCCTTCCGGGCTACGGTAACCAACTTCAAAAACCCATTCCTGATTGGTTACGGCGCGGGGGCTCGAACGGTGCTGTTTGGTTACTTCGTCAAGTTCGATTACGCCTGGGGACTGGAAAATAAAGTAGTTGGTAGCCCGATTGCTTACCTGACACTAGGGTACGATTTTTAGCGCGTTCTCCCGTTCGTATAGAAAAGCTACCCGCCTTGGGTAGCTTTTTTTGTGTCTAATAATTTGAGCCTGATGTATACAAGTTACTAGATACGCGGAAAGCTGGCATAGTTTTCGATTATTATGCCCCTTGTTATTCATAAACGGGTCAACCGTACCAGACCGTAAGCAAGCCTATATCCGTCTTACGAACCGTTAATACTGACCTACAGAAAGTCGGGTGGGCCAAACGCTCATATCGTTATCTGTAAATTATTTATCTGATTCTTTGGCATAGTTTTCGATTATTACAGGGGTGGGTAAAAAGCCGTTTTGCCAGCACGTGACAATTTACGAACCTGCTGGTCTGAATTAGCACCAGACAGGTTACCCAGGTTTTCAATGAGAGTAAACTGTACGCTACGCCCTATAGCCTGCTGGAATACCATTGCCCGGCAGGCAGACAAAACGCATATCCATACAAAACGAACTCCCTGCATTGTCAGGCCATTTGTTGTTGACGGTGCTCCGCCCAGGGGCCCATCGGCGAATAAACGGTCGCTCAATGTCAAGACGATACCCACCACTCGCTTTCCAGAATCGATGAATGAACCAGGTTTACTGAACAGACTATACGCGCCAACCACTCCCCGACCGACCGATGCGGCTCATGGTCGGTTGATCGGCGATACACGTATGATGGCGATGGGCCGGGCATTGGTGGCCTGGCTTCTGCGTTGGTTTACAACGCTTCTTCCCACACGACGGCTGGTAATCGGTTCGATTCAGGCAGGGATACTGGTGCTGGGGCTACTGGGTCTGAGTGTGGCGGGCTACGCGCAGGCAACGGTTGACCTTAGTGTTCACACGCAGCTCGACAAGTCGAAACCGGCCCTGGGCGACGTGGTAACCTACACGGTCGTGGTCAGTAACGCGCCCAGTCTGTCGACGGCAACGGGGGTCGTGGTGAAAAATCAACTGCCTGATGGTGGAGTTGCCTACCTGCCTTCGTCAGCGATCGTAACACGTGGCAGCGGTAGCTACGATCCGGCGACCGGAAACTGGACCGTAGGCACCCTGGCTTCCGGCGACTCCGCCGTGCTGACGCTGAAAGCGACAGTATTACAGCGGGGAGTCTGGTTCAACATTGCGCAGGTGATGGCCGTTGATCAGGCTGATCTGGATTCGACGCCGAATAACAGTCAACTCTACGAGGACGACTATGAGGGGGTCTGTTTCTCCGTTCCGATCGAACTCTATCGGGGCGATGAATTCACCGTTGTTGTACCCTCGGGCTATCATAAGATCGTCTGGTACCGTAATAACGTAGACGTACTGACCGTTCCGGCCGACTCCGCCGTTGTTAACAGCGATTCGTCTCTGACAATCAAAAGTCCGGGAACGTATCGCTTTGTTACGTTCAACAACGGATGCCCCTCATCCAACTGCTGTGATATCGAAGTAATCCAGGGGCCATATGGTAGTCTGGGTAACTTTGTATTCGTCGATAATAACAAAGACGGCATCTTCAACGCGGGCGATACGGGTCTTGATGGCGTCAAGGTCTACCTCTACGATCAGACCGGAACGACCAAACTCGACTCGACTGTATCGGCCAATGGGGGTAAGTACCTGTTCAATAGTCTGCGTAGTGGTACCTACAAAGTCCGGTTCAGCGCACCCGGTGGGATGCAATACACGCAGCAGGCACCAACCGGTACGGCAATGGGTAGCGTGGCCGGGGCCGATGGATTCACTGGTTTATATACGATTGATACCGAAAAGGGTGCAGGTGATCCGGGGCGCGACAACATGACCGTCAATGCCGGGTTTATTCCCAAGGTCGTACCAACGGCTACGCTCGGCGGTATCGCGTTCGTTGATGCAAACGGAAACGGTATTCGTGAGTCAGAAGACGGCGGTATGCCGGGTATTGTCGTTACGCTATTTCAGAGTACTACGGCTGGTGTAACGCAGATTGCGACTACTACTACCACGGCTAGCG
The DNA here is from genome assembly GCF_003002825.1 of Spirosoma oryzae. Classification (GTDB taxonomy): domain Bacteria; phylum Bacteroidota; class Bacteroidia; order Cytophagales; family Spirosomataceae; genus Spirosoma; species Spirosoma oryzae. Next base: position 250,580 of record NZ_PVTE01000004.1, on the reverse strand, counting down.
GTGCGTATAGCTTTACGGGTATCGCAGCCGGGTCAGGCTACTACGTCAAGTTTGATACGACCGGTTTGGGAGCACGCGGGTACGTCGTAACCAAACCCGGTGCCACGACGAATACTGCACTCGACAGCGATGCTGGTCCGAATGGGGAAACGGCTCCGTTCAGCCTGACGGCAGGTCAAGTGAATACGACAATCAGTGCTGGGTTCGTACCGAAACCGGCGACCATCAGCAGCCTTGTTTTCATCGACGGAAACAGCAACGGACAGCGAGACGCTGGCGAAGGTATACTGCCCGGCGTGACCGTAAAACTCTACCAGAATGGTCAGTCATCACCGGTACAAAGTCTGACAACCGATGTAAACGGTGCCGTTCAGTTTGCGGGACTGCAACCCGGTATTGGGTACTACATGGTCTTCGATACAACGGGACTGCGGGCGAAGGGGTACGGGCTGACGCTCTATCAACAGGGTAATTCAGCTACTGACAGTGATGCCGATCCTGTAACGGGCCGTACGACCAGCTTCACGTTGACACCGGGTCAGGTGCTGACTTCGATCAACGCCGGCGTCAAGCCGCTTTGCCCGGCCAACCTCGGTCTGACGCTGGCCAGCGTAGTGCCCGTCTGTCCCGGTGGAACGGCAAGTCTGGTTGCGTCGACATCAATATCGGGTGCGACTGTCAACTGGTACACGTCAACCACCAGTAGCCAGCCGTTCGCGACGGTTAGCAGTGGCACATCGGTAACAGTAGCACCGGCGCAGACAACGATCTATTATGTGTCGGCCCGCACGGCCGATGGTTGCGTTAGCCCGCTACAGTCAGCGACGGTTAACGTAACGACAGTGACAGCACCTGTGCTGGCTAACAATACGGTTCGGAATACGTGTCCCGCCACAACCGTCAACCTGACGACGGCAACGATCTCGAACAGCGATGCCAGCCTGAACTACGAATGGTATACCAGCGCGACGCGTGCAGCCGGTACACTGGTTGGCAACCTGACGACTGCCAATGCCGGTACGTACTACGTGTTTGCCAAATCAGCGTCGGGTTGCTACAGCAGTCCGGCCACGCTGACGGCGGTCGTCGTTGATTGTGGTTGCCAGACGCTGGCCGGTGTCAATGCCGGTCCGGCGCAGACAAGCTGCGGAGCAAATCCTGTTACGCTTGTCGCCAGTCTGTCAGGTTCCGCAACCAGCGTAACCTGGTCATCGAACGGCACGGGTACGTTCAGCAACCCGACTAGTCTGACCACTACGTTCACCCCATCGGCTGTTGATGTCAATAATGCGTCAGTCGTGATTAGCGCTACGACCAATGATCCTGACGGGGCGGGTGTGTGTGTGGCCGGTACGTCGTCGCTGGTGCTGACAATCAACAAGTGCAAAACCGATCTGGTGGTGGCCAAGCAAATCACGACGCCCGGTTCCTACTCGCTGGGCCAGACCGTGTCTTACGCGATTACGGTCAGTAACGCGGGCAAATCCACGGCCAGCAGCGTAACGGTACTGGACAAACTGCCCGCCAGCCTGTCGTTTGTTAGTGCTAATCCTGCCAGCGACTACAACGCCGGATCGGGTGTCTGGACAGTAGGCTCGCTTACCGCTGGTGCGCAACGCAGCCTGACCATTCAGGCGACGATCGTTGGTACGGGTTCGGTTCGGAACACCGCCGTGGTGCAAAGTCCGGACAACGACCTGGCATTGGGTGGTAACGATACCTCGCGCGTTGATATTCAGGTGAACGGCTGTACGGCTCAGGCACCAACCATCGCCAGCAGCATCAGTGACATTTGCAAAGGAAGTCCGGCGACGCTGACGGCAACAGGCTGCACGACTGGAACGATCCGCTGGTCGGACGGGCAAACCGGTCCTGTGGTGTCTGTTATACCAACGGTCAACACAACCTACACGGCAATCTGTGTACAAAGTGCTGCTTGCGCCAGTGGGGCGTCCAACGCGGTAAGTATAACCGTACGCGATCTACAGGCTCCAACACTCACCCCTAGTGCAACCAGTGTTTGCCCAGGTGGTCAGGTTACGCTGACGGCTTCGGGCTGTACGGGTGGCACGTACCAGTGGTCGACCGGATCAGAAACGGGCGCGTCGATCGTTGTTAGTCCGTCAAGCCGCACGACATACACCGTACAGTGTCGGATAGGTGCCTGCGTAAGCGCAGCTACTTCGACCGTAATCGACGTGACCGAGACACCGGCCAAACCGACGATCGTTGCGAGCACATCGGTCGTTTGCCCCGGCGAGCAGGTAACCCTGACGGTCAACGGATGCACCGGTACGCCGATGTGGAGCAACACGACGGCGACGACGGGCCAGATTACCGTATCGCCCACGACCGGCAACAATACCTACACAGTCTACTGTAAGAACGGAGCCTGCGTAAGCCCGGTATCGGATGCGCTGACCATCCGTGTAACGACACCTGCTGTACCGACGCTGGTAGCCAGTACGGATTCGACCTGCTCGGGTGGGAAGGTAACCCTGACGGCTAATGGTTGCGAGGGTACAGTACTATGGAGCAATGGGCAAACCGGTGCCAGCATCACCGTAACGCCAACATCGACAATCAGCTATACGGCGCAGTGTAAGTTCCGGGATTGCCTGAGCGCTACTTCGGTTGCCAAGCAGATCACGGTGGTGTCGCCAACCACGCCAATCGTGAAAGCAGACAAACTGCTGCTGTGTAGCGGTGAGCGTCTGACACTGACGGCAGAAGGATGTAACGGCACGGTACGCTGGACAGGTACCGATGCGATAGGCGCGAGTATCAATATCATGCCTACCGAAACACGGGAATACTATGCGACTTGCCAGATTGGTACCTGTCAAAGCACAGCTTCCAACAGGCTGCGGGTAACGGTTACCACAACGGGTACGCCACCAACCATCGCGGCTTCGACCACGGCTACCTGTAGCGGTGGCTCGGTAACGCTGACAGCGACTGGTTGTACGGGTACCGTTGTCTGGTCGGATGGACAAACCGGCGCAACAGTGTCAGTTAGCGCAACGGCCGCCAGCACACAGTACTACGCCGTTTGTCGCGTCGGAACCAACTGCGCCAGCGGCCGGTCGAACACGATAACCATCACGACAACGTCGACAGCAGCACCGACAATCGCGGCCAACACGTCTACAATCTGTCCGGGTAACTCCGTAACGCTGACGGCTAGTGGCTGCGCAGGTACACCAGTCTGGAGTACGGGCGACAATACAGCCAGCATCGTTGTATCACCGACGGTAAACACGAATTACACTGTATACTGCCAGAACGGAAGCTGCCGTAGCGCCAACTCGACCGAGTTCCTGGTAACTGTTAGCCAGCCAACACCACCGACCATTTCGGCATCGTCAACAACGGTAGTGGCGGGTGGTACGGTAACGTTGACCGCGACTGGCTGCTCGGGCGACATCGTCTGGTCAGCAGCGGGTATCGACGGGTCCAATACCGGTGCATCGATCGTCGTCAAGCCAGAGGGTACACAGACGTACTATGCACAGTGTAAAATTGGCAACTGCGTGAGCGCGGCTTCGGCGGGCATTACGGTTAACCAGAGTAGCTGTACGGCCCGTGCCGGTACATTACTGGCGAAAGCTGCAACAGTCTGCGCCGATGCGAATGGGGCGGTAGTCGCTGCTGTGGTTAACGGGGGGCTGGTGCATACCGACGACTACTCGGTGCTGTACCTGTTGACGACTGGGGCGAACAAGACCATCGCTCAGCTCAGCCCGGCGGCCGCCTTTACTGTCGCGGCTCAATCGGCAGGCTATACCATCAATACGCTGGTGTACGATGGTCGACCCTCGTCAAAAAATTACCTCGATATCAATCTGATCAAAACGGGGCTGACAACGATTGCGGACGTTAGCAAACTGATTGCTGACCGAAGCGTGTGTGCCGACGTTGATCTGACGGGGGCCAGCATAGCGGTTACGTATACGCCGGCACCGGTACTGAGCGCGTCGACGTCACTGACGACCTGCGCCGGATCGCCTATAACGCTGACGGCACAAGGCTGCGACGGTGGCACGGTTACATGGTCGGATAATACGGTAGGTGCATCGATTACCCGGACGCCTGCCAGCAGCTTCTCGCTGACGGCAACCTGTACACTCAATGGTTGTACCAGCAGCCCATCACAACCGATCAACGTTGTGGTCGGTAGTCCGCAGGGTATTCCGTCTATCGTTGGTACGAAAACGACGATCTGTCTGGGTGAAACTGTATCGCTGACAGCAACCGGCTGTACCGGTGGCACGCTGGTGTGGTCGGATGGACAGACGACGGGCAGCGTCCTCACAGCTGCACCGACGACGAGCACATCATACCGCGTGAAGTGCGTAGTTGGTAGCTGCGAAAGCGGCTGGTCAGCCTTTACGCCAATTACGGTGGGCGCGACTGTAGCACCGACGGTACTGGCTAACGGTGCGTCAAACCCGACCGTGTGTGCTGGGGCTACCGTTGTATTGACCGCGCAGGGGTGCCCAGACGGGTCAACGATTGTTTGGTCGAATCAACTGACAGGTACCAGTATTACCGTGACGCCAACGAGTAGTACGACGTATTCGGCTATCTGCCGAACGTCGGCTAGCTGTCAGAGTCCAGCATCGGCTGTTCAGACGGTGACTGTGTTGGCGAAACCAACGCAGCCACAGGTCGCCGACAAGAGCAACAACTGTCCGGCTACTGTCGTCGACCTGCGCACGGCTGTAATCAGTGCTGTATCGACAAACGGTGGTTCGTTTGAGTTCTACACCAGCCCGACACTGAGCAGTACGGCACTCGTCGCCAACAGCGCGGCTGTCGGTACGGGAACGTATTATGTTGTGGAGAAAGCTGCTGGCGGCTGCTACAGCGATCCCGCCATAATTCGCGTGCAGATCACAACCTGCGGGTCGACAACGACCTGCGATCCGGCTACCCTGCTTACGATCAATGCCGGCCCAGATGCCGTTGTCTGTGGTGCCAAGTCGTATCGCTTACAAGGCAGCGTCGTTGGCACCGCCGGTAAACTGTACTGGACGTCAACGGGGAATGGTACCTTCGATAATCCATTCTCGGCAAACGCGATCTACACGGCCAGCGTAGAGGATATCCTGGTTGGAAAAGTGACCCTGACGCTCTCCGCAAGTGCGGTTAGCGCTACGTGCCCCGTGGTGACCGATAACATGATCCTGACGATTGAAGGACCGAAGACAACGCCAACCATTGTGGCGAGTGGACCGTTGGCCTTCTGCTCGGGTGATTCGATAACGCTGACGGCACCTGATGGAGCATCGGGTTATCTGTGGAGCAACCGGGCTGTTTCGAAAAGTATCGTTGTGAAGACCACGGGTCAGTACACGGTACAGACGTTCGACGCCAACGGTTGTAGCTCGCCGGTTTCTGCCGCGACGCAGGTTAGCGTGTCGGCTCCGCTTGCGACGCCGATTGTCAACGACATCCGCAACAACTGCCCGGCTCTGATTGCTAATCTGAACACCGCGCTGAGCACGACCGCACCAGCGGGTAGCAGCTACGAGTATCGCACGGGAGCTGCTGTTACGTCGGCCCGAGTGCTGCGCCCTGACTCGGTAGGCGCTGGAACGTACTATGTCTTCCTGCGAAATAGTACGGGTTGCGTCAGCAGCGGTGCGCCAGTCGTTGTGAACATTGTTCGTTGCCAGGGTGATACCCTGCCTGTTGAACTGGCACTTGTGAAAACGGCTGACAAAACCGTCGCGAAAGTGGGCGATGCGATCTCGTACACCCTGCGTGTGACAAACAACAGTCAGCGGACAGCGCACAACATCAGTGTACGTGACATACTACCGACAACGGTGCAGGTTCAGTCGACAACAGCAACCAGTTACTCGGTTAGCAATGGTGTCGTAACGGCCCGTATCGATAGCCTGATCGGTGGTGCATCCCGCAGCATTGTGATTCCTGTGTCGGTCATTGGCAAAGGCGCCATCGTCAACCGGGCTGATATTACCTACGTAGACGAGCGCGACAGTAACCTGAGCAACAATACGTCGAGCGTTACGGTCCGCGACACGGTAATATCGACACCGGGTAGTGGTACGAGCGTGCTGGGTCTGGCCAAGGCCGTTGTGGGTACGCCAACGCTGGTCGGAGACACGACCCTGAACGTGCGCTACCGATTCGTCGCTACGAACTTCGGTGGTGACACCCTGCGGAACGTACAGATTACGGATGATCTGGCCTTCGCTTTCGCATCGGCACGAGTCAAAGCGGTGAAATTCGAAACGATCGACCCCAACTTCACGCTGGTCTATCAACCGTCGTACACGGGTGGGGGTAACACGTCGTCGCTCTTCGACTCAACGAGTAGTTACATTGCGCCGGGTCGATCGCAGACGTTTATACTCGACGTGACGGTGATACGCCGAAAAGGTGATACGACGATGACCTATCGTAACATCGCCAGCGGTATCGCCCGTGGTATGCGTACGCTGGAACTGTCAACGGACGGTAGCAACCCTGATCCTGACGGCGATCGCAATCCGCTGAACAATACCAGCTTCACCGTATTCCGTATCGATACAACGCGTCAGCAACAGCCTGCCTTGGGTGTCGCCCTCGCGGTAATCAACGTAGTCGACAAGCAGGACGGTAGCTACAACGTAACGTACCGGGCAACGCTGAAAAACTTCGGAAATAGGACGCTCTATGGTGTTACGCTGACGGATACTTTAGCGAAAGCCTTCCCATCGCCGACGGTAGCGTCGATCGTGGGGTCGCCAACCGTACGAACCGGTAGTAATCTGGTGCCAAACGGTGTGTACAACGGTACAACGAATCTGAACCTGCTCTATGGCACCAGTACGCTGGCCGCTGGTGAACAGGACACGATTACGTACGTCATCAACGTCCGGCCGAATGGGATCAACGGTATATTCTATACCAGCATTACGGGCTCAGGTGCTACCGCAGACTCCGTGCGTGTGTACGACATCTCGAACAATGGCTTTGATCCGAACCCGCTGGGTACGACACCAACGCCCGTACGCTTCGACCTGACCGGCGGTGTGCTCGGGGTTGCCAAAGCCGTTGGTACACCCGTGGAGGTGCAGTCGGGTATCTACGACGTACCGTACACGATCAAGCTCGTCAACCGGGGTGGTGTAGCACTGAACAAAGTGCAGGTGGTCGACAACCTGTCGCAGACATTTGGTAACGGTGTATTGATTGTCAGCAACCAGGTGTCGCTCACGGCGGATGCCGGTTTAACGGTCAACCCGGCTTATACCGGTCAGGGCCGCAACACCAGCCTGCTGATCGATTCGCTCAGCACACTGCCAGTCGGTACCAGCCGCAGCGTTAGCTTCGTGGTGCGTGTTGATGTTCGTAGTACGGATTCGACACGCTTCTACAACCGGGCAATCGGTAGTGGTCTGGCGAATAACGTAGCGGTTACCGATACGTCGGCTGCGGGTACGAATGACGATCCGAACAACAACCTCGATCCGCGTGACGACAGTCAACCGACGCCGGTCGTAATCGGACCTTACGTCGGTAGCCCACACATTGGACTGGCGAAGGCGGTTACCGATACCGCACGGCAGGCAGATGGTAGCTACAACGTAACGTACTCGATTGTTGTCCGGAACTTCGGCAACGAAGTATTGCGTCGGGTCTCGGTTGTCGATACACTGTCGAACGTATTCAACACGCAGACAGGGGCCGTTTACCGCATCGTACGTGGACCGTTCACAACCTCGACGGGTAGCGCGCTGAAACTGAACTCCGACTTCGATGGTAACGCGTCGCCGTACCTCGTCCTGGGTGATAGCACGAGTACGCTGGCAGTCGGTAAGGTCGACACGATCCGATTCGTGATAAACGTAACGGTGACCACGGCAACGACAGCGACGTTCCCGAACTCGGCCTACGGTACTGCTGTGGCACAGAGCGGTGTTGTGTCTGACCGGTCGACGAATGGGTTGGTGCCTGATGTAAATGGCAACAACAATCCGGGCGATAGCAACGAAAGTCAGCCAACACCGATCACGTTGTCGCCGACCAACTCGTCGTTCTTCATACCGGAAGGGTTCTCGCCAAACGGTGACGGTGTCAACGATCGGTTTGTTATCCGTGGTGCTACTGGCCTAACGATCAGTCTGGAAGTGTACAACCGCTGGGGCCATGTGGTTTACAAAAACGATAACTACCAGAACGACTGGGATGGAACGGCGAACACGGGTATCCTGCTCGACGGTGACAAAGGGTTGCCAGACGGAACGTACTACTACATCGTGCGGACCAGCGACGGTCGCCGGTTTGTGCGATACATGACGATTTACCGCTAGACACGCTGTTTGTCGTTCGTGGTTTGTGGTTCGTAGCTTGGCTGCGGATAACGACCACGAACGGCAAACCATAAACTATAAACGATACGAATGCATATGTCTACGAAAAAATGGCTGGCAGGACTAGTGGTGATGCTGGGCATCGGTAGCCACTCGGTGCAGGCTCAACAGGATAAGATGTTCTCCCAGTATATGTTCAATATGCTGGCCCTGAACCCGGCTTATGCCGGTAGCCGTGACGTACTGAGCATGTCGGCCCTGTACCGGACGCAATGGACTGGTGTCGAAGGGGCTCCGCAGACGGCTACGTTCACGATGGACATGCCTATCAATCGCGAGCGTGTTGGACTGGGGTTGCAACTGTTCGGGGACCGGTTGGGGGTTACGGAAGAGGCTGGTGGCTTTCTGTCGTACGCGTTCCGAATTAAAGTTGGTCAAAAATCGACGCTGGCGCTGGGTTTACAGGGGGGAGCGTCGAGTTTTCGCGCTAACCTGACGCAGGTGCGCTTGTCGCCGGATGGTACAGGGGCCAGTGATCCGGCCTTCGCCAATGACATTTCGAAAATACTGCCCAACTTCGGTACGGGGCTGTATTTCAGCAATGACCGGGGCTATATCGGCCTGTCGGTACCCCGGCTGATCAAGAACCGGCTGAGCGATTATTCAGCACCTGCGGCTGGCCTTCGGCCGCAACAGCGTCGGCAGGCGTATCTGACGGCCGGCTTCGTCATTGGAGTTAGTCCACAAATCAAAATCAAACCATCGACACTGGTTAAATACGCTGAGGGCGCACCGCTGGGTTTTGATGGAAATATCAACATCTGGTTTGCCGACCGGATCGCCATCGGTGCATCGGTTCGCCGAAATCAGTTTGCCGAATGGACAAACTATACCACGGATGCCATTGTCGGTATGCTGGAGGTACAGGTGACGGATCAACTGCGTTTCGGCTATGCCTATGATCGGACGATGAACCGACTGGGTGATATCGCGCCGAACTCGCACGAAATCATGCTCCGCTACGAGTTTGGCTTCGGCAAAAACCGGATTCTGACGCCCCGCTACTTCTAAAAAAACGGCGCAGTATTTGCTTATTCTGAAAGTACGCTAGCTCAATTCATGAGCCACGCGTACTTTTTTTTGACCCACCAATTGAAATCTATGGATCGTCTCCTATTGCTAGTCGTACTGCTCTGGGGCCGGATGGCGCTTGGACAGGTGCAGTCTATTCTTAGTCAGGCCGACCGGCAGTTCGACCGACTCTCGTTTTCCAAAGCGGCTGAACTCTACGAGGAAGCGCTCGGTAAAACCAACAGTCTGACCGAAGCCCAACGGCGTTCCGCGCTGGTTCAACTAGCTTATAGCTACCGGCAACTGAATGACATGAAGAATGCCGAGCGAGCGTACAGCAATCTGCTGGTCAATGGTGAGCTACCGGCTGACCTGTCGCAGCATTATCTGTACTTCGCGCAGGCATTGGCCAGTAACGGTAAATACGAAGCGGCTCAAAAGGCGTACAGTCGCTACGAAGCAACACAGGGTAAACCGTCGGGCGACTCCGTACTGTCGGAACTGCACAAGGCGGCTGACAGCCGGAATGAAAGCGCCTATACGCTCGAATTTCTCAAGCTTAACACACGTCAGCCAGAATTTAGTCCCGTTCCGTATGGCGACGGTCTCGTCTACGTGACTACCGCTAAAAAGGGCGGTTTTCTGGGTGGGAAACGATTACTGGATTTATACTATCAACCCGACATAAAGACGGGACAATCGACTGGGTCGCGCGGAACCGGCTCATTTCTTCGACGCCCGCTAGGTCGGGACGCGTACACAGCCGCGACGGCCAACGATTCCCGTACGGTGGGCTTCTATGGTGGTAACAATATCGCAGCTGGCCTGGGCTATGGCGATGTACCCGTCAGCGAAACGGAACGGTTTGGTAAATCGCTTAATACCCGTTACCACGAAGGGCCGGCCACGTTCACCAGCGATGGTAGCCGGATTATCTTCACGCGTAACAACTACAATGAAGGGCATGCCCGGCGCAGCACGGATGGCGTCAATAAACTCAAGCTGTACACGGCAACGCAGGTCAACGGTACCTGGAGTGAGGCTACTGAACTGCCGTTCAACAGCGATGAGTTTTCGACGGGTCACCCGGCGCTTTCCGCCGATAACAAGCGATTGTATTTTGCGTCCGACCGACCGGGAGGGTTTGGTGGCAGTGATATATACGTGTCATTCTGGAAAGACAAAAACTGGTCTGAGCCGGTCAACCTGGGAGCCGACGTCAATTCGAAAGGGAATGAACTATTCCCGTTTATCGATGAGCGTGGCACACTCTATCTGGCATCGGATGGGCATGAGGGGTTGGGTAAGCTCGACATTTTTGCCGCACAACTGTCGCCCGACGGAATGAAAGGATACAAGATCAGTAACCTGGGCGAACCGATCAATTCTTCCGGCGATGATTTTGGCATTACGACCGACGGGCAGCGGAACAGTGGTTATTTCAGCAGTAATCGTAAAAATGGTGGGGCCGACGACGATATCTACCGGTTTACGCGGCAGGGGCCGGTGTATCCGTGCCGCGAACTAACGCTGATTGTCTTTGATGCGCAGTCGCGTATGCCATTGCCGGACGTGACCGTACGGGTGACGGGGCCGGATACGCTGAACGGAAAACTGCTGAAAACGGATGAAAAAGGACTGCTACGTTTCTGCCTCGACAACAATAGTGATGTGCAGTTTCTTACCAACCACGCGGGCTATCTGGAAAATCACATAGGCTTCTCAAGCAAAAATTTGGTCGATAACCAGCCGGTACGACTCGATATTCCGCTGATGAAACCGGTCGTTGCTACGACAACGGAACTGGCGATCAATGGTCGTGTACTGACTCAGAAAGGCCGCGAACCCGTTGTTGGCGCTACGGTGATTCTTATCAACGAATGCGATAAATCGCGGCAGGAGGCTGTTTCGGCGGATAACGGACTGTACAGTTTCGTGGCTATGCCCGGCTGCGCCTACCGGCTTGAAGCCAAAAAGGAAGGGATGGGTACCGCCGGTAGTTTCATAACGAAAGATGGGAAGGGCGACACGGATCTGTTGATGTTTCAGAAAGGCGACGTAGTTCGAATCGATAATATCTATTACGATCGTAACAAAGCCAACATTCGTCCGGATGCGGCTCGCGAACTCGATAAAATGGTCGAGCTGATGAATCGTTACCCAAGTATGCGTATCGAATTACGGTCGCATACGGATAGCCGGGCTTCAGCTTCATACAATATGACACTGTCGGACAAACGGGCAAAAGCTGTCGTTCGGTATCTGCGGTTGAAGGGTATCGATGCAAAGCGCATGGTCGCCAAAGGATTCGGTGAAAGCGATCCGGTCAACAAGTGTGTCGATGGCGTTACCTGTACCGAGGAAGAATACCAGGAGAACCGTCGTACCGAATTCAAGATTCTCGAACTGAACTAACGATCTGCCGTTAATCGTGTACCTTCGTTCGGCCGGTAGGCGGTGTAGCAACCGGGCATTCACTGATCGTGCTACTACGTTGCCGGTTAGACTTACTAGATACTATGCGAAACAGGTGGTTGGTTGTGGTTGGTATCGTGTGTGGCCTGGCGGGGTCGGTACAGGCGCAGCGGGAAATGCTGTATTCGCAGTATCTGGTCAACAACCTCAGCATCAATCCAGCCTATGCGGGGAGTCGGGAGAGTTTTCACCTGTCGGCATTCCTTCGCCGAAAATGGTTTAACGCCCGGAATGTACCCGTGTCGCAGGCAGTGTCGATGGACGGGGCTGTGAACAACGGACGAGTCGGGCTGGGCTTTCAGGCCTTCAACGATCGGATGGGCCTGTTTGCCGCAACGGGTGTACTGGGGAGTGTAGCCTATCGGTTCAACTTACCCGCGCTCTCGCACCTGTCAATCGGCTTGTCGGGTGGGGTCAACGTACTGCCGATCTATGACCAGACGAGTGCGGCCAACATCAACCGGGCGGTGGGGAGTCTTGGTGTAGGCGTTTATTACCGGGCCGATCGGTTCTTCGCGGGAGTTTCCGCGCCCGAACTGGTCTCGCGCGAACCCAGCATTGCCGGACTGACGCTTTATCCGGCCGTTCGCCCGCTGATGGTGCAGGCCGGCTACCAGTTTCCGATCAGCGAAACAGCCGTACTGATTCCTTCCGTACTTATCTCTAAAATCGCCGATCGTCCGTTGGGTGTCGACCTGAACGCGCGTCTGTGGTTTGCCGAACAACTGGGACTGGGGGTGTCGTACCGGCAAAATAGCCCCGGCCTGATTCAGACGAACTACGTGCAGTTACTGGCCGAATACCAGATCAGTTCGGCCGTTCGGCTGGGCTATCAGTTTTACTCCCGTACGCCCGAGAGTCCGAACGCAATGCAGTACAACGAAAGCAGTGTCCACGAGATTATGCTGCGCTTTTCGCCCAACGCGCTTCGTTTTTCCTACTGACGCCTGGGAGATGAATAGCGATGTATGTTGATCGACCAACAACTTTGCTCCGTGACCGTCGACTGTAAAGTATCCGGTAGTACCTTCGGGAAACTGAACCCGTTCTCCTAATGCCGTACGACGACAGCGCGCACGCCGATCCGCTTCGTTACCTGCGGGCTACCCATTCTATGCCGAATTTGCCTGCTATTCAAGGTTTGTACATTCCCAGTGATCTGGATCGGGAGTTTCCCCTGGCTCCGCATTTTGTTCAAACGTTCGGATCGTATCCCAACTACCTGCATTTTCACGAAGACTTCAAGCCATCGGCGCGCGAGTTGTTCGACAGTCGTGGTTTCCAACAGATCAACCAATCGACGCGGGCAACGGAAGAGGGATGGTATTCGGTCGAGCGCGTTTACCAGCATGAAGACGGGGTGCTGCTCAAAGCTGAATTTGTCGGTGAACGCTTTTTCCGGCTGTACGGCCTGTACCGTGATGAGGCATCGGTGAAAACACTACTTGAGGAACTGCACACCCACAAGTACACCCATGAAGACAATCAGACGCACATATATCTGATTCAGAGCGGACTGGGCGGGTTGCATACCGAGCGGGTCGAAATAAAACCGCCGGAAATCGATCTGGCCCTGCATTACAACGACGATTTTCTGCCCGTTCACGAACGGTTGGTCGGGTTGCTGGGTCAGCCCAAAAGCAAAGGCCTGATTCTCCTGCATGGTGAACCGGGTACTGGCAAAACTACCTATATCAAGCATCTGAGTTCGCTGGTCAGGAAGGATATGCTGATTCTGCCGCCGTACATGACCAACTACCTGACGTCGCCCGAAATCATTCCGTTTCTGCTTGAGAACAAAGATTCAGTGCTGATTATCGAGGATGCTGAACGGATTCTGCAGTCGCGGGAAGCGGGCGGAGATACCAACAGTGTTTCGAACATTCTGAACCTGACCGATGGGCTGCTGGCAGACTGTATGCACATTCAGGTGATTGCTACATTCAACGCCAGCAAACACCTGCTCGACAAGGCGCTCATGCGCAAAGGCCGGCTGATGGTCGATTACGCCTTCGGTAAGCTGACGGCTGGTAAAGCGAATACGTTGCTCGCCCAGCTCGGTCTGGATCACCGCACTACCGAGCCCATGACCCTGGCTGACATTTTCAACCTCGACGAACAAACCGTTTCCGGGGAGCGGGAGGAACACAAAAAAGTAGGGTTTTAAAAGAACGGTCAACAACCAACTTTCATAAAGGGGGCTCCGTAGCTCCTTTCCATGGCGATTTTCTTTCCCAGATATAAGTCACGGACAGCATCAGAAGCGACACGGCCAACGAATTCCCACCGGTTTGTCAGGTGAGACTCTGAAAAAGACCGGGTTTCATACTGTTGTGTACCTGCCTCGACCCACTTATCAATTTCGTAGACTTCCTTAACAATACCCTTGCAGGTTGGAAAAGCATATAGTAGAGAAGCATCATCTTTCGGTACGTTTTTCCAAACGCCACGGGTTGCCTCGTAAAGTGCTTCCGCAGACATACCCTCTTTATATGATTTCGTCAATAAAAACGCCAGGCCTTTATGCTCAGGTTGTACTTGGGTCAGTGGTTTATCAGACATAATGGTAAGGACGTATAGTAATATTATCTGTCTAAGTGAGGTGGTTAATCTCGTACGCTTATAAGTACCGACATCTATACAGCTACTTATAGAATGTACAGTTTGACAATTTCAGTAGTTCCGTCACAACGCAAAAGCACCCCTCAATCGAAGGGTGCTTTTGCGTTGGTATCGACACGTGTTCTAGTCGGCTTTTATGACCCGAACCGTCTGGGACTGCGTGGCGGTAGCCGCCCGGAGTAGCAACGTACCTGTCGACTGACGGCTTAGGTCGAAGGTATGCTGTTCCTGCGAATCGGCCTGTTCAACCTGATGAGCATCGATCTGCTTACCCTGCGCATCGATTAGCGACAGATTCAGCGCCTGGCCGGTAGCCCCCGATACCTGAACGCTCAATCGACCGTTGCGGGCGGGGTTGCCAAGCAGTTGAACCTGTAAAGTTGCTGGTGACTCGCTGGTACCGATCCGGGAAGGCGACTGGCAGTTCGCCAGCCAGTTGTAGACAAAGCGGGTTTCGGTGCCGTTTTGCGTGGCTTTGAGCGTAATGACCGGATTGTCGGTGTACAGCATAAGTGAGTAAGGACCGGCGTCGGTCGTCGGTAGCGTCTCGTTGACAACCTGGAAGGTTATTGGCTGCTCCGACCCGCCCGTGTACTGGGGAAGAAGGGTAACCTCCCGCTTGGAGGCCGACAGCGCCTGGCAATCCTTCATGGTCACCCCGGTAATCGCAAGTGCTGTCGGCTGCACGACTGGTGTCGTGCTAGTGCAGTTAGCCAGCCAGTTGTAGACAAAGCGGGCTTCGGTGCCGTTTTGCGTGGCTTTGAGCGTGACGACCGGATTGTCGGTGTACAGCATAAGCGAGTAAGGACCGGCGTCGGTCGTCGGTAGCGTCTCGTTGACAACCTGGAAGGTTATTGGCTGCTCTGATCCGCCCGTATACTGGGGAAGAAGGGTAACCTCCCGCTTAGAGGCCGATAGGGTCTGGCAATCCTTCATAGTCACCCCGGTAATCGCAAGTGCTGTCGGCTGCACGACTGGTGTCGTGTTAGTGCAGTTAGCCAGCCAGTTATAACTAAAACTACTGGTTGCCGTACCCTGTGCCGCCTGTAGCACAATCGTTGGATTATCGGTGAACATCGTGAGCGTGTAAGGACCGACAGCTGTGGTAGCTGGCATCTCATTGACAACCGAAAAGCTAATGGGCTGACTGTTCGACCCACTGTATTGGGGTGTAAACTGAAGCTGCCGTTGCGTTGTGGTTACGGTTAGACAGCTGACCGTTGTTACACCCGTGATAGCCAGCGACGATGGCTGCTGCGTGGGCGGAGGGGTGGTCGTTGTACAATTGGCCAGCCAGTTATACGCAAAGCTGGCTTCGTTTTCGGTGCCCTGCTGCGTCGCTTTAAGCGTAATTACCGGGTTATCCGTGTATAGTCTCAGTACGTAGGGCCCTGATGCCGTAGTCGATGCGAGTTCGTTGACCACGCCAAACCGAACAGGCTTGCCTGTCAGACCCTCGTAACGGGGGCCAAAGGTCAGCTGGCGTTCGGTGGCCGACAACGTTGTACAGCTTGGTTTCGTTACACCGACGATGGAGAATACCGAGTTACTGTTGTTTTCTTTGATCACGATCGTGGCGACTTCTTCGGTCGGATCGAGGTCGTAATCGTCGCCGTCGGTTAGCGTGAATACGGCCGTTTCGTCACCCTCGCCGTCTTCGTTGTTGTCGATAGGGTCAAGTTCTTCCGTTATGACCGACTGCCCATCGGTGAAGGTGACAGACGTAGGCAGCGTAGCAAAGTCTTCGCCTGGCGTGGCTGTACCACCGATCTTGTAGTTGACCACCAGCGTACCGACCGAGTTACTGCGTTCAAACCGGAGCATACCCGGATCGACCGCGCCTGCCCGGGCACCCGGAGCCGCCTTCCGGCCACCACTTTTATTGCTCTCCGATGCGATTGGGTCAGGTGCCGTGATTTTAACAATCGGTGGCGCTGGTGCCGTAATGGTAAAGTTGGCGTTCGAAATGTCGAAGAAAACACCGGTACTGCTGACAATCTTGATACGGGCCTTGTCGGTTAGTACCGATGGAAGGGTTACCGGCTCGGTTCCGTCGTTGGGCGTGCCGGTCAGCAGCGTCGTCGGGAACGTCTGTCCACCGTCGGTGGAGAGCAGAATGTCGACTGTTGCGCAGTTGACAGGTGCCATGTCCGTGTTGTTGACGCTCCAGGTAATGGTTTGCGATGACCCGCCGGGGTAGGAGCCCGACAGGTTGGTTGTTTCCAGGAATGGTCCTGAATTACCGTCGACAGTCACCGTTACCAGCTGATACGTCACCCCACCGGCATTGTCGCGAACGGTCATGCGCAGGTTTGTCGCAACGCCCACCGAGGGGAGTTTGTCTCCTTTAGCGTAATTCGTACCGTCCAGAATGGCCGACAGCCGGGGAAATAGCCGGGTGCCCGTGTTGGTGGGGGCATAGCTTCGGAAGAAAGGAGGCTTTGCGGTGTTGGCAAGCGTCGTGCCATCGGGTGTTTCCTGACCAACGTCGGTGCCTTCCCAGGAGTAGCTGAGCACATCGGCTGTGTTGGCATCGGTTGCTTCACCGGTTAGCGCAAAAGGCGTCGATTTGGGGATCGTTACATTGGTTGGGAATTTCGTGATCGTCGGAACCTGGTTATCGAGCGCCGTCGAGGTGAAGCAGCTCAGCGTGCTGATGTATTTGGCTGCCTGTTCGTAACTGACCGTGTGGAAGTTCAGAATGGGCAGGTAACCTACCGGCTTGCTGGCATCTAAAAAATTGCTCTCATAGTCATCGTCACCAACAGTACCTTTACTCTGATCCTTGTTTTCGCAGGTATAACCGTAACTCATGATGGTCGTACCTGCACCGGGCTCAACAGATGTTTTGGCTTCACGAGTCGTACAAACGGGCACAGTGCTGTTGAACGTATGGGACATGCCAAATTGGTGGCCAATTTCGTGACTGAGTGTCTGATCGTCGAAAACGGCCGGAAAAATGGAAATATCGCCCATAACGGTAGAGCCAGAGGCCTTGCTACCAGTCTGACAGGCAGACGGCGACGCGGCAATACCACCTGCCGAAGCTCCGTTCGATGTCGTTGCCCCAACGACGTGCCCGACATCGTAATTCGCATCCTTGATGATACTGTCGATGACCACCTGATTTCTGCTTGACAGCTGCGACGTACTGCTGTTATTATAACCCAGATCCGCAGTTTCGGTGAATATGGTATTGGTTCCGCTCACCAGTGTAAACGCAACACTCAACTCCCGGCGGTACACAGCGTTCATTCGGTTGACATAACCAACGATTGCGTTAAAGGCTGCGTTGACATCGCCGTTTCCCTTAGCCTTGGTAAACTCTTTCGTCGCGGCCAGGGCCAGGCGGAAGGTGCGCAGCGTCGTGCCGGTATTGTTTTCGACAGCCCGTACCCGAGCGCCATTATCACCTGACTTTACATCAACGGCGGGTGTTGTTGTACCGCATTTACCCGTACCAACGGAGCCAAATGGCTGCGCGGTTGCCTCCTTCTTTGCATCGCGGGCGAAATACGTCGCGTAGAGTTGGTCGGCTGGGTTGGCCGACGTTTTGGTGTAATACACCGCGTCGTTGGAGACACCCAGAATGATGGCGTCGAAGCCGCTGCTCGTAAAGCTGAGCCGAATGGTGTAGGCCGGGTGCGCTGTGCCTTTACCCGTATACGTTTTTATGTCCGGGTGTTTGGCCGCCACGGCTGGCGCAAGGACGGGCGATTCATACAGGGCAAATGTTTCCGTCGTACCGTCAGGTAGCGGGATGGCCATTGGCAATGGTGTGCCAGCCCGCTGAAATTCAAGCGGGGCTTTGCGCAGGTAGCTGCGAAGCTCGGCTGTTTTGAGCCGGTAGGGCGTAAACGAACGTAGCCCCGGCAGAACCGGGATGGCAACGCGTGCCTGCGCCGACGACAGCGGTTCAAAAAAAGTGGTTTGCGCCCTACTGAGGGTCGCACTGATACTCAACAACGCCGACAGTAGTGCTGCCCTTCCCGTAAAATTGATTTGCATAGACTTTACTTGGTTTTGCTAACTAAAAAATGAGAAACGTCAGGGGGGCGTTGAGTAGAAATGACAAGTTGTTGACTAGCTGTAAGAAGACACCTGTAGAGTGCTGGGGTAACGCAGTCAGGAATAGATACGGCCGGGAGAGAACCGTCTGGTGAAGTTGCCGCAGACAACCAGGCGAGAATGCAACGTAGCTGTCTACAGGGTAATTAGATTGGGAAAATACGCTTGGTGCCGGTATAAGTTACTGACTGAGCGTTGGGAAAGTAGATGAATTATTTGCTGAAAAAGTCATGTTTTGAAATGAATTAGTACTACTATAGCAAAGATAGGGACGAACTATAGACGTGCGAAGGAGTATTTATTGATCGGTGTTTTACTGGTGCGTGTATGGTACTTATACTTAATTCGGTATCGGCTGAAGCTGTATGTTACAGTAGTGTCAGATCGGACGGGAAACAACGTTTTTTGATAGAGCAGAGAAGATATGAAACGGCTCGATGCGTGTCGGCTACAGGACTATGACCTGGTAGCCGACACGCATCGAGCCGGTAGATTGCCTGAAGAGGAATTGGACTAGTTGATCTTGACCAGATCAATATCAAAGACGAGAATGGAGTTGGCGGGAATACCAGGTACTTCGCGCGCCCCATAGGCCAGACTAGGTGGCAGATAAAGCGTGATTTTACCGCCGGGCGCGATGAGGGGAATTCCTTCCTGCCAGCCTACGACCAGTTCCCCCAACCCGAAGCTGATCCCGTTACTGCTGTCGAACTGCTGTCCGTTGGTGAGTTTACCCACGTATTTGACCGTAACATTCGAGCAAACGGTAGGCTTCTGACCAGTGCCGGGCGACTGAATGGTGTAATAGAAGCCGCGCGGATCGGCGGTTGCCTGTATGTTGTTCGTGGTAATGTACTGCTTCAGCGTAGTCACTTCTGCGTCGGGCGCTTTCGTCGTAACGGATGATCCGTCACAGGGAACGTCATTCGATTGGCAGCCTGTCAGCAGGCTGATGAATAAAAGACCCAAAAGGCCAATCTTGGAAATAGGATGAATCATGGGACTAAAATAGCACTTTCGACTTGCATGATGCCTATCGGCAAGGTGATTAGCGTAAGGTGCGCAGGGTATCGTCAGGTAGCGGAGCAGGGCGTTTGCGGAGTGCCCGGCGCATAGGCGACATGCGCAGTACCAGGTCTGCCTGCTGCACCATGCCGTTGATGCCGCCGTAGCCAACGCCCCGGTGGACTACCTGCCCGTCGGGTGTTAGAAATAAAGCCGTGGGGTAGCTCGCAATGCCGTACTGACGGGCCAGCGTTGCCCCTTCACCAGTCTCCGCGTCGAGCTGATAGTTGATAAATCGATCGTTGTAAGCCGCCCCGACCAGCGAGTTGGGCAGGGCTTCGCGGGCCATTCGCTGGCAGGGTGGGCACCAGTGCGCGTAGACATCCAGAAAGATGGGTTTATGCTGCCGCCTGGCTTCGGCCAGCACCTGTTGCCACGATCCCGAAAAAAAATGGATACCCCCCGGCTGTTGAGCCCACGCATTTGCTCCTGTCAGGAGACAAAAAAGCAACAAGAAACGATTCATCGTGTAAAAATAGGCAGGATCTGCTCGGGCGGGCTTAGCCTGTGGTGCGGGCCATTTTTTTATCCTGCCTGCGCCGGTGTTTTTCCTCCAGCTTCTCGACGTGAATCTCTTCGGCTTCTTCGGCTGAGTGAGACTCCGATAAGTTGTTTTCCTGCTTGGCCTTATCGGCCAGTCGGCCGAAAAACTCGTGTAGTTCCCGAAGTTCTTTTTCGCTGAGGTCTTCCACGTTCAGCAGCCGATTGCTGGCTTTTCGATTAACGGCGATCAACTCGTTCAGCTTGATCTGCATAGCCATCGAGTCTTTGTTCTGTGACTTCTGGATTAGAAAGACCATCAGAAAGGTCACGATGGTTGTCCCCGTGTTGATAACCAGTTGCCAGGTATCGGAGTAGTGAAAAATCGGCCCGGTTACGATCCAGATGAGGACGGTGGCCAGAGCCAGCAAAAAAGCGGTCGATGAACCGGTCGCTCGGGTGACACGCTGCGAAAACAAGTCGAAGAAGTGAGAAAAGCCGGTTCTATTCATTGTCTGTAAAATGGATCGTATCGATGAATAAACGAACGGGATTGGCAACCATAATTAATTCCGGGTTATAGTGCGAATTCCGGTTTACAGTTTTTGGTATTCGGTTTACGGTAAAGGCCAGCGTCGGCCACTGCGCGATGGGCGTTGCCGATAAGGACTATATGTCGCATACTTACTTCTTCAATGGCGCGTAAGCGATACAGTCGACTTCCAGCGCTGCACCCATCGCCAGGCCATCGGCACCGAATGCGCTGCGGGCGGGGAACTTGCCACCCGGAAAATAGCTCCGATAGATTGTGTTAAAGGTAGGCCATTTAGCCATATCGTCGATCATCACTGTGCATTTCACAATGTCGGCCGTCGTCAGGTTTTGTTCGTGCAGGGCGGCTACGATATTGTCCATCGTTTGGCGGGCCTGCGCATCGAAATCACCGGCCAGTTTGCCGTCGGGTGTCGCGCCGATCTGTCCGGAAATATAAACGAAGTCGCCAGCCCGAACGGCGCGCGAGAACGGATAATCGGGGGGAGCGGGGGTGGCCTGTGGAAAGTCGGCCATGCCAGCGGTGATATCAGCGGTGGTTGTCGACTTGCTGGCCAGTAACGTAATCGTGGTTGCTAGCAGTAGCAGTGGTAAAAGCTGGGTTTTCATGTAACTGTTTTCGGGGAGATATGATACTATAATACTGTCAATTGATAGTCTATCGCCCAAGCTGCAACGAGTTGGGGGTACTGCGGTGAGCGGAAACTTTTATTTGTCGAAATTGCAAAGGCGAATAGCCTATTTTGGCAATTCGTCAAAAAGTCCACCTCTATGTTCATCCGTTCTACCAATTTAGTAATTATCCTTTGTTTACTTGCTGTACGAGCGCTGTCGCAGCCGGTTCCGCTTCGGGTTCGCGTGCAGGACAAGCAGACACAACCCGTTATCGGGGCTACGCTTCGCCTGACCGATCCTGCCGACACGACGCGCCAACTGTACGAAATTACCGATACGCTGGGCCTGGCAACGTTTCAAGGCACAATAAAGAAAAACTACTGGCTCACGGCAACATCGGTGGGATTCAAGCCTGTACGTAAACTCGTACAACCGGGGCCGACGGTGCAGACGATCAAGCTGGAAACCGACAACATCACGCTTCAGGGCGTATCCGTGACAGCGGCAAAACCATTGGTAAAACAGGAAGATGACAAGACGATCGTTGATCCGGAGCCAATTGCTGCTACCAGTACGAGTGCTTACGAGATCATGGAGAAAACACCGGGCGTATTCTTGGACCCCGACGGCAACGTATACCTGAGCAGCACAACGCCCGCGACGATTTATATCAACGGACGTGAGCAAAAAATGAGTGCGTCGGATATCGCATCGATTCTGAAAAGTCTACCGCCGAATAGCATCAGTCGAATCGAGATTCTGCGGACGCCATCAGCGCGTTACGATGCCAGTGGCAGTGGGGGTGTGGTCAATATCGTTTTGAAAAAAGGGGTTAACATCGGGCTGACTGGTTCGGCCAACGTGGGCTTCAATCAGGGTCGATTTGGCAATCAGTTCGCGGGCGTTACGATCAATAGCACGAAGAATCGGCGCACGGCGTATCTGAACCTTAACGTTACGAATCGTAACAGCTACGAGCAGATTCAGACCAACCGCCGTTTCGCGCCCGACTCGATACTCCGGCAGGACGCGTACACGACTTACCCCGGACAGAATTATTATGTCGGTTACGGCCTTGGCTTCGAATTGTCGCGCCGGTGGGACATCAATGTCGACGGGCGGTTTTCGTGGAATCAGGCCAATTCCGAGGCTACAAACGAGAACATGATCAGCGCGTTCAACAACGCAGCCAGTCGGGGGACCAGTGCAGAGCAACTCGTTTCCGATAACCTGAACACCGTCGACAACCGGAGTCGTATTTTATCTTTCAATCAGGGATTTACGACGCGGTTCAAACTGGACACCGTCGGCTCCGAACTGACTACCGACGTGTCGTACAATTTCATCGGGACGCGTGGCCTGCAGGACTTCTCGACGCAATACATGCAGCCGCAGCGTCAGACGACGATCGGCGATGGGTCGTTCACCAACCAGCGGCATCTCATAGCGGCTCAGGCCGACCTGAAATACAAGCCAATCCCCACGCTGACGCTGGAAACGGGGGCCAAAACCACCGTGCAACGGTTTACCAGCGACGCAGCTTATTTCAACCTTGTCGGGCAGAACCGCCTGCCCAGCCAGGCCCGGACCAACCAGTATAATTACTACGAAAATATCAATGCCGTTTACGTACAGGCGTCCAAACCGTTTGGCTCATTTTTGCTGAAAGGGGGTGTTCGTCTAGAGAATACGAACATGGACGGGCAGCAATACGTACCAGCGGATACGGCGTTTAAAATCCGTCGGACCGACTTGTTTCCGTACGTGTTTCTAAGCCGTAAACTGGTCGAGATTGCAGGCTATGAACTGCGGACGTATCTCGTTTATCGCCGGTCGATTACCCGTCCGGCCTACGAGTACCTGAATCCGTTCGCGCAGTATGTCGATCAGTATTTGTATCAGTCCGGAAACCCCGGCCTGCGTCCGCAGTTCACCGAAAACTTCGAGGCTAATATCAGCGTCGAGGATCGGCCACTGTTTGCCATCGGGCGTAATTACACCCGCGATATTTTTACCAGCGTCGTTTATCAGGACCCCGCCAATCGCAGTATCGCCTATCGCACCTACGACAACCTGGGCAGTAACCGGGAAACGTACTTCCGGCTGATGGGGGTTCTGCCGCCTGTTGGGCGCTACTTTTTCATACTCGGCACGCAGTATAACCACAATGACTACACCGGCGTATACGAGGGAAAACCGCTGAATTTTCAGCGGGGGAGCTGGTCGATTTTTACGTTTCACTCATTCAAAATCGACAAACGTTCGACGGCAACGCTGAACGCCTTCTTTCGAACCAAAGGTCAGTTGCAATTCTACGAACTGGGCAACTTTGGCGCGCTGAACCTGAGCGTAAACCGGAAATTCATGCGTGACAAGCTGATGGTGACGCTGACAGCCAACGACCTGCTATTCACCAACTACTACCAGTTCACGCTGCAACAGGGAAGCGTTTCGGCCGACGGACTTCGCCGGAACGACACGCGCCGATTCGGTATGACGGTCCGGTATAATTTTGGCCTGAAAAAGCGCGAAGAACGAACCAACATGTTCAACGTCGACACGCCCGCACAGTAAACAGAAAAAGCCCGCTGACGAATCAGCGGGCTTTTTTTGTTATGCTGACGATAGGAAGCATCTTCGGGAACTGAAAACAGATACTGGTCAGAAGGTGCTTCCTGCCGTCAATACGACAAAAAGTAACAGCAGGTAAAGGCTACTTTTTCATATCCGCGAGTTCCTTCTCGTAGTTCGCTGCATCTTCACCAGCGGCTTTTGCTTTGTCGATGGCCTCCTGCTCAATCTTGACGGCTTCAGCTTTGCGGCCCAGTTTGTCGAGCAGGTGTGCGTAGGTGTCCAGATACATCGGCACGCGTTTATAGTCGAGCGACTTGGCCGACCAGGTCAGCGCCTGGCTCATGTCCTGTTTGTCAGGCATGTTTTTGTAGTAACTCCAGGCTATATCGTTCAGCCTGTCGGCAATACGGTTTGTTTCGGTGTGCCGAATGAATGCATCATATTTCTTGAAGTCGTCACTTTTCTTAACTGAATCGGGCATCGTCTCCGCTTGTTGCTGAAATTGGCGATAGCCTCGTTCGTCACGTGCTTTGACCGAATCGGCCGGAACAGTCATCAGTTTGGCAACCTCAGCCAAAACCACCGGGCGGAACTTGTCGTAGTTCTTGGTTTTTAAATAAAAAGTCCGGCGGTACGATTCAGCTATTTTTGTTGCTATGTCTGCTGGAAGTGCCTCACTACGAGCGACTTCCAGATAGGCTACGTTATTGCGAATGACGTCATCGACTAACTGCTCGTTCTCGGTCGCGATTGCCTGACTAAACAAGTCCTGGTTCATCGTGAATACGCCATGACCTATTTTATTACGAAGCTCCATTACGGCCGGGTCTTCTACAGCCTTCAATTGGGCCAGTCGCTGACTGAGTAAACCCAGTGCTACTTTGTTGTACCGTTTGGCATTACCGCTGATGATGAAAAGATTTTTGTCAGACGACCAGTCTGCCTGCGGAATTTTACCGAGGTATACGTCCAGCGCATCGCTATCCGGCATATCGACCATCGCTCGTTTCGTCAGGTAAGTGGACAGAAATGGGACGTCACGCTTGCCGGCCGCGTAGTCTTTTTGCATCGCTTCCAGTGTAACGGGCTCATTTGCGGCACCAATCGCCTTTTCGGCTTCCTGTAGCATACCGTCGACACCACCGTAGCCTTCAGATCGGTGAAGTAGTGTGCCCTCGGTTGAGACATACAGGGAGGTTGGGTAAGCACGGACCGCGTAACGTCGGGCTATCTCAACACCTTCACCTTTCTCCGCGTCGATTTGGTAGCTGATAAAGCTGGTGTTGAATTTCTCGCCGACCTTGGGATTAGGGAAGGCTTCTCTTGCCATCACTTTGCAGGGGCCGCACCAACTGGTATATACGTCGATAAACACTGGCTTATTCTGCCGCTTGGCCTCCGCCAGTAAGGCCTTCCAGGAGCCGGTAAAGAACTTGATACCCGACGGTTCGTCGGTACGAGAAGCGCCCGTAACCTGGGCTACTACAGCTAAACAAAAGCTGACCCAAATCAGAAATGTTCGCATGAGATGTGTGGTTTTGCTAGAGGACATTAAAACGTTTTAATGTCAATTAAAGGACAAAAAATAGTACGATATAGTTTTCGCACGGCGATATACTTTACGGCTTGGTATTCAGTGGGTTTCGACTGGGATAGCGTAGGAATGGGCGGTACGCATCGACCCGGAAAGCGAACGCTACAGTCCATAAAAAAAGCCCGCTGACGAATCAGGGGGCTTTTACCAGACCTGAACGGTTTCTGAAACCGTTCAGGTCTTCAGCGGGGATACTATTTCTGTTTCATCTCAGCGAGTCCTTTCTCGTAGTCCGCTGCATCATTGCCAGCGGCCTTTGTCTTATCGACGGCTTCCTGCTCAATCTTAATAGCTTCAGCTTTACGGCCCAGCTTGGCGAGCAGGTGCGCATAGGTGTCCAGATACATCGGCGCGCGTTTGTAGTCGAGCGACTTGGCCGACCAGGCCAGCGCCTGGGTCAGATCCTGTTTGTCGGGCATATTCTCGTAGTACGTCCACGCCAAGTTGTTTAGGCCCATCGCGATACGTTCCGTTTCAGCGTTTTGCATACTGATAGCGTACTTTTTGAAGTTGTCGCTATTTTTAACCGAATCGGGCATCATTGCCGTCTGCTGCTGAAACCGCTTGTAGTTCAGTTCATCCCGTAATTTAACGGAATCGGCAGGCGTGTTCATCAGTTTTGTCGCTTCCGCTACAGCAAAAGGGCGGTACTTGTCGTAGTTCTTGATTTGCTGATAGAATCGCATACGCTGACTATCGGCGGCTTGTTTCAGCATGGCTTCCGGCTGTGGGCGCATGGCGTTCATAAACGCTGCATTGTGCTGAATCGTCTGGTCCAGCAGGGCTTCGTCTTTTCGCTGGACTGCCTGCCGGAAATCGTTTTGTGTCGCTTTTTGCAGGGCCATCATCATCGGACGACCGGCTGGCGACATCCGGGCCGATGGTAGCCGGCCAAGCAGAAAATCGAACCCCTTTGCGTTGGCAGAGGTCAGGTTACCTATGATAATGTCGACGTTGCGGTCCGATGACCAGTCTGATTCCGGAACGGCTTTGAGGTAAACGTCGAGCGCTTCACTGTTGGGCATACCGATCTTGGCGCGTTTTTGCAGGTAAGTAGCCAGAAAGTCCGTGTCGCGTTTACCGTCGGCGAACTGCTTGTCCAGTTCGCTGATCGAACTACTCTCTTTGCTGGAGAGCAATGCTTTCTCCGCTTCGTCCATCATGCCTTTGATACCGCCGTAGCCAACTGCCCGGTGAATAAGGTCACCACTGGCTGATACGTAAAGGGACGTGGGATACGCGTCGACGGCGTATTTCTTGGCTACATCGATACCTTCGCCTTTTTCAGCATCGATCTGATAGCTGATGAAACTAGTGTTGAACTTCTCTCCAACCTTGGGGTTGGGGAAGGCTTCTTTCGCCATCAATTTGCAGGGGCCGCACCAGGTCGTGTAGATGTCGACAAACACCGGTTTGTTCTGCCGTTTGGCTTCGGCCAGTACTTCTTTCCAGGAGCCGGTAAAGAATTTGATGCCGGTGGGATCTTCGGCGCGGGCTGTGGCCGCAACGGTAGCCGTGAGGGCCAGACAGATACTCAGCCAGAGTAGGACGGTTTTCATAATAGGGGGTTGATTTGGCGTGATAATACCTAAGTCATTGTGTATGGGTCAAAAGGTACGAAGAATGCATAAACTATCAATATAGTTGGTAGTAAAAGTCGCTGAACTAATCCCTTATAGCCCTTGTCTACTATGTATATGGCAAGACAAAATAAAACAACAAATTCGACTGATAAAGAAGATGTTAGCTGGCGTGAACGGTTCGCAGCCCTCGGAAATTTACCCGCCTTTTTTCGGCTGGTCTGGCAGGCATCGCCGGGCCTGTTTATTGGTAACGTACTGCTCCGGCTTATTCGGGCCGCCATTCCGGCAACGACGCTCTACGTTGGTAAACTGATTATCGATCAGGTCGTGCAGTTGAGCGGCCAAAGTGGTCCGGCAGATACGACGCAGCTCTGGTGGCTGGTCGGGGCTGAGTTTGCGCTGGCGGTACTGTCGACTGGTATCGGGCGGGCCGTGTCGTTGATCGACGGATTGTTGGGCGATCTGCTGGCGAACCGTATTTCCGTTCAGCTTATGGAACACGCGGCTACGCTCGATCTGGAACAGTTCGAAGATGCTACGTTCTACGACAAACTCGAACGCGCCCGGCGGCAGACGTCAGGCCGGACGGTGCTGCTGTCTGGCGTGTTCGGGCAGGTGCAGGAGTTGATTTCGATTGGTTTTCTGGGCGCTGGTCTGGCGGTGTACAACCCCTGGTTGCTGTTGCTGATTCTGGTGGCCGTAACGCCGTCGTTTATCGGCGACAATTACTTCAATCAGCGTAGCTATTCGCTGTCGCGCTCCTGGACCCCCGAACGGCGCGAACTCGATTACCTGCGTTACGTCGGCGCGAGTGACGAAACGGCTAAGGAAGTCAAGATCTTCGGGCTGTCCGGTTTTCTGGTCGACCGGTTTCGTACGCTCTCCACCGATTTCTTTCAACAGAATAAAAAGCTGGCGATCAGCCGGGCGGGCTGGGGCGTGTTGCTGACCGGTCTGGGTACGGCTGGCTATTACGGCGCTTATGTCTGGATCGTACTACGGGCCGTAACGGGGCAGATTTCGCTGGGCGATCTGACGTTTCTGGCGGGTTCGTTCCGGCAGGTCCGGTCGTCGCTCGAAGGTATCCTGCTTCAGTTCAGCAGTCTGACCCAGGAAGCCATCTACTTGCAGGATCTGTTCGACTACTTCGCGATCAAACCACTAATTCATTCGCCCAGGACGACGCGTCCGTTTCCCAGTCCGATTCGGGAAGGATTCACGTTCGAGAACGTTGGTTTCAAATACGCCAACAGCGCGGATCGATGGGCACTGCGCAACCTGAGTTTTACCTTGCAGGCGGGTGAGAAGCTGGCGCTGGTCGGCGAAAACGGGGCGGGTAAAACGACCCTGGTCAAATTATTAGCCCGGCTGTATGACCCGACTGAAGGTCGGATTCTGCTCGATGGCTACGACCTGCGCGAGTACGATCTGGACGAGGTACGCCACAACATCGGGGTTATCTTTCAGGACTATACCCGCTTCAAGATGTCGGCCGGGGTAAACATTGCCGTGGGTGATATCGACGAACGAACCAATCAGCCGCGTATCCAACAGTCAGCTGAGCGAAGTCTGGCCGATACGGTCATTGCGAAGCTGTCGGGCGGTTACGATCAGCAACTGGGCCGGTCGTTTGGTAAGGGGGTCGAACTATCGGGCGGGGAGTGGCAGAAGATTGCACTGGGTCGGGCCTACATGCGCGATGCCCAGCTGATTATTCTCGACGAACCAACGGCTGCCCTCGACGCCCGCGCTGAATACGAGGTGTTCCAGCGGTTCGCCCAACTTACCGAAGGCCGATCGTCAGTAATTATCTCGCACCGGTTCAGTACTGTCCGCATGGCCGACCGTATTCTAGTGCTTGAAAATGGGAGTCTACTCGAAATCGGTAGTCACTACGCGCTGCTGGAGAAAGACGGTCGCTACGCCGAACTCTTCGGCCTTCAGGCGAGGGGTTATCAATGAGGTGGTAGTGTTGTTGGGTCTGGTCTTCATTAGTCTTTGCCGCCGTCGACAAGATACCAATGGCTATGGGGATTTAATTTCTACTATCGGAATACGGGTCCAGCTGTCGGGAAACGGAATCGGGATAAGGCGGGAACAAAGATTTTAGCGGACCGTCAGTAAAAAGGCCAGTGACGTTTACAGTCACTGGCCTTCGAACCATAAATGGAGCGTACTATTATTCTCCGAAAGGAGCACCGTCGTACGTGACGCTGGCGAGCTGCTTGTCAAGTTCGAAAATCTGGTCGGCCGGAATCTGATCGAACAGGTCGAGGCAGCGACGCGCTATGTATTCTTCCTCCATCTGCTCTTTCACAAACCACTTCATCAGTTCGTCGGTAGCGAAATCATTCTCCCGGCGACAGATGACGATGATCCGGTTGATCGAATCCGTCACGGCAATTTCCTGTTCCAGCGCACCCTCGAAAACGGCCCGCAACGAGTCGAACTCCTGCTCTACCGCCGGTACTTCGGGCGAATGAGCCGTGCCGCCCTGATCGCTCAGGTAGTGGAAAATTTTCATGGCATGACTACGTTCCTCCTCCGACTGCTTGTAGAAAAAGCCGGCGCTGTAGTCGAAGCCGTTCCGGTCGCACCAGCCTGCCATGGCCAGGTATTTCGACGACGAAACCATTTCCATCTGAATCTGCTGATTCAACGCAAGTTCAACGCTCTCTTTGACCGACGTTCGGAGTCTTACCAGGTCTTTCATACGATAAATAGTTAGTGAATAATTAGCCTCTTGGTACTACCGTAAATAGCGAACAGACTAACCGGTGGATATTAACTGGTGATTGGCGCTAATTTAATAAATCAGTGACTTAGGCAATACTGGTCAGCGAGCAGCCGCATTCGCGGAGCATACTGTTCAGGTCCAGCATGAGCTGCGAGCCGTTGAGCAGTTCGCGTAGATGTATGATCTCGCAGAGTGTCAGCACGTAACAGCGCTCCGAACGAGGGGGCGCAAGAATCTCCACGTCGTACGCTGATCCAGTACTAAGGGCCATTTGCTGCACGTCGATCGTGTTGACCATACGCCGGAACTGAGCGAAGTCACGGGTCGATAGGGCGGTGTGCGTATCCCAAAAGTCGAGAATGAGTCGTTGGGTAGCGTCGCACTGGTAGACAGCCCCTCTTTCGGTTCGAAAAATCTCAACAGCGTGGGCTGACGAAGTTGTACGAGCTGACACGATCATAAATGAGTTCTGGCAAATGGCTAACGAAAGCCAAAAATGCGAATTAGATCAATTCTAAACAAGCTAGTTCAGAAGTTTGTTTGCCAACTCACGATGCCCAGGTAGCGGCTAGGACACCGACATATGTGTGCGCGTCTGCATCGATCGTCTGACGACCCGCTTCGGTTTGTTTCGTTTGCCCCACCAGATATAAAAACCCGTCAGAGGTAAAGTAGTTGTCAGAATGGCAACCAACAGCGCGATGAGCTTGGTGGGCCAGCCAAGCAGACTGCCGGTGTGGATGGGGAAGATGAGTCGGCGGGCTTTGAAGCCTCGTGTCGTTTCGCTGTACAACTGCTGTCCGGTGGATTGCCCGGTTCGATAGTCGAAATACAGCATGTCGACGACATTGCTGACGGCGGCTGTTTCGTCGACTTTGGAGACGGTTAACGACAGACTGTCGGTTTCCGGAAAGATCAGCGTAAAGCGGCCGGGATGGGGCAGGCGCTGATTGGTTTGTACGTACACACGCTCCAGTCGACCCATCGTTGTCATGCCGGCAGCCGATAGATTTACCGGCGCTTCCCGCTTGACCTGCGGCTTTCCGTCGAAGGCTAGAAACAGTAGGTTGTTGACCCACTTATAGCTCCAGATCAACCCCGTTGCCGCAATCAGGAAGATAAACGGCAGTACGTAAAAGCCGACAACGGCGTGTACGTCCCAGGTCAGTCGTTTGGCCGATGCATTCCACTTGATGCGGAAGCGCTGCGAGCAGTTTTTCCGATTGGGCCACCACAAGACCAGCCCCGTCAGCATAATGATCAGAAACAGGCTGCACGAAATGCCCGTAATAACTTTACCGGTTTCGCCGAGACAGAGATAGCGGTGTAGGCGCAATACGGTCGGGAAAAAGGCGTCCTGTTCCTGCCGCGTCGCGACGATTTCACCAGTGTAGGGGTTCAGCGCAACGGCCAGAATGTCTTTCGCTTTCTTGCTTTGTTTCAACTCGACAACGACTGTTCGATCAGCCGCCGATTCCCGGATGACCCGGCTGATTTTCTTGTCGGGAAAGGTTGTACTAATCGTCTCGACCAAAGCATCGAGCGACTGTCGATGCCCGGCGGCCGGGGGGGATACCATGAAAAAGCGGGGATCGGTCAACGGTTCCAGCTCCTCGCGAAAGACAAGCAGCGAACCCGTCAGGGCCACGATAAACACGACGAGACCGGAGATCAGCCCCAGCCATAGATGCAGTTGTATGGCGACTTTTTTCATGGACGGTAGGTTCACGGTTTACGGTATACAGTTTACGGGTAGCTACCATTCGAGGGAGCGCACCACGGCGGTTACCGTAAACTGTATACCGTAAACCGATCACTAAAATGTATACGATACGGTAGTCAGCAGGTTACGGGGGGCGCCGGGGAACAGGCGCAGGTAATCGTAACCACCTACCCAGTAGGTTGTATTGGTCAGGTTGTTGACGTTGAGCTGAAGCTGAAACTTGTCGATCCGGTAATACGCGGCTGCGTTGAGCAGGGTATAGGCCGGAATCGTCTGGGTATTGTTGAGCGACAGGTTCCGCTGATCGACAAAATTGCCGCCGAAACCAATACCGAATCCTTTTAGGGCCGGGGCCGTGAAGACGTATTTCGTCCACAAGCTACCCTGGTGTTTCGGCGCGTTCGGCTTTTGCAGGTTCACCAGCGCCTGATCGGCTGCCCGCGTACCGGCATCGATAATCTTGGCGTCGTTATAGCTGTAGGTAACAATCAGGTTCCAGTTGGGCCGAATGCTGCCCGTCATATCGAACTCAATGCCCCGCGCCTGTTCCTTACCGATTTGCAGCAGCAGGTTCGGGTTGTCTGTGGCATTGGCCGAGTACAGCGTGTTGCTTTGCGTGATGTTGTAGAGGGCCAGGTTGGCAACCAGTCGGCCGTCGAGCCATTCGGCTTTCAGTCCTACCTCGGCCAGGCTACTGCGGATCGGATCGAACGGCCCGCCCGACAGCGGGTCGCTCTGCGTGGTGGCGTCCTGCGGGTTATAGCCTTTGGTGTAGGTACCGTACGCGTTTATGTTCGGCGTCAGCGTGTAGACCGCGCCAATGCGGGGGAGGACTGCGTGTTGCATGACGTTTGTTTCCGACGGAGTCGTGTACCCTTTTCGATCGATGTAC
This sequence comes from Spirosoma oryzae, assembly GCF_003002825.1. Classification (GTDB taxonomy): domain Bacteria; phylum Bacteroidota; class Bacteroidia; order Cytophagales; family Spirosomataceae; genus Spirosoma; species Spirosoma oryzae. Next base: position 218,202 of record NZ_PVTE01000004.1, on the reverse strand, counting down.
GTGTCGATGCGCAGACCCAGCAGGAGTTGCAGTCGATTGATTTTCAGCTGCTCCTGAGCGTAGATACCGTGTAGTGAATAGAAAGACGCCGACGTCGAATTGTTAGTAACGGCCGCATAGGTATACTTCGTCGGGTCTTCGAGAATATTGTTTTGCAGCGTCAGGTCGTACGAGGGCACGTTGGGCCGGGGGATACTGCGGCTGATGCCGTTGTTGGTATAGGTGTAGAACTGGTACAGGTCGGGTCGTTTGGCGTTGTAGGCCGCAGCCCCGCCCGATTTGAGCAGGTAGCCGCTCGCCGTCTGCTGACCAGCCCCTTTTGGCGTCGACGACTGAATGTAATCGTACCCGACAACCAGTTTGTGTTCTGTCCGGCCGAGCGTGGCGGTATGATTGAGGAACACCGACAGGTTATCCATGAACGATTTGGTTTGCCGTACAAAAACCTGACGGGCGACCAGGTTATCGATGGCTTTACCGGCTGAATCGACGGCGTTGACGTTGCTGCTGCGGTGTTCGAGCAGGTCTTCCGAATAGCCGGTCCGCAGGTGCGCCAGATTGATCGAGGTGCGGGGACTGAACTGATGATTGATCGAAGTTGTGATCAAATACGTGTCCTGTTTCAGGTAATCGTTGACGGCATTGAGCGCGGTCGCGATGGAGCTCGAATACAAGTCATTGCCCCGTACCGATTGCCCCCGGTCGAGCCGGCTGTTCGATTTGTTGTAGACCAGGTCGACATTGATGCGGGTACGCTCGCTGGGTAGAAACGACACCGACGGGGCAACGATCAGGTTTTTGTCGAACTGAAGATTGCGGAACGATTGCGCGTCGACATAGCCCAGGTTCAGTCGATACAGCAGCGTTTTCGCGTCGTTCATCGGACCGGTAAAATCGGCCAGCAGGCGGGTAGTGTTGAAACTGCCGGTCGAAAATTGCAGTGATTTTTGTGGCGTTGCCAGCGGCTTTTTCGTCACGCGGTTGATCGTGCCGCCCGGTGAGCTGTTGCCGTACAACGCCGATGCCGCACCCTTGATAACCTCGACTCGTTCCAGGTAATTGACCGGCGATTGTTTCCAGAAACCAGTGAAGGTGCGCAGGCCATTGAACAACTGTGTCGTGCTGCCGCCGTTCATACGAAAGCCCCGGATCGTGAGGTCGTCGTAGGACGTAAACTGATTGACGCCACTCATGTTTTTGGTCGCTTCGCCAATCGAATACACTCCCTGATCGCTCATCACCTCCTTGGTGACATAGGCGATGGACTGCGGAATATCCTTGAGGGGCGTCGCCGTTTTGCTGGCGATAAACGACACATCGTTTTTGTACAACGTTTCCTTCCGGCCGAAGATTTCGACCGTCTGCAACTGTTGCATCGACTCGCGCAGAAACAGCTTAACGGTGGCTTCCTTGTTCTCGCTGACAGTTACGGTATGCTTGATCGACTGGTAGCCAACCCCCGTAACTACGAGCTGATACGAGCCGGGCTGTAGGTTACTAAACTGAAAATCGCCGGTTGCTGAGGTAGCTGTTCCTTTATCGGTTCCGCCGATCTGCACGTGCGCTGATTCAACCGCTTTGCCAGACTCGTCAGCAACGTGGCCGGTTAGCGTGCCTGTCTGGGCCAGTAGGAGTGTACAACAGCATAGAAGACAAGCCGTAAAAAAATACTTCATTATGAACAGGTTGTGCTGAATGGTAATTGCAGCGCAAAGCTATTCTCTATTTAGATTAATTACAAATAAGTTTTTTGCTTTGATAAGCTATGGTATGTGTAGCTTACAGTGGATAGTAGCCTGACGTAGTATGTAGCCTGGACGTCCACGTCCGGGTGGGCGAGAAGCGACCAATTAAGCAACTGCCTTACACAATTGGCCTGACGGCCACCCGGACGTGGACGTCCAGGCTACACTTATCCCAGCTTACTTTTCTTGCGCCCGTAGGTGTAGTAGATGATGAGGCCAAGTGCCAGCCAGATAATCAGTCGTAACCAGGTTTCACCGGGTAAGGAAATCATCATGACCAGACAGGTCAGAATACCCAGTATCGGTACGACGGGTACCCAGGGAGTGCGGAACGAGCGGGTTGCGTCAGGCTGTTTTCGGCGCAGGATCAGTACGCCCAGACAAACCATCACAAACGCAAGTAAGGTGCCGATACTGGTCATTTCACCGACGACGTTGATGGGAACAAAACCCGCAAACAGGCCGATGAAGACACACAGCAGCAGATTCGATTTCCAGGGGGTGCGGAAACGGGGGTGTACGTCAGAAAACGACTTCGGTAGCAACCCGTCGCGGCTCATCGAGAAAAAGACCCGCGATTGCCCCAGCAAATCGACGAGGATAACGGAGGTATAGCCGATCAGAATGGCACCGATAATAAGCTGACCCAGCCAGCGGTACGGCGTTTTGTCGATGGCAATGGCGACCGGGGCCGCACTGTTTTTGAACTCGGTATAGTTGGCCATACCTGTCATGACGTAGCCGAACAGTACGAACAGAATCGTACAGACAATCAGCGAACCCAGAATACCAATCGGCATGTCGCGTTGTGGCCGTTTGGCTTCCTGCGCCATCGTTGCCACAATGTCGAAGCCGATAAAGACAAAGAAGACAACCCCCGCCCCGCGCAGTACGCCACTCCAGCCGAATTCGCCAAACGTACCGGTGTTGGCCGGAATGTATGGCTGGTAGTTCGCCGGGTCGATGTACTGCCAGCCCAGCGCAATAAACACCAGCACGACCAGCACCTTCAGCGCCACGACGATCGCGTTGAACAGTGCTGACCCCGACGTGCCCCGGATAATAATCGCCGTGATAGCGACGACGATCAGCACGGCGGGTAAGTTGATGAAGCCCGAGACGACGGCACCATCAGCAGCCGTTGCGGTCTCAAAGGGTGACAGCATCAGCTGGGGCGGCAAATGCAGGCTGTAGTAACTCAGAAACCGATTCAGGTACTGCGACCAGCTGATGGCAACGGTTGCCGCGCCTACGGAATATTCCAGCACGAGATCCCAGCCGATAATCCAGGCAAACAGTTCGCCCAGGGTGGCATAGGCGTAGGTATACGCGCTTCCCGACACGGGAACCATGGCCGCGAACTCGGCGTAGCAAAGGGCACTAAACGCACAGCCCACGGCGGCTATGATGAAAGAAAGGGTAACGGCCGGGCCCGCATGGTTGGCGGCTGCGATGCCAGTAAGCGAGAACAAACCGGCTCCGATGATAACGCCAATGCCGATGGCAACGAGGTTAAACGCGCCTAACGATCGTTTCAGGGTGTTCTCGCCACTTTGTGCGGCTTCCTGCCGAAGTAAGTCGAGGGATTTTATACGCATGATAAGGTAATAAACCCGCCGTGGGGATTGGTTCCATGCGTACCGTCGATTTACACTGTTAGCCGGTCCTGACGGCACGGTCTCCCGGCAACAGAATGCATACGACCTATCGGCGTCGTGACCGGCTTTTGGTTGTTTTTGTAGTCCGGCTGTTTGTTGTTTGATCGGCCTGAAGCGCTTCGAGGGCAGTCGTCAGGTACACAAGTGGCGCGTTCCAGTTGATGGCAATTTCGTTAGACGCGTACGAGCAGTCGGCGTCCAGGTAGACTTCGTCGGGGGCGGTGCTGGTATAGCCGGCGCATTTGTCCTGCTGCGTGGCTTGAGCGTTGGTACCGCCTGACAACAGGCCTGGTACAGGTGCTTCGACCCCGTCGGCGACGGACGGACGGTGGTGCGGGTGCAGCGGTGTCTGGGTGCCGAAACCGGTCACGAATGAATAGCCCACGGCGTTACGACCAAGTAGGTAGTCGAGGTTGGACAGGGCACTGCGCAGGTACTGCTTTTTGTTCGGTCCGCTGGTGTATTTGTAGGCAACCAGCAAGGCAATTCCCTGATTAGCAGCTTCGGCACTACTGCCCCAGATGAAGTCGCTGGCGCGCTGACCCATCGCCGTGCCGTAGGCTTGCTGATCGATACCGGTGCTAAAACGATCGGCTAATTCCATGATGTAGCGTTTCACCTGCGGCAGATCGCGTTTGCCGATGGGCGTCAGCGAAGCCGCATTCCGCACCAATGCATAGTAAGCCAGCGTGCGGACCTGCGCCCAGGAGGGGAGTGGGGTTTTCTCGTCGGGAAAGAGCTTGATGGCTTTGTAATAGGTGTCGTCTTTTGTCGTGATATACAGTTCGGTGGCGGCCCAGATCTGCTCGTCGCTGGCGTCTTTATCGCCGTAAGCGCCCGTGACGATATCAGGTTTGTACCGCCTGTTCAGCGCGTCCTGGTCGTAGAGCGCCTTGGGATTCGCACCGGCCCACTGCCACGCCCGTTGTGCCGCCTGTAGGCAGGAATCCGCCAGGCCCGGTAACTGCCGTTCATATGGTTTCAGCACCCGACTGGCCTGCGCCATGACCGCCGTAAAATCGAGCGTCGCCGTAACGCTTTTCTGGACGACATAGCGTGTGGCGGTAGCTTTGTCGGGCATAACCATCCCGTCGAACTTGGCGTTGGTCAATTTGTGGTAAACGCCACCATCCGATGGGTCCTGCATGGTCAGCATCCAGCGCAGATTCCAGAGTGTTTCGTCGAGCAGGTCGGGCAGGGCGTTGTCGCTTTCGGGAATGTTTGTTTTCAGCGCCTTGGCTATCGTCGGAAAGTCTTCCAGCAGCGACAGCAGTGTCCCGACGGTGATGCCCGAGTTGACGATGTACTTGTTGTAATCACCCGCATCGTACCAACCGCCGGGCGACGATATGATGGTGCCTTTGGGGCGGCCGTCGGAAGCCGCAGAGGGGTGTACCTGCACCTGCGTGTCGGGGTGGCCCGCAGCCCGCGCCCACTCGCCCGCAAACTCAGCGGGGAGCGGTGTCGACGCCCGTTGGTAGTAAAAGCCTTTCAGACTACCGGTCGCCAGTGGTCGGTACACGTTGGTTTTGATGGCAAACGGTTCGGTGTAGGTTTCCTTGTCGAGCACGAACACGTACTTGCCTGGTTGGGCCACCGACGAAAAATCAGCCAGCCGCACCGATTTACCCGACAGCGAATCCTTCCGGACGTCCTTCAACTTACCGGTGAAAATGACCCGCTTTCGGTCGGGCGTGGTAATTTTAAACGTTTCGGCCGAATCCGTCAGGACGGCGATTTGCTTAACGGCGTTGGGGTAATAACCGAGTTGATTTAACCGAATAATACTGGGTTGCGACTGACTATGAGCGGTGATACTGACTAGCGAGAGCGAGAGGAGAGACAGAAATCGGGTCATGAACGAGGAAATGAAAACGTCCGGCACTATGCTATACATACTGCCGGACGTACTAAAAAATTGTGTTGGCTGTAGCCCAGACCTCCAGGTCTGGGCTACAGCCAGGCTAACATTTGTAGGCGGCAGCTATTTTGGTTGCTTCGCACCCACCAGACGTGGACGTCTGGGCTACCCCTTACTTCACGACTTTGATCGTACCGCGCATGAGCGAGGCATGGCCGGGGAAACTACAGATGTACTGATAGTCACCGGGTTCCGATGGGGCGGTGAAATAAATGGCCTCCGTCGACTCGGGTTGCAGGATGTTGGTATGGTATAACACGTTGCCCGTGATCGGGACGTAGTTGAGCTTAGGCCCGTTTAGGTTTAGCTTCAGCGCGGCATCGCCAACGGCATCGGCCAGGCCGGGCTTCGTGATGACGCAATTGTGCAGCATGTCGTCGTTGTTGTTGAATACCCACTTCACGCGGCTACCGGCTTTCACCTCCACACTCTCGATGTCGAATTTCAGGCCGGGCTTTGTCCCGATCGTGATCGTCTGATCGGGGCCGTTGGTCCAGTCGGCAGGCTGTTCGGTGATGCGCTTGGCGCTGGCAGCAGCACGGGCCGTTTTGCTGGAAATAATGCCTTTCCCGCCTGACCCTGCTTTGCCGGTTGCTGGCCCCGCCTTTGTCGACGCCATCGCGCTCATGTCATGCTGGTGTTTGGCTGGCGCGGCAATCGTCAGTTTTTCACCGGTAGCAATGTTGTTCAGCGTGTAATAACCAACGGTATGCAGCAGTGGCAGTCCCGCTGCGGATTTGACACCTTCCGCTTTCAGTTCGTGGATGTAACCCAGCCGCAGGGTCGTGTCGGCCACAATGCGGGCTTTCAGCCCATCGTCCGATACGACGATACCCCGGATGGGGACGGGTTTGGCATCTTCGATGGGGCTACCGTAAGCCTGATGATACTGGTACGTGAAGCTGTTCATGGCGTACGATGCCGGATTGGTCGCCGTTGCCTTGTCGACAGGCATGGTAAACTCGACTTCGAACCCGTCGGGCATCGAGCGGATGGCTTTCATCTCGAACGGCGTCTTACCCGTCCAGACCAGGCGCTGCACACCGTAGGGCGATTTCCCCGTTGCCGACCAGCCCCGGCTCGTCATACCGACGAACATCGATCCGTCGACGCCCCATGCCATGCGTAGAATACCCGACTGAAACCCTTCGCGGAACGGAAAACAGACACCCTGTAACTGGCCACCGACTGTTTCGGTAAACACGCGCATTACCTTGCTGTGTCCCTGATCGCCCACAAACAACTGACCGGCGAAGGGACCAAAGCGGTTGGCGGTCGTATCTTCAACGATGTCGGCCGTCGAAATGCCCATAATCGTATGCGGGAACCAGACGACCGGGTTTTTCAGCGCGGGAATCGTTTTGGCGACTTCATACAGCGGCTTGTCGGTGCTGGGCACGTCTTCCGGCTTGAGCGTGAGGGGCGAACCCGGTAAGCTCGTCCATTTCAGGCCGGCGGGGTTTCCGGCAAATGTTCCTTTGTCAAGTTGCGTAATCCGGCCCGAGCCCACCCAGTCGCCCTGGTTTTCGGAGTACAGAATCGCACCGTTGCGAAGCTGCGTAAAGCCCGACGGCGATCGTAGTCCAGTTGCCCAGGGTGTCAGCTCGCCTTTGTCGTTGAGTTTCAGCATCCAGCCGCGCCACTTCGACAAGCTGGCACCGTAGCCAATCCAGCCGAGGTTCAGCGTAACGAGCATGTCGCCGTCGGGTAGGGGAACGGGGCCGTAGCTGTATTCGTGGTAGTTACCCGCCAGCGGCCACTTCACCAGCGACTGGTAATCGTCGGCCACGCCATCGCCGTCGGTGTCGATCAGCTTGGTGACTTCACCGCGTTGCGTCGCCAGAATTTCACCCCGGCGGTAGGCCAGTCCCAGCGGTTCGTGCAAACCGGTCGCATACCGCTTGAACTGCGGCTGACGCGAGCCCTGCATGTATGGGTTGCTGATCATCCAGACATCGCCCCGGCGGGTCGATACCCCCAGGCGTCCGTCGGGCAACACGGCCATACCGCCCACTTCCAGCAGTACGCCTTCGGGGATGGGTAGGGTGACCATGTGGTAATAATCGTCTTCGGTCATAGGCCGGCCGCCTTTAGGCTGGGCCAGCAGGCTGGTGCCGCCAAGCAGCAACAAACCAAGTAAGCTAAGTCGGGACATATTTTGAAAGGGTTTACAGTTTTCGGTATACGGTTTACGGAAGGCTCGTGTCAGAATAGAGACGCTGCATTGTGAACCGTGAACTGAAAACCGTGTACCGAAAACTGATTACCAGATTAGTGCGTAATTGATTGTTTGAGCGCCTTTCAGGGGCATAACCAGTTCCTGCTTGCCGTTGACGGTGCGGACCGATACTTTCTGTTTCGGATCGAGCCGGACGTAATAGCTGTGGTCGTCGATGGCGTACAGTCCTTTACCAACTTCATCGATGGCCTTGCCTGATGCCAACCGGCAATAAAGCGGCTCGTTACCAGCGTTGTTGACGGTTACGGTCCGGTTCAGAGACTTGCCGTCAGCGTTGGGTATCAGCGCGTCGGTGATGGCTGTTCCCCGGTAGGTGTAGCGCATCGTGGGGTTGCCCTGCTGATCGAGTTTGTAGCCGCCGTAGCGCAGATCAGTGTCCGACAGGCTGTCGGGCCAGGCTTGCTGCGCGTTGCTTAACTGCGCCACCAGTGGTTGCGGAGCGGTACGGATCGGCGCACCCAGCGGTTCGAGCAACTGGGGCTCACCCCGTTCGTACCACATCTGCGTTGCATCGGCGAAGGCACCTTTCCACACCTGTACCAGCGCATTCTGATTCAGGTCGACTGTGTAGTTCAGCCCTGACGGCGTGCCGACTGACAGGCAGTGCGTGCGTTTACGGTTCTCGTCGGGCAACTGAATAAACGACCGAATCAGGACCGGTTCGTTCTGCACCGCTACGTTGATCGCGCCCACCGGATCGGGTTCGGGTAGCGATGAAGCTGTATGCAGGGCCTGCGGCTTGGTATCGGGCGCGGCAATGAATAGCCCAAAGCCGGGTCGGGGCCATGAACGACCAAAAAACAGCGTAAACGGATGCGCTCCCGCTGTCAGGTTGAGCCGCGTACTTTTGAGTTCACCCAGGTCCATGCGGCTGTTGGCGAGTACGGGTTTCTGGTCGATTTCGAGCGAGCCGAAACCACCGTGTTGCAGGGTAAGTGTGTACGTGCCGGTTTTATCGACGATCAGGTTGCCGGTGTACAGGATGGCGTGCCAACGGGGTTGGCCGTAGGCGATCTCGTATGTCAGCGCATTTAGCGTGTCTTCTTTGAACAGCTTCAGGTTTTTGATCGCAGCAGGCTCGGTCGTTTCGGTTTTGGCTTCATAGAACTGATAGCGTAGATTCGATAGCCGCGCTACCTGCCGTTCGGAAATAAGCTGGTAGCCGATGTTGCGTACCGCTACCGTTCCGGCTTTGACGTCCAGCATCACCGAACCGGCTGCTGACGCGGGCAGTCCCGGCAATACCACGTTCTCCTGCACGAGTACGCCGTTGATTTTCAGCTGCGCCAGTACCGCCGGGTTTTTACCGGCTTCCAGTGACAGGTCGATGCGTTGCCATAGTCCCGGTGCTTTACCGACGCTACGACTGGGCAACTCGGCGCGGGGCGTCAGGACGGCACCCGTCGTCTGGCTGTTGATTGTTGATTGTCCCCAGTTATCGGCGAGCCGGATCGTAGCACCACTAACGGTCAGATTCGCGTCGGCACCGGGCGACAGCATGACGTCCATCAGCAGGTGAACGTCTTTGCTGCCCGTGAGTAAGGTGATGGGTTGTCCGGGTGTGCCAACCAGTACGGTATTGCCTGATTCGCTTTTACTGCCCGATTCCAGCCCGATGCGGACGTTGCCCGCCGTTTTCCAGTTAGCAGGCTTACCGCTGACCTGATCGGGCATGACGCGGGTGAGTGATTCATCGGTCGACTGGCTGCGGGCCAGCGTTCCGGTAACGATCAGCCCGGCGAGTAGTAGCCGACTGATCAGATTCGATGGTATGTGCATTGACGGTTTGGAATTTATGACTGACCCCACGGCTGTAGTCTCAGGATATACTCACCAGTATAAAACCCAAATCTACCGATTATTTACCGCTTCCTGTGTCGGAATTTAGTGACTTTCTCATCATCAGAACTGGCCGACCAACCCGTTGGCTGACCAGGCAGGCCCTTTATTCGGAGTATATGAAAACGCCGGGTTTGAACCCGGCGCAACAGATAATCGACTTCCTTAAGAGGTTGTTTGGGGAAGGCGTCAACCATGTAAAATAGCCTTTTTTGTCATCCCGAGCCTGCGAGGGATCTTCGGAAAATAGCAAAGAAAACCGCCTTTTAGTGAAGATCCCTCGCAGGCTCGGGATGACAAAACCATTCCCCAAACAACCTCTAATGAATCCGAGTCAAACTCGCTATTCGTCGGTAAAGAAAAAGCCCCGGCTACTCCTATTTGAGTAACCGGGGCAGTACCGTGTCACAGCCACCGAAAACAGTAAACTGAGAACCGAAAACGGTTCTTACAACAGTTTGTCCAGTGTAATTGGCAGATCACGGACGCGTTTGCCGGTCGCGTGGAAAATAGCGTTGGCAATAGCCGCCGGTACACCGACGATACCGATTTCACCAAGCCCTTTCGCACCCAGCGGGTTGACGATATGATCGACTTCATCCACGAAGATAACGTCGAAGTCGTGAATGTCGGCGTTGACGGCAACGTGGTACTCAGCCAGGCTGTGGTTCATAAACCGGCCATACACATTGTCCATCGCGGTTTCCTCTTCCAGCGCTTTGCTGAGTCCCCAGACCATACCCCCCAGTATCTGGTTGCGGGCCGTTTTGGGGTTCAACACCCGTCCGCCAGCGATGGCCGACACCATGCGCGTTACCTTGACGCTGCCCAGATCTTCGTCGACCATGACCTCGACGAAAACAGCCGAGTGCGTGTTGCGAGCATACTTGCGTTGTTCGAGCAGGTCGGGCAGCGACGTTGAACTTTCGGTGACGGCCCTGCCCCCGTTGGCGGCTACAATGTCGACGTACCGAACGCCGGCCCCCGGATTGCTTTTCAGACGAATGCGTGAATCAGCAAACTCGATGTCCTCCAGCTTCGCTTTCTTCAGCGGGGAATCGGGCATCTGCTGCGCTAGTTTGAACAGCTTTTTACCCAGATCCTGACACACCAGCTTCACGGCCGAACCTACCGACGCGGCTGTCCACGATCCGCCGGAAATCAGTGAGAACGGCATCTCGGTATCGCCCAGTTTGAAGATGACGTCGTCAACCGGCATGCCCAGCGTTTCGGCCGCGATCTGGGTCATGATCGTATACGTACCGGTGCCAATGTCGGCGGTAGCACTGCTGACGCGCAGTTTCCCGTTGACGGTCAGTACGGCTTCGGCCGACGCAAACATTTGATTCGCGTCCCACATACCCGTGGCAACGCCCCAGCCGATCAGGTTATGCTCTTTCTTCATCGAACGGGGCTCAAGCGGCCGATTCGACCAGCCAAACCGTTCGGCTCCTTGTTCGAAGCAGGCTTTCAACTCCTTACTCGAATAGGGTAGATCGTCGGCGGTGTTTCGGTCCGAGTAATTCTTCAGCCGGAAGTCGAGCGGGTCGATCTTCATGTTGTAGGCCAGTTCATCGATGGCGATTTCCAGCGCGGAGAAGCCGGTGACGCCACCCGGTGCCCGCATGTCGAGCGGGGTGTACGTGTCGAGGTCGACCAGTTTGTAATCGTACTTCGTGTTGGTGACCGGGTACAGCATCGCCCCCCAGTTCACGACCACTTCGGTGTAATCCTCAAAACGTGATGTCTCGGCGTGGGCGTCGTGATACAGTGCGTTCAGCGTGCCGTCTGTTGTGCCGCTCAGTGCAATATGCTGAATGGTAGCGGGCCGGTGGCCGAACGAAAACATCTGCTGCCGGGTCAATACCACCCGCACCGACCGTTTCAGTTCGCGGGCGGCCATCACGGCCAGAAACAACTGGTACTGCGGCCTCAGCCCTGATCCGAAACCGCCACCCATGTACGGGGCAATAACCCGAACGTCGTCGTTCGACATGCCAAACACCTGCGTGACGTACATTTTGCTGTTTGTCACCCCCTGCGTTTTGTCGTAGATCGTCAGCTTGCCGTTTTTCTCGTACACCACCGTCGAGGCAAACATCTCCATTGGGTTATGGTGCTCCACGGCGTGAACATACGTACCGCGCATCTTCACCGGCGACTCGTGGTACACCTTGTCGAAATCGCCCTGCGGTTTCGGCGGTGGTGGCTTCAGCAGCGACGCGATACCACTCGATGGCTTGTGTCCCCGATCGACGTGTTTGTCCAGACCAGTCTCGTGCGGTTCAACGTCGTAGGTTACTTCTACCAGCGATGCCGCATAGCGGGCCAGCTCGAAGGTGTCGGCCACGACCAGCGCGATAGGCTGACCGCTGTATTTGATCTTGTTATCGTACAGGGGGCGAAAGGGCGAGCCCGGTGGTGCATCCTGATCATTGTACGACAGGTCGAACCAGGCCACTTTGGGCCGGTTTTCGTAGGTGAATATTTCCAATACACCCGGCAGACTCTTGGCCGCGCGGGTGTCGATGTGGTTGATTTTTCCCTTGGCTATAGTTCCTGACACGACATAGCCGTATGCCAGGTCAGGAGCGTTGAATTCGGCGGCATATTTAGCCTCGCCTGTTACTTTGGCCCGGCCATCGACGCGGCTCAGGGGTTTTCCGATTGCGTTGCTCATGGGTCAGGTTATTCGGTTGGTTCCTGTTTGGCGGCTATACCCAGCGCACGGACAATAGCACGGTGGACCAGCTTAATTTTGAAACTATTGTGTTCGAAACCGCGTGCACCCTCAATCAGCGCATCGGCCAGTTTAGCGTAGTTCTCCTTTGTGGCTTTCTGTCCAATCAGCAGCGCTTCGGCTTCGGGTTTGCGCCAGGGTTTGTGCGCTACCCCGCCCAGCGCCACGCGGACGTCTGTAACGGTATCGCCGTCGAGTTCGAGAGCCGCAGCCACCGACACCAGCGCAAAGGCATAGGAGGCCCGATCGCGCAGTTTGAGGTAGGTGTGGTACTCGGAAAAACCTTTAGCCGGCAGATCGATGGCCGTAACCAGTTCGTCGGGCCCCAGTGTGTTGTCGTACTGTGGGTCTTCACCGGGTAGCCGATGGAAATCAGCCATCGGTATGGTACGTTCACCGTTGGGGCCTTTTACCCGAATGGTCGCGTCGAGAGCCGTCAGGGCCACGCACATGTCCGACGGGTTGGTAGCAATGCAGGAATGGCTAGTACCCAAAATTGCGTGGATACGGTTGTAGCCGTTGAGCGCACCGCATCCCGAACCCGGCTCTCGCTTGTTGCAGGCCGTTGCCAGGTCATAGAAATAATAACAGCGGGTCCGTTGAAACAGGTTGCCGCCGTTGGTTGCCATATTCCGCAGCTGGGGCGATGCACCCGCCAAAATGGTTTGCGACAGCAGTGGGTAACGCGCAATGACCCGTTCGTCGTAGGCGGTGTTGGCGTTCGTGACGAGCGCCCCCAGTCGTAAGCCGCCGTCTTCGGTCTCCGTGATTTCCGCCAGCGGCAGGTGATTGATGTCGATGAGCCGTTCGGGCCGCTCGATGTTCTCCTTCATCAGGTCGAGAAGGTTTGTGCCACCCGCGATGAATTTGGCCGCCGTAGCCTGTTGCTGGTCGTTGATGGCCTCGGCAACATCAGTGGGCCGGGCGTAAGTGAAGCTGTTCATGGGTTAGGGTTTTTCGGTCACGTGCATAACTTCCTGAATGGCATCCACAATGTTGGTGTACGCACCACAACGGCAAATGTTGCCGCTCATCAGTTCACGGATGTCGGCCGTTGTCCGGACGTGGCCTTCGTTGATCATGCCTACTGCCGAACAGATCTGGCCGGGGGTGCAGTAACCGCACTGATACGCATCGTGATCGATGAACGACTGCTGAACAGGGTGCAGCTCACCGGTCGATTCGGCCAGTCCTTCGATGGTTGTGATCGACGTACCTTCTTTCATGACGGCCAGCGTCAGACACGAGTTGATCCGAACGCCGTCGACCAGCACGGTACAGGCACCGCATTGGCCATGATCGCACCCTTTCTTTGTACCGGTCAGGTGCAGGTGTTCACGCAGCGCGTCGAGCAGGCTGGTCCAGGGAGCCAGCATCAGCGAATGGTCTACGCCGTTGATTGTCAGGCGAACCGGCTGGAGCGTTGGCACCGACGGGGCACGGTCGATGCTGATAGGGGCCAGAGTTTCCATAGAGCAGAGGTGGTTTTAACGGTATACTCTAGTAAACTGCTGGAACTCTACTTTGTCAGGGGATACGGCTATACCGCTAGTAAATGGCTGGGTTAACTCGTGTATATAGCTGACTGTCAGCGTATATTGGATTTAATACAGAATGAATTTAAATAAGACTTTAAACTATTATCAGCGTAAGTGACCTAATTTACGGGCCGAAATGCGCAGGACGCGCTAACGACCGCCTGACTAGCGCATTCACTTAAATCAATCGACCAAACGCTATGACCCTGATTAACAAGAATTCTCGTCGCGACTTTCTAAAAGTCGGTGCGCTGGCTACCGCAGCAACCTTACTGCCCCGGCTGGATTTGCTCGCGGCTCCGGCTACCCAGCACGCTGGTCTGCAACTGTACACGCTGCGAAACGAACTAGCCAAAGACGTCGACGGAACGCTACGGCAGGTGGCTAAAATTGGCTACAAAGAGGTCGAACTGTTTGGCTACAACGGTACGTACTTCGGCAAGTCGGCTACCGAAATGAAGGCGCTGCTCAAAGACCTGGGCCTGGCCGTACCAAGTGGGCACTACACAACGGGTAAGGTTCAGAAAGGAAAAGGAACGCTGCTGGACGGTTGGAAGCAGGCCGTTGACGATGCGGCTACACTCGGTCAGAAGTACATGGTCTGCGCTTACCTGTTTCCACAGGAACGAACCAAGCTGGACGATTACAAAGAATTTGCCGACCTGTTCAACAAATCGGCGGAGGTATGTAAGGCGGCCGGTATTCAGTTTTGCTACCACAACCACGACTTTGAATTCAAAGCCATGGACGGGCAAATTCCATACGACATTCTGCTGAAAAACACCGATTCCAAGCTGGTCAAGCTGGAGCTGGATCTGTACTGGGCTACCTTCGCCGGACAGGACCCCGTCGCGTTGTTCAAGAAGAGTCCCGGCCGGTATCCGCTCTGGCACGTGAAAGACATGGAGAAAGACGGCGACCATACGTTTGCCCCCGTCGGGACGGGATCGATCAATTTTCAGCGCATCTTCGACGCGAAGAAAACGGCGGGTATGACCCACTACTTCGTCGAACAGGATCAGACCAAAGGTCCCGCTCTGGAAGCCATCGCGACGAGCTACAAAAACCTCGGCAAGATCAACGTGTAAGGGTTTATAGACAGGATTGCAGGATTGACAGGATTCAAAATACCTAATCCTGTCAATCCTGCAATCCTATCTACAAGGAATCCTGTCTGTCTATGATTATCGAATAGAGCCTCCCCAAATGTATCCGTCGAAAACGCGGAGTGGATGTCTGCCTACTACATACTGATGGGTTAAGTCCAGATTTTTGCCTAAGGTCTGTAGCTGTTTCAAATCGCCTTCAGCGGCTGTTTCCTTAACTTCAAAGCCAAGCGTTTGATCAAGTACAAAATCGATTTCTCGTCCGCTTTTGAGTTGATAGTATGCTACGGCTCCCCTGTGTAGCAGTTGATTAAAAACAGCATTTTCAAATCGGGCTCCGCTGCCCGGATCTGCCGCTATTGATGCAATGCCATTATCCAGAAAGTAGAGCTTACGTGCTTTGACAATCTCCCGGTCCGGGCTTTTGGCGAGTACAGGAATCGTCCGAATTAGATAGCTTTGCTCCAGTAAGTCTAGGTAGTTTTCAACGGTCGGTCTCGACATGCTTGTCAAGCTTGTGAGCTTTGACACATCGAGTTTAGTCCCGATTCGCACGGCCAGCAATCGAATCAATTTATACAGATCGATTGGATTACGAATGTCGGCCAGTGTCACGATGTCGAAATTGACGTATGAACTGAGAATGTCGTTCAACAAGTCCAGTTTGTCAGCTATCGATTCTGTTAATACGACTTCGGGGAAACCACCGTACAAAACGTATTCTTCGTAATAGCCTTTGAGTCGTTCATACTCTGCTCGAATAAATTGTGATGCTGTGGACCAGTCAAGTGCGGTGGCCTCAACGCCCCTGAACGTGAGTAATTCGCCAAAGGTAAGCGGATAGATGTCGAACAACTTCTTTCGGCCTGCCAGCGATTCAGTAAATTGATTTTTGAGGTAGTAAGCGCTAGAGCCAGTTACGATAAACTTGATCGAATACGTGTCATATAAATACTTGAGAACGCTGGGCAGATTAGGGACTAATTGAATTTCGTCGAGCGCGATCAGTACGGGTTCGTCAAAGC
Source organism: Spirosoma oryzae (assembly GCF_003002825.1). Classification (GTDB taxonomy): domain Bacteria; phylum Bacteroidota; class Bacteroidia; order Cytophagales; family Spirosomataceae; genus Spirosoma; species Spirosoma oryzae. The sequence continues at coordinate 202,391 of NZ_PVTE01000004.1, read as the reverse complement.
GGAGTCCACGCTGCGTCAGGGCCAGAACAATTGTCTCGTAATTAGTTTCGGACCAAAGCGCGCGATTGTCAATTCGCTCCAGATCAATATACAGCTTTTGGCGAATTGTCGACTCCGTCATCAATTGTTTTACCAGCGTAGTCTTGCCCGTTCGGCGCATACCCGTCAGCACCGTAATCTGTTTCCGATCCAGGTGCTGTCGCAAGAGTGGTAGAATATGGCGCTCAAAAGTCATTTTAGTAGTACTATTTTTAAGGTAAAGATTAAAAATAGTAAAAACTTTTATTCAAGACTGGTCGACTTTTCTATAGCAAAAGGAGTATAGACGGGATTACGGGATTGATAGGACTAGTTATTTTAAATCCTGTCAATCCTGTAATCCTGTCTATAATAACCTGTTATCCGCGAGCGGGCTGTGTCGATAACACGGGTTGCGGGGCCGGTTGACGTTGCCGGAAGGTACTGAGCAGTTTGTCGTATACGCCTAACAACTTACCCCGCTCGTGCGACCACGACAACTCGTTCAGGACGCGGTTGTAACCAAACTCGCCCATCTGCTGCCGCACCGCTTCGTTGTCGAGCAGGTATGTGATCTTATCGGCGAAGTCGGTAATGTTGTGCGGTTCGGCGTAGAGCGAAGCCTGCTGCGCCGAGAAGCGTCCTTCTTTCAAATCGAACTGAACGACGGGCTTTTTCAGGGCCATGTACTCCATGATCTTGTTCATGGTCGAGAGGTTGTTCATCTCGGTGGGTCGATCGGGATTCACGCAGACGTCCGCTGTGTTAAGCACCTTAAGCAGCAATTCGTCGGGAACGCGGCCGTAGAAATCAACGTAGTCGGTCAACTGCATGTCGGCCGCCAGCTTCTTCATATCGTCCAGACTGGTACCACCACCGACAATGGCGAACTGAACGTCCTGCCGCTTGGCCACAATCTTCTGCACCGCTTCCAGCAGGAGATCGATTCCTTCGCTTTCACAGATAACCCCCAGGTAGCCTACCAGGTATCGACGACCTTTTTTACAGGCGTCGTCGCCCGGCATGATCCGCAGGCGGTCGAGTTTAGGGCCACTGCGCACAATCGTCACGTCGTCAGGGTTCATACCACCCCGTTGAATGGCGATTTGCCGGTACGACTCGTTGGTGGCAATGCTTACGTCGGCGACGCGGTAGGTGATCCGTTCGAACAGCAGCATGAGCCGGTAGAAAAAGTCCTTCCGCTCGAACTTGGCGATATAAAACTCCGGGTTGATGTCGTGGTGATCGAACAGGTATTTGACGCCCAGTAATTTGAACGGTAAGGCGACGGTAAAGATCAGGTCGGGCGGGTTACAACCGTGGATGACCTGAAACCGCTTTTTTGCGAAAATCCTGATGGCGTACCAGTACCACCAGAAAATCGACGTGCCGTATTCGATCAGGTAGCCCAGCGGTCCCGACGCTTCAACGGGGAGTGGATGGCGGTAAATGTCGATGCCGTCGAGCTGCTCGTAAGGCGTGGTAAAGCCTTTCATGCGCGGGCAGATGATGCTCACGTCGGCCCCGGCTTCACGCAGGGTCGTGGCTTCCTGCCACACCCGCCGGTCGAACGGTACCGGCAGATTTTCCACGATGATGAGCACGTGTTTTCCGGCAATATGAGAATAAGAGGGAGTATGCATAGGGAATGAAAAATTGGTAGTCGGGGTCAGGTGTACGGTGGGCCGATCGACAATCAACGCCACCGTACACACCACCGTAAACCGAATACCGTACACTGAAAACGTTTACCGAAATACGCCTGTCGTGGGGACATCGGCTGCTTCCTGCGACCAGTTGATGCCGATGTACTGATTGCTGGCGTCCATGTCGATGGGCAGTCGAACAAGGTCGAGAATGACCTTGCCGGTGGCTTCTTCAGCGAGGGCGATAAACTCGTTTTCTTTCGTGCAGATGACCAGCACGTCGGCCCAGTTTACGAGTTCGCGGGCATCCTGCACCAGCAGGCGCGACAGGTGCGGAATGTGCTGATCGATATACTCCTTGTTGGTACCCGTCAGTTTGGACGTGTGTACGTTACGGTCGTAGATTTTGAGCGCAAAGCCTTTTCCCAGCAGCGTTTCGGCCAGGTCGACGGCGGGGCTGTTCCGCAGGTCGTCGGTGCCCGCCTTGAAGCCGATGCCGAGGAAACCGATGTTGCGGTGGCTGTACCGCATCAGCAGCGCAATGGCCCGCTGCATCTGAATCTCGTTGGTCCGGTGGATGCTGCTGATAACCGGTACCTGCAAATACAGGTCGTGGGCCAGCGTCTGTAATCCTTTCAAGTCTTTCGGCAGACACGAGCCCCCGTAGGCAAAGCCCGGTTTGAAGTAATAGTTCGAGATATTGAGCTGTTTGTCCCGGCAGAAAATGTCCATAACCTCGTGCGAGTCGATACCCAGCGACGAGCAGATGTTCCCGACCTCGTTGGCAAACGAAATTTTCAGCGCGTGGTACGTATTGTTGACGTACTTCATGATCTCGGCCGTCTTGGTTTCCGCCACGATCACGTCGGCAGGCAGCTCATCGTATAGCTGACGAACCAATTGTGCCGCCCGTTCCGATTCCGTACCGATCAGGGTAAGCGGTGGGTGGTAATAATCGTGAACGGCAGTGCCTTCGCGCAGGAATTCGGGATTGCTTACCACCGCAAAATCGACGTCGCGCTGCAAACCCGATCGATCCTCGATCATAGCCGCAATTTTGGCGCAGGTGCCGGGCATAACCGTCGACCGTAGCGCCACGACGTGGAACGAGCCGGGTGCCCGTTCGACTTTCTCCCGCAGCACGTCGCCGAAATGGCTGGCGACGCCCATAATGTAACTGAGGTTCAGATGCCCCTGTGCCGTCGTTGGCGTTCCGACCGCGATGATCGACAGATCGGTGTTCAGGATGGCTTCCCGGAAATCGGTCGTCGCCCGGATGCGCCCCAGAAGGTGCTGTGTGGCGATAATGGCGTCGATATCTTTCTCGATAATCGTTGCCCGGCCCGTATTGATTTGGTTGACTTTTGTCTGGTTGACGTCGACGCCGACGACCTGATGGCCATTTTGCGCCAGGCAGCCGAGGCTAACGCAGCCTACATAGCCTAATCCGAAAATACTGATGTTCATAACCTGTTCGGTTGTATTGATTGATAGTTGACTAAAGCGATGGAAACGTCAGGCGTAGGCGTTGATGGTGTTGGTTTGCTGTACCGGCGGAGCCAGCGTAGGAGCGCCCACCACAAGCCGATGGCGCAGCGTAATAGACTGATTCGGTAATAATGTCAACCATGTCCGCAGCGTTGGGCTGGGTGCGCGGTGGTAGAAACCGTCGGAATACCAGCCTAGTGGTGCCGGCTCGGTTTGGCCGGTGATGCACTCGGTTTGCAAGGCTGCGTCGACAGCGATGGTTAACTGACGGGTCGTATCGGGATGGGACAGCACGAACGTTTGCCCGTTTTGCTGCACCTGAATCGCAGGGCCACCGTGAAACATGACCTCGACCTGCCGGGCCTGCTTTCCCAGATTCGACACATAGTCGATGATGTACAGTGTATCGGTATCTTTCTCGAAGCGCAGTGAGCGGGTGTGCTGGCAGCGGATCGAGCGGTAACCGTTGTGGGTAGCCGTCAGCTCGTCGACCTGCTCGTCGGACTGACTGTTGAGTACGAGTGGTTTGTACTGATCGAGCCACAGCATGGCCCCGGCCTGCCGCGCCTGATTCTGCCCGTCGATGCAGACCGTATTGTGCGCGCGGGTGCTGATGAAATAGTTGCGCCAGAGTGGGTCGGTCTGATAACTGTATGTACCCGGATCGGCCAGAAATACACAGCCGTCGATGTGCATCATGAACGACAGGGCATCGGCATGTCCGTGCGCTGCGATCGACAGATAACCCAGCGGAGCTGCATCGGCATGGATGTACGTTTCGGTGAGCTGTGTCTGGTGAGCGCTGCGGGTCTGCTTGCGGAAGATGAAATGTCCTTCGCGGGGATAAAGCTTGCTGCCCTGTAAGGTGTTGGAAGGAATGACGGCTTCGTAGGCGTCGCGCCCGGCCTGCCCGAACAGCACGTAATTCTTTAGATCGAATCCTAGCCGGTCGCTTTCTTCTGCCCGCTGTTTCATCAGCGGATCACCGAAGAGAATGGCCCCCGACGCCAGTAACGACCGGAAATTGTTGAAAGGCCGGTATTCTTCGAGCATCAGCACCCGACCGTCGTCTTCGTCGCCATAACGCGGGAACGTACCCCGAACGTCCAGGAACTGAGCGATGTAGGCAAGAACCTGTTGAAACGTGTTCCGGTACGTTGCCGACAGCGGTTTACCCGACCGGTCGGCGACGACCTGGGCCAGCAGGAAAAAATCAGTGATGAACTGAATGTATTCGGCCGCTTCTTCCCGGTTGATACCCTGGGCGCTGTGTTGCCGAACGATTTCTGTTTCGAGCCCTTTGCGGGCGTAGGCTTCCCAACCGGCCGATTCCGGAAATTGCCAGAACGAAGCGGCTACAAACAAACCCGCATATTCGGCAATCAGGTGATTATTGGCCGATGAGAAGTACGACGGATTCGATCGACTGTAGGTACAGTGCTGGTAAATAAGTGGAAGCCAGCAGGTGTCGACAAAATCGCGGAAGGCTGGATCGGCCGCTGCCAGGGCCGACGCGTCGAGAATGTTCCAACTGACAAACCAGTTTAGCAGCCGGATATTCACTTCAATGTTGCTATACCAGTTGAGTCCTGTCAGATACGGATTCTCGATTTGCCACGACAGGGTAGCGGCTACAAACTGGTCGAGGAAATACCGATCACCGGTCTGCCGATATTGCACGGCGAGCTGGGGCAAAAACAGCAGCCGGTTGATTTCCCAGGCATATTTTGCACTGCCGCTTCGGCCGGTCCGTACGTCGACATCATGCGCGTAGCTGAGCGGAAAACGTTGCCCGGTACTGACGTCGAGATGCCAGTCGACCGGCTTGGTAATGTCGATGGTATGCCGGAAGACAGGCTGCTCAGGCAGGAACGGCACCGGGGGCAGCTGCGCGGGGTCGAACGGCAGGATTGGCTGGGGCAGTTTATCGAGCTGGACTGCTGGTAGCCAGCCCATCCGGGCTCTGTCACGCCGTTTCTGTACAGACTGCTGGGTCCGAAAAAGAACCTCGGCGGGCGACATCGAGCGTAATCGGTTGTAAAACCAGCGGAAAGTCGTCATATCAGCTTTATAGGGGGAGATGTCAGGTTACGGTGAGTTGTCGGTTGCTAAAGTGGAGAATCAGATCAAGGCCCTGTTATGCCCACTGTTGCAGGATATGTGTGCTAATCAATGAGGTTATTTCGTGAGATGCATTGTGTATAAAGTACGCATTAATCAGACTTTCTGTTAGTCGTAAGTTTATAAAAAATAAATTTAGTAAATTAAAATGGAGTATTAGTTAGCTTTATTGGTAATAGTAAAAATTGTGCCAGTTCGCATAAAGTGGCTGCATTTCGTGTAGACGTAGCGGGTAATGAGTGGTACGGATAGCTGGTGCATACAAAAAATGGGGCTGCGGCTAACTCCCGATCAGAAGTTAACCACAGCCCCGATGTAGTACGGTGGGGGGTAATTTTTATGAGGTTGGCTTAGTTGGCCTGAATGCGGGCCGAGTTGTTGCCGCGACCCGGCTTGACCGAGTCATAGTTGGCCGTGGCCCCACCGATCCGAACTTCGTCGCAGAAGGCCACCCGCTCGCTGTGGGTCGACTTGCCCGTCCAGGCATACAGGCCCACTTTCCAGTAAGGCTGCTGTAATTCAGGGTAGCCTATCGAGATATTCTGCTCGTTGACTTTTAGTACGCCGTCCTGCCAAACCTGTAGCACACCCGTTTTGCCCGTTGCGTCCCACTTGACGTGTACCACGTAGTCGACCCACTTGTCGTAGCTGGCTGTGCCCAGGTCAATGATTTTCTGGCTGGTAGGGTGTTGCATTACTTTAACGATAGGATTGCTTGAGGCCCGGTAGACTAGCGTCAGTTTGTTTGCTGCTTCCAGGGTAATGGCCATTGGGGGTACGGTGTGGCTCACGCCGTCATTGGGCACCCCATGCCACTGGCTGATGATAACCGGCTCGGTGTCATTGGCCATCGATGCTGAGGGCAGGTAGGTGCTGTAGCCATACCAGCGTTCGGTTTCGCCGTTGATCAGTGACTGAGAGGCAAGTTCGGAGTGCAGAGTGGTGTTGGTGCCATCGTACTGAGCGGGCTTCCAGGAGAAACGCATCGACTTGCTGCCTACGCGCTGCTGTTCCGTCGACAGTACGCCGGCCGTTGGGGTCCAGAGTTCTTTGTGCCAGAAGTTAGCCAGCTTGGTGTTGTCGAAGCTGTCGCTGTTGAGCAGGCTGGCGTCTTCGCGGGCCGAGGAATGTTCTTCGGTGGTAGTTGCTGCGGGGGCGATAGTGTCGACTTTGGCGCAGCTGGCAAGCATCAGACTAGCGAAGAGAGCAATCATACCGGTCTTTAAAAAGGTGCTGGTAGCGGAGATAAAGGTAACAGCGGAGCGGTTGTTGCGTTGCATTTCTTTGGTCGTTTTTGCGTTTGCTTGACCAAAGTTGGCTTCTGGAGGAGGGGTGGTGGGGGCTAATTCGATGGATGACGGTTAGCGTCGGGTTTTCGGTAGGAATTAGCAGATTTTTGAAAATCGGCAAACTCGTTATTTTCGGTAAATGTTCAGTGGTAACTTACTTGCCAATTCTGTAAATCTGTCGGTAAGCCAATTGGTTTACAGCGTCGTAAGCCCTCGTTATGTTGAGCACTTTAAACCAGCAAGCGGTGCCAGTCTTCACTGACACCGCTTGCTGGTTTGACTCTACGAAGGGAATGGCCCAACTGATTCAGATACAGTTCAGCTAGTTCTTGTACCGTTTTTACTACGAGTGGGCGGGGTAGAAGTTACCAATTCGCTTCATTATAGCTCACTCAGTAGTTTTGTTAGTTTCTTTCCTGTAACAGCCCAGTTCAAGCGGCTTCCATATTCATTGAAGGAGGAAAGGGCTAATTGATTATAAGCCACAGTATCGCTGAAGGTGCGGTGTATATAGTCGGCGTATTCCGTTTCGCTACTGGCCAATGAAAAGGTTTTTCCGTTGATATTGTCGCTGATTGTTGTGTTAATACCGCCAACGTCTGTTGTAATACAAGGTAAGCCGAAGGAGTTGGCTTCTGAAAAAACGACAGGTGTGCAATCAGCTTTTGTTGGCAGTATCAGAAAATGACTCTGCGTAAAAAGTTGGTCAAGTTTAGTTCGACCCTCAGCGGTAGCCTTACTGATGAAGCCATGGTCTACAACGAAATCCGGCATGGAACTGCCGGGGAGATTTTTTACCCCGGCTACATGCAGTGTGGTTTTCAATCCAGCTTCATTTAATAGTCTGGTTACGACGATGGCAACATCACCCCCTTTTCTTTCCCAGTCGACTCCTAAAAACAGCAAATGACATTCTTTCGTAGATCGGGCGCGTACGATGGATTTTATCGTTTGTAAATTTCTGCTCGTCTGTATGTTAGCCCCAAATGGAACGACTTTTATTTTAGATGGATCTGCGTTGTAATGATCAATCGCTGTCTGCGCTGCCCAGTCAGAGGAATATATAGCAAGGCTTGACGAATCCAGTGCTAACTGCTCTATGTAGTTTCCATTGTCGATGGCCTGTTGAGACAGCTGTTGAAATTTATCGTAGAAATTAAGGATACCGGCAAACGTTGCGTCTGTGTAGAAAACCTTTGGCGACTTCGTTTTCAGCAGAGCGATGGGAACAGTTCCCGGTGAGAAAACTATATCGTTTCTACTGGTAAGAAGTGACGTTATTTGATCCGAGTATCCCTTAACTACCTGAGGATGCCTGTCAATGTCAAGCGATTTGCCCGTGACCTTTTTGTACAGCTTTGATTTCGCTAGAAGAATCGGACTGGCTTTCTTCTTGAGATTGCCGATGTAATCAATTGAGTTTCCCTGCTCTTCTAACGCCTTGGCAATTGTATAGCCTAGACCCGACCAGTTGTGGATGTCCAGCGCATTATAAGTCGTTACATATGCAATATTCATAGTATATGTTTCCAAAGAGAAAAGAGTATGTCAATAGGTATTCTGATTGATATCGAATGGTAAATGCAGCGATCTGTAAGATTCTATGATTGTTGAGGTCGTCAACGGATAACGTCGCTGGATAGAATCAGAAATCGCTGCTTAGCAAATCAGTATAGAAGTGATGAAGTTGGGGCAACACGGCCGCAGGCTGGTAGCCGCCAATAAGTCGGCCCGATTCACCGCCCATCCGCGTAATCAGGTCCGGATTGTCGATGAAGCGCATCAGGCGCTGGCACATGGCTTTCTGGTCACCTGGGTTTATCAGAAAGCCATTGACTTCATCATGCACGACTTCGGCCGTACCGCCGACGGGGGTGGCAATAATCGGCAAATGGTAGTTCATGGCTTCCAGGATCGACAGGGGAAGCCCTTCGTTGTAGGAAGGCAGGATAAACACGTCGCAGGTGCTGAGCAGTTCATGTTTACGAATGCCGGATACCCAGCCCTCAAACTTGACGATCGATTCCAGCCGGTGCTGGGCGATGTAGCTTTGCAGGCGATTCGTTTCGCCGTTGCCGCCCACGTAGAGTACTAGCCGCCCCTCGAACGAGTCACGGTACTGCCGGATGCCGTCGAGCAGGTCGAAAATGCCTTTGCGTTGCCCGATAGCACCCAGAAAAAGCAGCCTGACGGGGAGTTTACCCGCTGGTCGGGTCGGGAACCCCGCTGATTTGTCGCGCTGATGAATAATGTTGTTCAGAATCTCCAGCCGACGGACGCGAAAGTGCCGATTGAAATAATCGCGCCAGTACGTCGACAGGACAATCACGATGTCGGATTTCTCGATTAAGAACCGAATCAGTCGCTTGCTTACAGGATCGCTCTGCTCGTAAAACTCAACGAATCGGGACCCGTGCATATGGTAAATCACCCGTTTTCGAAAGATGTAGCGAGCCGTCAGGAAGAGTAGTAGTTTACGGTAGAAACTACCATGCGTCGACGCCTGAATATGGACAATGGCAATAAGTGGGTCGTTGAGGAGCGTTTGCACAAAACGCAGGTACTGCCGCAGGAAAAAAAGAATTAGTTTCCCTTTGCCCATGACCCGATGCGTTGTGACGTATTTAAACGTGGCAAAATGCCGGGCATACACGTTCATTACACTACCCACACCACCCCGGTAATTAATATGGTCGGGCCCGACCGTCAGCACGCGTTCTGCCGTGTCGAGGGGAATCAGCCAGTTGGGGGGCGCAGATACGGGAGGAGCAGATTGAGAATTAAGCATTGCAGTGGAAATCACTAAAGCATGGTAGTGAGCGAAGAAGCAAGGTCGGTGGGGGCAGGATGACGGCGTAGCATTCGAGCGGGGTTCCCCACAACGGTACAGCCCATCGGGATCGATTTTGTGACGACACTGCCTGCCCCGATTACGACGTTGTCGCCGATATGAACTGGGCCGATGATGCAGACATTGGCACCGATGTTTACATTATTGCCAATGACCGGACAGGTACTGCCTGCGCCAGCATTGCCAATCGTTGTCGACTGCCTGAGTACACAGTTCCGGCCAATCTGAACGTTTTTGTGAACCACCAGCGCCTGCCCGTGGTAGATACGCAGCCCCGGTCCGACCACGGTGTTGTATGGTAGTTCGACGCCTAGTGTCCATTCGACCAGCAACCGGTACAGCAGCCGATACGGTAGCAACAGCAGGCGGATCACCGGATTGTCAAGACCATAGTTAGCCAGGCGAAACAATATGCCCAGGAGCCGCCCCTTTGAGTTACGGGTGTTGGCGGACCAATCCTGAAAAACAAACGAAACAACGTTCATGCGGCAGACGAATAGGTAGTCGAAGCAAGCGGCTTTCGGGTGGTTGGTGTGCTGGTCTCCAGGACCTGTTTGTATAGGTCGAGGTAATTATCTGTCATTGCCCGGATGGAATACCGGCCGTTGGCTGGTAGCGCCAGGTTGCCAACCAGGCTGGTCAGCGTTTGTGTCCGGTAAGCCTGGATCAACTGTAGCAGCGCATCTGCACAGGCACCGGCATCTTCCGTGGCAAACAACATCCCACCTGACAGCGACCGTATGATCTCGGCTGGTCCGCCCGCATCAGATGCCAGTACCGGCAACCCCGCTGCCAGTCCTTCAACAACAGTCAGGCCAAACCCTTCGTAGAGCGACGGCTGAATCACTAAATGATAGGTTGATAGGTTGTCTTGAAGCCACGTCCAGTCGCGATGACCCGAAAAACGGACGTAGTTGTCGATCTGTAAAGCCCGCACCCGTTCGTTCAGGTAATCTAACGAAGGCCCTTCACCGACGAAATCGAGTTTCAGCCGGGTTTCGCCACGTTGATGGATCAATATGGCGAGGGCTTCCAGAAGAATATGCTGGCCTTTCTTTTCGTGCATCAGCCGGCCGAGCTGAACCAGCCGGATTGGCTCAGTGGGGGCCAGTTGGTAGTCTGCACGTCGGTTGAAACGATGAATCGGAACGCCGTTGTGAATCAGCCGGATGGGTAAGTCGATGCGCTGCTGTACGTCTGCGGCTACAGCCTCCGAGATGGCGGCCAGCGCATCGTAGCTGGCGAACGTGTCGGTCGGAATCTGAACGTCGTGTACGGTGTACACGGTTTTGGCGCGGGTTGCTTTGAGCAATTGAATCATCTTTCGCTCGTGGCAGTGGACAATGTCCGGCCGTAGTCGATACAGCAGCCAGTTAAGCCGTATGATCGGTAGGGGATTGCGGCTGCCTTCCTCGCGGTCGAGAAAATGCACGTTGACTCGCCGATCGAGTCCAACGAGCATCGATGCCATGGGTGCGTCGTTGACTACGATCAGCGATACGTCATGGTCCGCAGCCAGCTCGCTAAGCAGATTCAGCGTCAGAATCTGTGCTCCGCCCGTACGGAGGGTAAACAGACAGTGGACGATACGCATGGCGTTTGTTGAGTAAGGAGTGGGCCCTGCGAAGGCGTGAAGAGGATGTCGGCGGGAGCTTATGAAAGGCGTACCGTTTCCTTTACCCGACGTTTGAATTGATAGTACCGGGTTTTCAGTACGGCCCGTGATGTCGCTGGTGCGCCATTACGCAATAGTACCCGCTGAATGTCTGATAGGAATCTGTGACCGCCCGTCGTCGTTTTCGTATCGCTGCCCATTCGGAAGCCTGCTACTGCTTCGTTCGCGTAGCTGTATATTGGGCCGTGATTTAATAAACGGAGCCAGAGGTCCAGGTCCATGCAGTAATGAATGGTTTCGTCGACATAGCCTACCTGACGGATAAGGGGCGTCGGATAAAATGACCCCTGCTGAATCAGGTCGTAGTTGTGGGTCAGCAGGTGCTCGCGATTGGGTATCGACACAAATCGGGTAACGAGATGACTGCCCGCTTCGTCGATCTGATCGAGCGCAGCACTGTGATAAACGGCTCCGTCGGGGTGCTGACGGTAGTGGGCGACCATCCGGGATACGCAGTCTGGGTAAAGAATATCATCTGAATTTATCCAGCCGACGAGTTCACCGGATGCTGCCCGGAAGCCTTTGTTGATCGCGTCGGACTGGCCCCGATCAGGTTCGTGGAAAACGGTTGCCAGTTGGGCGCGGTACCGGTCGACGACCGTCATGGTGTCGTCGGTTGATCCGCCATCTACGATGATATATTCGATGTTGGGATATGTCTGCGCCAGTACCGACTGGATAGTCGCTTCAATAAAATGGCCCTGATTGAAGGAGGGCGTAATAATGGATACTTTGGGAAATGACATGCTCATGCGCAGTTCTATTTTACGAATGAAAAGCCCTGTTCGTCGGTCGTCGTGATCATTTGCTCTTTTTGTGGCCGTTGAACATGCCGGGAGACTGTAAACGACTCGTCGAAGCAGTTCGCATCGGTCATACGGGCTTGCTGTTTGGTTAGGTACTCGTCGGTGGTCATCAGAATTCGGGCTGGGTTACCAGCGGCTACATAACCGGCAGGAATACTTCGGCTGACGACACTGCCAGCCCCAATGATGCAATCGTTACCGATATCGGCACCGGGTAGAATAGTTGTACTAGCTCCGATGAATACCCGATCGCCGATACGAACGTTACCGATTCGGGTATACCCCAGGTGCGTGTGCATGCTAGCATCGTGGGCCAGTATATGAACGCGGGGAGCCAGCGTGACGTCGTCGCCGATGCTGATATGCCAGCAATGCGCAAAGTCAATTCGGCATTGCGACATCATTTTCAGATTACGTCCGACGACAAGACCCATTTTCTTTAGCCTAGGCAGATTCGGTTCATCACGTAGTCGGTCGATAAACCGGCTGACAATCGATCGTATAGCGGCTTTCATATTGTAGACTTGCTAGGTGGGTTGTCAATGTGAGAATGACTCGTGCGGCAAGCTCGCCGGGCCGGTACAATCTGTTAATTGGTTAACGGGCGAATAAGCGTGATGTATGGTCACGTCGATCCGTCTGCGGTATTCATCAACGACCGCCATGGTGTCGTCTGTCGAGCCACCGTCAATAAGAATGTATTCAATATTGGCGTATGTCTGTGCCAGTACCGATTCGATCGTGGCCCGGATAAAACTGCCCTGATTGAAAGAAGGCGTTATGATCGATACCTTAGGGCGATGAGCATTCATGTGTAGTTCGTGATTTACGATTTATACATCACTCGTTTACTAGTGTGACCGTCTGCTCTGTATGAATCAGATTGATGGGTACGAATGCTGCCAATGCGCTGGTATGGCTACCGGGCTATATCCGTAATTCGGTCAATGGTGAGGGCATTCCCTCTGTCTAATCGAACCGCCACTTTTCTAGTTGTGCATGGCTCACTAGATCGAAATGGGAGTGATTTGCACGATTACTTTCTAAATCCTGTGTTGTGCCATCTGTGGCACGGATGGGTAGGAGCGACGTGCGAAGAGTGGAGCATCCGTGTATGGTAAGCGAGTGCGGTCGATTAACGCCTGGGAGCCTTTTATCGCAATACCCAGCATCAGGGTCATACTAATTCGAAACGAACCATACAGGATTTCCACGCCCGTGAAGGAGATCAGAAAGACGGTTCCCAGCGTAAGTGCCCCAACGATGCTTATCGGGATATTTCTGTGATGAAGAAAACAACGAAACAGCCGAACGTGAAGAATGATGAATAGCACAGTACCAACAACGCCGACATAAAGAATCAGTAGCGACCAGGCGATATCACTTGTATCGACCTGGCTGATTTCCCCAGTATGCTGATTGTATAATCCGGCTTCGAACGTCAATTTTCCGGCTTGCTTGGAGTCTTCTGTCAATAGCCCTATGCCAAAAAGTAAGCGGGCCGGTTCCGCTATCACGTATGTAAAGCGCTCTGCCAGATGAGCAATTCGGTAGGTGAACGTATCGCTGGCATCGTAACTAAGGTACGTTACCGCATGACTACCAGGCATCAGTATTTTGTTGATGTCCGCCAAGCCGTCGTTTACTCTGGATTGAATAGAGCCAATCATCATGGCACCGTTACCAACAATAATTAACAGCGCTACGTACAAAAACCGTTTACTGGTGGTCTGTTGTGCTAGAATGTACACACTGGCAACTACAGCTATAATGAGCATAAGTGAGCGGTGCATTGGTGCGACAACGGTAATCAGTAGCAGACCGATAATAAGCCATTTTGCCACTCTGCTCGTGTATTCGTAGGCAAACAGATAGTAGAATAGTGTAGGAATCAGAAAGGTGGGTAGGTTGTAATAGCGTACCCAGCCAATGGATTCCATATTGTTGATAGTTGTACTCTCTGGATCGCCAAGCAGAACAGTTCCGGTAGGGATTTGTAGAAGAAAAAGAACGCATTGAACCAACGTGATTATCGCCAGTGTATGCCATACGCGAGTAAGATCATTCACCGGGACCAGCATAAACACGAAAAAACTTAATAAGAATAAATTGTTACGAAAGACTCTTACGACACTGTTTAGCTCGTAACCCAGTATAAACCGGCTATACAGGCCGTCTACAAAAACGAAAAGAATAAAGATCAAAATCCAGCGGAGAACAGGGTCATGTTGAAAAGCCCGTTGGAGTGTCGAAAATCGGAATAGACAGATCACTACAATGTACATGATCGCCATGTCGCTTGTCTTCTCAATTGGTAAGCCTGCCAGTAACCATTCCTGGGGTATGAGGAGAAAGCCTTTCGTGGCCAGACCAACAAAAATCAGTAGTGAACCATAAAAGCGATTCGAAAAGAAAAGGCCGATAGCCACTATTGTTAGAATTGTACCAACCATAATCGTGACGGTAGACTAGTAAATAGAAATTAACTACTGACTTACAACACCTGGCTGGATCGCGACGAAAGCCGGACGATGTCGTGACGTAGCAGAATCGCGTAGGTGATGACTGCGGCTAGCCCAACGAAACCGATGCGAACGAACGCGTTGGTAAGTTCCTGCTCGACAAGTGTGAGACAAACGGTCAGCGCGATCAGAATCAACCAGGTGAGCCACTGGTTGCGGATGCCAAACTGTAGCGGGCCAATGTATCGTCGCTGGTAATACAGGCATAGGGTCAGTGAACTTAGAATCGCCAGTGAGTTAGCCAGGATTACACCGTTGAAGCCCAACAATCGGTACGAGAGCAGAATGACCAGCCCATTGACGGTTACGTTGACTGCCTGAACCAGCACGGTTTTCTTACCATGCTGATGGCTCATCAGGAAATAGTAAGGCGGAATGGAAAGGGTACCCAGCATGTAGGCCGACGAAATGCTCAGGGTTGCCAGTGTCGTGACATCATTGGCATTTGGTAACCAGAGCGATAATGCCGTGGGGAATGCCAGGAAAAAAAACAGCAGGAACGGCACGAGTAACGTTAGCATCCGGCTCTGAAACGTAGTCATCATCCGATGAATAACCCCGATGTCGGTCTGTTGCGCAATCTGCGGGTACAGAGGATACGTCAGTTTTTGCATGACCGCCCAGAGCTGGGAGCGTATTTTGTGAGCGATCTCCAGGTACCCTACTTCGGTAACGCCAATCAGCCGCGATACGAGTAGCTTCGTCATCGGCTCAAACAGCATGGTCAACAGCCCAGCCCCGTAGACACTCGCGCCAAATGCCAGTTGCTTTCGGGCGACTCTGGGTAACTCCGTCAGAAAGCCGGTCAGGTCGGGCATGCCCCACAGTCGTAGTGCGGCCGTAACAACCAGTACCAGCCAGACGCTGGCGGCTCCGATCACGGCCCAGCCAATACCTGGCATGCCGTAGCCCAAACTGACGACGCCAATCATACCGCCCCAGTACAGCAGGCTGTAAATGAACTGGTACATGTTCGTCAGGTAGATACGTTGCTGCGAATCGAGTAGTGTCGTGAATGTCTGCCCGATCAGCAGCACCAGGTTGGCCAAAACGACACAGCGGTACAGGATTCTGACCTGATCGTACAAACGATCGGATAAGCCGAGAAAGCGCTGAAGAATAGGTTGTTGAAACGTGATGGCCAGCAGACTGAGTGGGACGATGATAACCAGCAGCAGCAACAGGGTAGCGGCAATGTCGTAGTCCGATTCTTTTGAACGACCCTGCACACAGAGAAATTTCAGCAGCGCCGAGTTCAGGCCGAGGTTGACGAATATGTTTAAATTGCCAGCCAGCGTTACGATGGAGAAAGCACCGTAGGCTTCTTCGCCCAGTACCCGGATGAATACCGGAATGCTGATAAAGGTCAGGACGCCCGTCAGTACCAGCTGCCCAATACCACTCAGCGAATTTTTGTAGGTCAGCTTCATGTGTGTTCAGCGTTGAGACTACCAGGCTTTGTCGTCGCCCCGGACCATGTTGAGAAGTGTCCAGAAGCAGATTTGCAGGTCCAGCCCGATCGACTGTTTGCGGATGTAGAGCAGGTCATAGCGGATGCGGTGCGCCATCTGAATCGGGTGCGCCGTTTCGCCCCGACTTCCCCGCGACTGCGCCAGCCCCGTGATGCCGGGACGGACAGCATAGCGATCGACGTAGCCCGGCATCGTGTGCCAGTGCTGGGCGTCGAGCCGGAGCGGGTGCGGGCGTGGGCCGACCAGGCTCATCTGCCCGAGCAGTACGTTGATGAGCTGCGGTAACTCGTCGAGACTGGTTCGGCGCAGAAACGCGCCCAGCTTCGTGACCCGTGGGTCGTTGCGGACGGCCTGCCGGAATTCTGCATCTTTCGAATAAGTCATCGTGCGGAATTTCAGACACCGAAACGGAATGCCACCCCGGCCCATCCGAAGTTGCATGAACAGGGCCGGACCGGGCGACGAAAGCCTGACCAGCAAGCTGATCAGCGGCAACAGCCAGCTTAAAATGACCAGTAACAGCAGCAGCGATACAACGATGTCAAAGGCGCGTTTAATCCAGTCGGTCCGCCCGGTCAGCGGTACCCGCATGGGGGGTTGTCTGAGCGGATGCTCAGTGAAGGAAGGTAACGTTACATTAAGCATACGGTAGGGGGAGCTAGGGAGAAAAATCGGACGTCATCGGAGGGTCCGGGTCGGGCGCTTTTCGGGTTTGCCGGCTTCGTCGTAGTATCCGCCGTAGCCATAGCCATACTGGTACGACGCGCCCTCGCCAACGGCGTTCAGGATCAGATTCAGGCGCTGAAACCGATTTTCCCGGTACAGCGTATCGATCATCTTCAGGTACGTTTTAGGCGTATGCTCGTGACGGACGATAAACATGGTCGCGTCGACATGAGGAGCAATCAGCTGGGCATCCGTAACCAGACCAATAGGCGGTGAGTCGATGATGACGTACGAATAGCGAGTCCGCAATTCGGCAATCAACTGCTCAAGCATGGGGCTGCTCAGCAATTCCGACGGGTTGGGCGGAATGGGACCACTCGTGATAATGTGGTAATTCGGGAAGCCCGGTATCTCCTGAATGACCTCATCCAGCGTTGCCTCCTGAATCAGGTAGTTGCTGAGCCCTACGCCATTCTCCATCTTGAGTACCGAATGCAGCTTGGGCTTGCGCAGGTCCATCTCCAGAATCACCGTTGGCCGGTCGACCAGGGCGAGACTGGCCCCCAGGTTCAGCGACATAAATGACTTACCCTCTCCGCCAATGCTCGACGTAAACAGAACGACCTGACTGTCGGTGGGGTGACTGCGCAGGAATTGCAGGTTGGTGCGTAGCGCCCGAATCTGCTCGGCAATAACCGACCGTTTTCCCGACACCATGACCATTGGATCGACGTTACGCGTGGCGGCTACCTCGCCGATGATGGGTACCTGCGACACTGATTCTACGTCGGCCCGGCGATTGACCCGGTCGTTGAGGGCGTCGCCGGCGGCAATGACGCCTACCGGCAGCATCAGGCCTACCAGACCAAACAGGACAAAGATGGTGCTGTCAACGGGTTTCACGGGCTTGCGACCCGTACGGGGCGGATCGATGGTGCGGCTATCGGCGACTGTCGACGCGTACGACAGCGCTGTTTCCTCGCGCTTTTCGAGCAGGTACGTATACAGGTTGTTTTTGATCGACTGCTGCCGGGTGATGTTAACCAGCTCCCGTTCCTTGCCGGGGATCGTGCGAATCTGGCTTTCCAGACGACGATTTGTTTGCTTAAGCCGGTTCTGCGCCGTAACGATGCCCTGTTTGATGCCAGCGATATTTTCCGACAAACTGGTTTTGGTCGCTTTGATCTGCGATTCCAGACTTTGCAGCATCGGGTTGTTCGACGCTGTTGTCCGGCTCAACTGATCGCGCTGCAATTCCAGCTCGCTCAGCTTGCCGATCAGCCCAATCAGGACCGGGTCGTTCAGGCCAAGCGTGGCCGGTGCAGCTCCGCGACTGTTACTTTTGCTGTCGACATACGCTTCGATACCGTTGATCGTATTCAACTGAATCGTTGCCTGGTTAAGCTCCGTATCATTTTCTTTGACGGTTTCCAGGAAGAGCTGCGCCTGCGAACTGAGATCCGTGATACCTTTCGACGATTTGAACGACTCAACCCCTTTCTCGACGGCTGTCAGTTCGCCCACGATCAGGCGCAGGCGCTCCTCGATAAAGTTCAGCGTGTTGGCTGCCACGATGTTTTTGTCGACAACGGCGGCCTTGTTGTACTCGCTGATCAGGTTGTTGAGGATGGTTTCGCTCTTGCGGGGTACCGCGTCGAGTAAGGTCATCTGCAATACGGTCGAGGCTTTGCTGCTGGGTTCCACCGTCAGGTTGTCGAGGTAATGGTCGACGGCCGTGGCACGGGGTAACACCTGTACCACTATCGCTTCGTTGGTTGCCTGCAACGGCTTCCGGGCCTGGATGCGCAGTTGGCCGTAGGGCGTCTGCACGCTCTGGTTCGTGGTATACAGCTCGTCGTTGATCCGAACCCGGCTGGCCCCAACCGGGACGATTTCCAGCTTCGTGTCGTAGATAACGGGGTCGGCTTTTTCGACGATGAGCCGAAACGGAGCGCTGTCGTAGATTTCCCGGTTGCCGGTGCTGGTTGGGCGGAAATACTGCACGTCGAGCCCCATTTTGCCGACTACCTTGTTCATCAGAGCATACGACCTCAGAATCTCCATCTCGTTTTCGATCACCTTTTTCGGCGCGAGAATGTCGATTTCCTTGAGAATGCTTTCTTCGCTGAGTCCTTTCTTGTCGTCTTTAATCAGCAAACTGGTCTGCGTTCGGTAAATGGGGGTCTGGAACTGCAGATAAGCGTAGGCACCGATACCCGCCAGTAGTACCGATAAGACAAACCATTTCCACTGCCGCACGTAGCGCATCAGTACCAGGCGCATGCTGGGACTATTTTCCGCTTCATAGAGCTGATACGGCGCGTAAGAATACGAGTTCTGAGTCGACATAGTCGTTTATTGGATAAAGTATACAGGGAGTGTTCGGCTAGAAGCGAGTGGCGATGATGGCCAGAAATGACAGCGCACTGATGGCAATCGGGGCCACCTGCATCGTTCGGTCGGCGGTTGCAGCGCGTACTTTACTGGGTTCGACGTAGACGACGTCGTTCGGATGGAGGTAGTAATAAGGCGAACTGAACAGATCGCGACGGGTCAGGTCGACGTGGCCGAACTTGCGTTGCCCATTTTCTTCCCGAATTACCAGCACGTCGGTCCGGCGACCGAAAATCGTTACGTCACCGGCCAGGCTCAGGGCTTCCAGCAGGGTCAACTGCTCATTTGGAACCGTAAAGAGTGACGGACGGGCCACTTCGCCCATGACCGAGATGCGGAAGGTCAGGTTGCGTACGTTCACGGTTGGCTCTTTCAGGTATTCGCGCAGGGGTTCCCGCACACGCTCCCGAATCTGCGCTACCGTCAGGCCTTTCACTGACAGCTTACCGATCACGGGCAGTTCAACGGCCCCGTCGGCATCGACCATATAGCCGCTGACGGGTTGCAGGGGTGAGGTCGAGTTAGCCGCCATGGGCTGACTGGCGCGGTCGGCGACGGCAAACGACGTGTACGGATTGAAAAACGTCGATGCTTCGGGGTTCAGACTGCTGATCTGAATGGAAAGGATGTCGCCCGGCTGTATGGTTGGCGTGTAACGCGCGGTGGCCGAAACCAGATCCGTGGCGTTTTGCCCGTTCTGAAAATAGGACAACTCTTTCGTCGACGCACAGCTGGTCAGTTGGCAGGCTATGCTGGCAAGTAGGATGAACCGTAGTAGAAAAGTGCAATTTTGGGTAATGCGTTGTTTCATGGACAGTAACGAGTCTATATAGAGAGATAAAGCAGCAATCGGTGAAACGGACGTCTGGACCATGGTTGCGTTAGTTGCCACTCATCGATCGGTCTGACGGGCATTCATCGTTGTCAGTCAGACAAATATAACGAGCTGTAAGTTTACTAAATATTAAAAATGTTAATTAATAGTCTATGTTTGACCGAAAACAAATACCAATTTTTGTGCCATACTTGATCGGGTATCGATATCTATGAATCAGGCTATTCGTGTGGAGCGAACGGTAGCAATGCGCATATGGGTAGTGATGGGATAATAAAGCCATATGGCCAGGCTGTGTATATAATATAGTTATGAAAAATGAATATGGTTTCTTGAGTATATGTGTAAGTGTAAAATTATTATATTTGGGTAACACTTAATCATAATAGTATACTGCGAAGCCTGGTCAGACGTAGCGTACGAACAACAACAGTGTCGCTTGTCGCTTTTGGCAGGCTGGTAACGCGTACACAGGTCGATGGGCAACCAAGCCGGCCTAGGTAGTACGTGTAATTAAAAATAGTGTCGAGCGTAGTTTTTTAATCAGTATAGGTAAAGTTCAAGAATGCACCGGCTCGATGAACCGTATCGTTTATGATGTTTATGCGCGTATTCCATACGTTGACGTGGGTGGTAACGCTACTGGAACTGACAGTGGCCTGCCGGAACCCGATCGACGGGGTTGCCCTGCGGACGAAAGCCCCGATCACGACGGGTATCATTGCTATTCGGCTGCATGATCCGGCTGGTAATCCATTGCCAACAAGCAGCCGGGTAACCCTGGCCGGGCCCGATGCCGACAAAATTGTGACGACGCACGGTACGACGAAATACAGCGTCGACGCGGAGGGGCTATTGTGCCTGGCTGTGCTACCTTCGCTCGCGCCGTCGAGCAAAGAACCAATCCAGTTTACGCTTGTGATCGAAGCCGACGGGTATCTCACCATTGTGCAGCCCATCACCGTAACCAGTCGAAACCGGCTGACGCGTACGCTACGGTGGATCGATCTTGCCCGACCACCCCGCACGCTGGCAGCCGGGCGCATCACGAAACATGCCGGTGCCGATGGGGCTACGTCTGAACCGGTAGCGTTGCTAACGCCGTCGCCCCCACGATCGACGGATAAAGCATCGGTACTACTGGAGCCTGGTACCCGGCTGCTGGATCGCGACGGAAAGCCAGTTGCCGGTGCAGTCACCCTGACGACAGTATACACAAACGCCCGCGAACCAGCCACCAGTCAGGTGCCGGGGGGCGGCAGGCTGTTCAGTGTCAAATCGCGCGATGGCAGGATAAATCCTGACCCCTTACGCGTGCTGTCGATGGCGGGGTCGGTGACGCTGGAAAGCTATTCGTCTGCTTACCAGCTGGCTTATAGCAGCTCACTGCCAATAGTGTGCTATATGGACCTGAATCCGGCAACGATCAACGCACAGACGGGACGACCCATACAACCGGGTGATTCGATTCCGCTGTACAGTTACGACGCAGTGACCCGGCAGTGGCAGCCGGAAAAAGCGGGCATCGTGACGCGTAGCCTGGTAGGCCGGCTGGAATACCAGGTGTCGGTCGATCGGTTTCTAACGTACGTAGCTGCCTGGACAGCGCCCGCTTGCGACAACGATCCTGTCGCTTCAGTCAGCAGGCGACCCGCTAACTGACGTTGCCGGACCAACGGTTGATTGTTCGCTTCGCAAACGCGATGAGCTGGTCGATTCGGTGGGTACTGAAAATTCAGTCCGATCCGTTCGGGTAGTACCTGCCGGCTGTATCTTGCCGGTCTGAACTGACTTGTATGCGTTTACACCTGCACCCGGTCGATTTGCGGCTGCGTCACACGTTTACCATTGCCCACGACAGCCGCGACGTACAGCCCACGTTGATCGTCGCGCTGAGCGACGAACCCGGCGGACCGACCGGGCTGGGCGAGGCCACGGCTACCCGCTACTACGGCGTTACGATTGAGTCGATGACGCAGGCGCTGGAAGCCGTTCGGCCGCTTATCGAAGCCCACGACCTGACCGATCCGGCTGCCTTCTGGGCAGAACTGCATCCCTACCTCGCCGATCAGCCGTTTGCAGCCTGCGCGCTCGATCAGGCGGCCTGGGATCTGTGGGCCAAACGACAGGGAAAGCCACTTTACCAACGCTGGCAACTCGATCCTGCCCAGGCTCCGCTAACAAACTATACCATCGGACTCGATACGCCTGAACGCATGGTGGCGAAACTGGTGGAATGGCCGTGGCCACTCTACAAGATCAAACTGGGGCGGGCCGATACCGATCTGACAACGATCGAGACATTGCGGCAGCACACGGATGCCCGCTTCCGGGTCGATGCCAACTGTGGCTGGACGGTCGAGCAGACCCTTGCGTTTGCGCCCGAACTCACCCGCCTGGGGGTCGAATTTATCGAGCAACCCCTGCCGGCCAGCGACCGCGACGGGGCCAGACGCGTGTTTGAGCAAAGTGAATTGCCCATCATTGCCGACGAAAGCTGTATCGTTGAAAGCGACGTCGACCGGTGTGCGGGGCTGTTCCACGGCGTAAACATCAAGCTGACCAAATGCGGGGGACTAACACCCGCCCGGCGCATGATCGAGCGGGCGCGGGCACTGAATCTGCGGGTTATGGTCGGCTGCATGACCGAGTCGAGCGTTGGCATTTCGGCAATCGCGCAACTCTTACCCCTGCTCGATTACGCCGATCTCGACGGGGCGCTGCTTATCACCAATGATCCGGCAACCGGCGTGACGTTCAACGACGGCCGGATACAGTATGCCGACAGGCCGGGTACGGGGGCACAACTGGTCGAGCCATGAGTACTACAATTTCCGTCGATCAGCTCCCCAATCGATTGATCCGGCACAACGAACAGGACTATCTGTTTTTCAGCGGAACGGCTTATCTGGGCATACCGCAGCACCCGGTCATGCAGCAGCAGCTTGTCGACGCGATACAACAGTACGGGACCGTGTTCGGCAGTTCGCGCAACGGTAACCTGCGCCTGACGATCTACGAGGAAGCCGAAGCGCAACTGGCCGCAATGGTCGGAACGGTCGACAATCAGCCGCAGGCCGCACTGACCTTGTCGTCGGGTATGTTGGCGGGGCAGGTGGTCGTGCAGTGGCTGCAAGCGCAATCGATGCACCTGCTCTACGCGCCCGGCACCCATCCCGCGCTCTGGAATGGTCCGGCGACAAGTCTGCCAGGAACATCGTTTGATGACTGGTGCCAGCACATCGCCGAGCAGGTGCGGGCGCTGAACCCGGCACAACCCGTTGCTATCCTGACAAACTCGCTGGATGCCGTTCGATCGGAACTGTACGACTTCGCCTGGGTTAACGACCTGCCCGACGATCGGTTGATTACCCTGGTTGTCGATGATTCACACGGGCTGGGTCTGTTGAACGGTGGCCGTGGTATCTGGTCGCAGCTACCGCAGCGGGATAACGTACGACTGCTGGTTACCGGATCGCTCGCCAAGGCGATGGGTCTGCCGGGTGGTGTCGTGCTGGGCGACGCCGACAGGTTGCAGCAACTGCGGAAAACCCCCTTTTTCGGAGCCTGTTCACCCATACCACCCGCTTATCTGGCTGCTTTCGTACGTGCTCGTTCGCTGTATGAGACACAGTATGGCCGGCTTCGGCAACTCGTCGACAAAGCGGCTGAGGTACTGCTGCCCACGGGCCAGTTTCAGCAGGCCGCCGGCTATCCTGTGTTCTACACCGGGCAGGATGCACTCTATCCATTTCTGCTTCAGCACAACATGCTGATTTACTCGTTTGCCTATCCGACACCCAGCGACCGGGCCAATACGCGAATTGTAATCAGTGCTTTCCACGAACTGGCAGATATACAAGAAATTGGTAGGAAGGTGGGTCAGTATGGAAATACCGGTTAGTGCAGAAACGAGATTAAAAATGGTTGGCTGGGCAGCCGCAAAGAAATCTTCGGAATGACTTTTGACAAGGGCTTGTCAAACGCTTTTCCGCTATGAAACGACTTCTGTATTGCCTTCCACTGCTGACGTTGCTGGCCTGTGGTGGTGGGGTAGACCCTGAACCGGAGATTGCCGGTACCTACGAAATGACGCAGTATACGACGCCCGGCGCAAACGGAATCGGGACCGTTACGTACAACTTTCCGTACACCAATCCGCAAAACAACCAGGTCTATACCGGATCGGTCAAAATTGCCCGGAATGCCGACAACCGCGTCGGCATCGTTTATATCATCGGTATCCAGGGCCGTACCCCCCTGAGCGACTCCCTCAATCTGTCGCTCCGGTTGGGGGGCGGAAAGTTCGAGATGTACGACGGGGCTAACCGCGTCGGTACGATCGACGAGACCACCTTCAACTACGACAGCCGTACCGAGATAGGTACCAACACACTTCAATTCAGTATCAAAGCGAAACGCGCAGGTATGTAGCGCCCTAAACGGTTTAGGAAAACCGTTTAGGGCTGCACTGTATGGCTTACTTACCGAATGCCCCGGCGTGTTTCTGGAGCAGTGCTTCGTAGCGTTCGGCTTCCGGTTGCTTGGCGGCTCTGTAAGCCGACGCCAGATTATGGAGTACGTACAGATCCAGTTGCGGATTACTAAACTGGCCCGCCCCACTTTCGGCATAGGTCAGGTTCTGATCGGCCCGGCGAGCCATGGTATCGGCAATGGTCAGCGCCCGTTTTTGTTCATCGACGGCCAGTAAGAGCGGTACGTAGCTCGACGATACATAGTCGTAGGGGATACTCTTGTCGGGCAACACCCGTAGCGAATCCAGCAGTACGTTTCGGGCTTTTCCCGTGTCGCCTTCCCGTACCAGCTGATCGGCCAGGCGCAGAAACGCCATGCGGGCCGACACCGCCGGAGTGCGCTTGTACGTACTGTCGTAATACACGTCGGGGTTATCGAGCTGCCGCCAGGCCATCTTCGTTTTCATGTTCCGGTACATGAGCTGACTGTCGACATACCCATCCGACGCACCGGGTACAGCTACGGGCATCAGCCGGTACGCATAGCCCTCCAGCTGCATATGGTCTTTCAGATTCAGGTAGTGTGCTTCGGTCAGGGTGCTGGAGAAGTAAAGCGGGCGCTGCCAGTTGTTGGTGGCGATCATGTCGAGCATAATCAACTCCGGTTTGTATAGGTCTTTCTTGCCTAGTGTCCATTGCAGGGTGTCGCTCATCAGTGGCTTCAACGCTGCCGGTACAAAACCTGCCTTGTCGACGGCTGCTTTATCGATCGGTAGAAACAGCACCTGGGAGGGCAGAATACTGGTTGTGCCGCCACCCAGCAAAGGGGCCTGAATGGCCGGATTGTCCGACTTGACCAGATTGATGTACTGCTTCAGATCAATCCCCGCTTTCACACTGGCGATTTCATAGAACGGTACGTAGTCGTTCTTTCCCTTGATGAAGTTGTCGAACGCCAGCGATATCGGTACGGCATCCGATTCGTAGATTTTACGCTTCATCTGCTGAATGTACCAATCCATGCCCAGCAGGCTGAGGTTGCACACCCGTACGTCGCGCCGGACTCCTTCCACCTCCTGCGCATACCACAGCGGGAACGTATCGTTGTCGCCTTCGGTAAACAGAATCGCATTGGTGGCGCAACTGTTGAGCATATTCTTCGCAAAATCGACCGAGTGGTAGCGGTTTGACCGGTCATGATTATCCCAGCTTTTGACACCCATCATTACCGGAACCAGCAGGCAACTACCGGCTACCAGTACCGTCCGCAGCTGCTCCTGTCGTACCCAGCGTTGCATCTGTTGGGCCAGCGCCAGTACGCCCAGCCCCAGCCAGATGGCCATGAAGTAAAACGAGCCCACGTAGATATAGTCCCGTTCGCGGGGTTCGGAGGGGGGCGAATTCAGAAACACCTGTAGGCCGATCCCGGTTAGCAAGAATAACAGCCCGGTTGCCAGCCAGTGTGCCCGCTGTCGCCGGTAGTGGTACACGGCCCCCGCAATGACCAGCAGCAGCGGCAGCATATAAAAGTTGTCGTGGGCTTTATTCTGTCGAAGCAGCTCGGGTAGTGAGTCGGTCGCCGACCAGGGCAGCAGAAAACCAGCATCGTCCTCGTCGCTGTCGCGGCCCGCAAAGTTCCACAACACGTAGCGCGCCCACATATGCCCCAACTGGTATGTAAACAGAAAGCGCAGGTTGTCGCGCATGGTCGGTCGCTGCCCGTCGGTCAGTCCCAGCATCTGCCGGTACAACGCGGGGTGGTTGAGCTGATAGCTGTAGAGCCGGGGAAACAGCATCTGGTCGCCCGGTGCGTAGACGTATTCGGGCTGGTAATCGTAGATGACGTATTTGTTGCCCTGCCGCTTCCACATCGGCGCGCCCCGTTTCTGCTCGATTGGCCGGGCGGTAAAGACGGGGCCATACAGCAGCGACCGGCTACCGTATTGCTCCCGGCTCTGGTAGGCTTTGAAATTGATAACGTTGCTCGGGTCGTTCTCATTAATCGGCGGATTGAAACCGGCCCGAACCAGCACCTGTAGATACGACCCGTAACCAATTAGCAGAAAGGCTACCGCCAGCAGGGCTGTGTTCATTCCGGCGCGGTGACGGACCGCCGACCAGCAGATGCCGTAGACCAGCGCACCGGTCAACCCGATGCAAAACAGATAGATACCCGCGTTGAAGGGTAAACCCAGTCCGTTGACTGCCCATCGATCGACGATGAATGCCAACGCTGGCAAGCCGGGAATCGCTGCATTGATCAGCCCCAGTATCAGAAAGCCAGCGGCCAGTGCCTTGATCCAGCCCCAGCGCGTTGGCTGTGGGTAGGTTTTGGCGTAATAAAGCCGGGCCAGTCCCGGCAAGGTGACCAGGTTTAACAGGTGAACTCCGATTGAAATGCCCGTCAGGTATGCGATGAGGAGTAGCCAGCGGTTGGCCAGCGCCGGTTCGTCGATACGTTCCCAGGTCAGCGCTGCCCACACGACGATGGCGGTAAAGAACGACGAGATACCGTAAACCTCGGCTTCAACGGCCGAAAACCAGAACGTGTCGGAGAAGGTATAGGCCAGTGCCCCCACCATACCGGCTCCAATCACCAGCCCCATGTCAGCCCGGCTGTAGGCCGATTCGGGTTTGGCGATGACTTTACGGGCCAGCAGTGTAATCGTCCAGCACAGAAAGAGCACCGTAAATGCGCTGGCGACCACCGATACCATATTGGCCCAGTACGCAACGCGGGATAGGTCGCCCAGTGAAAGCAGGGAAAATAACCGGCTGATCAGCAGGAAGAACGGAGCACCGGGCGGGTGGGGGACCTGTAGCTTATACGAGGAGGCTATAAACTCCCCGCAGTCCCAGAAACTGGCGGTTGGTTCTACGGTCAGGCTGTAGGTAGTCAGCGCAATGGCAAAGACGAGCCAGCCGGCTAATCGGTCAAGGCGTTTGAAGCGGGTCATGGACGTAAAGTGTTTCGCTATCGTTGTGTTAAGACGATTCAAAACTACAGTGGCCCAGGACCGGGGTACGCCTGTGATTTGTTAAAGAATGTTAAGCAACGTGCTGTAGGTCAGTTAATTATTGTTAAAATGGATGCGTCGTGCAACGGCCGTTTACTTACCGCAGACTTTCCAGGTAGGCTACGCTGGCGGGGACCTGTTGCAGCGCTCGCGACGATTCGTCTTCGATGAAGAAGTGTTTGACACCCAGTTTGCGGGCCTGCTTCATAATTGCAGCAATCCCCACGTCGCCCTGCCCCAGTATTACGTTCGATTCTACGTCGGCATGGCCGGTGTTGCTGTCGGGCGTGCCGGGCTTCCGGTCTTTCAGGTGCATGAGCAGAAAGCGCTTCGGGTATTTTTGCAGCAGCGCCACCGGATCGTAACCGGGTTCTTTGACCCAGAACACGTCCATCTCAAAGTTGACGAATTTAGGGTTGAGGTTGTCGGCCATGTAATCGAAGAAGGTACCGTCTTTGTAGGTCTGAAATTCGTAGCCGTGCGTGTGGTAGCAGAAGGTCAGCCCGTTGTCGGCGAGTATGCTCCCGGCGGTATTGAATACGTCGACGGCTTTTTCCGCGTCGAAGGGCGTGAAGCGATCGCCGTAATGGGGTATCCAGGTACAGACGACGTATTTCGCGCCAACGGCTTTGGCTTCGGCAATCACTTTGGGCATATTGGTGGCCAAATCTTCGAAATCGGCACCCGTGCTTATGGCCTTCAACCCGTTCTGGTCGAGCAACTGTCGGTAGGCTGACAACGACAGGCCATATGTTCCCGCCGTCTCGATCTCCCGAAAACCCATCTGCCTGACTTTAGCCATCGTGCCTGGTACATCCTTGGCAAACGCATCGCGGAAGCTATACAGTTGTAAGCCAACCGGAGCCGCTTTCTGGGCCAATGCCTGACCTGTGGTCAGCCCGCCTAGCAGAAGAAGACTATATAGGTATTTCATCGATAGCAATTGGGGATAGTATAGCCAGCACAGGGTTGTTAAAACAAGTATAAACCGGAAACCGATGCGCTTCTACCGGTTGATCTGGGTCGTGAAGGTACTTTCGAAGATTTTGTCGGCGTTGGCGGCTTCGAACCCATCGCGTCGCTGCGCCCGACCAATCTGATCGGCGGGTAGGTCGGCAAACTGGGGTAGCACCCGCCGTTCCGCAAATTCGACGTAGGAGCCGGCAATCCGGGCGGTGTCGCCCCCGGCAAAGACGGCGTCGGTCATCTGCGCTACCGTCGACGCCTGCCGCAATCCCCCGTCGGGACTGACCTTGATGACCCCCCCCGCTGAGTTAAGCCGCAGACCACGCGCTTCGAGGAATTGCACGAAGGCGTCGATGGTGTTGTATCCCGGTTTCAGGTTATGTACGCTGATCGTGAAGTGGTTGAGGTAGTACCGGTTGTAAATTACCCAGGCGGCATATTCACTTTCGGCCAGCAGCGTCTGGTAATCGGCCAGCGTCGGCAGCGCCCAGAGCGACTGATGCAGAAACTGATCGACAGCCGCAGCATCGTCCAGATCGAGCGCATCGACCGGGTCGCTCGTCACCGCGTCGGTGTAGCGATGAATAATATGCTGTGCCTGCTCCGACAGCTCCTGTACGCGTAGTTCACTGGCGAAGATGCGGGGGAGGTTACGGCCGTCGGCGGGGGGCGCGTACCAGTAAGCCGACAGCTTCTTTTCGGCGAAATTGTAGGGGTCCCGCTTCTCGTAGCCGTAGTGCAGGAAAATTTTCTCGAACGATGCCAGGCCGAGGTGCGGAACGCCCATCGTACGGAACGCAATGTGGTCGTTCTCGATGTCGTCCGGCGACGTGATGATACCTTCATCGATCATGGCGCTGATGATGCGTTGCACGTCGGGAACGCGTTCGCTGTATTGACGCATCAAACCAGCCAGTACGGTGTCGAGGGTAGCGTTCATGGGCGGTATACAGTTTTCGGTTTTTAGTTTACGGTATACGGTTGTGCTTAAGCGATTGTTGGGTAGTCGCTTTTGTCATCCCTCCTCCGTCGGGATGACAAAAAAGCCTTTCTGTTGGTAGCTGAAACGGGAAGCACCATCGTAAACCGTGTACCGTAAACCGTTCTTATCGCCACGCACTGCGCGCCAGCAGGACTTCTTTTCCCGTCTCCGCCTGCTCGATACGATGTAGCAACTGATCGGTTGTTTCGGTGGCATGGCTTAGCTGAAGCCGGTCGTGCCAGTGACTTTCTGACCGGTAAACTAAATCAATTTCGGCAATTTCCCGTGTCCGTAGCCAGTCGTCGCCGACCTTTTCGAGTAGCCATTGCACGTAGGCTACGTTATTGACGTGCTGATTCTGATCGATGCTGAACCAGCCGACTTCAACCTGCCCGGCTGTGGTGTAAGGCAATGCGTGCGTCAGGAAGTCGGGCTTGCTGGTTAGTTTGGGTAGCGGCTGAATCGAAGGAGGAACGTGTAGCGCCCGAATAAAACCGGGCAGCGGAATCATCGTGCGGGACTCGATCGAGAAAACCAGCCACGTACTCGACGCATCGGCCAGTAACGTACCATCGTCGGCCAGCACCTGAAAGTCGCGGTAGATAAAGTACTTCTCCACGCTCGTTGGATACGTTACAACCCGGATCGTCTGTCCGTATGTCGGGTACTGATGCATGCGAAGCCGGAACCGCATCAGCATCCAGCCCACGCCGTGTGTCGCCAGGTCGGCAATGCCGATGCCGTAATCGAGCGCGTTGCGGTTAGCCGATTCCTGCATCATGTTCATCAGGGCCGGGATGCTGAGCCGTCCTGTCGCATCGCAGTCGTAACCACGCAGTAAAAAGGTATCCGTCTGGATAAAGGTCATGCAACAAAGGTACGGGAGCGCACAAAAAAACGCCGTATCTGACTGACACGGCGCACGTAATGAGAAGATGCTCTAAACGGGTAGCCCTTCGGCTTTGAACAAATCGTTTAGCAACCGATCTGCTGTTTTGTACAACGTCACCTGATCCCGAGCAGTCACCGCTGACGCCAGTTGCAGCGCGTCGAGACTTCGTAAGCCATTCAGCCCGTGTTTATCGATTAGCTGACTGGCTAGTTGTAATAGCGTATCGTCAATAGCGATAATTGAATACAGAGAAAGGTCATGCGTGAATACGCGAATAATTTCCTGTGCGTCAGCCGAGCTGACTTCCTTCATCCTGACTTTACGCCATACTATCGACCGAAATTCAATAACTGTTATTGAAGAAATAAGCACAGTATTGATGCTATTTTCAGCAAAAAAGGCATCGATCTCCGCTGAACCTTCTTCCTGAAAGTACAGCTTGAAAAGCGAAGAAGTATCCAGAAACACAGTCATAATGCTTCTCTGCGCTCGTCAATAACAGCGTCGCTGAATGACCCTTTGTAGTCCTTCAGCAATTCGCGGGTTTGCTTGAATGAAAAATCGTCGAGCGTCAGCCGCTTCGGCGCAGGCTGCGCTGCGCGTTTCTCGTTTAGAAACGTAACGATGACTTTTGTATCGTTCTGAACCGACACGGTGTCGTCCAGACGAATCTGCCCGTCCTGATAGACACCTTCAACAGTTACCAGCATAGCGTTTGTGGTTTGGCCAAAGATACAAAAAAACACCCCCGAGACGCTCGCCGTCCCGGGGGTGTGTGATGCTTTGTAGGAAGCGTCTTATTTGGTGCCGTAACGCTTACGGAACTTGTCAACGCGACCAGCCGTGTCGAGCAGTACGTTCTTACCGGTGTAGAACGGGTGCGACTGCGAGCTAACTTCCAGCTTAACGAGTGGGTAAGTATTACCTTCGAACTCAATCGTGTCGCGGGTTTGAACAGTCGAACGTGTCAGGAACTTGTAGTCGCTCGACAGGTCGTGGAATACCACATCGCGGTACTCCGGGTGAATGCCCTTTTTCATAATCTCAGTATCAGTTTCTTGTCATCTTCTCGGTTTCCGACCGAAAAGGACTGCAAAGATAACGGATCGAACTGGTACGGGCAAGCTCTTTTTGCAGTTGTTTGGTGGGTTGATAATCAGCCGCGTATGGTAGAACCGTTACCTAATTTTGCCGACAAAAGGTGGTAAAATGGCTTGCTGCTGAACCTGTCTTTTCGCAACTTACTCCCGTTGTCTGTACAGGCAGCCCCCTCCGTAACCTGATTGGCGGCTTCAGTTGCACTCCGCTTTTTAATTCGATTTTTTTACCCTTCCCCACAGAATTGTAAGTCGCTAAGAATTACGGCTTAACAATTTGGTAACGCATTTTTCAGATTGGATCTTTTCCAGATAAGGCATTTCAGCCGAACTGACTGCCTTGGTTTTTCGTCCAATTGAAGGCAACTTTAACACGTGGTCGGCGGACATTGTCACTGCCTGAACCACTGCCATAATCGTAATCAATACGTATCGAGTATACTAGTTACCTTTTCAAAATCAACGCTTTAACCCCAATCGCTCATGTTTGTAGTCAAACGAGACGGTCATCGGGAATCGGTCAAATTCGATAAGATCACCGCCCGGATTGAAAAACTCTGCTACGGCCTCGACCCTGCTTACGTCCAGCCCGTCGATGTTGCCATGAAGGTCGTGAGCGGCCTGTACGACGGCGTAAAAACGACGGAGCTTGACAATCTGGCTGCCGAAACGGCCGCTTCGATGACCACCCGGCATCCTGACTACGCTATTCTGGCTGCCCGGATTGCGATCTCCAACCTGCACAAGGAGACCAACAAATCATTCTCGGGAACGATCAAAAAACTGTACCTCTACGAAGATCCCAAGACCGGTGAAAACGCGTCGCTGATCTCGAAAGAAGTGTACGACGTGGTGCGGCAGCATGCGGGCCTGCTCGATTCGACGATCATTTACGACCGCGATTACGGCTACGATTATTTCGGCTACAAAACGCTGGAAAAGTCGTACCTGCTGAAAATCGACGGGCGCATCGCCGAGCGGCCCCAGCACATGCTGATGCGCGTCGCTGTGGGTATTCACATGGGTGATATCGACGCAGCGATCGAAACCTACAATCTGCTGTCGGAAAAGTGGTTTACACATGCAACGCCGACGCTATTCAACGCCGGTACGCCCAAGCCACAGATGTCGAGCTGCTTCCTGCTGACGATGAAAGACGACAGCATCGACGGTATCTACGACACGCTGAAGCAGACGGCTAAAATCTCGCAGTCGGCGGGTGGCATCGGTCTGAGCATCCACAACGTCCGGGCGACGGGTACCTACATCAAAGGCACCAACGGTACGTCGAACGGGATTGTGCCGATGCTGCGCGTATTCAACGATACAGCTCGCTACGTCGATCAGGGCGGTGGTAAGCGGAAAGGCTCGTTCGCCATTTATCTGGAGCCCTGGCACGCGGATATTTTCGACTTCCTCGATCTGAAAAAGAACTCGGGTAAGGAAGAAGCCCGCGCCCGCGACCTGTTCTACGCGCTCTGGACGCCCGATCTGTTCATGAAACGTGTAGAGGATAACGATGTCTGGTCGCTGTTCTGTCCCCACGAGTGCCCCGGCCTGGCTGATTGCTACGGCGACGAGTTCGAAGCCCTGTATACCCGCTATGAGCGCGAAGGTCGTGCCCGCCGGACGGTGAAGGCGCAGGAGCTATGGTTCAAGATTCTGGAATCGCAGACCGAGACCGGTACGCCGTACATGCTGTACAAAGACGCAGCCAACAAGAAGTCGAACCAGAAGAACCTCGGCGTCATCAAATCGTCGAACCTCTGCACGGAGATCATCGAATACACGGCTGCCGATGAAGTTGCCGTTTGTAACCTGGCTTCGATTGCGTTGCCCAAGTTCATCGCGCGCGGTACCGACGGTGTGTTGCGATTCGATCATCAGAAACTCTACGAGATCACGAAGGTTGCCACGCGTAACCTCAACAAAATCATCGACCTGAACTATTACCCGGTCGAAGAGGCACGGCGGAGCAACATGCGTCACCGGCCGATCGGACTGGGTGTGCAGGGGCTAGCCGATGCGTTCATCATGCTGCGGATGCCGTTTGAGTCGGACGAAGCACGCCGGTTGAACGAAGACATTTTCGAGACGATCTATTTCGGTGCCATGACGGCGTCGATGGAGCAGGCGAAGGAGGAAGGCCCCTACGAAACCTGGAAAGGGTCGCCCATTTCGCAGGGTATTTTCCAGTTTGATATGTGGGGCATCAAGCCCAAGTCGAGCCGCTGGGACTGGGAAAGCCTGCGTAAAGACGTTGTCGAGCACGGTGTGCGCAACTCGCTGCTGCTGGCCCCCATGCCGACCGCGTCGACCTCGCAGATTCTGGGTAACAACGAATGTTTCGAGCCGTACACGAGTAATATCTACACCCGTCGCGTACTGTCGGGCGAGTTTGTTGTCGTGAACAAGCACCTGCTGCGCGATCTGGTGAAGCTGGGTCTGTGGAACGATACGATGAAGAACAACCTGATTCTGGCCAACGGCTCTGTTCAGGCGATTCCGGGTATTCCGCAGAACATCAAAGACCTCTACAAAACGGTCTGGGAGATCAAACAGAAGCACGTGATCGACATGGCGGCCGACCGGGGTGCGTACATCTGTCAGTCGCAGTCGCTGAACATTCACATTCAGGATTCGAACTTCGGCAAGTTGACGTCGATGCACTTCTACGCGTGGAAAGCCGGCCTGAAAACGGGTATGTACTACCTGCGTACGAAGGCCGCTGCCGATGCCGTGAAGTTCACCGTGGTACAGCCGCAGGCCGAGCCACAACTGGAGCCGGTTATGACCGAAGCCGCTACTGTCGAAAAACCGCTCGACTACGTGCAGTATGCCAAGGAGCACGCGACCAACGCCCAGCCCATGCCCGTTCCGATGGTTACCGACCTCGAGCAGCAATACGCAGCCATGACCTGCTCCCTCGACGACCCTGAAGGTTGCGAGATGTGCGGTAGCTAGTCGCGTTTGTATGCCAATAAAAAACGGGTTCCGTACTAGTGCGGAACCCGTTTTTGGTATAAGCTATGGTCGTCAGCTGCGGGAGGGTTGATGAATGGGCGGATATGATGAATTAGACTATCGAATTCTTAGACGAATGAGTACCCGTCGACTGACTGATTAAATCTCGATAAAAAACAGAGACATACTTCATTCTTTTGAGGAAACGGTCGGTACGTCGCTTCCATTTACAAATGGCAACATAGGGATATTTACTCACATCGTTTATGGAAAATTCTGATATTGAAATTAATAAGCTCCTAGGAACTTGTGTCCATTGAAGTGAATTAGATGGTCTGGACTGTCTGCAATCCAGACTTCTGTTTCCCAGGCAATGTTGGTGACCCACTTCCGGAAATCCGCTTTTGTCAGGAATGCGGTCACGAAAATTAGCTCGGCCTTGCAGTTTTTCAGGAGCTTTCTAAGTTCGTAAACCCTAGTTTCAGACATAGGACCTGAACTGTGCACGGCTTCGATCAAGTACAACCAATTATTCTTCGTGCTATATGCTATTATGTCTGGCAATTCATCGTGCGATAGTTCAAAGAAATTTAACTTATTTAACTCAGCCTTTTCAATGTGAAGCATTTTGTTAGATGTGTCACCAATATAAAGCACGCAGCAATCACTACCGAAGCGTGGTAAAAACTGTTCGATAACAGCTTTTTGTAGTACGTTGTGCTCGCCCAGAGAAAGCGTGAGTGGCTTGCCATCTGGTAGAGTTACAGGTATCTTCTCTATGTTTCTCTTTCGTTCGAGTAATTCAGCAAGTGAGGGTTTTTTACTATTAAAATCCAATAAAGCATCTATCCAGTTTTCAGTTTTGTACTGAACTACTAGATTTTTAAAATCTGTATGCAGCGCATACCCTCGCGTTGGGTCGTTAGTGGGAGCGCTCGATTTATCACCACTGTTTACGATAAGCTCTGCAACCACTAATAATTTTAGATCTTTTCTACGTATATTATCGTACGAGCCATGCGATATGCTTTCTTCGAAATGTTTGTTGATGAATGTAATAATTTGCCGGGTTTGTAAATGCGTATCATCGGAAGCAGTCGTCCAGTCGTGCGTAACATTTGCTACTGCTAGAAATGCTTCGGCCATCTTCTCTAAACCACGCTCGCTCTTGGTATTGACGGGAACCCCAACATTCTCGAGTATGTCGAGTGCTTCATTTATTATATCCTGAACGGCAGTGGATTTTGTACTCCTAGAGATATACTTTTTCATATAGGAAACAACGTTAATACATTGTTGGGAAGTAACTCGCTTCTGACTATTTCTCCGGGCGAGTATACCTCTTCTGTATTAAAACATTCTTTTAACGATAGAGCAAGCTTATAAGCTAAGAGGGGAGGGACAGCATTACCAATTTGATTGAATTTTTGCGTTTCATTTCCTTCAAATTCAAACCAGTCTGGAAAGCTTTGTAGTCTCGCAGCCTCACGATGTATCAAACGTCTTCGTCGTCCATCTTTAAGCTTAACACGTTGCATATCCCCTGTAGCTCCTGCAAGATTACGGCATGTTAACGTTCTCGCAGGTCTATTAGGATATAAGTCTCTGGGGTTGGCGCAGGCAGATGCTTTCTCATAATTAGCTATATACCGATCCATTGACTCGTTAAGGAACTTGCTTCCCGGTGGTGTGGTATACATATAGTCACCTATAGCTTCATCAACCGTAACTTTTGATGATTCAGGTTTAGGAAATTTAAACTTGGCTCTATGGCCAAATACAAATAATCGCTGTCTATTTTGAGGAACGCCAAAATTGACAGCGTTCAATAACCTATAATCTATGATATAATCAAGCTTACGCAACTCGTTAATAATTAGCTCAAAATACCATTTATTAGCGTAGAGTAACCCTCGTACATTTTCAAACATGAAAACTTTAGGGTTTAATCGTCTTACGGCATCAATAAAAATAGGAAAACCATCTCGTGCATCATCTATACCCTTTTGATGACCACCTACGCTGAATGGCTGGCAGGGCGGGCCACCAATAACTACTTGAGCGTCGGGATAATCAAAGCCAATATCAAGTTTCGTTGTATGACAATTACCTTTTAGATTACGGTTATACGTCTCTACTGCGGCTTTATCCATTTCATAGCCGATTGTTTTATAGCCGGCTGCCTCAAAGCCAAGTGACAGACCACCACAACCAGCAAATAAATCAAGTACAACAGCTTGCTCCGTGATATTAGGTTTAAGTGTTTCGTTAATATTCTTTACGTAGGTCATATCCTTTCAATAAGCTCAAAAATACCGAAAACTGATCAGCTTCAATTCTATACTATTCTCCAATCTTGTAAAAAAATATACTCTCCGTCACAGGTAAGCTGGATGCCAAGGTACTGATAAATCAGGTGTCTGCTTTGCTAACCGGATTTCAAAACGGCGTTTACCTTGTTAGATCGTACCTCCCCACGCATTTGTTTTGTTTGTTTTATTGTCGCTCTGATAGCTGAATCGAACGATCACCTGCTGCTCGTCGGCTTCATCGATGGGAAGATCGAGCAGGGGCGGGTTGGTCAGTTCATCGATGTTAACAACGGGGTTTGGTGCGCCGGCCTGCTGTGCGGCTTCCGTCGCGTACAGCTTCGCCGTCTGATGAATCAGTGACAGACGCGAGTGCATGGAAGAGCCGGTTCGGGCGGTAGTCTGCATCAACTGGTTCAGGCGTGCGGTAAATGCCCCAATCGGTATCGATACGGTGAGCCATCGCTCGTGGGGTGAATGCGTGTTCATAGCGGCTCAACGCAAAAGGTTGCCTGCGGGTTTGCGCCGGAGCGCGACTACGCCGACGGGGCGGAAGTTACTACCTAAATAAGCCTTGTCTGCCGATTGGTATACATATTGATGTAACTGTGGTATGTACACTTGCGTCTCAAAACGGTATGTACACTCAGTATGGTCATTATTAAAAAAAAGAATATATTAAGTAAGTAGTATTATTTGCTCGATTTTATATGGCCTAATTGTGGTTATATAAAAGATCATATAGTTACTTTTGTGAATCGTAGGTGGTGGCCGATAACCCGATTGCATAGCTGGCTGCCAAAGACAGTCAGGTGGATCGACTGAACATATGAGAAACGGGTATCGACGGCTTTGCAGAACAGGAATAAAGGGCAGTCGGCGGATAAAACGAGCGAGTAGCTGTAGTTTGCTGCTGGCTCTTTTGTGTTTATGCGGTGTCTGCCAGGCCCAGATTGGCGTAAAACCCGTTGCCCGGCGGGGGATAGCCGATTTGCGGAAAGTTGATGTCGATGCACAGAAAACGGCCCTGACCGGTGAATGGAAATGGTACTGGCACCAGCTTCTGAAGCCGGGTCAGACAGCGCCGTCGTTTGAGTATATTCAGTTTCCGAAATTATGGTCGGCTAGTCAGTGGAAAGGTAAGCCGGTACCCAGTCAGGGCTACGCGACCTACGCCCTGACGATTCTGTTGCCCCCGCATAGCGAACGGATGGGACTGGAATTACCCGCCCAGTACACCTCGTACCAGCTGTTCGTCAATGGCGAAGAAATCACGGAAGACGGACAGCCCGGCACTACCCGCAGCACCACCACGCCCTACTGGTCGACGCAGCTCGTCCTGTTGCCGGAAGCTGACACACTACAGGTGCTGCTCCAGATTGCCAACTTCGAGCACTACAAAGGAGGACCAAATTTGCCCCCCCGCATTGGGAACCTCAATCGACTTCGGGGGGAGCGTTATACCGCGCTGGCACTCGACATTCTGCTGACGGGCTGTCTGCTGATGAGCGGTCTGTTTTTCCTGGGCCTGTTCAGTTTCAACCGGTACGATCGGTCGATGCTTTATTTCGGGCTGTTCTGCCTGCTGTATAACTACCGGATTATCGGGGCCGACACCTACGCGCTGCACGTATTGTTCACGAATATACCGTGGGCAATCACGAGCCGACTGGAATACGGGTCGCTGTATCTGGCCATCGCTACGTTCGCGCTGTACACGAAGGCGCTCTACCCGAAAGATATTCATCCCTGGATTATCCGATTGGTTTGGGGGCTGTGCTTTGCCTTCACGGCTACGCTGGCATTCTCGCCGTTGTTTTTCACCCGGTTCATGGCTTACTTCATGTGGCTATCGGTGGGATGCATCGGCTACGTGGCTTACATCTACTGGCTGGCCGCCCGTCGTCGGCGACCGGGGGCGACGTACTCCCTGCTGAGTACGGGGGTGCTGATGATTGTCTTCTCGCTGGTTCTCGGCGACTACCTGACGCTGATCGAGGCACCCCGACTACTGCTGACAACGGGCTACATGACGTTCTTCTTTTTTCAGTCGCTGGTGCTCTCGTACCGGTTTGGCTTTATCATCAACGAAGCACGGCATACCGAAAAGCAGTTTCTGGCGAATATGAGTCACGAAATCCGGACGCCACTGAATGCGATTCTGGGCTTTTCGACCATGCTGGAAACAACCCCGCTGAACACCGAACAGCAGGAAGCGGTCGGCTTTATCCGGTCGGCGGGTCGTAACCTGCTTACGATTGTCAACGATATCCTCGACATTTCCAAAATCGAAGCGGGTATGCTGTCGCTGGAGTCGATTCCGTTTAGCCTGACGGCGCTGGTCGATTCATTGCGGACGATGATGAGCCCGATTGCGGCTGAAAAAGAGTTACAACTGATCGTTGAAACCGACCCCGACTTGCCTGCTGTCGTGCAGGGCGATCCAACCCGGCTAACGCAAGTATTGCTGAACCTGTTGAGCAACGCCATCAAGTTTACCAAGAAGGGAAGCGTGACTGTACGGATTCTGCTGAACAGCGAAACCGAAGAAAATGTACGGGTGCGTATGATTGTGCAGGACACCGGTATCGGCATGGACAGCGACGCGCTGCCGTACATCTTTGAACGTTTTCGGCAGGCCAGCGATTTTACGACGCGCTATTACGGTGGTACGGGGCTTGGACTAAACATCGTTCGGTCGCTGGTCGAAATGCAGGGCGGCTGGATAAACGTTACCAGCAAACTAGGCGAGGGATCATGCTTTACGCTGGAAATTCCGTACCAGAAAACAGATGATCAACAGGCTTCGGTCAGCAACTGGGCGGAGAGCGCACCGGAAGCTGACAATCAGCCGCTGTCCATTCTGATTGCGGAAGATAACCTGATGAATCAGAAGCTGGCGTTGCAGGTACTGAAGCGGCTCGGCCATGTCGGAACGGTTGCCGAAAACGGGCAGCAGGCAATCGACATACTGCGGAAGCAGTCGTTCGATCTGGTGTTGATGGATATTCAGATGCCGGTCATGGATGGCTATACAACGACACAGCACATCCGGCAGACCCTACGCAGTAAAGTGCCGATTATTGCGATGACCGCCCATGCCCTGGCCAGTGAGCGGGAGCGCTGTTTGCAGGCAGGCATGAACGATTTTATGCCAAAACCGTTTCAGATTAACGAACTACAGCGGGTTATTCGCAAGTATGCACCCAGTCCGATGCTGGCTGTCCCGACGGCAATACCAGCGCCCCCCGCTCCAATCGTTACTATGCAGTCAACCGATTTCTCTTTCGACCAACTCGTACACATACTTGACGACGACCTGACGTTTGCCTTCGAACTGCTTGACCTGTATCTGGTCCAGACGCCCGGCGAGCTTGACCAGATTCGGCAGGCGTTGCAACAACAGGATACAAAGACCATAAAAGGAATTCTGCACGCGCAGAAGGGACCCATTCAGACGCTCGGCCTGACCAGGGTTGTCGAACAGAATCTGCGGCTGGAAACCTTACTGCTGGCGGGCAGCGATGTGTCAGCCGTTCGTACGCTTGTCGAGGAGTATGTTGCTATGCTTGACGCCGAGTTGGTCGTTATTGACACCAGCCTTCAGGCGAAACGGGCGCACGCAGCAAACGAATAAAATCGTAGGTTTGGTAGACAACACTCAACTCCTATGCGTTTCTTATCGACCCTGTTTATCCTGCTGCTGACAGCTAGTCTCCCCTTTGCCCAAACGCCGGACCCGGCGGTAGAAAAACAAAAATTCGTGCTGCTCAACAACGGCGCGACAGTGGGCATGGTGATCAAATCGGTGATAAAAGCCGACACCAAACGACTGAGTCTGACTGAACAGCAGGTACCCAAAGCCCGACAAATCATTACCGACGCAACGGTCAAGTTCAACGAAGGCGTTCGAAAGCTCAAAGCGTCGGGGATGAACCAGAAGAAGCTGCGCGGGCTGGCCGTCGACGTCGAAACGGGTAAACTGCTGGCGTACAAAACGATTCTGACGCCCCAACAATACAGCATTCTGCTGGCGCAGCACAAAAAGCTATATCCCGAAAGCAAAGTCTAGCGGTTACCGTCCGGGTGTTCCGAAACTGAACGGATTACGGCCAACTGGTGGTTTACCATGCATGCAGTTGTTTCGCGTTGCCCGGCATACCATTTCGGTACTGACCTTCTGTTGCCTACTCAGTAGCCTGCTGGCCCTGCGCCCGGCTGTCGCTCCGCGTGAACGGACGGTGGTATTCACCTACAAGGCGTTGATTCCGTCGAAGCAGGTGCCGACCGATCTTTGGTTACCGATTCCGCACGATAGTCCGTTTCAGCGCATTACCGATCTGACGATCAGTTCACCAGCTCCGTATCGCATCGATACAGGTGCGTACGGCAATCGGATGCTGCACGTGCGTGTTTCGGCAAAGGCAGATACCGGTGGCATGGTGACGGTTCGGTTTACGGCACGGCGGCTGGAACATAGTCAACCAACGACGCCACAGCCCGGCCACCAGCCGATCAGCAATGCCGAACGCAGGCAATGGCTGCAACCCGACCGGCTCGTTCCCATCGACGGAAAAGTTAAGCAGTGGGCCAATGAGGTCGTAACGAAGGCCAACGCCCGAACCGACCTAGCGAAGGCGCGGGCCATCTACAACCACGTTATCAGTACCGTTCACTACGACAAGTCGGGGACGGGCTGGGGGCGGGGCGACATCTACTACGCCTGCGACGCCCGGCGTGGTAACTGTACGGACT
This sequence comes from Spirosoma oryzae, assembly GCF_003002825.1. Classification (GTDB taxonomy): domain Bacteria; phylum Bacteroidota; class Bacteroidia; order Cytophagales; family Spirosomataceae; genus Spirosoma; species Spirosoma oryzae. The sequence goes on along the minus strand of NZ_PVTE01000004.1, from coordinate 161,151 downwards.
TCCACGCCATCTTTATAGGCTATTGCCGGGCCGTGAACATTCCGGCCCGCTTCGCCATCGGCGTGTCGTTGCCCACCGATCGGCCGGAAGGGCAGATCAGCGGCTATCACTGCTGGGCGGAGTGTTACCTGAACGGCGTTGGCTGGGTACCGATCGACGCGTCGGAAGCGGCCAAGAACCCGGCCAAACGCGATTACTTCTTTGGTACGCACGACGAGAATCGCATCGAATTCAGCGTCGGTCGCGACCTGCGTCTGTATGCTGGTCAGGCTGAGCCGCTCAACTTTTTTGTATACCCCTACGCCGAAGTGGCGGGGCAGCCGCTGGCGGGCGTGCAGAGCGTGTTCACGTATCGCCAGTTGTAATCTTTCTGTGAAATTGGTGGGTATGGGTTAGTCGTCTGCCGGAGGTTTACGGGGGTTACCTTACTTTTGGGCTACCTGCACAAAGCCGGTACGTTACTCAACCCTACCACTATGCGTGTTTTCTTCTGGCTGCTGGCGCTGCTGCTGGCCCAACAGACGTCGGCTCAATCGCCGGCTGGCTCTATGCGAATCGCTTCCTACAACCTTCGGTACAATACCCCCAGCGACGGCGAAAACGCCTGGCCAAACCGAAGCGAGATGGTTAAGAATCTGATTCGTTACCACAAAATCGACCTGTTCGGTACGCAGGAAGGGTTACGGGGTCAACTGACAGACATCGCGCAACTACCGGGCTGGGCATTCGTCGGGAAAGGACGCGACGACGGCAAGGAAGCGGGCGAACATTCGGCCATCTTCTACCGCAAAGACCGCTTCACCCTGCTCGATACGGGCGATTTCTGGCTGAGCGAAACCCCCGATAAGCCCGGCAAAGGCTGGGATGCTACCTGCTGCAACCGTATCTGTACCTGGGCTAAACTTCGCGACAAAGAGACGAAGAAGGAATTCTACTTCTTCAGTGCCCACTTCGATCACCAGGGCGTCGAAGCCCGGCGGCAGTCGGGTCGGCTTATGGTCGAGCAGATAAAGGCAATCGCCAAAAATTCACCCGTCGTATTCGTTGGCGACCTTAACTCAACGCCCGATACCGAGCAGGTTAAAACCATTCAAACGCTGTTGCAGGATGCGTATCAGGTGACGGCCGAGCCACCCTACGGCCCGGTCGGTACATTCAGTGGCTTTAAGTCGGATGCCCCGCTTAAAGACCGGATCGATTACGTGTTCGTCAGCAAAGGCGTCAAGGTGTTGTCGTATGCTGCCTTGACCGACCGGCTCGACCAGCGCTTCCCATCCGATCACCTGCCCGTGGTGGTCGACGCGGTTATTCAGTAAAGCCTTGCTTGGTTTTCTCCTGTACTAACTCAGTCATTACCAGCAAACAATAGCTGGTAATGACCGCTTTATGCCATTCGTCGGAAAGGAAATATGGCGTATGTCGCCTACGATCAGACGTTGCTTGACAGTCACGGAAAACGACGTCGAAAGAATCGCGCGTACCGGAGGGGAGCAACGGGCAATGGAAAAATCAGCGACGTAACGGCCCTGGCGAATCCGAAAAATTTGGGGCTGGCGCAGTCGAAGTAAAGTTCGTGCAAAATACCCTCACCCCAACCGACCCGTCGGACCGCCCCTCTCCCAAAACGGGAGAGGGGCGCTTTGCTGTGTAGCCCAGACCTCCCGGTCTGGAGGCCGTTAGGCCAAGAGAACTTCCTGCTGAACCAATTGGCCTGACGGTCACCAGACCAAGAGGTCTGGGCTACACAGTGCCGAATAGATTCGTATTCAAAAAAGCGTTGCGGAACTTGCCCTTCGGATCGTATTGCGTGGCTAGCTGCCGGAAGGCGGGCATCTTTTCGTAGAGCGACTCAAGCCGTGACGGGGCCATCGTGAAGAGTTTACCCCAGTGCGGCCGGGCCTGAAACGGTGCCAACTCCTGCTCGATAACGGGCAGCAATTGCTTGACAGCGGGCCACTCCGGTTTCCACGTAAAGTGAATCGCTACGCTGGGTTGTTTGTAGCACGGACTCATCCACAGGTCGTCGCCGTCGATAGCGCGGATTTCGGAGATGAGCAGGTGCGGATTTATCCGCTTTTTCAATCGTTCGACCGCCAGAATAGCGTCGACGGCATGCTTGCGGGGGACGAAATACTCCGACTGTAGCTCTTTCCCACTACTGGGCGTGAAACCCATTTTGAAGTGCGGCATTCGCTCGTACCACGGCCCGGCAACGCCAAGCTGATCGGTGCAGTTTTCGGCCGAAATACCCACGATCGGATGCAGGTTTTTCGTGGCTGGTGTTGCGCCGTAGAAGTCCGTTTTGGGGGGCGCTTCGTCGGACCGGCTCTTGACCCACACTTCGCTTACTTTATCGTCGAGCCAGTTGGTGAAGAGACTGACGCTGTAGCCGCTGCTCATAATCGCGTCGAAATGGTCTTTCAACTGCGCCAGTGGCAGGTTCTCGTACACGTTCTGACGCATGGTAAACGTCGGCTGTACGGCCAGCGTGACGCGCGTCACGACACCCAGCGCACCCAGGTGCACGACGGCGGCCCGGAACGCATCGCCATCACGATCGGCGGAGAGTGTGTGTTTCTCGCCATTGGCGTCAATCAACTCCAGTCCCCGTACCGCCGTCGACAGGTTCCCATTTTTCATGCCCGACCCGTGCGTCGCGGTGCCAATGGCCCCGGCTACTGAAATGTGCGGCAATGATGCGAGGTTATGAAGGGCAAAACCTTTGTCGTCGAGGTACGGTGCCAGCTGCCCATACTTCATGCTGCCGTCGACGGTAACGGTTTTGGCGGTAGTGTCCAGCGAAACAACCTCATCCATCGGCATCAGCGACAGAAACTGATCGGTGCTGTCGGCAATGGTGTTGAAGCAATGACGCGTACCCAGCACTTTCAGCTTCGGATATTTCTTGACCAGTTCCTGTACGTTGGCAACCGATTGACATTCGACTAGTTTGTCGGTGCTGTATGTCAGATTGCCCGCCCAGTTTTTGAATTTTTCACCGGGTACGAGACCCTCGAACGGTTTGAGAAGGGGAGTGGCAAGCATCGCCGACGATAGTTTGAGAAAGGTACGTTTTTGCATACGGCCGTAGGTTAAGGGGTGGTAAGTCAACTGCTTACCCGCCTGACCTGAAAAGCCTGTCTGCCGTACGCTATACTGTGTTTGACTCAGTGGTATCAGGTCCCCGACCTGACACATTCCTAGATGAAGTATTTGACTGACGCAAGTGTGTCAGGTCGGGGACCTGACACCACTGAGCTTTTGTAGCCGGCGACCATAAGATTAACCCGCAAATTGTTTGACCAGGCCTTCCAGCGTTTGCAGTGGCTGAACACCCGACTGACGCCAGACGATCTTGCCGCCTTTAAACATAATCATGGTCGGAATACTGCGAATCTGGTATTGGTTGGCGGCTTTCTGCGCCTTGTCGACGTTTATTTTCACGACGCGCACTTTATCGCCGGCGCGGTCGGTGAGTTGTTTCAGGATAGGGGCCTGCTGCTTGCAGGGACCACACCAGTCGGCGTAAAAATCGACCAGTACGGGTTTATCGCCTTTGATAATATCGCTGAATGATTCGGTTGGCTGGCTCATAGGTGCTTGTGTTTACAAACCAATGGTGGTTCTTTGTATAAAACAATGTAGAGCTGACAACGGTTCGAGCCGGGTCGGTCAGTACGCCATACACCCATGTATACACGCCTTCTTCTCACGATCGGTTGCCTGTGGTGGGCGGGTTCGGTCAGCGCACAGACTTCGTTCGCCGATCAGATTGCCCGGCACCGCGATACCTATCGGAAGGAATTTCTGACGTCGACCAGCAGCCCGCTCCAGTCGCAGGAAGCAGTCGACAAGCTTACGTTCTACGTCCCGGATTCTACGTATCGGGTCGTGGCGGAGGTTGCGCGCATCGAAAAGGCCGAGCCGTTCGACATGCCGACCTACAGCGGTAAAAAGCAGCCGTACGTCGCCTATGCTACGGTATCGTTTACGCTACATGGTCAGCCACAACAGCTGACCATCTACCGCAGCCTCAATCTGCAACGGATGCCCGAATACCGCGACTACCTGTTTCTCCCTTTCAAAGACGCGACATCGGGCAAGGAAACGTACGGCGGTGGCCGTTACCTCGACCTACGGCTGGGCGAGATTAAAGACGGTCGCCTGACGCTCGATTTCAATAAAGCCTACAACCCCTATTGCGCCTACGCCGACGGTTATTCATGCCCTATCCCACCTAAAGGCAACATCCTGCCAGTCGCCATCGAAGTGGGGGAGAAGGCGTACGAGCATTGACGGTATACGGTATTCAGTTCACGGTTTACAGTTTTCGCTGGTCGGCTTGCAGTGAATAAAGGTTTGCCTTCATGGGGTTCAATGGTCTTAGTGTGGCCGTAACTAATCCTACTGGCTCAGCCAGCAAGGACACTGGCTGGAACAGATTTGATACGCCGTAAACTGAATACCGTAAACCGAAAACCGTATACCACCCTAATATCCCCACGCCAGCATACCCCCGTCGACGGAAAGCGTATGGCCGGTGATGTACGACGAAGCCGGCATGCTTAGAAACGATACGGCCGACGCGACCTCAACGGCTTCCCCGACTCGCTTCATCGGTGTACGACTCAGGATGCCCGCCAGCTTATCGGGATTGGTCAGGACGGGTTGCGCCAGGGGGGTGTTGATGTACCAGGGCGCTACCGCGTTGACCCGGATACCGTCGGCAGCCCACTCGACAGACAGGTTGCGGGTGAGTTGTAGCATGGCGGCTTTGCTCATGCCGTAGAGCGATCCACTGCTCGTATGCGTCAGCGCCGATACCGACGAAACCATCACGATGCGCCCGTTGCCCGATGCTTTCAGTAGCGGATAAGCCGCCTGACAGAGTTCATAAGCCGACCGCAAGTTGGTGGTCAGGATGTGTTCGTATTCGGCAGCGCTGTAATCGACAGTGGGCTTGCGAACATTAGTGCCGGTGTTATTGACCAGAATATCCAGTCCGTTCCAGGCAGTGGTTACGGCGTCGATGATATGCCGGGCCGCATCGGGCTTCCCCAGGTCGACAGATAATCCGTCGACGGTATGACCCTGCTGGCGGTACGCAGCGAGCTGACGCTGAAGCAGCTCGTTGTCGCGGGCGACGATGAATACGGATGCGCCCAGATCGAGAAATTGCCGGACGATTGCTTCGCCGATACCTTTGGTGCCTCCCGTAACGAGAGCGCGCTGGCCGCTCAACGACCAGAGTGACGGTTGGGTAGATGGAATTGGGTTCATGATAAGTCAACACGGTTTTACCGCTCAGTATCCTGTTTCGACCAAATAAAAAAGAGAATTGGCGTTTCACCGCACTGTTCGTAGCTTACAAGGTTCATTAACAGCATAAGCTATGATAAAACCCACCGGGCTGCTGGTCGGGCTCTGCCTGTCGGCGGGGGCCCTGCTGGCGCAGAACAAACCCAAACCGGAAGACGTACACACCTTCACGCTGAAAAACGGCATGAAGTTCATGGTCCTGGAAGACCATTCGATTCCCAACGCCAACTTCTACACCTTCTGGAAAGTCGGCTCGCGTAATGAAGTGCATGGCATCACCGGCCTATCGCACTTCTTCGAACACATGATGTTCAACGGTGCCAAAAAATACGGCCCCAAGCAGTTCGACCGGGTGATGGAGGCCAACGGCGGCTCGAACAATGCCTACACCACCGAAAACAACACGGTCTATACCGACTGGTTTCAAAGCGGGGCGCTGGAAACGATCTTCGACCTCGAAGCCGACCGCATCCGTGACCTGGCGATCGATCCGAAAATGGTCGAGAGTGAGCGCGGGGTTGTGCTGTCGGAGCGGAGTACGGGGCTGGAAAACTCGAATTACCGACTACTGGGCGAACTCGTGCAGTCGACGGCTTTTACCGAGCACCCGTACATGTTTCCGGTTATCGGGTTCGAGTCGGACATCAAACGCTGGACGCAGGCCGATCTGGAACGGTATTTCAAAACCTACTACTCGCCCAATAACGCGGTGGCGGTGATCGTCGGCGACGTGACACCGGCGCAGGTCGAGAAGCTGGCTAAACAATATATCGAACCGATTCCGGCGCAGAAACTACCCGACAGCCTGCGTACGGTCGAACCCCCGCAGAACGGCGAACGGCGCGTAACGACCTACAAAGACATCGCCACGCCCAACGTCATGCTGGCCTATCACGTCCCTGCGACCAGTCACCCCGACTATTACGCGCTCGATCTGTTGAGTGGCGTACTGAGTTCGGGTAATTCCTCGCGGCTGATCAAATCGCTGGTACTCGATTCCACGATTGCGTCGCGTGTATCGTCGAACATGGAAATTGCGCTCGATCCCACGCTGTTCAGCATCTATGCAATTGCCGCCAGCAATGTGTCGGCGGAGCAGCTCGAACGCGCGGTCGAGCATCAGATCGAAAAGATCGTCACAAGCGGCATTACCGACGTCGAACTACAGAAGCTGAAGAATCAGAAGCTGATGGAGTTCTACCACACGATGGAAACCATCAACGGCAAAGCCAACTCGTTGGGTACCTATGAACTGTATTTCGGTGATTACAAAAAGCTGTACGAAGCACCGTCGCTCTACGAAAAAGTAACCAAAGAAGACGTGCAGCGCGTTGCCAAAACGTACCTCACCATGCGCAACCGCACCGTGGGTTATCTGTTACCGGAAACGAAAAAAGTTGCCGGCGCGAATTGAGTAGTTAAACACAGAGGAGCGGAGATTTCACGGAGAAAACAGAGTGCCTTTGTGGGCTCTGTGAAATTCTCTGTTGTCTCTGTGTTTAATTCATCTATCGATCAACATGAAGAAATTTCTCATACTCGTTACTACCCTGCTGATCGCAGGATTGGCGCAGGCACAAACGTTTAAGGTGCCGCCCTTTCAAAAATTCACCCTCAAAAACGGGCTGACCGTCTACCTGATGGAGCAGCACGAAGTACCACTTATCAACGTGTCGACGGTATTCGATGCCGGGGCGGTTGAGGACGGTACGCGCTACGGGCTGGCTAATATGACCGCCGACGCCCTGCTGTTTGGCAGTTCGCGCTATACCAAAGAGCAGCTGGAAGCCAAAACGGAATACGTCGGTGCCAGCATCGAAACGTATGGCGGCAAGGAGGTGGCCAAACTGACGGCTTCGTTTGCGGTCAAAGATCAGGATCTGCTGTTCGACATTATCCAGGACGTGCTGACCAAACCGACCTTCAACCAGACTGAGTTCGACAAGTATAAACAGCGGCTGTTGCTTCAGCTGACGCAGCAGAAGGAAAGCCCCCGGTCGGTCATTGGCGCGTATTTCGGCCGGTTCGTTTACGGGGATAATCCGTATGCCAACCCGATTTCGGGCACGCCTGCATCGGTATCGGCGATTTCGGCGAACGACGTGCGGCAGTTCTACCAGAAAAATTACACCACCGACCGGGCTGCTATCGCTATCGTGGGTGATTTCAACACGGCTGCGATGAAGAAGCGCGTAACCGACCTGTTCAGCAACTGGAAAACGGCGAAGGCAACGGCACCCCGGTTGGGCGAGCCGACGCTGAGCTTTACCAGTCCGCGCGTGCTGCTGGTCAACAAAGACGACGCCCGCGAAACCACGTTCGTTATCGGCGGAAAAGGGATCAAGCAGAGTAACCCCGATTTTATCCCTGTCACGGTGGTCAACACGATTCTGGGCGGGCGATTCACGTCGTGGCTCAACGATGCGCTGCGGGTAAACTCGGGCCTGACTTACGGGGCCAGCAGCCGGTTTGCGACGTACCGGAACAGTGGTACGTTCGTGGTGTCGACGTTTACCAAGAACAGCAGCACGATCCCCGCCATCGACCTGGCCGTGCATGTACTCGACAGTCTGCATCGCACCGGTATCGATGAGAAGACGCTGGCATCGGCCAAGAACTACGTCAAAGCTGATTTTCCGCCCCGCTACGAATCGGCGTCGGCGCTGGCTAATCTGCTGACGGATATGTTCAGCATGGGCTACGACGAATCGTTTATCAACAATTTTCAGAAGAACGTCGACGGATTGACCGTGGCCCGGACGCGTCAGATCATCGACACGTACTTCCCTGCCAAAAATCTACAGTTCGTGCTCATTGGTAAAGCCGCCGACATTCGGGATAAGGTCAAAAAGTACGGGACCGTTACGGAGAAAGAAATCAAGGCGGAAGGTTTCTAAGTCATCTTTTGTGACTGTCCGGTTACCGTTTACGAACCCGTTTATACCGCTCAATCAATAAACATAGGACGGACTAAGGGGGCTATATACGTTTGACCAACTGGTATATAGTGGGTAACCACCCCTGGCTTACCGGGTAACGAGGTAGTCTTTCCGTTGCTATTCCACCTGTTCAATTGCGCAGCCCCGACTATTCGGGGCTGTTTTTTTGGGTGATTCCCCTACCTTTGTCCCGAGTTATCGGTGCCTGATGTCGCTTCATGGCGGCCTTCACGGCTTAAAAGGGAAGTCGGTGCAGAACCGACGCTGTCCCCGCAACTGTAAGTCTGTATTAACCCGGTTCACACTGCATGACCACTGCCTGCGGGCGGGAAGGTCCGAATCGGGATGACGAGCCAGGAGACCTGCCGATGACCATCCGCTGCCGAATCGTTCGGAGGAAACGGCCCGGTCGCGTGCTGACGCAAACACGCACGAGAACTAAATCTGATTGTGAAAACCCACGGAGGTTTTTTGGGGGCTATTGGGCTTTCGCTGCTGGCTGGCTGGTCTGTGGGTGCGCTGGCGCAAACGACCACATCCGTATCCGACTCCGCTGTGTCGTTGTCGGCGGTAACGGTGCGGGCGATTGCACCCGAACGATTTCTGGCGGGGCAAAAACTACAGCGGATCGACTCGACGACCTTGCTCCAGTTCCGGTTTAGTACCATCACCGACCTGCTGACCTATAACACACCACTGGCGTTCAGAAGTTACGGCCCCGGTCAACTGGCTACGGTCGCCTTTCGGGGGACGTCGGCCAATCACACGGCAGTGCTCTGGAACGGTATCAACATCAATCAGCCAAACCTCGGCCAAACTGACTTTTCGACCGTTCCCGTAGCCGGGTTCGACAAACTGGCTGTGCAGTACGGGTCGGGGGCCAGTGCCATCGGCTCGGATGCCGTGGGTGGTAGCATTCTGCTGGGGAGTCAGGCCGACTGGCAAACGCGGCTAGGCGTGACGGTGGGGCAGCAACTGGCTTCGTTCCGCAACAAGCAAACGCAACTGGGCCTTCGCTACAGCAGTGCGCCGGGGGCAGCCTGGCAGGTGTCGGGTCGGACATACCTCTACCGCAGTCAGCTCAATAACGACTACCCGTACCGCGAATTCCGCAATTACTTCGTCGATCAGGCAACGACAGCCCAGCGGGGGCTGGTGCAGGACTTGTACGTGCAGCACCGGAACGGTCGGCAGCTGTCGGTCAACGCCTGGCTGACAGATAATGATTTGATACTGAGTCCGCAGGATACTGTCGCGCGGGAGCGAACCCGAACGCAGTCGTCGCGCTTACTGACGACTTATGCCGCCGGGACCATGACAATGCGGCTGGGCTGGATTCGCGACCTGATGGATTACGCCAAAAGTGATTTTACGAATCCCAGTCATACCGAAACCGACCGGTTTATCGGCCGTGTCGAGCGCGAGTTTCGGCTGTGGCCCGGCCTGAGCAGGGTAACGGTAAACCTGCGAACCGGCGGAGAGTGGTCGCACTACCGCACCCGAACGGATGGCTACGGTGGGCAACTGATTACCGAAAACCGGCAGGATGTGTACGCACTACTTCGCCTGCAAACGGAACGCTGGCTGGTGTCGGCTAATATCCGGCAGGCGTTCGTGACCCGCTTCAATCCACCGCTGACGCCGTCGCTGGGCGCTGAATACAAACTAATGCAACGCGCGCAGACGACGCTGACGGCGAAAGCGTCGATCGGACGCAGCTATCGGGTGCCGACGCTGAACGAACGCTACTGGGTCGAACTGGGCGATCCGAATTTAAAACCCGAATCGGGCGTCAACCTGGAAGGCGGTTTAGCACTGACCAGCGCGCTGACACCCACGCTGACTCTAACCACCGATCTGACCGCTTATCGTAACCGGGTCGACAACTGGGTACTGTGGAACCCGGCGACCGATTATCACGTCGAAAACCTGCAACTGGTTGTGGCGCGGGGGGGCGAACTGGCCAGCACACTTACCTATACACAGGCGGGCTGGCAGGCCGGGGTACGGTTGGGCTACGCGCTGACACGTACCTCACAGGAACGCGCATACGATCGCTACGCCCGCGACGTTCTGGGTAAGCAGTTGCCCTACGTACCAGTACATACGGGGACGCTCAACGCTTGGGTGCAGCGGGGACGGTCGCGGCTGTCGGTGCAGATGCAGACAAGTTCGCGCCGGTATATCACCGCCGATAACACGCAGTATTTTCGGGGCGTACTACTGGCCAACCTGCTGGCTGAAACGCAGATACGGGTAGCCAAAGCCGCTTTCCGGTTACAGGGTCAAGTCAATAACCTGTTCGACGCGCTGTTCATCAGCGTACGGCGCAACGCCATGCCGGGTCGTAGCGTCGCCATCAATGTTCTTTTTTCATTACCAGCCAATCACCCATGAACAAACACATTACAACCGGACTCGTCACCAGTATACTCACGCTGAGCCTGTGGAACTGTAAAACCGCCGATCCGGAGCCATCGGTCTACGAGTCAGGTGTTTATATTGCTAATCAGGGAAATTTCCAGCAGAACAACGGGTCGGTATCGTACGTCGCAACCGGTAGTAACACTGTCCAGACGAATATCTTTAAAACGGCTAATCCCAGCCTGGACATGGCGGGCGGTGTGCAGGACCTCGCCGACGTCAACGGGAAAATGTTGATCCTGGTTGACAACGACAAGGTTGGTCAGGATAAGGTTGAGATCGTGGAAGACGGTACGTTCAAAAGTCGGGCAACGCTGAAAACGCCCGACATCGAAAACCCCCGTCGGGCAATTTACGCAGCGCCTAACAAAGCGTATGTCAGCTGCTGGGACGTGTCAGGCGACTACAGTGCTGGTACGTTTTTCAAAGACCCCGGTTATGTGGCTGTGGTCGACGTGAATTCGGGTACGGTAACGAAGAAAATCGCGGCCGTGAAGGCTGCCGAGGGTATGGTGCTCGTCGGCAGCGAAGTATTCGTCGGTAGCGTCAGTTACGGCGGTAACAATACGATGGCGATCATCAATGTCAACACCGACGAAGTCGTCCAGAAGATCGACATGGGCGGAGCGCCCGAGCCCATTGCCGTCGATGCCAATGGTAAATTGTGGGTACTGGTCGGTCAGACGATGATTTGTTACAACCCCGGTGCCCGGACCGTCGAGAAGCGTGTACCACTGAATTCGACTCCGACGAGTGTGGCCATCAGTCGCGATAAGCGGAGCTTCTATTTCTCGACGGGAAGCCGTACGTATCGTTTTGCCATCACCGATACCAGCGTTCCGACGACGGCTGTGCAGAACCGTTCGTTCAGCGCCATCGGTATCGATCCCAACACGGGTATGTTCTACGGGACGCAGAATCCGGTCAATTACACGCAGGCCGGCTACGTGATTCGCTACCAGGAAAGTGGTGCCCTGATCGATTCGATCCGCGCCGAAATTTATCCCGCGCGGTTCTTTTTCCGGTAGGCGTACGGTTTACAGTGATTCAGTATACAGTTTACGGTTGGGAGGACGTAGCCTTTCGGCGGTGTCTAACCGAAAACCGTAAACTGTATACCGTAAACTACACCTCTTCTAATTCCAGCCGGCCTTCTTCCAGGTCGAGTTCAAACAGGATGGCGCGGAGAACTTCATCGTCGTGTTCGCCCGTACGCCGAAGGCGGGTTACTTCGGCCCGTTCTACCCGAATGATTTCCAATTGAATCCGGCGTGTTTCCCGTAGTTCGGACTCGTTGATGTGCTTGCGCTTCTGGCCACCCTGCTTGAGCCAGAGCCGATTGATTCGCGACTCGTATTTGTGTTTAAGTACGCTCAGGACTTCGTCGGAAACTTCGTTGTTCATCGAGTGCTCGGCTTCCAGGTGTTCGATCGCCAGCGACGCCAGTCGAATCCGCAGCTTGATTTCTTTCTGCTCGGCCCGCACGTCGGGCTTGATATTCAGCAGGCGAATCAGGTATGGTAGCGCCAGGCCCTGTATGACGAGGGTAACGAAAATGACGAAGTACACGATAAAGATGATGAGGTCGCGCTGCGGGAATAGCGAACCATCAGCCAGCGTCAGCGGTATGGCCAGCGCCGTTGCCAGCGACAACACCCCACGCATACCCGTCCAGGCGATCACTACCACCAGTTTCAATGATGGGACCAGCCCATTTTTTTGCCGACTCAGGAGCAGTCGCGGCATGTAGTGGACCAGAAAGACCCAGATAAAGCGGGCGATGATAACCGCCAGACTGACGATGGTGCCGTAGAGAATAAGCCGACCGAATGAATAATTGCTGGTACTGGAAAAAAGGATGTCCCGTATTTGCAGCCCCATCAGCACGAACACGATACCGTTCAGCAGAAACGTCACGACATTCCAGACACCCAGCGTTTCCAGGTGCCCCCGGCGCGACATATATTCCGACGACCGCAGCGTCAGGTACAAACCCGACGACAGTACGGCCAGTACCCCCGACACATGCCATTGTTCGGCTAGCAAGTAGCCCGCGAACGGGGTAATGAACGACAGTGTGGTCTCGATAACCGGCGTTCCCGTCGTCAGCCGATGGATACGCTTGACAAGCCAGGCCAGACCCAGGCCAATGGCAATTCCTTCGATTACGCTTTGCAGGAAGTCGCCCCCTGCTTTCATCAGCACAAACTGCCCCGTCGTGACGGCCAGTACGGCGTAGCGGTATACCACCAGCCCCGTCCCGTCGTTGACCAGGCTTTCGCCTTCCAGAATCGTGACGACCCGTCGCGGTAAGCCCATCTTTTTGATGATCGCCGTACCCGCAATCGGGTCGGTTGTCGATACGGTAGCGCCTAATACAAAGGCCATTGGCCACGAAAAGCCGGTAATAAACGTGTGTGCTACCCAGGCTACGCCCGCCGTCGTGAAAATAACCAACCCGAAGGCCAGCAGGAAGATGGCGTTGAAATTAGCCTTGAAGTCGGGCCACGACATATTCCAGGCCGACGAATAAATCAGCGGTGGAAGAAACAGCAGGATGACGACGTCGGGACTCAGCGCAATGTTAGGCAGGCCCGGTACCAGACTGATCGCAATGCCGGCCAGCACCAGCAGAATCGGTGTCGCGATGCGGATTCGTTCGGCGGCCGCAGCCAGCGCTGTGACGAGTGTCAATAGCCCCACAAAAAGGGGTAAATCATGCATAGAGTAAGTAGATGCCGGTCGGCCGACGGATATTTTTTGATGAACGTAGGTGATAAACCACCGAATGTTGTCTTTAAGTAGTATTTGCCGTTTTTCGTTCGCAATCAAGTCACGTCAGCAAATAAACGACTGAGTGGCACACGGAAAACGACTAACCAATTGCTAAAACCGCTTTTGATGAAACGCAGAGAAGCAATACAGCACGTGGCCCTGTTACTGGGCGGAGCATTGGCGGCCCCCAGTGTCGCCGGTGCTATGGGGCAGGTCCTCAATACCACGCCCGGTCTGGCAGTTACGCCCGAACAGGAAGCCCTGCTGGCCGAAGTCGCTGACGTAATCATTCCGACGACCGGCACGCCGGGTGCAAAAGCGGCCGGTGCTCAGAAATTCATTATCCGTGTCATGCGTGACTGTTACCCGAAAGCCGATCAGGAAGCGTTTTACGGCGGTCTGTCCAAACTGGATGCCGACAGTAAAACCAAGTTCGGCAACGGGTTTATGAACCTCGACAAGGCGCAGAAAATCGAGATGGTCAAACAAACGACCACCGCCGACAAGCCCTTCTTCCTGCGCATGAAAGAACTGACGACGCTGGGCTACTTCACCTCCGAAATCGGCGCGACAAAGGCGCTGGCCTATCTTCCGGTTCCGGGTCAGTTCGATGGCTGCAAACCGATCGAACCGGGTCAGAAAACGTGGGCTCTTTGAAAGTTATAAAGTTTTAAAGTTGGATAGTTGTAAAGTTGGCTGGCGCGTCCAGTACCGGCCGGTAGCCGCGCTAGGCAGCAACTCTATGACCCTAAAACTTTACAACTCTACAACCATACAACTTTTCAACTCTAAGCAAATGAACTTAAACATAGATGCCGCCAAGGAAATGACCTACGATGCCATTGTGATTGGCTCCGGGGTATCGGGCGGGTGGGCAGCCAAAGAGCTGACCGAAAAAGGTTTACGCGTGCTGATGCTCGAAAAAGGCCATCAGCTCGAACACGTTACGGGCTATCCGAACGCTACGAAAGACCCCTGGGAACTGAAGTACAACGGGCGGCTGACGATGGAGCAGAAGGAAACGCACCCCAAGCTGATGCGCGACTACCCGTACAACGAAAATACCGAAACGTACTGGATGAAAGATACCGACTCGCTCTACAAGGAGGAGAAACGGTTCGACTGGTACCGGCCGAATATCGTTGGGGGAAAATCGATCATGTGGGGGCGGCAATCGTATCGGCTCAGCGATATCGACTTCGAAGGAAACCTGAAAGATGGTATCGCCGTCGACTGGCCGATTCGGTACAAAGACGTGGCGCCCTGGTATTCGTACGTCGAGAAAGTGGTCGGTATTTCGGGGGAGAAACTCAACCTGCCGCAACTGCCCGACAGCGACTTTCTGCCACCGATGGAGATGTACTGCGTGGAGAAAGAAGTGCGGAAGCGCATCGAGAAAGAGTTTCCGGGCCGTACCATGACCATTGGTCGGGTGGCCAACCTGTCGAAAGCGATGGAAGCCCAGACGGGTATCGGTCGTGCTCCGTGTCAGTATCGGAACCGCTGCGCCATGGGTTGTCCGTACGGCGCTTACTTCAGTACGCAGTCGTGTACGCTGCCCTACGCCGGAAAAACGGGTCGGCTGACGTTGCGCCCGGATTCGGTGGTGACGAATATTCTGTACGACGAAAATCAGAAGCGGGCGACCGGGGTGCGCGTCGTCGACGCCAAAACCCTACAGGAACGGCAGTATCAAGCCAAAATCATCTTCGTTTGCGGCAGTGCGCTTGGGTCAACGGCTATTCTGCTGAACTCGACGTCCAACCGCTTTCCGAACGGCTTCGGTAACGACTCGGAACAACTGGGCCACAACCTGATGGATCACCATTTCCGTACGGGGGCATCGGGTATTTGGGAAGGCGATCTCGACAAATACTACATCGGTCGGCGGGCCAACGGTATCTACGTACCACGTTACCGCAACATCGGCAACGACAAGCGCGATTACCTGCGCGGGTTTGGCTATCAGGGCAGCGGCAGTCGGCAAAACTGGCAGCGCGAAATTGCCGAGCTGAGCTTCGGGGCCGACTACAAGGAAGATATGACCAAACCCGGTCCGTGGACGATGGGCCTGAGTGGTTTCGGCGAAACGTTGCCGTACTACGAAAACCGCATGTACCTCGACAAAACTAACAAAGACAAGTGGGGGATGCCGCTTGTCGTGTTCGACGCCGAATTCAAGGACAACGAGAAGAAGATGCGGAAAGACATGCAGAACGACGCCGTCGAAATGCTCGAACGGTCCGGTCTGAAAAACGTGAAAGGCTACGACAACGGCTCGTATCCGGGGATGGCCATTCACGAAATGGGTACCGCCCGCATGGGTCGTGATCCGAAAACGTCAGTCCTGAACGGCAACAATCAGGTCCACGGGGTGAAGAACGTATTCGTGACGGATGGGGCCTTTATGACCTCAGCGTCGTGCGTGAATCCATCGCTGACGTACATGGCCATGACTGCCCGCGCAGCCGATTTCGCCGTGAAAGAAATGAAGAAACGGAATATCTGATTTTGTAGAGACCGCACCGGCGGACCGGCGACCCCTCGCGTCTCAGCACGCGTCAGCAACCGACAGAGCAGCCATCCGGGTGCTGAGACGCAAAGGATTGCGTCTCTACATAAAACAATACAAACCACATGAACATGAACGTGTTGCGGGTGTCGGCGGCTGGGTTGCTGGCAGGTAGTCTACTGATCGGTGCCTATCAGAATCGTAACCTCAATCTGGCGTCGAGCGATTACCTCAATCGGTTGTTTATCAGCCTGACCGACGATGACAAACACGATCCGAAGTACGCTGTCGGTAGTCTGAACGTAGCACCGGGCCTGGAAGCGACGTTGTTTGCCGCCGAACCCATGCTGGTCAACCCGACAAACATCGACGTCGATGCGAAAGGGCGTGTCTGGGTTTGTGAAGCATATAACTACCGACCCGGTATCAACGGTAATCCGACCCGGCCCGAAGGTGACCGCATTGTCATTCTCACCGACGATAACCACGACGGTAAGGCTGACAACAGCAAAGTCTTTTTCCAGGACCCGGCTATTGAATCGCCACTGGGCATCTGGGTGCAGGGGAATCAGGTTATCGTCTCCGACAGTCCCAACGTCTGGCTGTTGACCGACGATAACGGCGACGACAAAGCGGACCGGAAAGAGTTGCTTTTCACTGGTATCGGTGGGGTGCAGCACGACCACGGCATGCACACCTTTGTTGCCGGTCCCGACGGTAAATGGTATTTCAATTTTGGTAACGAAGGCGGCCAACTGCTGGATAAAGACAACAAACCGGTCGTCGATATCGCCACGGGTAAACCCATCAACACGACTAATTTCCGGCAGGGGCTGGTATTTCGCTGCGACCCGGGCGGGAAAAACGTCGAGTTGCTTGGGCAGAATTTCCGCAACAACTACGAGGTTGCCGTCGACTCATACGGTACGCTCTGGCAGTCGGACAATGACGACGATGGCAACAAGAGCACGCGTATCAACTACGTCATGGAGTATGGCAACTACGGCTATACCGACGAGATGACGGGCGCAGGCTGGCAGGCTAATCGTGAAAATCTGGAGAAAGAAACATTTCAGCGGCATTGGCACCTGAATGATCCCGGTTCGGTACCCAACCTGCTGCAAACCGGTGCGGGTTCGCCGACGGGTATTCTCGTGTACGAAGGCAACCTGCTGCCGCCGGTCTTTCAAAATCAGCTTATCCACTGCGACGCTGGCCCGAACGTGGTCCGGTCGTACACGGTGCAGAACGATGGTGCCGGGTATAAAGCCAGTATCGTCAACATCCTGGAAGGAGCCCGCGATCAGTGGTTCCGTCCGGCCGACGTATGCGTAGCGCCCGATGGCTCACTTATCGTCGCCGACTGGTACGACCCCGGTGTGGGTGGGCATCAGGCAGGCGACCAAAGCAAAGGACGTGTGTACCGGGTCGCTCCACCGAATTCGCCGTATACGATTCCAAAACTCGATTTGACAACTGTCGAAGGGGCTGTCGACGCGCTGCAAAGTCCAAACATGGATGTGCGGTATGCCGCCTGGCAGACGTTGCATGGTATGGGTAAAAAGGCGGAGAAAGCCTTGGTCGCTCTGTACAAAAACAATCCCAATCCGCGTATGCAGGCGAGGGCGCTGTGGGTACTGAGCAAAGGAGAAAACGGGTCGAAATACGTAACGGCCGCCCTGAAAAATAGCAATCCCGATCTGCGCATTACCGCACTGCGAGCCGCTCGTCAGCTTGGGGCTGACGCGGCAATAGCGGCTGTGAAACAACTGGTTAACGATGTGAATCCGCAGGTACGACGCGACTGTGCGATTGCGCTGCGAGGGAGCAAAAACGCCGATGCACCGGCGTTGTGGGCGCAACTGGCCAGCAAACACGACGGGACTGACCGCTGGTATCTGGAAGCGTTGGGTATCGGCGCTGACGGCAACTGGGACCGCTACTACACAGCCTGGTTAAAGCAACAGGCGAACGATCCGACGGCTTCGGCGGCCGGGCGTGACATTATCTGGCGGGCCCGTACCAAAGAGTCGGTACCGATGCTGGCCAGGCTGGCAGGCGACTCCCGTACCGATATGAACACGCGCCTACGCTATTTCCGGGCGTTCGATTTCAATCCCGGTGCCACCGAAAAATCGACCGCGCTGCTGAACATCCTGAACGAGAATCGTGGTTCGACCGAAGTGTCGCGACTGGTGCTGCGTCACCTCGATCCCGACTTCGTACGGAAGAATCCGGCCACGCAACAGGCATTGGCGCAACTGCTCGATCAGAGTTACGGTACACCCGAGTACATCGAACTGGTCAGTCGGTACGAGCCTGCATCGGAAAGAGGGCGACTGCAAAAGCTGACACTGGCTAAGTACGACGTGGGTATGGGTCGCGATGCGGCTCGTCAACTGCTACGGCAGAAAGGCAGTGAGCTGATCTGGGCAACGATCGACGGTAGTAATGCCGATGACGCCATGCACATGGTAACGGCGCTGCGGAACGTGGGCAGTAAAGAATCCGTAGCGATTTTGAAAACGGTAGCGTTGGATGAGAAACGCCCGGCCAATCTGCGGATGAACGCCACCCGTTCGCTGGGTGGTAGTATGGATGGAGCCGATATGGTTATCGCACTGCTCAAAGCGGGGGAGATCAAGGGCGACTACAAAAAAGCGGCTGCACAAGGCGTTAGTGGCGACTGGCGCAAAAATATCCGTGTTCAGGCTGCCAGCTACCTCGACGGTAACCAGACGAGTGCGGGTAAGAAGCTACCCGGTGTGGCGGAACTGATGGCGATGAACGGTGATGCCGCGCGCGGCCTGACAGTATTCAAAGCCAACTGTGCCATTTGTCATCAGGTCAACGGCGAAGGTATGGACTTCGGTCCGAAGCTGTCGGAAATCGGCTCGAAACTGTCGAAGGAGGGAGAATACTTGGCCATCCTGCACCCCGACGCCGGAATCAGCTTCGGCTACGAAACGTCGGAAATCAAGCTGAAAGATGGTACGATGCTGACGGGTATTATTTCAAGTAAAACCGAGACTGACCTGCAAATGAAATTCCCCGGTGGCGTCGTGCAGAACTACAAAATGTCGGATGTCAAGTCGATGAAAACGACCGAAACGTCGATGATGCCGTCGGGCCTGCAGGAGAGCATGAGTACACAGGAACTCGTCGACCTGGTCGACTACCTAAGCACACTAAAACGTAACCGCTGATTGGTCTTGAACTGTGATTCGTGTGATTGGTATGATCTCGTTGATTGAGAGAAGAAAAATCAAAGTCCATCACGCGAATCAGACAAATCATAGTTCAGATTGTCTTGAACTTTGACTCGTCTGATTAATTGATTGCGCTAATTCCTAAAAGAGAATCATAGCTAATCACACCAATCAGACGCATCATAGTTCAAGACATCAGCGCAATCATATCAATCAAATGAATCACAGTTCAAGACAGTATGAAACGACGTAACTTTGTGAAAACGACGGCGGGATTAGCGAGTACCGCATTGGTTAGTACGGGGGCAGCCCTTGCCGAGAACTGGCATTCACAACCGGCTTTGTTGGCGAAGCATAGTTTTAAACTCAAATATGCCCCACACATCGGCATGTTTGAAAATACGGCCGGTAAAGACCCGATCGATCAGCTAAAATTCATGGCTGACATGGGCTTCACGGCCTTTGAAGACAATGGCATGATGGGGCGCGATGTGGCCCAGCAGGAAAAGATGGCCAAGGAAATGGCCCGGCTCGGCATCACGATGGGCGTTTTCGTACTCGATAAAGGCGGCAACGGCGCAAACACGCTGGCTGCTGGAAAACCCGAGTACATCGATATTTTCCTGAACGGTTGCCGGAAAGCGGTTGAAACGGCGAAACGCGTCAACGCGAAATGGACGACCGTGGTGCCGGGTGATTTCGAACGGCGACTACCGATCGGTGTACAGACCGGTAACGTGATCGATGCGCTGCGTCGGGGTGCCGAAATTCTGGAACCCGCCGGCCTGACTATGGTGCTGGAGCCGTTGAGCGATACGCCTAACCTGTTCCTGCGCACCTCCGATCAGACGTACGAAATCTGCCGGGGCGTCAATAGCCCGTCATGCAAGCTGCTGTATGACATCTACCATATGCAGAAAAACGAGGGTAACGTCATCAATAACATTGACTGGACATGGCCTGAAATTGCCTATTTTCAGATCGGCGATAACCCCGGCCGGAAGGAGCCGACAACGGGCGAGATTAATTACAAGAAAGTGCTTCAGCACGTGTACAAAAAAGCCAAAGCCGAGAATAAAGACTTTATCTTCGGCATGGAACACGGCAACTCAATGCCTGGCAAAGACGGTGAAACCGCCGTCATCAACGCCTACATTGAGTCCGATAGTTTTGCGGTGTAGAGCAGTGAAAGAGCATGTGGATAAGGTGGCCTATTTATTGTCTACTTTATCCACATGGTTTGCAGAATTGCATTTATATAGTAGCTGAATTGTGATGTCTCTTTCGATTCAATACTGCCCAACACATGCTAACTACTAACACACTTATATAGAAGTACAACCAGTAATAGGGGGATTCAACAACGTACAATGGTTTATTCGTTAATCCATGAAAAAAGGCGGTGAAAACTAAGTTTCGGGTTAATAAATAGACTACCATAAAAAGTATACCCATCATAAAAACTTTACCTAGTTCAACTAAGCCAAGATTGTATTGAAGAAGATAAGCAGGAATATGAAGTAAGGTAAAGAGAACTAACGCTCCCAAACAGTATAGTACAGGTTGGTATCGTTTTGTTGCCTGTTGACCAAGACGAAAAGGTAAGTAACGGAATAACCATTCTTCCAGTAAGGCCCCTGGCAACGAGTTGAGAACGAATACGAGTAAGAAGGATGTGATTTGGCTTGAAACAGAATCTGTTTGATGATATGTCGTCAAACCTACAATAAGACAAATAGTTATGCCCTGTGCGACAACTATTGCTGCCAGTGCTGATACAACATATTTGGTTTGGAATGGCTGAATTAACCAGGTTTTCTGTGAACCCGATAAACGGTAAGTAACGGCAAACTGAATGGCGTAAAAGACCAACCCGATCAAAATACCCGCTTGTCGTTGAGTCAGTAGATTTTTAACGGGTTGCCAGTATAATAGCCCATTGAACGTGATAATGAGTAAGCTGTTAACTAAGAGAATACGGCCAGATTGATAAGTAGACATAGGCTTGGAGCAGAATAACAGTTTAAGCATTTATCTTGTACCATCTCCCCTGACTGCTCCGTTAATTTTTTATTTTTGTAAGTCTTAACTAGCGCATCTTATCAACTGATTCTATTTTTAGTTACATAATACAAATAAAGTTGTGCAGTGCTTCTGAGAAATATACAAATTGTGATCTCCGTATCTATTGTATTTTGGTTGCGGTAGCGATTTGAAAATAATAGAGGACAGAGATTGCTTTTATCGCGAAGAGAAAGTGTATTTAACTGATTCGTTCAGGGTTCGGAACGAGCAAACAAAAAAAGGGTGGCTAAACAACGTTGTTTAGCCACCCTTTTTTTATGACTGTTCTTACAGAACGACTACTGAATTTTCTTCTCCTGAAACACCGCTGGCTACGTACTTATCGGCAGCCCAGTCGTTTTCCCATTTCGTACCGTCGAGGATGTACCGGTACTGGTACTCACCACCAACGGGCAGTTCAACCGTCGTTTTGTACGAACCGTCTTTTTGCTTCTTCAACGCCTGAGCTGCTACGTCCCAGTTGTTGAATTCACCGGCTACGGCTACCGTTTTGGCACCATTGACAGCCTCGGCTGGCAACTCGAACGTTACTTTGGCAACAGGCTTACTTTTTAGAAATTGTTTGGCAACTGCCATAAGCGGTTTTTCGTTTGGTTTTTTCGCAAAATTATATTACTTAAATTTTAAGTTCATAGTTATCAGTAGGTTAGAGACTTAAATTCTTATTTTAATCATAAATATTATACATACATTAACACTTGGGTGGTTTCTTACAATAAAGCGGATAGCAATAAAATAATGAGCTGACTACCAAGTTGATAAGTCCGTTTAGTCGACAGAGTAGGCTACTCCAGCTATAAGTGAGCCGGCTGTCAAGCTGTTTGGTACGACCGATATTCACGGGTCCAGTGCCAGGCTCCCTGGAAAGCAATCAGGCAGAAAACGGCGTATTCGATACCGACCAGCTTCACCCCTTTCACGAAATAGATGTATGTACTGATGAGGTCGATAATCAGCCAGACCCACCAGCATTCCAGCTTTTTGTGGATCATCATGAACGTACCGATGATGCTCATGACGGTTGTAAATGAGTCCAGGTAAGGGAAGGCGCTGGGCTGACTGAAGAGTACCGGAAATAGCCGGTGAAGGTTCTGCGCCAGTGCTCCCAGCCCCAGCGTAGCGACCAGTCCACCTGTCAACGTAAGTATCAGCGGACGACCGATCAGGCGAGTTATACGGAGTTCGTTCTGACTATCGGCTTCACCGGCGTTTGGGTGTGTCCAGCGCCACCAGCCGTACAGGTTCGTAATCAGAAAAAAGACCTGCAAAAACATGTCGGGATAAAGCTGAATCTGGTAGAACAGGAAAAAAAACAGCGTCACGCTGCCCGCGCCAACGGGCCAGCTCCAGACATTGGCCCGTGCCGCCAGCCAGGTGGCCAAGCCGCCCGACACCACGCCGAAAAACTCCAGGTAACTCATGGGATACCCCCAGACGGTAAACAGGATGGTATGGATGTCGAAGAAAGTAGCCACGTTGGGGAAGAAGTCGATTCTGATGGCGAAAATACGCGTTACCACTCGTTCTGTTTGACTTTTCAACCGCAGGAACTGAATAGCAACGACGCGCTGCAACGCTTTATGTCTGGCCGACGTACTGCTAATCAATAGAGACAATCAGTAACCTTTCCGGTTTACCGACGAATCCAGGGCATCGACCGATTGGTCTGTAGTCGGGGCGACGGAGGGAAAGCTTATAAATAGGGCGCTATCCTATTAGAAAAAAACGTACTCAGAACGAGCAGGTTAGGTATGGAACGAAAAGACTTTTTGAAACGCGGGTTCGGTAGCCTGCTGGGCATCGTCGCCATCAGCAGCTGTAATCAGACCACTGTCGATCCCGCGTCGACGTCGACAGAATCGACAACGGCATCGGGTGGATCGACCAACGGTAGTTCGGCCAGTAATTGTACGGTCACCAACTCGGAAACGGCAGGCCCTTTTCCCACCAAGTCGCCGGCCAACTTCGTCCGGAAAGACATCCGCGATGACCGAACAGGCGTCGCGTTCACGATGAACATCACCATCAAGAACGCCAACGCCAGTTGCGCTGCCGTGTCGGGAGCGCTGGTCGACGTCTGGCATTGCGATAAAGACGGTAGCTATTCGGAATACGGTGGAACCGGCATGCAAAGCACGAACTACACCAATGTCGATTTCCTGCGTGGGCGGCAGACGACCGATACCAACGGACTCGTCTCG
The DNA here is from genome assembly GCF_003002825.1 of Spirosoma oryzae. Lineage (GTDB taxonomy): Bacteria > Bacteroidota > Bacteroidia > Cytophagales > Spirosomataceae > Spirosoma > Spirosoma oryzae. The sequence continues at coordinate 137,687 of NZ_PVTE01000004.1, read as the reverse complement.
TTCACGTCGATTTTCCCCGGCTGGTATAGCGGTCGTGCTCCCCACGTTCACGTACACATTTACGACGCGTCGGGGAAGTCGTTGCTCGTAACGCAGATTGCCTTTCCGTACGATATCTCGAATACGGTGTACACCACAGGGCAGTCGTATGGCTATACCAAAGGGGCGCAGGACACCCTGAACGAAAAAGATAACGTGTTCGGCGATGGCTACGCCAACGAACTGGCGAGTGTATCCGGCAGTGTATCCGGCGGCTATACGCTGACGCACACCATCGTCGTCAATGGCTAACCAGCCTGCATACTGAATGACCCTTTAGAGATTGTGGCCGTAAGGTCACACGTGTTGATAGAGTGCTACTGAATAAGCCCGGCAACTTTGCCGGGTTTTATTTTTTAGCGCCATCCAGTGCGTAAAAGCGCCAGTTGGTTTTGAAGTCACGGCGCAACGGCTGATCGGTCAGAATCGCGCGGATCATCTCGACGGGTAGCGCATTCATCCGCATGATCGCGTCGTGAAACTGCTTGTTGGTCATCTTACCACTGCCGACCAGTTCTTTTTGCAACGCGTAAAACTGGAAGCCACCTGTCATGTACGCCAGTTGATACAGCGGTGGGTAGCCGCCCACAAACGACCGGCGTACTTCCCCTTCAGCATTGGCGCGTTCGAAGCCCACCCGGTCGACCAGAAAGTCGATGCATTGCTGGGGTGACCATTGCCCGAGGTGGTAATTAAGCGAGAAAATGATGCGGGCGCAGCGGTGCATCCGCCAGAACAGCATCCCGATCCGGTCTTCCGGCGACTGCGGAAAGCCTTTATCCCACAGCAGCATTTCCCAGTACAGCGACCACCCTTCGACCCAGAACGGCGTGTCGAAATTACGGTAGGTCTTGTAACGGTTATTCATAAAAAACTCCAGGTGGTGGCCCGCAATCAGTTCGTGGTGAACCGTCGAACGCGAAAAATGCGGGTTGTTGCCGCGCATACTCATCAGTTTGTCGGCTTCGCTCATGCTACCGGTCGGGTAGGAGATGATGATTTCTTCGCCACCCAGAAAAAACGGATTGACCCGCTGCCTTTCGGGCGACATCATGCTCATGCGCCACGTTTCTTCGGCCACTGGTGGAATGGTGATAAGGTCGTTCTTCTTCAGAAAATCAATCGATTCGTTATAAAGCCGCAAAATCAGTTCGGGCTGATGGCCGGGTGCGACATAGCTGTTCTTTACCTTCTCCTGCGCGGCTTTCCAGTTGTCGCCGAAACCCATCTCGCGCGATGCTTTCAGTAACTCCCGGTCGCACCAGGCAAATTCGCGGTTGGCAATCTGAATCAGCTCGTCGGGTGAGTAGGGGATGAGTTCGTACTGAAGTTGCCGCACCAGTTCATCGCGTCCGACGGCTGTACCGACGATACCACTGCTGTCGGTCTTGGCCCCGGAACTGCGCTTGGCCCGCCGACCAAACAGGGCGGCATAATTGGATAGCAAACTGTCGGCTCGCTGGAACGGCTGCGGTACCCACCACGTAAACTGCGGATCGTATTCGTTGTAAAAATTGAACACCGATTCGAGGGCCGTTTTCAGCCCAACTGCCGTCCGGTTAGCCCGGCGGGCAATGGCTGGGTCAATCGGTCCCAGCTTTTCGACCTGCCGATGGGCCGCTTCGACCTGTGCCGACAACGCGGTCAGATCGGCGGCTACCTGCCGGGCGTCGAGTACTTTCCCGCGTCGACGTTCTTTTTCGAGCGTATAGAGTGTACCGGCAAACGGAAACCACGGCTGAATCTGTTTCATTTCGGTTTCTTCCTGTTCCAGCTTGGCCAGATCGTTGCGGAGATTCCGTTGAAACAGGAGGTAGTCGACCCGGCTGTCGGTGTTCATCTGCTCGAACGGTAACGCCTGCAACTGAGCCAGGTAGTCGGTCCGCAGCTTTTTGAACCGTTCCCGGCGTTCAGGCGAGTTTTCGATAACGTAGAACCGGTTCAGGCTACCCCGGTCTGCTTCGAACTGCACCAGGAGCGGATGTACGGCGCTGGTCTCGTAGCTGATTGTTGGGGCGGGCTGTGCACAAAGTGAACCGGCAGCAAACAGAAAAACAAAACAGGTAGTCTTAAGGCGCATGCGGGAAGGGATTACCAGGAATACGAATCCTGTTGGGAGTAGACAGGCAATTTCGTTTCTTGCGGGTAAAGCCCAAACGGCGCGCGCAAATAAAATGTGGTTAACAGATAGAAAGATCGTAGTTATTGGCGGTACAACGGGTATGGGACTGGCAGCAGCACAGGCATTTGTGGCCGAAGGTGCGCAGGTCGTCGTCGTTGGTCGCAACCCGGAAAACGGTGCAAAAGCCGAACAACAACTGAATGGCAACGGCCTGGCGATGTCGGGCGATGCCGCTGATCCGCAAACGGCGTCCAAAGCGATCGGCCTGTGTCAGCAGATTTTCGGTGGTTTCGACGGCCTGTATCACGTTGCCGGCGGCAGTGGCCGGCGTTTTGGCGACGGTCCGCTACACGAACTGACGCTTGAGGGTTGGCAGTATACGATGAACACCAATCTGACAGCCATGATGCTGTCGAATCAGGCAGCTGTGCGCGCGTTTCGGGCGCAGGAGTCGGGGGGCACCATTCTCAACATGGGGTCGGTGCTGGGGCAATCGCCGTCGCCGGCTTATTTCGCGACTCATGCCTACGCGGCCGCCAAGTCAGCCGTCATTGGTTTTTCGCGGTCGGTCGCGTCGTACTATGCCAGTCAGAATATCCGGGTCAATGTGCTGGTGCCGTCGCTGGTCGAAACACCCATGTCGCAGCGAGCGGTCAACGACGATAAGATCATGGCATTCATTCCATCCAAACAACCCCTCGACGGCGGACGGATCGGTCATCCCAACGATTTGTCCGGCGCAGCGGTCTATTTCATGTCCGATCAATCGCGCTTTACCACCGGTCAGGTCCTGACCATCGACGGTGGGTGGAGTGTTAGTGAAGGCCAATATTGATTTGTGAACCACCGGTCATGGTAAGTACATCCCGCCTGACGCTGCGCCCGCTGACGCTTCCTGAATTGCGACTCCATATCGCCGACAGTTATCGGCTGGAGCAGGCGCTGCATTTGAGAACCGGCCCCCGCGTGGTGACGGAGCCGTTGCTGAGCATCATTCGGGCGTATACTATTCCCCGGTTGCTTGACCCCCGCTACGATCCGCTGTACCACACGATTTGGGTAGCGATCGACGAGGAGCGGCAGCAGATCGTTGCCGAAGCAAAATTCAAGGGGGAGCCCGACGAGACTGGGACGGTAGAGATCGGCTACGGTACCTACCCCGCCCGGCAACGGCAGGGCTACATGACCGAAATGGTCGCCGGACTAGTCGAGTGGGTACTTCAGCAGCCGGACGTTCTACGTGTTACGGCTGATACCGATGTGGAAAACGTAGCGTCGCAACGGGTATTGGAGAAAAACCAGTTTCACCTGTTCGACCGTTTTGAGAACATGCTGTGGTGGGAATATCCGGGCTGAATTAGCGTGTTATTCACCTGACTTAATTTCCTGCCGAACGTTGTCGACAAAGTCAACAGTTACCCCGGCAATATCAGCGATTTGCTCAATTGTCAACGAAACCTTGCTCAGTAGATTTTTGACGAAAGCTACCTTGGCGTTGATTTCTCCCTGATTAAAACCAACCATGTAAACGGCGTCTTTCTCGACACTGAAAAACTTGGTGATATTGTCCATAGCTAACTCTGTGAGTTGATTACCTAAGTTACGCAATTGAGCCAAAACCCGTAGTTGGTTGAAGTACTTTCTTAACGGAAAGTCACCGATGGTAGTTTCTTCGATACGGTGAACGATTCGTTCGAGCGCTACGGTCGGGCCATCGTTGCTGAAGTTTGCCAGAATACTCAACGCCATCTCTTCTGGATTGGTCCCGATGTTTTATACAGGTTGATATATCAGATCGATAAAAATTTATTTTTTTCTAGCATAGATTTTCCAACTTTTCATTCTGAAATGGGGTCTATTGTACAAGAAAAAAATAGTAACCATACTTAGGAAGCACTGTCGTTCTTTTAACAGCGTGCTCACCTGTCAAGAGCATGTCCGTTTATTATTCTTTTTTGATATTCTGAGTGAAACACAATTTTTAATCGATCAGGCAATTATGAAAACGTCTAAACGGATAACTGGTTTGCTTTCTGTATTCGCTTTCTACCTTTTTGTTGGCTGTCAAGAAGGCACGCCAACAGTGAAGTCAACGAATTGTTACAAAGCTACTGTTGTAGCCTTCGATTGCGCCTATGTCGTTCAATTGGAAGGAATACATATTGGTGAGACTTGGCACGGGAGAGATCATTGTGTAACTGTAGGTAACCTGCCTGCTGATGCCAAAGTTGGCAGTACGTACTATTTTAAATCGTATAGCCCCGGTACTGGCCCGTACTGCACACACGAGAAATCGTATGATTACCCGCAGACACCAGTTGATTTATTTAACTATTCAGCAAGCTGTTCTGAGTCATAAAAAACGGTTGCTGTGCTGATTGTCCTATTAGTAGGAGCTGGTCGTTTTACTAGTCCGATAAAATGATGCTAACAAAAAACAGTTAATACTAAAAAAAATTCGATCAGATTAGTACTGCTGAACAAAGTGTTTTTGAGATAACCTTCGATGTCGAAGCTTTACCTCGCGGTACATACTACCTGAAAATTAAAAATCTAGGAAATGTTGACAAGCCTGTTGAGGGGATTATAATTGTTAACAAATAATATAAACAATTATTTGTTAACAGACAGGTAGTGGCGTAGCTACATCGACATACGCATTTTTGTGAATGGCATTAGCCATGAACTCTTACAAGCTTTGTGGGCAGGTTCAATATGGTCCATGGTATGGACTATTTGTGCGAGTACCCAGCGGTGCCGATGTTATGACTGCTGACGATCGCCCGGCACCCCGGCTTCGTACAAGCATGTACCCGCAAGGCATGTGGTCCCATTGTAATCGATGAGCCGGCGCAGTACCTAACGAGTTACTAATTCATGCACAATAAAAAAAGCACCGTCTACAAACGGTGCTTTTTTTATCTCAAACGCTAGGATGCTGTTTGCTTATGCGCTTGAGCTATACCGCGAAGCTTTCGCCACAGCCGCAGGTGCGGCTCGCGTTGGGGTTCTTGAATTGGAAACCTTTACCGTTGAGCCCATCAGAAAAGTCGAGTTCGGTACCCGCCAGATACAGCAGGCTCTTCCGGTCGACCAGAATCTTGATGCCTTTGTCTTCAACGACGTGGTCGGTAGGCTGTTGCGCCGTATCGAATTGCAGGTCGTACATCAGTCCTGAACAACCGCCACCCTGCACCGCCACCCGAATCGAATAATTGTCGGTATAGCCTTCTTTCTGGCGCAGTTCGATAATCTTGTCTTTTGCTATGTCTGAAACCGTAACCATGGTGGATTGTGCGTCTGCCGACGGCGAATTAGTCGTTACTTCCTTAACTTACCCCTAATCAGAAAAGTTCTTACCCGCTATGCTTACCAACATCGAACACATCGGCATCGCTGTCCGTGATCTGGCGCAGGCCAACGCGTTGTACACCCGGCTGCTGAACGTCCCCCCGTACAAGCAGGAAACGGTTGAATCGGAGGGGGTAACGACGTCTTTTTTTCGCGTCAACCAGACCAAACTCGAACTGCTGGAAGCGACAAACCCGGACAGTGCAATTGCACGTTTTCTAGAAAAGCGCGGGGAGGGCGTACACCACATCGCCATTGAAGTCGATGATATTCAGACGGAAATGGAACGGCTGCGAAACGAAGGGTTTATCTTACTCAATGAGCAGCCCAAACCCGGTGCCGACAACAAGCTGGTTTGTTTTGTACACCCTAAAACGACCCATGGCGTCTTGATTGAGCTTTGTCAGGAAATACGCAACTGACGCCCCGCGAAGCCGCCCCTGACGATGCTGCGTGCAAACCAATGGAAAGTCAACTAAATGGCACAGGAGCGGGTTATGCTTACAGGCGCGTCGACAGCGGTACAGTATAGGATAAAATCCATAAATTTTGCGGTTAAGTATCTGAACGATACGCTACCTTTGCCGATCAAAACAACGACGCGCCACCGTCATGGATCAGTATTCATATATTGCCAATTCTGATGTAGCCTACATCGATCAGCTATATCAGTCTTACAAAAAAGACCCGCAGTCGGTCGATGAAAGCTGGCAGCAGTTTTTCAAAGGATTCGACTTCTCCTCAACTTATGCCGACAAACCCAACGGTAAAACGAACGGAGCCGCTGTAAACGGCTCTGCATCAGCTGGTACTGCTGCCGCAGCCAAGCCGGTGGATGCGACCCATGCCGAAAAAGAAGTGTCGGTGGCCAGTCTGATCAAAGCCTACCGGTCGCGGGGGCACCTGCTGGCGAAAACCAACCCGCTTAAAGCGCGTAAAGACCGCCAGCCCCGCGTTGACCTGCCCGATTATGCCCTTTCCGACGCCGATCTCGACACGGTGTTTGATTCGGGAAAATTACTCGGTATCGGACCCGCCACTCTGCGGACGATTATGGAGTCGTTGCGCAAGATTTACGCCGGTAATATCGGATTCGAGTACATGTACATCCGCGAGATGGACGTGAAAAACTGGCTGCGTAATAAAATCGAGAAAGAAGCGCTGGAATTCAGCCCGGCTATCGAGGAAAAGAAGCGCATTCTGGAGAAACTGAACGAAGCCACCGTTTTCGAAAACTTCCTGGCGACGAAATACCTGGGGCAGAAGCGGTTTTCGCTCGAAGGGGGGGAGTCGACGATTCCCGCACTCGATACGATCATCAGTCAGGCGGCCGAACTGGGTGTCGAAGAAGTGATGATCGGGATGGCACACCGGGGACGGCTCAACGTGCTGTCGAACATCATGGGGAAATCGTACGAAGCGATTTTCGATGGTTTCGAAGGCAACGTGCCACAGCATGCCTATGGTGATGGCGACGTAAAATACCACCTTGGCTATTCGAGTTTGTTGCGGACACCGGGCGGTAAGGAAATCAGCGTGAAGCTGGCGCCGAACCCGTCGCACCTGGAAACGGTCGATCCGGTCGTGGAAGGCTTTGTCCGTGCGCAGGCCGACGAGGAATACAACGGTGATTTTACCCGGATCATGCCCATTCTGATCCACGGCGATGCCGCTGTGGCGGGACAGGGGGTAGTCTACGAAGTGACGCAGATGGCCAAACTTGCGGGTTACACGACCGGCGGTACCGTCCATTTCGTCATCAACAACCAGGTTGGTTTCACGACTGACTTCGACGATGCCCGTTCGTCGATTTACTGTTCAGACGTTGCCAAGATCATCGACGCGCCGATCTTCCACGTTAACGGAGACGATCCGGAAGCGGTAATTTTCTGCGCCAAACTGGCCGTTGAATTCCGCGAGAAATTCAAGCGCGACGTGTTTATCGACATGGTCTGCTACCGGCGCTACGGACACAATGAGTCCGACGAGCCGAAGTTCACGCAGCCGACGATGTACGGAATTATCGATAAGCACGAAAACCCACGCGAGCTGTATAACAAAACGCTGATCGAGCGGGGTGACGTGGATGCCGAACTGGCGAAACGGATGGACACCGAGTTCAAGCAGCAACTACAGGAGCGGCTCGATCGGGTGAAACAGAAAGCGGAGATTCCGTACAAACCCCTGCGGCTCGACCTCGACTGGGCTGAACTGCGGTATGCTGAATCGGCTGATTTTGAGAAATCGCCCGAAACGGGGGTTCCCGCCGAAACGCTTGCCAAAATCGGTAAAGCACTGACGATAGTACCCGAAGGCTTCAAGCCGCTTAAGCAGATCGACAAGCTGCTGAAAGACCGGCAGACGATGCTGACCGACAGCAAGATGGTAAACTGGGGTACGGCTGAATTGCTGGCCTATGGTTCGCTGCTGCTGGAGAACAAAATCGTTCGGTTGAGTGGTCAGGATGTACAACGGGGTACGTTCTCACACCGGCATGCCGTCCTGCACGATGCCGACAGCAACGCTACCTACTCGTCGCTCGATCACATTGCCGAAGGCCAAACCAAACTTCAGATTTTTAACTCACTGCTGTCGGAGTACGGCGTGCTGGGTTTTGAATACGGCTATGCCATGGCCAACCCCCATGCGCTGGTGATCTGGGAAGCGCAGTTCGGTGATTTCTCGAACGGTGCGCAGATCATCATCGACCAGTTTATTTCGGCCGCTGAGTCGAAATGGGGTATCCAGAACGGGTTGACAATGCTGCTGCCGCACGGCTACGAAGGGCAGGGACCCGAGCACTCGAATGCCCGTCCGGAGCGCTACCTGCAACTCTATGCGGAGTACAACATGGTAGTGGCTAACATTACGACCCCTGCCAACCTGTTCCACATCATGCGTCGGCAACTGGCATGGCAGTTCCGCAAGCCGCTGGTAATCATGTCGCCCAAGTCGCTGCTTCGTCACCCGAAAGTGGTGTCGCCACTGGAAGACCTAACGAGCGGTTCGTTCCAGGAAGTGCTGGGTGACAGCTACGTGGATGCGGCAAAAGTGAAGCGTGTATTGCTTTGCACGGGTAAGGTTTACTACGACCTGCTCGAAAAGCAGCAGGCCGATCAGCGTGACGATGTTGCGGTTATTCGGGTGGAACAACTGGCTCCGCTGCCGAAAACGCAGATCGATGCCGAACTGGCTAAGTATACCGACGCGAAGGTATTCTGGGTACAGGAAGAGCCTGAGAACATGGGTTACTGGACGTACCTGCTGCGCGTAGGTATGGTGTTGCCCGTAATTGCGCGGAAAGCGTCAGCGTCGCCCGCTAGTGGTTACCCAAAAGTACATAGTCAGGAACAGGCCGATATCGTTCGGCGCGCATTTGAATAACGGTTTACGGTGTATGGTTTACGGTTTTCGGTTAGGTTTGCTGCCGACAGAACCGTAAACCGTAAACCCACAACCGAAAACCATACAAAAAATGGCTGTTGAGATGAAAATCCCCCCCGTCGGGGAATCGATTACCGAAGTAACCGTTGGTACCTGGTACAAAAAGGAAGGGGATACGGTGAAGATGGACGAAGTGATTTGCGGACTTGAATCCGACAAAGCCACCTTCGAACTGAATGCCGAAGCAGACGGTGTTCTGCACATTCTGGCGCAGGAAGGCGACGTATTGCCCATCGGTGCCAGCATTTGCAGCATCGACGGCAACGGTAGCGCGCCCGCTGCTGCCCCCGCAGCTCCTGCTGAAAAGAAAGAAGAACCAACGCCCGAACCGAAAGCAGAAGCGGCTCCGGCCCCAGCCGAAGCAGCCGCTCCCGCGCCGTCATCGGCTGGCGATGTGATCGAAATGAAGGTGCCCGCCGTTGGTGAGTCGGTTACGGAAGTGACCATTGCTTCGTGGAGCAAAAAAGATGGTGATCAGGTTGCGCTGGACGAAGTGCTTTGCGAACTGGAATCCGACAAAGCAACGTTCGAACTACCCGCCGAAGCCGCCGGTACGCTTCGTATCGTAGCCGAAGCTGGTGCTACGCTACCTATCGGTGCGCTGATCGCTAAAATCGAAACGAACGCCGGTGCTGCCAAGCCCGCAGCAACTCCCGCAACCGGTAGCCCGGTTGCTGAGCCAGCACAACAGCCGGCTGCAACGAATCAGAATGGTTATGCGGCCAACCACCCGTCGCCCGCAGCGGCCAAGATTCTGGACGAAAAGGGCGTGTCGGTCCAATCGGTTCAGGGGAGTGGTGTTGGTGGACGAATCACGAAGGAAGATGCAGTGAAAGCGCAACCCGCTACCGAAGCACCGGCCGCCAAGCCAGCTGCTCCGGCTGCCAAACCCGCACCGGCTCCGCAACCCGCAGCGCCAGCCCCCGCCGGAGCGCGTAACCAGCGTACCGAGCGAATGACGTCGCTGCGCCGGACAATTGCCCGCAGACTGGTGTCGGTGAAGAACGAAACGGCCATGCTGACGACGTTCAACGAAGTCGACATGAAGCCGGTCATGGACCTGCGCAACAAGTATAAAGATAAGTTCAAGGAAAAGCACGGCGTGGGTCTCGGCTTTATGTCGTTCTTCGCCAAGGCGGTTTGTGCTGCGCTGAAAGAATTCCCGGCCGTCAACGCGCAAATCGACGGTGACAATATCGTTTTCAACGATTTCTGCGACATCTCGATCGCCGTATCGACGGAACGTGGACTGGTCGTTCCGGTTATTCGCAACGCTGAGCAGATGAGCTTTGCCGGCATCGAAAAAGAAATCGTTCGGCTGGCAGGCCTGGCACGCGACAACAAGCTGACGATCGACCAGATGACCGGTGGTACGTTTACGATCACCAACGGTGGCACGTTCGGGTCGATGCTGTCGACACCGATCATCAACGCGCCACAGTCGGCTATTCTCGGCATGCACAACATTGTTGAGCGGCCCGTCGTCGTCAACGGTGAAATCGTTATTCGGCCGATCATGTACGTAGCGCTGTCGTACGATCACCGCATTATCGACGGTAAAGAGTCGGTTAGCTTCCTGGTGCGCGTCAAGCAGATTCTCGAAGATCCCGCTCGTCTGTTACTGGAGATGTAATTTGATCAATAGAACAAAATAAAGCAGGGCCGCTCTCGATCGAGAACGGCCCTGCTTTATTTTGACTTAGCCCAATCAGGATACTGCGTATCCTGTATGCTGGCGCAGGTGTTTCGGATGGAATCCCAGTACGATATCCTGCTTCGGTATACCGGCTGCTACGAGCGCATCTGTGACGGACCGATCCGTTGTGTCTTCCTGCACCCAGACCTTGTCGTTAATTATATCAATTCGGATGATGGGCTGAACAATGTGCTTCAAACCTTCCCAGCCCATACTGACCAACATATAACGATCGCGGTCGGAATCGAAAATGACTTCGTCTCGGATCTGACTACCTGCCGAATAAGTCGCATATTCCTCCAACTGATGTTGAACTAGCTGTCTGTAGTGGCTTATGGTATCCATTGAACGATTCTTCCGTGTTCCTCATCAAAAATAAGCAAACTGATAGAAAACGTATCACGGACCAGCTCGCCAAATTCACTCTGGAATAGGTTGACGTAAGCGCGTTCGGGTATGGCTAAATAGATTGCCCTGTCTGGCTGTTGCAGGGCCAATATGCGTTTGTACAATGCATATTGGCCCGCAGCACTTTCCATATCAGCAACAGGAGAAACACTAAGGAAGCTTTTTATCTCAACGGCAATCTTATGATTTTCACGTTCAGCGCCTACCGTGTCGCTTTGTGCCCCTAGATCAACATACAGTTTGCGGTCGCCATACTTCAGATAAAGCGGATCATCGGTAATCCGCCAACCATCTTTCTCTAGCGCATTTACGACCAGAGCATGGTACGGATCCCTTGCCGACATTGTCTAGGCTTTAAGCAAACTTTCACCCGCCATGATGGGTGGCTTGGGAACACCAAGCAGTTCCAGAATCGTAGGCGCGATGTCGGCAAGCTTTCCGTCGTTCAGGGCCGGGTGGTAATCTTTGTCGACCAGGATGCACGGTACGAGGTTCGTCGTGTGAGCCGTGTTTGGTGAGCCATCTTCGTTGAGCATAAACTCGGCATTACCGTGGTCGGCGATGATGATCGTTGTGTAGCCATGAGCGAGCGCGGCTTCTGTAACGGCTTTCGCACAGGCGTCGGCGGTTTCGGCTGCTTTCACAACGGCTTCAAATACACCGGTGTGGCCCACCATGTCGGTGTTGGCGAAGTTCAGGCAGATAAAGTCTGTTTCTTCGCTTTCCAGCTCGGGAATGATGGTATCGCGAATGTCGAAGGCGGACATTTCCGGCTTCTGATCGTACGTCTTGATCGGGATGACCGTCGCGTTGCCCAGAGCATCGTAGACCGTCATTTCTTTCGGCGACGGGCACAGTAGGCGTTTCTCCCCCGTAAACGGCTCTTCGCGACCGCCTGAAAAGAAGAACGTTACGTGCGGATATTTCTCTGTTTCGGCAATCCGGATCTGTGTTTTGCCTGCGCCCGCTAGTACTTCACCCAGCGTGTTAGCCAGATTATCTTTTTCAAAAATGACGTTCACACCTACGAACTCGTCGTCGTATTTCGTCATCGTGATGTAGTTCAGGTTCAGCTTGTGCATGCCCTGATCCGGGAAATCTTTCTGTGTCAGCGCCTGCGTGATTTCGCGGCCCCGGTCGGTGCGGAAGTTGAAGCACAGCACTACATCGCCCTCTTCGATTACCGCGACCGGTGAGCCCTGCGCGTTCGATACGATAAGTGGTTTGATGAACTCATCGGTCACGTCAGCATCGTACGAGGCCTGTAGCGCACTGATGACACCGTCCGCCGAAATTGGTTGACCGATACCATTCACCATCGCGTCATACGCGACCTTTACGCGCTCCCAGCGGTTGTCGCGGTCCATGGCGTAGTAACGACCAACGACACTGGCGATTTGACCGGTTGTCTGCGCCATGTGTTGCTGCAGTTCGGAAAGGTAATCGACGCCCCCTTTCGGGTCGGTATCGCGGCCGTCCGTAAAAGCATGCACAAACACGTCGTTTAACTGATGCGCGTGCGCAATCGACAGTAGTCCTTTCAGGTGGTTGATGTGCGCGTGGACGCCACCATCCGATACCAGTCCGATAAAGTGTACTTTCTTACCGTTGGCTTTAGCGAAGTTCAGTGCGTCGGTTAGAACCGGCTCATTGTCAAGCGTATGTTCGTCAACGGCTTTGTTGATTTTTACCAGATCCTGGTAGACGATGCGACCTGCGCCGAGGTTCATGTGGCCTACTTCGGAATTACCCATCTGTCCGGCCGGAAGGCCCACCGCCAGTCCCGATGCTTCGAGCGTGCTGTGCGGGTATTTTCCGTAAAGCGAGTTGATAAACGGCGTATGAGCCGCTTCGATAGCCGACACCGCTGGATTGATCGGGATGCCCCAGCCGTCGAGAATGATCAGAATGACTTTTTTGTTCATAGAATTTAAAGAGTGAAAGAATGAAAGAGCGAAAGAGTGAAAGAGCGGTCAAATCGGATCGGCGCTCTTTCACTCTTTCACTCTTTCGCTCTTTATGTAAACTAGTAGCTGCTGACAACACCGTTCGACGATCTGGTAGACGTCTTCGAACGCGTCGGGTCCTTCGTAATACGGGTCGGGAACGCTGGGTTGATCGCTGACAGCCGGGTCGAATTCACGGAGCAGGAAAATGGTATCTATCGTGTGAAGGCCCGTGCTGCGGTAGTTCAATTTCTCGATGGCGTCAAGATTCTGCTCGTCCATCGCGACAAAGTAATCGAACAGCGCCAGGTCGTCGCCGGTCATGCGCCGGGAGCGGTGCGTAAGTGTCAGGCCGTGTTCAAGAGCGTTTTGGCGGGTACGCAGGTCGGGAAGCTGACCAATGTGGTAAGCCGATGTACCAGCCGAGTCACACTCGATCTGGCCACTCAATCCGGCTTCGTCGACCAGTCGGCGAAAGATACCTTCCGCAATGGGGGATCGGCAGATGTTGCCCAGACAAACGAACAGAACGCGTATCATGAAAAAACCGATCTGATCAGCTTATGGCTCAAGGGGTTTGTTCAGCGAATCGACCACCACGAACACGTCTTCGGTGGGTTTCTTCATCAGGTACTTCTCGCGGGCGTATTTCTCGCGGAGTCTATCGCTGCCGAGGACTTCGTGTCGATTGGCACGGATGGTGTCGATCTGGGCAGCGTAGTAATCGATTTCCCGTTGCAGGTCGCTTAGTTTTGACCGGTTGCGTACCTGAACCATAAAGCTGTTGGCGTCGAAAAAAGCCATCCAGACCATCAGGACGAGAAAAGTAGCCACGTAAAAATTTCGGAAGAACGGCGGAATTTTCTGGAGCATGGCTAAGAAAGGGCTATAGTTTACGGTATTCGGTTTACGGTGTTTGGCTGGCGCGTGGCCTCGCTGAAAACCGTAAACCGAATACCGTAACCCGAAATTACATCTTCAATCCGGGGAAGTAAGCGATGTCGCCCAGTTCTTCCTCGATGCGAAGCAGTTGGTTGTATTTCGCCATCCGGTCAGAGCGCGATGCCGAACCCGTTTTGATCTGCCCCGTGTTGAGAGCAACGGCGAGGTCGGCGATGGTAGCGTCTTCGGTTTCGCCCGAACGGTGCGACATGATGTTTTTGTAGCTGTTGCGCTTGGCCAGGCTTACCGTGTCGATGGTTTCGGTCAGCGAACCGATCTGGTTAACCTTGATCAGGATCGAATTGGCGATACCCTTGTCGATACCTTCCTGTAGGCGTGTCACGTTCGTCACGAACAGATCGTCGCCAACCAGCTGGGTTTTGGTACCTTTCAGCTCGTCGGTGTGCATTTTCCAGCCGTTCCAGTCGTCTTCGGCCATACCGTCTTCGATCGACAGGATGGGGTATTTGTTTACCCACTCCTTCCAGTAACCCGCCATTTCCGACGAAGTCAGCTTGTCGCCCGTCGATTTTTTGAAATGGTACACACCTTCTTCGGCGTTGTAGAACTCCGAGCTGGCGGCATCCATCGCGATCCAGACGTCTTCGCCCGGCCGGTAACCGGCTTTCTCGATCGCCTGCAGGATGGTCTGGATAGCTTCTTCGTTCGACTTGATATTCGGCGCAAAACCACCTTCGTCACCGACGTTGGTCGCTAGGCCCATGCCTTTCAGCACTTTCTTCAGCGTGTGGAAGATTTCCGTACCCCAACGCAGTGCTTCCGAGAAACTCGGTGCATTGGCTGGCATAACCATGAACTCCTGGAAGTCAATCGAGTTGTCGGCGTGTGACCCCCCGTTCAGGATGTTCATCATCGGTACGGGCAACGTGTTGGCGTTAACACCACCGATATACCGATACAGGGGCAGACCGGCTTCCTGCGCAGCTGCTTTGGCTACGGCCAGCGAAACGCCCAAGATAGCGTTGGCACCCAGCCGACCTTTGTTTGGCGTACCATCCAGGGCCAACATCGTCTTGTCGATCAGCGACTGATCGAACGCCGAGATACCAACCAGTTCGGGATAAATCAGGTCGTTGACATTCGAAACCGCTTTCAGCACACCTTTGCCGACATATACTTTCGGATCGTCGTCGCGCAGCTCAACCGCTTCGTGGGTACCGGTCGATGCGCCCGATGGAACGGCCGCACGGCCCAGAAAGCCGTTTTCGGTGCGTACATCTACCTCAACCGTGGGATTGCCGCGCGAATCCAGAATCTGACGGGCATGAATGCTTTGGATTGTACTCATTGCAACTTAGTAAGAAGGGTTAACGACAAAAAAGTCAATTTTATCAACCTTGACTGTCAGAACAGTACCTTGTCTGGCAACGTCGGGGCAAAGTAACGAAATACGGGGCAAAAGTTCAGGACCTGAGCCGGTAAAAGCAGACACAACCGCCGTAGTTGCAAAACAGGGGGCTTTCGCGATATTTGGTGTAGCTTGAACTGTGTAGCCTGGACCGGTCCGCCGGCGCGGGTCCACGTCCGGGTGGCCGTCAGGCCAACTGATCAAGGCGGCAGCTTTATTGGTCGCTAGCGCGCCCACCAGACGTGGACGTCTGGGCTACACGACATTCTTCCTATGACTCGACTGATTATTAGTTTACTCGTTGCCGGTCTGTTTGGTCAGACAATGGCCAGGCCGCAGCTTCCGATTTTTCCGAAGCCGCTTAGCCCGCGCCTGGCGAATTACCAGATCGATGTGTCGCTCGATACCAAAACGCGTAGACTGACCGGTCGCGAAACGCTGACCTGGCGTAATCCGTCGAACGCGCCGGTTAGTGAGTTGCGGTTTCACCTGTACCTCAACGCCTTTCGGAACGATCAGTCGACGTTTATGCGGGAGTCGGGGGGGCAGCTGCGGGGCGACCGAATCGACAAGAATGCCAGTGAAAGTCCGTACGGATTTATCGACATACAGTCGATGAAAACGGCATCCGGGGAACCGCTGGTGTATGAATTTATTCAGCCCGACGACGATAATCGGGATGACCGCACGGTTGTCCGGGTACCGCTTACCAGACCCGTCGGGCCGGGGCAGACGATTACGCTGAACATCGCGTTTCTGGCTAAACTGCCCAAGATCTTCGCCCGGACCGGCTACAGCCGTGACTATTACCTGGTCGGACAATGGTTTCCGAAAATTGGGGTATATGAGCCGGCTGGTACGCGCTACGCCACGACGAATCAGTGGAATTGTCATCAGTTTCACGCCGACTCGGAATTTTATGCCGACTACGGTGTGTACGACGTCAACATCACAGCGCCCAAAGACTACTGGGTAAGCGCAACAGGCTTGTTTGTCGGTGAAAAAATGCTGTCCGGAAACCGTAAAACCGTACGCTACCATGCCGAGGATGTAGTCGACTTTGCCTGGACGGCGTCCCCGCATTTTCAGGTTATCAACGACAGCTGGAAACGGCCCGGTGGCGGGTCGGTCAGTATCGAGCTGTTGATGCAGCCCGAACATCTGGTGCAGGCGAAGCGCCATCTCGACGCGGTGAAGGCCGCCATGACGTACTTCGACAAGCACGTCGGTCGCTATCCGTTTCCTAATCTGACCATTGTCGATCCGCCGACGCATGCCAGTGGGTCGGGGGGAATGGAATACCCGACGTTTATCACGGCGGGAACGAGCTGGGGAACACCCGCCGGACTACGGATACCGGAAATCGTAACGGTGCATGAGTTTGGTCACCAGTATTTTATGCAATTGCTGGCCAGTAACGAAGCCGAAGAAGCTTGGCTGGACGAAGGCTTCAACCAGTATTTCGAAGGGCGCATCATGGACGAGACCTACGGACCCAAAACGTCGGTAGCCGATCTGCTGGGCCTGCGCATGGGTGATCTGGAACTGTCGCGCAGTCAGTACGCGCACCGAGAGAATCCGGCCCTTGGGTCGTCGTTTGGCAATACCTGGCAACTGCCGGCTGGGGAGTATGGTGTGCTGACGTATTCGAAAACCGCAACCTGGCTGCGTACGCTGGAAGGGCTGGTTGGCCGGTCAGTGACGGATGAAATTATGCAGACGTACTTTGCCCGCTGGCAGTTCCGGCACCCCAATGCGCAGAATTTCATCGACATTGTCAACGAAATTGTGCCGAAGCGACTGGGGCAGAAATATGGGGTGGACATGAACTGGTTCTTCGCACAGGCGCTGTACGGCGATCAGGTCGTTGACTATCAGCTCGAATCAATTCGGAACAAACGGCGGGAGGGACGTCCGTTCAGTGAAGTAACGGTACAGCGCAACTTCGACGGACAGATGCCGGTGGACATTCTGGTGCGGCTGGACGGTGGTACCGCCGATAAACCACGCGAACAGCGGCTGTACTGGGACGGAAAAGATCGGCAGCGCACGTTTACCCTGCCCGGCCGGGTGTTGTGGGCGAGAGTCGATCCCGACCAGAAAATCTACATGGACATCGACTTTAACAACAATAGCCTGACACTGTCGCCTTCCTCGGCACCAGCTGGTAGCGTTGCGACTCGTTTCTTGTTCTGGGTTGAAAACTGGATGCAGTGGCTGGCCTGGCTGGCGTAACGTACTGACGTGGGGACAAAGGGGCGAAACCGCCGTACCTTTGCGGGTCCAGGTTTTAACCATACCACCAAACCTAAAAGGTTTATACCTGACACTGCCGACTTTATGACCTTTTCTGACATTCATACACTACTCGCTGCCCAGTTTGGCCCTGACATCGTGACGGCTAATGAGCAGGCCATTCAGCCATTCCTGACAGTTCCGGTTGACCAATTGGTTGCGGTCTGTCAATTTCTGCGTGATGATGAGCGCCTGTTCTTCGATCTGCTGGCCTGCGTAACGGCGATCGACAACGGACCGACGGTGGATACGATGGACGTGGTGTACAACCTGACCTCGATTCCGTATGGGCACGACCTGATGCTGAAGGTTAGCGTGTCACGCAGCCCGGCGGGCGGGAAGCTACCCGTCGTGCCAAGTGTGGCGCAGCTATGGCGTACCGCCGACTGGCACGAGCGGGAAGCCTACGATCTGGTCGGCATCCAGTTCGACGGTCATCCCGACCTGCGCCGAATCCTGTTACCTGCCGACTGGGTAGGGCACCCGCTGCGTCGCGATTACGAGGAAGAAACGCAGTACCACGGCATTCAAACAAAATAAGGGTTTTCGGTATTCGATATACGGTTTAGGGTATTCGGTTTACAGGTTTCGGTTTGTCACTCCGAAATCCACGCGACGGCGGGACATTGCCCGATGGCAAACCCGTATACCAAAAACTGAATACCGAAAACCGTATACTGACAACAGACTACCGTACACTGATTCTATGCGTTTCTTTACTACATTACTTTACACGCTGGTGCTATCGTCGACTGGATTTGCGCAGGTCGATTCGGTAGTGGTCAGCGGGCGTATTCGAAACCTGTCGGCCCGGCTGTACCGCGAAGCGCCGACGGTGCTGATCGGGCGAAACAATATCCTGCAAGCCAGTCGGGAACTGATCAAACCCGCCCCGCTAAACGTCGACGGTACGTTTCGGGTAAGTATTCCGCTGATCTACACGCAGGAGGAATTATACTTCAACTATGGTCGTATTTCGACGGCCTTTCTGGCCGCGCCCGGTACGCTGACGATCGACCTAAACGCCGACTCGCTGTTTACCGTCGCGGTGCCGTTCCGGTTTGGGGGCGTCAATGCGCAGGTCAATCAGCAGTATGCCCGCTATAAAGCGTTTGAAGCCAGTTATCCCGACAAACCAGATGCGAAAAAATTGTCGAATGACATCAGCGGTGCTGTCACCAATACGTCGTTTGTGCTGCTGAACCAGGCGTTTCAGAAAACGTTTCGGGCGTTTGCTGCGAAAGAGAAGCCTTATCCGCTACTCGCTCGCTGGATTGAAGCCGACAACCGGTACGCAGCCGCCAGTTTTCTGTACGACCGATTGATTGTGGGGGAGGATCAGCGGCAGCCCACCGCCTTGAGCGATTCGATCAGTCTGACAAACGGCATAATTCTGACGGCGTCGCGTACGCAGGCGATGAACCGTTTCGCGACCTTCGCCAACCGACAGATCGTTAGCAAAGCATCGCAACAGGCCCAGCGGGGGTTGGCGGTGAACAAGTTATCGGGCTTGATCCTGCGCTACGGTAAAAACCTGACCGATACGGAAAAG
This sequence comes from Spirosoma oryzae, assembly GCF_003002825.1. Classification (GTDB taxonomy): domain Bacteria; phylum Bacteroidota; class Bacteroidia; order Cytophagales; family Spirosomataceae; genus Spirosoma; species Spirosoma oryzae. The sequence continues at coordinate 118,523 of NZ_PVTE01000004.1, read as the reverse complement.
GCACGGTTGCAGGAGTTTGCCGAAACCAACGCAGCCCGCAACGCCGATCTGCGTTTCCTGACCGACCTGGTCCGGCGCAACAACGAGGTCATTCAGTCGCTGGTCAACTATGAGTTTCTGATTCAGGAAAGCCGCAAGCAATACGACGACGACCGACGCGAATACATGACGGCGTTCTGGCTGGTCAATTCGTTTCCGATTCTGACGCTGTCACAGGATAAGCTGCTGTATGGATATGCCCGCCCACAACTGATCAACCGGCAACTGGGCGAGTCACTGGATGAACTGTACAGGCTGGAGGTCAAAGACAGTGTCGTCATGACACAGGCTATCGCCACGCTGGATAAAAGCGGAGAAGCCACAACCGAACTGGAAGTGGCTTCTGGTGTATTCGTCACGCGCGATAAGTCGGGCCGGACGACGGGGTCTGCGCTGTTCGACAATGTCATCAACGCCAACCGGGGTAAGGTGGTCTATGTTCTGTTCACGTCCAACGAGAGCGAAGCCGGTCGGCAGGCGTCACTCGATGCGCAGCGGCTGCGCAATACCTACGACGCCCGTGATCTGACCATCGTCTACCTGCCGATGCTAACCTCCGACGAGCAGCCTGTGTGGGTGGAAGCCGCTGCCCGCGATAAACTGGTAGGCGACCACCTGCTACTCAGCAGTTCGCAACTCGATGATATCGCCGGTCGGCTCCGGTACGACGACTTGCCAAGCGCAACGATCATCAATCGAACCGGTAAGATCATCAAGCGCAACGCTCCCTTACCCGCCGATCTGGACGAAGCCCGCAAGGCGATAGATAAGGGTTTATAGTATTCGGTATACGGTTTTCAGTTTTCAGTTTTCAGTTTACGGCGGCTACCGTGCGACAGGCCGCCGTGAAAAGTATACCGAAAACTGTGAACCGTATACCGTAAACAGAATACCGTAAGCTTACTTCGCCCACCAGAGCTTGGTTTGCATGGTGTTGGCACCGCCCATCTGGGTCAACGCTGTCTTGTAGTTGGCGTTGTTGAGATTCTCTTCCGTCGACGGGTAGGGCAGGCGGGTCGGGATTGCGTTGTTGTTGTAGTTAATCGTTGGTACTACCAGCGCCGGAATGCCCGTCCGGCGGTATTCCGTCCAGGCTTCGATACCCTGACCAAACAAGGCAATCCATTTTTGTTCAAGCACCTGTACCCGCGCGTCACTGCCGGTTTTGAGTGTTGTCGCCGTCAGGTAGCTGGCTGGGGTCGTTAGTCCGTAATAACTCATGGAAGCCTTAATGCCTTCCTGATAAGCCGCTGCCGCATCGCCCGCTGCCGTAACGCCGTTGAGTGCGGCTTCGGCCTTGATGAAGTTTAGTTCCGCATAACTCATCAGCACGCCGGGGGTAGTTTCCTGCACGAAGTACGTTCCGATTTTAGACGTTTTGCTCAGGCCGAGTGCGCTGGCTTCCGAGTTCGACAGACCGTTGGGTACACCCTTGTATTCGCCCGTGTCGGCGGCTTTGCTGGCGTAGATGGCCAATCGAGGGTCGCTCAGGCTGACGAGCTTGTCCATCATCGTCGCGCTGACGCGGTGGTCGTCGCGGGTCCGGCGGTTTTCGTTGATCGGGTTGTTGTTAGGACGGGCCAGGTACACAAGCTGTGCGATGTCGGCGTTCGAGGTCATAATCGGGTATTTGGTCGGATCGCTCAGAATACGCGTCATTTCCGACTTCGGATCGATACTCAGACCCGACTTGCCTACCATCCGGTTGAGCAGGCGAAGGCTCAGCGAGTTGGCGAATTTCTTCCACTTCGTCATGTTGGCTCCGAACAGAATGTCACCTTCGCTCGAAACGGATTTGCTGCTAATCAGGTCACTGGCCGTTTTCAGGTCAGCGACCAGCCCTGTGTAGACATCTTTCTGCATGTCGAACTTCGGTGCGACGATACCCGCTGTGGTTCCTTTCAGTGCTTCCGAGTACGGAATGTCGCCGTACACGTCGGTCAGTATGGAAAAGGTGTACGCCCGCATGATAAGCCCGATGGCCTGGTAGTTTTCGTTACCACCCGCCTTGCCTAGCTCAATGATTTTCTGAAAATCAGCCAGTGATTCATTGTACAGATTGCGCCAGGGCGTGTCCTGTGTGTCGCTGGTGAAGCTGAACTGATCGATTTCCGTGTACTGAATCCGGGCCGTGTGTTGCGCCCAGTCATTACCCACGTCCAGCCCCAGTGTGCCGATTACCCCATTGACGGCTGTGTAGATGCCGTGTGGCATCAGTCGTTCGGCCGGTACACTGGTCGGATCGTTAGGGTTGAGGTTGGCTTCGTCGAATTTATTGTCGCAGGCGGTCAACAGACCGAGCGAAAGAGCAAAAGAGAGAACGAGCGATTTCTTCATTGATGTATGTGTGTTTTAAACACGGAGGAACGGAGGTTTTACGGAGCGAACGGAGGTTATTTCTTGTACTGATTTTTCGAGTTAATTCCGTGGTCGGTATCTCCACAGGCCACTCTCGCGTCAGCCCGTTTATGCGCCAGCCGTTTGGTGCAGGTGGGCTGTGCAGACACTGCCCACGGGATGGGTTTTAAACACGGAGTAACGGAGGTTTCACGGAGCAAACGGAGGTCATTTCTCTGTATTCTCCGTGAAACCCTCAGTACCTCTGTGTTTAGATCAAAAAATCAAAGGCCGAATGTCAGGTTAAAGCCCATGCTGCGGGCCGAGGGGGTATTGCCGTTTTCGAAACCCTGTACGTTACCGTCGCCGTAGTAGCTGGTTTCGGGGTCGATGTGCGGGATGTTTTTGTAGAGCAGCGCCAGGTTCCGACCGATGATCGAGACATTGACATTGTGAAACGGCGTCCGGCCAAACCACCGCTGCGGAATCGCGAAGCCAATCCGAACCTCGCGTAGCTTGGCGTAGCTGGCGTCGAAGATGTAATTCTCGTTGACGTTACGGTTGTAGAAGTTGTGGTAATAGTCGTCGGCGCTGGCGACAGCAACCGTGTTGGGCTTGTAGGTGAAGGTACCGTCGGCGTTCGCAGTTTCGGTCACGCCCGGCGCGACGATATTGCCTTCCCGACCAGGCAGCGTTTCGGCCAGTACGCCTGTGTAACGGCCGATGTTGATACCCTGTGAGAATACGTTACCACCCCAGCGTACATCGATCAGCGAGCTGACGGTTACCCATTTGTAGCTAAATGTGTTCTGCAAACCACCCGTCCATTTCGGCATGATGTTGCCCACGACTTTCCGGTCGGAAGCCGCAGTCGGATACCCCTGACTGTTGATGATCAGATTGCCGCTGGGATCGCGCCGGTAGTAAGTGCCGTAGAAGTTGCCGTACGGGTCGCCGGGCCGTGCTTCCAGAATTACGTTCCGCAGCAGCGAGCCCGTGTTGATCTGATAGGTCGACAACCCACCGAGGTCGACGACGAGCGAGCGGTTGCGGGCGAAGTTGACGCCCACGTCCCAGCGGAAGCCACCCGGCCGCCGAAGTACCGCCCCCGACAGCTCGATCTCGAAACCGCTGTTGCGAATGCTGCCCGCGTTGATGACCGAGTTGTAATAGCCCGAGCTTTGCGCGACGTTGGCCAGCAGAATCTGGTTTTTCGTGTTCTTGTCGTAATAGGTGAATTCAAACTGCAACGCGTTGTTGAACAGCCGCGACTCCAGCCCAAACTCTACCGCCGTCGTGATCTCCGGTTTCAGATTCTGGTTGTAAATCAGGTTGTTTTCGGAGAACGTCGTCGTGTTGCCCCAGGCCGTTTCGCTGCTGTACACCTGCATTAGGTTGTACGGATCGGTGTCGTTACCCACCATGGCATACCCACCACGCAGCTTGGCGTAGGTCAGTACGTTAGAGCGCACGTTAAGCATGTCCGTCAGGATGGCGCTGGCCGATACGGACGGATAGAAGTACGAGCGGTTGTTGGCGGGCAGTGTGCTCGACCAGTCGTTACGGGCAGTCAGGTCGAGGAATAAGTAATCGCGGAACGAAAGCGAGGCCGATCCGTACAGGCTGTTGACCCGTTTGTCGGTCAGGCGGTTGAACACGGTTGGGCGCGACTTGGCATTGCCGATGTTGTACAGGTTCGGGATCGTCAGCTCCGACGCATACATATAGTCGCGCTGCGAAACGCTCCGACGCAGGTTACCACCTACCGACGCAACGACGTGAAAATCAGCGTACCGTTTGTCGGCTGTCAGCAGGAAGTCGCTGTTTGTTTCGCGTACGTACACGATGTCTTCGGTGTAATCGCCGTTTGGTAGCCCGACACCCTTGGCCCGTTTGGTGATCCGCCGGTCGTTGGAGAAGTCGGTCCCTGTACGACCTGTCAGCGTCAGCCAGTCGGTCAGTTTATAGGTGGCCGTGATATTGCCAATGATCCGATCTTTTTCGTTGCCGTATTTGAAGTAGTTCAGCGCGTAGGCCGGGTTGTTCCAGTAGTTGTAGTTCCAGTTGCGTTGCTGTGGCCACTGTGACGGATCGGTGCCTTCTACCACGGGATTGGCTTTCAGGTCTGCCAGATCGACCTGCCGACCAAACCAGATCCAGTACAGGTTGAGGTTCTGTCGGTTGTCGGAACCGTCTTTGATGTAGTTGACGCTTGTTCGGACGTTCAGCTTCGGCGTGAAATTCCAGCCTGCGTTCAGTGAGATATTCTGCCGTTTGTAGTTTGTGTTCGGCAGCATACCCTTCTGGTACAGATTGGTGTAGGCAATGCGGAAATCGCCTTTGTCGCTACCGCCCGTCAGGCCGATGCTGTTGGTCGTCGTAACGCCGGTGTCGTAGAAGTTTTTGACGTTGTCGGGTCGGGCAATCCAGGGAGTAGCCGTCCGGACACCGTTGACAATGGGTGAGTTGTATTGCGGAATCAGCCGGCCGTCGAGCCGTGGACCCCAGCTTTCATCGACGCCATCGTTGACGCCACCGCCCATACCGTCGACGTACGAAAACTGTCCTTTCAGTCCCTGACCGTATTCGTTCTGAAAATCGGGTAGCCGTAGCGGGCTGTCGAAAGTCGTGTTGGTATTTACCGTTACACCAATGTTCTTACTGGCAGATCCCCGCTTCGTCGTAATCAGAATAACGCCATTGGCCGCCCGCGATCCGTAGAGCGCAGCCGCGTTGGCCCCCTTCAGCACCGAAATGTTGTCGATGTCGTCGGGGTTGATCGAGGAGGCACCGTTGCCGTAATCGGTCGTCACGTTGTTGGTATTCGAGGTCGAGCCGGGGGTAACGTTGTAGCTGCCATTGTCGATGGGAATCCCGTCGACAACGAACAGTGGCTGGTTATTGCCGCCAATCGAGTTCGCCCCCCGAATCAGTATCCGCGACGAGGCACCGGGAATACCATTGGTCGCCGTTACCTGTACGCCCGCGATCTTGCCCGACAGGGCGTTGACGAGGTTGGTGGGGCGGGCCTGCGTAATTTCAGACCCTTTGATTTCCTGCAAGCTATAGCCCAGTGCTTTCTTGTCGCGGGCGATACCCAGGGCGGTTACCACGACCTCCTGCAATTGTGAGGCATCGTCGGCCAGGGTAATGGTAATTTGCGACTCATTCCCCAGCACAAACTCCTGGGTTAGAAAGCCGATGTACGACACCGTCAGCGTGACATTCGGTTCGGCACTGAGCGTGAATGCCCCATCGGCGTCGGTTACGGCACCCACCGTCTTACCTTTCACAAGTACGTTGGCACCGGGTAGTCCTTTACCGTCGGATTTGGCGATTACCCGGCCCGTAACTGTCCGGGCTGTCTGGGCCCAACTGATTGACAAACAGAGTAGCCAACATAGAAAAAACAGTCCCCACCGTCGGGTCGTAAAGCAATGCTTCATAGTCAGGATTAGTCAAATTCTGAAAATAGTATAGATTGTATTTTGCTAATTTATCGGAATTAAAAATTGTTATTTTGTCTATAGGCCATAATAAATTCTATAATTAAAGATTATTTAAAAATAATAACGGGTTAATGCTATTTTAAACTCAGGTGCTGCCAGTCAAACCAATGCGGCTGATTCGTAGTATGGTTAAGTAGGCGTAAACGCTACTCAACAAATAGGCATTTCAGGCAGATTCGGTCGATGGGTAAAACGAAACGGGTAGTTGGCCGGTGGCTGAGTGGGCTCATACTAGCCGTATGCTGTGTCGGTTCTTTGTCGGCACAGAACATCATCACGCGGTTGTATAATCGCTTTCTGAACGATACAACCGCGTCCAATCAACCTCACCTGGCGCTGTATCCGACCATTGCCTACGCACCGGAAACCAGCCTGGAGCTAGGCGCATCAGCGCTTTACCTGTACCATGCCAACAATGACACCGTCAACAACCGGCTGAGTGAATTGCAGGCGTTTGGCTTCGTTACCTTGCTGGGGCAGTACGGGCTAAATCTCGACAATACCGTTTTTGGGGATAAGGATCGCTGGTACTTCCTCGGGCGGGCGCGGTTCCAGCGGTTCCCACTGCTTTATTACGGTATCGGCCCCGACGCTCACGCGGATCGTCCGGCTACGGTCGATGCTTTTTCGATTCAGGCCCGGCAGCGGGTGATGCGTCGAATTCGTCCCAGCCTGTTCGGTGGGCTGGTCGTCGATCTGCAACACCTGAGCAACGTCGAGTTTCAACAGCCGGAAGGGACGCCGTTTGCCTTGCCACGGGGTAGTGGCGGCAGTACGAACCTGGGGTTGGGTGTCGGTCTGATCTACGACAGTCGGCCCAACGTGCTCAATGCCCGGAAAGGCGCGTTTGCCGAACTGACGTACCTGAACTACCACCCGACGCGGGCCAGCACCTATGCCTTCTCGAATATACTGGCTGATGTACGGTTGTATAAAACCGTACGACCCAATCAGGTGCTGGCCTGGCAGGCGTATGGCGTTCTGGCCGGGGGGGATGCCCCGTTCAACCAACTGGCGCTGCTGGGGGGCGAAACCATTATGCGCGGTTACTACCTGGGCCGTTACCGCGACAACGTACACGCAGCCACACAACTTGAGTACCGGTGGCTGCCGTTCTGGTTCAGCAAACGCATTGGTGCGGCTGTCTTTGCTGCTGTCGGTACGGTAGCCCCGTCGGCGCGTGAAATCCGCCTTGACAATCTACTGCCCGCCGGTGGTGCGGGCATACGCTATCTGCTGTTCAAGAAGAAAGACGTGTTCCTGCGTTTCGACGTGGGCTTCACCCGCGAAGGAACCGGGTTTTACATCCTGACCGGCGAGTCGTTTTAGCTTTTTTTGCGCGTCGTTCTGTCGTCGAAATACCGCGTGCTACAGTTGCGGCCTATTTGCTGCGTAGCCGGATAATTATACTTTATTTTTAGCCCCGCTGTCGCTTTGGTTCAGCCGCCTGTCTGTAATCCGGGCGACAAAACGGCTATTTCTATGAAGTATTGGTTACTGCTCTTGGGCTGGTTTACCGTTAGTCTACCGCTGAGTGCACAGAACGCACGCACCCCTGTTGAAGCCGCCCGCTTCATTAAACTGGGGAATACGCTTCGTATGGTCGACCGGACGCAGCAGGCGATCGACTTGCTACTGCGGGCTCTGCCTGCCATTCAGCCGAAAGATCAGGGTCAGGAAGCCGTTGCCTACGAAAACCTGGGCTACGCGTACAGCGACATGCAAAACACAGCAGAAGCCGTTCGTTATTACCAGCGCGCATTGACGCTTTATCAGAAACTAGGTTTTTCCGCTAGTGAAGCGGCTATGCGGCAACTGCTGAACGAGGCCGCCGGGAAAGATTTGTACGCAGGTGTCGACATTGGCGCGTCGGGGGTGAAACTTGCCATCTTCCGAACGACCTATGATAATGGTTTCTACGCCAAGGACATCCGCTCCAAACCGCTGGCACCCAACGTAACACTCGTGTCGGGTTCGGCACAGTCGTTCGACGCCGGGCGCGACGTAATGAAGGCGTACCTAGACTCGATTCGACACTACAACATCGCGCCCGATCGGGTGTACATGGCGTTTAGCAGCGGTATCAACGAGTCGCTGGGAAAGATGCCGGATAAGAAGAAGGCGCTCTACGACATGCTGTCGGAATTGGTGGCAACCAACCTGCCCAACGGCAACAAACTAACCATCGATACCGCGCTGACCGCTGCCCGCGAAGCTGAACTGTTCATGGTGGGTACGATTCCGCGTAAGTTCTGGACGTCGACATCCTGTATCGACATTGGCAGTGGAAACACGAAAGGCGGCTACTATGACGGGAACGGTCGATTCCAATCCATCAGCTTCTCGTTCGGGACAAAAACGCTGGCTACCCAAATTGACAACAAGCGTTCACTTGCCATCGACGCGTACAAGGAGGAAGCACTCAAAGCGATCCGGCCACTGATCGATACAACGATAAATCTGGAATTCAACAAGGCGGGTCTGGGGCTGCAGCAACGCAGGACCGTAGCGTTCGGCGGGGGAATTGCCTGGGCCATGACGGCATATCTCCACCCCGAGCGGGCGGGTATGACGGCGGTGCCGATCACACAGGGCGATGTAGACCGGTTTCGTCAGCTAACGCTCAATGACTACCAGACCCTGATTCACCCCGATCTGAGCAGTCTGACTGATCCGGTCGTGCGCCGGAAAGCGGAAGCCGATCTGGCTAATGCGCAGAATCAATTCAACGAGAAGCAATTGATTGCCGGAGCTCTGCTACTCGACGCTGTCGTAAAAGCGTACGGCAATACGTCGGTGGCAAAACGATTCGTGTTTATCCGCGACTCAGATATCGGCTGGGTGACGGGTAAGTTCATGGAGCAACTGAACCGAAGTTACGAACGAGCTGTCGCTAAAGGGGCTCAATAAATGGGTAAAAATTCTGAATAATGACAGCGTAACAGGACTACGTTTCCGGGTAAAATTATCCCCAAATTACACCCGTAACAGGAGCGAAAAACGGCTGCTCTATTTTATAGTAAACTGACTACTAGATCTTTGTGCTATAGGCGTTTCGCTGGCACGATTTTGACCCATTGTGGTTTGCTCGAACGCGACGTTTTGTCGTAGCGACGGCCCCCCTCCTGATTTACTCAACGACATGAAAGGGTCCCCACACTCGCAGGAGCGTGGGGACTTCTCTTCTGTGGACGAATCACCTTTGTGGACGAATCACCGATCGGCATCTAAACCAAAAAAGCGGCTGATTCCGAAGAATCAGCCGCTTCCATTTTTCATGTCGTTGAGTGTGTTGGAACGCCTGATTAGTTGAATTTCAGCGCGTCTTCAGCTTTGTTGATACCAGACTTCGTTGCATCTGCCAGATCATCAACTTTATCGTTGTAGTTGGCTTTCGCCCGCTCCTGGTTGTATTGCGACTTTGCGTCGTCTTTCAGATCTTCTACTTTGTTCTGTGCCTTGTTAGCCAGCGAATTGGCTTTGTCTTTCACTTCGTCGGCTTTCTCTTCTGCTTTACCCAGCAGGCTGTTGAACTGCGTCTTTACGTCAGCAACGCCTTCGTCCCACTGATCCTGCAGATCGCTGATACCCTCGCTCAATTTCTGGCGGGTATCTTTACCGCTGCGGGGTGCTGTCAAATAGCCAATAGCAAGTCCTGTCAATACGCCTTTCAAGAAACTCATGATCGTGTGTGTTTAAGTTATTTGGGATCTCGCATACTACCTTGTAAAAATTATGCCAGCACACCCAGTTGACTAGTAAAAGTGTTGTTAATCAGTGATTTATCTTTAAGGGAGTCATGCCAACATCGGAAAAGATGATCGGTGAATGAGTAGAATTCTCTACAGTATAGGGGCTGATGTGGGTCGCTTGAGTATACCCCAAACAAAACGAGCTGCCCGGATGAGCAGCTCGTCGTACAGATTGTCTGGCAGTCTTATCGTTTCTCCGAGATCACTTCCCGAATGTCGCTGATAATCTTGCTTGCCAGGTGATCGGCTGTTGCCAGCGTGTCGGATTCGGAATAGATTCGGATGATTGGTTCGGTATTGGACCGGCGTAAGTGAACCCACTCCCGATCAAACTCGATCTTGACACCATCGATGGTGCTGATGGGATTGCGGGCGTACCGGGCTTTGATCCGTTCGAGCAATGCATCAACATCAATATCGGGCGTTAATTCGATCTTGTTTTTCGAGATGTAAAAATTTGGGTACGTCCGGCGCAGCTTGGAGGCCGATTTTCCTGATTTCGCCAGATGCGTCAGGAACAGGGCAATGCCCACCAGCGCGTCGCGGCCGTAATGTAGTTCGGGATAGATAATGCCGCCATTTCCTTCGCCACCGATCACTGCGTTTTTCGCCTTCATCAGCTCAACGACGTTGACTTCGCCTACCGCAGATGCCGCGTACTGACCACCGGCTTTTTCCGTGATTACCCGCAGGGCAATCGTACTCGACAGGTTCGACACCGTATTACCCGCGCCCCCCTGCTGAAGTATGTAATCGGCAACGGCAACCAGCGTATATTCTTCGCCGAACGGGGTGCCGTCCTCGCAGATCAGCGCCAGCCGGTCGACGTCGGGGTCGACAACGATGCCGATGTCGGCGTGGCCACGCTCCATTTCCTTGATGATGTCGCGGAGGTTTTCGGGCAGTGGTTCGGGGTTGTGAGCAAAGTTTCCGGTTGGCTCGCAGTGCAGCCTGGTTATCTGTTCGACGCCCAGCGCTTCCAGCAGCATCGGTACGGCCAGCCCACCCGTTGAATTGACCGCGTCGACAACCACCCGGAAGTTGCGGGCGGCAATGGCGTCGCGGTCGACGAGTGGCAGGGCCAGTATTTGCTCGATGTGTTGCCGGAGCCAGGTATCGTTGGTGCGGTACTTTCCGAGTTTGCGTACGTCGGCAAAATCGATCGCTTCCGCTTCCGCAATCGCCAGTACGTCAGCACCATCCTGCGCCGAAATAAACTCCCCTGCTTCGTTGAGCAGTTTAAGCGCGTTCCACTGAATGGGGTTGTGGCTGGCTGTCAGTATAATGCCACCCGCTGCCTTTTCACCGGCTACGGCCAGTTCGACCGTTGGGGTCGTCGACAGGCCAAGGTCGAGCACGTCGAGGCCGAGACCCTGTAGCGTTGCGGCTACTAATTTGGCTACCATCTCACCGGACAACCGGCCGTCCCGTCCGATGACAACAGTCGTCAATGCCGGATTTCGCTGCCGCAGCCATTGGCCGAAAGCGGCTGTGAATTTAACAACGTCCAGAGGGGTAAGCCCGTCGCCACTGCGTCCACCAATTGTACCCCGAATTCCGGAAATGGATTTGATTAATGTCACGATACTGAAAAGAATGAGTCGGTTTACGATTCGTTTGTTGATGGTTTCCCGGAAACCAATGCTGTTGACCAAACGAACCGGTCGGTAGACAGCCACAGGCTTGCTGATGGCCAGCTAATCCGGCGTTGACAAAGATACGATTCGGCCCGTAGCCGACCGCGTGTTGGCTCGACAAAAGAAGGGCGCTGGTCGTTTTATTAGGGAACGAATCAGCCGAAATACAGCTCGGAGCGTAAGGTCGAACTAGCCTGACCCTGAAAGGTGCCGCTGATGGGGGCAGCCAGTTCGGGCTTGGCCGTCGACGTCAGAAAAATATGCCGGTTTCCTACGACTGTGCCTTCGGTCGGATCAAAGCCGCGCCAGCCCGCGCCGGGCAGGTATACTTCGACCCAGGCATGTAGCTGATGCTCCTGCTGCGGATTCCCGAACAGGTACCCGCTGACAAACCGGGCGGCCATACCCAGACTTCGGCAGGCGGCCATGAAAAGTGTCGTATAGTCCCGGCAGGAGCCCCGCATCAGGGTAAGCGTCTGCTCCGGCGGGTAGGGAGCACCTACCTCACGAACTTCGTAGGTAAACGCCCGAATGGTCTGGTTGAGCGTCATCAGAAAGGCAACGGTCTGCCAGTTGGCCTGCGACGCCAGTTGACGTGCCCAGCTCTCGACCCGTTCCGATACACCAACCCGCTCCAGATAAGGTAGCAGCAGGTCCTGTTCCGGAGCCGGGTAGCGAAACGGAATGCGCTGCGTGTCGAACGGGAACAGAACAAAATCGAAGAGATTGAACTCGCTCGATTCAAGTTCTACTTCCGACCGAATTGTCAGGTAATCGGTCGGCTGATCGAAATAAACCAGTTGCTGTACGTTGCCTTCCACGTCGATGTTACGGACGATGCGCGAGGGAGCCGGGTCGATCTGTAAGTCGTACCGCAACAGCCGCTGATACGGATAGGTGCGCGGGTACAGATAGAGCGTCTGCGGACCCAGCGAAACCGGATGGTCGTAGGTGTACTCAGAATCGTGCCGGACGTGCAGATGCATAGCGGAAGGTATTACAGACTAAGCCGAAAGCATGCTTAACTGTTTTTAACGGCCCGGACCTTTTCGAAAATGGGGTCCATCCAGTAGCCGGGCAGCTTGCGAACGGAGTTACTCAGCAGGGCGCTCCATTGGTGTGATACCTCATCCATATCGTCTTTCTCCAACCGGTATTCGGTCATGTGAAAACTGTCGGTGGGGTAGATGACCACGTCGAGCGGGTAGTCGACGTCATTGGCACTGACGCGGGTCGCGTCGAACGCCAGAAAACCAATTTTGAGCGCGTCCTGCAAACTGGTTTCGTACGACAGATTACGAAACAGCAGCGGCTTGCCATAACCCGAATTGCCGATTATTTTGAACGGTGAGCCCTGATCGACTTCTACCCAGTTTCCTTCGGGATACAGCATGAATAGCTTATGCTCTTTATCCTGCTCAAGCTGCCCGCCAACAATGGCGTTGAGGTTGAAATTCAGCCCGCTGGCAACGATGGAGGCCTTGTCTTCCTGCGCCACCCGCTTTACCTGCTCACCAAATGCGTTGACGGCCTGGTACAGTTTGGTGAACGATCGGTCCTGTTCGGCAATGACCTCACGGAAATACGTGATGGCCTTATCACGGACGGAACGCAGGCCCGACGTCATGATGAACAGGGAGTGGTTCTCAACCTCGTGCACCGAAATCTTCCGGTTCGATGATACTTCTGAACCCGACGTCAGCCGGGTATCGGCGATCGCAACCAGACCACCCTTCACCTTAATTCCTAAGCAATACGTCATTTTTCAGCGTTACAAAACGGGGGCACCCAGAGCAAATATACAGGCTTGCCCCGTTGATGGTTCATCTGAAAACGGTTTTCTGCAAAAAGTGGTGTTGGTTCGGTAATCGCTGACCAGTTGTTAGTTTTTCGAAAAAGCCGCCTGCCGCCCACCCGACAAGCCGGTTACGCGAACATCGAGTTGGGCGGTATCGTCTTCACCGTTGGTATAACCATTACCGGGCGTGCTGTCGGGATCGGCCTGCGTCGACGAACTGATTTGGGCCATGTTGGTCAGTGAGCCGGTGCTGCTGGCCCGCGCCAGAAAGCTAACCGTCGCGCTGCTGCCGGGTGCAATCGAGCTCAGCACAGCCGACAGGGTTGAACCGCTGGCTGTAAAATCAGGCGATGAAACGAAGCTCAAGCCGGTGGGCAGCAGGTGCTGCACGCCCACGCGTCCGGCCGTCAGGCCACCCAGGTTGGAAACCGTCAGGCTGATCGATACAGTCTGCCCAATCACCACCGTACGCCGGTCGATCTGCATGGACAAACTAATGTCTGCTTTGGCCGGGTCGGGCGTTGGCTGATTACTCTGTACAGTCGGCAATGGAACCTGATTCGGGTTAGGCGATCCAAACAGGGTTGAGCCGTTTCCAGCTCGGAAGTCGACCTGCGCTTCGTCGTCCTGCCCGTCGCCCGTTCCCGACCCCGGCTGGCTGTCTGGGTCGGGACCGTCCTGCGTCATGATTTCAGCGGCATTCTGGTAGACACCCGGCATCGCAACGCGAGCGACATACTGTTGTGTGACTGCCTGACCGGGCATCAAGGTCGAGATGGTGCCCGATACGACGCTGTTGGTGAACGGAAGCGTCGGACTGGAGATTGGCGTCAGGTTGGGCGGAAGTCGATTGGCGATGGTCGCAAACCCGACCTGGCAGCCGCCTTCATTGCGTACGGTCAGCGTAAACGTCACTGTGTCGCCAACGGCCGGTACCCGTCGACTGGCCGCCATGCTCAGGGCAAGATCGGAGCCTGCCGGATTAACGGTATATGCTACGGAGTTAGACAGACAGCCGTAGGCTGCGCCTTTCGTTTGGACCGAGTATGTCCCTACGGCACCGATAGCCAAGGACGTTGAGGTTGCACCCGTGTTCCAGGTCGTCAGGCCATTGCCCGAATAGTTTGCCTGCAAGACAGTGTTGCCAGGCAGGCAGAAGGATGGTGACCCCTGCGCGCTGATAGTCGGGTCGGCCGGGCGAATTTCGGTTGGTACCGTGATCGCCGGGGGGAACGTAATTTTGTTCTGGTCACTGCGCAGGCGGGCTGAATAAGTACCAGTGCCTACCGTCAGACTCTGGTCCGTACTTCCCGTGTTCCAGGTGTAACTGGCGCTGGTCGGAAGTGTAATCTGAAGCTGATTGCCGGGCGCGCAGGTCGCACTGATAAGCTGCTGCGGCTCGGCCATGTATGGCTGTGATTTGGTGAAAAAGTCGTTGGTAATGGCGTCTGACCAGAGTTGAGCCACCTGTCGCTGTCCATCGGGCGAGTAGTGGATACCGTCTGGTCGGGCTGTCATGTTGTCGAGGTCAGGCCCGGGGAAGACGTTATAGTCAGACCGGTTAATAACCTGCGCCTGTGCATTGCGGACATTGTCGAAGCGCCCGCCTACATACGACGATGTAGCGACGAGCATCGATAGGTTAGGTTTGCTGAACTCCTGTCGCACTTTATCGATCACACCAAAATAATGTGTTGCAATAACGTCTGTTGCATTACTCCGATCGTTTTCGCCATGATGAATCAGCACGGATCGAATGCCGGTGGCCGGTACGTACAGGTTCATGATATTACGGATGTTGACGTAGGGCATCCGAATGGCGTATTTGATAAAGAAGTGATCGAACGGAATGTCGTAGGCCGACTTATAATTTGCTTCCATGTTGCTACCGCCGAAGCCCGCGTTATAGATCAGAACCGGCACGTTGATCCGTTGCACCAGCAAATCACCCATCTTACCCCAAAACCAACTGAATTGGGCAAACGGCGACAAGCCACTGTATGTCGCCAGCTGATTGAAAACAAGACCGGGTAAATAATTGGTATTGGCCGTTTGCTCATAGGCTCGAAACTCCGGTGTCGACTGGTTGAGGGGAACAACGGTAACCCGGTCGTCCGTGGCTCCGTCAATGGTCGTGCAGTAATCGACCCCATCTCTAATGCAACTGGAACCCTGGGCGTTGGAATGACCGAGGATAGCAAAGACTTCGCCGACACCAAACCGGGTAACGGCATCGGTGGCAACGATTTGTCCGTTCCGACGGCCGCGCACTTCAATCTGGTACCAGCCACCACTAATTTGCAGCGTACCGTTGAATTGACCATTGATCGGATTAGCCTGAAGCGTTGTCCAGTCGGTAGTAGTACCCTGACCCGCCGAGCGAGCTACGGCTCTGGCTTCAACTGCATCGAGTAGTTGGGCGTAACTACCCGCAACCTGAACGGTAGCCTGATTATTGTTATTACGCTGAACGATCATCCGCTCGACAGGATAGGTAACGTCGATCTGAGCAATAGCGGGTAAACCAATCAGACATAGTAGAGCACAGTTCAAGCCCAGGAGCAGGCGGTTTAGTACGGTGTGATTCATGAAGCAGCTAAAAGCAGATATATCAGTATGTAACAGAGCAGGCATTGTGCCAGATAAGCGGTCTCTATGGTTGATAAGAAAATCTTCTTGATTATACGGTATATCAAATATATTAGATACACTTGTTTGTTCTTGTTATGTTACTCTTTTTGAAGAAAATTAATTAGCATTAAAGAGGTTGTCCTATGCGTACGTGCAGCGATCCGTCGTTTTGCCGAACGCTTTGTACGTTACAGCAGAACAGTCATTTTCTAAGCAGGATTATAGCATAAATTACTGCTGAAATTGCTGCCTAATTTTCGGATAAGTAATTGATTGTCAGTAGAAGATTTCGGTCGATTTCGGTCGCTCATTTGTTTTTCCTAAACCTTTCTTTTACTTTGTCTAACGAAGGAAAACGCCACCCTTCGTTGACTGGCTAATGAACTTTGATGACGAAGACGACGAAGATAACTTCATGGATTGGGACGGCTTCGACGAAGACTATGATCCGGAAGAAACGCGGGCCGAAATGGAAGCCGAAAACAAACGGATTCGGAATCTGCCCATTCTGAGGAAGGCTAATGAAATAATGGAACTGACGCAGGCCATCGTCGAAACCATTAACAAGGAAGATGATGTGCTGATGATGCATGAGCAGATGTTAGCCAATGCGATGATGCTGGCTCCTAAAATCGTGGGCGCTGAAGGCGGTGATCTATATACGCTGCGGATGGAGAATGCTGTCATCATCAAGATGCATGCTCGCGAACTGCTGGCGCAGACCTCCTATTGCAAGGCCGAAAAGCTGGCGACACCGGCTTACCTGAACGTATTGCGTGATGAGATTGAGCAGTTCCGGCTGCTGTTTGTCGATTGGGTAAACGGGTTCGATAAGGATAACGACGCTCCCGACGATTGGGGCTTATTTTACTAACAATGCCAAATTTTATCAACCCCCGGTGTCTGTATCAGATGCCGGGGGTTTGTTTTTGGGTCAGTAAGGCCGTCTCCTAGAACTTTGACAGGACAGTACGGCAAATGCAATACCTTTGTTTATACGCCATACTAATTGGTTACGTTTATGACCCTTCCTCTACTTACTCATCGTTGTATTCGTCAGTGCATAGTGGTAACGAGTCTGCTGCTGTGGCTGCTGGGCCTTACAGCGCAGGCCCGCCCCGCAGCCGTTACGCAGGCTGGTAGTAGCACCGTAGTGCCCGCGTCTACGCTGGCACTCAGCCCCGCATCGGTAAGCGTTTGCCAAGGGAGCCCGGCGTCGTTAACAGCAACCGGTTGCCCAGCAGGTGGGACACTCCACTGGTCGACGGGGCAGGCGACGGCTATCGTTAGCGTGACGGCCAGTCAGCCTACCACATACACGGCTACGTGTACGGTGAGTGGTACGGCCACGACAGCCACAGCAACGGTTACCCCCGTACAAGCGGTTACGTTTACAGCCGGTCCCGGGTCAATTACCGTCTGCGAAAATGTGCCGGCCGGATTGTCGGTAGCCTTGGCCGACGGTACGTCAGGGCAACTGACCTGGTACGTTGATGGCTACCGAATCCTCAACAACGCCACGGCTTCGACGGCCGAATTACGCATTCCGTTTGTGCAAACGTTCAATACCGGCAATTACTACCTGACCGCCACAAACGCCTGCGGAACAACGACCAGCCGGGCGGCCCGCATTACTGTACCACCGTCGATTACGGTCAATGCTGTCGCAAAGCCAGTCAACTGCGCGAGTCAGTTTACGGGGCAGATCAGTGTAACAGCAACGGGTGGAACCGGGGCAAAACAGTATCAGCTGAACGGACAAGTATTTCAGGACCAGAACACATTTATCAGTCTACAGGCGGGTACGTATACGGTTGGCGTTAAGGATGCACTGGGGTGTCTGGCCAATGCAAGTGTAGAGATCAAGCCGCCGACGGCGATGAATCTGTCCATTCGGACGGTCGACACGCGCTGCTCTGGTGGATCGGATGGCGGTTTGATTGTTAGCGTGGCGGGGGGCGCTGCGCCTTACAGTTACCAGATCAACGGGGGGGCGGCTCAACCCAGCGGCACATTCACTGACCTGAAAGCAGGTAGTTACACACTTGTCGTGACCGATCAGGCGGCCTGCGTTACGGCTCAAACGGCCCTGATTGGCTCGCCTGCTGCATTTGACATACGAACGACGATCCAGCCAACCCGCTGCGCCGGATCGGCCGATGGTAGTGTTACGATCATCGGCAGCAATGGTACCGGCCCGTTTCAGTATCAGCTCGGCAACGGAGACTACCAGACGGGAACGGTCTTTACCGGGCTGGCTACCGGATCATACGAGTTTACGGTGCGCGATCTGGGTGGCTGTACGCTCAAACGAACCGTTGCTGTGCCGCAGCCGGCGGTGCTTTCCCTGGCGGCTACCGTGCTACCCGTGAGTTGTAAAGGCAACGCCAGCGGGTCGATCACGGTACGCAGCACGGGCGGGACAGAACCGATTCGTTATCAACTGGCATCGTCGCGAATTGTGCAACGCAGCCCTGTATTCGGTGGACTGGCGCTGGGTGAGTACACGGTTATTGCCACCGATACGAATGGGTGTACCGCCTTATTATCTGTACCAATTGGAAAAGCTGACCCGTTGCGTTTGCAGGCGACGACACAGGTAGCGAAGTGCTGCATCTGCCCGACGGGTGTTGTATCGCTGACGAGTACAGGGGGGGCAGGAACTGCACGAACCTACCAGCGTCTGGGGCAAAACGCACAGACGACGAATCAGTTTGGTAATCTGATTCCCGGTACATACACCTTCCGGATCAGTGATGAAGCCGGCTGCACCGATTCGGCGGCCGTGTTCGTGGGCGACGCATCGGCACTGTCTCTGACCGTTGGTACGATCAAAGACGTGACCTGTGCGGGTGGTGCCGATGGGGAAGCGGCTGTACAGATTGCGGGCGGTACGCGTCCATTTACGGTCTACTGGCAAACACCCCGGCGCGATACGTTGCAGAACCGGGTCGTTACTCAAACTGGCCTAAGTGAAGGAACCTATACCGTCAGTGTACGCGACAGCAACCGGTGCACGACGTCCACGGCATTCGTCACGCTGAAGTCACGCTTTCCCGTTCCGGAAACCCCCGTCGTATCACAAACGGGCAGTACACTCCGCGTAACGGATGTGTCCGGTATTCAATGGTATGTCCAGCCGACCGGCGCTGCGTCGGCGACGGCTATCACGAACGCCACGTCAACGACGCTGACACCGTATCAGAGCGGTCGCTATTATGTCGTCGTTACGCAGAATGGCTGTGCATCACCGGCATCCAACGCGATCGCCTTCGTGCTGACGGCGATTACCGAGCCTGGTACCGGGCTATCGGTCCGGGTACTGCCAAATCCGGTCGGTACCCATCTGCGGCTCGAAATTGAGCAGGATAGCCGACAGGCTATTGCGTTAACGGTACAGGATGCGGCCGGGCGGGCAGTTCGGCAGTTTATCGTTCCTGCTTTTATTGGCAAACACCAGGTCGAATACCCGCTTCCCGACCTGCCCGCCGGTACGTACCTGCTCAAAGCCGAGGCTACCGACCGTCAGACCGTAATGCGAATAGTGAAAGAATAATTGAATGACTGAGTGATAGAATGAATGAGTGATTGAATGATTGAATGAATGATTGAATGATGCGTCAGCCTATTCTATCATTCTATCATTCTATCATTCGGTACGGCCAGTGCTGTTGTAGTTGGTTGGCCGAAGTTGGGCGTGCCGTCTGTGTTCCAGGTGAAGGGCTGCATATGGGGGGCGCGTTTATTGCCGCAGCCGTCAGTCGCGGAGGGATTGGCGTGGTAGATCATCCAGTCCTGCGCATTTGGGCCGGTTGTCCGGAAAAAACCACCGTGGCCGGGCGCATACACACCATTCGCCGGTGACTGTACGAAGACGGGCTGCTGGTTTTTGGTCCAATTAGCCGGATTGAGCAGATCGCCCTTGCCGTTGAACGTAAGTAACCCCATGCAGTAGTCGAGCCAGCAGGCGTTCGCCGAGTAGACGATGAACAGGCGGTTATCATGCCGCAAAAATTCCGGCCCTTCATTCACATAAATCTTCGGCACTTCCCCGTTCTTCTGCCAGTCGGTCGGCACGTCGCCATGCCGCTCCCACGGTAGTTCGGGCTGCGAGATCAACACGCGGTCGCTACTCATCGTCCACGGGTTTTCGAGCCGGGCAATGTAGATGTTTTGCTGCCCGTTGGTAGCGCCTGCCCAGCCCGACCAGGCCGCGTATAACTGTCCGTTGTAGTCAAGCACCGACATATCGATGGCCCAGTGATCGCCTTTGTCGCTGACCTTACCTTTCATCGTCCAGTCGCCCTGCATCGGATCGGACGATGTATTTTCGATGACCCACATGCGGTGGCCGATGTTGTTGATTGAATCAGCCGCGAAATACACGTACCACTTATCGTTGAACCGGTGGATTTCGGGTGCCCACAGATCGCGGGCGTACGGCGTTCCGGCAGGAGGGGTGTAGATCACTTTCGATTCTGCCTGCCGCAAGTCCGCCATGTTCCGGGTTTTCCAGAGCGTCAGATTGCGACCAGTCGTATTCATGTAATAGTACCAGCCATCGTGCGCTAGCACCCAGGGATCGGGTCCGGAATCTTTAACCGGATTGGTGAACGTGCGTTGCGCCAACGGGCGTTGCGCCAGCACGGACGGTGACGATGCAAAAAGTAGCAGGACAGCAAAAAAGAGGAGGATACGCATGGTTTTGGGGTTCGTTTTCAGTTAGTCCGTTGAGTGGACCATGCATACCGAAAACCCAAAATCAGGCGCTGTATACTGTAGCGACTACCAAAACACTGTTGAGACGGGCGTAACGGGGACCGATGGGCCTGCGGGCGACGCGTCGACAGGGTCGGGGGCAAGGCCGGGTGTGGGGCGCTTGGTGCTGAATAGCTTGTTGAACGAACGGGTGTACAGTAAGCTCAAGCCACCGCCTGTCGAGATAGTAGCACTGGTAATGTTGATCTGGTTCAGAATGCTCTGCTGGTTGCGGTTATACACTTTAGCCCGCAGCCGTCCGTCCGACGTCAGCCAGTATTCCAGCGTCCATTCGCCCAGCAGACTGGCGGTGTTGTACTGATTTTGCCCGTACGTAAAGCCACCGTCGCGGCTGATCCGCAGCCGGTCGTTCAGCAGCCGGTACGAGAAACGCAGTTGCAGGTTGTTGAGCAGGTTTTCGTTTTGTGTCAGGGTGTTGCCCGTGAACCCGCCGAATGATAAACCAATGTCGAGGTTATCGTTCAGCGACGAAGCCAGTCGACTGATCTGATTCGATACCAGCTCACTCACGCTGTTGGCTACCCCTGCGTTGACCTGTCCCTGATCGAACAGGCTCGTCCCTTCCGGCAGCAGCTGATTGAACAGCAAAATACTGCTCACCTGCCGCGTTAGTTCCTGGTCGTTACTTTGTAGTCGCGACTGAAACGCCGTTACCGCCTGCCGGAAATCGGAGGTCGACGGATAATCCTTCACATCGACATTGTACGTGATGGCGGGTGAACCCAGATCACCGTTGATTTTGATAACCAGATCGACCGGGTACCGACGTGTCTGATCAGCACCACGACTGCCGGTTGGCAGCAGGGGCGACAGCGAGGTGTATTGCGTGTAAGCCGCTGTTACGTCGAGCAAAGCGCCATAGGGATCACCCGTCCAGGTGATGCGGCTGTTGGGGCGTATCTGGAAGCGCTTGTTGATGACGTTTTGAAACGTAAACGTGTAGTCGCCTTTCTGAATCGCGTAGTTGCCGGTCATCGAGAAGTCGCCTTTCGTGTCGACCCGCATAGCGATCAGCCCTTGTCCATACGCCTTGATGATATCGCCCGTTTGCTTGTCCAGCTGAATTTCGCAGTAGGCATCAGGGGTGATGTTGAAATTGAAATCCATCGTGATCCGCGACAGATCGATACTGCCCGGCCGCTCGTCAGGGGGGAGGTCAGCGCCCGGCTTTGGTGTTGCATGGCTGACAAATCGAATCTGGTCGTCGGACGATACCGACGCGGCTCCGTCGAGCGGAATGTAGATGCGTGTCCCCTTGTTACTGGCCACGTTGGCGCGAACGGCCAGGTTGTCGAGCGGTCCCGTCAGTTCCGCCTTGCCGCTGATTACGCCCTGCCCGTAAAACACGTCGTTATCGGACACCGTGGTGTTCATAATCCGGAAGTTGCGGAAGTCGGCATCGAAGCGCAGGTTGACATCCCGGAACCCGTCGTGGTAAACACCTCCGCGCAGTAAAGCCGTGTTACCGTCGGGATCGCGGAGTGTCAGCCGACGGGTAATGATTTCGTTCTCCCCGAAGTAAACTTTGTCGTCGAACGTGAAGTCCGTTTTGAGGTAATCGAAGCGCCCGCGTCCGTTTTGCAGACTTAGCTCGCCTTGCAGCACAGGAGCAACCGGCCGGCCTTTGATGGCAATCTGACCGACGGCCGTACCCCCCAGATTGGAGAACAGGCCTTTCGTGAACGAGTCCAGAATGGCCAGGTCAGCATTAGTGACGGTGGCGGTCAGATCCAGCGGATCGGTGGTTTGGGTCGGCGTGTAGTTGCCCAGAATCGTCAGTACGTCGGACCCGCTGCGCCGTAACCGCGCATCGACGTTTAGCTGTTGCAGTGCCTGATCCCATTCGGCCTGGCTACGTAAATCGCCGAACAGGGTACTATCGTACGACAGGGCCGTTACGCCAAACTGACTTTCGAGGATGGGTGTCTTGTAAATGTTTCGGACCGACGCCGTCCCGTTCAGTGTACCGCCCAGTTTGGTATTCAGCACGGAGTTGAGCGACTGAAGCCGGAACGACGTGGCGGCTACGTTCAGTACCTCGCTCGAATCGGCCGACAACCGACCCGCTGCCTGTATACGCTGATCCTGGTTCGCAACCGACAGGTTTCGGATGGTGTATTCATCGCCTACCTTCCGAATCAGGCTTTCGGGGTTCAGCGTCCAGTCGCCGTCGAGAACGCGGAGCTGCGATTGGCGGAACGTCAGGTCGATGGCATCGCCTTTAAAGCGCAATTCACCGTTCAGAGCGGCCCGGTTGCTGCTGCCTGCCTGATCGATGCTGGTGGTGAAGTCGATATGATCGGTATCCCAGAATCCTTCGGCCTGTAGGTTACTCGTGGGCAGCGCTTTGCTGAACGTTTGCCATTTTGACGACAAGACGGCCGAAGCCAGTACTTGCGGGGTGAGCGTGAACTTCGACGTCGTCAGATCCAGATCGGTCGGGCCGAAACCGATCGTGCCGAAGCGCAGGGAGTCGGTATGAACAGTAGCCGTCAGCAATGATGTATTACCGACTGTGAAACGACCTTCGAGTCGGGTTGCCGGCGCGACGTGCGTCGTCGGCGACAGAAACGCAATCAACGGTGCGATGTCTTTCGAGATCGTCTGGTAATCGATGCTGTACTGGGCTAGTCCGGTGCGGGGCAGGCGCTGCTTCTTTCGGGCGTAGTACGCGTTCATCCCGGCCGCATCGCCCGCAAAAAACAGCCGGTATTCGCGCGCTAGCTGGGTCAGGTCGTCAATAGTGCGCTGGGGCTGAAAGTCACCCTGGAGCCGGGCCGTCATAAATTCGGAGTCAAGTCCGAAATAGCGCTGTGTGCTGACAGAATCAGGGTGACCCGTCTGATGGCGTTGTTCGACCGATGATACCAGCGACAGCGTATCGATGCGAAGGGTACGCCGGTTAAGTGTCAGCCGGGTATCGCGAAAATAAGCCTGCCCGACTATGTTATCCAGCTTGTTACCGGTGAGCTGTACGTCGAGACTGGTGCTGACCTGTAGCGAATCGCTGACAAAACCCAGCGCCCGCAAATCAGCCTGTTGCACCGTACCGCGCATGTCGTACCGATTCAGGGGTTGCGTAAAATCGAACTCTCCGTCGAGGTCGAATGCCAGGTTGGGGTCGCGCAACGACAGCTGACCGTGGAAGAACGCTTTTTGCAGGTTGCCCCGTACGGTTACGTCCCGATAGTTGTAGCCTTGCCAGCCAAAGCGCGCCAGTTGCCCATTGACGTCGACGCTGGCTTTGTCAAGACTGGTACCACGGCCCGAAAGCTGCGCCTGCCCGTCGAGTAGCCCGAACTGTTCGGAATCATCGATCAGTATCCCAAGGTTCAGGTCCGACGCTTTGAGATTCGCAACGTAGGTCGTCAGATCGCTGTTCTTGGGCAGCTTCAGCGCAACGTCGCCCGTAACCGTCCCGATTGCCGTGCGAAACGTACCGGTATTTTTGAAATCACTGAACGAGCCGACGAAGCGCGTGTTGAACGATACCGTTCCCAGTTTCTGAATCGTTTTGTTGAAGCCTTCGTCGGGGTAGTACTGCCGAATGTCGGCCATGTTGACAACGGAGGGTGCGAAGGCCAGATTAACCGTAGTTCGGTCGATGTCGGGTAGCCCTTTCCAGGTCAGATCGCCCGCGAGTCGACTGCGTCCGCCGGGGCCAAAACGCAGGTCGGTGCGTTGTAACCGAAACTCATTGACGGTGCCCGTGAACAGCCCCGACAGATACCAGGTCTCGTTAAGCCCGCGCAGGTAATCGGAGAAAAAGCCGAGGTCTTTCGAACGAATCTCGCTGTCGTGAAAGCGGGCCTGTATCAGCACGCGGCTGTTGAAATCGCCGAACGCCGACGGCCGTTCGTAGAAAAACGTCAGGCTGTGCCGGATGATGGAGTTGCCGATGTGCGCGTAGAGCCGGTCGAAATCCATCGTCTTGGCGCTGTATAGAAAACGTGTATCGAGCCGCCGGATGCGTAGCCCTGAACCCTTATCAACGCCGGATAGGTTCTTGATGTTGAGCGCAATCGTGTCGCCCAGTATCAGAAACTGACTGACGTTGCCCGTCAGGTTTTTAAGTGTAAAATGGTTGTAATCGAAGCTGTTACGGTCGCGCATGTACGGCTCGCGCGGATCGTCGAGTGTATACGCGCCGTCGATGAGCTGAATTTTCGCGATTGTAAACGGCGTATGCTGATCGGGTACAGACGGGCGGGTTGTATCGGCCGTCAGCTTGTCGATCTGGGCAATGAATTCATCGAGATTTGTATCGCCCGTGCGCGGATTTTTGATCATCCTGACCGCCG
This sequence comes from Spirosoma oryzae, assembly GCF_003002825.1. Lineage (GTDB taxonomy): Bacteria > Bacteroidota > Bacteroidia > Cytophagales > Spirosomataceae > Spirosoma > Spirosoma oryzae. Next base: position 93,740 of record NZ_PVTE01000004.1, on the reverse strand, counting down.
GCTGGTACAACACGGCTCCGTCGAGGTGCAGGTTGTGGGCCGACGAATCGATCAGATTGCGCAGGTTATAATCGAGGTCGAGCCGCCCAACCTGAATCATGGGCCGCTGTTCGCGGTCGAGAATTGTTACGCCCGACAGCGTCAGCGAGTCAAACCATTTAATGGATACGCCGTCGATATTAACCGGGAATTCCAGCTTCTCCGATACCCGTCGGGCTACTTCCTGCACGATGCGTGTCTGTACAACCGGGAGTTGTACGGCCAGTAAAAGCGCAAACGCTACGCCTACTACCGCCAGGACGAGGTAGAGCAGGGTTTTGGCGAGTATGGCAAAAAACTGACGCATTCAGGGCGGAATTGCCTAAAGTACAATGGATTAGCGTGTCGGAAAAATGACGTTATCAACCGGTACAAGGTGTACCGAATAGACAACCCACCCTTGCAACGGTTTAGTAGCCAGTTCCATTGTTTTTTCAATAAACTGATATGGGGCCGTCAATAGTTTGCCGATCTATATAATTGTTCCGCGTGTTTGAGGGAGCGGCTAATCACAACTACACGGATGGCGTACCAGTTGTTGACAGCCACAGTTTGAAAACCCCAAATTTACAGATCAATGCCTAAATAACGCGTCGAATCGTAGTTCCATCCTAATCGATCATTCGAGCAAGTCAGCAAACACATTGTATGTAGTCGGTAATCAACCCTCCGGTACGACAGATCAGTATTGTCCTTCGCCAAAGCCGCTTTATCTGTTATTTTTGTGCGTGATTATTTTAGCTATCGAATCATCCTGCGATGAAACGTCGGCGGCCGTGCTGGTCAACGGCGATATGCGTTCCAACGTCATTGCGGCCCAGCTGATTCACGAGCAATACGGGGGTGTAGTGCCCGAACTGGCGTCGCGGGCGCACCAGCAACATATCTGGCCGGTAGTCGAGCGTGCCCTGGCCGACGCCAGCGTTGCCAAAACCGATCTGTCCGCAGTAGCCTTCACGCGAGGGCCTGGTCTGTTGGGATCGCTGCTGGTTGGGGCTTCATTCGCTAAAGCACTGGCCCTTGGGTTAGCCATTCCATTGATCGAAGTCAACCACATGCAGGCCCATGTGCTGGCGCACTTCATCGACGATCCCGAACGGCCCGAAAAACCGAACTTTCCGTTCCTATGCCTGACGGTCAGTGGAGGGCATACGCAGATCGTACGCGTCGATGGTCCGCTGGCGATGCACGTGATTGGACAGACGATGGACGACGCTGTGGGGGAGGCCTTCGACAAATCGGCTAAGCTGCTCGGTTTACCGTATCCGGGTGGGCCACTGATCGACAAGTATGCTGCCGAAGGAAACCCGCTGGCGTATCGCTTTCCCATGAGCGAGATGCCGGATCTGAATTTTTCGTTCAGCGGTATCAAAACGGCTATCCTATACTTCCTGCGTCAGCAAACAAAAGACAACCCTGACTTCATTCAGCAACACCTGCCCGACATCTGCGCGAGCATTCAGCATACGCTGATTCAGATGCTACTGACGAAGCTGAAACGGGCTGTACGCGAAACGGGTATTACCCAGATTGCCATTGCGGGCGGGGTATCGGCGAACCGGGGGCTGCGTACAGCGCTTAATCAACTGGGGCAGGAGCAGAACTGGCAAATCTTTATCCCACGCTTCGAATACTGTACCGACAACGCGGCTATGATTGCTATGGCGGCCAAGTTCAAATTTGAGCAGGGCGACTTTGTCGATCAGACCGTTAGCCCGCTGCCACGACTGAGTTTTTGATGAAGTTCCCGGTATTCAGTTTACGGTTTTCGGTAAGCTGACGCGGGCCACATTTCAGCATCGTCTACCGTAAACTGAATACCGAATACCGTAAACATTAGACCACAAACCGACACTATGTTTCTGTCTGCACTATACATCTACCCGATCAAATCGTTAGGCGGTATCGCGGTTGATGAAGCCGTGGTTGAACCGAAGGGATTACGGTATGACCGGCGTTTCATGCTGGTTGAGCCCAACGGGAAATTCATCACGCAGCGGAGCCACCCGATCATGGCGCTGATCGACGTGCGTATCGACGGCGAGACGTTGCTGGTCTGGCACCGGCATTATCCCGACGACATACTGACGCTGCCGCTGGAAGGCCCGATGCCAGATACGGGCGAAACTATGTCCGTTTCGATCTGGGATAGCAAGGACGTACCGGCCCAGACGGTTAGTGCGGAAGCCGACGCCTGGTTTTCGCGCATGCTGACGATGCCCTGCCGACTGGTATACATGCCCGACAGCACGCACCGACCCGTCGATGAACAGTATGCCCGGCAGGACGACCCGGTCAGCTTTGCCGATGGCTACCCGTACCTGCTCATCGGACAATCGTCGCTCGATTACTTGAACCAGCGCGTCATCGCTGAAACGGAGCCTGATCCAATGGACATGGCCCGCTTTCGGCCCAATCTGGTTGTCAGCGGAAGTACTCCCTACGACGAAGACAGCTGGGCTGAGTTTCAGATCGGTGAGCTTACGTTTTATGGCGTGAAACCCTGCGCCCGCTGCGTACTGACCACAATCGACCCGGCTACGGCGCAGAAGGGACGCGAACCGCTGCGAACATTAGCGACCTATCGGCAGTATACTCACAAGATTTTATTTGGCCAGAACGTACTGCCCGATCCGTCGGCGTCGGGCGTGCTGCGGGTTGGTCAGCCAATCAACGTCGTCGTACGTCAGGAACCCTGGCTAGCTCCGCCCGTCGATCTGGTTTAGTAACTAAGGTTTACACCATCAGCTTTGTTTACCCTCCTTCGTAACGCTTATTATTTGAGTGCACCGGTTGTGCTGGGCGCAGTACTCTCCAACCGGCTGGCGACCCGCCTGTCCGACGTTGACCCTGTCCACTGGGCTACGCCGGTTGTGCTGGCGCTGGTCGTTTACATCATTTATACGGCTGACCGACTTTTTGACGTCCGTAAGCTGGGGCGTACAACGCCACTGGCGGACCTGACGGCCCGCCACCGTTTTCATCGGCTTCACGAAACGCAGCTCTGGTGGTCGATTATCGCGGCTGGTTTGGCCGCACTGGTGCTGATTTTCTTTCTCCCCTGGTCCGTAATCGAGTTCGGGCTGGTGTTGGGCGCAGTCTGCGCGGCTTACATCGCCGTCGTGTTTTCGCTTCCCCAGCGTCATCCGTCACTCTTGTTGAAAGAACCCCTGGTTGCCGTAATCTACACGGTGGGGGTATGGGGAAGCGTCTGGGTACAACGCCCGTCGATCAGTGGTACCGATATTACGGAGGGATTGATGTTTATGGCCGTCGCCTTCCAGAATTTGTTGCTGTTTGCCGTCATGGAAGAGCTGGAGCATACCAGGCAGGCAGACTTCTCGCTGGCTACCTACTGGGGCTTAAAAACCAGTAAAACAGTGCTGACACTGCTTACTGTACTGATCGTCGGTACGGCACTGACACTCTGTTTTATCGTCGATGATCGCTTTGCGCAGCGGTCAGCGCTGATACTGGGGCTGATGAGCCTGGCGCTGCACGTCATCCAACGGTTTCCAAACCGATTCGTCAAACACGAGCGCTATCGGTGGCTGGGCGACGCTGTATTCTGGTTTCCGGCCCTGGTGTTGTAACCGCGCGTCCAGTCAACGTCGAACCAGTGCTTTTACGTCAGGCTTTCCCTGTACGTTTGTTAGAATGTCCAGCAGAATGCTGGCAATATATTCCCGTTTATTCATGACGATGTCGTGCCGGCTTTCGGGCAGCAAAAACTGCTTGACCGGCGCGTTGACGAGGTGCTGCTGTGCAAACGATACGTTGGTCGGGTACACCAGTTCGTCACGTTGTCCGTGTAGCATCGTGATTTTAGCTCGGATACGATCCCAGTCGGGCAGGATAGCCCGTAACGCCTGATAGTGCGCTAATTTCTCGTCGTTGGCCAGCCGTAGCAGCGGAGGGATTCCCCAGTGCAGCAATGGACTGTCGACCAGATAGCTGATCGGGTACGTCCGCTCCAGACCCGGCCCCAGCGCCGACGAGACAAAAACCACATGGTCGACCCGGCCAGGGTTGTTCATCGCCAGCCGCGCCGACACTGATCCTCCGTACGACGAACCGACAATAATCAGTTGCGGGGCATTGCGATACCGGTCAATGAGTGGCTGTAGAAACTGTGCCTGCCGAATAATCGATGTCTCCACCCGACCAAAATCAGAATAGCCATAACCCGGCCGGTCGACGGCGACAAGCTGGGCACGGTCGAGGAGAGCGGTATCTTTGAAAAAACCGTTGAAGAACGAAAGTGAACTAGGCGCACCATGCACGAACAGGACAACCGGCAGCCGCTCTCCCGACCGGGAACGGGCTGGGGTTTCCATAAACCGAATGGTGCGGGTGGGGGCGGAGTCGGACAGACTAACCTGGTAACGGTGTACTGTGGGCCGAACCGACTGACGCCTGAATTCAGCTATCAGCTCCTGATCGGTCTGGCGGAAGTCGAGCACCCAGGCTATTACGACAGCCCCGGCAGCCAGTATTACGACGATAACGAGTGTCCAGCCCAGCAGACGAAAGAAACGCTTCATTGATTAACAGATGGAGAAGCAGGTATACGGCAAAAACGCCTTCCGGGCCAAGAAGGTTATCGGACTTCCTGCTCCACCGCCAGAAAATGGGTTAGCTCGCCCTGACTGTTGTACATCGGGTCGATAGCCACCTGACATACGTAGGCATCCCCACTCTTGCGGTAGTTGATCAGCTCGGCTTGCACGGGCTTGTGTTGCTGCAGCGCATCGCGAATTTGCTGCAACACCGTCGGATTCGTGCCGGGACCGTGTAGGATGCGTGGGGTTTTACCAACAACGTCCTGGTTCCGATAGCCGGTCATCGACAAAAAGCTGTTGCTTGTCCAGAGAATCGACTTGGCTGGATCTGTTAGTACAAAAGTGAAGCCATCCTTCAGTTTCTGGGTGTACTGCCGTTGCTGCCGTCGACTTAACTGCCAGTCGAAGATGCTGCTCAACCGTTGAAACAGGGCCTCTTCCGACCGACGGGCGCGCTCCTGCGCGTGCATAAGCAGGAATATTTCGTAACTGATCGCTGGGTATGGGCGGTTTCCTTCAGGACGGAGCCGGGAAGAAAACTGATCAGGGGAAGTGTCGGATGGTGTATCGAGAGGTAGCATACTAGCGGAAATCGGCAGCACAAGGTAACTGGTTCAAGTCAGAAACATATTGTTTTTCTAAAAGGATACCATTTGTTGAAAAATATTTTCGTTGCAAAACGGCTGATTACCAGTTGTTGATTGGTTTTTTGCCGCGTAGTCGTAATTTTTTTTGGGGCAGTCGCTTGCGTTGAATCAAATAGGCTACTACTTTTGTGCCACGATAAAGGGAAATAAACAGCCCCACATCGAAAAAAGGTTCGGTAGTTCAGTTGGTTAGAATACCTGCCTGTCACGCAGGGGGTCGCGGGTTCGAGCCCCGTCCGGACCGCCAACAGAGAAAGAAAAGGCCTTGTAGCATCGCTGCAAGGCCTTTTTGGTGCGCAAACTATCACCGGTTTGAAACAAGCAAGAGCCCCGACACGCGATCATGTCGGGGCTCTTGCTTGTTGTGATTTGCTAGTATATCGATTTTGGTCGATCGGCGGGGGCGGTACCCCAGGCGGAACTGGGTTTGTCGCTCATATCGATGATTAATGTGCCGCCGTTGAGCAGGTCCTGATGTCGGATGTATGAGCGGGTGTAGGGCTTACCGTTCAGCGTCATCGTCTTGATGTAGCGGTTTCTCGCGCTGTTGTTGCGGACGTTGATCGAGAACGACTTGTTGTCGGGCAATCGGAGCGTGATGGCATCGAACACAGGGCTGCCGAACACGTAGGCTCCGTTGGCCGGGTTGACGGGGTAGAAGCCCATCGCTGATAACACGTACCAGGCCGACATCTGTCCAACGTCTTCGTTGCCACACAACCCGTCGGGACGGGCTGAATACAACGAATCCATAATGTACCGCACTTTGTCGGCTGTTTTCCAGGGCTGACCGACGTAGGCGTAGAGGTACGTGATGTGGTGGCTGGGTTCGTTGCCGTGCGCATACTGCCCGATCAGGCCCGTGATGTCGTTGGAAGCTTCGGCACCCATTTTGGCTTTGACGACAAACAGCGAATCCAGCTTTTTCGTGAAAGGCTGTTCGCCACCCATCAGTGTCATCAGCCCTTCTACATCGTGCGGTACCAGCCAGGTGTACTGCCAGGCATTCCCTTCCGCAAAATCGTCTTTCATATGGCGCGACTCGACCGGGCTGAACGGGGTGCGCCAGGCCGTTTCCGATACCCGGCCTCGCATAAACTTGGTCGTTGGGTCGAAATAGTGCTGGTATGCTTTGGCGCGCTTGCTGAAGTAGGCGTAGTCGTCGGCTTTGCCCAGCTTTTTGGCGACCTGCGCGACGGCCCAGTCGTCGATGGCGTATTCGAGGCCTTGTGCCACGCTTTCCACCATGCTGTCGGCCGGGATGAATTGTAGATTCCTGACGAATTTCAACCCACGCGGGTCGCGCATGGCGCTGGCTTTCATCGCTGCGTAAGCGCGGTTGGCGTCGATGCCGGGGACACCTTTCAGAATGGCGTCGGAGATGATGGGAAGCGAACTGTTGCCGGGCATGGTGTTGGTTTCGTTGCCCATCAGTGGCCATATCGGCAGACTACCCTGCTGCTCGTAGATGGCAAGCATGGAATTGACCATGTCGCCCATGCGCTGGGGTTGGAGCAGCGTGTAGAGCGGATTGGCCGCCCGATACGTGTCCCAGAGCGAAAAGGTCGTCAGGTTGGTAAACGGTGCTTTGAGATATACTTTCTTGTCCGTACCGCGATAATCGCCGTTGTGGTCGTTGAAAATCGACGGCGCGATCATGGTATGATACAAAGCTGTGTAGAATGTAGTCAGCCGCGCCCGGTCCGATGATGTAGCCTGTACCTTTCCTAATTCCCGGTTCCAGCTGGCGTCGGCGTTCGACCGGACCTGATCGAACTGCCAGTGGGGTAACTCGGCCCGGATGTTCGCCAGTGCATTCGCCGAACTCACGGGTGAAATGCCGACTTTCAGCAGCACCGTTTCCCCGGCTTTCGTGGTAAAGCTCAGGATTCCCTTTGTTTTGGCGCTGGTCAGGCTGGTGCCGCTGGCAGCGGTCTGATCGTTGTATAAAGCGAAGTTGGCGACTGGACGCGACAGCACGATGGCGAAATACAGCCGTTGATCGGCGGCCCATCCTTTTGAAAGTCGGTAGCCTACCAGGGTGCTATCGTTTACCTTCTCCAGCTTCGTGTCGATCGATTTATCCCAGCCGATCCCCTGCTCCAGATCGATCAGAATATGAGCATCGCTGGTTTTGGGAAAGGTGTACCGATGCAGCCCCACGCGCTCCGTTGCCGTTAGCTCCGCGTCGATGTTGTAGCGGTCCAGCTTTACCCGGTAATAACCGGGCCGGGCAATTTCGTTGCTGTGTGAAAAATGCGACGCATACCCGCTCTGACTATTACGGGGCATGCCTTTTGTCAGATGAACGGGGCCGGTCGTCGGCATAATCAGCACGTCGCCGAGGTCACCGATGCCCGTACCGCTGAGGTGTGTGTGCGAAAAGCCGATCATCAGTGAGTCGGTGTTGTGATAGCCGGAACACCAGTCCCAGCCGTCGGCCAGGCCCATTGGCCCCAGTAAGGTCGGGCCGAGTTGCACGGCCCCAAACGGTACGTTGGCTCCCAGAAAGACATGCCCGTGAAAACCGGTACCGATAAATGGGTCGACATACTGGGTAACGCCCTGACTGGCCGGCGTGCGGTTTGCTGATTGCTTGACGCGGTTTGCTGATTGGGCAGCGACGTCTGGCGCTGTATACAGCCCGGCCAATGCCAGCCCTGATAAAAGAAATCGGGAGAGAAAGGTCATTGGTACTTAGTTGCCGGAGAGCCGGACATCATCAATGTAAAAAAGAGTGGGTGCGGTCTGCTCATCGCAGCCGGGCAGGGGCGGGTCGTTGGTTTCGTTGGGCGTCTGCCGGTTCGGTAAATTCCGGTACGGCCCCGTACGCAGCGACAGGCGTTCTACAGACGTAACGGCTTCAGCCAGGCGGGCATTGCTCAGCACCGGCTTATCGTTGGCGGATACGCTGTAAGTACCCCCCGGGCTTGCTTTCACGACCAGCTTGAGCGTATACCATTGGCCCGGTTGCACCGTCTGAAGTACTTTCTCGGTACCGCCGTCGACCGCCAGTAACTGCTGCTTAGCCGTAACGCGAAGCCGCACCGGCCGATTACCGTACTGATCGGTCAGGTCAATATCGAGGTCACCCGTGTTTTTGGGATCAGCGTACAGGCGCAATTGTACCGTAGCGGTTCGGCTCTCCTTAAATACCCGAATAGCGCGGGCATAATCGTACGGGTCGGTGTCGCGTAGTTCAAGACTTAACCCTTTCGACGCGCCGGGTGCTTTCACGAGGGTGATGGGTGCCCACTTTGGCGCGTAAATATTCCAGTCGGGTACGGCACCGCCCGGTGTCAGCTTGTCGAAATTATCGGCGACAGGGCCGGTCACGGCGTAGCGAATGGGCGTCGGGATGCGGGAAACCCACATATCTTCCTTGTTGACACTGTAGGTCATCCACATATCCGAACCGGGTGGGTTTCCATTACCTTCTTCGATACCACGCATGTAGCAGGGACCGAAATCTTTCCAGCGCCCGGTGAATCGGCGGAGCGGTACTTCGCCACTCACCAGTAGCAGATTGTCGAAGACGATACCATCATCGCCCGAGATAATGGCCAGGGGGTAGCGGTACTGCGTTGTTTCGATGGGGTTGTACGAAATGGCGTAGCGACCGTCGTCGGTACGTTGGCCCCATACTTTCCCCCCCGACATTAGCAGTGTCGGGACTTTAACGGGAGCGGAGAACGTTTTTCCCTCGTCGGCCGACAGGCCCGTCAGCGACTTTTTCCAGAGGGCTACGACCTGTCCGTCTTTACGGTGATAATAGGAGAGCGCCTGCCCCGCTTTGTTCGTACCGTAGAAGCCGTCTTTTCCGTTGTCTTCGTCGTACCATTGGAACGTCATCAGCTTGTCGGCCAGGAGCGCGTCGCAGGCATTGACGAAGCCGGTATCGGGCGATTTTTTGTAGAAGGGGTAACTCGTGTTGGTCTCGTTCCAGTTGTTGTAGCTGCTGTACCGAATGAAGTAAATCGGTCCGAACGTACCGTCTTTGTAGACTTCGCGCACGACGCGGCCGATACCCCCTTTTCCGAATGGATCGTCGGTATGCCCGTAAAAGGCAACCGTCAGCAGTCTACCGTCGGGAGCGGTGTAGAAGCCCATGCGCTGGTGCATCATGTAGCCGTGGTAGCCTTCCGGAATCGTGACACCTTCAGGTGCTTTGTAGGGCGGAAACGCTACCTGGGGTTTCTCCCAGTTGCGACCATCCGTTGAGGTGACGAGCAGCGTCTGGCCGGGTGCCACGTGCTCATCAGCGGGATTGCTCAGGTACTGCTGGTAAAACCGGCCGTTCCAGTAGCACAGGTTCGACGCGTGGTTGTAGGTCCAGCCGTAGCCGTCGGCCTGTTCGGGGTGGGTTCGGTTGGCGCGTAAGGTCTGTCGGTTCTCGACGCCGATGGCGTAGCGAAGCCGACCTTCATGCAGTGTCGGGTCGACGGTTACCCCGCCAACATAGCGAACCGGTTCAGCCGGGCTACCCGTTTGGGCGTGAATAGAGGAAACTGTCAGCAGACCAGCAATGGCGACAGACAGCAGTGAACGAATGGGTTTCATGCAAGCCAGGTTGTATTTGTCTGCAAAATACGACACAACGGCTCCCTTGGCAACGACCCTCATCCCAACCCCTATCCCAAAACTGGGAGAGGGGCTTTGTAGACTTAACAAATATCTGACAACCTTTTAAGTCTGTGCGAGACCATCAACTATTCTCGATCGTGTCGAAGTAGACTTTCAGTTTGTTGGCGCGGTCTTTTCCGACTACGTCGGAGACTTCATCGAAGGAAGCTTCGCGAATCTTGCTGACACCTTTGAAGTGCTTCAGCAGCTTGGCCGCCGTTTTCTTACCGATACCTTCTACGTTTTCCAGTTCGCTAATCAGGCTGTTGCGGCTACGTTTGTCGCGGTGGTAGGTGATGGCAAAGCGGTGGGCTTCGTCGCGAATGCGTTGAATCAGCTTGAGCGATTCGGACTTTTTATCGATGTACAGCGGCAGGTTGTCTTCGGGGAAATAGATTTCTTCCAGCCGCTTGGCGATACCGATGATGGGTACTTTGCCGTACAAGTTCAGGGCTTTCAGGGCGTCGCAGGCGGCACTAAGCTGGCCCTTGCCGCCATCGATGACGATCAGGTCGGGCATGTCCGTTTGTTCCTCCAGCACACGGGTGTAACGCCGGGTCACGACTTCATACATACTGGCGAAGTCATTAGGCCCGACGACCGTTTTGATCGAGAAATGACGGTACTCCTTATTCGCTGGTTTGCCCCCGATGAAGCAAACCATGGCCGAGACGGGGTTGGTCCCCTGAATGTTGGAGTTATCGAAACACTCGATACGATTCGGCAGGGTTTTGAGCTGCAAATCCTGCTTGAGCCGGATCAGCACGCGGTCTTTTTTGCTGGCATTGGCAGTAGCTTCGGCGGCCGCGCGTTCCTGCCGCTCACGCCGGAAATACAGCACATTCTTGAGCGACATCTCCAGCAGTTTTTTCTTGTCGCCGATCTGCGGAATCGTCACTTCAACCTGCAGGTCAACGTCGGGCTGTATGTTGGTGATGATCTCTTTCGCCTGACTGCCATACTGCGACCGGAACTCGACAATCATCATGGCCAGCAGATCCGGGTCGGTCTCGTCCAGCTTTTTCTTTACCTCGACTGTCTGCGCCTGCACGATCGTTCCGTTGACGACCTTCATAAAGTTGACGTACGCAGCCGTTTCGTCGGAGGCAATCGAAAAGACGTCGGCGTCGGCAATCTTCGGGTTAACGACGGTCGACTTGCTCTGAAAGCGTTGCAGCACGTCCATCTTTTCCTTCTGCTTTTGCGCCTGTTCAAACGCCAGCTCGTTGGCCGCTTCCACCATCCGACTCTTGAAGTATTCCTGCGCCGGTTTCAGGTTTCCTTTCAGAATGTGATGTACCTGCTCAATATCCTTGTCGTAATCGCTCTCAGGCTGTTTGCCTTCACAGGGGCCTTTGCAGTTGCCGATGTGGTATTCCAGACACACTTTGAACTTCCCTGCTTCGATATTTTCGCGCGTCAGGTTGTAATTACAGGTGCGGATGGTGAACAGCTGACTGAACATATCCAGCACCGTGTACATCGGCTTCAAGTTGGCGAACGGGCCGTAGAACGTACCCTGCTTGCGATCAATACGCCGGGTCGTGATGACGCGCGGAAACGGCTCGTCGGTGACGCAGACAAACGGGTACGTTTTGTCGTCGCGCAACAGGATGTTGAACTTGGGCTGGTATCGTTTGATGAGCTGATTCTCCAGCAGCAGCGCGTCGAACTCGGTATGAACGATCGTAAACTCAAGCTTGCGAATCTGGCTCACCAGTCGCAGCGTCTTCCGGTCGTGCTGTTTGGAGTTGGTAAAATAGCTGCTGACCCGGTTTTTCAGGTCTTTCGCTTTCCCTACGTAAATGACCTCGCCCGTCGCGTCGAAATAGCGGTAAACGCCCGGTTCGTGGGGGACCTTGGCCAGTTCTTTTTTATAGTCGAATTCGGGCATGATAACGTTGGCCGGAAACGTATGTTGATGTCACAGATACGGCCGTAACCCGATAGGCAAGGGCCACTATGAAAACAAGCGGCAAACGTTAAAGGTTGCCAGCCGCAGGTCGGTGAACGCGGATTCCAGCGCCTTATCGACCGACTGGGGTCTTGATTGAATGGAGAAGGCGGCCCGCAGCCCGATAGCATCGACGGCCTCGGGGGATAGCGTAACGGCTCCGCACAGCGCAACGACCGGTACTTCGCCCGCCCGGCTCGTTAGGCCGTACAGCAGTTTGCCTTGTGCTGTCTGTAGATCGAGTTTGCCTTCGCCGGTCAGCACCAGGTTCGCATCGCTCAGGTGCTCATCGAAGCCGATCGCGTCGAGTACGAGATCGCTGCCGGGACGCAGACCGGCCTGCAGGAAAAACAGACAACCGGCTCCTAGTCCGCCAGCGGCACCGGCTCCGGGCAAGTCGCCCAGTTCATAGCCGAACTGATCGCGTACAACCCGCGCAAACTGCTGTAGGCCGGCATCGAGCTGGGCTACCTGTTCCGGTGTAGCACCTTTCTGTGGCCCATATACGTAAGCCGCTCCGTCGGGACCGTACAGGGGATTCAGCACATCGCAGGCGACGGAAAACCAAACGTTTTCGACGCTGGATTCAGCGGGTGGAACCAGTTTTCTCAGGTAAATCAGGTTTTCGCCGATGGGGGCCAGTGGCTGATCGTCTTTATCGAGAAACTGCCAACCCAGAGCCGCAGCCATACCGATACCAGCGTCGGTCGTAGCGCTGCCGCCGATGCCCATGACGACGTGTTTGACACCCGTTTTCAGGGCACGATCGATGAGTTGTCCGGTACCGTATGTGCTGGTCTTCAGGGGGTTGCGCTCAGATTCGGTCAATAAATTCAGGCCCGAAGCCGTAGCCATGTCGATGTACGCCGTTTTGCCGTCGGGCGTCAGACCGAAGCCTGCTTCAACGGGTTGCCCCAGTGGACCCTGTACCGTGACGGGATACCAGTGCCCCCCAGATGCAAGCGTCAGTATGCAGGCAGTACCTTCGCCACCGTCGGCAAGCGGAAGCTGAATCAGCTCAGCCGTGGGATGCGCCAGACGAACACCTTCGGCCATGGCGGTTACGGCCTGACGAGCGGTCAGCGAGCCTCGGAATTTGTCTGGAGCCAGGATGATTTTCATGTAGGGCGTTAGGGGGAACGCCCAAAAGTACGTCTACGCTAATTTATTCACAAAAGATCATGCATGTTGTTACTAGTCGGCGGCTCTATATACAGAATATATAGCAAGTAGTTTACCCGCTTTACTGCAATATTTCGTCTTCGTCCTCGACAACCACCTTAGGCGGAACATACCGACTGGCAGAGTCGATGTGATAACCGCCACAATCGATTTTAAAGCCGTTTGGTTTGCGGAAAGGAACGGGCTTATAACGCGCCAACGTCGGATCTTTGTAGACTTTTTGCATGTACACGGCCCAGGTAGGCATCGCCAGCCGACCGCCCTGCCCCAGTTCGATCGAGCGGAAGTGAATCGACCGGTCGTCACCACCCACCCAGACCCCCGACACCAGCCGCTGGGTCATGCCCATAAACCAGGCATCGGAATAGTTCGAGGTCGTCCCCGTTTTAGCGGCAATCTGATTGCCGCCTTCCATCAGCTTGTACTGACCCGCCAGTCGGGCGGCTGTACCACCCGGCTCAACAGCCGCCTGCATCAGGTGCAGCATTTCGTAGGCCCGGTTGGCGCTGATTACCTGATTGGCGTCCGCCGTGAAGGTTTTCAGCACGTTGCCGTTCTTGTCGGTGATACGGCTAATAATCATGGGCCTGACGCGCAGCCCGCCGTTGGCAAATGAACAGTAGGCCGCCACCATTTCGTAGACGGATACGTCGGAGGTACCCAGGCAAAGTGTTGGGTTGTCCGTCAATTTGCTCTGAATACCCAAATCGTGTGCGTACTTGATTACGGCTTCGGCTCGCGTTTTTTTGATCAACTGGGCGCTGATCGTGTTGATCGACTGACCGAGCGCATCGCGCAGGCTTAGATCACGGTAGCTGTATCGACCGTTCGAGTTTTTGGGCGTCCAAGCCGGGCCATTGTTGTTGTCTTCGCCGTGCGCGAACGTCGTTGGCTGGTCGACCAGATGCGTACAGGGGGTCACGAAGCCCTGATCGATGGCAGTCAGGTAGATAAACGGTTTAAACGTAGACCCCGGCTGCCGGCGGCTTTGCCGAACGTGGTCGAATTTCATGTGCCGGAAGTTGATCCCCCCAACCCAGGCCTTGACGTGGCCTGTTTCCGGGTCCATCGACATAAAACCCGTATTGAGCAATCGTTTGTAGTAACGCAGCGAATCGAGCGTACTCATCGTCGTATCCTTCTCATTTCGACGCCCACCGTACACAAACACTTTCATCTTGTGCGGTTTCCGCATCTCAGCCCAGACGGCTTTCAGATCACCATCAAGATCTGCTTTCAACTGCTTGAAGCGAGTGGTCTTTTGTGCTTTGTCTTCGATGAAGTTTGGAATTTCGTCGTACACGGTGCGCTTACCGACTTTCCGGGGGGCTACCCACGGATTCCGACCCCGCCAGTGTTCGTAGAATTTCCGCTGCTGATCGCGCATGTTCGTCATCACGGCTTCTTCCGCGTAGGTCTGCATGCGCGAGTCGATCGTCGTGTAAATGCGTAACCCACTGGTATACAGGTCAAGCTCGGCGCCGGGATTTTCCTCGTTATAGTCGTTGATCCAGCGTTTGATATCGTCGCGAATGACCGAACGGAAATAAGCGGCCATCCCCGTGTTCTGGTTCTCGACGCTGAAATCCAGTTTCAGCGGCTTTTTCTGGTACAACGCTTCCTGATCGAGTGTCAGAAACCCATATCGCTGCATCTGACTCAGTACGACGTTACGACGCTGAATCGCCCGTTCTTCAAAAATGCGGGGATCGTAGCGCGACGGGTTCTGGAGCATCCCAACCAGCAGGGCCGCCTGTTCAACGTTCAGGTTCCAGGGCTCTTTATCAAAGTATGTCTTGGCCGCCGTTTTGATACCAAAGGTGTTGTTGCCGAACGATACCGTGTTCAGGTACATCATCATGATCTCCTGCTTGGTATAATTCCGCTCCAGGCGCACCGACAGAATCCATTCCTTGGTCTTTTCGATGACCGTTTTCAGAACCGGAATGTTACCCAGCGCACCCCGCAGCTTTTCGCCCCGCGTGTCGAAGAGGTTTTTGGCGACCTGCTGGGTCAGCGTACTACCGCCCCCCGAGCTACTATTGCCCGTCGCGATGCCTTTGATTACCCGAAAGAAGGAGCGGGGGTCGATACCGGAGTGCTTGACGAATCGGGCATCTTCGGTTGCGAGCAGGGCCGACGTTACGTTGGGGGAGACCTGCGTAATCTCGACGGGCGTCCGGTTCTCGGTATAATACTTTCCCAACAGCTGATTGTCGGCTGTGTAGACTTCCGAAGCTACTTCGCTTTGTGGGTTTTCGAGTGCTTTCAGGCTGGGCATTCCTCCAAACAGCCAGAGGAAGTTATAACTGACGGCCAAAATGTACAGTACCAGCAAACCAACACCCAGCAGCGCGAACCGCCACAGGTTTTGAATCAGGCTCTTGTACCGACCGGTTGCAAAATCAAACATTATATGGGTAAGTGGTTTTCGGTTTTCAGTATACAGTTTTCGGTGGTTTACGAATCGATCTGCCCATTGGCGAAACCGTGAACCGTAAACTGTATACCGTGGACACTATTTCTTCTGATTCACAGCCGCCAGCATTTCCTTGGCACGAAATAACAGCGGGCTACCCGGAAAATCACGGATAAATTCGCTGAGCGCCTGCCGGTACGAATCGGGTGTCTGTAACTTGCCAACCAGCAGCACGCGGAGCAAGGCCAGCTTATCGCTGATTTTGGCTCCGGCATAATCGCCCAGGGCCTTGTCGGCGCGGGCCAGTGCCTCGGTCAGGTTGTTTTCTTTGTAAAGGTCGTAAATCTGTGTGTAAACGGCCAATGCCCGCGCTTCTGCGTCGCTGCCCTGAGCGGCAGCACGACCTGTCAGGCGTGCGTAGGTCGTGTTGGGGAACTCCGTTTGTAAGCGGTCTTTCCAGGGGGACGCCTTGCCCAACTGCTCATTCGACAAATGCAGCAGGTAATAGACTTCCGGTTTCTGAATGGTATTCGGGTAGCGATTTAGCAACTGCTCGAACGTGCTGATCGCGTCGGCAGGCTGATTGAACTGAAATTTGTAGAGTTTCCCCAGCTTATAAAGTGCTGTCTCTACGCGCTGGTTAGCCTGTAGCTGCCCGTCGGCAGTAAACGGAATCTTGGCACGCATGGCGTCGCGCTGCGCTTGATTGGCGGATACCGGACCACCAATAACGGGCGTGCCGTTGGTGGCATCCTGCGGAGTCAGGGGGGCGTTCGGATTGATACTGTTGGCCAGCGATTCGCCGTTGAGTGGACTGCCCGTACCGGCAATGGCATCCGATGCCTGTTTGGTACTGCGTCGCCAGTCGTCTTCAAGTGGCCGGTTGCCCCAGCGCGACTGGAACTCCTGTCGGCCCTGGCTGAGTGCTACCGGATTATACAGCACCCAGCGCTGGTCGGGGGACAGGTCGGAGTTCGTGGCTCCCGGTATGCTGGTGACCCCACCCGAAACCCGATCCGCGATTTGTTGTGCCAGTGCCGCCTGTGCTTTGTCGGCTTCCTGGCGACGCCGAATGGCATCGTCGATGACTTTATTTAGTTCGGCCGGGGGGAGCTTCGCTAGGCGCAGTAGACTATCCTCAGTGTAGATCGTGTTTTTATACTGAACAAATTCGTCGAGTGTATTCCGGCGGGTGAGCAGGGCTGCGTAATCGGCCGACTGACGGGGAAACTGCGCCAGCGCGCTGTCGTAGTACGCTTTCGCCTGCGCGTAGTCGCCTTTCTTCTGATCGAACAGCCGTCCGATTTCCTGATACGTGTAAGGCACCTGCGTCGAGGATGGTGATGCCTGAATGGCCCGGCGGTAATAATCGATCCCCTTGTCGATGTTTCCCTTCCGTACTTCCAGCAGTCCCATGGTGGCGTAAATCTTGTCTTTCAGGTCCGCGTTTTTTCGGTCGTTGAGCATCGTCTCGAACGTCCGTTCCGACGTGGCAGCTTCCTGAATGTCGCTTGACAAGCCTTTGCTCTGAATCGCGTACAGATTGGCGTAGAATAACTGATCGTAGCTGGGTCGGCTTTTGGCTACCTGTTTGTATTGCGCAACGGCTTTAGCTGGTTGTCCCGAGACATCGTACAACTGGCCAGCGATCAGATGGAGCCGGGCAGTTACTTCATTCTTGGGCAGTACCGGAAACGTTGCGTCCAGGATGGCAGCCGCAACGGCGTATTTACCTTGCCGCTCGTTAAGGTAGGCATTGGTGAGGTAGTAATCCCGCGTGTTGGCTTTGTTGAGCGGTTGTGCCCGGAGGTATTCGCCGACGTTTTGCGCATTGGCATAATCGCTTGCTTCGACATAAGCCCGCATCAGCCAGACAAGTGCCGTATGCTTATCGTCAGGATCTGTCCCCTTCGTGTTAACGTACTTGAATACCTCGATGGCGTTGGGTAAATCCTGCTTCAGCAGTCGGGCACGACCGATGATGATATAGGCATCGTCCAGCCATTTACTATTCTGGTGTCGTTCAGGAATCAGCGAGGCTTTTTTGATGGCGTCATCGAGAAACTGCTTCACCGCCTGACTCTTCGTTGAATCGACGGGCAGCAGAATGGGCAATACCTGACTATAATTTTCCTGGCGGGTTTTAAACAGCGTTGCTTCGGCCTGTTCGAGTTCGTCGCGGGCGATCACGTAGGCATTGTAATGCGCTGTCAGGTTGTGGTATCCTTTGCTGACAGGTTTTGTACTGTACTGCGAACAGGATAACAGGCCGCTCAACAGACTAACGACTGTCGATAAGAGAAGGAAAGACGAATACCTAAAACGAACCATTCAACTAGCGACGCGTGGCTTATCTGCATTCAAAACGTTGCCGGGTAAGCTGGCTATATGCAACGTTAGCTCAAATTAACGAATTTTGCCCGACCGACTGTATACCAATGCCTAATTCGATGGAAAACCAGCCTGACGATCAACCCCGCCGACAAGCTTCTAACGACCCGCTGAAGAACACGGCCGAGAAGAGCAAGTCTTTTGTGCAGTACAGTGGCATTGCCTTTCAGATGCTGGGTACTATCGGCCTTGGTGTCTGGGTGGGGCTGAAACTGGATGAATGGCAGCAAAACCCGCGCCATATCTGGACCATCGTCCTGTCGCTCACGGCTATCGGTGCGTCGCTCTACCTATTTATTAAACAGTTAACAAGATAGGTTTTCGGTTTTCGATACACGGTTTACGGTTTTCTACAGGGGGCAATCATCGGGTTGGTTACCCTGTATGTTCTCGGACCGTCGTACGAAACTTGGGTTGATACCACCGTAAACCGTAAACAGAATACCGAAAACTGATTTCATGCTTCGTACCGCGCTTGTCACTATCGTTTTAGCAATTGTATTTTTCGTAGCCGAGCGTTACATGCAGGTAGCGTGGCTGCACCCGTCCTGGAAAGCGATGCTGGTTTTTTTTATCAGCGTCAGTTTTCTGCTGCACCGACTGGTCGATCTTGGTTTACAGGGTGATCGGGAACAATTCGTACCGATGTATCTGGGGGCAACGGTAGCGCGACTGGTACTGTCGCTGGCGTTCGTCGGCTTTTTTCTGTATCGGGGTGTCGCCGACCGGCGCACCTTCGTTTTTGACTTTCTTGTACTATATATATTTTACACCAGCTTTGAGATTTGGACGGTGAGCCGTAACTTGCGTCGCGATTCATAAACGGGATCAATCGCTTCATATGATGCAGTCGTCAATTAAAAAATTCTTAATTGCTATAACGCTTATCCTGAGTTCATTAGGCGTAGTGATGGCTCAGGAAGGGCACGAAGGCCACGCAGCCGGTCACGAACCTGCGAAAAAGGAAAAATTCGATGTGGGTGGCATGATCATGCACCACATCAAAGACGACCACGGCTGGGAATTTGCCCACGGTCTGACGCTTCCCCTGCCCGTCATTCTGTACTCGCAGGATCGGGGTCTGGAAGTATTCTCGTCGGCACACCTGGCCCACGGCGAAGTCTACAACGGCTACAAGAACGAACACGGCAAAATTCACCGCGTAACCGAAACCGGTGCGCTTGATGAAGAAGCCAAGGTTTATGATTTTTCCATTACCAAGAACGTTGCTTCGCTGCTGTTGAGCGCGGTCATCATGATCCTGCTGTTTTCGGCAGTCACGAAAGGCTACACAGCCAATAAAGGCAAAGCACCGAAAGGCATACAGTCATTCCTGGAGCCGATCATTCTGTTTGTTCGGGACGAAATCGCCAAAGGAAGCATCGGTCCGAAGTACGAGAAGTTTCTGCCGTACCTGCTGACGCTGTTTTTCTTCATCCTGATAAACAACCTATTGGGCCTGCTACCGGGTGCGGCTAACCTGACGGGGAATATCGCCGTAACGCTCGTACTGGCGGTCATCACGTTTCTGATCGTAACGTTCAACGGCAACAAGCATTACTGGATGCACCTTGTCCGGCCGACGGGTGTCCCCCTGCCACTGCTGATCGTCATGATTCCGGTCGAGATCGTGGGCGTATTCATGAAGCCGATCTCGCTGATGATCCGGTTGTTCGCCAACATCACCGCCGGTCACATTATCATCCTGAGTTTGCTCGGCCTGATTTTCATGGCTAACGCGATGGCTGGTACCACGACAAGCGTAGCGATCAGCCCGGTCGTTATGTTCTTTACCCTGTTCCTCAACCTGATCGAGTTGATCGTCGCGTTCCTGCAGGCGTTCATCTTCACGCTGCTGACGGCGATGTACATCGGTAGCGCCGTTGAAGAACACCACAGTCACGAAGCCGACCACGGTGCACACGGTACGACTTCGGAGTTGGGTTAATTTCTTGATTTGCAATCTTTTGTTTCACGTTTACCATAAATTCAATTTATCATGTTTGCAATGTTGATGTCTCTGCTGCTGGAAACCACGGGTAGCATTTCTGTATTCGGTGCCGCTCTGGGCGCAGGTCTGGCAGCTATCGGTGCTGGTATGGGTATCGGCCGGATTGGTGGCAGTGCCATGGAAGGTATCGCTCGTCAGCCGGAAGCAGCTGGTCGTATCCAAACGGCTATGCTGATCATCGCGGCTCTGATCGAGGCCGTGGCGCTGTTCGCAGCGGTAATCTGTCTGCTGGTTGCTACGGCTGCCTAAGCCCGGCAACAGGCAGTAAAAAATTGGGTCGGCTGGTTGCGGTAGGCGCTGGCGCAACGGCCCGTAGCAGTAACGAAACAACGCGCTCTGGTGGGGATAGCCCGCCGGAGGGCGTTGTTTGACAAAAGATTGACAGAGCTGCTGGCTCTACCTTATTATCGACCATCCATAATCTGACTGGTATACATACATGGACTTACTTACTCCTGATCTCGGTTTGCTGTTCTGGCAGCTAGTCGTGTTTCTCGGCCTTTTCTTCATTCTGCGCGCGTTTGCCTGGGGACCGATTGTATCGAGCCTGCACGAGCGTGAAAACAACATTCAAAGTGCACTCGACCTGGCCGAGAAGACCCGTGTCGAGATGACGGCTATGCAAGCCAACAATGAAAAACTGCTGGCGGAAGCGCGGCAGGAGCGCGAAGCCATTCTGCGCGGTGCGAAAGAAACGGCCGACAAAATGGTAGCCGATTCGCGCGAGAAAGCTGAAGTAGAAGGCAAGCGGATTCTGGAACAGGCGCGCGAAGCAATGCAGAACGAGCGGCAGGCGCTGGTAACGCAAATGAAAAAAGAAGTCGTAACGCTTTCGCTTGACATCGCTGAGAAAGTGCTGCGGAAAGAACTCAACGACAAGTCGACACAGGAAAAACTGGTGTCGGACATGGTGGCTAACTCACGTCTAAACTAATCGACTATGGCTGTTGCAACGGTAGCATCCCGTTACGCCAAGTCGCTGCTTGATTTGGCCAAAGAGCAGAACGTGCTGGAAGAAACAAGCAAAGACATGCTGTTCTTCCGGGATACGCTGGCGAAAAACCGGCAGTTGGGATTGATTTTGCAAAACCCAATCGTTCGGGCTGAAAAGAAAAACGCGATCGTAGAGCAGGTATTTGCCAGCCGGTTCAAACCGCTGACGATGGCCTTCTTCAAAATTATCGCTAAGAAAAACCGCGAAGCTATCATCGGCGACATTGCGGCTGAGTTCATCGCGCAATACGACCGGATGAAGGGTGTACAGCGGGCTATCGTTATCACTACGGTGCCCCTGACCGAAGAACAGCGGTCGACGTTCAAGGCGATGGTTATCAAACTAGCCGGTAGCAAATCGGTTGAGCTGGAAGAAAAAGTCGATTCAAAGCTGATCGGTGGTTATATCCTCCGCGTTGGTGATCGGCAGATCGACGGATCGATTCGCAACCAGTTGAACGAGATGCGGATGGCCTTGTTGAACTAGAACCAGCTTTATTTCACAAGAAACGGCCTGATTCCAACGAGTCAGGCCGTTTTGCGTTACCACCATTTTTCGTAACCGGCGGGCGGTGTCCAGCTATCGTTTGGCTCGAAGTGGTGCCAAAGCAAGGCACCGACAGTCCGCATCAGGGTAGTTCCTTCATTGTCGCGCCCCCACTTTTCGTCCTGCTGGTGTTTTGTCATGACACAATACACATACTCGCCGTGGGGCGCGTGTACCAGCACCACTTCTGACCGCGCCTGGTTGACAGCCCCGTTTTTGGTAACGGCTTTCACGCTCGGCGGCAGCTGCGACAGCCCGTCGTGATCCCAGTATTGCCGACCCAGATTCCGGTACATCTCGTCGCTGGCATCAGGACTGACTGCCTTGCCGTCCCGTATGTACACCAGCAAATCGGCCAGTTCGCGGGGTGTTGTTTGTCCCCACCCGTTCTGTTTCTGAAACGCTTCCCGGCCGGGTGTGCGCGAGTTGACACGCGTCTGGCGAAAACCATTGGCGTCGAGCCACTGGTTGATCGTTTTACCGCCACCCGCCAGCGCCTGACACCACAAACTACCCGTGTTGTCGCTAACCGATTCCATAAGCATGACCACCTGACTGAGCGGAATCGTGGTGCCGTCTTTTAATGAACCCACAATGCCATCGTCGTAATGCAGCGAATCGCGGTAGGTTAATGGCTGCTCATAGCTCAGTTCGCCCTGGTGAATTTTGTCGAACAGACCGCACTGAATCGGGATCTTAACCGTACTGGCGGTCGGGAATAAGGTGTCGGCATTAATCGCGACAGTTTGGCCGGTACGCAGATTCCGAACGTAGATACCAGCCTGCCCGTGAAAACTACCGATAAGCTGCTGAAGCGACTTTGCCAGTCGGCGGGTGCTGGCTGATGGGCGGGGGGACGTTGGTTGCGCCTGCCCGGAAAAGCAGCATAGGCAACCAGTGAGAATAAGTAGACAGATCAGGCGGGACATTGCTTGACTAATTTGACATGGGTGGGCCGGAAGGCCACGGATTCATAAAAACGGATGGCGTCGGTACGTTGCTGATTGGTCGTTACTTCCAGACTGGCCAGGCCAACAGGTGCCAGTTCGGCTTCCAGGGACGCCAATAGTTGCCGACCGATGTGCCGATTCCGGTAACCGGGCCGGACGTACAGTTCCTGAATTTCGCCGACCAGCCCTGTGTGGTGAAGCAGATACTGCAAATGACAACTGACAAAGCCGATCACTTCACCAGCCTGCTCAGCTACCCGGTAATAAACTGTCGGCGTAGCCAGGTTGCGGGTGAAGACGGCGTTGAAAGCGGATCGGTCCAGCGGCTGATTTTCCAGATCGCACAAAAAAGCATAGATCGTCGAGCTATCGGTCAGGTCAGCGGGCCGAACCGTAACGAGTTGAGCGGTCATACCGTGAGTTGTCAGTAAGCCTGAAGTGCATCCGATTCAAATACATGCTTACCTGCCAGCCCTTGCTGTGCGGTTAAAAGCATGGCGTTGGCGACTTTCGATGCCTCAATACCTTTGTACCTGGCTGGAATCAACGGGCTGAACAAACGCATGGCCCCCTCGGCAATCTTCTCAAGCAGCCGGTTTTCATTGCGATGACCTAACAGTACCGATGGCCGAAAAATCAGCAGCGTAGGATACTGCAAACGGGTCAGGTCGCGCTCGATTTCACCTTTGACGCGATTGTAGAAAAACGTCGACTGCACATCGGCACCCATCGAGGTGACAATCGAAAACTGGGAGGCCCCTGCCTGTAGCCCAAGCCGGGCAATGTCGAGCGGATACTGATAATCGACCTTCTGAAATGCCCCTTTCGAACCGGCTTTTTTCATGGTTGTACCCAGGCAGCAGAAGAGGTCATCGGCCTGAACAGGCAGCGCGTCTGGCGTATCGAAATCAAACGTAATCTCCCGCAGGCGGGGGTGCTGCCACCCCAGCGGTCGTCTAACCAATACAGTAACAGACCGATACAGCGATGATTCGACGAGCCGGTGGGTGAGGATGTCGCCAATCAGGCCCGTTGCGCCCAGTACGAGCGCCGTTTTATTGGGATGAGTGGTCATAGGCTAGGAAGGTTTTTTGCTAATTTAGGCGATCTATACACATTTCCGCACACAACCTTCGAACCGCATTCATGCGCTCTTTTCACTCCCTGCTTACTGTCGGTGCCCTCGCACTGACCACACTACTCATTGCCTTTCGTGCCGATGAGGGCTTCCCCGCCCGACTAATCGAGCAGTTGTCGGCGTACATGCGGCAACGGCCAACCGAGAAAGTATACGTTCAGACCGACCGTGATGTTTACCTGCCGGGTGAAACCGTTTGGCTGAAAGGCTATCTGTTCAACGGTATCAACCACCAAACGGACTCGATCAGCCGGGTATTGTACGTTGATCTGGTTGACCCCGCAGCCCGGAAAGTGCGTATTCATGCCCAGTTACAGGCGACGGGTGGTTATGCGCCGGGGCAGTTCACGCTTCCGGATACACTACCTGACGGAACGTATGTGCTACAGGCCTACACGAGCTTTATGCGCAACTACGCAACGGACTACTTTTTTACCAAGACGCTGACCGTGGTTAGCCCGGCGGCTACGGCCGCTCGCCCGGCAACCGCTACGGGAAGCCGTCCCGACGTGCAGTTCATGCCAGAGGGCGGAACGATGGTGGCGGGTATTCAGGGCCGGGTTGCGTTCAAGGCGGTCGATGCACAGGGGCGGGGTATTTCGGTATCGGGCTTCGTGGTCGATACAAACAAGGACACGCTGACGGGCTTCGCGAGTCAACACCTGGGTATGGGCTTTTTCGCGCTACAGCCGGTGGCCGGGCAGACGTATACGGCCTTTGTTCGAACGGGCGACGGACCACTGACAAGTTATCCATTGCCGGCAGTATCAGCCGAAGGCGCCAGCTTACAGGTCGATAACCTCAGTAGCAGGGATAAAGTACGCATTTTCGTTCAGCACAATTTTGCCAGTCAGACCGGAGCGATGACCTTGATTGCCCAGTCGAGGGGGATGGTGTTGCAAACGGCGCAGGTGCCGCTGGCCCGTAAATCGTCGTCGGTTCAGATCTCCCGAACGCAGTTTGTGGAAGGGATTACGCAGCTCACCTTGTTCGATGCGGAGAACCGGCCTGTTTGTGAGCGACTGATCTTCGTCGACCGGAACGAGCAGATTCGAATTGGGATTACGCCCAATAAAACCACGTATAAAAAGCGGGAGCGCGTCGACTTGACCATCACAACAACGGATGCCGCCGGTAAACCCGTACCGGCAAACCTGTCGCTGGCCGCGCTCGATAATCAGCTGACCCCCGATATTGATTCCGCTGGTCAAACCATCGTCTCGTCGTTGTTGCTGACCTCCGACCTGGCCGGAACCATTGAACAGCCGGGCTACTATTTCGATACGACACATATCGACCGGGCCAACAAGCTGGACGTATTGATGATGACACAGGGCTGGCGTCGCTTTGTCTGGGCAGATGTGCTGTCGGGAAAGGTACCACCCACAACCTACCCCGTAGAAGGCGGCTTGTCGCTGACGGGGCAGGTCCGCCGACTCAACCAGAAAGAAACGGGTAGCCCGGTTAAACTGACGTTTGTGGTGGCTCACCGCGACAGTACCCGCGAATTTTTTACCGGTGAATCCGACGCAACTGGTCGGTACGGCGCGTACGACCTCAATTATGTCGATACCGCAACCGTCATGATTCAGGCCGTTAAAGGGAAAGCCAACCGCGACCTGACAATTTCGCTCGATCAACTGCTCAGTCCGACCGTTACGATAACGAAGGTGCCGTACAATCCACTGGAGATTCGGCGCGATGAACTGGCCGAATTTATCCGTCGTACCAATGAATACCTGGCAATCGAGCGACAGATTCGGAACAATCGGGAAGTATTGCTCAAGGCCGTAACGGTGCGGGCTAAACGCGCCGAAGTAGTCGATTCTAGAAAAATTTACGGCCGCGCCGATGCCACGATAAAATTTGATCAGACAAACACGGCCGGGCGGCTTACCGTGCTCGACGTCATTCAGGGGCGTGTGGCGGGCGTGCAGGTAACGGGTTCGGGCTTCAGCGCGCAGGTGCAGATACGGGGGGCGGTCAACTTCAGCGGAGCCGTTGCACCCCTGTTTGTACTGGATGGTATGCCCGTCGATTTACAGACGATCAACAGCCTGTCAATTCAGGATGTCGATCAGGTCGACGTATTGAAAGGAGCGTCGGCGGCTATTTATGGCTCACAAGGGGCGGGTGGTGTGATCGCCGTGTTGACGAAGCGCGGATCGCCTAATTATGATCTGACGAAGGAAGCGGCACCGGGGACGTTAATTGCCAAGCTGCCGGGCTATACACCCGTTCGGGAGTTTTATGCACCCCGCTACGATGTAGCCTCGAACGAACCGCCCCGCCCCGACTTCCGAACGACGTTGTTCTGGGCACCCATGGTACAGACCGACGCGACCGGCAAGGCTACCGTTTCGTTCTTTAGCTCCGACAACAAAACTACCGTTCGCTTCAATGTCGAAGGCACGACTGTCGAGGGTATGCCCGGCATCGGACGGAGTCGAATCCGGGTCGAATAAGCCGGTACCGATAGATAGTTGGCCTTGGGCGCTTTAGTGTACAGATTCGTCTATTCATTCGTTGCTCACGTCTATGCGTACTCATTCATTTACAGTGCTGATCGGTTTGCTAACCGCATTCGGCAGTGCCTCGATTGCCCAAACAACCAATTACCCCACGATCGGGCAGGTTGTCCGGACCGATGCCCGGCTCGACAATCTGATTCCGAAAGACGCCAAAATCGACGTGCTGGCGAGTGGGTTCATCTGGACGGAAGGGCCGGTCTGGGTGCGCCCACGGGCGGGCCAGGACGGTAATTTCCTGCTCTTCTCCGACGTGCCGCAGAACACTATTTTCAAATGGACGGAGAAAGACGGCGTCACGACGTTTCTGAAACCGTCGGGTTATACCGGACTGGGCCGCTACAGCGATGAACCCGGCTCTAATGGCCTGACAATCGATCCGCAGGGGTATCTGGTCGCGGCTGAACATGGTGACCGGCGTATTTCGCGGATGCCGCTGAACGGGCTGGGCGGCAAACAGACGCTGGCTGACAGCTATCAGGGAAAGCGGCTGAATAGCCCCAATGACGTCGTTTCGCATTCCAGCGGTAGCTATTACTTCACCGATCCGCCGTACGGTATGCCCAACCGGGAGAAAGACACGACCCGGCAGCTGGGCCTGAACGTGTATCGAATCAGTCCCGCGCAGGCCGATGGTCGGCGGACGGTGGCAATAGTGGTCAGTGATCTGACCCGCCCCAACGGGATTGCGTTTTCACCCGACGAAAAAACATTGTACGTCGCTCAGTCGGACCCGGCCAACCCGGTTATCATGGCCTATCCGGTGCAGGCCGACGGCATGGTTGGAAAAGGGCGGGTTATCATCGGTAAAGAACAGATGGCGAAACAGGGCCTGCGGGGTGGTTTCGACGGGATGAAGGTCGATCAGTCCGGCAACATATGGGCAACGGGTGGCGGAGGTGTCGTCGTGCTGGCCCCGACGGCGGGAACCGGTCCATACGATTTTCTGGGCCACATCCGTATCGGCGGGGCCACGGCCAACTGCGCCTGGGGTGACGACGGCTCGACGCTGTACATCACCGCCGATATGTATCTGTGCCGTATCAAAACGACCGCGAAAGGATTTTAGGGATTTTAACACAGAGGGACGGAGGATTCACGGAGATCACAGCGGACTATTTATTTTCTCCGTGCGCTCTATGAATTCCTCTGTTTCTCTGTGTTTGGAAAAAAGTTTATTAAGCGGTAGGTAGGTAATAGTGCCGGAAAGCGAAAAGCTTCTTTCATACTGGCATTCTTTTCTCGTAATTTTGTTGTAGCGGCAACTGGCCGCCTATAAGAAATTACCTGAATGCTGGAGAATCGTAAGTACGTCGTTATCGGCTTTTTCTGCCTGATTGGGGTACTGTATCTGGCCCGGCTTTTTTACCTGCAAGTACTGGACGACAATTATTCGCTGGGCGCGTCCAAAAACTCAATCAAGCGTGTCATCGAAGTGCCGTATCGCGGGCAGATCTATGACCGTACGGGCACTAAACTGCTGGTCGACAATACCCCCGTCTACGATCTGTACGTCACACCCAAACAGGTGCGTATCAGTGATACGGCGGCTTTTTGCCGGCTGATGAACATTGCCAGGCCCGATTTCGACAGCATCATGGGGCTGGCTGTCAACTACTCGAAAGTAAAGCCTTCGCTGTTTATGCGTCGGCTGTCGAAAGAAGACTTTGCCCGCATTCAGGATGCGCTGGTCGACTACCGGGGTTTCTCGCCCAAGATCAGTTCCATGCGTACTTACCCGTCGCACACGATGGCCACTACGTTGGGTTACGTCAGTGAGGTGTCGCGGAAGCAGCTCGACGAGCAGGAATACCCGTACTACCGACAGGGCGATTATATCGGGCATGGTGGTCTGGAGCAACAGTACGAACTGGAATTGCGGGGACGTCGGGGGGTGAAGTTCATGATGCAGAACGTCCACGGGGTCAATAAGGGCTCCTGGAAAGATGGCGCGTACGATACCGTCGCCGTGGCTGGTCAGAACCTGATTACGGGTATTGACGTCGACATTCAGCAATTTGCCGACAGTTTAATGCAGCATAAAGTAGGCGCGGTGATTGCCATCGATCCGGCGACGGGCGAAATACTCGCATCCGTATCGGCACCTACCTTCGACCCGGAGATGTTGTCGACAAACTCATTCTCCAAGAGTTACATGAGTTTGCTGCGGAACCCGTACCGGCCATTATTCAACCGGCCAATCATGGCTAGTTACCGGCCTGGTTCGACCTTCAAGCTGATTCAGGCCCTGTTGGCGCAACAAGATGGTACGCTTAGTCCACATACGGTCTACGGCCATGCGGGCTCGCCCATGCGCTGCCACTGCCGGGGCGGGCAGGACCTACGGGGTGCCATCGGTAATTCGTGCAACCCATACTTTTATCAGGTATTCCGGCGGATGATTTACAACAACGCCGAGCGCAACACCTTCAAAGCGTCGGCGATTGGGCTGGCGAAGTGGCACGAAGGCGTCGAGAAATTCGGTATCGGTCAACGGCTGGGTGTCGACTTGCCCAGTGAACGATTAGGGAATCTGCCCGACGTGCCGTACTACGACAAAATGTACGGCGGGGCTAACCGCTGGAAGTTTTCGTACGTATCGTCACTGAGCATCGGGGAGGGCGAACTGCTGGTTAGTCCGCTTAAGCTGGCGAACCTGGCAGCGGCCATTGCGAATCGGGGCTGGTTCATCACACCGCACTACGTACGGGGCTTTGGCCGTGCCGGCGCGGGTCTGCCGGCTGAATACACGCAGCGCCATGAGACGGGTATCGATCGGGCTTACTTTCTGCCTGTCATCGACGGTATGCGCCGGACGATGGTCAACGGGAGTGCGCGATCGGTCAACCTGCCGACGATCGATTTGTGTGGGAAAACGGGTACATCGCAAAACGCTAAATTCGGTCATCGCTATGACCACTCCGTTTTCGTTGGGTTTGCCCCGATGAACGACCCTAAAATTGCCATTGCTGTTTTTGTGGAGAATGCCGGCTGGGGTAGCGACGTAGCCGCACCCATTGCTGCCCTGATCGCTGAGCGATACATCCATAAGCGGACGATCTCGAAACACGTGGCTACCCGGATGATGAACGCCTACTACCTGCCGCCGGCGGAGAGTGGCTCGATGTACCGCAAACCGGCTCCTCGTCGGTCGCGTACGGATTCTACCCGCACTGGTCAACCCCGGCGTACCGACTCGATTCCAACGCCTAAGGCCCTTGCGCCCAAGCCCCTGATGACCAATCAACCCCGCCCCGTTCAGTCGGCCGGCCTGGCGGGAAATTAAATTCGGTTTTCGGTACATGGTTTACGGTTTACGATGGCTGGCCTGTCAAGGTCAGTGCCGGGCAGTAACTACCGTAAACCGTGAACCGTATACTGTAAACTCCTTTACGTATGCCTCGCAGCAACGATCCGTTTTCACAAGATATTGATTTGCTCACGCTGGTGCTGTACCTCGGCTGTATCACGATGGGGTGGCTCAACGTGTATGCTGCCGTGTACAGCCCCGAAGACCATACCAGCCTGTTCGATTTCTCGACGAACGCCGGCAAACAGATGATGTGGATTGGTACGTCGGCCATTCTGATTATCTGCATCATGGTGGTCAACCACAAGTTTTTCGACTCGTTTGCGTACCTGATCTACGGGTTCATGATTCTGCTGTTGCTGCTGGTGCTGGTAGCGGGGGCCAACGTAAAAGGGTCACGGTCCTGGTTTAAAATCGGCTCGTTTTTGCTGCAACCGGCCGAATTTTCCAAGCTGGCAACGGCCCTGGCGCTGGCGAAATACATCGATCAGCCGGGGATAAACCTGTCGAAGGGGAAAGACCTGCTGTATGTATGCGGCATTATCGCGCTGCCCTGCGTACTGATTCTGGCGTCGAACGAAACCGGGTCGATGCTGGTCTTTGCGTCCTTCGTCATCATGCTTTACCGTGAAGGACTTCCCGGTTGGATACCGGCCGTTGGTATTTCGGTTGTGGTGCTGTTTGTACTGGCGCTCATGTTTCCGCTGCTGTACATCTTTATCGGGGTCGTTGTCCTGTTGGGGCTGATCGTGCTGCTGATGCCGCGTTACAATCGAAATATCAGCAACCTGATTTCGCTGGGACTGGTCGGCGTCGGTATGATGGTCGTCGTGGTTGGCGTCGACTTTTTCGTCAACAATGTATTACAGAAGCACCAGCGTAACCGGATCAAAGTGCTGGTCGATCCGACGGTCGATCCGCTGGGGGTGGGCTGGAACGTCACGCAGGCCAAAATCGCTATCGGCTCCGGCCGGCTGCACGGGAAAGGGTTTCTGGAGGGGACACAGACCAAGTTCGACTTTGTACCCGAACAAAGCACCGACTTTATTTTCTGCACCATTGGCGAAGAGCACGGCTTCATCGGTAGTGCCGTTGTGATCGTGCTGTTTCTGGGACTGCTGGCGCGAATCATCGTACTGGCTGAGAAGCAGCGCAGCCGGTTCGCTCGTGTGTACGGCTATTGCGTAGCCGGGGTTATCTTCTTCCACTTGATGGTCAACGTCGGCATGACCATCGGCTTGATGCCCGTTATCGGTATTCCGTTGCCCTTCTTCAGCTACGGCGGTTCGTCGCTGTGGTCGTTCTCCATCCTGCTCTTCATCTTCATCAAGCTCGACGCCCGGCGTAATGCTTTGGCGAGGTGGTAAAAATCGGTATACGGTATTCAGTATACGGTTTATGGTTACCTATTAAGCCAACCGTAAGCAGTATACCGTATACCGATAAATCATCCCTCGATCTGCCGGTAGAAGGCGTCGCGGTAGGTGTCGCCGATGGGGATGACGGCTTTGCCGATGTAGATGCGGTTGCGTTCGACGGATTCGATACGGTTCAGCGCGACGATGTACGACTTGTGTACCCGCATGAACTGGCTGGCAGGGAGTTTTTCCTCCATCGTTTTCATCGTCTGCAAGGCCAGAATCCGTTCGTCCGGCGTGTACAGCGATACGTAATCTTTCAACCCTTCCACGTACAAAATGTCGCCCAGTCCGACGCGCTGCAGGCGATATTCGGTTTTGACAAAAACGAAGTCCTTGCCCGGCTCAGGGGTGGGTTGCTGCGGTATGTTCTCCGGTGCTGTAGCCGGTTGGGAAAGGGCGGGGAGCAACTTCTGAACGGCCCGGTAAAACCGCTCAAACGAGATGGGTTTGAGCAGATAGTCGATAACGTCGTGCTCGTAGCCGTCGAGGGCGTATTCCGAATACGCCGTTGTCAAAATTACTCGGCAGGCCTGTCCGGAGACCCCGCGCCGAAGTAGATTTAGGAATTGGATACCCGTCAGTTCGGGCATTTGAATGTCGAGAAAGATCAGGTCGACTTCACCGCGTTGCACCTGCGTCAGGGCGTCGATCGGGCTGGTAGTCGCGCCGACGAGCGTCAGAAACGGCACTTTCCGGACATAGTCGCTCAGGATGGTGTGGGCAAGGGGTTCGTCGTCAACAATAAGGCAGCGCATAGGGTCGGTATCCGGTTTACGGTATTCTGTTACAATTTACGGTTGGGCTCTCGTTTCGGTAACCGACTGCAAAGAGCCAGCCATACGAACAACTTACACAGCATAAGTCAGGATTGGTTACCCGGGTCCTCTGTCCGAATGACATAAAGCTGTTGTACCCAACAATTCTCCCGTATCCCGACACCGTAAACCGTATACCGCAGGGCTGTTAAGTTCTTGATTTGCTACTACTAGAAGCCAAATTTCCTTCGGTCCATTTACCCCCCAGCCCCCTAAAGGGGGAGCGTTCCACGAAGAAACAACTCCCCCTTTAGGGGGCTGGGGGGTAAACAGGCTAGAACTTAACAGCCCTGACGTAAACTGAATACCGAGTACCGTAAACCTCATTACAGACTAATCTCCAGCGAGCAGGCGTAGCTGTCGGCGGTGTCGGTGATGTGGAGCACGTGCCGATTCGGATAAAGCAGCTGTAGCCGTCGGCGCACGTTGACCAGGCCGATCCCACCTACGACGTCGGTTTGTCTGCTGATTTTCTTGTTGAGGGTGTCGAAGCGTAGCTTTCCGTTATGAACACTCAGGTCCAGTACAAGTGGGTGACTGGAGTCGGTCAGGTCGCCGTGCTTGAACGCATTCTCCACAAATGACACCAGCAGCAGGGGTTCGATGCGGAACAGATCGGTGTTGCCTTCGACCGAAAACTCGACATGCGCCTGCGCGACCCGCAGTTTTTCCAGTTCGACAAAGCTGTTCAGGTACTGAATTTCCTTGCTCAGCGGTACCCGATCAGGGCCGTTAGTGCTGTCATAGAGCATGTAGCGCATCAGGTCAGATAGCTTTAAGATCGCGCCCGGTGCCGCATCCGACTTGGCGTAGGTCAGCGCGTAGATATTATTGAGCGTGTTGAACAGAAAATGCGGATTGATCTGCGATTTAAGAAACGCCAGTTCCGCCTGATTTCGCTCGGTGAGCAGGGCATCGCGTTCCCGCTGGTGGACGAGCCAGTCTTCTACCAATTTAAGCGCGGCACTGGCACCTAGTACGGAGGGCATAAAATACGCATTGTCCTGAACGTAATACAGCAGCGATACGTCGGGGGGGTAATTCGTGGTATTCAGTACGTACCAGTAGAGTACCTGCTCAATCAGGTAACGCATTGTGCAGAAGACCAGTAGCGTACCAACGGTACCCGGCAGGATTAACCACCACCGTCGTTTGTTCAAAAAGGGATTGAGTACCTGCGTATGCTCAAACCAGACGGCGACCCAGAATGTCGTGCTGAATGAAACAGACAACGCGTTAAACGAAAATGTCTGACTCGTTGAATCGTAGGCGATGCTTACCTGGGCAAGCAACCAGATCAACACGTACAGGAGCGAGCGCAACTGATTGCGGGATGTTAGAAACGAAGGCAGTTGAATAGCCATAAGGGGTGTCTAAATCAGTCTACGAACTACGTCAGCGGAGAATACAGGCACAAGCCTAATCGACCAACGCCCGTTTTCGGCCGACCAACGGCTTGGGCGTAACCAACGGGCGTTGGTCGAATCGGTACAGGGTTGGCCGAGGTGAATGGCAGGTTGGTCGAATACGGTGAGAGGGGGGCTTTTCGAGGCTACACCTTTGACCCATCAATCACCGAAAAACACCCGGCAATCATGAAAACGCTTATCACTACCACGATCCTTCTGCTCGCCTTGTTCGTCACGAGTTATGCACAAAAAAGCAACCGGCCCGTCGAGGTGCTGATGATCGGCACGTCGCACAGCTACGGCAAAAAGCCGGTCGAAAAATTCGACTCTATCATCAACAAAGCCTACGCCTTCCGCCCCGATG
Organism: Spirosoma oryzae; assembly: GCF_003002825.1. Classification (GTDB taxonomy): domain Bacteria; phylum Bacteroidota; class Bacteroidia; order Cytophagales; family Spirosomataceae; genus Spirosoma; species Spirosoma oryzae. The sequence goes on along the minus strand of NZ_PVTE01000004.1, from coordinate 60,437 downwards.
CCGTATTCGGCGAATGGTTGTCTGGTGATGATTACGATGCAATTCCTGACTACTGGAACAAGGCGACTATCGAAAAGCGGTTGGCGTATCTGAAAAGTCGGCCGTACGTAGACGCCACGGAGGCTGATAAGCAGATTCGCGAATCGTATAAGCTGCTGCGTAAACACCCCAACTTCCATCAGGTTCGCATGAAGCTGGCGCGGGCGCTGTACCTGAAACGCGATTTCGGCAACGCGGCTTACCAACTGTATCGACTCGACCGGGCCCGGCCTGCCTTTGGTGACGAAGAGAAAACGGCTTACCTGACCATACTGGGCGTACCGGATTCGCTGTATCGCAACCGCACCAATGAGTACCACAATATTCTCTTTCCCCTGATCGACAAGCTGGATCAGGACAAGATACTGCCCATGGACAGTCAGCGCCATGATGTTGCCTGGAGTGAAGCCTGGGGCAAAGCCGATTCGCTGGTTCGTATCTGGGAAAAAGGGCTAGACTCTACCTCTGTCGACGGGAAACGGTATAGCGCACTCCAAAAACGGACCCGCGAACTGGAAGCTGCTGGCAATAAGGCAGCACAGGCAGGTATGGCTACCGTTGCCTTTAACAGCCCTGAAGGAGACGAATACCTGAATATCGTGAATTTCTACGGTGCTCGGCGGATGTTTGGCGCGGCTGGTTTTCCCGAAGCAGCATTAAATGAGATGCTTCGTCAATGGCAGTTCCGTAACGACGACATGGCGCATAACGTAGTGAATCGGGCACGGGCTGCCGGCGCAAAACGGGTTGTCGTGGGGGTAGGGGCGAACCACCGGAAAATCATGGTCGATATCCTGCGGACCATTCCCGGAGTGACCGTTTATGAATTCAATTCATACGATGGAAAATAGGGAGTGTATTGATTAGTAGCGGTTTAGGGTAGGCCTTGAAAAATTTCTACTGATTTTTTTCAAGGCCGTGCAACCGAAAGCCGGATGCCTTACATCTACTAATCAAAACGGCGGAAGTAGCTACAAGCCCGAATCAGTAAAGACCAACGTTCCTAAAAATCTAAACTGCATACAGCACCATGAACGCATTCAAACACCTCCTCGCTTCGGCCCTCCTCGCTACTTCGGCTGCTTCATTCGCCCAAACCAGCGTTACGATAACAACCACCGAATCCACGGCGGCCGAATCCACGGCGGCCGAGTCCACCACTGTTGGTTCTACCGTAGTTGATTCGACAGTAAGTCAATCATCGGACAATACGGCGACAACCGTTGTCATCAGAAAGGGTACGACTCGCCCGATCGAGCGTATCGTCAGTGACTTTGGTATCTATGTCGGGTTCAACGGCCTGGGTGGTAATCTGCCCGCCGGCTATGATCTCCGGCCAATCGGTTCACGCTTCGTCGCTGTCGCCTGGCAGAAGCGCATTCCCCTGATCACGGGTGGCTCTACCAAACTGCGGTTGGTCACAGGCCCCGAAGTTGCTTGGAATAACTTCATGTTCGAAGGACGCAACGTGCTAACCCGGCAGAACGGTCAACTGGTCATCAATCAGGCCGATGTTGATCTGCGGAAAACCAAACTTGTCACGACGCAGCTCAATCTGCCGGTAATGCTCAGCGTCAGCGCCCGCTCGGGCTTCTCCATCAGCGCCGGCGCTTACGTTGGGATGCGCCTGGACAGCTACACAAAAGTAAAACCCGAAGGCGGTTCAGCCGTTCGTAGCCATAATTCGTTCAATCTGAGTCCAGTACGCTGGGGCTTCATGACCGAAATCGGTTTCCGGGGCTGCGGCAAATTGTTTGGGCGCTACGAACCGAATAGTCTGTTCCGCACTGGCGAAGGGCCGAACGCCAGCGTCTGGTCAGTGGGTATCAAACTGTGAGCGCAGTAACGCGGGCCGTCGCGGATCACCGACGCGACGGCAGCGAGTCGACGGCAAGCAGACCCGCATACTGCACCGGTTGCCTGTAGATCGTTGTGCTCAGCAACCGCCATTCCAGTATCCCGGCCACGTCGTACCGGATGCGTCGGTTAGGGCGGGGGCTGACAAGCAAGTCGATTGGTTGCCAGCGTAAGCCGAGTTGCAGCCCTGAGAGCGTAACCGATTGATCCACCCGTACCGAATCGCTGGATTGGCTAGTTGGATATAGCTGGATACGTTGCGAGAGACGAGTCAGCGGCAGATCAAGTAAGTTACGATCGTCGTACACCGGCTGATCAAGTGTTAATTCCGATGACGTAATCGTAGTCTGGCGTGGGGGCGCAGACTCATGAAATGACTCAGAACCTCTCGTACACGTCATCAGCGTCATGACACAAAGGGCAATACTGGCGCTTCGGCTGTACTGCCGGGCGAAGAGTTGCAGGCAACGGTACCAGCCAGCCAGCAGACCCAGTACCAGCGCGCCGTTCAGCAAAACCCAGAGTATGTAGAGGAACGCCATAGAGAGAGCAGAAAGCCGCGAAAAAATACGAATAATCAGCGCGCTCATGCAACATCTGTCTTCGTTGCGTCTCTTTAAGCCGATTTCCCCTCCCCGTCACCTCACTGTAATTCATTTCTGCCATTCGTCAGCCCGATTGAACCACTCATGTAAGATAAGGTACTTTGCTATACATACTACCTACCTTTGTTTAGTACTTAGTAATCGCAGGGGAACATTATCAACACCTGATCCATCACTATGAAAACGTTCGTCTCCTTTCTCTTTTTTGCCTTATACAGCGTGTTGGTCGCTACTAGTCAGCCGATTAACCGGGGTACGGTTCGCGGAACCGTACAGGCCACCTCAGGAAAAGTACTGGAATTTACGACCATGATGCTGCTCAAATCGACGGACTCGACGCTGGTAAAAGGCGTTGTCAGTGATGTCGATGGGAAGTATCTGTTCGAAAACGTGGGTGCCGGTAAGTATCTGGTATCGGCGCAACAGCTTGGTTTCCGCAAAACGTACAGTGCCCCATTCACCATCAACGAAGCGCAGCCAGCCCTCGAATTGCCCACGATGACAATGACCGACGAGTCGAAAAGCCTGGCCGAAGTAAACGTCGTTGCGAAAAAGCCGTTCATCGAGCAGCAGGTCGACCGGACGGTGCTGAACGTGGAAAACAGCATCGTGTCAAGCGGTAATACGGCGCTGGAAGTCCTGGAAAAAGCCCCCGGTGTCACCATCGACCGGCAGAACGACCAGATCCAGCTGAAAGGCAAGGCCGGGGTTATCGTGTATATCGACGGCAAGCAGACCTACCTCTCGCAGCAGGAAGTATCGAACCTGCTCAAAAATACGCCCAGCGACAACATCGCCAGCATCGAAATCATCACGAACCCCGGTTCCAAGTACGACGCGGCTGGTAACTCAGGGATCATCAACATCAAGATGAAAAAGAACAAAAACCTGGGTACCAACGGATCGGTGATCCTGAACTCGGGCTATGGCTGGGTGCGCGACCTGAACGGGAATCTGCTGAACCGGCCCAAAGGCGGTGCCACGGTTAACCTCAACCACCGCACCAGCAAAGTCAACCTGTTTGGTAACTACACCTACTTCAACCGGACCAGCAACAACAGCAACGAACTGGGGCGGGTGATTACCTACAACGGGCAGACCAATTATTTCGATCAGCTGTCGTTCCGGCCCAGCCAAAGTGTCAATCAGTCGTTCAAAGCGGGAGCCGATTACTTTATCAGCACAAAAAGTACGCTTGGCGTAATGGTCAACGGGTTCAGCAACAGCTGGATGTCCGACGGGGTGAACAATACCTTTATCCGGGACGAAAACCGTCGGCTTATCAGTCAGCCGGTAACGCAGACGGATGCGAACGAGTTGTTGAAAAACCTGACCTCGAACCTCAACTACAAGTACGATTTCGATGGTAAAGGGCACGAATGGACCGCCGATGTCGACTATGTCCGCTACAATGGCAACAACAGTAATGCATTGAGCACCGTGTATCGCAACGCCGAGGGGGCGCTGATCCGACCAAATCAGGACGTGCGTAACCGGATGCCATCGACCATCGGTATCTGGGCGTTCAAAACAGATTACGTACGGCCGCTGAAAAATGGCGCGAAAATCGAACTGGGTCTGAAAAGCAGCATTGTCGACACCGACAACAATACGATCTACGATACGCTCCGGCAGGAACAGCAACAGTGGGTATTCGACGCCAGCCGGTCGAACCAGTTCATTTACAACGAGAACATTAATGCAGCCTACGCCAACTATGCCGGCAACATCAGAAAGCTGAAAGTACAGGCTGGTCTGCGAGCCGAGCATACGCACTCGATTGGTAACTCGATCACGATGAATCAGCGCATCGAACGCAATTACCTGAACCTGTTCCCGACCTTGTTTTTGTCGCGCAAGCTCGATACCAACAACGTGTTGAACGTGTCGTATAGCCGCCGAATTCAGCGCCCCGACTACCAGAACCTGAACCCGTTCGTGTTCTACCTCGATCCGTACACCTACCAGCAGGGTAACCCGTTCCTGCGTCCGCAGTACACCAACTCGATTGAGCTGACGCACGTTTACAAAGACAAGATTTCGACCTCGCTCAACGTAAGCCGCACAACCGATTTTATCAATGACGAAACGCCCCGTCAGATTCCCGAGAAAGGCATCACGTACGTTACGGCCGAAAACTTGGGTAGCCTCGACAACATTGGCCTGACGGTTAGCCTGCCAATCACGATTGCCAAATGGTGGAACGTGCAAACGAACTTGAACGGCTACTACCAGCATTACCAGACCTTCTACTCGGGGTCTCCCTACGAAGTGAAGTTTGTGGCTATGAACCTGTACATGTCGCACAACATCACGCTGAGCAAAACGATGTCGGCTGAAGTATCGGGCTGGTTCAACTCGGCATCGCAGTACGGTTTTTACCGGGCACAGCCGATGGGCGCGTTCAACATCGGGGTTCAGAAGAAACTCATGGACGGCAAGGCCAACCTGAAACTGAACGTCAACGACCCATTCTGGATCAATCAGTTTCGTGGTCGGGCGGTGGTTGGCGATATCGACTTCCGGGTGAAGTCGCGCTGGGAAAGCCGCCGGATCGCCCTGACGTTTACGTATCGCTTCGGCAACCAGAACGTGAAAGGAGCCCGCGAACGCAATTCAGCAACATCCGCCGAGCAGAACCGGATGAAAGGAGGAAATTAAAAAATGATTGAATGACGGATTGATTGAATGATCGAATGAGAATAGTGTAGCCTGGTGCAGGTTTTCAAACTCCTGATGTAAGCGATTAAACTGGAGCCGTAGATACATTCAATCCTTCTATCACTCATTCATTCAAGTATTGGACTTTAGTTTAGGTTAAGCAAGTGGAAAGCCAGCCCCGGATTGAGGGCTGGCTTTTTTGTGAAGTATGTCTGAGTAAAATCCCCTAAAACAAGATAAGGTCCCCCGAAGCGGAGAACCTTATACTGACTATTCCTAAACCCTTAACCTTTTCTACATGAAAAACTAACTTTAACCCTTTACTGTTTCGAGATTAATACGTATTAATCTCAAGTATCTCTCTGAACGTCAGCAGGCTTTGTCTTTAGACGTTCGCAAATGCCGTTTGTTCGGTAACAGAGATCAGCGTTGGTCAAGCTTGGTGCCGGCTCTTTGACCGGCGACGCAACTATAACGCGTCAATTCTCTGTTTTGTTCTATTTCCGTTCTGGATTAAGAACATACAAATCTCGCCAGAAGTTTTCAGAATGCAAACATCGTTATAATAGCCTTCAAAATAACCTTCCGAATAAAGTATTGATTATTAGGGGTAGTTGAAAGAAAATTCGGCTTACAATAGCTGTTTTCCTACTTTAAGTAAGTCTTCTGTGAATTTATAGGTAAATAGTACTTTATTGAAAAAGTGCAAAATTCTTTAAAAGATTATATTATTGGTTGTAATTATTCATAGCGTTCTGTATGCCCATAGTACAAAAAGCCGTTACAGCGTCACCCGCCCGGTCCAGATAGTCGGGTAATTGAATCAGTTCATCCTCGGAAAATTGCCCTAAAACAAAATCGACCTGACGGCCTTTCGGGAAATCACTACCGATGCCGATGCGTAACCGAGCATATTCCTGCGTGCCCAATACCTCGTCGATGTTGCGTAACCCGTTGTGCCCGCCCGCAGAGCCCTTTGGTTTGAGTCGCAGCTTGTTGAACGGCAGGTCTTTATCATCCGAAAGAACAAGCAGGTTCTCGACGGGAATGTTTTCCTGCTTCAGATAATACTGCACAGCTTTACCACTCAGATTCATAAACGTAGTGGGTTTTACAAAGAAAAGCTGTTTCCCTTTGTACGACCACTTGGCCGTGTGCGCCAGCCGGGTCAGCCCGAACGAAAAGCCATGCTGTGCGGCCAGCCGGTCGAGAACCATGAAGCCCGCGTTATGGCGGGTGAGTGCGTATTCCGGGCCAACGTTACCGAGCCCAACGATCAAAAATTTCACGATGTCAGCAGATAAAAGATGCGAGTACGACAAAGGTCTGGCAAAAGGGGTAGCGAAAAAAGCATTCCGCTGGTCAGTAAACTGCAAAAGCGACCCATTACTTTTGGGGCATGAATCAACAACGCCTGGTTTTAGCTAGTCCATTGCTTGAAATTGTCGTGAGCCGACTGGCGCAGCAACTCATCGAAAATCATCAGGACTTTGCTGATACCGTACTGCTGGGAATGCAGCCGCGTGGTATTTACTTTGCCGAGCGTGTCAGTAGAGAATTAAGCCGGGCGCTGGGCCGTGAAGTTCCCCTCGGCTATCTGGACGCGACCTTCTACCGCGACGATTTTCGCCGGCGTGATACCCCGCTGCGACCTAACACGACGCACGTACCATTTGTGATCGAAAACAAGCGCGTCATTCTGATCGACGACGTGCTGGCAACGGGCCGGATGGTACGGGCCGCCCTCGACGCCATGACCGCATTTGGTCGTCCCCGCAAAGTGGAACTGCTGGTGCTGATCGACCGGCGTTACAACCGCGATTTGCCCATCAAGCCCGATTATACCGGTATGAAAGTCAACACGCTGGAGTCGCAGCGGGTGCTGGTCGAATGGACGGAGCAAGGGGCCGATGCCGACCGAATCTGGCTGGTGGGCTGATAGCGCTGGCTACCTGCCAATAGTATTTCTACGGGAGTTATATACGAGTGACCATTACCGGCCTGCCGCGTCATCAGGTCAGCTGATTTTTAACGTAGGAATTACTGAGTAATTCGCTAAATTGGCTGACCTTTTTCGGCTATGGGAAACCGCTTGCGCGTACGACTACTTTTTTTACTGACTGGGTTACTGATTGGGTTGAGTGGGCAGTTGCACGCGCAAACGACATATTCGATCACGGGGTTGGTCACCGATGCTAAGAATGGAGAGCCTGTTCCGTTTGCCAGTGTAGCGCTGGTCGGCAAACGGGTCGGTACAATCACCGACGAGAAAGGACGCTATACGCTGCGGACCAACGTGCTGAGCGACTCACTGGTCGTTAGTTCGATGGGCTACGCCAACACGCGCCGGGCGATCGATAAAGAACGAATTACGCAGGCCATCGATGTACAATTGCCCATGTCAGCGGGTACGGCTCTGCAGGAAGTCGTCGTTCGGGCGGGGGAAAACCCGGCGTTCCGCGTGCTACGGCAGGTGCGCAAAAACCGATCGCTGAATGACCGGAATCGGCTTAAAGCCTACGAATATGATAGCTATCAGAAAACGGAGATTGCCCTGAGCCACCTGACCGATCGGATGCGGCAGAGCATGCTGTTTCGTAAGATCAATCAGGCCATGAGTCAGGTCGATTCGATTGTCGATAAAGAAGGCAATCGGCTGTTGCCACTGCTGGTGTCCGAATCGGTAACGCACACCTACTTCCGCACAGGACCACAGCGTCGGCGCGAAGATGTGCGCAAGACCCGAATCAGGGGAGTCGCCGTCGACGATGCGGGGCTCAGTTCCCAACTGCTGGGCGGTACCAGTCTGATCAGTCAGAACTTCTACGACAACTACATTCCCATTCTGGGGAAAGATTTTGCGTCGCCCATCGGGGAGAACTGGCGCAACTGGTACGAGTTTTTTCTGGCCGACACGACGCAGCTTGGCGACCATATCTGCTACGAAATCCAGTTCGACCCCAAACGACCCGAAGATCTGGCCTTTACCGGAAAAGCCTGGATCGACACGACGACGTTTGCGCTCTGCGAGATCGAAGCGCATATCGGTAGTCGCGCCAACCTGAACTACGTCCGTGAACTGACAATCGAGCAGGAACTCGAACCAACGGTCGACTCGTCGGGGTCCGCCGGATGGCTACCGGTGGGGCTGAAAATGTCGGCCGATCTGACGGGTGTGGGCAAACAGTCGCTCGGTATGCGGGCACAGGTGACGCTGCGTAACAGCAACATCGTGGTCAATAAGCCGAAGCCCATCTTGTTTTACGAGCAGCCTATCGAGCCAAACGATACCGTCGCCACAACCAACGAAGCGTACTGGGGCACGGTGCAACGGACACTGGCCGGGCCTGATTCGCTGAACAAAACCGATCAGAAAGCCCGAATGATGATCGAGAAGCTGCGCGAAGTGCCGGCCGTGCGTACCGCCGAAGCGATCGGGCAGATTGCCGTGACGGGTTTTCTTAAAGTTGGCGGCTTCGATCTGGGACCGTACCCATATCTGTTTGCCGTCAATACCGTCGAGGGCCTGCGCACACGAATCGGTTTCCGGACCAACGAAGAGTTTAGCCGGCATCTGGTCTTCCGGGGTTACCTGGCCTACGGAACGCTCGACAAGGAGTTTAAATACGGTGGTGAAGCCGATTACCTGATCTCGCGGCAGCACTGGACACAGCTTGGCGTTCGGATGAGCTACGACCTTGAACGGCTGGGCCTGACCCCCGAACTGATTGGTGGTAACCGGCTATTCTACGCATTAAGTCGCTTTGGTCGCTATCGGGGGGCGTACCAGAGTATGCAGAAGGAAGTTTTTTTCGTTACAGAACCCGTCAAAGGGGTTCTGTTGCGGGCCACCGTCGGAAGCCGAACCTTCGATCCACTGTTCCCGTACGAATACCGGCTTAATCCCGAACTGGGCGATCAGTCGCCCGTGCGTTCCAGTATCGACGATGCCTATTGGTCGATCGAAGCGCGGCTGGCCCGTAAGGAGAAGTACATCATGGATGGTAATGAGCGGATCACGCTGGGCACCAAACGAGCACCCGTCCTGACGATTCGGTACACGCGCGGCATGACGGGCCTGGGTTCCGACTTCAACTACAATCGCCTGACGGTTCGGGCGCAGCAAACCCTGCGTCTGGGGCCACTGGGTCGCATGACGTATCTGCTCTCGGCGGGTTATACCCCGTCGGCGCTACCGGCTCCGCTGTTGTTTCCGCACATCGGTAACCCAACCCCCTTGCTGACGACCAACACCTTCAACCGGATGCAGTTTTACGAATTTGTCAGCGACCGGTTCGTGGCTATGCATATGCAGCATAAGTTCGAAGGTTTTCTGTTTAACCGGTTGCCGGGAATCCGTAAGCTGAACTGGCGGCTGGTGGCCAATGCGGATATGCTGTGGGGAACCATGTCGGAGAAAAACCAGAACGTGGAAAGCAGCAAGCCGATGCCGAACGGGATGCGCCCGATTCGGTTCGGCCACCTCGACCCGTCGATTCCGTACGTTGAACTGGGATACGGTATCGATAACATCTTTAAAATCTTCCGGGTGCAGGCCGTCCACCGGCTGACGTATCTGGAACCTGGCCCGAACAACATCCCGACCAACCGCTTCGTCATCAAAGCAGCCGCGTCGATCAGTTTCTAGTCGTAACCAATCTTTTTCGATGTCGAACGAGTTGTTTGGGTAGACCTCTTACCCACGACTTTGTATGGCACTTGTTGCGCCCGTTACCATCCGGAAAGTTACCGGCGACACCGCCACCGAGAAGCCTGATTTACTGGCGGTCGAAGAACCGCTCGAAATCAGGCTGGGATTTGGTCCGATGCACGACCGGCAGCAGCGCAGCGTGTCGGTGACGATGCGCACGCCCGGTCACGATCAGGAACTGGCGATGGGCTTTCTGTTTACGGAGGGCATCGTTCACAAACCCGACGACATCGTTTCCTGCCGACACTGCGTACAGGATGAAGCGAAGGAGGGAAACGTCCTCCGCGTCGAACTAAAGCCCGATGTCCTGGTCGATTGGACGCGATTGGAACGGAATACGTTTACATCGTCGAGCTGCGGACTGTGCGGCAAGGCGACGATTGAAGCTGTTATGGCCGAAACCGCCGGCCCCGTTGAGTCAACCCTGCACCTTGATGCTGCTGTGCTGCACAGTCTGCCCGATCGTGTTCGCGACACCCAACGCGCCTTCGCCTATACCGGCGGGATTCACGCAGCCGCCCTGTTCGACGCCGATGGTAGGTTGTTGCTGGTGCGTGAAGACATCGGCCGACACAATGCGCTGGACAAGCTGATCGGTGCTGCGTTCTGGCAGGGCTGGTTGCCGTTACACGTGCACGGTGTTTTTCTAAGTGGCCGTATCGGCGTCGAGCTGGTGCAGAAGAGCTGGAAAGCGGGAATCGGACTGTTAGGGGCTGTCGGCGCGCCGTCGAGTCTGGCGGTACAGATGGCGCAGGAGGCCGGTATTACGCTGGCGGGTTTCGTTCGCGACGACCGGTTCAATCTGTATACCGAACCACAGCGCATCCGGTTGCCGATGCCGGTTGAAGGATAGTGGCAGTAAAAGACCAGCCAGATGGGTAAAATCTCCGTTTTGTGGGTGATGACAGTGCTGAGTCCGTTTGTTTGCCGGGGGCAGACGCCATATACGTACATCAGCCGGATACCACAACGCACCGATGCTTATTTTCAAACGTTTACGTATCTGGGTGAGCAGCGTGAACTGCTGACCGTGTCGACCTTTTTAACTGACAGCACATTATATCGAATCGATACGTATCGAATAGCCGGACCACCGTACGCCCAGCGTATCCCGCTTGACGATCGGTTAGTCGTGCTGCGTGAAGGCCCCACGAAGGTCATGTATCCGAACGGGCAGGTGTACTTAAGCTGTTTGTATCGGGTCAACCAGCTCGATGGACCGTTTCTGCTCTACTACAACGATGGCACGCTCAAACGCCGGGAGCTTTACAAAAACGGATCGCTCAGACAAAGTCACTGCTATACGCCACAGGGAACAGAACAGCCCTGCTCTGCCCTGTACCAGCCAATTATGTTTAACGGCTCGTACAAGGTATTACAGCGGTATCTGGAGAAAAACATACAGCCAGTTCTGGACCGAACGGGTGCTGTCGACGCGCAGGTTCAGTTGACTATCAACGAGGTTGGGCAACTGACGAACATCGAGGTGAATTCCTATTCCAAAGCCAATGATGAAGACTTGATCACCTCGATTCGGACGGTCATCCAGGCTATTCCGCAGCAGGTACCAAATCAGCAAAATTGGCAACCTGCGACGATGGATGGCGTACCACTGACGGAAGTTCAACGGTTTTTCATTACGAAGCGAAAAGGATTTACGTACGTAAACATGCCGCTATCGACACCCAACTGAGCGTGGGACGGCCGTTGGTGCCTACGTGAATTATCCCCTTTTTAATAGTCGTTTTGCTGAACAATGGGTTGGTATGTTCGATTCTACTACTAACAAATCAACGACTCAACGCAATGAAAGCATTCGTAATAATGGGTTTGCTGTTGTTTACAACGGTATCCTTCAGTGCACAGGCACAGTATGACCGGCAGAAAGCAAAGAAAGATGCCAACAATGGTTCAGTAGCTAAAAACCAGGTCAACGATGTGACGAAGAATGGTGGTGGTAATGCCGGGAAAACAAGCACGGGCGTGAAAAGCGAAGGCGTTCACATGAACGGCACGCAGATGAAGCCAAACACCAAGTCGGTATACGACCGGCCATCGAAGGGATCATCCTCGGCAACGGCTGGAAAAGGTAAGGAAGCGAAAAGCAACAGCAGCGTTACCGGTACCAAACAGAACTAAGCGCTGTTGGGAAGCAAAACCTAAAAGGTCTTCAGGACCTTTTAGGTTTATTGATCATGCTGGTAGCCGCATCAGTAATACCCCCGGCCGGATCTTGGCGTTGATCTCTTTCACTTTTCCCTGGTACTCACCATCGACCTGAAAGTGGGTCTTTTTATGGGTTTCAATGTTGATCGACGTAGCCGGAAATATCTCGATATTCCTCGTGTTGAACGGCTGGTAGCGCCAGAACAGCTTGATGATTTCCCAGAATGTTAGCCGGCGAAACACGACGATCTCGAACTTGCCATCCGACGGATCACCATCGGGGTTAATGACCGCACCCGTACCGTACATCCGCGCATTCGCCAGAACGATCATAAACGCAGCCCGCTGGACGCACTGGTCGTCGAGGTTAATTTCGACTTTCAGCAGACGACGTTGACTCAATACCTTCACCACGCTTTTCAGATAGCCCAGTTTACCGCGCAGATTATTCCGCTGGTAGTAGCGAATCAGCTGCGCATTCAGGCCAACGTCGCTCAGGTGAATGCAGAGTTCGCCGTTGACGTCGATACAATCGATGGGGCGGCTTTCCCCGTTGACGAGCAGATTGAGGCTACCATCGATATCCTGGGGAATGTTCAGCTCACGGGCCATTCCATTGGCCGACCCGGCGGGCAAAACACCCAGCGGAATGCCCGTGTCGACCAGTTGTTCGGCGACGCATTTGATGGTTCCGTCGCCCCCAACGGCCACCACGCAGTCGGGCTTGATTTCCTGTATTTTCTTAGGCAGTTCAACGTCGTCGGTTTCTCCGTCGAGGTGAAAAAGCTCAGCCTGATGCTCGTTCTGGGCGAAAAAATTGTGAATGGCGACTTCCCATTCGTTTTTGCCCTTGCCGCCCGAGGCTGGATTGATCGCGAATAAAAACAGCAACTTACAGGGAGTTTGTAGGTTATACTCAACAGCTATCGACTGATAAGACGGATTGCCTTACCACCGACAATGACTCCTAAACAAAGCAAAAGCGTAAAAGGCCTGCTTACCCATCGTTTGTTAACGTGGCTTCGGCTAAGCGATCAGCCGATTATCAAGGTATACCGGGGCTACGGGAATAATAAGTGTCTGACAGTCAATGGTCATGTGCTGCGTCGAAGTGCGTTTCCCCGCACGAAGTACCGGGATAATAAACTGGTGAATCTGCTGGCTGTTATTCGGCTGTTCCTGGTCAAGCCTTACCCGAACACACGCGTACGGCTAACCTGCGCCGGACAAACGGTTGAGCTGATTGCCGATGATAACGGGTTTTTCCAGGCTGAAATTCCTACGCCTGAGCCCGTAGCCCCCGGCTGGCATCCCGTTCGGGCACAGGTGCTGTCGCAAACATTGCCCGTAGAAACGATTCTGGCGCAGGGGGAGGGGAAGATACTTGTACCGGCTCCGACCACCTTTGCCTGCATATCCGACATCGACGATACGTTTCTGATTTCGCATTCGTCGACCATCGCCAAGCGACTGCTGGTGCTGTTGACAGAGAACGCGCACAGCCGCTCCCCGTTCGACGGGGTGGTGGCGCATTACCGCCTGCTGGCCGAAGCGGATAGCGGCCCCGCGACCAACCCGTTTTTCTACGTGTCGAGCAGCGAGTGGAACCTGTACGACTACATTCTGGAGTTTTCGGAGCAGAATGGGTTGCCCGACGGCGTGTACCTGCTCAGTAAGCTCAAGCAGTTTTTTCAACTGCTACAGACGGGGAAAACCAAGCACCATACGAAGTTCGACCGGATCAAACGTATACTGGAAACGTACCCGGACATGCGGTTCATTTTGCTCGGCGACGATTCCCAACAAGACCCGACAATTTATTCGCTGGTGGTACAGCACTTTTGTCACCAGATTAGTTGTGTCTACATACGCCGGATCGAGCCTGACAATCGGGTGGCGACCGAGTCGCTGATTCGACAGATTGAAGCCGCTGGCGTACCCTGCTGTTATTTTACTCATAGTGAAGAAGCGCACCAACACTCAGTCAGGATCGGGCTGGTTGCTTCGTGAAAACCTGTCGTACACGCATGAATACAAACACCCCGCCGGAAGAGCTTACCGGCAATCTCGTTGTTAAAGAGCCGTTTGATGACGCGGCTGGTCTGACGGCCATCGTGCAGTCATTCAAACACACGCTCGATGGTACGGGTGTCAGTCGCGGCTGGACATCGCTGGTCAACCTCAACCAGAAAGACGGATTCGACTGCCCATCCTGTGCGTGGCCCGACCCCGACCATCATCGGTCGCCAATTGCCGAATACTGCGAAAGCGGTGCCAAAGCCGTGGCCGACGAAATCATGACCAAACACACGGCTTCGCCCGTTCTGTTTCAACGGTACACGGTCGATGAACTGCTACAGAAAACGGATTTCTGGCTAAGTCAGCAGGGACGTATCACGCAGCCGATGATGGTCCGTCCGGGCGAGAAACACTACCTGCCCGTTAGCTGGGACGAAGCGTTCTCGACTATCGCCAGTCACCTCAACGACCTCGACTCGCCCGATGAAGCGGTGTTCTATACGTCGGGCCGGGCCAGTAATGAGTCGGCATTTTTGTACCAGCTGTTCGTTCGGATGTTTGGTACCAACAACATGCCCGACTGTTCGAATATGTGCCACGAGTCAACCAGTGTGGCCCTGGCCGACACGCTGGGACTGGGGAAAGCATCGGTGACGTACGACGACTACGCCAAGGCCGACGTCATCATGATTATGGGGCAGAACCCCGGCACCAACGCGCCCCGGATGCTGACGGCGCTGGAAGAAGCGAAGCGGAATGGCTGCAAGATCATATCGGTCAACCCCCTCCACGAAATCGGTCTGATCAAATTCAAGAATCCGCAAAGCCCGCGCGACATGCTGATCGGTGGTGAAAAACTCACCGATCTCTACTTACAGGTACGCATCAATTCCGACATGGCCCTGCTCAAAGCCATGTGTATGATTCTGCTCGAAGAGGAAGAAAAAACGCCGGGGCAGGTGCTCGATCGGGCGTTCATTGAGAAGTATACCTCCGGCTTCGACGCCTTCAAAAAGAGCCTGTCGCAGTTCAGTCTGAACGAAATGGCCGCCCAGTGTGGTGTTCCACTGGAACAGATACGGGAGGCCGTTGGCATGTTCCGTAACACCCGCAAATTCATCATCTGCTGGGCAATGGGCCTGACGCAGCACCGCGATTCGGTCGATACGCTCAACGAATTGGTCAATCTGCTGTTGCTGAAGGGAAGTATCGGTATCGAAGGGGGCGGGGCCAGCCCGATTCGCGGCCACTCCAACGTGCAGGGCGACCGGACGGTAGGCGTCTGGGAAAAGCCGAAGCCGGAGTTTCTCGATTCGCTGAAGAAAGTGTACAAGTTTGAACCACCCCGTGCGCACGGTCTCGACGTCGTGAAATCGGTCAAGGCCATGCACGAGGGGAAAGTTAAAACCTTCTTCGGGCTAGGCGGAAACTTTGTGCTGGCCGTATCGGATACCGACTTTGCCGCCGAAGCTATGCGGAAGCTGAAACTGACGGTTCACGTGTCGACCAAGATGAATCGCTCGCACCTGATTCACGGTGAAACGGGCATTATTCTGCCCTGTCTGGGTCGTACCGACCATGATTACCAAGCAACGGGGGCGCAGTTTATCAGCTGCGAAAGCACGACGGGGGTGGTTGCGCAGTCGCACGGTGTGGTTGATGCCGTGTCGAAAGACCTGAAAAGTGAAGTAGCTATCATTGCGGAGATGGCGAAGGCCACGCTGGGCAACTCCCATTCACATGCCCGCCGTAATCTGTCTCCGCTGCCGGCCAACGTCACCACGGCTGAATTCTGGGATGCCTTTGTGGCCAACTACGACCGCATCCGCGACGGAATCGAGCAGGTCGTACCGGGCTTTGACAAGTATAACGAGCGGGTGCGGGTGCCGGGCGGCTTCTACATTCCGAACGGACCTCGCGTGCGGGAGTTTAAAACCAGCGACGGCAAGGCCCATTTCACTGTCAACGTACCGGACACGCACACCCTACAGCCGGGCGAGCTGATGATGATGTCGATCCGGTCACACGATCAGTTCAACACGACGATCTATGGCTATGACGACCGATACCGGGGCATCTACGGCGAACGGCGGGTTGTGTTCATGCACAAAGACGACATTGCCAATCTGGGCCTGTACGATCAGCAGTTGGTCGATCTACACAGCACGTATCACGGCAAGACGCGCACGGCTCACAAGTTTCTGGTCGTACCCTACAACATTCCCCGTGGTTGTGCGGCCACGTATTACCCCGAAACAAACGTACTGATTCCGATCGATCAGGTAGCCGAACGAAGCAATACGCCAACGTCGAAGTCGGTCGTGATTACGATTACACCCGTTGGTGTACGGGAAGCTGTAACGATGTAACAATTTGATAACGATGGCTGGTTACCGTTCAGACAGGCGCCGGGGCATTGCTCCGGCGCCTGTCTCGCTATGTAGCAGACGGTTCTATCGTTCGCCAGGTAAGATGCGGGAAGTAATTGCCGGATACCGTTGTGTCGATTATCCTGTAGCCAATGAAAATTCTGTGAAACATCCGTGGAACGTTCCTTGGATTCGTGGAAACTATCCGGCATCTTTGGAACTGCAACGCACAGACCCATGGGTAAAGTCATTGCTATCGCCAACCAGAAGGGGGGCGTCGGTAAAACTACGACAACGATCAATTTGGCCGCCAGCCTGGCCGCCCTCGAATTTCAGACGCTCATTGTAGACGCAGATCCGCAGGCCAACTCGACCTCCGGACTTGGGTACAATCCGAAAGAAATCGAGCACAGTATTTACGAATGCATGGTCGAAGGCATACAGCCTAGCGATGCAGTCATTCAGACCGATTTTCCCAATCTCGATTTGCTGCCTTCGCATATCGATCTGGTTGGTGCGGAAATTGAGATGATTAATCTCCAGAACCGGGAGGATAAGATGAAAGACGCGCTCGATAGCATCCGCGATCAGTACGACTTCATCATTATCGACTGCTCGCCTTCGCTGGGCCTGATTACCATCAACAGCCTGACGGCTGCCGACTCGGTAATCATTCCGGTACAGTGCGAGTACTTCGCGCTCGAAGGGCTTGGTAAGCTGCTGAATACGATTAAAATTATTCAGTCGCGGCTTAACACGCATCTGGCAATCGAAGGTATTCTGCTGACGATGTACGACTTACGCGTCCGGTTGTCCAATCAGGTGGTGGGCGAGGTTACCAGCCATTTCCAGCACATGGTGTTCAACACGATTATTCCGCGTAACATCCGGCTGAGTGAATCGCCCAGCTTTGGTATTCCGGCGCTGGCGCAGGATGCCGACAGTAAAGGGGCCGTCAGCTACCTGAATCTTGCCCGTGAAATTCTGGTCAAGAATGGCCTGATGCCCCACGAAGTGTAACCGTCGCTCCGCATTTGATCGTCACGGTTCGTCAGCAGGGAGTGAGTTGGTTTGACGGGAGCGCTGATGACACGTGATAAACAATGACCTTTTCGTATGGATAACGCGAACGCCAAAGTACCGAATAAGCGAATGATCGGCTTAGGCCGTGGGCTGGGTGCGCTTCTGCACGATAGCGAAGCCGTAAACCGTCAGTCGAAACCGTCACCTTTCGAAGTAATCAGTACGATGACGGAAATCGGGCTGACGCAGATTGAAACGAACCCGTTTCAGCCCCGTACCCGCTTCGATGAGGAGGCCCTTCATGAACTGGCTGACTCGATCCGTACGCAGGGCATCATTCAGCCCATCACGGTTCGGCAGATTGGTAAAGACCAGTACCAGCTTATCTCCGGCGAACGGCGGTTGCAGGCATCGAAAATTGCCGGACTGACGCATATCCCGGCATATGTTCGCACGGCCAACGACCAGCAGATGCTGGAAATGGCCCTGATTGAGAACATTCAGCGGGAGAACCTGAACTCCATCGAAATTGCCCTGAGCTATCAGCGGCTTATCACGGAGTGCAGTCTCAAGCAGGAAGAACTGGGCGAGCGCGTCGGTAAAAACCGGACGACGGTCAATAACTACATCCGGTTGCTGCGGTTACCGCCCATCATTCAGGCCGCCCTGCGCGACAACAAGATTTCGATGGGACACGCCCGGGCCATTATTAATATCGACAACCCCGACGCGCAGATCAAATTGTTCAACCGGGCCGTCGATGAAGACTGGTCGGTGCGGAAGGTTGAAGAAGCCGTACGGAACCTGAGCGACGAAACGCCCGAAAATGCCTCGGTTCGGCGGGTGACGCTGCCCAAGCAGGAGATGCGCAGCCTTCAGTTTAAGCTGTCGTCGATGTTTGGTACGAAAGTGTCTATTAAAGCCGACGAGAAACATAAGGGAGAGATCAAAATTCCGTTTACCTCTCAGGAAGAGTTAACCAAAATCCTGGAAGTGCTGAACTCGCAGGCGTAACCCCTTGAACAATTTTTTTCGATTATCCTGGCTGACCCTACTGCTTGTTGTGAGCAGTGTTGCGTTGGCGTGGGCACAGCTACCGGCCGTAACGCCGGCGAAGACGCCCGCGCCGGTTCAAGACTCGTTGCTGATCGATACCGACAGTATTCCGACGGGTATGCGTGACAACGGCGTGCTGGTCAACGATTCGACACAACGGGCTGAACGCGACTCACTGGCGTTTACCAGCGATACGACACAGGTGACAGCGCAGCAGGAAGCGGCCATCCGAAAGATCATCCCCCGGCAGGCGACCCTCCGGTCGTTGGTACTACCGGGACTGGGGCAGGCCTACAACAAACAGTATTACAAGATACCGTTTATCTACGCTGGTTTTGGCGTGATGGGCTATCTGTTCGTGCGCTACAGAGGACTGGCCCGGCAGGCCGCCAATGGCTATGAACTCCTGCTGTACGGGATAAATTACACCGGAGTAGATTATTCATTACCTGAGTCGATCCGACAGGAATATACGGTCAATCAACCGGTTACGAGTGTTGTGATCAATAACCAGATCATTTCCACAGATGGAAACAGAAACGGTACCTCAACGGCCAAGGCCTACTACGACCTGTTCCGACGGTACCGTGATCTGAACATTCTGCTGTCGATTGCGCTGTGGGGGCTGAATATCGTCGAAGCAAACGTAGCGGCTCACCTGAAAACCTTCGATTTATCGGATAATATTTCCATGCGCGTGCAGCCGGCCGTTCTGCCCATGCCCGGCTTCGGGATGGCCCCCGGCGTACGCGTCGCGTTTACGTTTAAATGACGGTGTTCGGTTTACGGTATATAGTTTACGGTTTACGGTGTGCCCATAGAAAGTCCCGTAATGAGTACAACAAACAGACTACTGTAGACCGAAAACCGTAAACTGAATAGTAACTATGAACATACTGCTTCTTGGCTACGGGAAGATGGGGAAAGCCATTGAACCGATCGCGGTAGAACGTGGCCACCAGATAACCGCCCGCATCGACGCGCACAATCGTGCTGATCTTACAACCATCGACGCGGCTTCCGTAGACGTCGTCATTGAATTTAGCTCACCCGAGTCGGCTGTCGAGAATATCAAAACCTGCCTGGAGCGGGGATGGCCCGTTGTCTGCGGTACGACCGGCTGGCTGAGCCACCGGACGGAGATCGAGCAGTTGTGTCAGGAAAAGCAGGGCGCATTCTTTTACGCGTCAAACTACAGCATTGGTGTCAACCTGTTTTTTCGGCTCAACAAGGCGCTGGCCAAGTTTATGCGGAATTACCCGTCGTACCACGCGTCGATGACGGAGATCCACCATACGGAAAAGAAAGACGCGCCTAGCGGTACGGCGATTACGCTGGCCGAGGGACTCCTCGAAAACCTGCCGAACCTGAATGGCTGGGTGGAAAAACCGGCCGATAAGCAGGCCCTGATTACGAGTACGGATGCCATCGAAATCGAGTCGCTGCGGGAGGGAACTGTACCCGGTACGCACATCATCCGTTTTGATTCGGATGTCGATCGAATTGAAATTGCGCATGTAGCGCACAGCCGGCAAGGCTTCGCGCTGGGTGCGGTCGTAGCTGCCGAGTGGCTTCAGGGCCGGGTGGGTGTGTTCAGCATGGACGATCTGCTCGATGCCTAAATCGGACAAGTAGCCACAGCAAGTGACAGACGGTTAGGCATTAACCGCGTTGTCTTCGTAATTTCGCTTTGTGAATCGCCGGTATGGCGGTTCGTAAAGTGCGGTCGTTCGCTCATAAAGCGACCATCCTAACCGGATAACTCAGTTCCGACGTGTCAGTAACCAACACCACCCGCGCCGAGCGTCGCCCGGCCAAAGCCCGAAAATCCCCCCTGCGGGAATGGTTTGATTCCATTCTGTTTGCCGTTGTAGCCGCTACGCTCATCCGGTGGCTGTTTATGGAGGCTTTTACCATTCCGACACCGTCGATGGAGAATAGCCTGATGGTAGGTGATTTTCTGTTCGTCAGCAAGCTCCACTATGGCACGCGTACGCCACAAACGCCCTTGCAGGTACCGCTGACGCACCAGAAAATCTGGGGTACCAACATTCCGTCGTACAGCACGGCGATTCAGTTGCCCTCGTACCGGTTGCCGGGTTTCACCCACGTTAAAAACGGCGATGTCGTAGTCTTCAACGTGCCCCCCCGCTATCTCAACGACGGTATCGACTACCCGACCGACCTGAAAACGAACTACATCAAACGATGCATTGGTATCCCCGGCGATAAGCTGGAAATCAAGCAGCGGGTCGTGTACGTCAATGGTACCGTGATGCCCGCGCCACCCCGATCGGAGCAGCGCTACTTCATCCGGACATCAGAAGCGCTCGACGCCAACTTCTTCCGTAAGTACGATATCGTTAACGACTACCGCGACCTCAACCAGCCTACCGAGAACTGGAAGCCGCAGGAGCAATACAACGATTCGACCAAAGCCACGTCGCTGGTTGGCTACACGGTTAACACGACTGCCGATGTTATCGAGAAATTCCGCAGTTTCGATTGGGTAAAAGGCATCGAGCCGCTGATCGACAAGCCGGGCGAGACAATGCCCAGCATCTACGGTGCGCCTACTTTCCACTGGAACCACGACAACTTTGGTCCGCTGGTCGTACCGAAGAAAGGAGCGACCACGCCGATCAACGCCGAAACGATTGCTGTGTACGGACCGGTGATCGAGCAGTACGAACACAACGACAATGTGAAACTGACCCCAACGTCGATCACGATCGATGGTAAGCCGATCACGTCGTATACGTTTAAGCAGGACTATTACTTCATGATGGGCGATAACCGCGATAATTCGCTGGACTCGCGTTTCTGGGGTTTCGTACCCGAAGATCACATCGTCGGTAAAGCCGTATTTGTCTGGATGTCGATTGATCCGAATCCGGCCAATCTCTGGAATAAAATTCGCTGGAATCGCCTGTTCCGTATTATCGACTAAAAAGAGCGTTATAAAGTTGTAGGGTTTGAAGGTTGTAGAGTTGCGGTTCCCCGCCGGGACTCTAAAATCTTCAAACCCTACAACTTTATAACTTAGAATTACCACTCGATTGCTGATAGTCCGTTGCTGGTAAGGTAGTCATTAGCCTGACTGAAATGCTTGCTGCCGAACCAGCCACCATAGTTAGCCGCCATTGGCGACGGGTGCTTGGCTTTCAAAACGAAGTGTTTCTTACTGTCGATGACGGCCCCTTTTTTCTGGGCGTAAGCGCCCCAGAGCATGAACACCACGTTTCGCTTCTCGTCGGAAATAAGTTTAATAACCGCATCGGTAAACGTTTCCCAGCCCTTGCCCTGATGCGATCCGGCCTGTCCGGCCCGCACGGTGAGCGTCGAATTGAGCAGCATCACACCCTGGTTTGCCCAGCGTTCCAGATTGCCCGATTTCGGAATCGGTTTCCCCAGATCGTCCTGAATTTCTTTAAAAATATTGACGAGTGATGGCGGCTTGGTGATGCCATCTGCCACGGAAAAAGCTAATCCGTTAGCCTGTCCTTCACCGTGGTACGGATCTTGCCCCAGAATCACCACCCGTGTCTCGTCGAACGGACAACTGTTGAACGCGTTGAAAATTAGTTTTCCGGGGGGATAGATACGCTGTGTACTGTATTCGTGTCGTAAGAATTCGGCTAGCTGGATAAAGTAGGGTTTGTTGAACTCCGGTTGGAGCCGTGCTTGCCATGATTCGGCGATAGTTACATTCATAAGCAGAACGCGTCTGGATTTTTTAGTGTTTGGGTAGGACAAATGCCAAAATCCAGACTCGAAAATTTTTTTGAGAGTGGTTCTTGCGTAACAAAACTTATCAACTTATTTTTCGTTCTAAGGTTGCCAAAAGACACGAAATTTATGGTATCGTCCGTCACTGAAGGTGTCAAAGTTAGTGTAAAGACTGAGTACCAATCTGAGTACTCCAGTCCGTTGCAGGCACACTATGTTTTTACCTACCGTATCACGATTGAAAATGCCAGTGAATACACGATTCAATTACTGCGTCGTCGCTGGTTGATTTACGATTCCAACGGGACCGTCCGCGAAGTGGAAGGAGAGGGCGTAGTGGGGCTCCAGCCGGTACTCGAACCCGGCGAAGTACACGAATACGTATCGGGTTGTAACCTGCGCTCCAGCATGGGTAAAATGGCCGGTACGTACCTGGTCGAACGGGTGATCGACGGGAAACAGCTTCAGGTGGCCATCCCTGAGTTTACGATGGTCGTCCCGTATAAACTGAATTAAGCCGCTTTTTTGTCCGCAATCATACACAACGGTACCGGCGTGTCTTTTCCGACCGCGTAGCACGTACCTTTGTGTATGATTGCTGCTTATTTACGGTATCTCAGCCGCGCTCAGGACGAGCATTCGCTGCACTCGCCCTTTGTTTTCTCACTCTACACGAATGCCATCTGCTCGGATAACCGACGCGACCCGGCGCTGACAGCGATCCGGCGCTTGCGCACATCCCTGCGCCGGAGCCGCGAACTAATTCAGATTACCGATCTGGGCGCCGGTTCAAAAGTGAATCGCGCGCAGCAGCGTACGGTGGGCGACGTTGCCCGGCATTCGCAAAAGTCACCCCGCTACGCCCGGCTACTGTTTCGATTGATTCGGTACCTGAACGCCCGGACGATCGTTGATCTTGGTACATCGCTTGGTTTGACAACGGCTCATCTGGCCGAAGCGGTACGGCCCGCCGGGGGAAGCGTACTGACGTTTGAAGGATGTCCGCAAACAGCCGGACGGGCACAGGCTACGTTCGACTCGCTCGGTTTGTCGAATGTATCGATTGTTGTCGGCAATATCGATGATACGCTGGCACCGGCGTTGTTGGAACTTGGCACGGCCGATCTGGTTTTTTTCGACGCCAATCACCGCTACGAACCCACGGTTCGCTATTTCGAGACCTGCCTGCTGCATCGGCATAATGAAACCTTGTTTGTCTTTGATGACATTCACTGGTCGCCCGAAATGGAACAGGCGTGGGCGTATATTCAGGCACATCCGGCTGTGCGTGTAACGATAGATCTGTTTGGTGTGGGGCTGGTGTTTTTCCGGCAGGAGCAGCCCCGGCAGGACTTCATCCTACGGTTTGGCTATCTTTAGGCTATGATAGACGAAGTGTTCATCGTTTCCAGTATCTTTCGTTTAGCATGCACAACAAGCACGTAACTATGCTGAACTATACGCGATTAGGGCTTTTTATCGGCGTCCTATTCCTAACGTTACTCCAAAATTCCTGTCAGAAGAAGGCGGATGACGATAGTACACCCACGCCCGAACCGGCCCCATCCGGGACCTTCGATCTGATTCAGCAAAAGATATTGACACCTTCCTGCGCGTCGTCGGGTTGCCATGCCTCGGAGCAGGACGCCAGCTTTGCGCAGCATGGGCTGATACTCACCAGTGGTAAGTCGTATACAAATCTGGTTGGCGTTGACCCAAAAAACAGTGCGGCCCGCACGGACGGGTTAAAACGCGTAACGGCCTTTTCGTCAATCCAGAGTTTGCTGTATCACAAACTGACAACCGCAGCCAGTCACCATGCGGGTAAACAGTATGGCAACCCGATGCCGCTGGGCGGAAATCTGTTGCCCGACGGTCAGGTGGAGTTTATCCGGCGGTGGATCGATGCGGGGGCACCGCGTACCGGCGACGTTGCCGACGTCAAACTGCTGGCCAGTAGCACAACCACGACGACGGCCTGGGAGCCACTACCCGTACCAGCCGCCGGAGCCGGTTATCAGATGAGCCTGGCTTCGTTTGAGGTGCCGGCCAACTTCGAACGGGAATTTTTCTCGCGCCGGATGGTTGGCAACACGCAGGATATATACGTCAATCGGTATCAGATCAAGATGCGGTCGGGGAGTCACCACTTTCTGGCGTATGACTTCCGAAACAAAAACCAGTTACCGGCGCTCAACACGGTTCGTGATCTGCGCAACAGCGATAACTCGCTCAACCTGGCTACGGCGCTCACGATGTCCAATCATGTGTATCTGGCTGGCGCGCAGGCACCCTACGTCGATTACACGCTGCCGGAAGGAGCAGCCCTACTGATACCCGCCGGAACGTCCCTCGACCTGAATTCGCACTATGTCAACAAGACGAATTCGGTGATGACCGGCGAAGCGCAGATCAACTTTTTCACCGTCGATAAGTCGAAGGTGACCCGCGTGGTGCAGACGCTGGACCTGAGCAACACCAGCCTGAACATTCCCGCCAATAGCCGGGTAACGCTGACAAAATCGTTTACCTTCAGCAAGCCCCGCAAGATTCTGGCACTGACTTCCCACATGCACAAGTTGGGGGAGAAATTCGTCATTAAAATCAAAGGCGGTAGCCGGGACGGGCAGGTAGTGTACACCTCGACTGACTGGGAGCATCCTGACATCATTTCGCTGACGACGCCGTTGGCGCTGGCTGCCGGGGAAGGGCTTACGTCGGAGATCACCTATAACAACACGACGAACAAACTGGTCACGTTCGGCCTGACGAGCGAGGATGAAATGGGGATTATTTTCGGCTACTACTACGAGGACTAAGGGGCGGCTACTTTCAGACCGACGATCCCAATCGCGATGAGCAATAGAAAAGCCAGCTCCGTCCACGACCAGCCTGCCTGTAGCCAGATAACGTCGACGCATTTGATGAAAGCCAGCGTGAGGGCAGTCCAGACCGCAAACGTCGTGGTCAGCGTAATCGTCCGCATCGCAACAGCCAGCAATATGGTGTTGACAATACCGAAGCCGATGTAGCCCAGCAGCGGCCCCACCGCCGACGGCCATTGTGGGGTAGTCAGGTCGGACCAGCGGAGCAGTTTAAGCGAAAGCGTCCAGGCGGTCTGGCACAGGGCCGCGCCAACCAGACTAAGCCAGGGAAGCAGATTGACTAGTTTCATCGACGTCGGCTATCAGGTGCATTTTCTGCAAAAAAAACGCATTCGCCCGATCATCCATTGTTATACTTTCGTGAACACAAAAAAGCCGGAGGGTCGCTCCGGCTTTTTTGGTGTATTGGTGCAGGCTACTACCGAGCTACCTCGATGTTTACCCGGCGACCTTTGATCGTGTTGCCTTCCATGGCGTCAACGACCCGGTTCGCTACGTCTTTCGGTACGTCAACGTAGGTGTGTTTGTCGAAAATATCGATGCTGCCGATGCTGCTGCCCGGAATGTTGGCTTCGCCGGCAATGGCACCTACGATGTCGCCCGGCCGTACATAATCCCGACGACCGATGCTTACCATCAGACGGGTCATGTTAGCATCGCGCTCACGGGGTTGGCGTTGATCGTCGCGATCGAAGTAAGGCCGACGAGCCGCGCCTTCGCCACCACGGCTCCGGTCGTTACGATCACCGTAAGCCGGCCGGTCGTTGCGGTCATTGCTGAAGCGCGAGTTGCCCCGACGATCATCACGATCCCCGAAGCGTGAACCACCCCGGCGATCGTCGCGATCCGCAAAGCGTGAACCACCCCGGTCGTTCCGATCGGCATAGCGGTCATTGCCCCGGCCTTCGCGACGACGATCGTCCTCCAGACCTAGGTTCTGATCGGCAAATTCGTTTTTCTCCAGACCCATGCTCCGTTTCACCAGGGCGGCCACAACCTGCTCGGTTGAGAAACCGGCGTGGTGCAACTGATTGAGCATGTCGTCGTACAGGTGCAGGTCCGAGCTGTCCTTGATCGCCTGGCTCATTTGCTCGATAAACCGGGCTTTCCGAACCCCAACGATGTCTTCGAACGACGGAATAACGCCTTTCTCGACCCGTACTTTGGTGTAGTTCTGAATTTCGCGGAACCGGTACTTCTCGTCACGGCCAACCAGCGAAAACGCCCGGCCCGACTTACCCGCCCGGCCTGTCCGGCCAATCCGGTGTACGTAATATTCTTCGTCGAGCGGGATGTCGAAGTTGATTACCGCGTCAACGTCGTCAACGTCGATACCACGGGCCGCCACGTCCGTCGCGACCAGGATATTGGTCGTACCGGCGCGGAACTTGCTCATCACGTTGTTCCGCTGCGCCTGCCGCAGATCACCGTGCAGGCCTTCCGCCTGATAGCCACGGATTTGCAGATCTTCTACGATCTCATCGACCTTACGCTTGGTATTACAGAATACCAGCATCAGTTTCAGGTCGTACATGTCGATCAGTCGGCACATCACCTCGACTTTCGCCTTCGGCTTCACCTCGAAATAAACCTGCTCGATGTTAGTGTTGGTCAGCTCTTTCTTGACCACCTTCACCAGTACCGGATCGTTCTGGAATTTCTGGGTGATCTGCATGATCGGCTTCGACATCGTTGCCGAGAACAGGATGGTCTGCCGCTCTTCGGGCATCTCTTCCAGAATGTTCTCAATGTCTTCACGGAAGCCCATATCGAGCATCTCATCGGCTTCGTCCAGCACCATCATTTTGACCTGATCGAGCTTGAGCGTATTCCGCTCCATATGGTCCATAACGCGGCCCGGTGTACCGATCACGATATGCACGCCACTCTTGAGCGAGCGAATCTGCCGTTCGATCGAATCGCCCCCATAGATGGCTTCGACCCGGATACCCCGCTTGTGCTTCGATAGTTTTTTGATCTCTTCGGCTACCTGCAACGCCAGTTCACGGGTCGGACAGAGAATCAGCGTTTGTACGGCCCGGGTTTGTACGTCGATCATTTCGAGCGCCGGAATACCGAAGGCTGCGGTTTTACCCGTACCGGTCTGTGCCTGACCGATAACGTCACGACCAGCCAGGATAGGCGGAATGGCTTCGGCCTGAATCGGCGATGGACTGACAAAGCCCATGTCGGTAACGGCCTGCAACAGCTCTGGCGAGATGGCCAGGTCCGAGAATAAAATTTGATTGGGGTTGGCGACCAGTTGTTCGGTGATCGACTTGGCTGGTGTTTCAGCAGCGGGTTCAGCCACGATTACGTCGCTGACAAGTTTTTCTACTTCTGTATTGGCAACCGGCGTTTCGCTGTCGTCGGTTGTGGTGTTGGTCGTTTCAGCGACTGGCTGGTTTGACGGCAGAACCTCGTTCTGCTCGTCGGCATTCATTGGATTGGTATTCATAAACTTAGTTATAGCGTTTTGGATTTTGCCAAACTAAGACGAGTGCTTGCCGGTGACCGGCGCGATATTGCCAATGAAATCCAACCCCGACTGCCCACACGACCCAACGGCCCCGCACAATTCCCCAACCTGCCGACAAACAGGGGAACCCGAACAATAACAACGATTGATGATTAGCCCACGCGCATTCGTTCCCACCCGGGGAACCTCCACACAGAAACCCATCCTGTACATCCGTACTGGCTCTGTCAGACCTAACTCAGCGTGTAAAAAAGGAGAGAAACAGAGATGCGACGGATGCCGCTTGTAAAATCTGGCACAAAAGTACGAAGAATGTTACTAAATGGCAAGCGTTGCCCGGATTATATTGTACTTAATACAGATTAGGCCGGTAACGCGCGTTAGCACAGGCCGCGACGCCCAGGCTGGTAGCGCAGTAGCTCTTACGCTGGTCTGAATCAGGTGGTAATAACGCTCAGAGCTGACTGGTGCGTCTTGGGGAGACATGCGTCAATGTGCTGACTGGGTGGCAGAAAACAAGTTTAACAGCCTTTTAACTACCCATCGCTCAGTGTTCGCCGTTTAATGGCTGTGCTGGATCGAACAAACCACCATCGGCCAGAAACGCATAAATCATGAAAACCAGTCGTATTGCCACCGCACTAGTAATCGCCCTGAGCGCAAGTTTGACCATGACACAGGCGCAGGATGGGAAACTGAAAAAGAAAGCTGCCGTCGCCGAAGCGAAAGTGGATGTGGCTGCTGATAAAGCCGCTCTACAGGCTAACCGCGACGCCCGTAAAATGGACAAGATGGTTGGGGCCAAAGATGCCCTCAAGGCAGATCGCAAAGCCCGGGTGAAGGAAGAGGGGAAACTGCTGAAAGACGAAGTGAAAAAAGACGCCCGTGTGGTAAAAGAGAAATTGTAAGCGGCAAAATCTGCGTACTTGAAAAGCTCGCTGTCCTTTCGTGGGAGAGCGGGCTTTTTGTTGTTGATTATAAGTCTTCAAAGTCAATGATATAGCTATGCTTTGTTAATTGTCTTTTAATCAACTTGCGAGGCTTGTTAATATTGGAATAATATACAGGCAATACCCCCGGCGGAAATTTGCAGCGCCAATCAATATGTGGTATTGCATGATACGCTACAGCTTTACGCTAGTTTTTCTGTTATTGAGTACGCTGACCTGGGCACAGGTTACGACGAGCGGCCTGACAGGTCGCATCACTGATGCAAAGAAAGAAAGTCTGATCGGGGCGACCGTTCAGGCACTGTACACACCCACCGGCGCACGCTACGCCACCGTTACAGACGCCGATGGCCGCTACCGCATCAACAACATGACGGCAGGTGGTCCCTACGAAATCACCTATTCGTATGTTAGCTTCAAAACGACCACCCGGTCAGGCGTAACGCTGCAACTGGGTGAAACGACCGACCTGAACATCGTCATGGAAGATGCCAGTGCGACACTGAGTGAAGTGGTCGTGAAAGGCAGCCGGGGCGGTGAACGCGAAGGTGCTGGTATCAATGTCGGCAGCGAAACGATCCGCCGACTGCCAACGATTTCGCGCAGCATGACCGACATGACCCGGTTATCGCCACAGGTAAACAACCAGAACTCGTTTGCCGGTACCAACTTCCGGTACAACAACGTAACGATCGACGGGGCAATCAACAACGACGCTATCGGCTTTAGCCCATCGCTGGGTGGTTCGACGGGTTCGTCGGGACAACCCGGTTCGAGCACGCGTACCAACCCGGTCAGCCTTGACGCTATTCAGGACATTCAGGTGGCCGTTGCGCCGTTCGACGTACGGCTGGGTAACTTCCTGGGTGGTTCGGTCAACGCCGTAACGCGCAGTGGTACCAACAAAGTGACGGGTTCGGTCTACGGTTTCGGTCGTAACGCGGCTCTGACGGGTGCCTGGAATGGCGCGTCGGATGCAAAAGAAAAACTGCCCAGCACGTTCCATGAGTACCAGACCGGTGTTCGGGTGGGTTTCCCGCTGATCAAAGACAAGCTGTTCTTCTTCACGAACGAAGAAATTACGAACCGCCAGGACCCTGTACAGTTCCAGGCTGGTACGGCCTCGTC
The DNA here is from genome assembly GCF_003002825.1 of Spirosoma oryzae. GTDB lineage: Bacteria > Bacteroidota > Bacteroidia > Cytophagales > Spirosomataceae > Spirosoma > Spirosoma oryzae. The sequence goes on along the minus strand of NZ_PVTE01000004.1, from coordinate 30,760 downwards.
GCTGATTAAAGACGCAGCCGTAGCCCAGAAGCTGGCTGACTTTGTACAGACCAATTACGGTCTCGACGCTGGTTCGTACGGTGATTATTCAATTTACTCGAAGAGCACGAAGTTCTTCAACCGGCTCGACTGGAACATCAACGCGAAAAACCAGCTGAGCATTCGCAACAACACGGTCTTCTCGGAAGCCACCAACCTGGAGCGCGACGCGGCTAACTTCCGTTTCGGCAGCATCGATTTCCGCCAGAACAACAACCAGACGAGCACGGTTGCTGAACTGAAGTCACAACTGGGTCAGGCATCGAACAGCCTGATCGTTGGGTACTCGACGGTACACGATTACCGCACGACGCTGTCGAACGTGCGTACATTCCCACAGGTGGAAATTGGCTATAACGGTGGTACCATCTTCCTCGGTAACGACCGTGAAGCATCGGTATTCAACCTGCGCCAGAAGACGTTTGAGATTACGGACAACTTCACCTTCTACAAAGGCATCAACACCTTTACGGTTGGTACGCATAACGAGTTGTACACAATCGACTACGGTTTCGTAAACGCGCCTAACGGTCGTATCTCATACCGTAGCCTGGACGATTTCTACGCGAAGCTGCCCAACCGGGTGCGTGGTTCGTATCCGTTCGCTGACGCCAGCAACAACCTCGACAATCAGTTCAACAACCCCTACGCGCACTTCAACGTTAACCTGTTCAGCCTCTACGCACAGGACGACATTCGGGTAAGCGACCGCGTTAAACTGTCGCCGGGTATCCGCCTGGACTACACGGGTCTGCCAAACAAACCGACGCTGAGCCCGCAGGTAACGGCATCGGCTGGTGATCCGAACTACGGTACGACCTACACGTACACTCCGCTGAACCAACTGACGAATTCGTACCTGAACAACGTACAGATATCGCCCCGACTGGGTCTGTACATCGATGCGAGAGGTGATAAAAGCCTGATCATCCGGGGTGGTACCGGTCTGTTCACGGGTCGTATTCCGTTTGCCTGGTTGGGTTACGCCTTCTACAACAACGGCGTCGGTTACGGTGCGTATGACTTCAACAACAACGCGACCGCAACGACCAAGCTGGTTGGCGATCCGCTGGTACCAGGTGGCGCGCTGTCGATCAACAACAACTCGGCTAACGGTGGTGTTCGCCGGACGCAGGTTGACCTGATCGACAATAATTTCAAGATGCCGCAGATGTTCCGGAGTAACCTGGCCGTCGACTACACGATTGCTGGCTACAAAATCACGCTGGAAGGTTTGTACACGAAAGTTATCCAGGATCTGAAATTCCAGCAGGTCAACACGAAAGACGTAGTCCGGTACTACAGCTATGACACCCAGCAACAGCAGCCGATCTACGTATCGTCGACGGGCGCAGCCGGTGCGCAGCGTATCGACAACAACTTCGCCAACGCCTACCTGCTGTCGAATACCAATCAGGGGCATCGCTACAGCCTGACGGCGCAGATTCAGAAGAACTACTCGGCTGGTTTCGGTTTCTCGGCAGCCTACACCTACGGTAAAGCGTTTGACCTGACCAACGGTATCCGGAACTCGATGGAATCGAACTGGCAGCTGAACCAGTCACTGTCGCCGAACAACCCATCGCTGGCGTACTCGAACTTCGACATTCGCCACCGGATCGTGGGTACGGTCAATTACCGCCAGAACTGGAACCCCAGCAACGCCACGACCGTCACGCTGTTCTATTCCTTCCAGTCGGGTTCGCCTTACTCGTGGGGCTACGTAAACAGCACGATCAACGGATCGGGACAAGCCAACAGCCTGGCTTACATTCCAAAAGATCTGAGCGAAGCGCAACGGTTGATCCCGACCGGTACGCAGGCACAGGATTTCATGAACTTCGTACAGAGCGACAGTTACCTGAGCAGCCGGATGGGTCAGTTCACCGAACGGAACGGTGGCCGGACACCCTGGAACAACACGATGGACCTGCGCTTCCTGCATGAGATCAAAATGGGCAATGGCCACACGCTTCAGCTGTCGTACGACATCCTGAACTTCCTGAACCTTGTCGACAAGAAACTGGGCTACTACTACTTCTCGCCCAACACGTTCAACTCGACCGCATCGGTTGGCCTGAGCCGAGTAACGAACCCAACGACCGGCGATCCGACGTTTAGCTGGAGCCGCCCGACCACGCCGTACTCGATCGATCCGCTCGGTTCGCGTTGGCAGATGCAACTGGGTGCCCGGTATAGCTTCTAAGCTGTCAATACACGATTTAGGGATTATACAAAGCCCCGCTTCTCGTAAGGAGCGGGGCTTTCCTGTTTTTGTAAGGCATAAGTCGTCTAGGCAACTGTCGTTAGTAGGCGGGTGAGTTTCTGCCCGTCGGCTACGCCCAGACCCGTACAGGCATCCCAGCCAGCAGTCGCTGAATAGCCCTTGCCAGCCACCGTCGTGTTGTCTCCCTGCGTAATATCACGGAAGGTGGTGGGAGCCCCGTAAATGCTGGGGTGAATAAAACCCACTGGCTGACTGCGTTGCTCGTTAATCAGCGCCAGTAGGCCGGCCATGAGTGGTGCCACGGCACTTGTTCCACCGATGACCAGATTTCTCCCGTCGACCCGTACGGTGTAGCCCGTCGCCGGATCGGCGACAGCGGCCACATCGGGTACCCCACGCCCGACACGCTTACCGTCGTTGACCGAAGGCGGAACTGCCGCGTCGGCCTGGTAATCGGGTTTGTCGAACACATCGCTGATACCCCCTCCCGTTGCGCTGGTATTGCTCTCGTGCCAGACCGTTTCACTGCTGATGCCCGTACCGTCGGCAGTTGTCAACAGTTTCGTACCCCCACAGGCCAGCACAAACGGGCTCGATGCCGGAAAATCGACGTGCGCCAGTTTGTCGCCCACGCTGTCGTCGGAGCCGGTATCGCCGGCGGCTGCGCAGATCGTAACCCCCAGTGCCGCTGCCGACTGGAAGGCCTGGTTAAACGAGTTCAGCGCCTGGGGTGTCCAGCTTTTCTCCGCCGATCCCCAACTGATTGATATGACGGACGGTTTATTCCGCACATCATGCAGTGCCGTTGTGATCGCGTCCAGAAACCCCTGGTCGGTGTTGGGGGCGAAATAAACAACGATGTTGGCTCCGGGCGCTATACCGCCTGCTACCTCAATATCGAGCATGACTTCACCATCGGCTCCGTTCGCATCACCGGGCGCATTCTTCCCGCCGTCGACCAGTACGGCTTTTACCGACGGCGCTGTCAGGCCAAGGCTTTTGAAATAAGCGGCAATATCGGCCTTCCGATACCCACCCCCCAACTCGATAATGGCAATTGTCTGGCCTTTACCGGTGCGGTCGGCTGGGTAGTTATATAGTTTGGCTAGCTGGGGGGGCGTAAACGACGTTGCAACGGCACGTGGATTGGCTACGCCCGTAGTGTACACAGGGCCATAAATCTGGAAATGAGCGCGTGCCTGCGGGCGGTTGTCGAGTCCGAAGACACCCTCGATGATCGTAACCAGGCTATCAGGTACCATAACCGCCCCTTCGCGTCCACGAATCAGCCGGCCATCGGCTAGTCTGTAATCGTTTAACGCTGTGCCAAACGCCTTACTCAGCTGGGCAATGGTACCCCGTACCACTATCGTTCGTCGGGCCGTACTTTTCTGCACGACACTTAAATCATTCGCTGTTGCGAATTCGCTAACCAAGCGCATATCGGCAGGACTGGCACCGTACTGGCGGGCGTAATCGGAGCGGGTCAATGGCTTTACAACGCTGGCGGATTGACTGACCAGTGCACTCAGCGACTGTCGACGGCGTAGTCGTATCGTTACGTTCACCAACTCGTCTGAGCTGGCCGGGTGCGATGCCGTTGCGGCCGGGGCTGGCCGTTCACTTCCCGGTAATGGAACGAGCGGTCCGAAGGAGTGAGCAGTTTTTTTACGGGGTAAGGGTGACATGCAGAAAGCGGATTAGACAACTCTCGACAAGTAACATCAATTCGGCTTGTACGCTTATTATAAACCAATTAAGATAAGTTCCCGGCAGTTCATCAGGCCACGGTCGAGCCCATTCGCTAGCCTGCCGCACGTAATTTAGGTGGGTTCGTTATTTTTGGCAGGAAATAACGAGTTGCTGATTTATAGATTTATGAGAGGACTTATTCTGCTGCTGCTGTTTGTGCCGGAGCTGGTTCAGGCGCAAAAGCTGCGCGTGGCTGTAGCGGCCAATGCCCAGTTTGTCATGGAAGCGTTGCAGGCGGCTTTCCAGAAGCAAACCGGACAGCAACTGGAAACCATCGTCGGCTCGTCGGGTAAGCTGACGACGCAGATCCAGCAGGGTGCTCCGTACGACGTGTTTTTGTCAGCCGATATGAGCTATCCTACGACCTTATACGGGCAGAAATTGACGTTGGCGGCTCCGGTCGTGTATGCCTACGGATCGCTGGTACTCTGGACAACGACCAATCTGCCGCTGTCGGCCGACCTGTCGGTGCTGCTGAGTCCGACGGTGCGGCACGTGGCCATCGCCAATCCGAACGTGGCTCCGTACGGCGAAGCGGCTATGACGTTGCTCAACAAACGAAAGCTCACCGGGCGTGTACAGTCCAAAATCGTGTATGGGGAAAGCATTGCGCAGGTAAATCAGTATCTGCTGACGGGCGCGGCCGACGTATGCTTCACCGCTAAATCGGTCGTGCTCGACCCGGCTATGAAAGGAAAAGGGCGCTGGCTCGATTTGCCAGCAGGCTACAAACCCATCGCGCAGGGCGTTGTTGTGTTACAGCGGACAACGCAGCCTAGACTGGCGCAGCAATTCATTACGTTCCTGCGCAGCCCGGCAGCCCGGCGTATTCTTCAACAATTCGGCTACAAGCTACCTACGACCTGATTTGCCTATGCCCATCGACTGGGAACCGATCTGGCTTACGCTTCGGCTGGCCGGTATCACAACGCTCTTTCTGCTCTTGCTGGGTATTCCGCTGGCGGGGTGGCTGGCACTCAGCCGGTTTCGGCTCAAGCCCGTCGTGGAAGCACTAGTCAGCTTACCCATCGTTTTGCCGCCGTCGGTTGTTGGGTTCTACCTGCTGCTGGCGTTCAGTCCAACGAGTGGAGTAGGTGCATGGCTGCTTCGTACGTTCGATCTACAGCTTGTGTTCTCGTTTCAGGGGCTGGTCGTCGCGTCGATTCTATACAGTTTGCCGTTTATGGTCCATCCCGTACAGGCTGGGCTCGAAAACCTGCCGGTTTCCTGGCGCGAAGCGTCGTATACCCTGGGACAGTCGCCGGTTCGCACGTTCTGGCGGGTGTTGCTGCCGAATTGTAAACCCGCCTTGCTGACGGGAGTGGTCCTGTCATTTGCGCATACGATTGGCGAGTTCGGGCTGGTGCTGATGATCGGGGGGAACCTGCCGGGGCAGACACGCGTAGCATCAATTGCCATTTACGACGAGGTCGAACAGCTCCATTTCGAGACAGCGCACACCTACGCTGCCCTACTGTTGGGCCTGTCGTTCGTGATTCTGCTGCTGGTGTACGCCATCAACAAACGCGTCACGATATGATCGAGTTTGACCTGACCATGCCCCGGCTTTTCTCCGAAGGTAACGGTACGCTGACCGTTCAGCTAACGCTTGAAACTGGTAGCCTGACTGCGCTGACAGGTCCGTCGGGCTCGGGGAAAACGTCTGTGCTGCGACTGCTGTCGGGGCTGGATAGACCCTCGCAGGGCCGGATTACGGTCGATGGTGACATCTGGCTTGACACGGAACAACGCATCAAGCTGCCCCCCCAACGGCGGTCGGTTGGCTACGTATTTCAGGACTCGGCGCTGTTTCCGAACATGACGGTTCGCGAAAACGTGGCCTATGCGGCTCCGGCCGGCCAAGCTTCGCTGATTGATGAACTGATCGACGTAACTGGGATTCGCCCTTTTGTCGACCAGAAACCGGTTCGGCTGTCGGGCGGGCAGCGGCAGCGGGTAGCGTTGGCCCGGGCGCTCGTTCGTCGACCGCAACTGCTGCTGCTCGACGAACCGTTTGCCGCCCTCGATGCCGACTCGTCGCAGGCGCTTCGTACCGTGCTGCTCGATCTGCATCGCCAATGGGGTACGACGACCGTGCTGGTCAGCCACTACGAGACTGACGTACGTGCCCTGGCCGACCGGGTCGTTCAGTTGCAACAAGGGCGTGTTGTACGTGATACAACCGTCGCCGACTGGCCTGCACGTTCGGGCGAGCGTATCGAGCGTATTCACTTCGAAGAACCAACACAGCAGTGGGTCATTGACACGGCTACGTCGCAATTCCGGTCGTCCAATCCCGACTGGCAACGGTTTTCCGTCGGCGACCAGATTCGGATTCAATAGTATTGTCAACACAGAGGACGCAAAGAATACGATGCGCCGTGTACTCCGTGACTCTGTGTTGGAAAAATCAGGGCAATACCGGTCACGATCAGGCTGGCTACCAGCAGGAACGCGCCAACGTACAGGATGGTGATGAAGCCATTGGGCTGCGTAAGGCCACGCCCGATGGCCGACGCGAAGAAACCGCCACTGACCAGGATTGCCGCCAGTGGAAATGCGATGCGCAGCGCCAGCAGCAGACCCGCATTCAGCTGTACGTTATCGAGCAGTAGCTGAGCGATCAGACTCAGTAGTACCAGCACACCGGCATGGGCGTGACCAGCCCGAAACATCGATTTCTGGAAGTCAGTAAGCACTATTTTGTCGTAACCGGATAGAATCGTCAGCAGAAAGTAGCCACCGTAGGCGATGGTCGGTACGGTCAGGATAATAATACCCGATATGAGTTTGGCGATAGCCGTCATGATCGTCTGATTTTGTGGTGTAAAACCAAGGAATGAGTGCCAGCGTCGTGTCGACTAGCTGATAATCTGGGGTGCATGGGCTTCGGCAATGCCCGCCTGGAACTGCGCTTCCAGTCCGTTGAAAACAGCCAGCGTATCCTCGTATACGTCGATGTTGATGGCTTTCCCCCACTTGAGCGTGATGAAATGGACGCCTTTGTTCAGGTACGGTTCACCATTGGCCAATGTCGCCGTCGCTGTCCACCGAACAATAGCCAGCGTGTTGTGGGGTAGCCCTTTTACGTCGACGCGCTCGATTGTAATATGCAGCGTGGGCATGATGCGGGACAGCCGGCCCAGCCAGGCCCGCACAGCTGCCTGATCGTGGCGAACGCCACCCAGCGCGTGGTCGCCGGCAAAGCTGTGCCGGATGTTCAGGGCCATACCGTTGACCAGTTCGTCGAAGCGCCGTTCGTTGACCATACCGAACGACTTTTTTACCAGCTGTTTTACGATGTAGTTGTACATGAGCATTGCGTTTTGTTCGATACAAAGCTCCGCACACGACGACGGGTAAACTGTAACCTAGGTTACAAAGCGTCAGAGACCAACGATTTTCCGGCGAATGCGGCTCAGCGATGGTCGCTCGATGCCCAGGTATGACGATAGGTGCGTTAGCGAAATGCGGTTGAACAGCGACGGATTACTGTTGATGAAGTCCAGATAGCGTTGTTCGGCCGAGTCGAACTGGAAGCTCTCGATTCGGCGCTGTTGTTCCATCAGTACGGTTTCGGCAATCAGCCGACCGTTGCGCTCAAAACCAACGAACCGATCATAACCAGCCCGGATGTGTTCGTACGATACGGCGATCAGTGTCGTCGGCTCCAGACATTGGAAGTTGTACCGGCTGGGGCGGTGCATCAGGAGCGAGGGATAATCCGTCGCCCAGCCATTCTCGCTGACAAAGAGGGTAGTGATGTCTTCGCCCTGTTCGTTGAGGTAGTAGCCCCGAATCAGTCCGCTTGTTATAAACCCAAGCTGATGATTATGCTTGCCTGCTTCGATGAAAAAGGCTTTCGGTTTGAGCGTGTGGATTGTAAAGCCGCTTTGAAAGTAAGCCCACTCGTCAGCCGTGACCCCCGGATTGAGTTGGTGGATGGCCTGTTTGTACTGACGAATAGCGTCTTCCATGAGGGATGATAATATGTTTTTCGACACAGCGGTACGGCGTATACAAAGGAACATACTGGCTCTGTGTACGCCGTGCCGCTGTGTCGAAAAAATCAGTTGCTTCTCAATAAGCACTGGCGTCGGTCAGGGCCTTTATCGCGTTGCTGTCAAGCGACAACTCAGCCGATTTGGCCAGATCGTGCCACTGATCCACGGATGACGCACTGACGATAGGCGCAGTAATCGACGGGCGGGCCATGAGCCAGGCTAGCGAAATCTGCGCGGGAGTTGCGCTGTATCGTTCGGCAACATCATCGAGGGCATTCAGAATTTGGTGGCCCCGGCTGTTGAGGTATTTTTTCGTGATGCCCCCGCCCCGTGGACTTTTCGACGCGTCCGCTTCGGAGCGGTACTTCCCGGATAGAAACCCACTCGCCAGCGACGAATACGGAATGACGCCTAAGCCATTTTCCCGGCAAATCGGCTCGTAGTTGGTTTCGTAGTTTTCCCGGTCAAACAGGTTGTATTCCGGTTGCAGACATTGATAAGCCGGGTAGTGCTTTTGCTGACTGGCAATCAGCGATTGTTCAAGCCGGTCAGGCGTCATATTCGACGCACCAATTACGCGAACCTTCCCCGTCTGCACCAGGTCGGCCAACGCGCCGAGCGTTTCTTCGACAGGGGTACCGAGGTCATCGAAATGGGTCTGGTACAGATCAATATAGTCTGTCTGAAGGCGCTTGAGCGATGCCTCGACCGCCTGCCTGACGTAACTGGCGGAGAGTCCTTTTTTGTCGGGGGCCATCTCGGCGCCCAGCTTCGTGGCGATTACTACCTTGTCGCGCCCCCCGCGCTGACGAAGCCATTCGCCAATGATCGTTTCTGACTCACCGCCCTGATTGCCTGGTACCCAACGCGAATACACGTCGGCCGTATCGATCAGGTTAAAGCCTGAGTCAACGAATGCATCGAGCAGGGCAAACGATACCTGCTTGTCCGCTGTCCAGCCAAATACGTTACCGCCAAATGCCAGCGGTGCGACGGATAGCGTGCTTGTGCCAATGGGCCGGAATGTCATAGCTGTTTGGTTTCGTTGATTGGTTATGTGATAACAGGCTGTTCGGGCGGGCGGTTTTGACAATTCAGGCTACGGGCGATTCCTGATGCAGTTCCATCACGCAGGGAAGCTCGCTCAGGAACAGTGATAGGACCATGTGACCCAGACTGTTGAGGTGAACGCCGTCGACCTGGAAAAACGTCGGGTGGCGCGGAATAGCATCGAAGGTATCGGCCACCGTGAACGAACGCTGAATAGCTGCGTTGATGATGAATGCATGACATTGGCTGCGCAGCCAGTGATCGAGGGTATTCAGGGTTGGGAAAGGGGTTAGAATAATGATTTTGTCGCGGAAAGCGGTCAGTCGGTCGAAGGCATCTGTCAGCTGATGGCGAAAGGTGTGCAGGTAAGGAACGTCTTTGCAGAGCCGGTTGTAGACCCGCAACGCTGTCGTTTTAGCCGTATCCTGCCACCGGTTACGGTTCGATGACTCGGCTGCTTTATACAGCTTTTCGGTTGCCTGATATGGTTTTGGCGTAGCGCCGGCCCGATAGACGCTCGTTCTCCGGTCCGACTCCCACCGACTCTTGAACAGGTCGAGAAACGGGCGTCGCCACGACAGTTCGTAGTGGCCCAGCTGAAATAGAATCAGATCGGCGGCCTGAAGGTCAGCCTGATACTGCGTTACCAGGCTGTCGATGTGGGTTAGCTTGACCATACTCAGACAGCGCAGGTGAACCGGTTCCTGCGCTGCAATTTCCAGGTGGTTGGCCCATTGGCGGGCGAAACTCAGATGGGGCTGAACGCCGTAGTTACCCGTATGGCATCCGCCGATCACAAGTATATTCATGGTGCTGGGTTAAGAAATGCTATGTCTGAGTACGCGCCACAGCCATCGCAGTGTTGCCCCGCAATCAGCCGATTGGTAGTCAAACCGGCTTACTCGCTGAGTAGGATGCCTATTGTGACGCCAGATTTCACGGAAGTTTAACCAGCGTATAAAATCGCATTAAAAAAAGAGCCACCCCACGTAACGGGGATGGCTCCTGACTGATAACCGAAGGGACAATAAACCGGTTACTGCAAACCGAAAACCAGCCTTCTACCGCGCCGAATAGTTAGGCGCTTCTTTCTGAATCTGGATGTCGTGGGGATGGCTTTCGCGCGAACCGGCCGTCGTTATCTTGACGAACTGCGCCTGTTGAAGCGTCGTAATATCGGCTGCACCGCAGTAACCCATACCGGCTTTCAGGCCACCGACCATCTGGTAGATGATTTCCGATACCCGGCCTTTGTACGGTACCCGCCCGACGATACCTTCCGGTACCAGCTTCTTGATGTCGTCCTCGGCATCCTGAAAATAACGGTCTTTCGAACCATCTTCCATCGCTTCCACCGAACCCATGCCCCGGTACGTCTTGAACCGGCGACCTTCGTACAGAACGACTTCACCGGGTGCTTCTTCCGTACCGGCCAGCAATGAGCCGATCATGACCGTACTGGCACCGCCTGCAATGGCTTTGGTGATGTCGCCCGAGAAGCGGATACCCCCATCGGCAATAACAGGAACATCGGTACCTTTCAGCGCCAGTGCGGCTTCGTAAACGGCCGTTAGCTGTGGCATACCGATACCGGCGATGATCCGCGTGGTACAGATACTACCCGGACCAACACCAACTTTTACGGCGTCGGCACCGGCATCGGCCAGCGCCTTGGCACCGGCACCCGTCGCGACGTTACCGGCGATAACCTGTAGATTCGGGAACTGCTGTTTGATATTCCGAACGGCATCCAGTACCCCTTTCGAGTGACCGTGCGCCGTATCGACGCTGATCACGTCGACGCCCGCTTTGACGAGGGCTTCGATACGCCGGGTCAGGTCGGGGGTTACGCCGACGGCAGCCCCGACACGCAGCCGACCCAGTTCGTCTTTGCAGGCGTTGGGATGGCTTTTCTTTTTCAGAATGTCTTTGTAGGTAATCAGGCCCACCAGTTTGTACTGCTCATCGACGATGGGCAGCTTCTCGATGCGGTGTTCCTGCAAAATGCTTTCGGCTTCTTCGAGTGTCAGCCCCGCTTTAGCTGTAATCAGGTTTTTGCGGGTCATGATGTCGGTAACTGGACGCGACAGGTCGCTCTGGAAGCGAAGATCACGGTTGGTCAGGATACCGACCAGCTTGTTGTCGGCGTCGACCACGGGAATGCCGCCGATCTTGAACTCGCGCATGATCTTGAGCGCGTCGGCCAGTGACGAGTCTTGCTGAAGTGTAATGGGGTCGATGATCATCCCACTTTCCGAGCGTTTCACTTTGCGGACCTGATCGGCCTGCGCTTCAACGCTCATGTTTTTGTGGATGATACCAATGCCACCTTCCTGCGCCATCGCGATGGCAAGTGCCGACTCCGTCACGGTGTCCATGGCCGCCGAAATAAGCGGAACATTGAGCCGGATCGTACGGGTGAGCTGGGAAACGGTGCTGGTATCGCGGGGGAGGACTTCTGAGTAAGCGGGCAGAAGCAGTACGTCGTCGTAGGTGAGAGCCTCGTACAGAAACTTGCTGGAATCTAAGCTCATGGCAAATAGCAGGTGTTGTTATTTGCCGGACAAAACTACGACAAATTCCCCGACTTATCGCCCTGCTGCGGATAATTTAACACAGCCTCGCCAACGGGCTAATCAGCCTTACCAGTCAATTTCCGCTGAACCGTCCGTACGAAGTCGACAGATACTCCGGTAAGATCGGCAATTTTCTCGGCTGAGAAATCCGTATTCATCAACAGATTGTTAATGATCAATTCTTGTCCCCGGATGTACAGGAAGTCTTTTTCCTCTTTGAAAAACGAAGCGATACTGTCCATGACGGTAGTTAAATTTAATTCTAAATTACGTAGCTGAGTCAGGATACGCAACTGATTAATATGTCTCTTCAACGACAGATCGCTTTCGGTCGTTTCATTAATCCGTTGAACGATTTGAGTCAGTACCTCGACTGCGTCATTGCCACGAAAATCAGTTAGCACGGCCAATACAACCTCTTCAGGTCGTTCTGATCGTAGAAATAGCTGATAGTCCAGGTCCGTAAACGAAATAAGCGAAAACTCGAACTGCATTCTCCGGTGCATGAGCCGTACGGGCATTGTCGGTTTTGTCGATCCCAGAAAAATGACGAATTGTTCAATGGGTAATCCATATTTCCGACTAAGCATGACATAGTATTCCGCCATGCGATAAACCATCTGCGGTTCGTCGGCCAGTTGAAACTCGATTTGAAGCACAAACGTATTGCTTCGTACATCGGTGACTCGCTTCAGTACATCAGGTTTCCGCTCCTTTGTATGCTGAACATCGTCCGGTAACTCTTCTGTTGACGCAGTCTCTATACCAAGCACGTTCTGTATTAAACTTGGTATGATAGCCTCTAAGTTTTCCCGAAAGATTTTGTCGTACTGACCTGCTTGTTTTCCCATCCTATATCAGTATGGCAATGGAAATATACCCTCTCCTGAGCTTACTTACGCTCGTAGGTCACGAAGTCAAAGGTGGTTTCGTGACGGTCGTCAGCGGGGTGAGGAACGCGGGCCGTTTCGCGCCATTGGCTGCGGTCGAAGTCGGGGAAGCGGGTGTCGCCGTCGTAGTCGCGATGGATTTCGGTCAGGTAGAGTGTCGTCGCAACGGGGAGCGCCAGTGCGTAGATTTCAGCCCCACCGATTACGAAAATCTCGTCGGTATCGGTCTTGTGGGCTTCAGTCAGAGCATCGTCCAGCGTCGATACGCTGATGGCACCGGGCATCGTGTAATCGGCCCGCCGACTAATGACGATGTTGGTCCGGTTGGGTAAGGGTTTGCCGAGCGCGTCCATCGATTTGCGCCCCATAATGATTGGATGCTGACTGGTTTTGCGTTTGAAAAACGCGAAGTCGTCGGGCAGGTGCCACGGTAAATCCGGTGTTCCGTCGGGTCTGTTCCGACCAATCATGCCGTTTTGTGCAACGGCCGCAATAAGGCTAATTTTCATAGTGATTGAGTGATAAAATGATTGAGTGATTGAATGGGCTGACGCATAGCATTCAGTCATTCAATCACTCAATCATTCAATATGCTTATAATCGGTTGCCGCGTAGAAATTCTTCGGCGGTCATGCGTCGCTTGCCTTCCGCCTGTAGTGAGTCGATTGATAACCAGCCGTCGGCAGCCCGGACCAGAATTCGCTTTTTCTCGTCGGTCCAGGCTTGGCCCGGATCAGCCGCAAATGGCGAATCGTTGGCGACCGATACCGCATATACCTTGAAAAAGCGGTCGTTAATCATCGTCCACGCGGCCGGGTAGGGCGACAGGCCCCGCACGAAATTGCGGATGGTGTGAACCGACTGGTTCCAGTCGATGCGGGTGCTGTCGCGACTGAGTTTGGGGGCCGGTTTCAGGTCACCGGATTCCGGCTGGGGGGTGGGTGTGTAGTCGCCTGCTTCGATGGCTCGTACTGTTTTCAGTACCAGGTCGGCCCCGCGTTCCATCAGGCGGTCATGCAGGCTACCGGCAGTATCGTCGGGGTAGATCGGCTCGCGGTCGCTGAACAACAGTTGCCCTGTGTCGATCTCTTTTTCAATAAAGAAAGTGGTGACGCCCGTTTCGGTTTCGCCATTGATGATGGCCCAGTTGATGGGAGCCGCCCCCCGGTACTGCGGTAGCAATGACCCGTGCAGGTTCAGCGTACCTACGGTTGGCATGCCCCACACGACTTCGGGTAGCATCCGAAAGGCAACAACCACTTGTAGGTCAGCTTTGTAACTGGCTAATTCGTCGAGAAATGCCGGGTCGCGCAGGCGTTCGGGCTGGAGTACGGGTAGATTGGCTGCCAGCGCTGCTTTTTTAACAGGTGAGGGCGTAAGCTGAAGGCCGCGACCCGACGGGCGATCGGGGGCGGTCACGACGGCAACCACCTCGCAGCCAGCCCCCAGCAGTCGTTGCAGGCTGGTGACGGCGAAGTCGGGGGTACCCATAAAAATGATACGAAGTGAGGATGCCATAGAAGGGAGAAATTTGGGACGGTCGACAAATCGGCTGTTGCTATCGCCCGGAAGTTTCGTAATTTTGTCTCACAAACGCGCCGGAAATGGCGCGTTTCGTCCGTTAAACAGACTTTGGTAACGCGCATGCGACGATCCTTTTATCCTGTTTCTGAACCGCTCGCTTCGGTACGCCGACGGCGACCCTGACGCGTCTGCAAAGAAAATCAATTTGATTGCAGAACGGTCGGTGGGCCGTTTTTTTGTTTTTAACCCAGTCCTAAGTAATCCCCAGTATTCGTTAGTTATATAAGTCATCATGGGAAAGATTTCGTACTACACAGAAGAAGGTCTAAACCGGCTCAAAACGGAGCTGAACGAATTAAAAACGAAAGGCCGTGCGGCCATTGCCCATCAGATTGCCGAAGCCCGCGACAAGGGTGACCTCAGCGAAAATGCCGAGTACGACGCGGCTAAAGATGCGCAGGGACTTCATGAGCTGAAAATCTCCAAACTCGAAGAAGTCGTAGCCAACGCCCGTATCCTCGATGAGTCGACTATCGATACATCGCAGGTGTCTGTCCTGTCGAAAGTGAAAATCCGGAATAAAAAGAACGGTGCCGAAATGACTTACACGCTGGTATCGGAAGAGGAAGCCGACCTGAAAACGGGTCGTATTTCGGTGAGTTCCCCCATCGGTAAAGGCCTGCTGGGCAAGCGTGTCGGCGATATGGCCGAGATCAAAGTACCGGCCGGGATGCTGGAATTCGACGTTATCGATATCAGCCGGTAAAAAGACAGTTCACGGTATACGGTTTTCGGTGGTCGCCACCGTAGCGTGGGTCGGTCCAGGCTAAGCGTGCGCCAGACACCGTAAACTGTATACCGTAAACCGAACCCCCAACACTATGCCTTCCATATTCTCCCGTATCGTGGCTGGTGAGATACCAGCGCATAAGATCGCCGAGACCGACGCGTTTCTGGCGTTTCTGGACGTGATGCCCACCACTACGGGCCACACGCTGGTGATTCCGAAACAGGAAGTCGATTATATTTTCGACCTGGACGATGCTACCTATACGGACCTGATGCTGTTTGCCAAACGCGTGGCGTCGGCCGTTGAAAAGGCGATTCCATGTCAGCGTATAGGCGTTGCCGTCGTCGGGCTGGAGGTGCCGCACGCGCACGTTCACCTGATTCCGCTGAACAGCATGGCCGACATGGATTTCAGCCAGAAACTGGAGCCCCGCCCAACCGCTGAGGAGTTAGCTGCAACGGCGGAGAAGATTAGAGAGCAGTTATTATAATTTAAGGTTTGTGGTTTATGATAGCTGACGCACATATGTAGCCTGGACCTCCAGGTCCGGGTGCCCGTCAGGGCAACTGTGTAAGGCGGATGCTAACAGGTCGCTGTTGCGCCCACCCGGACCTGGAGGTCCAGGCTACACGAAAACACAAATCACAAAACTTAAACCGTCAATAATTCACATACTGATTCACGACGGAGCCGTCGCTGTAGAGGTCGACGAGGGCGTAACCGGCGGCCGTGTGGTGGTATTTGCCGAACCACCACGCGCCACTGACGGCACCGTTGCAGAAGTACGATACCCCGTCGTAATCGACCCGATCGGTCAGGTGAATGTGGCCGCTCAGGGCTGATTTGACACTTGGATGCCGGTGGAACAGGTTCGTTAGCCGCACGGTATCGCTGTGCATCCAACGGGCGGGGACGTTCCAGTTTTCGTCGGTAAAGCGTTGTCCATCAAAGAAAACACAGGCGGCAAGAATCGGTACGTGCGATACGATCAGGACCGGTGTCTGCACCGGAACCGCTTTCAGATCCGCTTCCAGCCAATGATACTGTTCATCGTCCAGATGGGCGGTGTACCAGCTACCGTCGGCTTTGGGCTGTACGCTGTCGAGCACAATGATATGCCAGCCGGCCCGGTCGAGACTATAGTAGCGGCTCGTCATCTGTAACTCATCCATGGCCCACTGCCGGCCCCCCATAAACCCTTCTTTTGTTTCCTGCCGACACCAGATATCGTGGTTACCGACGCAGTTCAGCACGGGCAGGCTATTTTCGCTGGTCAGCACCTGCCGGTAGAGTTCCCACTGTCGTTTTACACTGTCGGCCTGTCGGCCGTGTGCTTCCATGATTGCATCGCCCCCGTTGATAATCAGGTCGGGCTTTTCGGGCAGGTTCTGGGCGTGGTGCAGGCAGCGTTCGAAGCCTTTCGCGGCCCCTACCAGCGACTGCATATGGACGTCGGTGATGTGGGCGATGCGCAGCACGCGCTGCGGGGTAGTGGTGGGGTGGGCGGTGGCCCAGGGCGAAAGGGAGGTGGCTGCCAATCCGGCGCCGATTCGTTTGACGAGATCCCGACGATTCATACCTGCACGATGGTTGGTGCAAAATAAGCGAGTCGCCTAACCCGGCATGTTATCGGCTGATTACGATTCCGTTAGCAAATTGAGTAGGAGAAGAAAGATATGAGAGGTAAGAAGAAAGAGGTGAGAACAAAGACTGCGTTGCGGTAACCTCTTTCATCTTTCTTCTTACCTCTTTCTTCTTCTTCTACCGCCCAAACTTCAGCGTCGTGCCGATGCGGAAGCCAAGGCCCTGATAGGTCGTGTTCTGCCACTGGGAGATGACTTCGACGCGGAAGAAGGGAAGCACCTGGGGAATGAGACCGTCGAGTCCGTAGCCCACTTCCGTGTAGTTACGCGACGCGGGTGTGGCCAGGTAGTGCACGAACAGATTCTCCTTTAGCCCCAGCAATCGCAGGACAGTCAGTTGTGTCAGCACCAGTTGGCGGAACTCGCCCAGCACATGCCCCTCGGCAAAGCGTTTGCCCGTGCTGTACTGGTAATACGGCAACAGCCGGAACACCGAGACCGGATCGCCCTGTTGCAGGAAAAACTCATTACCGGCGAAGTGCTTGAAATCGGGGAAATACAACTTTTTGTCGTTCAGAAAGCTGCCTGCACTGAGTTGATAGCTGAGTCGACTGCGAATGCCGACGTCGAAGCCGTGGGCTAGTGTCGCCTGTAAGAAATCGTAGCTGACCGGGTCGGTGGCTTGCAGGCCCATCCCTTTCCGGTAGTTGACCGTCAGCAGCGGGGCATCGTTGTCGCGCCGGGTGATCCGGCGGCCGTTGCGGATGGTATATTCGGTAGTTCCCAGCCGGGCTGAGGCTGTCAGGTTGAGCGTGACGAGCGAATGCACGGGGAATGCCGTGCTCACAAGCTCTTCGTTGACCGGTCGGTTAGGCGTATACGTCCGGTTTCGCCAGTCGATCAGTGGTTTTATGTTTTCTTTGAAGTTGTCCAGCTCCGTACGTTGCGCGTATTCCAGACTACCGGTCAGGCTAATCCGGTTTTTGAAAGGCGTAGCCGTAACCGTCAGATTGGCAAAGTCTTTCTGGTACAGCTTCATGAAATTCTGTTCGAACAACAACGTGGTAAGGCCGTTAAGCGCCGGGCTGATGGGGTTGTCGGGGTTGTACTGAAACAGATACCGCCCGCCGGTCAGGTCGATTTGGGTAGTTTTGTGCCGGTACCCCGCCTGCCCGTAGCCAACCAGATTCTGCCGGCCAAACTGATACCGCGCTGTACCCCCCACCGACCAGTCGCTGAGCGGTATTTTCACGAATCGATTGACCGAGTCGACGCGGGGACGATAGCGCAACAACAGCCCCATCTCAGCGGTGTATCCCTCGACCGTGTTGTAGTTTATCTGGCTCAACGGCCCCGTGTAGCTAAGCGATGTCGGCTTCGACAACGACCACGTATGGCCCATGAGCAGCTTACCGATCGTGACGGTCTTCTGCTTTTTTGCCGATGGATTCTTGGCCTTGGCCATGCTGTCGATCTTCACCTTGTCGCCCGTTCGGATCACGCGCAGGCTGTCGTTTTTGCGGTAACTGATGCGTTCGTCGGTCGTCAGCGGCACCGAGCGGAGCGAATCCCAGAAGGCCGTCGACCGTTTCAGGGCCAGCGTATCAACGATCAACGAATCGTCGCGTACCACGGCTACGTCGGCACCCTGTTTTTTGCGGGTCTGCTTTTCCTGCTTTTCGTATTCCTTCATCATCTGGCGCAGGTTCTTGGTCGAAAACTCCTTCTGTTTCTTTACCAGTGCATCGAGTTGCTGCCCTTTGATATCGCCCTTGGACAACGACTGCGTGGGTGGCGCTTTCTTCTCATCGACTACTTCGATGTCTTCGATAAAAGCCGGATTGACGACGAACTCGCTGAACGTCAGGTTACGCACATACTGCCCGTTGCCTTTTACGCCCAGATACGAGCCCGCTCCGCTGTATCGCTGATTGGTTGGCATCCAGACGCCTTTGATCGGGCTGCACAGGTTGCGGATGGTGAACGAAATCCCGATGCTCGATACGGTTTCGAGTTGTAGGCTGTAGATTGCCCAGGTATTTTCGATGATGAAGATGGTCCCGCGAAAGACGCCCTCCCCGTACTGACGCGGAATGACCTGAATCTTGCTGACTTCGACCGGCGTGCCATCGGGGGCGTTTTCACGGAAGGTGCCTTTGTACTCGAATCGGTAGTAGCCGAACGCTTTGGGCGAGAGGGGCGATACGGCCCCGGCAACAGTTGGACTGTAAAAACTGACGTTGTAAAACTGATTTGGACTCAGGAAGTCGCCCTGCGAGTTCCGGTTGGCGATGACGCGTTGCCGGTACACGTTGGGTTGCTGAAACGTCACCTCCGCCACGGTTTCGTTGAGTATGGGTACGCCCACTTTGAAATTGGCGTCGCGCTCGGCCTCTTTCAATTGCTTTCTAAACAAGGATTCCGCGCCGAATGGCAGGTCGGTAATGGTGATGGTGGACTTGGTGTAGACGCGGGCCTTAAACCGCTGCACCTGTAGCTGGTGAAATCGGCTTTTCGCGATGGCCCGGCGCATGATGGTGTAGGCCGGATCTTCCTTCCCCGCTTTGGTTTGTACTTCGGCCAGCCGCAGTGCCTGCTCAGTCAGGGTTATGTCCAGCGTCGTGTAGTCGTTGCTGATGTCGACCGTTTTCTGCACGGTCTGGAAGCCCAGCGATTGAAACGTGACGGTGTAGGTGCCGGGCGTCAGCGCAACGTCGTATCGTCCTTCGCTGTTGGTGATCGTACCCGTCGGGCGGTCGTCGGCCGCACTTTTCCGAACCACGACAGCTGCGTAAGGTAGGGCGTCACCCGATGCACTTTTGACAAGTCCCCGCAGGCCGGTCTGGGCGAATGTTGACTGAGTAAGTACGATTGAAAAGAGAATCAGTAGGGAGCGAAGCATAAGCCAAACGATGGACTATTCACTACAACGATGCCGGATGCCCCAAATGGGTTGCCTCGTCGAAATAGTATTATCGACACGAATAACCGTGTATCTTTCCAGAAAACGTGATTTTGTACGATGAATAAACCGATTTACCTGTTCTTGCTGCTTCTTTTTACGGCGACCTGCTCGGTTGCCCAATCGCTGACACCGACCATCATTCTGCCTGAACGCGACCGGGCGCGGGTCGTCGATGAAATTCTGGACGACCGATTTACCAACCTGCTGCCCCAGCTTATGCGTCGCGAAGGCATCGATATGTGGGTGATCATTTCGCGGGAATACAACGAAGATCCGGTGCTGCGGACGATGCTGCCCAGCACCTGGCTGTCGGCGCGTCGCCGGACGATCATTGTCTTTTACGATACGGGGAAGGAACTGGAAAAGCTGGCTATTGCCCGCTATGATGTGGGGAACTTGCTGAAAGGTGCCTGGGACATCGACGTACGACCCAACCAGTGGGATGCGCTGGCGAACATAATTCAGCAACGTAAACCCAAAAAGATCGGGCTGAATATGTCGACTAACTACGCTCATGCCGACGGGCTGTCGAACACAGAGCACGATGAGTTTCTGCAAAAGCTGCCGGCGGAGTATCGGTCGCGGATCGTGTCGGCGGAAAAGGTGGCTGTCGGCTGGCTCGAAACGCGTACACCCAAAGAAATGGCGATCTATCCGATGATCTGCCGACTCTCGCACGAGATTATTCAGGAAGGTTTTTCGGAGCAGGTTATTCAGCCGGGCATTACAACGACCGACGACGTGGTCTGGTGGTTCCGGCAGCGCATCACCAACCTCGGCCTCGACACCTGGTTTCACCCGACCGTCGACATACAACGCGCCGACGAAAGCGATTTTAACCACCTGCGTACCTTTTCCAAGCGCCCGGATAAGCAGGTAATCATGCCCGGCGACCTGATTCACGTCGATTTCGGCATCACCTATCTGCGACTGAATACCGATCAGCAGCAGCATGCGTATATTCTGCGTCCCGGCGAAACCGACGTACCGGAGTCGCTCAAAGCTGCGTTCAAACAGGGAAATCGCCTGCAGGATATTCTAACGGAACAGTTCAAGGCGGGCCGGACGGGCAATCAGATGCTGCTCGTGGCGCTGGAGCAGGCCAAGAAGGAAGGCATCACCGGTACGATCTATTCGCACCCGATCGGTGTACACGGGCATGCGGCCGGACCTACGATTGGCTTATGGGATCAGCAGAAAGGTGTACCCGGCCCCGGTGACTACCCACTGATGGCCAACACGGCCTATTCGATCGAACTGAACGCGGCCGTCGAAATTCCCGAGTGGAAGAAAGTCGTGCGGATTATGCTGGAAGAAGACGGCTTTTACGACGGGCAGACATTCCGCTACATCGACGGTCGCCAAACGGAAATTTATACCATTCCCCGTAAGCTGGGGTACGTGAAATAGGGCGACGTATGTCTGCATTAATTAAAGATCATACGTTCAGTAAATTTCTAGCGAGTGGTTTGGTTTTTCGCCGTACGTTTGAGGTTTCCTTTTTCTTGTTTTCTATCACATTCCTCAAAACAGTATGCGTATCAATTACTTCCTCTCCATCATTGCCCTGTTCACGCTGACCCTGACCGGTTGTTCCAAATCTGACGACAATGTTAACCCCAGCACAACCACTGCGTCTGCTGATCTGCTCGCACGTACCTGGGTTTTCAACGATATCAGTATTCAGACAGATGCTAAAAAATATCAGCTGCCGTCTACGTTACCAACCGGGCAGGGATTGTTAGGCGATGATAACGTGGTGACATTCAAAAAGGATGGTACGTATTCATACCTTGACAACAAGGCTACCGTTACCGGCAAGTGGACACTGACCGATAAAACGCTGGTTATGGTTGACGCCGATCAGTCGACAAGTACCTGGACCGTAAACACGCTCTCTGCAACGGATTTGAAGCTGGGTAGTATCACGGTTAACTTACAGAAAGGGACTAATCTGAACGATAGCAAGGTATATAGTAAAGAGGAGGCATCGGTCGGTGGAGCAGGTTTGCTGTTGCTGGCCACGCTTGATAAAAGCTACGGTGGAACGATTGATTTCAGCAAAGAGCCTGAACCAAAAACCGTTCAATTTCTGGTGAACGGCAAAGCGAAATAAGCAGCCGCTATACAGCGCAGACAATCAGCCCTGACGATACAAATGTCTGTATCGTCAGGGCTGATTGGTTAAGAGCCGGATACGAATCAGCCGTTTTCCGTCGGCGTTGGGCTGCCCGATGCTAAGACTGTCGATTTGAACGCCCGGTGCCGTCAGTTGCTTTTGCACGTCACTGGCTTTGCTGACGATTTTTCCGTTCACCTGATAGGTCACCGTTCCGTCCGGAAAGTCGAACAGCCGGAATGTCCGCTCGACGGATTGATAGCCCGTTCCGCGCGGACTGACATAGTCGTAGATTTCCCGGTTAGCTGGTTTGAGCTGATTGTACGTTGGCAAGGTTGCGCCAACAGGGCGAGGCTGCCCAACGGCAAGGGATGCCGTCAGGAGTGAAAAAGGTAAGATTGAAAGGCGTATTGGCATGGCCATATGCTGTTTGGTCTGGTAGACCCACATAGAAGCCGTTGGGTTGTAGAGACGCAATCCTTTGCGTCTCCCCGCCGGATGGCTAGCGTCGGCAGGCTAGGTTGCTAACGGCTGACGCACGTTATGGCTAACGCGTACGTAGAGACGCAAGATCTTGCGTCTCTACACATACCGGATGGTTTCGCTGGCTGGTTAATTATTGCCGGCCATAAAAAAGCCGGGCACTTTCCAGAAGTGCCCGGCTCGTAAACCGTATATCGTAAACCGAATACCGACTAAGCCAGCCGGTTGATGCAGTTCAGGTCTTCGAACGCAACTTTTAGGCGGCTAACCATGCTCTCTTCGCCTTTACGCAGCCACACGCGTGGATCGTAGTATTTTTTGTTCGGCGAATCAGCACCTTCCGGGTTGCCCAGCTGCGATTGCAGGTAGCCTTCTTTCGCTTTGTAGTAGTTCAGGATACCTTCCCACATTGCCCACTGCATGTCGGTGTCGATGTTCATCTTCACGGCACCGTAGCGGATGGCTTCGCGGATTTCCTCGCGGCTCGAACCCGAACCACCGTGGAAGACGAAGTTAACCGGCAGCGGACCCGTGTTGTATTTCTCCTGAATGTAGTTCTGCGAGTTGTTCAGGATGATCGGCGACAGCTTCACGTTACCCGGCTTGTACACACCGTGTACGTTACCGAAGGCAGCAGCGATGGTGAAGTTCGGCGAAATTTTGCTCAGCTCTTCGTAGGCATACGCTACTTCCGACGGCTGCGTGTACAGCTTCGAATCATCGACGTCGGTGTTGTCGACGCCATCTTCTTCACCGCCCGTGACGCCCAGTTCGATTTCGAGCGTCATGCCGATTTTAGCCATCCGTTCGAAGTACTTGGCGCAGATTTCGATGTTTTCTTCGAGTGGCTCCTCCGACAGGTCGAGCATGTGCGACGAGAACAGCGGCTTACCGGTCTGATCGAAATGCTTTTCGCCGGCGGTCAGCAGGCCGTCGATCCAGGGTAGGAGTTTCTTCGCGCAGTGGTCGGTATGCAGGATGACCGGAACGCCGTACAGTTCAGCAACGTGGTGTACGTGCAATGCCCCCGAAATCGAACCGGCAATGGCACCCTGCTGCTTATCGTTGGGCAGACTTTTACCAGCATAGAAAATCCCCCCGCCGTTAGAAAACTGAATGATAACCGGCGAGTTAACGGCCTTGGCGGTTTCCAGCACGGCATTGACCGAGTCCGTACCGACTACGTTGACGGCGGGCAGGGCATAATCATTCTCATTGGCGTGGCGAAAAAGTTCGGTAACGCCTTCGCCGGTTACGACACCGGGCGCAAAGCGGGTGGCTACATCGCTCATAAGCAAGGGATAATAGTGTTGGTTTTTAGATTATGACAAGATACAATTAGCTAAAACGGGTGTCGACCACTGTATCTGACTTCGGTGGGTAAAGTTCTGAATAGTATGGAAGAATTACTACTATTGCGACTAATCAACATCAGTATTCATGCGTACAATCCTTATTCTGTTGGGGTTAGTAACCGTATCGTATCGACCTGTCTGGTCGCAACCTAACCTACCCGACACGGACTACGCCGTTTTTACCGCAACATTGAACTATCTGTCAGTTTGCGTTGATCCCGGCAAGGCGCACCGGCGGGGTGAGCGGCTCTTGATCCGCACGGTCACGCGGCCGCAGGATAAACACGCTTTCCGCTTCAACTTTGGAAAAGACCAGGAAAAGCTGGCGTTCCTGCTTGAGCCTGCCAGCACATTCTACACGGAACCCGGCTGGGTTGCTTTTCTGTCGTCGGTCGATTCCGCAAAGTTCGTGTCCTATTCAGTACAACGTCCACTCAACCTGGCCTGTCGCAAAACGGAGTTATGGACCACGCAGCAGGACGACGTTTATTTCGGGTCAACGGCCGGCGAAGGGCACTGGGGCCTGTGGAAAAAATACCCGGACTACGGTGGTATCGTCTCGCTCTCCAGTGTCGTCTACGCCACCGATGCGACGAAAGCGGTTTGTTACTGCTCGATTGTCAGCGATCCCAAAGCTGGATCGGGCCATCTCGTTTTTCTGGAACGACAAAACAGACAATGGGTCGTTGTCGGCAATGCAATCCTGTGGATCGCATGAGTAAGTACGCCGGTGATCGACGCTTTTCTGGTCAGTCAATACCAGCCGCTGATATACCGTGAACACACTTTTTTTCTGCCCGTACTGGGGCCTTGAAAGCCTGACTTATCCCGAGGTCGCCAAACGGGTAAAAACTGCCGGTTACGACGGGATGGAAATCGCGGCCGGACCTGACAAACGAGCCGAGGCCGTGCAGGTGATGCGCGATAACGGACTCCAGCTGATTCTGATGGCGTTCGGTGGTAGCAGCAACTTCGCCGAGCACCGACGCGCTTACGAGAAAGATCTGTATGCGATTGCTGCCCATAAACCGTTGTTTATCAATTCGCAAACTGGTCGTGACTATTTCTCTTTCGAACAGAACCTGGAACTGATTCAGCTGGCATTGACCGTGCAGCAGCAAACCGGCGTCACGATTCTGCACGAAACCCACCGGGGCCGGTTTTCCTACAGTGCACCCGGCATGCAGTCGTATTTGCTGCGGCAACCCAACCTGCGCCTGACGGCCGACTATTCACACTGGGTCAACGTGGCGGAGTCGTACCTGGGCGAACAGACAGCCAACATGGAGCGGGCTATCGCCGTCAGCGATCATATTCACTGCCGGGTAGGCCACCCCGAGGGGCCGCAGGTCAGCGATCCGCGTGCGCCGGAGTGGGCCGATGCGCTCGAAACGCACGCTCGTTGGTGGGATGCAATTCGGACGCGATTACAACGCGCTAACGCCCCCCAACTGACCGTTTCCTGTGAGTTTGGCCCGCCCACCTATCTGCCGGTGCTACCGTACACGCAGCAGCCCGTTGCCAGTCAGTGGGACATCAATCTGTTTATGAAAGACCATTTGAAAAAACGGTGGGGCGTGTGACGAAATTAACGTATACGCAGACTCAGATTCTGTAAACTTTACCGGCAAACAATTGTATATTTATGTGCATGGCACGGCTACAATTTTTGTTGGTTTTTCTGCTAACCGGTCTCATCGTCGGGCCGGTGCGGGCGCAGCTATCGCAAACACTGCGGCTGGAAATGCCGGTCAGCACAACCGAATCACAATCGTTCGATGTAACGCCACTCGCCGATCAGGGGGTGTTGCTCACCGTTCAGGAGGGAGGTACCTGGCTTGACAATTCGCCACCCCGCTTCACCTTCCGCAAATACGACACTCAGCTACGGCCGGTCTGGTACCGAAGCATACTGGAAGAGCGGACCATGCGCCCGGTAACGGCCTTTACCAGCGGTCAGTACCGCTATCAGTTGTTCCGCGCCATCGACAGCAATCGCTTTCGGATCATTCGGGTCAGCACCGATGAGGGGATGATGGATGCGTTTGAGGGGGCGCTGGTCGATGATATGAGTATTCAGCAGTTTAAGGTGCTGGGTAGTCAGGCGTATATCGGTGGGTATTTCCGGGGGAGGCCCATCGTCATGTCGTTCTCGTTCTTCGATCGGTCGGTACGTGTACTGCCGGGGCTGTATGCCAATAACGTTGAAATCAGTAGTATCGAAGTCGACGAGTACAATCAGGAAGTCAACGTGCTGATTCACTCAACCAAGCGACACTGTCAATTCACCGTTCGGACCTATGGCTACGACAACAAACTCATCCGGTCGCTGAATTTCGACGGAACGCAGAACAGCCTGATTTCCGGGAAAATTCTGCCGGTCAACGAAAACGAATCCTTACTGGTCGGCAACTACTCGGCCGACTGCACACCCTATTCGCAGGGTATCTATGTCACCCGCATCCGGCGAGACTCATCGGGCGTTGTCGATGGCGAAGCGGCAATCCGGGATATTCAGTACATCGATTTTTCGCAGCTGGCGAACTTCTTCAACTACCTGAAACCGAAGCAGCAGGAGCGCATGCTGGCCCGCGCCAACCGAAAGAAAGAGATCGGCAAGTCGTACAAGTTTCGGTATAAACTGCTGGTGCACGATCTGCTGCCGACGCCAAACGGGTTGACAATGGTTGCCGAAGTATACTACCCGCACTACCGAAGTTCGACCCTGGCAAACGGCAGCATCCGTTCCATGGATCGGTACGACGGCTATCAATACACGCACGCTTTCGTTTGTGGTTTTGATCAGGCCGGCAAACTGCTGTGGGACAACTGCTTACCTATTAACGGGGTGCTTAGTCGGGAATTGAGTGAAAAAGTGCAGGTCTCGCAACTGGGCGACAAAACGATACTGGCGTACCCGAATGGCGGGCAGATCAATACCGAGGTGATTCAGGGAAACCGGGTGCTGCAGAAACCGGAAGCCGTGCGGCTGCTGACAACCGATGGCGAAAACGACCGGGTAACGTTCTCGGAAAATGACGAATTGATGCCCTGGTACGATCGTCACTTCCTGGCGTGGGGCTTTCAGAAAATCGCCAGTCGGCTGAACTACGGGATGCAGCGTGAAGTCTTCTACATCAACAAGCTCAGCTACGAACTCGATCGCCAACTGCCTGTTCTCCGCACGGCAGCGACTAGAAAAAGCGACGAACCAAAGCGATGACCAGGTTCAGCACGATACTGACGACAATGCAGGTGACAATCGGAAAATAAAAGCCGCCCCCGTTTTCACCCGTCACGCGAATGTCGCCAGGTAGCCGTCCCAGCCAGCCCAGCTTGTCCCCGAATAGCCAGACGATCAGGCCGACGAGTACCAGCCCAATTCCGGCCAGCACGATGTATTTGCCAATAACAGGATTCATAGCTGTGTAACGCGTCTGACTGCAAACAAATTCTGACTAGCGGTGCCCATGCCGACCTCGCAGGCGCGGATGGGGGCGGGCCAGTCCGAGCAGGCCGCCCGTATCGGTACGTTCCAGCCCGTAGCGTAGGTAAACGCCGTAATAGGTCTTTGCGGAATCGGTAAACTCGTTGCTGAAATCGTAGTAACCCGTTATCAGACCGAAGCCGAATTTTCGGGTGATCTGCGCAAAAATGCTGTAGCTAAGTTCGAGCATCAGGCTTCCCGGTTTGCTGAACAGCTTACCCGCGCCAATGGTCATTTCGCTGGCAAACGGACCGTAGTTGCCCACATCCATCGTGACGCGCCCTTCGACGAAAAAGGTTGTGTCGGGCCGGAACGTACTGCGCCCGGCTGCAACGCCAACATCGATGACGTTGAACGTCTTGCCGATTTCAATCGACTGCACGGCCCGGTCAGCCAGCTTACCGGCCCCCGTGTAAATGCCAAACGGCATCGACCGGCCGTACCAGGGCGCATTCTTGAAACTGAACGGCGATTTGGTCGTGTCTACGTCCGATGGCGATCCGCTCTGCGCAAATACATAGGCGGGAAAAACGAGTAGGAGGAGAAGTAGACGCATAGACGAAGGAAAGAGGTCAGTTTACGGTATTCGGTTTACAGTACACGGTTTTCGGTGTACGGACAATCGCACGGGAGGAGTTCACTGGATAGGTACCGAAAACCGTATAATGTAAACCAACTATTCTACCTGCTGAGCAAACAACTGCGTCAGGGCGTCGGTCGGGTCGAGGCACAGGCCGGGGTGGACGGGTGACGTTTGTACGACGGTGCTGCGTGTAGCAGTTAGCCAGCGGAATCGGGCTGCGATGGGTAATTGACCAATCGGGCCACCTTCGCGCCGACCGACGCAGACGCGCTCGAATGCACCCAGGCGCTCCGTTAGTTCTGTCAGATCCAGGGTCGGGCAGAGGGCCAGTAGTCGCGCTTCGGGCAGCATAAATCGAGTGCGAAGAAAACCCTGCGATGCGCAGTAAAGGATGACACCCACGTTGATGAACTCACCCCGCTCGACACGCGGCACCACGCGGATGATGGCGTACTCAAACAAGTGCTTCTCGGGCATGTTGGGCTTCGCTGACAAAGCGTTCAGAGGTGGCAAGTCGGTCGGTTAAAAACTGGATATAGGCGTCGCGCTGTGGGCCGGGGGCATCATCGTCGGCCAGCCACACGTCGGGGACAAGATCGACGATGGCACGGATGCGATCGGGCGTCAGGAGCAGACCGAAGGCCGTATCGACGGTCGTCAGTTCCGACGCGTAGGGCAACAGCACATGGTCTTTGATCTGCACGAACGCCCGCTGACTATGCTTCGCCCAGTCGGGGCCGGTATGGTGCAGATACAGTGACGCACCGTGATCGATCAGCCATAATTCCTTGTGCCAGATCAGCATATTGGTATTCCGCGCCGTCCGGTCGACGTTCATCGTCAGGCTGTCGAGCCACACGATTTGCGACGCCAGTACCGGATCGACAGTGTTGATGATCGGATCGAAGGTGATGGCTCCCGACAGGTAATGCAGTGCCAAGTTGAGTCCTACACTGGCCCGAAGTAAATCCTGAATTTCTTCGTCGGGCTCCGTGCGGCTGAATACCGGATCGAGTTCAGTAAATACGATTTCCGGGATACGCAGACCCAGCAGCCGGGCGATTTCGCCCGAGATCAGCTCGGCGATCAGTGCCCGCGCACCCTGTCCGGCTCCACGAAATTTCTGGACGTACAAAAAATCGTCGTCGCCTTCGACAATGGCCGGTAGCGATCCACCTTCACGCAGGGGCGTAAGGTAGCGAGTGACCTGAACAGTGCGAAGCTGAGGGGGCGAATAAGGCACAGGCGCGGTAGTCAGTAGATGAAAAAACGAGGATGTCAGGCGGGGGTATCGAGGTAATGTACGCTGCTGTTGACACTATGAAAACTTACGTTCAATTCCCGATAGCCAACCTGATGCGTGCTAATGACGAAGTCGGGCGTGTCGGGCCGGAGCTGCACGTAAGTCGACGGTGTCAATAGTGTCAACAGGTTACCGCGCTGCACGACTTTGTCGATGTGGTAATGCCCGCAGGCAACCGTAACGTGGCAGGGTAAGTCCCGGGTTAGCTCCAGAAACTCATCGGTTTGCGTAAACGGGCTAATTCGATCCATGCTCTGCATATCAGCCGGTAGGGGCGGGTGGTGCATGAAAATCAGCAGGTTGTTGTCGCGCAGCAACTTCATGTAATCGCGCAGCCAGGCCCACTGGTGCTCAGAAAAGACGCCCTTCGATGAATCCAGAAACAAGGCCGGGAAGCCATCGAGCGACACGGCGTAATAGAGTTCATCGCCGTGCAGATCGTTTTCCCGACGGAAGGCTGCTGCCATGAGTGCGGCATCGTCGTGATTGCCGGGAACGACATAAGTCGGCCAGGGTAGCTTTCGCGTTTCGGCCCTGATCCAGTCGTAAATAGCCTGGTCGCCGGTGCGGTTACAGAGGTCGCCACCCAGCACCAGACAGTGTGGCTTGACGTCGGCTAGTGTCGCCAGCACCCGCAGAAAGTTCTGCCGTACGTCGACACCCTGCGTATGCTCCGTGTCGGTGTCGATGTGTAAGTCGGTGATAAAAGCAATACGCATAGGGGGAGCGGATTAGGGGACGAAAGAAGAGAGAGAAAAGATGTGAGACAAAAGAGAAAAGACGTCAGCGGTTGGCTATACTATTTTTTGTCATCCCGAGCCTGCGAAGGACCTTCTGTAACAGTAGATTCCCTAGCCAATCCCGAAGATCCCTCACAGGCTCGGGATGACAGAGACTCGTCTCGGGTTTCTTCATAAACACCTGATAAGCCGTACGCTATCTATCGTCTCACATCTTTTCTCTTTCTTCTCAAACCTGTTTTGCCTGATTCCAGTAGACGTCCATTTCGGCCAGCGTCATATCGCGGAGCGATTTACCGTTAGCGCGGGCCTGTTCTTCGATGTACTGGAATCGCTTGATAAACTTCTTATTTGTGCGTTCGAGCGCCGTTTCGGGGTTGATATCGACAAAACGAGCGTAGTTGACGAGCGAAAACAGCAGATCGCCAAACTCACCTTCCGCCCTTTGTGGGTCGATCGACTGCCCTGGCGTTTCGATGTTGAATTCGGCCTTGAATTCCTGCATCTCTTCCTCGACCTTTTCCCAGACCTGTTCTTTCTCGTCCCAGTCGAAACCGGCACCGCGTGCTTTTTCCTGAATCCGCATGGCTTTCACCAGCGCGGGTAACGAGGCCGGTACGCCCCCCAGCACCGATTTATTGCCTTCTTTCAGCTTCAGTTGTTCCCAGTTTGCCTTGACCTGTTCCTCCGTATCGGCGACAACGGGGTTGCCATTGGCGTCGCCGTAGATGTGCGGGTGCCGACTGATGAGTTTGTCGCATTCACCATTCAGCACGTCGGCTATGTCGAAATCACCCGTCTCCGACGCGATCTTAGCGTAGAAAATCAGATGCAACTGTACGTCACCGAGTTCCTTGCGGATATCAGCCATGTCTTTGTTCAGGATGGCGTCGGAGAGTTCGTACGTTTCTTCGATGGTCAGGTGCCGTAAGCTGTCGAGGGTCTGTTTACGGTCCCACGGGCATTGCTCCCGCAACTCATCCATGATGGTTAGGAGTCGGTTGAAGGCCATGAGCTGCTCCTGTCGGCGGGGGGCTAATTGCTGGAAATCGGTTGCATCGTTCATCATTCGAATAAAACATCAAAACCCGGATTGGTTTAGCCACCGAGTAATTTTCTTTGAAATGGGAGGGTAACTCATATCGATGTTAGTAGCGTAGTACCTGCTACGGCTGTTTACCCCCCGCCCCCTGAAGGTGAGGTTTACCCATAAGTTGGGGGTTTTGCCTGTGAGTACTCGTTCTTTGACATCCTGTATCCATCTACTACCGTCTGAAAGTGCAGGTAGCC